>JBFXBS010000005.1:0-361781 GCA_050182995.1 Phycisphaerales bacterium | reverse complement strand
CTCCAAAGGCCGTTCGATCGGACTCCTGATGTGCGCGGGTGGGCTCGGCGCAGCCGCGACGGCCCAGGCGCCGACGAGCGCGCAGGTGTGGGACGTCCGTTTCGTCGTCGATTCAACGGGGCCGTTCGCGGAGGGTCCGTCGGCGACGCAGGTGGGCATCACAATCTTTGCGCGCGTGGGCATTTTGCCTAACAGTTCCAGCACCGGGACGACAAACTTCGGCGTGTCGCGCGTCGGGGGGCCTTCCGTGCGGGTCGAGTTCGCCGATGCCCTCGCCGGCGCGCTCGGCACCAGCCAGGGACGCGTCGAGCCCGGGCGACCCATGGATAGTGATGGGCGCGCGCTCGTGGATACCGACGGCGCGCCGCTTGTGGGGCACTTTGCGCCGTTCCGGGGCGGGTTCTCGCCGCAAGTCGGACCCTTGTTCCTCGGCTCCAACACCGATCCGAGCAACGGGCAGTTCAGCAACACCGCGGGCGGCGCGCCGTTTGTTTCCAACATTGTCGGCCAGCGGCCATTTAATTTTGGATCTGAGGGGTCTGGTCCGCTCGGAGTGGCGACACCGATTGACAGTAACCCGGTGAATCTGATCGGAGACCTCACGCCCGTCTATCGGATCTACTTTCTCCCGACCACCCAAGTGGGAACACCGCGCCTCATCAGAATGAGCGTCACTGATTTGAGCGCACGTTACGTTATGGTATTCGGAGCAATCACACTGCTCCCCCCGGTGTACCTTCTCCCGGATCAAGCGCTTTCATTCCAGGTGCCGGGTCCGGGGGCGGGCGGGCTGGCGCTGGTCGTCGCGGCAGCATGCCTGCGGCGGCGACGACGTTGAGCGCGCCTGTGTTCAGCAGCCCATGAAGAAGGCGTTGATGAAGTCGCCCAGATCGTCGGGGTCGACGACGGCATCGGCGTTCACATCGGCCTCTGAACAGGGCGGCAGGGCGAAGTAGCAGTCGATGAAGTCGCCGAGGTCGTCGGGGTCCAGTTCGCCGTCGGCGTTGAAATCGGCCAGGCAATCGGCGGGCGGGATGACGCCGCTGATGACGAGGGCGTAGTCGGCGTCGGCGGACATGGTTTCGAGGTGCTGATCCTGGACGATTTCGCTGGCGATGACTTCGATGGTCCAGACGCCGGGAGCGGGGAGCTTGAGCCAGACGTTCTCGACGGTGTCGACGACGTTTTCGACGCCCGCGGGGAGCGATTCGTTGGCGGCGAGAAGCCCGGCGTTGCCCCAGTAGGTGAAGCCGGAGGGCGAGCGCACCCTGAGCGAGAGGTTGTTGACGCGGTGGCGCGCGGCGTTGGGCGTGCCGGCCGGGTCGGTGTAGACGAGCGTGGCCCGAAGCTCGGCGGTGTTGGGCGCGACGCGGAGGGCGTAGGTGCGCGTTTCGAGATTCGCGAGCGGGTCGGTCTCGTTCACGATGAACATGGAGTTGCGCAGGTTGTAGAGGCGGAGCACGTCGGCGCGGCCCCAGCCCTGGTGCGTGCGCGTGAGGTCGGCGGTCGTGCCGGCGAAGGCGTAGGGCGTGGCGCTGTTGATGAGCATGGCCTTGGCGGTGGACATGTGCGGGCGGTTCTGGAAGACGGTGGCGCCGGGGTCGACGGGGTTGCCGAAGATGCCCGCGCTCCACATCTGGAAGAAGAGGCCGAAGTGGCCGGCGGTGATGGGGGTGGCGGCGCTGGTGCCGCCGAAGCCGGTGGTGTAGGCGCCGCTGGAGGACGTGGTGAGGATGTTGTCGTACCAGAAGGCGAGGTCGGGCTTGATGCGGCCGTCGCTGGCGGGTCCGATGCTGCCGGCGTTCTGCCAGCGGTCATCGGAAAGGGACAGGGTGCCGAAGTGCCGGATTCCGCCGACGGACACGAGGTTTTTGGCGAAGGCGATGACGTCGGAGTCGGTGCTGCCGGAGTTGGCTTGGGCCTGGAGGAGAAGCAGGTCGTTCTGGAAGAGGATGGAGTCCATGTCGGCGGCCTGCGTGGTGTAGGCGGTGGTGCAGCAGGAGCCCCAGCTATTGGTCTGGAACACAGCGAAGTAGGGTGACTGGTTGAGCTGGGCGATGTGGGCGGCGCGGTTGGAGAGGTTGCCGTAGTCGGCGAAGATGCCCTGGGCGTCGGGGAGAAGACCGCGAGCGGCGGCGTTGCCCACGCCGGTGCCGAAGACGATGCCGAAGACGCTGGTGCCGTGGCTGGCGCTGCCGGCGCGACCGCCGTGGAAGACGGGCGGGTTCCGCTGGAAATCCTGGTGCGTTTCGAAGAGGTTGGAATCCATGACCTCGCCGCGGACGCCGGCGCCGGTGAATCCGGCGACTTGTTCGAGCATGTTGGCGCCGCCGACGATGCGAACATTGTCCATGTAGGTGGTGATGGGGAAGGTGCGGTCGATGAAGAGGACCGAGTCGAGGCGGGCGGCGGCAAGAAGCTGCCCGGGAGTCAGGAGCGCTTCAAGGCGGTTGCTTTCGGGCGCGAGCTGGACGACCGTGGCGCCGAGCGCTTCAAGGTCGCGAGCGACAGCCGGGGCGTCGCCGGCGGCGCGGCCGAGTTCGGAGGGGAGGGCGAGAATGCTGTAGCGCTCCGCCGGGCCCGACTCGTGCACGCGCTTGAGGAGCGGTTCCTCGAGGCGATACGCCGGGTGGAACGGGCCGACCCAGCGGACGAGCGGCTGCTCGCGGAGCTTGGCGGCGTCGCCCGCGGCGAGGCGGACGATGTACGCGTGATTGCCGAGGTACGCGGCAAGACGACCACCCGCGGACTCGACGAGCGCGCGTTGCTCGGGCAGGGGCTGCGTCACAAACTGGACGATGCGCACGACTGAGTCGGGATCGGCGGTGAGCGCCGGCGGCACGACCGGCTCACGCGCGAGCGGATCGAACCGGTCGTAGCGCAGGAGCAGGTCGTAGGACGTGGGCCCGTGGCGATCGACGGTGAGGCCGTCGAGGCTGATCGCGTAGTGCGGCGCGCCGGCATCGTTCCAGAGCGCGATCCATCCTGGCCCTCCGGGGATCGGCAGCACGCGCGCGGCATCGGGCACCGATGAGCGGTCGATCTGGCCGGGAACGGTCGAGGGACGGGCAAGGGCGGCGAGGGCGAACGCGCACAGCACGACGGGATGAATCATCATCATCAGCACTCCGTGAGGAGAGCATACCTCGGGCGGGGGCGATTGCCACGAGCGGGCGCGCGAAAGCGCCCCCGTTCCCCCCTCCAACCCGGCCGTGCGACCGAGGGCGACGAGGCGCGCGTGAGGTCGATCAGGCGAAGAGGCCCATCACGGGCAGCCGGCGAAATAGGCGTTGATGAAATCGCCCAGGTCATCGGGGTCGATGTTGCCGTCGGCGTTGAAGTCGGCCATCGGGCAGGGGGGCTGGCTGAAGTAGCAGTTGATGTAGTCGCCCAGGTCATCGGGGTCGAGGTTGCCGTCGGCGTTGAAGTCGGCGGCGCAGTTGCGGATCACGACGAACTTGCCCAGCTCGGCGGCATCGAGATTGATCCAGCCGATGTTCTCGCCCCAGGCGTAGCCGCGGAGGCGGCCGGCGGAAAAGTCGAGGCGTGGCTGCTGGGCGGCGGGGAGCGAAGGCAGGGTGAAGTTGACCCAGCCGATGTTCTCGCCCCAGGCGAAGCCGGAGAGCGCGCCGTCGGGGGCGATGTTGACGCCGGAATCGGCGCCGGTGGTGTTGGCGTAGGCGGTGCCGTTGGCGGGCGAGCCGCCCAGATTGAGCCAGCCCGTGTTCTCCATCCAGACGAAGCCTGACGCAAAGGTGTCGGTGAAGCGCGCGCCCTGGCTGCCCGTGGGCGACCCGGCGTCGCGCCAGTTCATCCACCCGCAGTTTTCGCTCCAGGAGAACCTGGACGCGGGATCGACATTCGAAGATTGACCAAGCGCCGGAGCCGAGTGAATGGCGCAAAGGGCGGCGGCGCACGCGGGAATGATCGGCCTGAGCGTGTTCATGGCAAGGCTGTGGAGCGAAGGGATCACTGTGCGAAGTTGGCGCGGCTGTCGGAGGAACCCATCGTGCTGGACGCCGAGAATCCGACGGCGGCGGGCGTGGAGGCGATGGCGGTGGGGATTCGGCGGTCGATGATCGGGCCGTAGAAGTTGTCGACGCCGATGACGAACGCCTGAGTGTTGTTGGCGCAGGTGTTGGAGATGATGATGTTGCCGGTGCCGTCGATATCGATGCCGAAGTCGTTGTTGTTGCAGGTGTTTCCTTCGAAGCGGGTGTCGCTGCCGACGCCGAGGATGCCTGCGCCGATCTCGTCGCCGCTGGCATTGAGGGCGGCGATGTTGTTGCGGACGACGCCGCGCGAGCCGCAGCGGATGCCGCCGAGGGTGTTGCTGTTGGCGGTGGATCCCTCGATGTGACAGTACGTGTCGGCGTCGATGCCGTAGAGCGCGTTGCCGACGGCGGTGCAGTTGCGGATGGTGATGGAGGAGAAGACGTTGATGCCGCTGCCGCCGTTGGCGAGGAACGAGCAGTTGGTGATGGTGGTGCCGTTGCTGGCCTCGATGCCGTCGTCGGCGTTGTTGTCGGAGGTGCAGTTGACGATGGTGCCGCCGAAGCCTGAGAAGAGGCCGTTGCCGTCGTTGGAGAAGGCGGTGGAGTTGATGATTGTTCCGCCTTGACCAACCGACAACCCGCTTCCTGCGTTGTCAACCGCCGAGCACTCGCTGATGAGCCTGGTGGCGGAAATGCCCGTGGAGCCATTCTCGCTGGCGGTGCAGGCGATGACGACGCCGTTGCTGGTGCTGCACGCGATGCCGATGCCGGCGTTGCCGGTGGACTGGACGTTCACGACGCGGGCGCCGGCAGAGTTGACGACGTTGGCGATCTCGACGCCGTCATCGCCCCAGTTGCGAACATGGCCGTTCTTGATGGTGATGTTCTTGAATCCGCCGAAGGCGCGAACGCCGTCGAAGGCGCCCCCCGCGGCACCGACACCAATCACTTCAAAGCCGTTGAGGTCGAGCGTGACGCCGCTTGAGCTGATCTCGATGCCGTGGCGGCCGGCGACGCCGATGACGTTGCCGGTGAGGTAGTACGAGCCGGGCTGGCTGATGCGCAAGATCGCGGTGGCGCCGCCGGGGGTGGTGGTCGCGCTCATCGCGATCCGCGGCTCAACATCGGTCAGTGTCTTGTACGTGCTGGAGACGGGACCGGCGGGGGGATCGAGCGGGCCGGCCCAGGCGCCTGTCGCCGCCACGCCGCTCAGTGCGAGCGAAAGTGTGGCCAAACGGCGAGCGCGTGGCATGGAGGCCGGGAGAACGGCTGACGCACGGGTGCGCATGGTGAATCCCTCGAAGAACTGGGCGGACGACTGAGGAACATAGCGAAATTCCCTCGGCAGGGGGCTAGAGAATTCGCGCCCCGATGAGATTTTGAGCGGACAGCTTGCCCAGTCTCTCATCTTTCGCTCCCGCCAACACCAATGAAAACCCCCCGCCGGCGAAGACCGGCGAGGGGCATTGGTGACCAGAGAGTGATGAGTGGCCGAGGGGTTGAGGTTGAAGTCCGGGCCGGTTACGGGCAACCGGTGAAGTAGGCGTTGATGAAGTCGCCGAGGTCATCGGGGTCGACGTTCCCGTCGGCGTTGAAATCGGCCATGGGGCAGGGGGGCTGACTGAAGTAGCAGTTGATGTAGTCGCCGAGGTCATCGGGATCGAGGCTGCCGTCACCGTTGAAGTCGGCGGCACAGATGAACGGCCGATCGATGGTGAGGGCGACAGCACCGTGGTCGGCGTCGACGTAGCCGGCGACGCGAATGAGCATGCTCTGCCCGGCGGCGGCGTTGACGGTGAGACGCGAGTTGAGGGGGTTGCACGGGTGGCCGGGGGCGTCATCGTTGCAGGCGATCTCATCGCCGGTGGTGGAGGGGCAGGATTGCTGCGTGCCGTTGTAGACCGTCAGGACGGTGTCAAACCCGGCGTCCTGCGTGCAGGTCGTGAAGCGGTAGGCGCCGGCCTGGGGAGCGATGAAGCGATACCACACGTCGCGGAAGACGGCCTGGGCGCAGGTGGTGGAGAGAAGTCCGCCGGTTGCGGCACAGGTGTTGGTGTTGACGGTGCCGAGACCGACAGTCGTGGCGGTGGCGCAGGTGTCGTTGGGAACGCCGAAGGTATAGAGGTGGCGGAGGGTGAACTGGCCCTTGGCTCCGCCGTACCCGCTGACGCGGATGAGGTACGTCTCGCCGCCGGTGAAGTTGAAGGTGACGAGGGAGGCGCGGTTGTTGGGAGCGGCGAAGCTGGCGTCATCATTGCAGACGATGGTGGCGTCGCCGAAGTTGTTGGGGCAGGCGGAATGGACTGAGAGGACGGTGTCAAAGTCGGAGCCGAAGGTGTCGAAGATGGCGTTGCCGCTGCACTCAGGCTGAAAGATGAAGAAGACGTCAGGGCCCTGAGCGCCGCCGCCGGTGCCGCAGGTGGTGCCGACGAACGGAGAGGCCGTGGCGTTTTCGGTGCAGCCGATGTAGTTCCCCGCGGGGACGGGAATGGGATTGGAGCAGAGGTCGCCCGTGACGACATCGGGGTCGATGCTGGTCACGTACACGGCGCCGGCGTCGGTGGTGCTGGTGTGGTCATCCATTTCGTCGGCGACGGCGATGTCGCCGCTGCGCACGGCGACGGCGTTGCCGAAGCTGCCGGCGGCGACAGAGTCGGGGTCGGAGAGCGCGGCCTGGTAATGCCACGTGCCACCGTCACGCGAGTAGAGATACGTGCGCTTGGTGCCGGGCTCGGAGACGACGACCTGCATGTTGCCGTCGGTGGCGACCTTGGCGCCGAAGCGGGCGTTGGCGGAGGGGGTGGGCGAGCGGAGCTTGGTGACGAACTCCCAGGTGTTGAACTCCCCGGTGCGCTGGTAGATGTAGATCGCGCCGCCGTTGGTCGCGGCCTGGATGAATCCGCCTTCCTGGAGCGTCATGTCTTCATCGGGCGAGCCGACGACGAGGAGGTCGCCCTCGATGGCGACGGCGGAGCCGAAGTGCTCGTTGGCCTCGGGGCTGGGCGGGACGATGTACGCACTCTGCCCGCTCGGGAGGCCGTTGGCGAGCCGCATCACCACGCGCACCGCGCCGTGATCGGTCGGAGAGCCGTTCTGATCGTGATTGGGCGCGCCGACGGCGGCAAAGGGCGAACTCTGCGACATGGCGACCGCTTCGCCGCGGTGACCACCGGTTTCGCCCAGGAAGTCGCCGCCCCAGATCTGGTACGCCTGCGTCCAGGTGTTGTCGGCGTCGTTGCGGACGAAGAAGAACGCGGCACCCGCATCGACCTCGCCGTGGAAGTCGTGAAAGGGCGCACCGACGACGGCCCAGCCGCCGCCGAAGCTGCTGACGGCCACCGCGTTGCCGAAGCCCGAACCTGCGCCGCCGAGGGAGGGATAGACGTCGACCGGTCCGGTGTAGCCGGAGCCGTTGGACGGTCGGCGATAGATGCGGGCGCGGCCGGTGTTGCTGAACCCCGGGGCGCCGGCGATGAGGTACGGGTCGCTCAGGCCGATGGAGTGCCCGAGCCGCTCGCCACCCTGCCCCGTGGTGTTGAAGGAGTCGTACATGAGCGACCAGCCGTTGATCTTCTGGTAGACCGCGAAGCCGCCCGCGTTGTCGCCGGAGATGGGCGGATCGTCGTTGGGACGACCGACGGCCAGAAGCGGGGCGTTGTTGAGGCCGCCGAAGGACATCGAAAGCGACGCACCGAACTGGTCGGACGCGCCGGGGGTGAAGAAATTGCCAAGCTTGTCGAGCGTCGGGCACTGGTCGGCATGGGCCAGCCCGGCGCAGAGACTCAGGGCGAACGTGGAAAGAGTGATCGCGCGGCGATTCATGGAAAGGCTCCTGGTGAAGGCATGTGATGGACGGTCTGGGCGGGCCGCACGGGCGACCCCACATAGGCCAGTGCGATATTTCCAGCACGGATGGATAGCGCGTTCCCGGCAAATTGCTGCGCGCCGCCCACCAGGCTCGTTTCGGCCTCGCGCCGAACGCCCGGTCGGGGTCGGGGCCGGCGGCGCGGCTCGCTACCATCGGCGGCATGCTGACGACGCGGCGACCCTGGCGCGAAGAGCTGGAGATCATCGACAAGACGATGAAGGCGATCTCCAGCATCAGCGACCCGGAAGAACTCGTCGATGTCTACTGGGCGGGCATCGGGGAGCTCATGCCCATCCGCCACTACGTGACCGCCTCACGTCGCGGCGAGACGCCCCCGAACTACCTGGTCACGCGCTCATCGCGTTTCTCAGAGCACTTCAACCCCTGGACGCAGCGGCACCGGTTGCCGCGACTGCGCGGAGGGCTGCTCGGGGAGATCTGTTACGCGAACGCGCCGGTGATCATCGATGATCTGCCGTCGCGGCTGGCGGCGGACGATCCTGCGCACTTCTATCTTCAGGGGTTTGCGTCGCTGGTGGCGTTCCCTCAGTACGACGGGGGCGAGAGCCTGAACGTCACGGTGATGCTCCTGGAGAAGGGGTTCACCATCGACCCGATGGCAATCCCCGTGCTGCACTGGCAATCCGGGCTGTTCGGCCGGGGGACGCAGAACCTCGTGCTCAAGAACCAGCTCACCAGAGCGCTGGGAGCGCTCGATCGCGAGCTGCAGACGGTGGGAGAGATCCAGCGGTCGCTCCTGCCGGCGGAGCTGCCGGCGATTCCGGGGTTTGAACTCGCGGCGCACTACCTCACGAGCGCTCGCGCGGGCGGCGACTATTACGACTTCTTCCCGCTCGCGGGAGGCGCGTGGGGCATCTTCATCGCCGACGTCTCGGGGCACGGGACGCCCGCGGCGGTGCTCATGGCGATCACGCATGCGATCGCCCACTCGAAACCCGGGATGCACACGCCGCCGGCATCGCTTCTGGATTTCCTCAACGCGCGACTGGCGCGTTCGTACACGCGCACGGGGACGTTTGTGACGGCGTTCTACGCGGTGCTGGACCCCGTCGCGCGCACGCTCACATATTCCGCCGCGGGGCACAATCCCCCGCGGCTCGCGCGCCAGGGTCGGATGATTTCGCTCGATGGGGCGGGGTCGCTCCCGCTGGGCATCACGCCGGACCAGACGTACACGGAGGAGACGATCGGCCTGGAATCGGGCGACCTGCTGCTGCTGTACACCGACGGGATCACCGAAGCCATGGCGCCGCCCGGACCGGAGGGTCAGCGGGCGCAACTGGGCATGAGCGGGCTCGACCGCGTGCTGCAGGCGTGCGGAGGCGTGCCGGCGGCGGAGTGCATCGCGCGGGTGATGAACGCGGTGACGGAGTTTTCGGCGGCGGCTCCGCCCACGGATGACCAGACGCTCATCGCCCTGCGCTGCATGTGAGGCGCATCAGGATTTCATGCTGGTCGCGGCGGCGATGGCCAGGGGCGCGAGCACGACGACGGGAATGAAGACGGCCGCCGCCGCGGGAAGGCCCGGGATCGGTGCCGCGGCGCCGAGCACCGCGCCGATGGTGGTGATGATGGCGACGGGCGCGCACTTGAGCGATTGAACGACCATGTTCCGCGGCTCGCGCGTGAGGAAGAAGGGCAGGCAGATCACCAGGGAGAGGAGGGTGCAGATGCTGCCGCTGACGCGTGCGAGACCGGTGCGGGTGAGGCGCTCGACGACCTCGGGGCGGACGCCGGGGGTCGAGATGACGTCGATGATCTGTCGCCACGAGAGACTCTGGCTGAAGGAGGCGAACTGGCCGATGAGGAGCGTGGTGGGGGTGAGGTCGGAGTGGATTCGGTCGGGCGGGAGATCCAGGTCCGAATCGCCGCGGGCCGGCGCGCGGAAGGCGAACACGGTGACGCGCGGGTCCTTGAGCCGCCAGGAGCCGGCGCGCCCGGTCTCCCGATCCGGCGATCCGCCCGGCCCGGCGTCTTCACCCTCGAACGTCGCGCTCGGGGCGGAGATGCGCCGCACGACGCGCCCCTGGGCGTTGCGCTCCCAGATGTGAACATCTTCGAGGACCGCATCGCCCGGTCGAAACCGCGCGGCGGCGATGAGCCGGCCGGTGCCGTCGCGCGTCACGCGCACGGGAAAGGAGTCGGCGAGCTGATCGCTGCGCGAACCGGGATCGCGCGTCAGGAGGTGGGCGATGCGCGGGATGACCAGTTCCTGGTTGAGCACCTGGAGCCCGACCATGAGGATCGCGACGATAAAGATCGGGCGGGCGGCGCGCCAGAGCGAAACGCCGCCGGCGAGCATCGCCACGACCTCGCGGTGGCGCACGAGCTGCACGACGGTGAAGCCCATCGCGCCGATGAGCACGAGCCCGAGCAGGTAGTTGAAGAGCAGAAGCAGCCGCGGAGCCCAGAGCCAGACAATGAGCAGCGCGGTGAGAATGGTCTGCTTGAGCGCCGAGGGCTCCCCGGCGGCGACGCGCGTCGTTTCGCCCGCCGCCTTGTAGAACCGGGAGAGGTTGATCGAGACATCGACGGCGATCACAAAGGAAAAGAGGAGCACGAGCAGCAGCACGATGTTCGTGAAGTAGTGCCTCGCGATGTAGCGGTCGATGATCATGAGGCTACCGCGATCGCGTGCCGGTCGCGGGCGTGAGGATCCAGGCGACGAGCCAGCCGATCGCCGCCGCCCCGACGATGTCGGAAAGGAAGTGTTGCCCGCTCAGCATGCGTGTGTAACCGCAGCCCGCGGCAAGGGGAACGAGAACCCAGCCCGATCGGGGGTGAACGCGCATGACGGTGAAGGCGGCACCGAAGGCGACCGCCGCATGACTCGACGCCATGCCCAGGCGAGAGGTCTGCACGAACCCATCTGAGAAGGCGATCCAGCCGTAGTCGCCGTCGTAGTCGATGGGACGGCCGCGGCGGACGATGATCTTGAGCAGCTCGGCGAGCAGCCCGCTCAGGCCGGCAGCGACAGGGATCAGGATGCCCATGGTCTCGGGCGATTCGCGCCGGCCGAGCGTGCCGGGTGTCGCCCGCTCATTGCCGCCGCGACCCGCCAGGAGCAGGGCGATTCCCAGGATGAGCCACGTGGGCAGATAGCCCATGATCCGCAGGAAGCGGTACCAGTCCTTGCTCTCGATGACCGAGCGAGCGGCGGCGTCGGCGACGTACGCCTGCTGAAAGGCCCAGCGATCGAGCAGGTGCGCGATGATGAGGATCACCGTCCAGCCCAGCGCCGCCCGCGCGAGCCGCCGACGGCGCGCCGAACCGGGTCCGGGATGCGGGTTCAGATACGTCAACGGGTGATCATTCGCAGGCGGAGAGGGCGAAGCGGCTCGGGACGGCCCGCGGCAAGGATTCATCGCTGATCAATCGAGCGGCCGCCGGCCCACGGCCGAGAAGACGCGCAGCCCCTTGCGCTCCAGCCCCGGGACAGCCCCGAGGTCGCGGACGTCGATGACGATCGTGCTCCACTGTTCGATGGTTCCGCCGACGAGCAGCAGCTTCGGCTGGCCAAAGTAGAGCGCGGTATCGAGATCGTGCGCGGGCCAGAAGTCCTGGGGCGTGGGGCGGCCGCCGAGTCGGCTGGAGGCGCAGAAGACCGGGGGCCTGCCGGGCAGGTAGAACGCGAGCTGCGACGCGCGGCCGTAGTGAGCGGCGACGATGGTCGGGTCGGCGCCGGTCGATTCGCGCAGTCGCGCGCGTGCCGCCTGAACACCCGCGGCCAGTTCCGCCCCCTGACGCAGGCGACCGACGGGCACGAAACCGCCGACGGCGGGCACGCGGGCGAGCAGATCCACGCGGGCCATGACGATTCCGCAGACGAGGCCGAAGCCGACGGTCACATGCCACAGGATCTGCACGGGTGACTCTGGACGCGCAAGCAGCACCCCTTCGCGCGGGCGGGGAGGCGGAATGCATCGCCAGGCTGCAACGCGCTCTCGCCATGCGGCGATGCCGTCGGCGGCGACGATGCCACCGAGCGGGAGGAGCGTGACATAGGCGGCGAGGGGCCAGTTTCCTTCAGGTTCGGCGATGAGACTGAGGAGGAGGTAGAAGAGCAGGATGGGGACGCCGCAGAGTGCGAGGTAGACGAGCCCCTGCTGCTGCGGGTCGCGGCGGGCGCGCCAGGCGCGGACGAGGCCGATACTCGCAAGCAGGAGGCCCGGCCCGGCGAGGCCCAACTGCGTGCCGAGGAACTGAGGCAGCCAGAGCGGCGACCAGGGTTCGCCCGGCTCGACGTGGACCGGCGCGGGCGCACCCGCCCCGTGCTCGGCAAAGCCCACGTGCCCCAGGAGGTGCGCGAGCGTCGGCCAGTGGTGCTGATCGTTCCAGATGAGGACGGGGGAGGCGCAGATGACCAGCGCCCCGAGCGCGAGCACAGGGCCGAAGGGTGAACGCCGATCGCCCGGCGCTTGATGACCTGCGCGGGCGCGAGCGGCGACGATCGCGAACATCGCGAGCCCGGGCACGAGGAGCAGGATCGTGTACTTGAAAAGAAACCCAAGGCCGATGGACGCGCCGAGCGCGATCCAGTTCGCGAATCCCCCGCGATTGAACGCGCGCCAGCCAAAGCAGGCGGCGAGCGCCCAGAACGCGCCGTAAGGCCCGTCGATCGTGCCGAGCAGGGCCGTGGCCTGGAGAATCGGCGCGAGCTGGAGAGCGAACGCGGCGTAGAGCGCGCGGCGCGGGTCACCCGTGATCGTGCGCACCAGGCCGGCGGCGGCGAGCGTCATCAGGCCCGAGAAGAGCGGGGCGGCGAAGCGCACGCCGAACTCAGTATCGCCGAGCAGGGCCGTCGACGCCGCGATGGTCCAGGCGATGCCCGGGCCCTTGGTGTAATAGGAAAGGGCGAGGTTCTGGCTCCACACCCAGTATTGGGCTTCGTCTTCGACGAGAGAATAGGGGCAGCTCCAGGCGAGGTAGGCGAGGCGCGCGACGACGAGGACGCCGACGAGCGCCGCGAGTCGAAGATCGGGCAGCCAGGTGCGCGATTCAGGCACGACGGAGGGTAGAAGACGCCGGCGCGCGGGATCGATGAATGCCCCGGGTTCACCTAGACTCGAACGTGAGCGACGAGTTGACGCCCCCAGCGCGGACCCAGCCGGAGCCCGCCCCTGAACCGATCATCGGGATCGATCTGGGGACGACGTACAGCCTGGTGGCGATTGCGCACTGGCCGCCCGGCGCGAGCGCGGGCGATGCCGCACCGCGCGTCATCAGGGATGAAGCGGGGCGGGCGCTCCTCCCGAGCGTGGTGCGGTTCTTCGAGGATGGCGCTCAACGACCGCTCGTCGGGCACGAGGCGAAGCGCGACGCCGTGCGCTTTCCGCGGGAGACGGTGGCAAGCGTGAAGCGGCTGATGGGTCGCTCGCGGGACGATGCGGCGGGCGACCTCGCCTATTTGTCGTACGAGGTGATCGAGGGCGCGGGGCGGACGGCGCGGGTGCGCCTGCCGTGGGGGCAAGTCGTTTCGCCGCAGGAGGTGAGCGCGCTTGTGCTCGGCGCGTTGCGTGAGCAGGCCGAGCGGGCGCTCGGGCGGCCCACGGGCCCGGCGGAGAACCGAGCGTCACTCAAGGCCGTCGTGACGGTGCCGGCGTATTTCGACGACGCCCAGCGACAGGCGACGCGCGACGCGGGGCGGCTCGCGGGGCTGGATGTCGTGCGCATCGTGAATGAGCCGACCGCCGCGGCCCTGGCATATGGGCTGGGGATTCGGAACTCGGGCGCGGGTTCGGCCGGCGCCTCGCGCGTCGTGGTCGTGTACGACTTCGGCGGCGGGACGTTTGACGTCTCGATCATGCGGATCACGCCCAACCCCACGGCGGACTCGGACTACTTCCAGGTGCTCTCAACCTCCGGCGACACGCATCTGGGCGGCGACGATATTGATCGGGCGCTGGTCGAGCTCTTCCTGCGGGAGATCAGCGACCGCTTCGGGCTGAAAGACGCCGCACCGGGCGCAGGGATCTCACCCGAGACGCTCACGGCACTGCTCGCGTTCGCGGAAGCCGCGAAGGTGCGATTGTCGAGCGAGGAGCGCGCGGCGGTGCGGATCGACCTCGGCGCTGCTGCGGGAGGACCGGCGCGCGTGTACGAGCGCACCATCACCCGCGCGGAGCTCGAAGGGCTCATGACGCCGCTGGTCGATCGCACGCTCGCGGCGTGCCGGCGTGCCCTGCGCGATGCGCGCCGGCAGATTGAGGAAGAGCCGATCGCGGCGGTCGTGCTCGTGGGCGGATCGACACGCATCCCGCTCGTGCGCCGGCGCGTGGAGGAGTTCTTCGGCGTCGCGCCCTACACCGCGCTCGACCCCGACCAGGTCGTCGCGCTCGGGGCGGCGATGCAGGGCGCGGTGCTCGCCGGGGCGACGCGCCAGGCGCTCCTGCTCGACGTGATTCCGCTCTCGCTGGGGATCGAGACGGTCGGCGGGGCGGTCGCGAAGATCGTAATGCGCAACTCCACCGTGCCCATCCGCGCAACGGAGATGTTCTCGACGAGCGTGGACGGGCAGACGAGCATCAAGCTCAGCGTCTACCAGGGCGAGCGCGAGATGAGCGCCGATTGCCGGCTGCTCGGCACGTTCAACCTCGCGGGCATCCCGCCGATGCCCGCGGGCATTCCACAGGTGCGCGTCGAGTTTGCGGTCGATGCGAGCGGGATTCTCTCGGTCGGTGCGGTCGAGCTGCGCAGCGGCAAGCGCGCGAGCATCCAGGTCGTCCCCAACCACGGGCTCACGCGCGATGAGGTCGACCGGCTCGAGCGCGAGTCATTCGCGCACGCCCGCGAGGACATGACGCGGCATCGCGTGGTCGATCTCATCGCCAACGGCAGGCTCGACCTGCACTGGGTCGGCACGCAGTTCGATCGGCACGGGCCGGCCCTCGCGCCCGCGGCGCGCGAGGCCGTCGCCGGCGCGCTCGCCGCCCTGCGGGCGCTCATCGAGCAGGCCGAGCGCGATTGGAAGAGCGTCGATCCCGATGCGCTGCAGCGCGCCAAGGAGACGCTCGACCGCGCGAGCGTTCCGCTGCACGAATCGTCGATCGCGGCCTCGCTCCGCGAGCGCGAGGCGTGACCACATCGTGATCGTTCAGCCGCCGCCCGGTTCGTCGGCGCTGCCGCGACGGATGCGCAGGCTGCCCTCCAGGCGCTTCTCGCCGCCGCCCGGCTCGGCCACGAGGAAGTAGGCCCGCACCGTCGCCCAGGGCTCGCGCGATTCGCCTCGGGCCAGGCGCTCGGCCCACTCGGGCAGCCCGACCAGCTCGAGGCGATAAGCTCGCGTCACCCAGTCGTAGGCGAGGGCGTTCTTTTCCGGATCGGCGAGGTCGATGTTCCAGACAACCTCCTGGCGCTCGCCGCCGCCCGAGGCGCCGGCGCCGGTGTCGCTCGTTGCCTCGCTGGGCTTGTAGAGCTCGACGCGCACGTGCCCGAGCCACTTGCCTGCGTGCCCCCAGCGATCGCCCAGTTCGAGATAACAGACGAGGCGCAGGCGGCCCTTGGGCGGCGGGCCGTCACGTTCGAACCGCGTGAGCGGATGCACCCGCACGCGCACAGGCTGGAGCTCGGCAAGGACTTCGGAGGTCACGGGCACCGGCGTCTGGACGGCCTCGTCGCTCGGCGCGATGCTTGCCGCCTTGGGCGCGTCGACTCCGCAGGCGCCGCAGACCGCAGCGACCGCCAGCATCGACGCCAGTCGAAGGTTGAGCATCGATCGAGTGTATCGCGCCGAGGGACCGATGGGCTCGAGCCCGCCGCCCAGCCGCGGCGCGGGCTCACGGGCATGGAGAGAAATAGGTGTTGATGAAATCGCCCAGGTCATCGGCGTTGATGTCCCCGTCGCCGTTGAAGTCGCTCTCGCAGACGCGCGGACGGAGCACGAAGACGTTCCCCTGCGCGAGCACGAACATGTTCTGCCCGGCGTAGCGGAACTGAGTGGGGCTGATGAAGTAGTTGTTGAGCGGGTCGAGGAACTCCGCGATGACGTAGGTGGTGTCACTGGAGAGCCCGGAGCGGTACAAGGCCCCGTTCTCGCCCGGGATCGCCTGGTTCGGGTTCGACCCGGCAAAGAAGGCGACGCGCCCCACAACGATCGGGCGCTTGTCCGCCGGCGGGGTGGGCCCGGGAGGACCGGAACTCATGTCGATCGTGACGCGCGAGTTGAACCGCTCGGTGCCGAGCGTCGAGCCATCGGAGCGCCATAGCCCGCGCACCAGCGGCTGGGTGGGTTCACTGACGGCAAACATGAATGCATCACCCACGCCGATGAGCGAGGAGGGTCGGGCCATGAGCGTTCCGCCCATGGTCGCGAAGTCGAAGATCATCTGCGAGGTGTTTTCGGTCGGGCCGGAGCGCCAGAACTGCGACCCGACAAAGAAGTGCACGATGCCGGCGCGATCGACGAGGTCGCGGGGCTGGAGAGTGATGCCGGGGGAAATTTCGAATCGGCGAATCTCGAATGTGCCGCTCAGCGTGCCGTCGGAACGCCACAGCCCGTTCCCGCCGGTCCCCGAGCCTTCAAAACCGGAGAAGTAGAGCAACCCGCCCGACTCGACCGGTCGGCGCGAGTCAGCGTGCTCGCCCGGCTCCAGGAAGCCCGGGAAATCGATGTAGGCCAGAGGCTTGATGAGCTGGGTGGAGGCGGGGGTGCCGTCGCAGCGCCAGATGCCCGCGTCGGGCCCGGTGGTCATTGGGTTGGTGGAGAAGAGGAGGGTGTTGCCCAGGGCTGAGAGCGCCTGCGGTCGTGCCCCGAACGTCCCGAAGTCGCGCATGATCTCAGTTGTCAGGGTCGTGCCCTGGCTGCGCCACACGGTGTTCTCCACCGAGAAGTACAGGGACGAGCCCACGACGACGAGCCGGTTCGGCCAGGCGTTCATGCCGCCGCCCGAAGTGAACCGGGCGATCTCGAACGTGCCGCCGGCGGTGAGGTCGCTGCGCCAGAGACCGCGCGGGCCTTCGAGGGTGCCGTTGTACCCGATGAAATACACGACGCCGTTGATGACCACGGGCGAAAGATCGACCTCGCCCATGCCGGGCGCACTGAAGCCGTTCAGCTCGACAAAGACATTCGAGCGAAAGCGCACGGTGCCGGCGGGTGAGCCATCGGAGCGCCACAGGCCCCCGAGGGCCGTGCCGGGCGCGGGCGTGGTGGAGAAGAAGACCTGCGAGCCCACGCTGGTGAGCGCCGAGGCCTGGGGCGACATGGGATCGCCAAGGACGAACTGAGAGAGCTGCGTCGGGGCCTGGGCGTCAAGGGACGCGGGCAAACCCAGGACGATCAGCGTTGACGACGCCACCGCCGCGAGCCAGTTACGAATGCTGTTCATGATCTTCTCCCGGGCACGGCTGCGAGGTTCGCGGCGCGGCCCAGACCGAGCGTAACTGGCCCAACCGTACTGTGCAATGACGAGGCCGCGAACGCACCGTGTCAAAAAGCACTGTTCCAACGAGTGGCGGGGCCCACGCGTGAGTGAAACATCTGGTGTACGTTCGGGATACGGGTGGCCCCGTTGAGCGGCTTGAGGTATCTTGAAAGCGTGCGATGCAGGATTCGGGAGGGTCTGAGGAGCCTGAAGTGGTGAAACTCGTGAAGCGGCGACATGCCTGCGTGGTCGGTGCGCTTGTGCTCGGGGCGGGCGGCCTGTCGACGGCGGCATCGGGCGTCTGTCCCCCCGGAGACCACGGCTGTCACGTGGGCTGCGGGAAGGCCGCGATGATGGCCCATCGCCTGGCGGCCGGACTGGGTGCCGACGATGAGCCGCTGGTCGCGCTCGCCGAGTCGCTCGACGCGACTGACCTGCTGAATGTGAATCTCGACCTCGAAGTCTTCCCGGCGACGACCACGCTCGCAGGGACGTGCACGCTCACCGTTCGGGCCGTCGCGCCCGTCAGCGAGTTCACGTTTCGCCTGCGCAACAATTTTGCGATCACGTCGGCCACGCTGAACGGCTCGACGCCGGCCCCGATCGCGACACTCTCGACGACCACGCGGCGGGCCACGCTCGATCGGACGTACGCGCCGGGAGAGACATTCACGCTCACGATCGAGTACAGCGGCCCCGCCGTCTCGCGCGGGTTCGGGTCGATCGAGTTTCAGTCGACCGCCGTCGGCAACCCGATCGTGACGACGCTCAGCGAAGCGTTCTACGCGTACACGTGGTGGCCCTCCAAGGAAGGCGACGTGGGCGAGCCGGGAGACATGCGTGACAAGGCGACGTTTCAGATCGCCATCACCGCGCCGGCCGCGCTGACCAGTGTTTCCAACGGTCTGCTCCAGGGCATCGACAACCTTTCCGGAGATCGGCGCCGGCACCGCTGGGCGACGAACTACCCGCAAGCGGTCTATCTCGCGTGCTTTTCTTCCAGCATCTACAACCACCATCCGCGCACGGCGACGCTCTCGACGGGCGAGACGTTCCCCGTCGATTTCTACCTCTACCCGCACGACGACACGCCGGCGCAGCGCGCCACATGGGAAGTGAGCGTCGAAGGTCTGCGGCTCTTCAGCGATCTCTTCGGACCGTTCCCCTTCGCCGCTGAGAAGTACGGGATGTACCAGTTCCCCTTCAGCGGGGGCATGGAACACCAGACGATGACGGGCCAGGGTGTGTTTCTCGAGTTCGTCACGATGCACGAGCTGGCGCACCAGTGGTTCGGAAACGACGTCACGTGCCGCACGTGGAGCGACATCTGGCTGAATGAAGGCTTTGCCACGTACAGCGAAGCGCTGTGGGAAGAGCGCAAGCCGGGCTCTTCCGGGCTGCCGGCGCTTCATGTCGCGATGTCGCAGCGCCGCCCGGCCAACGTCAGCGGCAGCGTGTACCGCTACGACACCACGAGCAACACGCCCATCTTCAGCAGCACGTACTCCTATCGCAAGGCCGGCTGGGTCGTCCACATGCTCCGCAAGGTCGTGGGCGATGAGACGTTCTTTCAGATCCTGCGCGACTATCGCACCGCGTTCTCAGGCTCCGCCGCCACCACCGACGATTTCGCCTCCATCGCTTCGAGCACGAGCGGACGCGACCTTACGACCTTCTTTCAGCAGTGGATCTACAGCGGCGGCGCCCCGGCCTACGCCTCGTCGTTCGCGCCCATCACCGTCAATGGGAAGAACTACGCGAAAATCCGCCTGCGCCAGGTGCAGAACAACCCCGACTTCGGCGTGGCCGGCGTCTTCGTCATGCCGGTTGACATCCGGCTTGACACGGCCGGCGGGCCGATGACGGTAACCTGCACTCACGACGCGATCACGGATCACTTCGTCGTCGCCGCCCCGGCGCCCGTGACCGGCATCGTCGTCGATGAGTTCAACTGGATTCTCGCGACTGACAAGTCGAGCGAGGCGTACGTCGCGGGGCCGCCGGTGATCGTGGAATCCGTGCCCGCGCCCGGGGCCCTGGTCGCTTCGAGCGAAGCGCCGGGCACGATCGACCTGTTCTTCAGCGACGACGTGACAGCACTTCCCGCGGCCTTCACGCTCACAGGGCCTTCAGGCGCTGTCGGGTTCGGGTTTGCGTATGACGGTGCGCTTCGCCGCGCCCGGCTCTCGGTGGCCGGGCCGCTCACGCCGGGTGAGTACACGCTGAGCATCGGTGCGGGCGTGAGCACCGCTGCCGGGGTTCTCGACGGCGAAATCACGGGCGGGGCGCTCCCCTCCGGCGACGGCGCCGCGGGCGGCACGGCCCAGATTACGTTCTCGATCGTCGCGCCACCCTGCCCGCCCGACTTCAACTTCGACGGCAACCTCGACCCCGACGACCTGGGCGACTTCATCAACTGCTTTTTCACCCTGCCGCCCTGCCCGGGAGCCGACTTCAACTCCGACGGCAACATCGACCCCGACGACCTCGGCGACTTCATCAACGCGTTCTTCGCTGGGTGTTAGGGCGGGGATCGGCCCTGCTTCGCGATGTGCGCCTCAACGGCTCGCACTTCGCCTGCATTTGGCAACCGCCCCGTTGTCAGGGCGTATCTCAGCGGTTAGATTCTCATCTGATCGGCGGCGATGGGGCCGCCGCGCACGGGTCGGGGTGCTGGGGAACTTGGGCCATTATGCAGGGCGTTGCCCGGGCACGCCCATGCTGCCGAGTCGCCCGCAACCGCACGCACGGAGCACGACCAATGCTGAATCACGCACGACGGTTCCTGGCCCTGGCCGCCCTGCTCGCCGCGGGCGCGTCCGCTCAGGCCCAGGTGGTCATCTCTCAGGTCAACGGGAACGGCGGCCTCGGCGTCGACCCATTCGACCGCGACTTTGTCGAGCTTTTCAATCGCGGATCCATGCCTGTCGACCTCGCCGGCTGGTCGGTTCAGCTCTTCGGCGACTTCGGCACGGCCACGACTCAGGCCACGCCCGCCTGGGATGTCATCCCCATTTCAGGGATCATCTATCCCGGGCAGTACCTGCTGATCGCCCCTTCGTTCCAGCGCGGGTCGCTTGGCTCGAACGTGGTGACCCTGCCGCTCCCCGCGCCCGACGTCATGGGCCCGGTCTACGACGGCGCGATTCTCGTGAGCGAAAACAACGGCGTCGCGCTCATGTCGACGACGATGCCCATCGCCGCCGGCACCTGCCCAAACGGTCGTCCTGACCTCGTCGACCTCTTCCGCTACGGCCATCCCAACGCCTTGTGCTTCGAGGGCTCAGGCCCCGGGCTCCCCACGCTCAGCGGCATCGATCGCGCCGTCAGCCGCAACGACGGCGGTTGCGTCGACGGCAACGACAACGCGTTTGATCTCACCAGCAGCGTCCCCCCGATGCCGCGAAACTCCGACTCAAACGCCTTTGTCGCCCTGAGCTATCAGCCCGCGCTGACGATCGCGGGTGACGGATCAATCGTGACGCTCACGGCGTCGCGCGCCTCGCTGGTTTCGTGCACCCCCCTTGCCGGGGCGCTCACCGCCGCCAGCGCCAACCTCTCCGCACTTGGACTCGCGGCCAACCAGCCCCTCTTCGACGACGGCACGAACGGGGATTTGTCGCCCGGCGACGGAATCTTCTCGTACCAGTTCGGCGTGCCCGGCGGCCTCGGCGCGGGCGCCTATGTCACGCCGCTGAGCGTGACCAGCGGCGGCACCACGATCCAGGTCGCCGCCCGACTCCGCATCTTCCCCGCGCCCGCCGCCAACGACCTCTGCTCGGCCCCGCTCAATCTCACCGACGCGTCGCCGGGCGGCGTCAACATCGTCACCGGCGGGCCGTTCCACACGCTCGTCAACAACCGCGACGCCACGTCCGATTTCATCGACGCGGGCACGTGCAACGGCGATGCCGAGGTGAAGTTCAGCGTGTGGTACTCCTTCACCGCTCCGGCCAACGGTTCGCTCCGGATCAGCGAAAACAGCACCGAGGACATCGTCGTCTCGCGTCATGCCGATTGCGCCTCCGCGTCGACCATCTGCCTCAACCGCGAGGACGGCGGCATCCCCGTCCAGAGCGGGCAGACCTACCTGTTCCAGATCGGTCGCGAGACCGCCAACGCGCTCCAGCCCCAGGTCCCGCTCGATCTCACGTTCACCTGGGTGCCTGTCGTCGGAAACGACGAGCCGTGCACGGCCGGGATGATCTCGGCGTTCCCGTTCTCTGATCAGCCCTGGGCTCCGAGCGCGGGCGACGAGCCGTTCAACGTCTCGTGCGATGCCGCCGCCAACCCTGGCGCACGTCACGGCGTGTGGTACATGTTCACCGCCCCGTCCAACGGCGTGCTCGAGATCTTCGACCGCTCGATCAATCCGACCAACTACACGCTCTTTTCCGGGTTCGATTGCAACAGCGTCGCGCCCGTCCAGTGCGTCGACGAAACGCTGAGCGGCGCGATCATCTCCAGCCTCGCCGGCGGCGCCACCTACTGGCTCCTCGTCTCCTACGACTCGGCCCCCACCACCAACTCACCCACGCAGGCGTATGACTTCCTCATCAACTTCCTTCCGGCGCCCGACAACGACTTCTGCGACAGCGCCATCAGCCTCAATGACGTGGGCCTCCCCTTCAATGACATCGTCCGCGCCCGCGCCGCTTCGGGCGACCCGGGCGTGCCCACCTCCACCGGCACCGGCGGCATCAACGCCTGTGGCACCACCCTCAACACCCGCCCCAACGGGGTCTGGTACACCTACACCAGCTCCGAACTCAGCGGCACGCTCCGCGTCGCCGACAACTCCAGCCAGGATGTCTTCTACAACGTCTTTGATTCCTGCGGCGGCGTGCCCGTCCAGTGCTACGGCGCCTTCACCAACGATGACATCTACATCCAGCTCGCCCCCAACACCACCTACACCATCCTCGTCGGCATGCAGTCGACGACCGCCACCCCCAGCGGCGATTACAACCTCTCCTTCACGTTCGAGCCCACACCCGACAACGATGAGCCGTGCAACGCCACGCTCGTCACCGACACCCTGCACGACACGCCGCCCGGCCCCTCCGCGACCGCCGACCTCGACGTCACCTGCAACTTCAACAACCCGCCCCAGTCCTCGACCGGCTTCGGCGTCTGGTACCGCGTCGAGCCCACGACCGCCAAGCTCCTGAGCGTCGTCGATACTTCTTCCGATGACCTCGTCATCGCGCTCTTCACCGGTCCGGCGTGCGACGCCCTCACGCCCGTCGATTGCAAGATGGGCGGGAGCATCCCCGACGACTTCGCCTTCTTCGAACTCCAGGGCGGCGTGACGTACTGGGTGCTCGTCGGGCGCATCGCCAGCTCTCAGCCCTTCGGCGCGTACGACATCACCCTCAGCCTCCTCGAGCCTCAGGGCGCCTGCTGCACCTCCGCCGGGTGCACCATCACCACCCAGGCCAACTGTGCCGGCTCGTTCCGCGGCCCCTTCACCTACTGCGGCGACACGCCCAACTACGAGGAATCACCCGAAGCGACCATCCCCGATGGAACCAGCGGCGCCGGCGGAACACCCGGCGTGCTCACTCGCACCATCACCGTGACCGACGCCGGCAACCTCGATGACCTCAAGGTCCTCATCGACCTCAACCACGGCCGCGTCGGCGATCTGATCATCACTATCACCGGCCCCACCGGCGCCACGCAGGATCTCATCCGCCGAATCGACGACACCCGCGGCGGCTGCCCCAACTACGGCTCCCAGGGCCGCCTCACCGACATGGGCGGCGTCTACATCTTCGATGACCAGTCCGTCAACCCCTACGGCCCTGCCATGCCCGACTCGGCCGAGTACTTCGACTTCACCGGCCTCGTCGTCCTGCCGGGTCACTATCAGCCCACCACCTGCAACGACGTCGTCGTCAATCTCACGCAGAGCTTCGTCAACACCTCCATCACCGGCGTGTGGACCCTCACCATCAGCGATAACCAGGCGGGCGGCGCCACCTCGGGCATTCCGCACGTCCTGCATCGCTGGGGCCTGATCATCAACGGCGGGCTCAACGCTCCCTGCGGCTGCCAGGCCGACTTCAACGGCGACGGCGACATCAACGCCGACGACCTCGGCGACTTCATCAACTGCTACTTTGCCGTCCCGCCCTGCGATCGCGCCGACTTCAACACCGACGGCGACGTGAACGCCGACGACCTGGGCGACTTCATCAACGTCTACTTCGCCGGCTGCCCGTGAGCCGCGGCGATCGACATCGCGGTACCATCGTCTCGCCCGCCCCGACTGGAGTATCCATGCCCACCCTGACGCGAACCTGCTCGCTCGCCGCCGCCGCCCTGCTCGCAGGCGCGGCTCACGCCGATCACACGCGCAACATCCTCATCACCGGCTACTGGCCCCCCACCAACGAGATGCTCCGCCCCTGGTCGCAGAACACCGAGCAGAACCCCGGCGGCTGGATCGGCGCCAACTGGGAGGGTCGCGGGTACGACATCTACGCCTACTTCCCCGAGTTCCCAGGCGGCACGGGCATGAACCCCAAGGGCAACGGCGATCTCGAAGTCGACTACCAGGACACCGCCGCCGACTGGGCCCAGATCGTCGCGGCCATCCGGCCCGTCGCCATCATCACGTTTTCTCGCGCCAACACCACGCGGGGCTGGGAGATGGAACCGGCGTGTCAGCGCTTCCGGCTCTCGGGCGAGCCCCTCGTCCCCGGGCGAACCGTGCCGATCTACACCATCGACTATGTCCCGCAGACTCGACCGGTTGATGTGCCCATCGCCGCGGAGACCCCCGGCCACATCCGCAACTCGTCGCTTCCGATGCAGGCAATTGTTGACGCCGTGCGCGCCGGCATTCCCAGCCCGACCGACATTGACCCCTTCGTCCAGAACTACGACCCGATGAACCCCAACGGCTTCGACTTCGCCGGCGGGTTCCTCTCGGGCTATATCGGGTACCTGGGCATCTGGTACTCCGAGGACCACGCCGCGGCCGATGATCCGTCGCGCTGCGTCGCCGCGGGGCATGTGCACGTGGGACAGGGCACCAATGTCCTGATCGCGCGCCAGGCGACAGAGATTTCGCTCCGCCAACTGATCGCCCACGTCAACTCCATCCTCCCGCTCTGCCCGGCTGATTTCAACGGCGACGGCTCCCTCGACCCCGACGATCTGGGCGATTTCATCAACTGCTATTTCAGCCTCCCGCCGTGCGACGGAGCGGATTTCAACGCCGACGGGAGCGTGGACCCCGACGACCTGGGCGACTTCATCAACAATTACTTCGCCGGCTGCTGAGATACAGAGTCACTCTATGCCTAGCATGCGCGATGCCGAGTGACGGCGCAGCCCAGCCCGCCCTGCTTCAGGGAACACTCGATCTGCTCATCCTCGCGACGCTGGCGCGCGGGCCCGCCCACGGGTACGCCATCGCCCGCACGATTGAGCGCACCTCCGGCGGGCTCCTCGCGGTGGAGGAGGGCTCGCTGTACCCCGCCCTCAAACGACTGCGCCGCACGGGCGAAATAGATGCAGAATGGCAGACCACCGGCACCGGACGACGCGGGAAGGTCTACCGCCTGGTCGCCGACGGACGCGAGCGCCTCGCGCGCGAACGGAACCTCTGGTCCGACTACGTCGCGGCGGTCTCGCGCGTCCTCGCCGGGCACGCCCCGGGACCGTTCGATCTCGAAAGCATCGCCGACTGAAGCATGGGCATGATCCATAGTATGTCTGTGTATCATGCGCGCGCCTCGGGCGTCCGGTGGCCGCCGCCCAGGATTCCACTATGATCGCCCCGACTTCGAGCCGATGGAACAGGCACCGGCTCGAACAAGGAGTGCCCGGCATGAAGACCAAGACTGCTCCGAGAAAACCCGCTTCCACCCGCAAGGGGCACGCCGCCGGCAATGGCACGAGCCGGCGCTCGACCCGCGCCGGGAGCAAGACCACGCTGGGTGCTCACCCCACCGCCCACGTCTTCGAGCAGGGGCACCCCAAGGGCGACCGACCCATCATCTACGTCAACGGCTCGCTCGTCCCCAAGAGCCAGGCCATGATCTCGGTCTATGACCACGGCCTCCTCTACGGCGACGGCGTCTTCGAGGGCATCCGCGTCTACAAGGGCAAGATCTTCAAGTGCGGGCAGCACATGGAGCGCCTCTGGCGCTGCGCCGAGATGATCCGCCTGCGCATCCCCGTCTCGCGCGACGAGATGGTCCAGATCCTGCGCGATTGCGTCGAGGCCAACAACCTCTCCGAAGGGTACATCCGCCTCGTCGTCTCCCGCGGCTACGGCACGCTCGGCCTCGACCCGCGCAAGTGCCCCGTCCCCGGGGTCATCTGCATCGCCGACCAGATCGCCCTCTACGCCGCCGAGCTCTACGAGCGGGGCATGCGCATCATCATCGCCAAGCGCCCGCGCACGCCCATCGAGTGCCTCGACCCGCGCCTCAAGAGCCTCAACTACCTCAACAACATCCTCGCTAAGGTCGAAGCCATCGACCAGGGCTGCGACGAGGCGATCATGCTCAATCTCGACGGGTTCGTGGGCGAGTGCACGGGCGACAACCTCTTCATCATCCGCGACGGGCGCGTCTTCACGCCGCCCACCGAGGCCGGCATCCTCGAAGGCATCACCCGCCGATTCGTCATGGACCTGTGCGCCGAGCTCGATATCCCGTGCAACGTGAAGAACATCAAGCCGCAGGAGGTCAAGTCCGCCGACGAGGTCTTCCTCACCGGCTCCGCCGCCGAGATCATCGCCGTCACGCAGATCGATGACACCAAGATCGGCACGGGGATCGAAGGCCCGGTGACCAAGAAGCTCCGTGCCGCGTTCCGCAAGGTCGTCACGAGCGATCACGTTCCGGAAGATTGATCTTCTCCCGGTGCCCGCACGCTGGCCGTTCTCTCAAGCGCGGAGCGTCGACTCAAGCCAGTCGTGCCAATCGCTGGCGAAGACGCGACCGGGGTCCCACGCGCGCTTCAGCGCGCGAAACGCCTCCATGCCCGGATAGGCCCGCTCGATCTGCGCCCGCGTCGCGAAGCGGTGATACGTGAGGTAGAAACTGCCTCCCCGGTCGATGGCCAGATCGATGAGGTCGCCGAACGCCGGCGCGACCCGGGCCATGCCCTCGTTCGAGCGATCAACGTGCAGGTTGAAGATGACGCATGCAAAGACCTGCCTGGCCCAGGCCAGCAGCGTCAGGTCATCAGCCTGAATCAGTCGGATCGTGCCGTAGATCACCGGCGCTTGCCGGCGCGTCAGCATCGCCGCTGCATCCTTGAGGAAGTCCACCAGCCGCTCCGGCGGCACATACACCTCGGTGATCATCTCTCCTCCCGGGCATGACGCCCCGAGTCGGCGATCGACCTCCGCGTGATAGCCATCGAGATAGACCCCGAGCTGGTGCAGGTCGGACCAGTACAACTGGCCGTCGGTGCTCAGGTAGTGCCGGGCGTACTGCGCAAAGGCTTCGCGCTTGTCGACGTGCGCGAGGTGGAGCAGGTTGATCCAGTCATCTCCTGAGAGCTCCCGCGCCGGCGCGGGCATGGGCGTGTCATCGGGCACGGGCTGGTAGCACGAAAAGACGCCCTTGGTCAGAAACTCGGGCGATGCGGGATCGACGTCGAACTGGAAGTCGCCGTAGATGAACCCCGCGTCGATCCGGCGCTGGGCCGCGTTGACCGCGTCTTCGATATCGATGATCCGCACGACCCGTCGGAGCTTGCGCCGGGGGACGAGCCGGAGCGTCACGTCCGCGACGGCACCGAGCAGCCCGTATCCGCCGATGACGCCGCGGAAAAGCTCCGGATGCTCTGTCCGGCTGGCTCGCACGAGTTCTCCTCGCGCATCGACCACGGTGATCGACTCGAGGTCGCTCGCCAGCGGCGCCATCAGCAGACCGCGCCCGTGGATGTTGGCCGCGACCGCGCCGCCGAGCGTGAGGTCATCGGCGCCGGTCTGCTTCTGAGCGATGCCCCATCGCGGCTCTTCGCGCGGGGCTGTGCCGCGCTGCAGCTCGTGCAGCCTTGCGATGAGGGCCGGCCATTGGATCCCGGCCTCGACTCGAACCAGCCCCCGCTGCTCGTCAAGTTCGAGCACGCGGTCCATCCCGCGCAGGTCGACGAGCAGGCGGTCGCGTAGAAACTGCTGCCCGCCCATGGCGTGACGGGAGCCCGACAGCACAATCGAGTCGCCGGCACTCGCCGCCCGCCTGACGATCGCCTGCAACGCCTCAACCGTCCGGGGCCGCTCGATGGCCGAGACGCTGGTCGGATTCATCCCGGAATGCACATCGTTGACGACCATAGTGTGTTAGTGTATGCTAACACGTTCTTTGATGCCCTGCACGTGTCGGCGGTTTCGTCGCGCCGCCCGGCTTCACGCCAAACGAATCCGATCAGGCCGGCCGATCTGATGGGGGTTCGCCCGGCTTCGCCGGCACTTCGCCTTCTCGCTTCGCACTGATGGTGAGCGTCGCCTTGCTCTCGCGCCGGCGCCGGCGCGCCCGGCTGGAAAAGAACGGGATCGGCAGCACCTCGCGCAGCAGGTAACCCGCGGCGACCACGAAGATCACCGTCACCACCCAGAACTGCCAGTCATCCCACGGGAACGCCATGAGCCACAAATGTACGGGCGCGCATCGGCCCGCGACCGCTCATCGCCGAAAGCGCCCGCTCACACGCTCGAGCATCTTCGCGCCCAGCCCGACCAGTTCGCGCAGCTCGTGCGGCATCACGACCCGGTAAACGAGCACGCACGTCACGGCACTCGCCATGCACGCCAGCGCCGCCTGCGGCAGATACGCCGTCGTGAACGCGCCGGACAGCCCGGGGATCCACTCCCGGTCCGCCGGGAACAGCGCCCGCGCGGCCAGCGCCGGGGCGACCACGCCCAGCAGCCCGGCGATCGACGGACCCGCGAAAAGTGCGAGCACATCGCGCAGCCGCCCGCCCAGCGGACGTATGCCCATGAACGGATCGACGATCCCGATGAACGCATAGACGCACGCCACGCCGATCGCCACCGCCAGCCCCTGTCCGAGTCTCGCGGCGACGATCACCGCGCTCATGAACAGCGTCGCGTGCAGGCATTGCATCACCAGCGCCAGGTTGTACCGGCCCTGCGCCTGCATCAGGCTCCGGCTGCTCGGCCAGATCACCACAAACGCCATCGCCACCGACAGCGCCTGCATGATCTCGACCGATCCCGCCCACTTCGGCTGGCACACCGTGCGGATGAACGGCTCGGCAAGCGCCCCCTGAAGCAGGCAGAGCGGCACCGCGATCATGTTGAGCAGCCGCCCGGAGCGCAGGAATACGCGCAGCAGCCGCTCGGGCTGGTCCTGCATGGTGCTGAGCACCGGAAACACCACCATCGCGATGTTCTGCGTGAGCATCACGGCCGTGATGAGCGAAAGGTTGAACGCAAACGCGTACAGCCCCACCACCCGGTCGTCATACCACCTCCCGAGAACAAAGAGCGACCCCTGGCTGATGAACAGGCCCACCAGCGACGCCGCGAAGAGCTTGGCCGAATCCGTCCAGAGATACCGCCACAGGCGCGGGCGCGGGCGCCATCGCACCTGCGGCCGGGCGGCGAGCCACAGCCCCGCGCAGCGGAACATCGCCCACACGGGCACCGGCGCAGCCAGCGCAAACGCCCCCCACTCCCGATGCCCGGCGCTCGAGAGCGCAAAGGCCAGCCCGATCTGCGAAAGCAGAAGCCCGACCGCCCGCACGAACTCGAGCACCGCGATCGCGCGGAACCGAAGCTGCGATTGCAGCATCGCCTCCGGAACAACCGAAAGCCCCGAAAGCGGCGCCTGCACCGCCAGGATGAGCAGCAGCCACACCAGTCCGGGGCTGTTCCAGAACCAGGCGCCAAGCGGACCCGCCAGTGCCGTGAGCACCCCGGCGCCCACGCCGAACGCCAGCGAGAGCGGCAGCGCGGGCTCATCCCAGTGAGGCGAGCGCGCCCGCCGCTGCACGAGCACCTCGCGCAGGCCGGGCTGCTGCAGGAAGTTCGTGAACGCCGCCACTCCGAGCGCGAGCGTCATCTGCCCCAGATGCTCCGGGTCGATGAGGTGCGTGAGGTAGATCGTCCCGAAGAGGCTGAGAATCTTGTAGCCCAGGGTCTGGGCCATGAGCCAGGCCATGCCCGCCGAGGCCTTCTTCGTCAGGGCACCCGCGTCGTCGGGCGCGACACCCCCCGGGGTCTCCGCCGGTTTCGAAACGCCAACATGGGGCTGGGCCGCGTGCGAGGACAACCGACCCTCCAGAGGCCGTGAGCGGCCCGAGGGCCCGATCCGCGGCCCCGGTCAACTCTATTCGACACTGGGCAGCCACATCGCCCGACCCCGCCCTCCAAGGGCACGTCGGCGTCAGCCGCGCCGCTCTGACCCAATCACGAAAGCTGGAAAAGTCCGATAGGCCTCAATCGGACCGCGCGGGCTTGGCCGGTTTGACCTCCGCGGCGACCGGTGCTCGCTTGTCCGTCGCGCCCGGCTCAGAAACGGCGGAGTTCGATCCGCCGCCGGCCGCATGGATCGGCTGACCCGAGTCGCCCGCGCCCGCATGGGATGCCGGTGGCTCGCCCGCGGCGCCGGCGTGATCAGCAGTCGCCGCTGCATGAGTGGTCCCCGGCGCGCTTCCCACCGGTCGCGGCGTCACGGGCAGCATCACGTACGCCAGCAGGCCCGTCAGAAGGAAGCACCCGATGCCCGCGCACGCGAGTGTGAGACGGAGTGTGCTTCGCGCCACCTGCCGCTGAGAGACCGCGCTCACCAGCGCCGCCGGCACCGGGGCAAGCGCGTCGCTCACCGCCTGCCTTCCCAGCGCGTCCAGGCGTCCCTCGAGGGTCTGGTTCATCGCGAAGCTCCGACCAGGTGCATCGGCGGCGTATGGCTTCCATCGTTCTCCTGCTCGCCCAGCACCCGCCGCAGATGGGCCATCGCCGCGCGATATCGCGACGCGATGGTGTTCCGGTTCTCCTCCATCGCGTGCGCCATCTGGTCAAAGGTCAGCCCGGCGACGTGCTTGAGCAGGATCGTGTCGCGCTGCTCATCGGGCAGGGCGTCGAGCGCCTCGCGCAGGTCCGGCGGGAGTGGCCCGGCAGTCATTCCCGCGCTGCCGCGTTCGTAGACCACCTTGCCCTGGGTCGCGCGCTGCACGCGGGCGCGCCGGCGCGAGTTCTCGCGGATGTGGTTGAGCGCCGCGTTGCGCGTGAGGCGCGAGAGCCACGCCGCGACATCCTTGACGTCGCGGATCGTCCGCCGCTCGAGCGCGAGCAGTCGAACAAACACGCCCTGCACGACATCCTGAGCAGTCAGGGTGTCTCGCTCGCGCAGCACGGCACAGGCGAGCGCGATCATGCGCGGGCCGAAGCGCGCCCAGAGCGCCACCGCCGCGTCAGCGTTGCCACCATGCGTCAGGAGGAGCAACTCGAAATCGGTTGAGCCCTTCACGCCGACCCGCCTTTCACCGTGCGCCCGCGAGTCCCGAACAGTATCCGCAACAACGACACCGCCAGTTGCCCGGCGTGTGCCAATCCGTCCCGGACCCCCTCCCAGTTCGCCCGAACCCGCGCATTCCAACGCAGCTCCGGCCTGTTTGTCCGGCGTTCGCATCATGCAGACCGGGCGTTGATCGATGCGAACCGCGCCGAGGCCAGCGTCAGAACGCCGATCGACACCGCCCAGAGCACGCCCATTCCCAGGAGCAGGTGCAGTGCGAACGCCAGCGGCCCGGTCTGGCCATAGGGCATGTCAAACTCGAGCTTGCTCGAGTGCGACGAAATCGCTCCCTCCAGGCTCAGCGCCACCAGCGGGACCGGGTTGATCGAAATGATGCCGTTGAACAGCACGGCCGTCGCGCTCCCATTGCGCATGCCGATGCCCGAACCCTCGATCACGCCGGCCGCGGTCCCCGGGAGAGCCGCCCAGAGCGCGAGCCCGATGACCACCGTCCAGATCGTCGCGGGCGTCGTCCGCCGGAGCCACAGGCTCAGGGCCGTGCCGATGCTTGCCAGGAACACCGCTGCCGAGAGCATCACCCACGCCGCGAATACCACGCCGATGATGTGCATCTGCCCGCGCGCCAGCATGAACGCGCAGTGCACGCCCAGCACCGCCGCCGGGGGCCACGCGCGACGGACCACACCCGCGACTTTCCCCACGAGCACCTCGCGCCCCGAGAGCGGCGTGGTCAGCAGCACGTGCCATGTGCGCGCCTGCACCTCACCCGCGACAGCGTTTCCCGCGGCGGCAGCGGTCTGCAGAATCAGAATGAGCGTCAGGATCACGCCCAGCACCATCGAAAAATCGTCGTCGCTCGCGCCTCCGTTTGAATACGCCGTCGCCAGCAGCGCCGCGCCCAGGATCGCGGCCGCCAGCGTGAACTTCCACGACCCGAACGCGGTTTGGCGCATCTCGCGCCACAGCACCGGAGCATCGGAAACCAGCCGCCGCGCCCGCCGCAGGGGCGCCAGGAACGCGGCGCTCAGCACCACCAGCAGCGCCGCCGCGATGAGCGGTCCGGCCCACGGCTCGTCATGGGTGAGCACCTGCTGCACGAAGTAGATCCCGGGCCCGACAAGCCCGAACAGGAAGACCAGCGCCCGGGCCGACTTCGACCAGCGGGCCGCGCCGATCGCGCCGGCCATCGCCCGAATCGCGCCGCTGGGCGACCTCGTGCGCCGTGGCGAACCGGGCACGCCGGCCGGCGCCTCCGGTCCCGGGGGCGATTCCGCCGCTTCGCGCAGCAGCACTCGGCGAAGCTGCGCCGAGGCGACCCCCAGCACCACCGCCGAGACGAGCAGGTTGCTGAGTGAGTTCATCGCCCATAAGGGGCCGATCCCGACGCCGGCGAACATCATCCCAGGCACGCTCGTGCTCGCCAGCGCGAAGGGCGGGCTCATCATCACCGCGTAGTTCCAACCCCACACCCCGCCCGGACCGCTCACACTGCCGCGAATCGTCACGTTGACCAGGAGGACAATGAGCGGGAGCAGCGAAATCCCCACGCACCAGGTGAGCGCATACGCCGCCGCCGAGGACGCCCGCTTCGCATGCACCGAGCCCCACAGGCCCAGCGATGCCGCGAGCACGCCCGTGCTGAGCGTAATCGCGCTGATGCCGACAACCGTTTCGACTTCGAGTCCGCCGAAGACGCGAAGCGCCAGCAGCAGCGGCGCCGCCGTGAGCATCAGGATCACCAGTTGCACCATGCGGCTGGCGAGATTGGAGCAGAGGATCTGTGCCGCGGTGAGCGGCGAGGTCGCCAGCGCCGCCGCCGTCTTGTTGCGCTTCTCATCACAGATCGCCGGCGAGGTCAGCACCGGCGCGATGAGCAGAACACCGATGAGCTGAAACCATCCGACGGCGAGGGCCAGCATCGGCGCCAGGTCCTGCAATCGCTGCACCTGCACCGACCCGCGCGAACTCTGGCTCTCCTCCAGAATCGCCACGAAGAACAGCGACACGAAGACGCAGAGCGCCAGCGCGTACGCCCCGCGCGACCAGTAGGTCCCGCGCTTGCGGCCCATCACGCGCATGTCGCGCTGAAACACCGGACCCACGAACAGCCGCACGGGGTCGAGCCCCTCGACGATCCGCCGCCCCAGCGAGCGCCGCGCGGTCATCGCTCCCGTCTCTCCGCCCGCCGCACTTTCGACCCGCTCGCTCATGCTCGACTCCCGGTCGCCCCGATCCTCGGACTCAGTTCAGCGCCCCCTTGGTCAGACGCAGGAAGGCGTCCTCCAGCCTGATCGGCCTCGGCGTGAACGACGCGATTCTCGCCCCGGCGCTCACCAGCGCCTCAATGATGAAGTGATGCGAATGCTGCCCAGGCGTCAGGTCGATGAGCAGGTTTCCACCCGCGCTCGCAGCGGCCGGGGCACGCTCCTCGCCTCCGTTCCCCGGCGCATTCTCGACCGCCGCCCGAGCCACGCGCGTGTCGCGCGCGATCCGCTCGGCCAGCTCCTCGGGCGAGTGTGACCCGGCCTCGAGCGACACGACGATCCGCTCACCCACGCCGCAGCGCGCAAACGCCTCCTGGATCGTCCCGGCAAAGAGCATCGTTCCGCGCTCGATGATCCCGATGCTCGTGCACATCTCCCCCAGCTCCGACAGAATGTGCGAGCTCACCATGATGCACTTGCCCATGCGTCGAAGCTCGAGCAGCAGCTCGCGCAGCTCGATCCGTGCGCGCGGGTCGAGCCCGCTCGCCGGCTCATCGAGCAAGAGCACCTTCGGCTCGTGCAGGAGCACCCGCGCCACGCCCAGGCGCTGCTGCATCCCGCGCGAGAGCGAATCGACCATCGCGTCGCGCTTCCCCACGAGATCAGTGAGCTGCAGCACCGAGTCGATCACCGGGCGCCGGCGCTCGCGCGGAATCCGGAACGCCGACGCGAAGAACTGCAGGTACTCGTCCACCGTCAGGTCGTCGTACACGCCGAGCGAATCGGGCATGTACCCCAGCAGGCGGCGGATCTCCGCGCCGTGCGTACGCACGTTGAGCCCGCAGACGCTCGCCTCGCCCGAGTCCGGCGCGAGCAGGCCCGCGAGAATCTTCATCGTCGTCGACTTGCCCGCGCCGTTCGGCCCGATGAACCCGAACACTTCGCCCGGACCGATGTCCAGCGTGATCGCGTTGAGCGCCACGAGCGAACCAAACCGCTTCGACACATCGCAAATATGAATCACCGTTGCGCCTCCATCGGCACCGCCAGGCGAACAAGCGCCTCACGCTTCGATTCGATTCCTGTTTCCACCGCGACATCCATCGGCAGGTCGCGCAGATGCAGGTACAGCACCGCCCACTCCCCGCTCGACACGCGCCCCGCAAGCGCCGCGCTGCGCCGATCCGCACCCGGGAGCGCGCCCCCCGAACCGCCCAGCCACAGGTCCCATGGCAGCACCTCCGGCGCGCTCCCCGGCGGCGTCACTCGCGCCGACTCATCGCTCGGCGCCGGTCGCCGCGGCGCGCCACGACGCGTAAACCGAGCGCCGATCGACGCTTCGAACGATCGCGCACGCGTCATCGCCGCTTCGGCCGTTGAATCACCCGATCCCGCTTCCGCCGCCTCCTCCTGAAAAGCCAGCGGCGTCCATCCCGCGTCGGTCTCAACGCACGCCGCCGCCACACTCGCCCCCGCCGGGACGCCCCCGAGCCGCACCACCCGCCCCGCCGCCCCATTCACGAACGTGGCGAAGACCGGGCAGGGCACGCGTGCCTCATCCAGGAATGCCCGCAATGTCCACCCGCGCAGGGCCAGCCCCGCTCGCTCGGGCGCCGTCTCGGCCGACAGCCGTGCCGGCACGCCGCCCCAGGGGTCGCTCGATGCATCGATGCTCGGCGGGCGCTGCTCGAACCCGGAGATGGGCAGCAGCATCGCGCTTTCATGGTGCCAGGCGCGTTCCACGCCTGACACGCCGCGCCAGCTTGCGCCCGTCGAGAGCTCGGCGCCGTTCGGCGAGGCGCCGATCGAGAGTCGCCGAGTCGCGCCCGCCCAGATGCTCGTGACGCTCGTCTGATACGCCAGCGCCGGCGCTCGCCCGTCGAGGCTCGTCACCGCGTCAACCACGCTCACGCGCCGCAGGCTCGATCGCGAATCCCGGATCAGCGCCGGCCCGAAGTACGACGCCGCCGACGCCAGCCCGATCCAGGCAAACGCCGTCACCCACGACCATTGTCGCCGGTGCCGCGAGCGCAGGAGCAGGAAGTCTCCCGGCCCGATCATCACCGCCAGCAGCAGCATCGACACCCCGATGACCATGAAGACGCCGATGCTCAGCGGCGCGACGTCAATCGACGCATCGAGCACCCCCCGCAGCGCCTGCGACGACTCAAGCGATCCGCCCGACGACACCATGTAGTCGTACGCCCATTCGTCGCGCTCCACGTCGGCGCGTAACTCATCCGCAAGCGCCTTGTCGAGCGCATCTCGCCACAATCGCGATGCGAGCTTGTCGGCCGACGACGCCGCGCCCTCCGGAACCATCATCGATCGGCGCGGGTCCAGGCCCATGACGACAACATGCCCAAGCCCGACCGGCCCCTCCGCCAGCAACCCGCGCGCGCCGGCGTCGGCATCGCCGGCGCCATCCAATGCCCAGCGCACGCTCCATCCGTGCGCTCGACCCGCGGGCGTGAGGCTCAGCACCCGCTGCGAGGCCAGCGCCGACAGCCGCACGGGCTCCGCCGGCCCTTCCTCGCGCGCCCGGCGTCGCGGCGCGCGATACAGCCCGGGTGCTTCGCCCTCCTCTTCAGGTTTCATCAGCAGAAGCTTCGTTTGCGCCGCCCGTTGCACCGATTCAGGGAGCACGCCCGCGCTCGGCTCTGCCGCCTCCACAAGAGTGCCGCCCTCCGCCGCCCGAACCCACGCGCGCCATCCATCGCCCCCGCGCGCCGCGACCACCACGAGCCGCCCACCCCCGAGCACCCACTCGCGCAGCGCCGCCGCCGCGCGCGGGTCAATCTCGCCGTTCCCATCGATCACCGCGACGCGCACGCTCTGGTACGCCGCGCTCATCACGGGAAACTCGCCGGGGCGCAGACTCGCACACGACACCTGCGTGCCGGAACTGTACACATTCTCCTGCCGGCGCCACTGCTTGAGCAGGTCGTCATCGAGCATCTGCGAACCGTCGGTGATCGCCATCATGCAGCCCGTACCCGCGACCGGCGGCAGCGGCAGCTCGCCCGCATCATCATCAGGCCCGTTCGCGTACACCTGCCGGGCGATCATGTCGCCGTCCTCGCTGTAAAGCTCGCACGTGATGCGCTGGACGAACCGCGGAACGCACACCGCGCCGTCAAGGCGCGCCGTCCGGCCCGGCGTGCCCGCCACCGCCAGGCGCAGCTCCGCTTCCTGCGTCGCGTCCTGCGCATATCGAACCACCAGCGTCCCGCCGAGAGGCTTGCTCAACGGCGCTCCGCCCGGGCCGGCAAGGATCGCGCGCATCGGGCACCACCGATCGGGCACGAGCACGCCCTGCCAGCCGAACGACACGTTGATCCCGACCCGCTCTTCGGCCCGCGCGGGCGACCCGAGCACGATCAACACGACCGCCAGCAGCATGCCCAGCCGGGCCGCGAACCGCGGCGCGCTCCGCAGGCCCCGCGAGGTGCCGCCCAGTTGCGCCGCGCGTTCCGCCATGCCCGCGTGCCTCCTCTGCTACAGCATCACCTTGCGGTTGTACACCCACCACTCGACCAGCACCATCAACAGCGCAAACAACAGCAGGTACGGCCACAACTTCCGCAATCCCGACGCCGCGCCGCCCTGCTCGGCATTCACGGCTTCCTTCCCCGGCACCTCGAGCGCCGTGGCCGAGCCGATGTTCGACTCGCGCGGGTCGGCGAGATTCGCCGCCAGCGCCCGCCGCACGCGTCCGCCGACTTCAACATCGCTGCCCTGAGCGGCGCCTTCCCAGGAGATCGTGTAGATGCCGGTGTCGCGCACCGGCCCATAGACCACCGCGCCCTCCGCCGAGGGCACCAGATCCGCCCGGGTGTTATCCGGGAATGCCAGCGAGACGTTTCGCGCTTCTGCCGGCAGACGCTGGCTGATCGTCTGCCCAGGACGCAGCACTTCACCCGCCGCCATCCCGTCATTCCCGAGATAAATCAGCCCCGCCGCCGTGTACAGCACGAACCCCGGGTCGAACGGCCACGTGCTCCCCATCACGTCGAACGTGCAGATCAGCGCCCGCGTCTGCTGGTCGGCCACCTCCGCGATGAGCGGACCGTGCTGCCCCTGCGCCAGCACCACCGCGATCGAATCCTCCGGCACGCTCACCTTGGGCGACTTGGTGGCGATGAGCGCATCCATGCTCACCGCGCGCATCGCCGGGTGGTCGCGACGCCAATCCACCACCAGCGATTCGCCACCCTCCCCTTCAACCGTCATCCCCACCGGCGGCGGCGGCACCGCGCCAAACACCAGGAACCGCCCGGGCGGCAGACCCGGGCCCGTCGTCCCATCGCGACGCTTGATCGTCGGCAGCCACCGATCAACCACGAACACGTCAAACTCGCCGGCTCGCCGCGGATCGTCAAAGAGCTCCTGCCCCTCCTTCGGCGTCAGCACCTGCAGCCTCGACAGCGTCAGCCCTTCCAGCACCTCACGCAGGAACAGGTTCCCGCCCGTCACCAGCGCCACCGCCAGACGCTTGGCCGGGGGAACCGACAGGTACGCGATGTCATCCACCGGCAGCGCGTCGCGCTCGCGCGACCTCAGCCGCGCCACCACGATCCCGCCCTCCGCACGGTCCATCGTGAACACCACGCCGCCGGTCGAAGGGCGCAGCGTCGGCTGCTCGGGCGCCTCGCGCGGACGCTCGTTATCGGCAAGGACCCGCGGGGGCTCACCTTCTCGCGGCTCGCCCGGCTCCTCCGGCGCACGCCCCGCCGCCGCCGGATCGGGCCCGCTCATCGTCGCCGGCGCGAGCGTCGCCTCGCGCACGCGCGCCATCACGCCCTCGATCGAGAGCTCCACGTCGACCGTGCGCGCTTCCTTCGCCGTCGATTGCAGCCCCACGAAGATCTGCAGCTTCCCCGGCTCATCGATCGCCCGCTCGGCACGCACCGCGGTGATCCCGATGTTCCACGTCTCGGGCTGACCGACCGCGTGGAACATCACCTGGTCCTCGGTCGTGAGCTCCGTGCGCGCCGCTTCAGGGTCGTCCGCCGTGGCGCCGATATCGGGCAGCCGCCCATCCGAAAAGATGTGAATCACCGCCGGCGGGCCCACGCTCCCCAGGCGCTTGATCCGCTCGATGGTCTCGAGATCCGTCACCCGCGGCGAATACGCCTTCGCCAGCTTGATCGCCTCCTTGATCGACGTGCTCGAGTCCGACGCTTCGATCGCCTCGATCGCCGCCTTGAGCGCCGCCTTGCTCGTCGTGAAGTTCTGGACCGGATGCGCCGTGGTGTCGAACGAGATCACCATCGCCTGGTCGCCCTCGCCCCCGAGCAGCCCCGGCTCGCGCAGCGTGTCCACCAGTTCCTTCGCCTCCTGCTTCGCCCGCTCCAGCCGCGTGACTTCTCCCGGTGTGCCCGGCGCGGCGTCCGGATCGCCGTCGGTCGCCTGCATGCTCCCCGACGCATCGATCAGGATCACGTGCCGAACACCACTCACGGCGTCGCTCGAGATCTCAGGCTGCGCGAGCGCAAACAACGCCGCCGCCAGCGCCAGCAGCTGCAGAAACAGCAGGATGTTCCGCCGAAGCTTCTGAAACGGCGCATTGGCCTGCAGGTCCTCGATCGCCTTCTTCCACAGAAGCGTCGTCGACACCTCCATGTCGCGCCGACGAAGCTTCAGAAAATACAGAATCAGCAGCGATGGAATCGCGATCGCCGCGGCGATCCCGGCGATGAGCGGCGTCAAAAAGGTCATGGGTTGCCCTCCGGCATCATCGCCCGAGCCTCGATGCCCTGATGCCGCATGCCTCGTGCCTTCTTCTTGATCACGTGAGCAACCCCCTCCGCCGGAGGTAGTCCAGCACGAGCACTTCCACAGCCGTGTCGCTCGGCACCGTCTGGTGGATGATCTCGCGCCGCGCGCAGAAATCCCGCAGCCGGTTGCAATACACCGTGAGCATCTGCTTGTACTTGCGCAGCAGCGGCGCCGAGATCGTCACCTCCGCCAGGTCCCCGTCCTCGCAGTCCTTCAGCCGAAGGTCGCCGCCGATATCCGGCTCAATCTCCTGCGGCGACAGCACCTGGATCGCAAACACGTCGTACCCGCGTCCCACGAGCAGCCGCAGGCCCGTCTCGTACCCCTCCTTGATGAAGAAGTCCGACAGCACGACCATCACGCCCTTCCCCCGGCGCGTGACGGCGATCCGCTTGCACGCCTCAGTGAACGGCACGCTCCCCATCGGTTCGAGCGCGCACACCCACCGCGAAAGCTCCGCCAGCCGCCGCCGGCCGCGCAGGTCGCGGATCATCGACACGATCCCGCCCTCGACCGGCCCGATCGCCGTGATCGTGAGCCGATGCAGGTTGCACAGGCCGATGTATCCCAGTGAGAGCGCAAGCTTCTGCATGAGCAGAAACTTGCTCGGCTTGCCGCAGTCATGGCTTGCCGAGCAGTCGATCACGATGTGCAGCGACAGATCCTCCTCCTCCATGAACAGCTTCAGAAACAGGCGCTCCATCCGCCCGAAGATGTTCCAGTCGATATGCCGGAGATCGTCGCCGGCGACATACGGGCGATGATCAGCGAACTCGACCGACGAGCCGCGCCGCTTGGAGCGGCGTTCGCCCTTGAGCTTCCCGGTGAGCACCTTGCGCGAGGTGATATCAAGCTGCGTGAGCCGCGCGACCAGCTCCGAATCGAGCAGCTCGTCGATGGCCTTGGGTCGGATTGGGTTCTCGAGTTTCAGCATCAGTCTGTCATCGAGGGGAGGGAAGAAAGGGAAGTCAGGGTGACGGTCGATCCTGATCAATGACTTTCCTTCTTCCCACACTTCCCTCCCTTCGTGGACTCTCTCCTTACACCCCCACCGGCTCCGTCGGCGTCGTCTCCAGGATCTTCCGCACGATCTCATCGTGATCGACTCGGTCAGCCTCCGCCTCGAAGTTCACGATGATCCGGTGCCGCAGCGCCAGGAGCGCCACGTCCTGGATGTCCTTGTTCCCCACGTGGTACCGCCCGTCCACAAGCGCCCGCACTTTCGCTCCGAGCAGCAGCGCCTGCGCCCCGCGCGGCGACGCCCCGCAGCGGATGTACTTTCCCGCGATCTCCGGCGCGAACTTGCCGCCTGGATGCGTCGCCAGCACCAGCCGCGAGGCGTACTGCTTGACGTGCGGAGCCACCACCACCTCGCGCACCAGCTTCTGCGCTTCGAGGATCGCGGGGCCGTCGAGAATCTTGGACACCTCCGGCTGCACATAGCCCGTGGTGCGATCCAGGATCGTCATCAGCTCATCAAGCTGGCTGTACCCCACGTTCACCTTGAAGATGAACCGGTCCATCTGCGCCTCAGGCAGCGGATACGTCCCCTCCTGCTCGATGGGGTTCTGCGTCGCCAGCACCAGGAACGGCTGATCGAGCTTGTACGTCGTCCCGCCGCTCGTCACGCTCCGCTCCTGCATCGCTTCAAGCAGCGCGCTCTGCGTCTTGGGCGTCGCGCGGTTGATCTCGTCAGCCAGTACGATCTGCGCAAAGATCGGCCCACGCTGAAACTGGAACCCGCGCCGCCCCGTCGCCGGGTCCTCCGTCACGATGTTCGTCCCGATCACGTCCGCCGGCATCAGGTCGGGCGTGAACTGAATCCGTGAGAACGGCAGGCTCAGGCTCTGCGCCAGCGTCCGCACCAGCAGCGTCTTCCCCAGCCCCGGCACGCCCTCGAGCAGAACATTCCCGCCCGCGAAGAGCGCCACAAGCACGCCGTCGACCACGTCCGAATGGCCGACAACCACCTTGCCGATCTCGGCCTTCAGGTTCTTGAACGTCCCGCGGAACTGCTCGCAGCGGGCCTTCACCTCGGCGGGGGTCTGCGGAAGATGCTCGGTCACAGCGGCCATGTTCAGTACTCCTCTATTCGCACGCCTGTCGATTCGCTCACCCGTCGGACTTGTGAGAACTCTGCGTCCCACGTGCTTTCTTGATGCCTACTCATCACTCATCTCATCCTGCGCTCGCTTCTTCGCCTTCAGCAGTCTCGACATCCCCGCCTCGCCCGGCTCGGCCGGCTTGTCGGGCTGCTTCTTCTTCTCCACGACTCGCGACGGCTCGATCGGCGACACCGCGCTCTGACCCTTCGCCGCGCGAAGCTCCTCGGCGCTCGCCTCGAACTTCACCTTCCTCGTCGCCTCGCTCGTCGGCGCCATCGGCACGCTCGCGCCCGCTCCACCACCTCCACCCGCCTCCGCGCGCTGATCGCTCACCCGGCTCGCCTCCACCATCCGCTGCCGCGCACGCTCGCGCGCCGCCTTGAGGTTCTCCACCTGCTCGCCCGCCTTCTGTCGGCTCCGCGCAAACAGGCCGATCGTCGCCTTCCAGATGCCCGGCACGTCGATCCGCACTCGACGGATCGCCACGTCCATCAGGAACAGCCCGATCCCCACCAGCGTCACCGCCAGCCAGATCGGTTGCAGGCTCACCGGCATCGTCAGCCCCTCGCGCGTCCACAGATTGTCCAGCCGCGGATCGCGCTCCAGCACCCGTCCGCCCGTCAGCCGCGCCACCTGCTCGAGCAGCGCCCGATTGCTCCGCAGCGCCCGGAACTCATCCGAGAACGGCTTGGTGATCGCCGCCTGCACGCTCCCCTGGCGCACCGTCCCGTCGGGCAGCGATTCCTCATACCCCAGGCTCAGCGTGTGCGAGCCCGACTGCACCGTGTCGATCGTCGCTTCGTATCGCCCCGGCCCGTTCTGCACGAGCTCCACCGACGACGCCGTCAGGTCAGGTCGAACCACCCGCCCGCGCCAGCGCAGAAAGTCCAGCCGCTCGCCCTTGTCGTCGACCGCTTCGACGATCACCCGCGTCTTGTCCCCGCGCTCCTCCGTCACCACGCGCATGTTCGGCGAGCCCGGCGGGCGCATCGCCCAGCGCATCGTCTGCTCCCAGAACTGCCGGAACCCCGACCACTCAGGCCACGCCGTCGCCCAGCGACCCGTCGCGTCCGATGTGAACGTCACGCAGCGCCCCAGCCCATACTGCCACTGCGCCATCACCGGGTCGTTCTCCTGCCCGCGAAGCGTCACCGTCGCCAGACCTTCCCGCTCCGCCGCCACCACGTACCCCTTGATCGGCGGCACCCCCGCAATCCCGCGCAGCGTGTCGAGCTGCCCCCCGCTGATCTTCGGGCTGAACGGCTCGCCCTCCCAGATCAGCGAACGCCGCACCGTCTGCGCCTCCTTCACGAAGAACTGCGGCAACGCATCCATCTTCCCGCCCGGATCGATCTCGTGAAAGTTCCCTCCCGTGATCTGCGCAATGCGCCGCATCTTCTGCAGATCCGCCGGGTTCCGGTGCATCCCCACGCCCACGCAACTGATCGTGATCCGCGACGCAATGAACTGCTGAAGCTGCGCGTCCGTCGGCGGCTGCGGGTCCCCGTCGCTCACGATGATCACGTGCTTCTGCCCCGCGTTCGCCTTCTGCAACGACGCCAGCGCCTCGGCCAGCATGTCCGCAAAGCTCATCGAGTCGCCGTAGTTCATGTTGCGGATCGACCGCCGGATCTGCGACTTGTCCCCCAGCTCGCTCAGCGGATGCGTCCACGTCGCCGAGCCCATCTCCCACCCCGACTCGACAATCCCCGCCATGTCGCGCGACGACAACGCGTCGATCGCCGCCTCCGCGCACCGCCGACCCCAGTAGTTCCCGTTCGGCAGCTCGCACGCATGCATCACCAGCGCCAGCGCCCCGCGCGGCATCTGCCGCTTCTGCGGCGGATCAAGCTTGATCGGCAGCGCATCGGCCAGCGGCGAGCCGATCCACCCGCCCGCGCCGAACGACTCCGGTCCCCCGATCTTGACGAGCCCGCCCCCCAGGTCGTGCACATACGACCGCAGCTCCTCCTGCTGCTGCTGCGTGAACTCGTACGACGAGCAGTTCACCAGCGCCACGCCTTCATACGCGCCCAGGTCCGCCAGGCTCGTGATGCTCGACGGATCCTTCAGCTCGCTGCGGATCCGCGCCTCGCGCAGCGCCCGCATCAGGCTCTGCGCCTCCTCCGGCTTGGTCGTCAGCACCAGCAGCCGGCCCTCCCCGCCCACGAACGTCACCGCCAGCGCCCGGTTGTTCTCGCTGATCGTGTCCCCGACCGACCCGTCGCTGTTGCGGAACGGCTCGAACACCGCCGAGAACCGCTGCGGACCCGTCCCGGGAATCTTCACCGGCACCACGTACGGCTCCGTGCCCGCCGCCACGTCGATCTCCATCCCCACCGACGGGCCGTCCGGATCAAGATCGATCGGCTCGTCGTTCAGGAACAGGTTCAGGCGCCCGCGCGTGCGCTTCGTCGCCGTCAACACCGCCCGGAGCGACACGATCTCGCCCTGCCGCGCCGTCGCCGGCGCGATCAGCCGCTCGACGATCACCTCGCGCTCGTACGCATACTCGATCGGGTACACGTCGATGGGGATCTTCGCGGCCTTGGCCGCCTGCGCCGCCGCGATCACCGATCCCGCCGTCTGGTTCGCGTCCGACACCAGCACGAGCCGGTTCGCCGCCATCTGCGGGAGCACCGCCATCGCCAGCCGCACGCCCGACTCCAGGTTCGTTCCCGTCGGGTCGCCGTAGTTGTTGACGTCGAACTCGCTGCCCACCGGCCGGGGGAGCATCTGCAGATACGCCTCGCGCGCCACCGTGAGGAACGAGATCAGGTCCCCCTCCTCCGCGCGCCGGCCCGCCGCCAGCGCGTACGCCGCGATGTTGTTCTGAACCTGCGTCGTCCCCGTCGCCGAGCGGCTCACGTCCACGATGAAGTTCACCGCGACGTTCTTGGCCTCGCGCCTCCAGTGCGGATCAGCCAGCGCCCCGACAATCAGCGCCACCACCAGCAGCCGCACCAGGAGCGCCGTCCGCCTCGCCCACGTCCCCATCCCGCTCAGGCTCTTCCGACCCCACCACACGATCAGCGCCGCCGCCGGAATGAACAGCACCAGCCAGATCGGCTGATTGAACTGCACCATGGCGACCAACCCGCTCGGCAATCGATCACTCCTGCCCGCTCACCCGCCTCCGCCACCCGGCCGCCGTGCCGCTCCGTCACTCCTCCCCCACCACCACCTGCACCCGATGGTTCCCCGCGTCGACCACGAACGCCGTCCCTTCTGACACCGCCACGGCCCAGGGCTGCGCAAAAAGCCCTTCGGATCGCCCAGCCCCGCCCACCGTCCCGAGCGTCCGGCCCGTCGCCAGTTCCACCCGGTGCAGGCGATTGTTCCCGAACTCCACCACCAACGCCGTCCCATCCCCCGGCAGCGCCAGCCCCCACGGATACCGCCACTGCTCCACGCCCGGCCCGCTTGTCTCGGGCGACCCGATCCACGCAATCAATGCCCCGTCGAGCGTAAACCGCCCGATCCGATGATTCCGCGAGTCCACCACCACAAGCTCCCGGCGCGCTTCATCAATCTCCAGCCCCTGCGGCCGGTCGAACTGCACCCGCTCCGCGCTCGCCGACGCTCCGTACGTTCCAATCGAAAACAGGAACTTCAACTCGGCATCAAACACCGAGATCCGATCGTGATCCCCATACTCGCCGACGTAGATGCGCTCAACCGTCTTCCCGTCCGCTGCCGTGAGCACCGCCACGTCCGTCGGATAAATGAACTGCCCGTCCCCCTGCCCGAACGATCCCCACGAAGCAAGCACCGGCGGATGAACCTCGCGCCGCGCAGGTGTGAACAGCGCCGCCGCCTCGTCCGTGAGCCCTCCCTCCTCGACCCCGGAAGGCGTTGGCGGGGGACTCTTCGTCGCCGCAGCGGGAGCGTCGTCCAGCGCGTACACCAGCACCTTGTGGTCATGCGTGTGGGCCACGTACAGCACCGGCGTTCCCGCCGACGCCCCCGGCCCCAGGTCGCTCGGTGCCGGCGCAATCGTCAGGCCCGTCGGCTTCCCCGCCTCGCAATTCGGCACGCGCCACCACACTTCAAACCTGCCGCTCGCCGCGTCGATCCGCTGAATCCGCCCGCTCTTGTCCACCACCCACGCCTTCAGCTTCCCCCGCACCTTCCCCAGCGCAATCGCCCTCGGCGTCGTGAACTCCCCCGGCGACACCCCCGGCACGCCCCACACCGCACTCACCCGCGCCCGCCGGGTTGACCCCGTCCCGGCTTCCTCCCCCCCGCGCGTGCACCCGCACATCACCAGCAGCGCCGCCATCAGCGCGGGAACCGCCGTCATCCACTTCGCCCGTGAACGGGGTCTCATCGCCGCACCCCCGCGATCGGTTCCGCCGGCGCGCCGCGCCCGCTGAGCAGCCATCCCGCCACGATCGCCACGACCAGCGCCCCGACCATCAGGTTCACGCCCGCGGCCGCCACCTCCTGGTCCCGCAGATAGTGCAGAAACTGCAGCAGTTGCCGCGACATGCTCTCGGTCCCGGGCGGCTGCAGCATGATCGACGCCTCGATCTCGTGAAACGACAGGGCGGCACACGCCAGCCCGACCCCCGCCACCACGCCCATTCTTCCCCGCGCCCACGCTTGCCACCACGCCGAAACGCTCGACCCCGGCTCGCACACGCGCATGTCGCGCAGCCACCCCGGCTCGCTCCGCCACAGCGCCCACCCGGCCAGCACGCCCACCACGCCGAACCGCGCCAAGTGCGCCTCCACGAGCAGCACCCGCGCCCCCAACCCCTCCACCCATTGTGCAGGCCACGCGCCGAGCACCGCGCCACCCATCATCACGCCCGGCAGCAACGCGCCCAGCGCCATCACCCGCGTCGCCCCGCGGACCACCCTCGCCTTTTCACCACGATCCGCGCCCGTGTTCCTCTCGCGCCTCAGCGCCAGCGACATCCACGTGAGCATCGCCAGCAACGCGCCCCCGACGCCGACCAGTGCCGCCACCACCGCGCTGTCGGCCACTGCGCCGCCCTGCTCCCGCCAGAACCGTCCGAGCAGCCGCACCTCGCGCACCGCCAGCGCCAGCAGCACCACCGGCACGCCCACCGAAAGCACCCACACACCCGCCGCCAAAACCGCCGTCCAGCCCCCGCCCCAGCGTCCCCACCATCGTGCCTTTTCACGCACACTCCAATCAACCGCCTCTCCGGCATCATCCGGCGGCGGCCCGCGCATCCCCGCCCGCGCCACCACCTCTGCCGCCAGCGCCAGCACCAGCACCAGTGGCCATGCCGCCCGCCACGCCACGCCCTGATCCATATACAGGTCCAGCAGCTTCCACACAAAAATGGAGTACGTCTGAACCTGCGCCAGGTGCAGCGGCACCGCCGACCCGAGCATCACCACCATCACCAGCCCCGCCGCGGCGACCAGCGCCCCGCGCGACATTCCCAGGACCAGCATTCCCCGCCGCAGTCGCCCGGCCCCCTCCAGCCGCGCCTGCTCCAGCACTTCGTCTGCCACGCGGGAAAACCCCAGAGCAAGCACCAGCGCCGCGAGCGGCCACGTCCACAGCACCAGCCCCATGAGCGCCAATCCAACGCTCAGTCCCGCCTGCACTTCCGCGGGAAAACCCCCGAGCCATCGAGCGATTGGCCCGTCTCCCCCTCGCGCGGTTGAGTACGCCGCGTAGGCGAGGTACGAGGGCATCATGAGCGGGACGGCCGCGAGCGCCAGCCCCCATCTAGAGAACCGCCTCAACGCCCACGCCGCCGGCAGCGCCGCAACCACCGCCCCGATCGCGATCCCGCCGGCGGTCAGGACGGAGCGACCCGCCAACCCGATGCCTCCTCCCGCTTCATCGAGCAGTGCCAGACCAGGCCCCAAAGGCCGATCCCAGCTTGTGACCATCTGTCGAGCGGCGCTCAGCAGCGGCCAACCGGCGATGAGCATGGCCAGGCATCCGACCGCCGCGGCACTCGCCCCGGCCGTCCATCGGTCACCGAGGGTCGTCCTCGAATTGCCCTTCGCCGCGACGCCTGTCAACGCTTGCTCCCGCGAATCCGCTCGCCGAGGGACACCGCGTCCGGGAGCGAATGTGAAGGAAACGGACGGTCCACCGAACCAAAGCCAGCGCGGATCGGCGCAGATCGCTGCACGATCGCAACAAACACGGTATCATCCCCGCCCATGCCCGCCACGGCCGCACCGCCAAGACGTTCTCGTGCCGTCGCCGGTCCGGACTTTCCGGACAGGGTCCGTCGGCTCCTGACGCTCGCCGCGACGTCCAAGCCGGCGGTTGAACACCTGCTCATTACCAACCCATCGGACGTCGCCTACCTCACCGGGTTCCTCGGCGGAGACTCGTATCTCCTCGTGAGTGCGCCGGGCGCGGGCGGGTCGGAGAAGGCATCGCGCCCGATCATCATCTCCGACTTCCGCTACCAGGAAGAACTGGAGCCACTCAAGCCATTCTGCCGGGTGCACATTCGTTCGGGGGCGATGACCGAGGCCGTCGGGGCCGTGCTGGCCGAGCGCCGAATCAAGGAACTGGGCCTGCAGGCCGAGCACATGACCCTCGCCGGGCGCAAGATGCTCGCCCAGGCCGCCCGGAGCGTTCGGCTGGTCGAGACGGTCGGATTGGTCTCGAGCCTCCGTGCGGTCAAGGACGCGAGCGAAGTTGCCCACCTCCGAGCGGCGATTCGGATTCAGGAAGCCGCCTTGAAGGCGACTTTGCCCGCGATCACCCGGGCCCTGGCCCGCAACGCCGGTCGTGGGTCGATCTCCGAAGCCGAGATCGCCGCGGTGCTCGAATCGGAGATGAAGACCCGCGGCTCATCGAAGCCGAGCTTCGAGACGATCGTCGCCGCCCGAGCCAAGGGCTCGCTCCCGCACTACCGCCCGGGCTCGGTGACGCTCACGCGGAATCAGCCCCTGCTCGTCGACTGGGGTGCGATCCACGCGGGGTACCACGGCGACATGACCCGGGTGTTCTGCTGGGGCCGCTGGCCCGCCCGACTCCGGGACGCGTACACGATCGTTCTCGAAGCACATGACCTCGCAGCCCAGGCCCTTCGGGCCGGCGCCCTCACGACCGATGTCGACGCCGCCGCCCGAGATCACATCAAGGCCGCCGGGCTGGGGGACTACTTCGGTCACGGCGTGGGCCACGGGATCGGACTGGATATCCACGAAGACCCGCGCGTATCGCACATGGCGCGGGCGACTCCGCTCGTCGCCGGCAACGTTGTCACGATCGAGCCGGGGGTCTACCTCCCGGGCGTGGGCGGCATCCGGCTCGAGAACGACTACCTCGTGACGGAGAAGGGCTCGGAGAATCTCTGCACGCTTCCACTCTCGCTGGACTGGGCGACGCGCTAGGCCGAGAGGCCCGCCACGGCGCGCCGCCGCTCGAAGGACCGACTCATGATCGACATCCGCAAGCTCAAGGAACTGGTGCGCCTGATGGTCGAGAACGACCTGTCGGAGCTGAATCTTCAGGACAAGGAAGAAACGGTGACGGTGAAGCGCGGGTACACCGGCGCACCGATCGTGCACCACGCGCCGGCGATCGTGCACGCCGCCGCACCCCACGCCGCGGCGGGCGACGAGCCCTTCACGCCCACGGCCGCCACGCATTCCCCGACCGCGACCGCCCCCAGCGACGAAGCGGGCCTCACCGCCATCACCAGCCCGATGGTCGGCACGTTTTACGCCGCGCCGAATCCCGACTCGCCCGAGTTTGTCAAGGTCGGCTCCGCCGTCTCGAAGGACACGACCGTGTGCATGATCGAGGCCATGAAGGTCTTCAACGAAATCAAGGCCGAGACCGGCGGCACGATCGAACGCGTCCTGGTCACCAACGGTCAGGCCGTCGAGTACGGCCAGAAGCTCTTTCTCGTTCGTCCCGCATGAGCACGCGTCAGGTATTCGGCATCAGCCATGAGCAGGAACGCCGGATACGACCGTGCCACATGCCGCTGATGCCCATTGCCTGATTCCCAGTGCCTGATCCTTCCATGTTCACCCGAATCCTGATAGCCAACCGCGGCGAGATCGCCCTTCGCGTCATTCGTGCCTGTCGCGAACTGGGCATCGAGTCGGTCTGCGTCTTTTCCGAGGCCGACAAGGACGCGCCGTACCTGAAGCTCGCCGACCAGGCGATCTGCATCGGTCCTGCGCCGGCGAAGGAGAGCTACCTCAACATCGCGCGGATCATCGCCGCGGCGGAAGTCGCCAACGTCGACGCGATCCACCCCGGCTACGGCTTCCTCTCCGAGCGGGCCGAGTTTGCGCAGGCCTGCCGCGACTGCAAGATCGAGTTCATCGGCCCGACACCCGAGGCGATGGCGCAGCTCGGGGACAAGGTCGCGTGCAAGAACGCCGCCAAGGCCGCGAAGGTTCCGATCTTCCCCGGGTCCGACGGCGCGATCGAGGAGGAAGACGAGGCCGCACGCGTCGCGCTGAAGATCGGCTACCCGGTCATCATCAAGGCGTCCGCCGGCGGCGGCGGGCGCGGCATGCGCGTCTGCCACAACGAGGTCACGCTCCGCGCCAACATCAAGGCCGCCAGCGCCGAGGCCCAGGCCGCCTTCGGCAACGGCGCCGTCTTCATCGAGAAGTTCCTCGAACACGCCCAGCACGTCGAGATCCAGGTCATCGGCGACAAGCACGGGCACGCCATCCACCTGTGGGAGCGCAACTGCTCCGTGCAGCGCCGGCATCAGAAACTCATCGAGGAAGCCCCCTCGCCCGGCCTCGAACGCCGCAAGATCGAGCCGGTCTGCGACGCCGCGGTGCGGCTGATTCAGCGGGCCAAGTACCACGGCGCCGCGACCGTCGAGTTCCTCATGGACCACAAGCAGAACTTCTACATGCTCGAGGTCAACACGCGCGTGCAGGTCGAGCACCCCGTCACCGAGATGATCACGGGAATCGATATCGTCAAGACGATGATCCGCGTGGCGGCGGGCGAGCCTCTGCCCTATCGACAGAAGGACGTGCAGGTGCGCGGGCACGCGATCGAGTGCCGGATCAACGCCGAGGACCCGGCGCGGAGCTTCATGCCGCAGCCCGGCCCGGTCACGCGCTGGGAGCCGCCCGGCGGCCCAGGCATCCGCATGGACACGCACGTGGTCGGCGGCTATGTGGTGCCGAAGTTTTACGACAGCATGGTGGGCAAACTGATCGTGCACGCCGACGACCGCGAGCAATGCATCACGCGCACGAGCCGCGCGCTGCGTGAGTTCAAGGTCGAGCCGATCAAGACGACCATCCCGTTGCATCAGCGGCTGATGGAAAACAGCGACTTCAAACGCGGCGGGGTGGACATCCACTTTTTGGAGCGGTTGCTGAAGTAGCGGAACGCCGCGGGTTCACACGAACTCTGGAGTGCCTTCGGACGGTCGTAGCTCTTCCATGCACGTTCGCATCGGACGCGGTCCGTGCTCCGAACCCGGCAGCGTCCATGCGCATCTTCACTCTCACCGCCGAGCTCACGCTGCCGCTGCCGATCGACCGCGTCTTTGCGTTCTTCGCCGACGCGGGCAATCTCGAAGCGATCACGCCCGACTCGCTGAGCTTTCACATCCTCACGCCGCGGCCGATCCCCATGCACCCCGGCGCGATCATCGACTATCGCCTGCGGCTCATGGGCATCCCGTTCCGATGGCGCACGCTCATCGAGGAGTGGAACCCGCCGCATCGCTTCGTTGATCGCCAGCTCCGCGGCCCCTACCGGCTCTGGCATCACACGCACACCTTCGAGCCCGCGCACGACCCCGTGAGCGGCGAAGAGTCGACGCTCGTACGCGACTTCGTGCGCTACGCCGTGCCGCTCGGCGCGATCCCCCGCCGGCTCTTCGTGCTGCCACAGATCAATGCGATCTTCGCGCATCGGCAGCGACGGATCGCCCACCTGCTCCTGGGGCGGTCGCTGGCTGCGTACCCGCCGATCCGACACGGTGAAGAAGCCGCGGCCCGCCCGAGCTGAGCGGGGCCGAGCTGCGGCAACGTTCCTTGAAGTCCTGTGTACGCGGCATCCCTGCCTCGGGCCATGCGATCCTGCGACGCGGATCGGCGCAGCGCGCCCAACACCGATCTCGGAAGAGCGACTCTCCTTGTGATACGCTCCACCTCGTGCTCACCGCCGCGCTCATCGCGCTCGCGTTCCTTCTCGGCTCGATCCCCTTCGGGCTCATCATCGGCAAGGCCCGCGGGATCGACATCCGTCAGCACGGCAGCAGGAACATCGGCGCCACCAACGTCGGGCGCGTCCTCGGCAGGCGCTGGGGCTTTCTCTGCTTCGCGCTCGATTTCGCCAAGGGGTTCGCGCCCACGCTCTTCAGCTCGTGGCTGCTCGGCACGCTCGGCACCCTCGAGGCGCCGCGCAACGCCGTCTGGAGCGGACTGGCCGTGATGGCCGCCGCCATCTTCGGGCACATGTTCTCGCCGTGGGTCGGCTTCAAGGGCGGCAAGGGCGTCGCCACCGGCTTCGGCGCGCTCGCCGCCATCTGGCCCGCGCTGGGCGTGCCGGTCATCCTCGCGTTCGTCGCATGGGCGGCGGTGCTCGCATCCACGCGCTACATGGGCCTCGCTTCGTGCATCGCCGCGGCGATCCTCCCCGTCGGGGTCTGGTTCGCGCCGGCGGCGGCATCATGGATCGGCTGGCTCTCGCGCGAAGGCGCCGCCCGCGCCGACGTGTTCCCGCACCTGTGCGTTTCGACGCTGCTCGCGGGGTTCGTCATCTGGAAGCACCGGGGGAACATCCGCCGCATGATCGAGGGGCGGGAGTTGCGCCTGGGAGGATCGGGTGCCGCGCCGCCCGCCTCGAACTGACCGCTTCTTGCGCCGCGGGTCGATTCCCGGACCTGCGCGATAACGCCCGGCGCAAACACCGCCGACGCCCACGCGGACCACCCCAGTCTTCCCAACCGTCGGGGCCGGAGCGCCGCAGGCGAAACGGACCTCCGGCGTGGCAAGATGCGCGATCCTTTCGGTTCGCCTCTTCAAGACCGATCTCCGCAGCACCGATGGAATACCCCAGTCTGCGCCACAAGGAGGTGCTGCATGCGGCTGCGATTCCACCATCCCGAGGCACCGACGGATCGAGAGTCCGGACGATTGATCTTCCCGCGCTCCGCGCTCGATCAGGCCCGCCGGGCCGCCACGCACGCCCGGCCTCCACGCACCACCAGCGTCTCCCGCGCCCTCGACGCCGAGCTTGATCGCATGCAGCGCGGGCTCGACACGCTCCGCGAAGATGTCCAGCACTTCAAGTTCCCTGCACGCCCGGGCGACGATGAGCCGCCCTTCGCGGCGTGACCCGGATCGCGGGCCGGCGCCTCCCTCGCCACCATGGCCAATCCGTCCACGCGGGCTCGCGGGCCACGCATTCGGCGCGTAGAATCTCCCATGAGGTCCCGAACGTGCGGCTCGCACGCTCGAGGCGCCGATCCACGGTGAGCACCGCCATGCCCGCGATGAAGCAGGACGAAATCTTCTCCAAGGTCCGCGAGGTGCTCGTCGACGCGCTCGCCGCCGACGAGGACGAAGTCACGCCCCAGGCAACGCTGGTGAGCGACCTCGGCGCTGAATCGATCGACATGCTCGATATCACGTTCAAGCTCGAGCAGGCTTTCGGGTTCAAGATCGCCCAGGGCGAGCTCATCCCTGAGTCGCTGCTCCGCGACCCGCGCTACGTGCGCGACGGGCGCGTCACCGGCGAGGGGCTCGCCGCCCTGCGGGCCCGCCTGCCCTATGTCGATTTCACCGCCCTCGAAGCCGACCCGCAGGTGAGCAAGGTCATGGGCGTCTTCACCGTCGAGACGCTCGTGAAATTCGTCGAGCAGAAACTCGCCAAGTGACCCGCGACCCATGCGCTGGATGTGGATCGATCGCATCACGGAACTCGTCCCGCGTGCGCGGCTCGTCGCCATCAAGAACGTGAGCCTCGCCGAGGAACACCTGCACGATCACTTCGCGCCCGACCCGGCCCGCGGTCTGCCCGCGCTCCCCATCATGCCCGCGAGCCTGATCCTCGAAGGCATGGCTCAGTCGGGCGGCATCCTCGTCGGGCACGCCGAGGAGTTCCGCGAGAAGGTCATTCTTGCCAAGATCAGCCGGGCCGAGATCACCCGCGACGCGACGCCCGGCTGCACGCTGCGATACACGGCCGTCGTCGAACGCATGGATCCCGCCGGATCGTCGATCAGGGGCACGATCGACATGCTCGACCACGCGCAGCACGCCTCGGGCTTCCGGCCCGCCGGCGCCGTCGAGATGGTCTTCAGCCACCTCGATCAGAACCTGGGCGGCGCAGGACGATCCGGCGCTGACTTTCCCGCGCACAACTTCGTCTTCGGCGACGGGTTCAAGACGCTCCTGCGCTCGAGCGGGATCCACGTGCCCGCCTGAGTCAGCTCCGCTCGAACAGCACCGGGCTCACGTACGAGTGCAGCGGCACATCGAGCAGCTCCACCGCGCCCTCGGGCCAGGCCTTCATGTGCCACGCCGCGAGCGTGACGTTCGACGAGCCCAGGCCGATGAGCCTGCCGCAGCGCGCCGCGATGAGCACGTCGCGGAGCACCTCGATCCCGAGGCGCGTCCGGCTCTCGTGCTTGAGATAGTGCACGCCGGTGGACCCGCTCGAACGCGCCGCGTCGGCACACACAACCCGCCCGCCGAAGCGTGATTCGAGCCGCTGGCGGGCGCCCGCGTCATCGGTCATCAGGAAGATCCGCAGGCCGGGCTCGCGCGCCAGGATCGCCTCGATCCGCCGCGGGTACTCCTCGCTCACGCGCTCAAGATGGGCGCTCTCGATCGCCTTGTCGGTCCCGCGGATGTGCACCGCCAACGCCTGCTCCGGCGCGCCGGGCAGATGCTCGCGCACAAACGCCTCGGCCGCGCCCGCGATCTCGGACCGTGGCCGCAACCACCGGGAAAACAGGTCGCGGTGCGCCGTCGCGAAGTCCGCTCCGTGCAATCGATGCCCCATCGGCACCCAGGGCAGCAAGCCCGCAACCGCGACGTGAAAGTCGCTCACCACCACGCGCTCGGATCGATTGAACAGCCGAAGCGCCGGCACCCGCGACCACGCGCCCTCCCACCGGCTCGCCGGCGGTTCACGCAGGGTCCCCGGCGCCCACTTGGGCGGATACACGCCGCCCTCCTTCGCCGCGGACTCGACGTCCGCAATCCGCGCCGGCGACACCGGCTCGAAATACGCCTCCCACGCGCTGGACGGACGCTGGCCCGCGTCGCCCGCCGACTGATCGACATCCGCCCAGAGGCTCTCGCGCCCCCAGAAGACGATCGGCGTGCGCCCGGTGATCTCAGCGAGCAGAAGCGCGCCGATCACGTGATCGACGTCGGCCCAGAATCCATACCCCCACCCGCGGATGAGCAGGAATCGATCAGCGCGCCCCGGCTGATCCACCGCCGGCACACGCGCCCGCTCCTCAAGCCGCCGGCGAGCCGCCGCAAGATTCCGAACGGCCGGCTTGAATCGGCTGTCAAGTCCCAGAGCACGCTCAAACGCGGGAACCGCGATTTCGGGCCGGCCGACGTCCATGGCAAGCTTGCCGAGGACGTTCTCGGCCACCGCGTTCGGAGCAAGCGCCAGCGAGGCCCGCGCCGTCAGCTCCGCACGGGCCCAGAAGCCCTTTCCAAGGTCGATCGCCGCCGCCTCGGCCAGCGGCAGGGCCTGTTCTGGGTCTGGAACCGCGGGAGCCATGCGGGAGTATTGGCTCGCCAAAGACTTGACCAGAGCAAACAGGCGCTTTACACTCCGGATTAGAACGATTGTTTGAAAGTGATGTTTGAGCCATGTCCTCACTGCCCATTGCTTCATCGCCGACTTCGGAACAAGCAGACACCCGTCGCCGGCTGCTCGAAGCGGCGGGCGAGGTCTTCGCCGATCAGGGGTTTCATCATGCGACGGTCAGGGAGATCTGCCGGCGAGCGGGGGCGAACGTTGCGGCTGTGAACTATCACTTCCGGGACAAGGAATCGCTGTACCTGGAGGTGCTGACCTGGTGCGGGCAGGTGGCGCTGGAGAAGTACCCGGTGGCCGCGGGCATGCGCCCGGATTCGACCCCGGCCGAGCGGCTTGGGGCATTCATCCGCAACTATCTCGATCGGCTGCTGGACGAGGGCCGGCCGGCGTGGCATGGAAAGCTGATCTCGCGCGAGATGGTCGAGCCGACCCGCGCGCTCGATGAGCTGGCGATGCACTTTGTCAAGCCCCAGTACCAGCGCCTGCGCGAGATCGTGGCGGGGATCATCAGCCCCGGGGGCGCGCCGGTGCCGGAGGCGCTCCTGCGCCAGTGCGCGTGCAGCGTGGTGGGGCAGTGCCTGTTCTACAAGCTGTGCCGCCCGATGCTCCAGCGGATCGCGCCCGAGCAGGAGTATGGACCCGCGGCCCGCGCCGAGATCGCCACGCATGTGCTGGCGTTTTCGCTGGCGGGGCTTGAGTCGGTGCGGGCGCGCCTGGCGCGCGAGCACAGCGACGAGGACGGAGGCGCGGCATGAACTTCGTCGCCATCAAGATGCTCATGGGCGATCGGGCCAAGTACCTCGGCATTCTCATGGGCATCACCTTCGCCGCCCTGCTCATCACGCAGCAGCTTTCGATCTTCATCGGGCTCATGTCGCGCACCTTCGGATTCCTCTCCGACACGAGCCTGCCCGACGTGTGGGTGATGGACCCGAAAGTGCAGTACATCGACGACATCAAGCCGCTGCAGGACACGGTGCTGTACCGCGTGCGCGGCGTCGAGGGCGTGGCGTGGGCCATGCCGCTGTACAAGGGGCTGCTCAAGGCGCGCCTCCAGAATGGGGCATTCCAGACATGCAACGTGATCGGGCTCGACGACGCGACGCTCGCGGGCGGGCCGCCGAACATGGTGCAGGGCTCGCTGGCGGACCTGCGCCGGGCCGAGGGCGTGATCGTGGACGAAGTGGGAGCGCGCACACGCCTGGCGCGGTTTCCCGAAGGGCCTGATGGGAAGCCGATTCCCGGAGCCGCGCCCGTGCCGCTGAAGGTGGGCGACGCGCTCGAGCTCAACGACAAGCGGGCGGTGGTGGTGGGCATCTGCCGGGTGCGCCGGACGTTTCAGAGCCAGCCCGTGCTCTACACGACGTACACGCGCGCCATGAACTTCGCTCCGCGCGAGCGCAAGCTGCTCTCGTTCGTGCTGGTCAAAGCCCGCGACGGAGTCTCGGCGGCGGAGCTGTGCCGGCGCATCGAAGAGGCCAACCTCGGCGACGACGGACGCAAGCGCCTCGTCGCGATGACCACCAGCGATTTCTCGTGGAAGACCGTCTTCTACTTCATGAAGTACACGGGCATCCCCATCAACTTCGGGATCGCCGTGACGCTGGGGTTCCTCGTCGGCACCGCCATCGCCGGGCAGACGTTCTACCAGTTCACGCTCGACAACATCAAGCAGTTCGGCGCGCTCAAGGCGATGGGCACCACCAACCTCCGCCTGCTCGGCATGATCCTGCTGCAGTCGGCGGTGGTCGGGCTGGTGGGCTACGGCCTGGGCATCGGCGGGGCGGCGGCGTTCGGCCTCACCATGGGCGGACGCACCGAACTGGCCTTCAGGCTGGTCCCCCAGACGCTCCTGGCCACGGGCACGGCGATCGTCGTGATCTGCATGCTCGCCTCGGTGATGAGCTTGTGGCGGGTCATCCGGCTCGAACCGGCGGTGGTATTCAAGTAACTGCTACATAAGGACTTGTGAATAATCGAGGCTGAGTGGAGATTGACTTACTTTACGACGTATACTAGATTTACGCCCGTAGTTTACAGTGTAAAGTCGGGATACTGATGTGAGCAGCGAGGATCGGCGAGCACGGGAGCAGACGGCGGTTCGGGAGCGGATTCTCAATGCCGCGCGCGATCTGTTTTTGCGTGATGGATACGAGTCGGTGAGCCTGCGGAAGATCGCGGAGGCGATCGAGTACACGCCGCCGGCGCTGTACACGCACTTTGCCGACAAGGCCGAGTTGCTGCGGGCGCTGTGCCGGCGAGACTTCGGCGCGCTGTCGGAAGTTTCGCTGCAGATGGCGGCGATCGTCGATCCGCTCGAGCGCGTGCAGCGGCTCGGGGCGGCCTACATCCGCTTTGCCATCGAGCATCCCCACCACTACCGGTTCATGTTCATGACGCGGCATCCACCCGAGGTGGAGCCCGACCCCTCGGATCTTGCCGAGAAGGACAACCCGGAGCGCAACGGATACGCGCTCCTGCGCGCGGCACTGCAGGAGGCGATCGATCAGGGCCGCCTGCGCCGGGAGTACGGCGACGCGGAGTTGTGCGCGCAGCTCCTGTGGTCGGCGGTGCACGGCGTCGCGTCGCTGCAGATCACGATGGCCGACGACCCCTGGCTTGATTGGCGCGACCTCGGAGCGCGCACGCGGCTCATGTGCCAGGGGCTGCTCCGCGGGATGATGCGCGATCCGGACAGCCTGGGCCCATGGCCCGGCGACGAGTCGCCGCGCGGGTTGAAGCGGGCTCGACGGGAGGCACGCCATGATGTTCGTGGCCCTGCGCATGCTCGTCGGCGACCGGCTCAAGTACCTGGGCCTGGTCGTGGGGATCGCGTTCTCCACGCTCCTGATCACGCAGCAGGCGTCGATCCTCGTCGGGCTGGCATGGCAGACGGGCGCGTTCATCCGCGACACGAGCCAGGCGGACCTGTGGGTCATGGATGAGCAGGTGCGGTTCTCGCAGGATGCGCTCGCGCTTCCCGACACGACGCTTTCGCGCGTCCGCGGCGTCGAGGGCGTGTCGTGGGCGGTCCCGCTGTACGAGGGCTTCGTGCGCGCACGGCTGCCCGACGGGACGCGGATGCTCATGATCCTCATCGGGATCGACGACGCCACGCTCATCGGCGGGCCGCCGACGATGGTCGAGGGACGCCTCGCGGACCTGCGCCAGGACCGAGCGGTGCTCATCGACGCGGAGGCGGCGGCGACGAAGATGAAGCTCAAGCGCGACGGGAACCGCCCGCTGAGGGTGGGGGATTCGCTCTCGATCAACGATTCGGAGCTGCGCGTCGCGGGGACGTATCGCGCGAGCAAGTCGTTCTTCTGGGAGCCGATGATCTACACGACGTACTCGCGGGCGCTCTCGGTCGCGCCGAAAGAGCGAAAGATGATGGCGTTCGTGATGGTCAAGGCGCAGGCGGGTCAGGACCTGGGCGAGCTCTCGCGGCGGATCGAGTCGACCACGCGGCTCAAGTGCCGCACCAATGACCAGTTCATCGAGGTCACGACCAACTACATTCTCAAGGAGACGGGGATCCTGATCAACTTCGGGATGGCGGTGGGCCTGGGGTTCCTGATCGGGACGCTCGTGACGGGGCAGATGCTGTACAACTTCACGATCGACAACCTGCGGCACTACGGGGCGCTGCGGGCGATGGGCGCCACGAGCGGGACGCTCATCGTGATGGTCGCGGTGCAGGCGCTGGTGGTCGGGGCGATGGGCTACGGCATCGGACTCGGCGCGGGAACGCTGCTGGGCCGGGCGGTGGCGTCGGGGGGGTTGGCGTTCCGCATGCCGTGGGAGATTCCCGCTCTCGCCGCGGGCGCGATCCTGACGATCTGCCTCGCGTCGGCGGTGCTCAGCCTTGTGCGCGTGCTGAGACTCGAGCCCGCCATCGTCTTCAAGTAGCGTGAATCGAACGGACAGAACCGACACGAACCGGAAGCACAGACCGCACGCCGCGCTGACCCACGACACGAACCGTGAACACCACCAGCACCATCATGAAGAGCGCCTCGACACACGCGGACGGCACATCCCCGGCGGCGGGCCGGCTGGCGGTGCGCTGCCGAGGCGTGACCAAGCACTACGGCGAGGGGAACGCCAAGGTCGTCGCGCTTCGCGGCGTCGATCTCGACATCGCCGAGGGCGAACTGCTCATGCTCGTCGGACCGTCGGGATGCGGGAAGACCACGCTCATCTCCGTGATGGCCGGGATTCTCGACCGCGACGAGGGCGAATGCACGGTGTTCGGCGACGACTTCAACACGATGAGCCAGCGGCGTCGCACGCTCTGGCGCGGGAAGAACGTCGGCTTCGTCTTCCAGCAGTTCAACCTCATTCCGACGCTCACGGCGGCGGAGAACGTCGCGGTGCCGCTCATGATCCTGGGCGAGAGCCGAGCGTCGGCGGTGCGGCGCGGGCGCGACGTACTGGGAACGATGGGGCTGGGCGAGCGTTCGGGGTCGCTGCCGGCGCAGCTCTCGGGCGGGCAGCAGCAGCGCGTGGCGATCGCCCGCGCCCTGGTGCACGAGCCGAGGCTGATTGTCTGTGACGAGCCGACCAGCGCGCTCGACCACGAGACGGGGCACGTGATCATGCGCCTGCTCAAGAGCGTGGCCCTCAAGCAGGACCGGGCCCTGGTGATCGTCACGCACGACCAGCGCATCTTCAGTTTCGCCGACCGCATCGCCAAGATGGACGACGGGCAGATCGTCAAGGTCGTCCGGCAGCAGTCGGAGCTGGGGTTTGAACCGGCGCCCGCCGCGGGCGCGCACGAGTAGAGGCACGAGCAGGAGCAGGTCGCACAGGCCAGGCACGAAGGCACAAGGATCAGGAGCACCCATGTTCTTCCGCAAATACGTCATCCCGGCCCTGGCGCTCGCGGGCGTCGCTGTCGCGGTGTACACGGTCCGGTCGGAGAACCGCCCGACGCCCGCCGCGGCCCCGGTGGCCGAGCCGGCCAAATCGCCGTTTGATCTGCCGGTGGCCGGCGCGGGGATCGTCGAGAGCAGCACGCAGAACCTGGCGATCGGGACGTCGATCGCCGGGGTCGTCATGAAGGTGCACGTGAACCACGGGCAGCACGTGCGCCGGGGCGATCCGCTCTTCACGATTGATGACCGGGCGGTGCGCGCGGAGCTGGCGGTGCGCGAGGCGGCGGTGAACGTGACGCAGGCGTCGCTGGCAAGGCTCGAGGCGCTCCCGCGTGCCGAGGACGTGCCGCCCGTGCAGGCGCGCGTCGAGGAGATGCAGGCGATGCTGGTCGACATGCGGAGCCAGCTCACCGCGATGGAATCGGTGACGGATCGGCGGGCGATCGTGGAGGAGGAGCTGACGCGCCGGCGCAACGCGGTGCTCATGGCCGAGGCGCGGTTTGCCGAAGCTCGCGCGTCGCTGGAGCAGTTGAAGGCCGGCGCCTGGTCGCCCGATCTGCAGATTGCGCGGATGCAGGTGGCCTCGGCGCAGGCGGCGGTTGACGCCGTGCGCATCGACCTGGAGCGGCTCACGGTGCGCTCGCCGATTGACGGGCAGGTGCTCCAGCTCAACGTGCGCGTGGGCGAGTTTGCGCAGGCCGGCCCGCTGAGCACGCCGCTGATCCTGCTCGGCGGCGTCGAGACGCTGCACGTGCGCGTCGACGTGGATGAGAACGACGCGTGGCGCGTCCGGCCGGAAGCAACGGCGGTCGCGTCGCTGCGCGGGAACAGCTCGATGAAGACCGATCTCACATTCGTGCGCATCGAGCCGTATGTCGTGCCCAAGCGCTCGCTCACGGGCGAAAGCGTGGAGCGCGTGGACACACGCGTGCTCCAGGTGATCTATTCGTTCACCAAGCCGAGCTTCCGCGTCTATGTCGGGCAGCAGATGGATGTGTACATCAACGCGGGGCAACCCGAGCCGCCCCGGAGCTGATCGCCCTGCCCGCCTACAACCGCACGCCTTGAACCTGATGACCCTGACCCGCCGGCCGGATTCGCCACCCCTTCGAGTAAACGCATGAGCCTCGCACACGTTCCCGCGCCATCGCACTCCCGGTCCGATTGCCCTCGTTCCTTCGCGCGTCCACGCCCGCGCATGGCCTTGACGCTCTCGGCACTGCCCCTGCTGCTCGCGGGCTGCACGGTCGGACCGAACTATGAGCCGCCGGCGACGGAGATGCCCCAGACCTGGGTGGGCGCGATGGAGGGCGGGCTCGTCGCCGAACCGGTCGACTTGGGCGTCTGGTGGACGAGCTTCAAGGACCCCACGCTCGACGGCCTGGTCGAGCGGGCGCTGGAGGCGAACCTCGATCTGCGCGAGGCCCGTGCGCGCGTGCTCGAAGCCCGCGCCCAGCGCGGCGTGGTCGCCGCTGACGACCAGATTCAACTCAACGCCAACAGCAGCTACACACGCAGCCGGGCGAGTGAGAATGGTGTGCCCGGAGGCAACTTCGGCTCCGCCGGGCGCGAAACCGACCTCTTCCAGCTCGGGTTTGACGCGAGCTGGGAGCTCGACGTCTTCGGCGGAGTGCGTCGCGGGGTCGAAGCGGCCGACGGCGACATCGGCGCGGCCGAAGAAGACCTTGGCGGTGTGCGCGTGTCGCTGCTCGCCGAGGTTGCGCGCAACTACGTCGAGCTGCGCGGGTTCCAGGAACGCCTGCGCATCGCGATGAACAACGTCGGCGTGCAGGCCGAGACGGTCACCCTGTCGCGGGCGCGGTACGAGGCGGGGCTCTCGAGCGAACTTGACCTCAAGCGCGCCGAGGCGCAGCTTGCGACGACGCAATCGTCCATCCCGACATTTCAGGCCGGGGCGCGGGCGAGCACGTTCCGCCTCGCGCTGCTTCTCGGCGCCCGGCCCGACGCGCTGGTTGACGAGCTTTCGACCCCAAAGGACATCCCCGTCGCGGTGGATCGCGCCGCCGTGGGCGTGCCCGCCGACCTGCTGCGCCGGCGACCGGACATTCGCGGGGCCGAGCGCCGGCTCGCGGCGGCCACCGCGCGCGTCGGCGTCGCCACCGCCGACCTTTATCCCAAGTTCACGATCGTCGGGTCGCTCGGGCTCCAGGCCTCGCAGATCGGCGACTTTGTCGACGCCAACAGCCGCTTCTACAACATCGGCCCGGGCGTGCGCTGGGCGATTCTCAGCGGCGGGCGGATCCGTTCCAACATCAAGGTGCAGGAAGCGCGAGTCGAGCAGGCCGCCGCACGCTACGAGCGGGCGGTGCTCACGGCGCTCCAGGAATCGGAAGAGGCGCTCGTGAACTACGTGCGCGAGCAGGAGCGCCTGCGCTCGCTTCAGGAGGCGGTGGTGGCGCAGCGCCGGGCCGTCGAACTCGCCTCTGAGCTGAATGCCCGCGGGTTGACCGACTTCTTCAGCGTGCTCGACACGCAGCGCCAGCTCTTCGCGCTCGAGGACCAGTCGGTGCAGAGCCGCCAGGCTGTCTCGGCCAACCTCATCAGCGTCTACAAAGCCCTCGCCGGCGGCTGGGGCGACCCGGTGGGACCGACAAGCGCGCAGCCCGCGGGCACCCCGCCCACCGTTCCTCCCCCGCCGAACTAATCGCCTCGTGCGGCGTAATTCTGGTGACGTTTTGCTCTCTACTCCCATGTCACCCGTCCGGAAGAAACGAGGGCTCGCGCGAACGGTTGCCGCGTTGGCGCAATCGTCGCTGCGGCGCTACCCCGCGCACATCGCCCAGTCGATGAGCCGGCGGGCCCGGCGCGTGGCACGATCGCTCCTGGGCATGCCGAGACCGATCGAAGCCCTGCCCGCCGACGCGCGGCTCGCGGCCATGTGGCTTGGGCACGCGAGCACGCTCGTGCGCATCGGGGGCGCCCGCGGGGTCACCATCCTCACCGACCCGGTCTTTTCCGAACGCATCGGCATGCGCGTGGGCCGGCGCGTCGTCGGCGTGCAGCGGCTCGTCCCGGCGCCGCTGCTGGGCGATCAACCCGTCGATGTCGTGCTCATCTCGCACGCGCACTTCGACCATCTCGACCGGCCCACGCTCGCGACGCTCGCCGGCCCGGGCACCGTGGTCATCACCTCGCGCGGCACACGCGGGCTGATCCCCCAGCCGCTGCGCAGCGCCGCCTCGCGCGGGTTCGCACGCATCATCGAGCTCGACTGGCACGAGAGCGTCGACGTCAAGGGCGTGACATTCACCGCGTACAAGCCGCGGCACTGGGGTGCGCGAACCATCATCGACCAGCACCGCGGGTACAACGCCTACGTCATCGAGACCAAGCGCGAGCGCGTGCTCTTCGCGGGCGATACCGCGTTCACCCACGCGTTCGATGGGATCGCCGCCGACCTGGCCATCTTCGGCATCGGCGCCTACGAACCCTGGGAACACGCGCACGCGACGCCCGAGCAGGTGTGGGCCATGTTCCAAGCCATGCGCGCCAAACGCCTCCTCCCGATGCACCACTCGACGTTCCAACTCGGGGATGACAAGCCGGGCGAATCCATGGACCGCCTCCTCGCCGCGGCGGGCAAGGAGTGGGAGATGGTCTTGCATGCGCCGCCCGGACGTGCCTTTGTGCTGCGAGCATAAATCGGTCCGACTATTCTCCAAGACCCCTTGACAACGCGGGGGGGGGGGGGGGTATCTTGTCTGGTGCCCTAGGAGGCAACACCATGACGACGGAATCAATGGATCGTGGCAGACCGATTGCAGCGTTGCGGCGTTGTCGCATGACTATCGCCTCTGCGTGTGTTCTTGCTGCGGCGGGGCTAACGGCGATAGCCCTCGCTGACGAGCAGGCCCAGTCGAAGCAGTGCAGCGGGTATTGCAGCGGCTCGTCGGCGACGTGCGGGTACCCTGAGATGGTGTGCTGCTGCAACACCGACACGGCCACCACGCCGATTTGGACCTGCGTGTGCAGGAAGGCCACCGACTGCAACACCGCCAACAGTTGCCAGGATCCGTAAGGCGGAGCGGACAACATGAGGGCGGCGCGTCGGGGGACCATCCTGATCGGGGTTGTGCTGGTGGCGTCACTGGCCGGGTGGCGCCTGTGGCCATTCGTGAAGTCCGCAGCCCCCGCGGCGGACCAAGCCCGGGCGGCGCTCGCTGCCGACGGCGCTCGGTGGCTGTCGGCCCGCGCGGCGGCGGCCACGCCTGTGCAAAGCCCGGAGTCGTTCGAATTGGCGGTGTCGATCGATGCGGTCGCGGCGGATCTTGCCCGAGCCGGGCTGACGCGCCAGGACGCGCGAAGCGCGCTCGCCCACGCCGCGAAGTTGATGCATCTTCGGTTTGTGGACCGGGATTTCGAGACCTACACGCGCTGGCGCGAGGAGCAGGGGTATCGCTTCTTTCCTCCCGAGCGCCTGCGGCAGGAGCCGCCCATGCGCCGAGCGATCGAACTCGGCGCCGGTCGCGCGCTCCGAGACGACGAAGCCGATTCGCGCGAGTTGTGGTCCCTCTACTGGCGCAACGTGATTGAGCCCTCCGCGCGCGTGAGCGCCCTCGATCAGACTGCCCAGGGTTCAATCCTCCTGGTATGGCGATCACCCGAGGGCCTGGCATTGCGAACCCGAGCCCCGGCTCGGCGCCCTGTCGCCTCGCCCATCCACACCGGCGACGCGCACGACAACGAGCGGGCAGACTTGCCCCTTTGGCGGGGCGCGGGCGTCGGGCAGGGCTGGCCGGTCTGGTTTCCCCCCGATGAGGTCGAGCAGCGCCTCGAAGCCCCGGGCACGCCTTTCATCGAGGCGGCCTGGGTGCTTCGACTCGAGGACGGCCGGGTGCAGCCCTTTGCCCTCGATATGGGCATGGACCCCCTCACCCGCCGCTGGTGGGTGATGCAGTGGTACGTTCCCCATGTCGAACGAGGTGTGCTCATCAACACCGGTGGCCTATGAGCGGTCAAGCCATCCAACGAGCCGTCGTGACCGCGGTCGGGTTGCTCCTGCTGGCCGCCGCGGCGCTGAAGATTGAATCCCCTGCGGAGGTGCTCGGTGCGGTCGCCCACACGCTTCGCCCTCTTCGGTCGATCGGGCTGGCTGAGGCCGCTGCGGCGGCGTTCTGCCTCATCGTGGTTGAGTCCTTCCTGGGGCTTGCGCTGATCGTCGCGCCGGGCCGAAGCGCGCGGCTCGCTTCGGCGGCGCTACTGACGATGTTCGCGATCGTCCTTGCGGCCCGATTCTCCAGCGCCGCGGCGCCGCCCTGCGGGTGCCTCGGGCGATTGCTCCAGTCGCAGGGGCCCGCCCATGTGTGGCTCGACGCCGGCCGGAACCTCCTCCTGGCGGCGGCTCTGGTCGTCATGCCGCTGTCGCCGACGGCGATCGACGGGTCCGACCGGCTCAGGCGACTGCCCCTCCGCCCGATCACCGCCCGCCGTGCCTTCACGCTGGTTGAGCTGCTCGTCGTCATCGCTGTGCTCGCGGTTCTCCTGGCGCTGGTTCTCCCGACACTGCGATGGATGAGGCGGGCCGCCGAAGTCACGCGGAGCCTTTCGGCCCAGCAGCAGATCGTCGCCGCGGTCCATTTGTACGGTCAGTCGTCGGCCGACTTCTTTCCCCACTTCGAGGCCCTCGACGGGACCACCGGCCCCGTGCGGATGCGCGGCTACACCATCCAGACCGGGTACTTTCGTGCGCACATGGGATTCTGGCTTGCGGCGGTCGGACCCGACGATCGCGCCCTCATCAACCTCGCGATCTGGCCACCGGCGGCACAGCGCGGCCCCTTGACCGATGACGAACTCACGCGCGGCCTCCACTACAGCGTCTACTTCCTCACGGCCACCATCGCCGCCGATCCGGCCGCCTTCACCGACCCCATCGCCAGCGGGCCGCTGCTGGACCCCGCGCTCCTCCGCGGCGTCCGCTGGAGCGAGATGACCTTCCCCTCTCGGAAGGGCCTCTTCCTCGACTTTGCGCTCATCGAGGGCGAATCCGACGATCGATATGTCGCGGCCTTCGGCGACGGAAGCGCCGCGCAACTCCCCGGCCGTGAGCCCCCCGAACCCATCGTCCCCCAGCCGGCGTCGGGGCCGCAGACGATTGTCATCTCCACGCGGAACGGCATCCGCGGGGTTGACCGCTGAACCCACTAGAGCAGCGGGCTGAACAGCCGGGCCACGCTCTGTTCGATCCGCCGCAGGAGCGGACGCCGGCGCCACGCGTCGAGTTCGATCTCCCGTGAACTCTCGACGTAGCTCATCTGCAGAAAACGCAGGTGGCTGGCGACGTCGTCGTCATAGATGAAGAGCGAGCACTCGAAGTTGAGAAAGAAGCTGCGCATGTCGAAGTTCACGGAGGTGATGACGCCCACGCGCCGGTCGATGGTGATGGTCTTGCTGTGCAGGAAGCCCGGCCCGTAGTGCATGATGCGCACGCCCGCCCTCAGGAGCGACTCGTAATGCGCCCGCGACGCCGACGCGACGAGCGGGCCATCGCTGCCCTCCGGAAGCACGAGCGTGACCGCGACGCCTCGCTGGGCGGCGATCTCGAGCGCCGCGCGGGTCGCTTCGTCGGGCACGAAGTACGGCGTGGTCATGATGATCTCCTCCGTCGCGCCGTGCAGCGTCGCGAGGAGGGCGTGGTGAATCGCCTCGGGCTCCGGCCCCGGTCCGGAAGGGATCACGTGCACGACGCACCCGGCGCCCGAGTTGTCGGGCCGTGGGACGAGGTACGACTCGAGCTCCGGCATCTCCTCATCGGAATCAAGGCACCAGTCTCGAAGAAAGACGGTCTGAAGCGCCTGCACCGCCGGTCCCCTCAGGCGCACGGTGAGATCGACCCACTCGCTCGACGTGCGAAACAGCGACGCGGAGTAGCGCGCCCCCGTGAGGTTGTGGCTGCCGGTGTAGGCCACCTCGCCGTCGATCACGGCGATCTTGCGGTGATTGCGCAGGTCGACGCGCGCCAGCAGCAGCCGCCACGTCCGCACGGGGAGCGCCTCAACCACCTTGACCCCCGCTGCGATCATGCGCTCGGCCAGCTCGGAGCGCAGGAAGGGGCGGCTTCCCACGCCGTCGACCAGCACGCGGCAGATGACGCCCCGCCCGGCGGCACGAATGAGCGCTTCGCCCACTTCGCGCGCAAGCTCATCGGTCGACCAGATGTAATAGAGCAGGTGACAGTGCAGGCGCGAGGCGTCAATATCCGACGCGATTCGCTTCAGAAACGCGTCGGTCCTGCCCATGAACTCCAGTGTGTTTCCGCGCAGCGGAGGCATGCCCGAAACGCGCGTCCCCAGGGCGGCCAGATGCTGCTGACTCCGGTCCTCCGCCGTCCATTCCTGGTGACGCGCGCGCCAGATTCCCACCGCGCCTTCCTCGATGTGCCGCGTGAGCGCCAGGTACCGCGCCGCGCGCCGCTCGCCCAATCGGTTCTCGCCCACCAGCGCGTACAACCCGATCCCCACGAGCGGGGGGGCGGCGATGAGCAGCAGAATCCACGACAGCGACGCCGGCACCGATCGGCGCGACATGACGATGTGCGCGATGAGCGCCAGCCGCGCGAGCAGGTCAACCACCAGGATGCCTGAGATCGTGTACTGCCACACGCGCAAACTCCGCTCGACGTTCGGTCACTGCCTGCCGGAGCATGCGCCTCGGCGAATCAGCAAGTGTCCTTACCGTACGGCCTCCGCCCGAGCCGTCAACACGCTGTCCACCCGCTCGATCACGTGATGCACCGAAGGCGGAAATGTAGAATCCGCGTCGACGGCGGGCTCGAAGTCCTGCCGCGGCGCCCGGTACGCTTGCCTGCGTCCACTCCAGGAGTCCTGCATGATTCTCCCGCTCCCGCGTTTGTCCGGCGAACGAACCCGTCTGGGCGCGCTCGCGCTGCTGGCCCTCATCACCTGCACGCTCGGCGCGTGCAACCAGGCGCCGCGGGGCGACGCCGGCAAGACCATCGATCCCTACGAGCGCACCAAGGCCGACCGCCTCGATCCCAGCGCCGACGCCGTGACGCTCATCGAGTTCTCCGATCAGGTTTCGCAGAGCCTCGCCGCCCGCATCGCGAGCATCCCCGAGATCCGCGACAGCCAGCAGAAGGTCGTGATCGAACTGGGCGACCTGCAGAACAACACGCGCACGCCCAAGTCGGACTTCGCGACCATCCAGCGGCGCATCTTCATCAACATGACCAACAGCGACGTCCTCCGCGAGCACGCCGACGTTGTCGAATCGGTGGGCCGGATGGACCGCGAAGCCGGAAGCGTGGCGCCCGCGGCGACGGTCGACCCGACCGGGCGCACGGTCACGACGGCGCCGAGCTCCGATCGCTACGACCTGAAGATCACCTATTTCCTCCAGGGCACGTTCAACGAGATTTCGCGCGTGGGCAACGTGCAGCAGACGTACAACTTCGACTTCACCCTCGTGAACGCCGCCAGCCGGCGCATCGTCTTCGCGGATCAGATCACGCCGAAGCAGGTGCGGTAACACCGGCGGCGGAGCCACGCATCAACCGGCGGTTTCCATCGGGAGCGCGAGCGAACCATGATGAAGCAATCGAGTGCGGCCGCCGCGGCGGCGATCGTTCTGGGCGCGTTCATCGGACTCGGGTCGGCCGGTTGCAGCGGTCCGCCGCAGACCTCGCGCCTGCGCGGGTCGGACCTCGAACTGGCGACCACCGAGGTCACGCAGCAGCTCGCCGAGAGCCCGTTCCTCAGCGGCCGATCGGCGTCATCGCCCGTGGCGATTCTCCAGCCTCGACCGATGGAGAATCTCTCCGACAACCGCCTCTCCGTCGGCGACCAGTGGTCGGCGATGTCGCTGATCCTGATGAACCCGAACGTCTTTCAGATGCTTCGCGACAAGAACGTGCAACTGCTCGTGCCCCGAGAGTCGCGACGCGACGCGACGCTGGCGGGCCTCTCCTCCACTGCGCCCGCCGGCGATGCGCCCACGCACATCTTTCAGCCGGTGCTGCGGACGATCACCCGCGGCGGGGGCGGCGAATCGAAGGACGCCGCCCGGCGCGATGTATACCTGATGGAGTACACGATCGCCGAACTCCCGTCGCGCCGGGTTGTCTGGTCGGGCCAGACGACCTTCTCGCGCGTGGCGCACGGAAGCCTGATCGACTGAGCGCCGTTCCGGACCACCGCTCGCGTACGCGCATTCGCCGATTCACCGCACCTTGGAGACTCGTGATGGGAATTCTCGCGTCGCTTCGCCGATCGATGCTCGCCCTCGCTGCGTTGGGCTCGTTCGCGGCGGCGGGCTGCGGCGGGTACACGCGCGACGCCAACACCGTCGCGCTCACCGCCCAGGGCCAGTTCGGCCAGGCACGCGAAGCGGCCATGGCGCGAGCCTCGCGCAAGCCCGACGACCGCTCCTACATGCTCGACCGGGCCAAGATCCTCGCGCTCTCGCTCGCCGACGGCGTGCCCGAAGCCGCCGAGCCCGTCGCCGACCGCATGTACGACTTCCTGCGCAGCCAGGGCGTGAACGCCGACAAGGACGTGGCGTCGTTCTTCTTCGACCAGGGAAGCGTGCGGATCTGGAAGGGCGAGCCCTTCGAGCAGGCGATGTCGCTCACGTACATCGGGATTCTCGACGGCAGCCGCGGGTCCTGGGGCAACCTGCGCGCGTCGGTGAACAACGCGCTCTTCCAGGTGCGCGATCTCTCCAGGGCCATCGCGGCGGCGGAATCGAGCGGGCAGGTGAAGACCAGCGGCAGCGCCGACGCCGAGGATCGCGAGAAAGTCATCGCCGCGGCGTCACTCGCCGAGAAGGAGCCGGGCAGGGACGGCTCGATCGAGCAGTTCGTGACGCCGCAACCGTCGGATTTCGAGCTCGCGTACATCCTCAAGCTCATCGCGTCGCGCCGACTGGGGACGGGCGAGGAAGAGGAGATCGAAGCCCAGCTCACCCGCGTCGCCCCGCGCCTGTCGGAGCTGGCGCGCTTTGCCCGCTCGGGTGATTACAACCTCGTGCTCGTGGTCGATTACGGCATGGCGCCCGAGAAATATCGCACGGGCACCGACGGCGCCATCGCCGCGTTCAGACCCACGACGCAGAGCACCACGCAGGGGCTCGTCGCGCGCGTCGAAGGCCGCGCTTCAAGCTTCCCCATCGTCACCGACCTCAACCGCCTCGCGCAGGATCTCCGCTGGAACAACCTCGAAGACATGCGTCGGGCCAAGTCGGCCATCGGCACCGCCATGATCATCGGCGGCGCCACCGCCGCCGCCGTCAGCAACGACAGCACCACCCAGCTCGTCGGCCTCGGGGTCCTGCTCGCGGGCCTGGCGATGAAGGCCAGCGCCGGCGCCGACGTGCGCCACATCGAAGTCTTCCCGCAGCGCTCGTACGTCGCGCTCCTGAAGCTCGACGACCCGCTCAACACGATCGAGCTCATGATCGACGGCTCCGCGGAGACGCGCATGCTCCTGGCGTCGGTGCCCAGGCCGCCCGACGGCGAGCTCATGCTCCGCTACGTGCGCCTGCCCATGAACCCCGGCCCGTGGGCCACGAGCGGGCGCGTGTTCTATGACAACGACGCGTCGCCCGCCGACGTGCCCGGCGCGGGGAGCCCCGCCGACGCCGGCAACTTCCCATGGATTCTCGGCGGCCGCTGCGTGCGCACGCCCAGCGAGGAGGTGCTCGCGAGCTACCAGCGCTCGGGGTATCTCACCGGCATGAACCTCTCCGACCTCATCGCCCTCTACCGCGAGGAAGGGATCCGCATCGCCGGGTATGCCGGGCCGGAAGAAGGCGAGATCGGGCGGCACATCCTCGAAGGCGGCACATGGCTCTACACGCCCCAGGCCGGCACCGCCGGCTTCGCACGCCTCTATGGCATTCAGCATCCCCCGTACACTCCCAAGTCATCGCTGGCGGCGTCGCTCCGGGGCGGGCGCAGCGCGGGCCCCGTCGCCGCTGCATCCGGCGGATCACGCTGATCGAAGTGCCCGTCAACCGCGCGGCGCTCCACCTCACCACTGCCCGAGAGACGCATCATGAACTCCTCACCATTGATCAGATCGATCGCCGCCGGATGCCTGCTCCTCGGCACGCTCGGCGGCCTGGCCGGCTGCAACACCGGCACGCGCCCGCCCGCGGGCGTGGGCGGCGACCCCGTGGGCCCCAACTACCCGCGCGTCACCATCGACGGCCCGCTCCAGCAGTACCTCGTCATCGACTATCCCGCCGTCGTCGCACGACCGCCCACCGAGAGCCAGCCGCTCGCCATCCAGGTCCCCGCGCGAAGCCAGGCTGACAACGAATTCTCCATCCAGTACAACTTCACGTGGTTCGACGCCAATGGAATCCAGGTCGGCGAGAGCGGCTGGCGCACGTCCGTGCTCCCCTCGCGCCGCCAGATGATGCTCTCGGGCAACGCCCTTTCGCGCAACGCCGTCAACTGGCGCCTCGATATCCGCTCGGCGCGCTGATTCGCTCCCCGCTCCCGCCCGCTCACACCCCGGCTCCGCGCCCGCTCACGGAGGATCGCTCATGCTCGTCCGTCGCCTCGGTCTGGTTGTCGCGGCGTGCCTGCTCATGCCCGCGCTCGCCTTGGCCCAGAAGCAACCCGCCCAGCCCCTCCCGCCCCCCGCGCCGCCGCCGGGCGTGGATATCCCCGCGTGGAAGGCGGCGTACGAGTCGGCCAACCGCCCGACGCTCATGGTGCTGGTCGGCTGGTCAACCGAGAAGCGCAACGCGCCCGACGGCGCGATCAACCCCGAGCCGCTCACCTTCAACGACGATCCGGGCGGGTTTGCCGAATCGTTCCGCCTCGCGATCTGCGAGAACCTCTGCCCGCCCGAGGCCGACATTGAGCTCATCGACGCCGCGGCAAGCCGCGCCGCTCGCCAGCGACTCGCCAACACGCTCCAGACCCGGCGCGAGGGCGAAGCCGTCACGCTCCTGGCCAATGAGACCGATGCGGACCTCATCGTGCTTGTGCGGCTCTACGGCGACGCGGGCCGGGGCGTCCCCGCACGGGCCAACATGATCGCCACCAACTCGCGCGGGCGCGAACTGCTTTCCTACACGAGCGGGTGGAGAACCGGTATCGACCCGGCGTCGGTCCTGCTCATGGGGCGCATCTTCGCCGCCGAGATCTCCTCGAAACTCGGCGCGCGCTTCGCCAACCCGCAGCGCTACACCACGCGCGTCTTCGGGCTCGCCGATGCCGAGGCCGCGTTCACCATGTCCGAGTGCCTCCAGGGCGCCCGCGGGGTCACCAGGGTCTCTTCTCGCCGCGGGCAGGGCACGGGCCGCGACGCCTACCGCGAGTATGAGATCACCACATCCTTCGAGCAGGACATGCTCGAAGTCTTCATCGGGCGCTGCGTCGCGCCGCTCGAACTCGTGGCCCGCCTCGTGAGCCTCGAGGCCGGCGTCGTGAACATCCGCGTCGAGCGCAAGCCTCCGCCCCTGGCCGCTCCCGCCGAGCCCGGCATCGCCGAGTGCATCGACGCGATCACCGAGCGCGACTCGCCCGACGGCAGAAACTATCGCGATGACCTGCTCAATCTTTACACGCGCCGCCAGCAGCCCACGTTCGCCGTGCTCGTCAATCGGCGACTGACCGAGCCCGAGCGCCAGCAGCTCGCCGCCGCGGGCCAGCCTGTCAACGCCGAGAACATCATCCTCGTCCAGTCCGCCGGCGCGGGAAACAACGTCGTCGCTCCGGGCGGCGGGGGCGGAGTCGCGCCGCGGCCCGGCGCCAGTCCCGACGGCATCAACGCCGAGTTCGACCAGATCAACGAGATGAACAATCTCAACGTCACCCTCGAGGGGCTCGTCTACGACCTGCTCGGGACCGAGATGCTCAACTTCAACCGGCGCGTCGACGGGCCCACCGCCCGCGCCAAGCTCGCCGAGCTCATCGACGCCCAGAAGAAAGTCTTCGGCGAGGACGAGCTTGCCAACCTGCTCCGCCGCGCCAACATCGCCCAGTACATGATCATCGGCACCGGCACGATCGTGATCGAGAACCAGCAGCTCAAGGCGCGATACAACTTCCGCCTCGTCAACCAGGACGGGCAGTTCGTCGCCGGCGCGCCCGACATCGTCGAAGAGGTCGCCTTCTCCGATCGCTCGGCGGCCCTCCGCCGCATGGCCAGCCGTGCCGTCGCCAAGATGGCGTGCGAGCTCCGTCAGGAATGGCGCCGCGACAACCTTCCCACCATCACGCTCAAGGGCGTCTCCGATGCGCAGGACATCCTCAGCCTCGAGCGCGTCTTCAAGGCCGATGCCAAGCTCTTCCGCTTCGTCGGCAACCCCGAATTACTCGGCATCGGGCCCTCATCGGGCTCCGCCAGGTTCTCCATCTCGCACAAGGCCGACATCACCAACACGCAGATCATCGAGGAAATGCGCACGCTCGGACGAAAGGCCGGCTTCGACCTCGTTCTCGAATCGAGCGACTTCTCTTCGTACGTCTTTGCGATCCGACGCAACTGAGCCTCGCGCCAGCCCCGTGTTCAATCGCCGCGCTCAGGGATCTTCAACCACGCTCACAAGCTGTGGCCGCAGGAAGTAGCTCCGCGCCAGCGCCTCGACCTCCGCCCTTGTCACGCCGGGCCTGGCCTTGTACCGCACGATGATCTCCCGCGGGGGTTCATCAGGTCGCGCCCGAACGTTCACGTCGACGCCTTCCAGGCCGAGCTTCTCCAGCGCCGCACGCACCTCGCGCGCCACCGCCCGCGCATCGACCTGCGCCTCGATCCTCACCCCTTCGCCCAGGTCCCGCAGCCGATCACGCAGAAGCTCCAGCTCGTTCGGATGCGAAAGCGACCCCGACACCGTCACCAGTTGGCCGCGGAACGACTCCAATACCTCCAACTGGGGCAACTGCGCTCGCTCCCGCACCTCCGCCGCCAGCGATTTGCCAGGCGGCAACGTAACCGGACGACTCGCCTCGAACGGCGCTCGCGCCTTTCGCTCCGGCCACGCCACAAACATCACCCCTGCGACCGTCACGCACATGAGCGCCACCTGCACCGTGCAGCCCACCCGCGGCAACCTCGACACGTGGCGCACCGCCGATGACGCGCCCGCGCCAGGACTCCTTGCCGACGCGCGCTCGGCACCGCCCGTGCCGCCCGACTCCGCCCGCTCGACCAGCGCCCGGGCCCCCGCCACGATCGCCGCCAGGTGCGGCTCGATCGTGTCGGCCCGCGCATCCACCCACTGCTCGCGCCCGAGATAGAAACGCATCTCCGCGCAGGGTTGCGAATCATCGAGCTTCACCGGCAGAATCGCCTTTTTCGCCGCCGTCGCGTTCTCCAGCTCGCGCAGCACCATGTCGCTCGAGTTCGACGCCGCGGAGTAGAGCAGAAGCAGAACGCGGCACTCGCCGATCCCGCGCACGATCTCCTGCGGGTACGGCAGCCCCGGCTTCACATCGCGCGGCGCGATCCAGCACGACACGCCCGCCGCCTCAAGCGCCGTGCAGACCGCCGTCGCGACCGCCTTGTCCGCCGACGCATGGCTGATGAAGACGTGCTGCATCGCCCGTCACTCTAGCAGGACCCCACTCCGACACGCTGGTTCGGCCGGCCGCCCAACCACATGCAAATGCGAAAACGGCCCGGTCGATTGACCGGGCCGAGGGGGTTGTGCTTCAGATCTGGGTCGCGAAATCAGTTGCTCGCGATCAGTTCTTCGAGCGTGGGCTGGCGGGGCTCCCCGGCAGCGGCGGCGTCGGCCGCGGCGCCCTCGGCGGCGACCGCCTCCAGCGCGTCCTTGGCCTTGCGGTTCCCGAGGAAGTTCGCCTCCAGCTCAAGGCGGATCTTCTCCATGGCCTTGTTCTGGATCTGGCGGACCCGCTCCTTCGTGACGCCGATGATCTGCCCGACCTGCTCGAGCGTCATGGGCTTGTCGAGCTCGCCCGACTCGAGGCCGAAGCGGTGCTCGATGACCGTGCGCTCCACGTCAGAGAGATCGGCGCGGTTGTTCAGGACGATCCGCTTGACCTCTTCGGCCGCGTCCTTCTCGAACGTCGACCGCTTGGTTTCGAGGAAGTTGCTCTTCTCGAGCTTGGGGTCGAAATCCGTCGGGAAGCGCTGGCGATACTTCGAGAGCTTCATGCCCTGCCGGCTGAAGGCCTTGAGGATCGCCCGGCAGGCGTACGTGCTGAACTTGTACCCGCGGCCGGCGTCGAACTTGTCGACGGCGCGGAGCAGGGCCATGTTCCCCTCGCTCACGAGATCGGCGAAATCCACCTCGCTCATGCGCGTGCGCTTGGCCATCGCCAACACGAGCGCCAGGTTGGTGTTGGCGATCTGCTCGCGGATGAGGTCGGCGCGCCGATACCAGCGCAGGATGTCGTCGGCCTGCTCGGGAGTGGGCTTGCGGGCGGGCGTGGTCCACACGTCCTGCTGCAGCTTCCACACGCGATAGCGCGCGTAGTTGAACTGGTGGAACAGCACCTTCTCCTGCGCGCCCGTCAGGATCACCTGCTGCGCCGTCTTGATCGTGCGCGTGCGACCGCTGAGATCGTCCATCACCGGGTGGTACCAACTGGTATCCGGCTTGGGGATCTCCGGCGCCTCGTCGTAGATCTTGTTGATCGCATCGCCCTCGTAAAAGGCGGGGCTGTCGATGAAATCCTGCTCCGACGCGAGGATGAGCGACAGGAGCTCCTCATCCTGCTTGCTCAGGGCCCGGGTCACTTTCCGCGCGGTGAAATCGGTCGCCGAGGCTTTCTTGGTGACAACCGCGGGCTTCGAAGCAGCCATCCCGACGCGCGTCCGGCGACGGGCCTGCTCCAGGGGGCTCATGATGGTGGGCGCACTGCGAGTCATGTCTTTCTTCCGAGGGTTCGTGTTGGTCTTCTTGTCCTTCACCCGTCTAACCGTGTTGGTGCCTCTTCGGCGCTGATGTTCGGTATATGATCGCACGTTCCGATCTTGTCAAGCCGCTGCATGGCCCGCGATTCACGCGGGTTTCCCAAGTCATTGGAGCGAGTCCGAAGCGTCCGATCAACTCTGCACGGAATCCGACATTCCTTCGAGTTGTCTGTGGACAGCGCTAGGGCCGGTTCCCGATCTCCTTCTACGCTTCAGGACCGTAATCGTTTCGTGAAAGCGCTCCAACTTACCAAAACACACTCAAAATCGGGAACCCAACCCGAAACTACCGGACGCGCTCTCCACCCCTCTCAAGATGCCACCAAGGCCCGAAGTTCACATGACTCGAACCCGTTTCAGCGTCGACTTACCGCAATCTCGGGTCAAATACCTAGTCAATACGACTTGTTCGTCGATACCCTCGCCAACCGATCAGAATCCTTCTCGCGGGTGTCGCTGACCCGGGGCTAGACTGGTGCGGACCACTTTACCGGAGCACCCTCATGGCATTCCAGCTTCCTGCGTTGCCGTATCCGCTCAATGCCCTTGAGCCGCACATCGATGCCCGCACGATGGAGATTCACTCCCAGAAGCACCACGGGGCCTATGTCACCAACGCCAACAAGGCGCTTGAAGGAACCAAGTGGGCTTCGATGACGGCGGAGGAGGTCATTGGCCATCTCGCCGACCTGCCCGACGACAAGCGCGGCCCCGTCCGCAACAACGCCGGGGGGCACGTCAACCACTCGCTGTTCTGGCGGGTGATGGCGCCCGCGGGCAACGGCGGCGGCGGGGAGCCGAACGGGCCGCTGGGCGAGGCTCTCCGCCAGCAATTCGGATCATTGCAGGCGTTCAAGGATCAGTTCTCGCAGGCGGCCATGAGCCGGTTCGGCTCGGGGTGGGCCTGGCTGGTGGTCGACGGCGGGAAGCTCAAGGTGTGCAGCACGGCCAACCAGGACAACCCGCTCATGGGCCAGGCGATCGCCGGGTGCACGGGCACGCCCATTCTCGGGCTCGACGTGTGGGAGCACGCGTACTACCTGAACTTCCAGAACCGGCGGTCGGATTACGTCACCGCGTGGTGGAACGTCGTGAACTGGAACGAAGTGGCGAAGAATTTCGCGGGCGCGAAGTGAGCACCCGACCGCGATCGGCTTCGAGCGCGCGACGCCGGTGTTTCAATCAGTTGTCGGCAAGCTCATAGAGCCCGCCGCCCGAGCCGCGAAGCTTGCCCTTTTCGACCAGCGCTTCCCAGACGGCCCGGGGGAACTGGTTGGGCGCCGTGATGGCGACGACCGAGGCGCGCTTGCCGGTGGTGAGCTGGCGCGACGTGATCTTCGACTGCTCGTCGAGCTGCGTGACCTTCAGGCGCTTGCGGAAGGCCTTGAGCGCGGCGACGAGGTCCGCTTCGGTCGGCGGCTCGGCGAGGGCCGTGGCGGTCGCGGCACTGATGGCCACGGGCTCTTCCGCCGGCGCGGGCGGCGGCGCCGGCGCCGGGCGCGCGGGGCTCGACGGGGTGTAGCGCGTCTGCACCGCGAGCTGCGGGTTCTTCTCGACCTCGGCGACCAGCATGCGAAGGGTGCCCAGGTCGCGCATGGCGACGGTGCGCGCGGCCTTCATCTTGTCAACGGCCGTGCGCTGCAGCGTCGTGCCCGCGGAGCGCCACAGGTCGTTGAGCCGGGCCCGATCGGGCTCGCGCTCGATCTCCGCGAGGATGTTCTTGAGTTTCTCAGCCCACATGAGCGCGCCTCCGCTTGGCGTGACCGACGAGTCAGCCGACGCGCGTGGCCGGCTGATCCCCCTCGCGTCCCGATCCGCGATTCCTCAGCATGAGAAGTCTTGTGTGCCCGCGGGGTGAAGGTCAAGTCCACAGGTTCTGCACCGGCAACAAAACGCCTAAACAAAGCACGTACATCGACGCCTCAGCGCGCGACTACGCTCGGTCCGTGCTCCCGGTGATTGGCACGCAGAAGAATCGCGAGACGCTCGGCCTGGTGGCGGAGTGGTGTTCGCGCTGCCGGCGGATTCGCCCCATGAGCGTCGCCCGGATCACCCAGTACACGCATGTCTACTGGATGCAGGTTGGGCCGCTGCAGCGGCTGGGCGACGACCTGAAGTGCCTGACCTGCGGCACCACGCGGACCGAGCCCGAAGTGGAATACGACGAATACGTCCACCCCGATGAGGGCGCGGACCTGGATGAGCTCATCGAAAGGACCAATGCCGATCTGCCCGATCGGGTGCGCCGGCGCCAGGAACGCGAAGCGCGCCTGGAGTCGGGCGAGGCGACGCCGAGGGATCGGGAAGAAGCGCTGAGCGACGCCTTCGAGTGGGCGGCGAAAGCGTGCCAGCTCGAGCGCGTGCGGGTGACCCTGGGCGTGTGGGACACGCTCGCGTTCCTGGGGATCTTCGGCGTGGCGGGGCTGGTCGTGCTCGTGCTGTCGCGTTCGCGCGGCGGGCCGACGTGGGTGGACTGGCTCGGCGCGGCGCTGGTCGGGGCGATGGTGATCCCGCTGGGATGGGTGATGCTCACGGAGCGCGCCCGGCGGTGCCGCCGGCGCGTGCTCCCCGCGCTGGGGGACCGCCTGTGGGCGCTGGCGCCGACACGCGAGGAGGTGGCGCGCCGGCTGGCGGACTTTCGCGAGCAGGGCGCTTTCATCGCCGAGGCCTGCAGCGTGGACGACGTGCTCGATGCCGCCGTGCGCAGCGCCGAACGCTGGGAGCGGCGCGGGGGCCGGCGCTGACGCGGATCACGTCGGGGGCCTTTCGGTGCGCCAGAGGTACACGATGGCGGCGATGGCGGCGGTGGTGGTGAGCAGCGCGAGCAGCCAGAACCACGCGTACCCGTAGCGCCATGCGTATTCGGGCTGGTGCTCGAAGTTCATGCCGTAGACCCCGACAAGGAACGTGAGCGGGAGGAAGATGAAGCTCACGGTGGTGAGGCGCGTGATGACCCGGTTGGTTCGGAAACTGACGAAGGACATGCCCAGGGCGATGGCGTCGGTGAGGATCTCCCGACTGGTGGTCAGGTCGGCGAGGACGCGATCGAGCTCCGACGCGGTGCTCTGGAGGAACGGCTGGGTGGATGCGGGCACCTGGGTGAATCGGCGCGTGCTGAGCTCGTGGAGGACGGCCCGGGCCGGCGCGACGTGTCGGCGCAGGCGCACGAGGTTGGCCGACACGCGGGCCGCGAGGGGGAAGACCGATTCATCGGGCTTGCCGGCGAGGCGGTTCTGGAGGCGCTCAACTTCCTGCTCGATCCCCAGCTCGAGGCTCTCGTAGCTGCGGGTGAGGTGGTCCCAGAGTTCGAAGAGCAGGAAGCCCTGCGACTGGGCGAAGCGCATGAAGTCTTCGTGGTAGTCGCGCCGGATGGCCTCCATGAAGGGCGCCGGACCCCGGCAGATCGTGAGCAGGTACCGATCGGTCAGCAGCGCGTCGACGCGCATCGAGCGGACGCGCCCGCCGACGGTCTTTTCGGCGCTCGGCGCCCGCGTGCACGCCACCATCGACATGTGCAGCGCTGTCGGGAGATGCTCGTAGCCGGTGTCGGGGCGCGAGCGGCTCAGGAGCTCGATGGCCTCGGCCTCGAGCCCCAGCGGCCCGGCCAGATCGCCCTCGAGCGACGGACGCACGAGTTCCGGTGCGGTCTCAAGATCGACCCAGACGAAGCGCCCCGCGGCGAAGGCCGACTCGAGCCCCCCGCCGGCCGGATCGACCAGCTCCACCGACTTGTGCTGAAAATCGAATGAGACGCACCGGAGCATGTTCGAGGTATACCCGCGGGCGGGCCCGCGAGCAACCGGCGATCTCTCGCGGGAGACGCCCCTACCGTCTGACCCCATGCCGACGGCGCTCGTCCATCGCACGCTGGCCCGACCCGCCCAGGTCGAGGGTGTGGGGCTCTTTTGCCCGCAGCGATGCCGGCTGGTGATGCTCCCGGCGAAGGCGGGCGAGGGGGTGAGGTTCCGCAGGATGGACCTGGCCGGCCAGCCGGAGATGGCGGCCCAGGCGTCGCTGGTCGTGGCGCGCCCGAGGCAGACCGTGCTGGCGGTGCCCGCGAGCGCACCGGCGACGGGCGCTCGGCCGTCGGTGCAGACCGTCGAGCATCTGCTCTCGGCGTTGCTCGGGCTGGGGATCAGCGACGTGTGCATCGAGCTGCACGGGCCCGAGGTGCCGCTGGGCGACGGGTCGGCCCGGCCGTTTGTCGAAGCGATCCTGAGCGCGGGGATCGTGGAACTGCCCGACTCGGCACAGGAGAACCTGCGCCCCATCGTGGTGAGCGCGCCGATCGAGGTCGCCGAGGGCGACGGGCGGATCACGGCCCTGCCGGCGGAGGGCTCGCACCTCGATGTGACGTACGACCTCGACTATGGGCGCGGTGCGCCGATGCCCCCTCAGTCGGCGTATTACCGGCACGAGTACGCCCGCCCGGACGCCGCCGCGTATCGGCGCGACATCGCCCCCGCGCGCACGTTCTGCACGCGAAACGAAGCGGAAGACCTGCGGGCCGCGGGGCTGTTCGGACATCTGCAGCCGGGGGACGTGCTCGTGCTCGACGCCGACGGACCCATCGGCGGAGCGCTGCGGTTCGCCAACGAGCCCGCTCGGCACAAGTTGCTCGACGTGCTCGGCGACCTGCACCTCGCCGGGCGGCCCATCTTCGGTCGAATCAACGCGGCAAGGTCGGGCCACGCGCTCAATCACCGCATGGCCCTGGCACTGGCGAGCCTGTGACCGACTGCGGTCCCGGCGCTGCGGCGCTCCCGACCCTATCAGACGCCGATCGGCCGGCCCGAAGCACAGAATCGCGCCAAATTCGAAGCCTCGGCGCGTGGCGGACCGCTTTGGAGCGATACAAACTACGTGCGAGCGGCGTCCGGTTCATGGACCTTGCCGGACTCGCGTCGGCGGCGGCCTCGGCGGAGTTCACCATGGCGACGTTTCGGGCAGTTCGGCGCGGGTTCACGCTCGTCGAGCTGCTGGTCTCGATCAGCATCATCGCCATTCTCGTCAGCATCACCATGCCGCAGCTCGCGTCGGTCCGGGCCACGAGCCGCCGGCTCAAGTGCATGACCAATCTCAAGGGCTTCGGGACGGCCTTCGAGCTCTACATGCGCGACTCGAAGGGGATGCTGCCCAAGGTCCTGCCGTTCTACCAGGCCGACGTGCCCGACAACCCCGACGACCCGCAGTTGCTCGATCTGCTCGAATCGTACATGGATGTGAAGGCGCCGTACTACGACGAGAACGACGTGCTCGTCGTCACCGAGCCGTTCCTCTGCCCGGAGGACAAGGATGACGATGCGGGCCGGGCCATCGGCCTTTCGTACGAATACTGGCCCGGCGGGCTGATGGCGCTGCGGGAGTGGTTCCGCAACGACCCGAACCCGGCGTTCACGGTGACGCGCTTCTACGAGGATGCACGCAACCGCGAGTGGCCCGTGCTCGTCGACGCCAAGGACTGGCACCCGGGCAACCCGCTCACGAAGAAGAACGCGCTGTACTTCGGGGACTGGCGGGTGGATTGGATGGTGTTCGATCCGGGAGAGATCGAACCGCCGACGGTCCCGCCGATTCCACCGGGGCCGCCGCCGGGCGGGTGAGCGAACAATCGCCGCCGTGACAAGCCGAGATGAGCCCTGGTGATGCCGAGGAAGACCCATGCCGACGATGCCCACGCCGACGCCTGAACAGACCAGCACCGAGCCGGGGCAGGGGAGCGTGCTGAGGCCCGAGGACTTGATCGACCAGCGCGCCGGGGCGCGCGGTGTGAGCGCGGGCGGGCGCGCGATCTTCGCGGGCGCCGGGGCGTCGCTCCGATCCGCCTGGGCGCAGCCGGGCGTGCGCCGACTGGCGTGGGTGCTCGCGGCGATCCTGGCCGTGGGCCTCCCGATGTGGGCGTATTTTGAGATGCGGGCGCGCCCGGCCCCCGACTATGCGCACGACGACATCGGCGACGTGCTCGATTACACGCTCCTCTCCGCTGATTTCAACAACCTCCCCATCGACCAGCGCATGGCGCTCATCAAGGACCTGGTGTCGCGCCTCAAGAGCATGTCGGCGGGCGACTCGGAGCTCATGGCGGCGTTCGCGGCGGGCATCACGGGCGAGGCGCGCGAGCAGATGCGCACCAACGCCGAGCGACTCGCCGTCGATCTCTGGGACTCGTACTCGGACAAGTACGGCGACGTGCCGACGGAGCAGCGCACCGAGTTTCTTGACAATGCGTTCCTCGAGTTCACCAAGCTCATGGAAGACGTGGCGGGCGTTGAGAACGACAAGACCGACAACGAGCGGCTGGCCGATGCGCGCAAGCAGGCCAAGCGCGACGCCGCCCGAGCCCGTTCGGAACTCGGACCCATCCCCGAACAGGCCGGGCGCCTCGTCAAGGCTCTGCACGAACGCGGCGAGAAAGTGACGACGCCCGTGCAGCGGGCCCGCATCACACGCTTCACGCGCGACATGGTCCGGCACCTGCGCGATCAGGAGCTCGACACCGCCAAACCGCGGGGCTCCTCCGGCGGCGGCACGCCCGCCGGCCCCGGCTCGCAGAAGCAGGGAAAACCGGGCGACAACGCTCCGCCGACATCACCCGGCGACGACAAGCAGCCGCCCGAGGACGACAAGAAACCCGCCGACGAAAAGCCCGAGGACGAACAGAAGAAGGAAAAAGAGAAAACGCCCCAGGACGAAAAGAAGCCCGAGGAGAAGACCCCGTCGCCTCCCGGCGGCGGCTGAGCAGGCCCAGGCCCGGACGGCTCGCGATACCATCGCGCATGTCCCGATATGACGACTTTCAGGCCTTCCGCACGCGGCTCAACCAGCGCATTCTCGGCACGGGCGATCAGCCCGGGGCCACGCCCGGCCCAACGAGCTCACCCGGCGGCACGCTCAACACCCGGCGCTTCTTCGCCCTCGACGGCGCGTGCTACAAGGACGGCGCCCTCGATGTCAAGACCAAGGAGATGCTCGGGCTCGCCGCCTCGATGGTGCTGCGCTGCGACGACTGCATCGCGTATCACATCGACCAGTGCCTGAAGGTCGGCGTGAGCGAGCAGGAACTCTGGGAGGTGTTCGACGTCGCGCTCATCGTGGGCGGGTCGATCGTCATTCCGCATCTGCGCCGGGCGGTGGACTTCATGGACGAGGCACAATCGCGCCGACGGGCGCCCTGAGACATCTGCGCCGGTCGGACGCCTTGACCCTCGACACTCACACGCCCAGTTCGTCCGCCACGCTTTCGAGCGTCTGCGCGCCGTCGCCTTCACCCGTGATCGCCGGCGCGTCGGGCAGCGGCTTGCCCTTGGCGTCGGTCAGCGGCTTGCCGTCGAGCGTCTTGATGATCGGCACCGGGTGGTCCTTCTCCCAGCGCTCCAGCACGGCGATGAGCTTCTTCTGCTCGGGTTCGGGCAGGCCCTTGAAGTTCCCGCGGCCGCGGCACTTGGGGAATCGGCTGCACCCGAGCCACGGCCCGAACTTGCCCGGACGCAGGTTCATCGGACTCTCGCACTTCGGGCAGGGCTGTGGCGGATCAGGCACCACCGGCGGCATGCTCGGCGCCTGCACGTGGTTCTTCTTGTCGAGGCGCAGGATCCCGTCGCACGGGTTCTCCTTGTCGCCATAGCCCGAGCAGCCCAGGAACGCGCCGAAGCGCCCGGTGCGCCGCGTCATCGGGCGTCCGCACTTGTGGCAGGCGACATTGGTGTGCTGCACCGGTCGGGGCTTGCCCTCGCGATCGACCGGGCACGCGTACGCGCACTTGGGGTAGGTCGAGCATGAGAGGAACTTCCCGCTCTTGCCCAGGCGGTACACCATGGTGCTGCCGCAGTCGGGACAGCGGTACTGGTCGGGCGCGGGGGTGGTCTCGGCCTTGGCGTGAGTGAGGGTCTTCTCGACTTCGCCCAGGCGCTTCTTGAACGGCCCGTAGAACCGCTTGAGCATGAGCACCCAGTCGAGATGGTCGTCCTCGATCTTGTCGAGGTCGCCTTCCATCTCGCGCGTGTAGCCCAGGTCGAGCAGATCGGGGAACGCCTCGATGAGCATCTTCGTCACGACTTCGCCCAGGTCAGTCGCATAGAAGCGCCGGTCGACCTGCTCGACGTACTTGCGATCCTGAATCACGCTGATGATCGACGCGTACGTGCTCGGGCGGCCGATGCCCTCGGCCTCGAGCGTCTTGATCAGGCTCGCCTCGGTGTACCGCGGCGGGGGGCTCGTGAACTTCTGCTTCGGCTCGAGCGCCAGCGGCGCGACCGGCTGCTCGGTCGCCAGCGGCGGCAGCGTCTGCTCCTCGGCGCTGTGCGGGACGCCCATGACCTTGTAGAACCCGTCGAAGACGAGCACGCGCCCCGTCGCGCGGAACGCCAGGCGCCCCTTGCCCCCCGTGTCGACGCCGCCCTCGATCGTGACCGCGGTCGCGTCCCACTGCGCGGGCGTCATCTGGCAGGCGACGAAGCGGTTCCAGATCAGGTTGTAGACCTTCCAGAGGTCGGGCTTGAGCACGTGGCGCAGGTTCGCGGGCGGATAGGCCATGCTCGTCGGGCGGATGGCTTCGTGCGCCTCCTGCGCGTCCTTGTTGCTGCTCGTGTAAAAGTTGGCCTGTTCGGGCAGGTACTTGGCGCCGTACTGCTGGTCGATGAACCCGCGCACCATGCTCAGCGCGTCGTTTGAGAGGTGCGTCGAGTCGGTGCGCATGTAGGTGATGAGCGCGACCGGGCCTTCGCCCGGAATGTCCACACCCTGGTAGAGCTGCTGCGCCGCCGCCATCGTGTGCTTGGCCGACATCCCCAGGCGGTTGGCGCCGGCCTGCTGGAGCGTGCTGGTGATGAACGGCGGCGCGGGGCGCGAGGTCGTGCGGCGCGTGTCGATCGCGTTCACGCGATAGGGCGTGCGCGGGTCGATGTCCCCGCGGATCGTCCGCACGAACTTGGCCGGGCCCTTGCCCGAAGCGTCCTCGCGGACGGACGTCTGCACGTTCTTGAGGCCGGCGGCGGCGGCGATCTCGGCGGCGCGGCGCGCCAGCGCCTCGTTCACCTCGCCGTCTTTCCCTGCGAGCTCGAACTTCTCGCCGTTGACTTCCACGAGCGTGGCGCTGAAGCCGCCGCTCTGGCTCAGCCATGCCGCGAGCGCCTTCTGCGTCGGACCCTCGCCCTTATCATTCTTCTTCTCAAGCTCGGCCTGCCACGCCTGGGCAAGGCCCGCGGCCTTGGCCAGCTCGCTCGTGAAGTTGGCGCTGATCTCCCACGATTCATCGGGGATGAACGCGCGGATCAACTGCTCGCGCTCGACGATGAGCCGCACCGCCACGCTCTGCACGCGGCCCGCCGACAGCCCGCGCGCCACCTTCTTCCACAGGAGCGGCGAAACCTGGTAGCCGACGATGCGGTCGAGCACGCGACGCGCCTGCTGTGCGTTCACCCGGTCCATGTTGATCGGGTGCGGGTTGCCGAAGGCCCGCTGAATCTCGCTCTTGGTGATCTCCGCAAACATCACCCGCTTGGCCCGCGTGGGATCGATCCCCAGTTCCTCGGCCACGTGCCACGCGATCGCCTCGCCCTCGCGATCGGGGTCGGTGGCGAACCAGACCTCGCGCGCCGACTTGGCGGCACGCTTGAGCTCGCTCATCACCTTGCCCTTGCGGTCGAGAATCTCATACGAGGGCTTGAAGTCGTCGTCGAGGTCCACCCCGGGGACCGGGTTCTTCACGCCCTTGGGGTTGCGGCTGGGCAGGTCGCGCACATGCCCGACCGACGCGAGCACCTGAAAATCTCGCCCGAGATACTTGTTGATGGTCTTGGCCTTCGCCGGCGACTCGACAATCACCAGTTGCCGGCCTGCTCCGCCCGGCGCCTTCGACTCCGCGCCCGCCGAAACCGGCTCGGGCGCTGCCCGCCCGGAGCGGCCGTTGGTGCCTGCACGGCGCACCGATCGCCGGGCGGCGGCGGTCGATGTTCCGGGTTGGGTCGAGCGGGTCTTGGCCATGTACACGCATTCGCGGGCTTGTGCCCGTCTATCGGCACCCCGGGTCCGCGGGCGAAACCCAATTGCCCACCACAGGCCCGAGTCAAGCGGGGACCGCAAAGACCGATCATATCCCAAACAAAGTCCCCCAACGGCGGTCAGCCGCGGACTCCTTGGGTACGCCGGCATCGATCCCCCGGTTTCCTGTTCTCCTAAGCTCTTGATGCACAGAGATTTATGCACAATCGCCCGCGTCGCCGCCCGGCGCGGGTCGGGCGGCATCCAGCAATCTTGCCACGATCAGCTCGGCCGTCGTCTGCGGCGAAGATTCTTCGACGTTCACGCTCATCGCGCCGGGCAGGATGCTCAGACGACGCAGCCACGTCCGCTGGTTCTTGGCGAACCGGCGGGTCTCGATCTTGATGCGCTCCACGGCGTCTTCGAGCGGCAGGCGTCCTTCAAGGTGCTCGATGAGCTGCTTGTAGCCGAGGGCCTCCCGAGCCTGCGGACCGAACCGACCCCCGGCGTGGAGGGCCTGCACCTCTTCGAGCAGCCCGGCGTTCATCATGTCGCGCACGCGGGCGTTGATCCGCCGGTTGAGCGCCTCGACCGGCAGGTGCAGCGCGACGAGCAGCGCGTCCTGTCGCGGGCCTGCGGCGTCCCATTGCCGCTGGTGCTCGCTGATGGGTCGGCCGGTCAGCCGAAAGACCTCCAGCGCGCGGATGGTCCGCCTCAGATCGGCCGGATGAATCCGAGCCGCGGCGGCGGGGTCGACGCGCTCGAGCTCGGCGCGGCGTGCCGCGGGATCCATCGCGGCGAGTTCATCACGCAGCGCGGCATCCGCTCCGGGCCCATCGAACAGACCCTCCATGAACGCCTTGACATAGAGATGCGTCCCGCCGACGACGATCGGGCACGCGGGGGGCTGTCGCCCGCGCAGTTCGCCGACAGTCGCCTCGGCCCGCTCAAGCCACTGATCGACCGTGAAGCGCCCGACGGGTTCGACGAGGTCGATCAGGCGGTGCGGCACGCCGCGACGCTCCGCGAGCGCCGGCTTGGCCGTGCCGATGTCCATGCCGCGATACACCTGGAACGCATCCGCGGCGAGCACCTCGGCCTCGATCGCGTGGCGCTGGCGCAGGCGCGTGGCGATCTCGACCGCGAGGCTCGACTTGCCCGACGCCGTCGGCCCGCAGATGACCGGGAATCTTCGCACGATCGAGGTTATGACGCGGCCACACGCCAAGAGGCGCGAGGCCCGGCGTGCAGCAGTCACTTCGACTCGGCGTGCGGATCGGCGGAGATCGTTTCGTTGGTGAGGATGATCTCGACGCGCTGATTGGTCTTGTGCTCGACGCGATCGGCGGCAATGGGGACGCGCCGGTCGCTGTCGCCGCAGGCGCTGATCCGCAGGTTCTGCCAGCGCAGCCCGTTGGCCACGAGCGCCGCGGCCACCGCGCGGGCGCGCCGGTACGACAGGTCGAGCGACGCATCAAGCCCCTCGGCAGCCTCGATCGCCGACACGTGCCCGCGGACGTCGATGATGTAGTTCTGCCCGCGCAGGCGCTGCCCGAGCTGCTGAGCGAGCTCGCGGTTGGAGGCCGAGACCGTGGACGATCCGGTGTCGAAGGGAAAAACGCCGGTCGGGGCGTTGTAGTCGGAGGGCTTGATGGCCTGCTGGCGCGGCTTGAGGCCGATGGGTCCGTTCTCGGTGGTTTCGCCGCGGGTGCGACGCTCCATGTATTCGATGAGGGGCGCGTCCTTGGGGTCCTTGGAATCAAGTCGCGGCAAGTTGTTGAAGGCGCTGCGGATGCCGTAGACCAGTTCGTTGAGCCGGTCGTCGGGCTGCCCGCCGGGCATGTTCTCGTCGCCCCCGAGGCCGTGCCCGGGCTTGGGCTTGTCCATGTTCATGGCGAGAAGGATGACGAAGAAGCCCATGAGAAGGGCGACGTTGTCGGCAAAGGAGATGAGCCATTCGGCGACGCCGCCGTGCTCATCGTGACCGCCGCCGTGCCCATGACCGCCGGCGCTGTGGCGTCCATGGGGTTTGGCGTGGCCATCCTCCCCGTGCGCTTCCCCGCCTTTTTCCTTGTGCTCGTCGGACATGCGGTAGGCCTGTCAGTTCAACGAAACCGGACGGAGCGAGAGGGGATCAGGCGGCGGCCTGGAGCTTCGAACGTCCGGCGGAGGGGACGAAGGCCATCATTCGATCCATGGTGACGCGCGGGTTGTCCCCCGCCTGGATCGAGAGGATGCCCTGGATGATCATCTCGCGCGTGAGAATCTCTTCGCCGGAGCGCAACTGGAGCTTGGTCGAGATCGGCCCGGCGATCGCGTTGGCCACGATGGCGCCGTACATCGTCGCGCACACGGCGACGGCGAGCATGTGCCCCAGCTTGCCGATCTCGGCGCCTTCGAGGTTGCCGAAGAGGCCGACCTGCCCGACAAGCGTCCCGACCAGCCCGTAGCCCGGGCCGTAGAGCACGATGAGGTCGAAGAACTTCTTCCCGGCCTTGTGGCGCTCCTGCATCGCCATGACTTCCATGCGCAGCGTGGCCTCGATCGATTCGGGCGCGACGCCGTCGATGGCCATCTTGAGCCCGTTCTGGAGGAACTTGTCATCAAGCTTGGCGGCCTCGGCTTCGAGGGAGAGGATGCCCTCGCGCCGGGCTTTCTCCGAAAGCGTGTTGATGACCTTGATGATCTCTTCGGGGCTCTTGGCCTTGTTGAACATGAACCGCATCACGTACCCCGGGACCTTCTTCATCTTGTCCATGGGCATGGCCATGAAGAGCACCGAGACCGAGCCACCGCCGACCATGAGCACGCCTTCGAGTGAATAGAACATCAGGAAGTGCCCGTGGGACACTTCGAAGAAGACGATCCCCAGGCAGACGAATCCGATGATCACGCCGATCAGACTGGCAATGTCCACTGTGCACCTCTGCGGTTGGTCGATCGCGTGACGGGCCGTCCGTGCCGGCGGCGGAGTCCGACACCTGCCATCGACGCACGGACGCGGAGCGTGGAGCGCCGCCCGGCCTGCTCGTCGGCACGAGGTATCGGGTGAGCGCCAATCACCCGCCAACCGACACAACCGGCACCGGCTCGCGCCATTCTCGGACGTCGGGCGGGGGCCTCCATACGCTTTGCCCCTTCGGGAGGTGCGACTGTGGGCGACGCGCTCATGCTGGGGGTCAGCGGGCTTCGCGGGATCGTGGGCACAAGCCTCACGGCGGACCTCGCCCTGCGCTTTGCCGCCACCGTCGGCACGTGGGTGGCCGCTGCTCATCGCGCCCGACCCGACACCCCCCGGCCCGTCGTCGTCCTCGGACGCGACGGACGCGCGGGCGGCGGGATGATCCGCGCCGCGGCATCCGCAGGTCTCCTGTCCGCCGGGTGCGACGTGCTCGATCTCGATGTCGCCATGACCCCCACCGTCGGCGTGGTGACCGACGCGGCACGCGCCGCGGCGGGCATGGTCATCACCGCCAGCCACAACCCGCAGGAATGGAACGGAATCAAGATTCTCTGGGGAGGCCGGCGCCGGACCGGCACGCCGAAGGGAGCCGCCGCCGCCGCACCGAGCAAGGCGACCGCCGGCGAGATCATCTCACTGTTCCGCGGGGACGGCCCGCGCCCGGCCGCGTGGGACGGGCTTGGTCAGTACAAGTCAGACAGGCTCAGCGGACGCCTGGCGCTCCAGCATCTCGACAGGGTGCTTGACACGCTCCGCCAGATCGACGGCAGGCTGCCGGGGCGGATCAGGAAGCACGCCCCTCACGCGCTCGTCGATTCGGTCAACGCGTCGGGGTCGGACCTGTCGTCGCACCTGCTCGGCGCGCTGGGCGTGAAGTTCAGCAACATCGCCGCCGGGGAAAGCGGGCTCTTTCCGCACACGCCCGAGCCGATCGAGGCGAACCTCGGCGGTCTGTGCCGAGCCGTGAAACGCGCCCGCGCCGGTGTCGGCTTCGCGCAGGATCCCGACGGCGATCGCCTCGCCCTCATCGACGAACGCGGGCGATTCATCGGTGAGGAATACACGCTCGTGCTGGCGACCAGCGCGCTCTGCGAGCTCGGCGTCATCCGCCGCGGCAGCACGCTCAGCGTCAATCTCTCCACCAGCCGCATGATCGACGACCTCGCCCGCCGGCACAGGCTCACCGTCGCGCGCACGCCCGTCGGCGAAGCCAACGTGGTCGAAGCGATGAAGGCGCGGCGCTCGCCCATCGGCGGCGAGGGCAACGGCGGAGTCATCTGGCCCGCCATCACCTACGTCCGCGACTCTCTCGGCGCCATGGCGCTCGTTCTTTCGCTCATGGCCCTGACCCGCAAGCCCCTGAGCGAACTCGTCGGCGAGATGCCCGCCTACGCGATCGTCAAGCGCAAGGTTGACCTCGCCCGCCCCGACGACGCGCGCCCCGCGATCGAGAAGGTCGCTCACGCGTATCGGCTCGAGCGCGTTGACCGGCAGGATGGCGTCCGCGTCGATCTCGAAGCGCGCTCGGCGTGGGTCCACGTCCGCGCCAGCAACACCGAGCCCATCATGCGCCTCATCGCCGAGGCCCCCACGCGCCAGCAGGCGACCGCCCTGCTCGACGAGGTTGCCGGCGTGATCGCCGGTAGCTGATCCGCCTCGGCACGACGCGCCAACGATCGCCCATGACGACGGGCTCGGTGGTCGCCCTGGTGCTCATGTTCCTGGCCGTCGACGCCCTGGTGATCGGCGCCGTGATCACCATGGTCGCGCAGACCCTTGGCGAGTTTGCAGCGACTTTCCCCGCGCGGCCCAAGGCCCCCGACGCCGTGCGACGCGAGTTCCAGGGCATCGGGCTCGACCTGCTCAATCTCGGCGGGAGCGTGCACATCAGTGTCGATGAGCACTATCTGCATATCGACCCGGTGTGGATCATGCGCGCCTTCCGCATGCCGCCGGCGAGCATCCCGTGGGAATCGATCCAGCTCGTCAAGCGGGGTCGCCGGTGGTGGCCGGCCAAGGCCAAGGTGGGAAAGTTCGAGCTCCGCGCGCCCGATTGGTGCCTGGCGCTGGCTGAGGGCAAGTCGACCGAGTGAGGCGCCCGGTCAGGAGTTGCGCGTCGCGTGCCCCGCCGCTGGCAGGGGCGCCGAGTTTCCCGCGGTTCTTGCGCGGAAAAAACTCTTCCGTTTTCTTCAAGCCCCATTCGCCCGGCCGGCACACCCGGCCCGATGTTCACGCCTCGGCGAGCGGTGCCGCGATGGGCGGTGCGCTCGAGGGGCTCGATCACCCACAGGGACTCTCGCAAGGAACAGACCATGAAGACTCGCACTCGCACCGGACTCTCCGCACCCGCCTCGTTCATCCTGGGCTTCGCGGCCTGCGGCGTTCTCGCCGCGGCGATCGCCACCGGCCCGCGCAACGAGGGCACACCCGCCACGACGCCGCCCGCCGACACCGCCGCGACACCGGCCATCTCCGACGAACACGCCGTTTTCGCCCCGGCCCCCACGCCGCAGGCGTCCTTCACCTACTTCGAAGCGCCCAACGGCCTGCACTACCCGGAGTTCGACTTCGACTCCTGCACGCCGATGCCGTGGGAAGAGACCAGCGCCAATGACGTCCCCAGTGAGGTGCTCGCCGCCGCCAAGGAAAGCGTCGATGCGTTCGACCTCCGCGAGGCGTACATCGCGCGTCTCGGCTCGATCACCCTCTACACCCTCGGCGGCCAATCCAGCGGACACGAGATCGCGCTCGTTCTCACCGAGCAGGGCACCGTGCTCCAGGCCGATGCCGCCACCGCCGGCGACGCCATCCCGGAAGAGGTCGCCAGCTTCATGCGTGAGCGCTTCCCGACCGCGACCCTCTCCAACGCCGGCGTCACGCAGATGGTGACCTTCTGGGCCAAGCTCACGACGCCCGACGGCCGGCACTTCAACGTGCGCTTCGACCCGAACCAGGGGCTCGAAGTGAGCGACGCGTGCACGGGGACCGAAGCAGACTTCTTCGCCGAGCCGACCTTTGCACCCCAGACAGGTGCCGACCCCCGCAGCCTCCCGTTCTCGCCGGAGTGACCCTGCGACTGGCCGCGACCGCGACGAAACTTCGCAACGAATTGCTCTCTCCGCCCCCCACTCCCACCTCGAATCGACCCGAGGTTGGCCCCGTGGGGGGCGTTTATGCGCCCGGGGCTTGCTTGGAAGCCCCATGGGCGCAATCATTCCGGCCCGTCTTGGAGCTTCGCCATGGCCTACGTCTGCGCATTCACCGGCAAGAAGTCGTCGTTCGGCAAGCAGCGCACCTGGCGCGGCCAGGCGATCAAGAAGGGCGGCTTCGGCCTCAAGCCCACCGGCATCACCCGCCGGAAGTTCCGCCCCAACCTGCAGAAGCTCATCGCCGTCGTTGACGGCCGCCCGCAGGTTGTCCGGGCCTCGACCAAGGCCATCAAGCTCGGCCTGGTCGTCAAGCCGCTCAAGCGCCGCGACGGCTACACCGCGCAGCGGAAAGCCGCGGCGAAGTAATCCGCCCGGCCGCGCCGCCGCGGTCTATCGATCGGCGTTCCTTCGCTGGCGATCCCGCCCGTAGAGCCCATCACGCGTCTGGAGCACAGGGAGGCCGATGTCCCAAGGGTGTGCTGCCCGCTGCGTCAACTGCGTCCACGGGTTCGGCACGCCGGGCGCGAGGTCCGCGCCAAACTCCTCGCTTCCGCTCAGGTCGGCCCACAGCACGCCGGTCTTGATCGTCTCGTAGCAGCACGCCGGATGCCCGTCGGGGTACTCGGGAAAAACGTAGGTCTTCATCTGCATGAGCAGGCCTTTCTCGCTCGGAAAGGCCACCGACGAAATTTGCTGCGCCCCCCACTGATCCGGCCCGGTCTGCGTGCGCAGATCCCAATACTCCCTCGCCGCATACGCGCACCCCGTCAGCGAAAAGTCCGGCAGGACCGGAATCCGTCCCAGCTCCTTGTTCCGGTACGGATTGCCGCCGGCAAGCAGTGCCGCGCGTGGATAGTCGAAGTCGATCGAAACCCACGACCACGCCTCGTTCCCGAACCAGTCATCCTGGATGTACGCCCCGGGATAGAGATCGATGCGCTCCGGCGGGTCGGTCGGCCCGCGATAAATCGGCGAAAGGAGCGTCGCGAAGTACCCTCGGTGCTGGTCGGCGTAGGTCGTGTGAAGGATGCCGAACTGCCGCATGTTTGACAGCGTGTCAATCACCCGCGCAGTCGCGCGCGTCGCGGCGAGCCGAGGCCAAGCGATCGCCAAAAGCAGCAGCACAATCCCAATCGCGACCAACACCTCGACAACGGTGAAGGCTCGCCGATGAACACGGGGTATCCACAACGAGAAGTTCATTTTGACAGCATACCCCCCCCCCCCCCCCCGCTAGCGTACAAGTTGGAAACCCAAAGGAGTTGAGCATGCAAAGGCTCTCGAAGACTTGCGCAGGAGGCATGGCAGCAGCACTGATCGGAGCGGGTCCGCTGCTGGCCGCCTCTTGCTGGGACATCGTTCAGGTTTTCACTGACATCCCCGTGCCCTGCCAGGCGCAGGACATTGGACAGCCCTGCAATACTTGTCCGCTTGGGCTGTGGACGCTGGTCGACGGCACGTCGTGCGCCGAGCCGTATTCGATCCTTCCGCCGACGTCAGTGAGCTGTCTCGGCGGGTTCATACAAGCATCGCAGATGGGCTGTTTCTGCAACACGAACCCCAACAACCCGACGCTTGTGACGAACTCACCGATCGGGTGCAATCGAGGGTGCAGTTCCTCAGAACCGGGCGGGCCCGACTCATGACGCCGCTGCTGGGCGTGATCGCGGCGTTGACGAGCGTGCCGGCGGTCCTCAGCGTGCCGCCGAACGCGGCTGAGTTGCTGGAACGCATCGAGCGCGCACACTCGGACATCCCAGCGATCGAGTGCCGCTACGACATTGGCTCGGCATGTGAAGGTCCAGACGGCGCCAAGGTACGATCGATGCTTGACATGGCCCCGCGGGTCCGCATGTGGAACGATCCGCGCACGGGTGGGACATACAGACTCTGGCACTCGGTTCGCGCGATGTATGACGGCACAGGCCGTTGGCGCGTGGAGACCGAAGACTTGACCTGCGTGGGGCCTCGCGACCTGTCCATCGGCGTGATATTGCGCACGCCCGAGATGCATGCGCAGGCGATCGCGCTCAAGAGCAACTTCGCCAACCTCGCCCCGGCCCGCGAGTTTCTGAACTTGAGCAGTGTCGAACTCCGGCGCCGCCGAATCGTTTCAGCGGAGGAACTCGTGGCTCGCGAGGGATACCCGACGCTCGTGTCGTGGTCGACGAGAATGCTGCGCCAGGCGGACGACCTGGCAGCCCTCGAGGATGAGCACGGGCCGGGAGTGCACTCGGCGTCGTTGGGGATCGAAGTGTGGGCCGATCCCGAGTCAGGCGAGGTCACGGGTGTCCGCATTGCCAACGACCGCATCGGCCCCAATGCCTGGTGGTTTGACGGGCGGTTTGATGAACCTCTTTTCCCTGCGCGCCACCCGCGCTTGATTCGTTTCGGCGCGCCCGCCGCGGGCATGGCGACGGAAGTCGACGGTGCTCGGCACATTTATCATGAAGTCCGCGCGGTCTCCTTCGATCCAGCGCTCTTCGTGACATCGAACTTGGCCCAGAGATTCATCGACGCCCAAACACTCGCGCGCGTCGACGCGCAAGGACAACCGCTTCCCCCCGCTTCACGCGCTCCGTCGGGACCGCTGCCGGCGACCACCAGCGCGCGCGCAGCGGAGGTCGCCGGATCGGTCGACAAGGTGCCGCGTTCGATGATCGCCGCCGGGCTCGCGTGCCTGCTCGCCGCGGGGATCATCTGGTGGCGCAGGAGGTCTGCGTGAAACCGCGTCCGCAGATGAGCAGCCAGCAGTGGGGCCTGCTGGTTCTTGCCCTTGTTTGGATGAACCCTACCATCCCCGCGTGAAGTGCGACCACTGCGCCAACCCCGCCACCGTGCAGGAGACCAAGATTCAAGGCGGCAAGGTCGTGCAGCGCAACTTGTGTGAGCAATGCGCCAAGGCACTCGGCGTCCAGACCCAGGCCCCCGAAGCACTCGCCCAGGCGCTCTCGCAGGCCGTCATGGCCCAGGCCATGTCCGGGGCCATGCAGGCCGCGGCGGGCAAGAGCAAGGCCGGTTCAAACACCTGCCCCACCTGCGGGATCACCTACGGGCAGTTCCGTCAGAGCAGCATGCTCGGTTGCCCCGCGTGCTACGCCGCGTTCGAAGCGCAGCTCGGCCCGCTCCTCAGCCGCGTGCACGAAGGCGCGACCCATCACGTCGGCAAGCGTCCGCGCCGCGCCCCTGCCGCGGTCAGTGAGCCGGGCGCCCGCGCCCAACACCCGCTCTCCGCTCGATCCGAACGCGCCGGCCGCGGCGACAGCCAGGCCTCCAACCCGGAAGCCGCGGCCCAGGAACTCGCCAAGCTGCGCACGCAACTGACCCAGGCCATCCTCGCGGAGCAATATGAGCGCGCCGCGCAACTCCGCGACGAGATTCGCCGGCTGAGCGACGAAAGCGGAACGCCGTCGCCGTGACACCGCCGCCAAGTCGCCTCGCGGCTCACGAGCCCGAGCGGGGAATAATCCGGCGCACGTGAGAGACTCGTTCGGACAGACCGTGGTTCCCGATGAAGCCATCCGTGCGGGTGCGCCGTGGCTTTCGGGGCGCGGTGCCGCGCCCGATGTGGTGATCTCCTCGCGCGTGCGCCTGGCGCGAAACATCGTCGGGTTCCCATTCCCGCCTCGATGCTCGTCCGCTCAGCGCGCCGAGTTGCTCTCGACCTGCCGGCGCTGCGTGAGCGAGGCGCCCGCGCCCTTCGCTCCCGCGCGCGTGGCATGGGCCGACATCCACGCCCTCCCCGCGCTCGAACGCCAGTTGCTGCTCGAGCGGCACCTCATCAGCCGCGAGCATGCCGCGGTCAGGAAAGAAGCCGGCACGGGCACGGGCGGCGCCGGCACGAGCGCCGCCGCGGCTCCGCCTTCCTCCACCTCCATGGTCCGCGGGCTCGCCTTCACTCTCCCCGATGAAGCGCTCTCCATCATGGTGAACGAGGAGGACCACCTGCGCATCCAGGTCCTTCGCCCGGGCTTGCAGCTCGCCGAGTGCTGGCGCCAGATCAACGAGGTTGACTCGGCCCTCGAGAACGGCCTCGACTTCGCCTTTCACGACCGCTTCGGGTACCTCACCACCTGCCCGACCAACGCCGGGTCGGGCGTGCGCATGAGCGTCATGCTCCACCTGCCGGCGCTCCGCCTCTGCGGCGAGATCGACAAGGTTCGCCGCGCCACCAAGGACATGTGCCTCGCGGTCCGCGGTTTCTACGGCGAAGGCTCCGACCACGCAGGCGATCTCTTCCAGATCTCGAACCAGACCACCATGGGCAAGCCGGAGGAAACGATCCTCAGCGACATTGAGTCGGAGGTGATCCCGCGGGTGATCGAGTATGAGCAGGCCGCGCGGGCGCAACTGGCGCAGCGTCGCCGGCGCCACCTCGAAGACGCGGTCTTTCGCGCGCTCGGGCTCCTTCAATCCGCTCGCCTCCTCGCCCCCGAAGAGACGATCAGCCACTTGAGCCTGGTTCGCCTGGGTGTGCTCACCGGCCTGGTCGGCGGGCTCGACGAACAGGCTGTCAGCCAACTCTTTCTGCTCTCCCAACCCGCGCATCTTCAGCGCTTCGTCGGCCGTCCGCTCGATCAGCAGCAGCGCCGCGAGGCTCGGGCCGATCTGGTCCGAGAACGGCTCGCCCGGGGCGGAGCGAGCGCGTGAACCCCGTTTCTGACCCGACCACGCCTCATTTCGCGTCGCGGTGACCGATCATCTTCTATAATCGTTTCATGCCCACGGCGGTCGGATAGATGTTGAATGGCCACACTCGCGTGCATCGCGCCATTCGGGTTCTCGTTTGATCCGACCAGGTTCCTGGCCGCCTATCACTCGCTCGGATGCCGGACCTGCCAGTTTTACCGCAACGAGCAGCGCCCGCCCACCATCGCCGAGGCCCTCAAGTCCGCCGAGCTGGCCGGGCTCAGGTTCGACTCCATCCACGGGGTCTTCGGGTTCCACATCGACCCTTCCTCGCCCGACGAGCGCCACCGCAAGCGATGCCTCGAGATCTATGAGACCGAAGGCCGCCTCGCCACCGACCTCGGCGGCCCCCTCGTCGTCGTCCACCCCTCCGCGTGGAACCCCGGCATGCGGATGATGACCCGGGCCGAGATTGAAGCCGCTTCCGCCCCGCGCTGGCCCCGGCTCGATGACTTCATGCGCCGCCTCGCCGAGGTCGGCCAGCGCCTCGGCGTCACGTACCTCATCGAGAACCAGCCCATGAACTGCCCACTGGGGCACGACACGATCAAGCTGGCGCAGGCCGTCCAGGCCGTTGGCTCCTCGCATATCCGCATGTGCCTCGACACCGGACACGCGCACATGACCGGCGACCTGGTCGAGCAGGTCCGCTCCGCCATGAGCGTCATCGCGTACTTTCACATCCACGACAACGACAGCAAGGTCGACGACCACCGCATGCCCGGCGACGGAAACATCGCCTGGGACAGGCTCGCCGCCGTCCTGCGCGAGAGCGGGACCGCGGCCCCGCGCATGCTCGAAGTCTTCTACGACGAGTCTCGCGTCGAAGAACTGGCGCAGAATGGCCTGGCGACCAAGCTCGCCGCGGCGTGCGCGACGGATTGAGCCACGACACAACTCCACTCTCCACCCATCTGCCCGCTTCGGGCGACGAGGCGGGGTGCCGCGCGGTACGCTGCCTTGGTGCCGCCGCCCGCCGACAATGGCCCGCCTCCTCCTGCGCCGAGCCGCTTTGTCTGGCCGCCGCGGCACATGCGCGCGCCCGAGCCCGATCCCGCCTCGCTTCTCCCGCGCGAGGAAGCCGGGCTGCCAATCTCGATCTGGTCGGCCATCGAACACACGTGGCTGGGGCTCGCTTCGCCGCCGCTGGCCGAGCGATCCGCCGCGGAGGGTTGGCATCCGGACGATCCCGGAGCCTATTGCTGGCGCTGCGGTCGCTCGGCGGGCGCGTTCGCCGTCGGCGCTGACGGGTGCTCCGAATGCGAGTCAACGCGCGTGCCCTGGGCGCGGGTTGTCCGCCTTGGCAGTTATTTGCCGCCGCTGAGCGCCCTGGTTCGAGAAGTGAAGTTCACCGCGTTCCCGCGCCTGGGCGTCGATCTCGGGCGTCTGCTCGGATCGGCGATCGCCTCGGCACTCCGCGAAGCCGTCGCGGAAGGGCGGCTCGCACCCGGCCCACGCGTTGAGATCGTGCCGGTGCCGACGAGTTTCAGGCGTCGGCTGGCGCGGGGGATCGACCACGCCGCGGCCATCGCGCGGGGGGTCGCCGGAGTCGCCCCGACGGGCGAGACCTGGCGAGTGCGGCCCGACCTGTCGCGGTCGCACAGGCCGTCGCAACTGTCGGTGAATCCCAGCGGCCGGGCGCGCAACGTGGCCGGTTCAATGCGCCCCAGCGCCCGCGGACAATGGCGGCGAAACTGGAGCGCTTGGCGCGCCCGGGAATCGCTGACCACGCCGAGCACAGGCCAGGTGAGTCGCGTGACCGTCCTGATCGATGACGTGATGACGACCGGAGCGACCATGCGCGAAGCGTGCCGGGCCTATCGGCTTTTGTACGGCACGGCTGACACGGAGCTGTGGGCCGGGGTGCTCGCGGTGACGCCGCCGCGAGGCGAAAACGCGCGAGAGGCGTAGGATGGGCCTGGGGAGGGCGAAAGCGGCCGCAGCGCGGGGCGAATGGGCACAAGCGGTGCAAAAGCCGTTGAAGAAGCGGCGAAGTTTTTGAGTTGCTTGACAGCGAGTCGGAGGGGGGTATAGTCATGGCCCCGCGACCAACGGGATCCGTTGGCAGCGGTACTGTCGCCTTTGCGGCAGGCCAATCTTTGACAAGTGAACAGTTGGGATGTCCGCGAGAATGTACGGACTCGACACCGGTGTACGCCGGGCCCTTTAGCCGGGGCAGTCGGGCCGATCCAACGGCCCCGTCGTGTTTCACAGCACGGCGAGGCTGGCATTCTCGTACCAAACACACAAAAAGCTTGTAAACGACCCTAGCAATAGGATCAGTTACTTGAGTTGTTAGAGAATTCCAGCGATTCGCCGACCTCTAGCCAGGTCGGCGCGGCTGGGTGGCTCCGCAAGGGGTCATCCGGTCGAGACCCGGCCGTCGCAAGACGGCCGAAACAGGTCAAACTTCAACTCGCCAAGAACGCGGCTCCTTCGGGAGCCGTGATCGAAAGCAATCAAGTGAAGAGTTTGATTCTGGCTCAGATTGAACGCTGGCGGCATGGTTAAAGCATGCAAGTCGAACGGGCCCGCAAGGGCCAGTGGCGAAAGGGTGAGTAATACGATCGAACGTGCCCCGAGGTGGGGGATAGGCGCGGGAAACTGCGCGTAAGACCCCATGATGTCTACGGACCAAAGGCTTGCCGCCTTGGGATCGGCGATCGTCCTATCAGGTAGTTGGTGAGGTAAAGGCTCACCAAGCCAAAGACGGGTAGCAGGTGTGAGAGCACGGCCTGCCACATCGGGACTGAGACACTGCCCGGACTCCTACGGGAGGCTGCAGCGACGAATCTTCCGCAATGGGCGAAAGCCTGACGGAGCGATGCCGCGTGTGGGATGAAGCGGCTTTGCCGTGTAAACCACTGTCAGGGGATAGAAACACTGATCATCTCCAGAGGAAGGGGCGACTAACTCTGTGCCAGCAGTCGCGGTAAGACAGAGGCCCCGAGCGTTAATCGGAATCACTGGGCTTAAAGGGTGCGTAGGCGGACTCGTAAGTGTCGTGTGAAAGCCCACTGCTTAACGGTGGAACTGCACGGCAAACTGCAAGTCTTGAGGAAGGTAGAGGCCGGTAGAACGATTGGTGGAGCGGTGGAATGCGTAGATATCAATCGGAATGCCAAAGGTGAAGACAGCCGGCTGGGCCTTTCCTGACGCTGAGGCACGAAAGCGTGGGGAGCAAACAGGATTAGATACCCTGGTAGTCCACGCCCTAAACGATGCGCGCTGGATCACGGCGGCTCTGACGTCGTCGGGATCGCAGAGAAATTGCTAAGCGCGCCGCCTGGGGAGTACGGTCGCAAGGCTAAAACTCAAAGAAATTGACGGGGGCTCACACAAGCGGTGGAGCATGTGGCTCAATTCGAAGCAACGCGAAGAACCTTACCTGGGTTTGACATGCATGGATTAACTCCCGGAAACGGGAGCCACAATCGCAAGATCGGAACATGCACAGGTGCTGCATGGCTGTCGTCAGCTCGTGCTGTGAAGCGTCGGGTTAAGTCCTCTAACGAGCGCAACCCCTGCCGCTAGTTACCATCGGGTTATGCCGGGGACTCTAGCGGGACTGCCGGTGTCAAACCGGAGGAAGGCGGGGATGACGTCAAGTCCTCATGGCCCTTACATCCAGGGTTGCACACGTGCTACAATGGTGCATACAAAGCGACGCGAGACCGCGAGGTGGAGCAAATCGCAAAAAATGCACCCCAGTTCGGATTGCAGGCTGCAACCCGCCTGCATGAAGCCGGAATCGCTAGTAATCGGGGATCAGCTACGCCCCGGTGAATGTGTTCCTGAGCCTTGTACACACCGCCCGTCAAGTCATGGAAGCCGGTAGTGCCCGAAGCCGCCCCACCACTGGGGCGACCACGGCAAGATCGGTGACTGGGACTAAGTCGTAACAAGGTAGCCGTAGGAGAACCTGCGGCTGGATCACCTCCTTTCTAAGGGATTCCTTAGACCAGACTCGTCCTCGGGCCTCCGGCCCGTCGAATCGCGGGGCGACCCGCATCTGGTTGGTCAGGGCATTCTCGTCCAGCTCGCCTGGATAGCGCCGGCGCAAGCCGTCGCCAACGGACCCCAACTGTTCTTTCTTCAACGCCCATCGGCTTGCCGGTGGGCGTTGTTGTTTTTTGCCGCAAGGCTTGTCGATCCGTCCCCTCAGAAATCCACGCCCTCCAGCCCGTCCCGCGTCGACTCGATCGGCAGCCCCGCCGCGCCGTATGGCCGCGAAACCGCCCCCCCGGCATCCATCGTGCGCCAATCGGTGATCCGCACCGATCCATCGCCCAGCCCCACGCTCATCCCCGGGTCGCGCGGCTCGCCGGTCGGGCCTCCCAGTTCATTGAACACCAGCCCCTTCCGCCCCGGGTGCGCGATCATCATCCGCCGCGTCGCGCGGATGTGCGCCGGGTCGCGCCACGCGCCCGCCGGCACGTCGCGCCAGAAGCCCGGCGCCGCAAACGCCGTCGATGTGAGCTGATACTCCGACGCCACGACGAACTCCGGCCAACCCAGCACGCCCCGCATATGCGCCGCGCGCCCGGGCGATTCGAGCGCCGATCGAGGTACCTCGGTGTACTCCGGCACCACGGCGCTCGCCCACAGCCACCGGTGCTGCGTGAAAAACTCATTGAACGGCCCGCCGATCTCCACCCCGCGGATCACCAGCGGCGACAGGGGCGACCCCGCCTTGCCGAAGAACGGATGCTCTTCGCGATGATCGTCGGCATAGGCCCCCAGCGCCGCGACCAGGGCGCCGCAATCCGCGGAGCGACGCGCACCGCGCCCCGCTTCGCGCGCGGCACTCAGCGCCGGAAGCGAAAGGCCGATCAGAACGAGCACCACCGTCACCGCGATAAGCACCTCCACAAGCGTGAAGCCCGTACGCGCCAGTCGTCCGCCGGCGCGTCCGGTCGCTTCTCGCTCGGAATGCTCGCCCGGCGGCGGTGACGTGAACAGCCACGCCGCCACGCACAGAAGTCCTGTATTCCGCAGGATGCCCGCCAGCGCTTCGGCAGATCCTCCACGCCCGGACAGCGACCCGAAGCATCCGCACGCGGGCGCGGCGTCGTCGATGGCGAGCACCCCAAGCGCGACGGTAAACACTCCGAGCACGACCGCCGACGCGCCGACCGCCGCCCGCGACGCCACGGCGCATACGAGCATCAGGCCCACAGCCGATTCGATCGCCACGATCACGCCCGCACCCGCCAGGGCCGCCTCAGGAATCGCCCACGGTTCGGGCGTCAGGTGCATGAGCACCCGCGCGAGCGCGAGCGGCGAGGCGATCTTCAGCCCCGCGGCCAGCAGGAACATCAGACCCAGCGCCACCATCAGCATCCGGCGAAGCATCCGGCGCTCCTTCAATAGTCGATCTGCACGATCGACGATGGGTCCACGTTGTGCACGTTGAGCCGCCAGAGCCACCACCGCCCTCGTTCGTCCTGATAGAACGAAAGTGACAGCGGGAAGCGCCCGGCTTCACGGGATTCGACGATCACCCCCACCGCCCCGAGCCTCGCCCGTCCGTGCGTGGCGAGAAAGCTCTTGAGTCCCCCGGCGGGTGGGGTCCACCACGCCCGCGCCCCGGCCTGGGCCTTCCCCGCCCACAACTCATGGGCCAACGCACCCTCAAGTCGCGGGTACGCGCTCTCCTGACTCCCCTCGCTCGCGACGACTTCTCCGAACGCCACGGCCATGCCTGCCGATTCGGTCGCCATGGCCACGGGCATCGACGCCCGCGCGATCGGCAATGCGCCGATCGCCCGCCACAGGCCCGCGAACTTGGCTCGCGGGTCCGCCTCCGCGCCCGGTGAGTCGCTCGTCGCCCGCGCGGCCCCTTCGGACACAGACACCCGCGCACCCGTCACGAAAAGGGCGTAGTCGGCGTCCACGCCGGATCGCCGGAGGCTCTCGGCGTCGCGCAGGCGATAGCCCGCGCTGTCACGCCACGCGGCGTACACCTCAGGGTCGTCCTGTCCGAAGCGCCGAGCCAGGACCTCCGCCGCGCTCTCGAGCAGGAGTCGCGCCTCGTGTGCGAGCCGTGCGTCGGTCGGAACCGGACAGGCGTCGAGCACCTGTCGCACGCGCATCGCTTCACCCAGGTCGCTCATGGGTGTCATGGCCAAGCCGGCAAATGCCGCCTGAGCGCCCTCGACCGCCGCCAGCACCGAGGCCCGCTGCGCGGCCAATCGGCTGTTCTCAGCCGACCGCAGCTCACAACCGCGCATGGTCGCAAAGACGCCGGCCGAGGTCGCAACGACGCCCACCGCCACCAGCATCGGCCAGCACGCTCGACCACCAGTTGGAGCACATCCCGGCATGGGCCGCTCCAGGTTCAATCAGACGAAATGTCGGAGCATCGCCAGCCCGTGGGAGGCTCCAGGCAGTCAAACGACGTGGTGCAGCACGTGCATGTCGGTGCCGCCGGCGTGACGCTGCAACAGGCACAACTCGCACACCCCGCGGCCGATCCCCCGCATGAAAGCCCCGCGCACGAGCACGACGCCGGGAGCTGGTTCTGCCCCCACACCACGCCACCGGCACCGAGCAACACCGCCGCAGCGGGCAGAAGGAGACGACGCACGTTCATACACACCTCCGCGACGAGTGTTATGTCGGCACGTCGGACACCATACCACAAGAATTGATGGGGTACAACCCCTGAGTCGGTGGTTCGGTTCGGTGCAGAACCTGGGCGGTTCGACGCCGACCCGCGATACGAACCGGCATCAATCAGGGCGGTCAGTGTTCTGTTCATTTCGAGGCTGTTTCTGCGCCTCGGCACCTCTCGCGGCCCGGCCAGGGCTGATCTGTCGAGTTGGGTGCTCAAAGGCCGATACTCGCGGCGATGCACAGTTCGCGCGCCGTCGCCAAGGTGCTTTCGCTCGCCGACCTGCGCGATCGCCGCGCTCTCGCCCGCCGCCAGGGCCGAACCGTTGTCCAGTGTCACGGCTGCTTCGACATCGTTCATCCGGGTCACATCCGCCATCTCCGCCAGGCGAGGTCCGCCGGCGACATCCTGCTGGTCACCATCACCGGCGACAGCGCCTACACCAAGCGCGGCGGCGCGCCGCTCATTCCCGAAGAGCTTCGCGCCGAAGCCCTCGCCGAGCTCGATTGCGTCGACTGGGTTCACATCGATCAGCACTCCACCGCGCGCGACCTGCTCGAAGCCGTCCGCCCCGATGTCTACGTGAAAGGTCGCGAGTACGAGACCAACAAGGACGAGCGCTTCCAGTCCGAGCGCGCCACTGTCGAGCGACATGGCGGGCGCGTCGTCTTCAGCTCCGGCGACGTGGTCTTCTCCTCCACCGCGCTCATCGCCAGCATGGAGCGCTCGATCGACCCCTATCACGCACGGCTCGGGCAGCTCTGCGACGATCCCGACCTCCGCCCCGATCGCCTCGGCGCGCTCCTCGGCGAGTTCCGCGGGCGGCGCATCCTCGTCGTCGGCGAGACCATTCTCGACACCTACATCCTCTGCGATCAGCCCGAAGTCGCCAGCGAAAGCCCCGTGATGACGCTCCGCCCGCTCGAGCGCCGCCAGTTTGACGGCGGCGCCGCGATCATCGCCCGGCACATGGCGGCGATGGGCGGCCGGCCCATTCTCCTCTCCGGCATGCCCGACTCGCCGCAGAGCGAAGCTGTCCGCCGGCGCCTCACGAGCGAAGGCGTCGAGGTTCACTGTGTCGAGACCGACACCCCGCTCGCCGAGAAGCAGCGCTTCCTCGTCGGCGCGCAGAAGGTCATGAAGCTGAACCAGCTCGAGCCGGTGATGCTCGACGCCGCCCGGCAGGATCGCTTCGTGCGGCTCGCCGAGGAATCCGCGCATGAATGCGAGGGCGCGATCATCGCCGATTTCGGCAACGGCCTGCTCTCCGGCCCGATGGTCGAGCAACTGTGCGCGGCACTGCGCCCGCGCGTGGGCGTACTCGCGGGCGATGTCTCGGGCCGGCGTGCGGGGCTGCTCCGCTTCCGCGATCTCGACCTGCTCTGCCCGAGCGAGTCGGAGGTGCGCGAGGCGTACCGCGATTTTGACCAGTCCATCCCGGCCGTCGCGTGGCGACTGCTCGAAGAAACACGCTCGCGGGCCGCCATGATCACCCTCGGCGCCGATGGGCTCATCGCCTTCGACCGTCGATCCGAGCCCGTGGATGAATCCGATCCCGTCGCCAAGCGCCTCCGCGGGGCGCACGTGCCCGCGCTCTGCGGGCAGGCGCTCGACCCGCTCGGTTGCGGCGACGCGCTCCTGGCCGCCGCCACCATGGCGCTGTGCGCAGGTGGAACACTCGTGAGTGCCGCGTTCCTCGGCTCGGTCGCCGCCGCCGCCCAGGCCCAGCGCCTGGGCAACCTGCCCGTGAGCGTGACCGATCTCCGCCAGGGGTGCGCCCGCGTGCACGGTTCACGTCTGGCGTTCGCGCCGGCCGATACTCCTGTCAGGCCCGCGATCGCGGTTCGGTGAGCCGCGCGCTGCCCGCGGCAAGCGCCCCCGGCTTCCCGCTCCTGCATCTCGCACGCCACCTCGACCCGGACTCGGAGAGTCCCTCTCGCACATCCTCCCAATCGCGACCTGGATGGTCGCGCCCTCCGAGCCCACGGCATGATCACGTACATCATCCCGACGAGGAACCGACCCGAACAGCTCGCCCAGACGCTCGAAGCCATCGACCGCCTCGGCGACCACGGCTCGGGCGCCGAGGTCATCGTCGCCGACAACGCCTCCGACCCGCCCGCGTGGACGCCCCAGTGGCTCGGGAGCGGCGCGCCCGTCAAGCTCATGCGGCGCGATCGAAACGAAGCGGCGGCAGCCCGAAACGCCGCCGCCCGTGAAGCCTCAGAAGACAGCACCTGGCTCGTCATGCTCGATGACGATTCCCACCCGCTCGACGCCCGATTCATCGAGGCGCTCAGCGAGATGCCCGGCGACGTCGGCGCCGTCGCCGCCGAGGTATTTGTTCCCGGTGGTGAGATGCCCGCGATCACGCTCGGCATGGGCGTCGACGCCCGCGATTTCGCCTCGAGCCTTGCCGCCCCGACGCGCCACGAATCCGGCGGCCTGCCGGAGGTCTTCGTCGGCTGCGGCGTGGCGCTGCGGCGCGATCTCTTCCTCCGCCTCGGCGGATACGACGCCACCTTCGACTATTACGCCGAGGAGTATGACCTCGCGGCCCGCATGATCGCCGCGGGCTTCCGCGTGCTGTTCGATCGGCGCTTCCGCGTGCTGCATCGCAAGGTGACGACCGGGCGGGACTTCGGGCGGATCATCCGCCGCCTCGTCCGCAACAACGCCTGGGTCGCGCAGCGCTACGCCCCGACCGACGCGCGGCTCGGCGAACTCCGCGAGACCATCACGCGCTACGCCGGAATCGCCTGGAAGGAGGGCGTTTCGAGCAGCTATCTCCGCGGCGTGTGGGAACTCGCGGGCACCCTCTCGCGGCAGCCGCGAACCCCGCTCGAGCCCGCCCATTGGGACCGCCTCACCGGCCTGCATCACGCGCGCGTCGCGCTCGCCGCCGCCGACGCGCAGCAGCCGCTCGGTCGCGTCGCCCTTGTCGACCGCGGGAAGAACGCCTGGGCCGCCGAGAAAGCCCTCGCCGAGCTTGGCGTGCGCGTCATCCCCGATGAGCGCGGCGCCGACACGCTTGTCATCGGCACCATGTCGCCCGGCCCGATGCTCGACGCGCTGACCACCTGGACGCGCCTCGGACGGCGCGTGGTCGCCCCGTGGGTCGAGGCGCGCGACATCGTGCGCACGCCGCACGGACGAATGCTCGTCGCCTGATTCAGCCCCGCTCGCGCTCGCGCCGCACGACCCGCACACGCCGATCGCGCGCGCCCGTCGTCGCCGACTCCACCCGCAGGGCCTCCCGCGCCAGCGACCGCGCCGGCAGCAGGTGTTCGCGGATCTCCCGGATCGATTCGATCTGCCCCGGCCACATGAATCGCCGAGGCACGTCGCGCGCCGGCACCCAGCGAAACTCCCGGTGCTCACTGTTCAGCTGCGGCCGCCATGGTCGCCCGACCTCGACGGCAAACCGCGGCGACAGCACGATGCAGTCGATCGCCGCGACGTAGAACGGATGCACCTGCTCCAGCGCCCACATGCCCACGAACGTTCGATCTCGAGGCGCGAGCCCGACTTCCTCACGCAGCTCCCGCCGCGCCGCGTCGCACGCCGCCTCCCCTGCCTCGATGTGCCCCATGATCGGATGCCACGCGCCCTCAAGCGGCGGCCGGGCCCGCAGGAGCTGCAGAAACTCCGCCCCGCTCGACGCCGCCCCGGCCCCCAGCGCCCGCCGAAACACGTACACATCCAGCACGTCGGAGCGAACGAGCGGACCATGCCCAGGCGTCTGGCGATAGCCCTGCGGGGTCCGGTCGTCGGTCGGGCGTCGCGGCATGGTCGATCCTACATCGTCCGTCGGCCCGGCGGCCAAGGTCGCTCCGGGCCGCCGCGCGTGCCGACGCGCCGGGCGGCGCCGATAATGACCCGTGCACGAGCCGGAGATTCTCATCGCGCCGGCTTCCGACCTGTGGCGCACAGCCCTGCAACGCCCGGCGCCAGACGCCCAGGCACGGCGCTTCCGCGAGCAGCTCGGCCTGCCCACCGATCGACCCATCATCCTGTCCGGCCACCAGCCGACAATCTGGCACGCGGGAATCCTCGCCAAGTGGTTCGCGATCGCGCACGCGGCGCGCTCGCTGGGTGCGGCGGCCGCGTGGATCGTCGTCGATCAGGACCCCGACGACTTCTCCCCGTTGCGCGTGCCCGTGCGCGTGCCCGCTTCGAGCGGCACGCCGAGCATCGAGCCCCGCACATGGTTGCTCGCCGGCGACGAGATCGGCGCGATGGTTCGAGCCGGGCGGCCCGCGGGCGCGATCGAACCTGTGAGCATCCGCGCCGTTCCGTCGCCTGCCGACCTCGCCGGCGCGGGCGCGGCGTTCGCGCTCGAGAGCATCGAGCCGTCGCTCCGCCGACTGCGTGCCGCGCTCGAAGACGCCCGCCTTCACTCGACCACCGCGGCGGAGCAACTCGCGCGCGCCATTGCGGCATGCACCGCGCACCTCGCGCCGCCGCCGCACCTGCTCTTCGCCACGCGCCTGGCGCGCACGGACCTCTTCCGATCACTCGTCGATCGCATGCGCACCGACCCCCGTGCGTGCGTGAGCGCCTACAACGCGGCCGTCCAGCGCCTTCACGGCGCGGGGATCGTTCCGCTCGCCGAACAACCCGCCAAGTGGGAACTGCCCTTGTGGCACCTGCCCGGTCCCGGCGCGCCCGACCGCTCGCGCCGCCGCGTCTGGTCCGACGCGCTCGCGTCAGTCCCCGCCGCGGAACTCGCTCCGCGAGCGCTCCTCCTCACCGGCCTCCTGCGCTTTGCCGGGTGCGAGCTCTTCGTCCACGGCACCGGCGGCGGCGGCGCCGACGGCTCATCCGGCTACGACGCCATCACCACCCACTGGCTCCACGCGTGGCTCGGCGCCCCGCTCGCGCCGACCGCCACCGTCACCGCGACGCTCCCGCTGCCCCTCGCCGAACAGGCGACGCGCCTCACCACGCCCGGCGATGTGCACGCCGCGAAGTGGCACGCCCACCGGATGCGGCATGATCCCGCGATGGTCGGCGACGCCGGCGCCGCGGCCGAGAAGGCCCGCTGGCTGGAGGCGATCCGCACCACGCGAGACCGTCGTGAGCGCGCCAGCGCCTTCGCGCAGATGCACGCCGGGCTCCGCACGGCACGCGAACGCGCCGCCGCTCAACTCGCCCGCGCCGAGGCACACGCCGCGGACACCGAACGCCGCGCACGCGAGAGCGCGGTCCTCACCGACCGCACCTGGCCCTTTGTCCTTCACGACGACGCGGCTCTACGGCACCTTTCAAACCGGGTTGCCGGCGCGCTCGGCCTGGCCCCGAGCACGAAATGAAAGCCGCCCGCCTCTGCTTTGAGACGGGCGGCCGCGCGCCACCGTGTCATCCGCACTCAGCCCCGATCAGCACGGCGGGCCAAAGTACGTGTTGATGAAGTCACCCAGATCATCCGGATCGACGTTCCCGTCCTGATTGAAGTCCGCGCTCTCGCACGGCGGAATCGCAAAGTAGCAGTTGATGTAGTCACCCAGGTCGTCCGGATCGACATTGCCATCCTGGTTGAAGTCGGCCGGGCACGTCGGCGCCGGCGTGCACATCACCGAGAGCAGGTGCTCGGCATCATCCGCAATCGCAAACCGCACCTGGAATGTCTCGCCGGCGATCGCTGCAAACTCCAGCGACGCGCCCACGCCCGGGCAGCCCGGCCCGTCATCATCGTTGCACGCGATCGGCTCACCCACGGGGCAATCGGTCCCGGCGTAGACGCCGATCTTGCTGTCGGTCATCTCGTCGGGCTGGCAGAACGCCAGCCGCACCGTGCCCGTGCACGTCGCCGTGTACGTGTACCACACGTCGCGTTCGCTCCCGTCGAAGCATCCGCCGACATCGCCGCTCGCGCTCGCGAACGCCGTCGTGATCGGCAGCGCCTCGTGGTCGATGATCGGGTTCCCGTTGCCGCAGACGTCCGCGGCGTGCGCATCCGCCAGGCACGCGAGCGTGATGATCTGCGGCGTCGGCACATCGCCCGCCACGCGAATGAAGTAGTTTGTTCCCACCGCGCTGGGGAACATCAGCGAGGCGCCCGCGCCCGCGCACTCGACCCCGTCGTCGCTGTTGCACGCGATCGGCAGGTCATCGACCGTCGGGCACGAGACAAGATACACCGCCAGCTTCGTGTCATATGGCTGCGCACACGTGCTGATGAGCGTCATGCCCGTGCACGAGGGCGTGTACGCAAACCAGACGTCGGCCTCGGTGCCGTCGAAGCACTCATGCGCGGGCCCGTCGGCCGATGCCCCGCCGGTCGAGAAGAGATTCTCGCCCTCGAACAGCTCGCCGAACGTCGCGCACGAATCGCTCGGCGCGACGAACTCCACGCTCAGCGAGAAGCCGCCCGTGCCGACGAGCGCCGGATCGGTCGCGGCGACGCGGATCACGTAGTAATGATTCGCCGCGACATCGAGCGCCACGCTCGCGTCCTCGACATCCGGCAGCACGCCTTCGCCGCAGGGCGCGGGATCATGCGTATCGCTCGCGGCAAGCTCGACGAGCGAGCCGTCTTCCAAGGGCACATGAATCGAGAGCACCGTGTCGAGCCCGAACGCGTTGAGCGTCCCGCAGCTTCGCGCGATCAGCCGGCCGTCCGCCGGCGCCAGGAAGCCATACCACACATCCGGCCCGCCGGCGACGCGGTCGACCGACGATGAGCCGTCGGGCGTCGCCAGCGCGAGCGCCCCCTGGATGAACTGTCCGGGCGCCACGCGGTCGGCCGCCGCTGCAAAGTCGTTGGCAGGTGCCGTCTCCGTCGTGTGGATCGACAACGTGCCCGTTCCCGCGGGAATCCCCGGGAAGCCCGGCTGCACCGATCCGCCGATACGCACGAGCAGCTCTTCGCCCGCGACGACGCTGGCCAGCAGCGACCCGCCCGGCACGCCGATATCACACGCGATCGCCTGCTCAGGATCACCCGGGCACGCAAAACCCGGGTACAGCGCCAGGCTCATCGGAAACGCCGCCGTCGCCACGATCTGAAGCTGCCCGCTCATCGGCGCGGTGTAGCGGAACCAGAAATCGTTCACACACTCCGACGAGAAGCACCCGCTCGGCAGCGGCAGCGCGTCGGTCGCGCCGCACGAGTTGTCAAAGAAGTAGTCGCCATCGGGCAGCGCCACCGCCGCCGCGCACGCATCGTTCGTCGGCGCGGGCGTCGAGACGTTCAGCACCACCAGGTCGCCGGTCGGCGGCGTCAGCCCGTAGCGGCTCACGCGAATCCGCAGCGTGGTCTCGGCGCCCCGGTTCACCGTGACGCACGACGGGCCCACGCCGCTGCAGTCGTCGTTGCACGCGATCGCCGGGATGTTGAACGCCGAGCACACCGGAAGCACCTCGAGCACCGTGTCGAAGTTCGAGCCGACGGTGTTGAGCTGCACCGTGTTGCACCCATCAGGCCAGGTGTAGCGGAACCAGACGTCGGGAGTCGTCTGCGACTGCCCGCACGAGCCCGTGCGGTCGTTGGTCGCGCCCGCGAGCGTCGCGGTATACGTGCCCGCCGTGACGGGCACCGCGTCGGCACAGAAGTCATTGCCCGGGTAGATCCGCGTGCGCAACACGTAGTTTCCCCGGGCGCCGTTGAACCCCGCGAGCCGCAGCCGCAGGATCGACCCCGCGCTCACGTTGTTCACGAACACGCGCGACTGCGTCGAGCCGCTGCAATCGCCGCCCACCGCGTCGTCATTGCAGTTCAGCTCCACGTAGTTGAACCCGCCGCCGATCACCGGCGAGAACTCGCGCCGGCTCACCGACAGCACGGTGTCAAACCCCGACCCGCACGTATCGGCCTCGAACGACCCCGCATACGGCGCGACAAACGTGAACCACACATCGGGCGAAGCGTTCGAGAGGCCGCAGCTCGCCGTGCCGTCGGTCGTCGCAAACTGCGTCGAGCCGCTGAACGTCCCGATCCCGATCGACTGCGGCGAGTTCCGGCTGTCATTCGCCGGCGGGCCGAACGCCGGGTTGTAATCCACCCGGATCGTCCCCTGTGACCAGGCAAAATCGTTGTCGACGATCGCGTCGTTGTCCACGATCACTGCGCACAGGTAATAGTTCCCCGGCGGGATGCCCTGCGGCGCCGGCACGTTCGTGTTCACGATCACGCCGTTGTACCGCGCCAGCGTCCCGATCGACGTCGACGAGCAGTAGTACGCATCGCTCAGGTTGTAGTCGTACGGCGTCGGATCGAGCAGCCAGTCGATCGTCGTCGCGCGCGTCACCGTCCCGATGTTCTCCAGCCAGATGTTGTTGATCGGAAAGAAGTTCCCCTGCAGCACCGACCCGGGCATCGACAGGCCCGTCACGCCGTTCACATTGATCGGCGGGTTGCCGAACGGCACGAGCGATCCCGAGTTGCGCCAGAGCGTGATCCCGAAATCCGTCTGGTTGATCGCCCACGCGCCGTACGCGAACCGGATCGACTCCGCATCATCGGCAAAGACGCGATCATGCTCGGCGTCATAGAACCCGTTTGTCGAGTAGTTCAGGCACGATGGATTGAACGACGCTGGGTTCGACTCCCACGCGTGCACGCGCCCGAACGCATGCCCGAGCTCGTGCAGGGCCGTCGACCTGAACGAGTTGATCGACGGATTGGCGTAGATCACGCCCTGGTTCTCGCTGAACGTCTGCGCGACGTTGTACGCGATGTCGGCCTCGACAATGCGATCCGTAAACGCTCCTTCGCGCGTCACGCACCGCGCCAGCGTGTTCCCGCCCCAGCCTCGCCCATACAGATCGATCATCTGCTGGCTGGTCAGAAACCCCGTCTCGTTCCGCCCGTTCGGCCAGCCGATCTGGTTGTTCGAGTCGGCGAAGAACCGGAACACGCCCGCCGAGTACCGGTTCCAGCGCGCCTGCTCATCCAGGAACGCCTGCCGCCACCACGTCCCCGGGGGCACGTTGAACACGATCGGGTACGCCGGCGGATCGGTATCGGGCGGAAAGCCGAACTCCAGCCGCGGCTGCTCGATCGCCTCCGCCTCCACAAACCGACGCCCCTCGCGCGGCTCGGGCTTCGCAATCACGCTCACCGGCGCCCAGATCATCGACTCGCCCGCTGCGGGCGCGGGCGCGCCCGGCTGCGCCACCTCCAGCGGCACATGCTGATCCGGCCCAAACCCAAGCTGCCTCGCGTGCGCCGGCACACCCTTCGACCCCACCAGCCGCAGCTCAGGGCTCGCCGCCGCGATCGGCAGCGCCCGAACGATCTCCGCGGCAAACTCATCCGGCGTGTACGACGCCTGCGGATCGCGGAGCTTGCTGAAGAACCGGAAATCCACCGGCCGCGAGGGCCCCGAGCACCCGCCGGGCGTGAACACCTTCCGCTCCCCGTTCTCAAACGCCACGCGGAAGAGCCCTTCCGAATCGCCCACGATCGGCGACATCGCCCGGTTGCGAAGGTCCTCGCCGCTCAGCAGGAAGAACGCCGACTCGCCCGCCTCGAGCACCGGCAGCCCGGAGACGCGGTAGCGCACGCCGTTCTGCTCGCCGCCCATGATCGAAAGCTGCGCGCGTCCGTTCTGCGTCCGCCCCGCGAGCCACCCGTCGCGGTCGAGCAGCACGCGCTCGATGACGATCGTGTACTCGCTGGTCGCAAACACCTGCCGCTGGTCGGTCCAGCCGAAGCGCTTCGACTCGACCGTGCCCTGGAAGATCACGTCGGCCTGCGCGAGCACCTGCTCGGGCGAAAGGTGCACAGTGTCCCCGGCACGCGCGGGCGCTGCCGCAACCGCCGGGACGAGGATCGCCAGCGCCGACGCGAGAACCCGGGCCTGTACGCACGTTCGAATAGTCTTGAGCATGATGATCTCACTGACGATGTGGGTGGGTGTGCTGTCGAAAATCGATTCAGGCAAAGAACGCGTTGATGAAGTCGCCCAGGTCGTCCGGGTCGACGTTCCCGTCGTGGTTGAAATCGGCGCCCCCGCACGGCGGCACGCCGAAGAAGCAGTTGATGTAATCGCCGAGGTCGTCAGGATCGACGTTCCCGTCGCCGTTGAAGTCGCGCGGGTCGGCGTTGGCGTCGGTCCGCACCGAGAGCGTCCCGCTGCCGATCGGGCTCGGGGTCTGCCCGGCGATCAGCGCGCCGCCCACGCGCACCAGCAACTGCTCGCCCGCCGCAACCGGCAGATCAACATCATCCGCATCGCACGCGTTCGAGACGCTCCACAGACACGCCCGCGCGCTCTCCGAGTCGCCCGGGCAGACGTTGCCCGGATACACCGCCAGCGCCTCGGGATGGGAGAAGCACAGCCGCGCTCGAAAGCGCCCGGCGATCGGCGCCGTGTACCGATACCACAGGTCGTTCACCGGGTATCCGCTCCCGCACGACGCGGGCATCGGCAGCGCGCCCGTCACCGCACACCCGGTGTTGAACGCGTGCGTGCCGTCAGCGATCATGATCGCCCCGGCACAGTGATCGTTCGTGTGCGCCGTCAACGTCGCGTTGATCGCAAACGCGTCGCCCGTGTTGCCCGTCGGCCCGCCATACCGCGCCACGCGGATGACAAACTCAAACCCCGGCGACACGCTCTGCGTCAGGCACGATTGGAACGTGCCGCCGCAGTCGTCGTTGCACGCGTACCCGCCGCCGAAGATCTGCGGCGACCCGCAGAACCCGTAGAACTCCAGCACCGTGTCAAACGACGAGCCGAACGTGTCGATGCTCAGCGTGCCGTTGCACCCGTCCGGCGTGCGATAGCGATACCAGGCGTCCGCCGTCGATGACGATTGCCCGCAGGCGATCGTCCACGGCCCTTCATTGGCCGCGGCGTTCAGCGACCCGAACGTCGTCCCCGTACTGAGCAGCGCCGCGTTCGCACACAGGTCATTCGCCGGCACCAGCCGCACGTTGAGCACGTAGTTCCCGCTTGCGCCGTTGAACCCGCTCAGGCGGATGCGCACATTGTCGGTCCCCAGCGCCGGGAAGAAATCCGTCGCGGCGATCGACTGCAGCGTGCCGGTGCACGGCCCGCTCGGCGCATCGTCGTTGCACGCCACCTCCTGCCAACTGAACAGCCCCGTCTGCGGGTTGAAGCTGCGGATCTCCAGCGACAGCACCGTGTCGAACGACGAGCCGCACGTGTTCACCTCCAGCCGCCCGCTCGTCGGCGGCACCGCGAACCGGAACCACACGCTCGGACTCGAGTTCGAGCTCCCGCACGACGCGTTCCCGTCCGCCGTCGCAAACTGCGTGCTGCCCGTGAACGTTCCCGGGCCCACCGCTGTCGCGCCGCCCGGCGTGTCATTCACCGGCGGACCGAACGCCGGGTTGAAGTCCACGCGGATCGTTCCCTGCGACCACGCGATGTCGTTCGACTCCACCGCGTCGGTCTCGGCTATCACGCCGCACAGGTAGTACTGCCCCGGCGGCACATTCGCCGGGCACCGCGGATGCGCGAACACCGACGTCCCCGTGAACCGGCTCAGCGAGCCCACGCTCGTCGACGAGCAATAGAACGCGCCCGCCAGGCTGTTGTCGTGCGGCGTCGGGTCCAGCCACCAGTCAATCGTGCTCGCCCGTGACACCGTCCCGATGTTCTCCACCCACGCCCCGCTCACAAAGAACGTATTCCCCTGCAGCACCGACGCATCAAGCGTCAGCGCCGCCGCCGCGTTCGGGAACGGCGCTCTCGGCCCCCGCGCACCCGCCATCCGCCACAGCGTCAGGCCGATGTCGGTCAGGCTGACTTCCTGCGGCACAAACGCCCCGCGGATGGACGCCGCGTCGTCCGCGAACACCCGATGCGACTCGATGTGATAGAACCCGTCGGGAAAGTAGTTCATCACCGACGGATAGATGAACGCCGGGTCGCTGTCCCACGAGTGCGACCGCCCGAACGCGTGCCCGAGCTCATGCAGCGCCACCGTCTGGATCGAGAACACGTTCGGATCGGCATACGTCGCCTGCGGATCGTTGCTGAACACGTACGCCGGGTTGAATGCGATGTCCGCCTCGACGATGCGATCGTTGAACGTCGCCGTGCGCGTCCAGCACACCCCCACTTCGTTCGCGTTCCACGCGCGCCCGTACAGATCATCGAGCTGCCCGTTGGTGAGAAACCCGCACTCGAACCGCCCGTTCGGCCAGCCCACCTGGTTGTTCGAATCCTGGTAGAAGCGGAACACCGCCGTCGCGTACACGTTCCAGTACGCCTGCTCACCGATGAAGTTGTTCCGCCACCACGCACTCGGCGGCACGTTGAACACGATCGGATAGTCGGGCTCGTTGTCAAACTGCCCCCACTCCAGCGCCCCGCCCGGCTCAGCCGGCTCAAACCGCGACTCGGCAAACTCTCGCGCTTCAGGCCAGCGCTTGAAGCTCGGCACGCTGAACGCCGGTGGAACCACGCTCGCACCGCTCGCCATCGGCACCCGCGGACCAACCTCGGCGAGCTGCTCCTCACCCAGGTGCACGCGACCCTCGAGCCCCGCCGGGATCGCCGCCGGAACATGCCGCAGGTGCGGGCTTCCCTCCGCCAGCGGCAGCGCCCGCGCGATCTCCGCTGCAAACTCGTCCGGCGTGTACGTTGCGCCCGCGCCGCGCATCTTCGCAAAGAACCGGAAATCCACCGGTCGCGACGGCCCCGAGCACCCGCCCGGCGAAAACACCGTCGCCTCTCCGTTGTGCATCACCACCCGGTACAGCCCCTCCGACATCCCGATCACCGGCGACATCGCGTTGTTCCGCAGATCGCTCGCACTCATGAAGAAGAACGCCGATTCGCCCGCCGCGAGCGTGGGCATCCCCGACACGTGATAGCGCACGCCGCCCTGCTCGCCGCCCATGAAGGACAGGTTGATCCGCCGGCCTGCCGCGCCGCCGGGCCTGGCGCCCCCGGCACGCTCCGCAACCCACCCCTGCCGATCGAGCAGGACCCGGTCAACCCGGATCACGTACTCAGTCGTTGCAAACAGCTTTCGTTCGTCGGTCCACCCGAAAGACCTGGATTCAACCGTTCCCAGGATGATGACGTCCGATTGCACGAGTACGTGCTCGGGTGTGAGATGTGTCGAGCTCCCGGCCAAGGCCGTGTACGGAGCGCCGCCCGCGCCCCCGAACACCGCCGCGGCCAACACAAGCCGGGCCAGTCCGCCGCGGATCGATTGCTTGGTCATGGTCGCCTCCTGGCCGCCCGCATGGACGCCGGGCTCAGAGGCAGTAGCGACAAGCACGTCGCGCTCCGGACAGGAAATCCGACCCGAGCGTTTCCCGACCGCTCATCGTTCTTTGAATCGGCGCATGCCGGCGCTCTCCCAATCCACGTTGCCGCGCATTTCGTCGCGCCGGGCGGCCCAGGCAGCCGCGCTCGCCGCACGCTCGGGGCTTGGGTCGGCCGCGTTCCACTGCTCGTAGAACCTGGCAATGGCCGATGACGCCAGGAACAGCGCGCCGATGCGATTGCTCGATTGCCGGCCCTGCTCGATCAACTCGTACCCTTCGAGCAGCGCCGGCTCGCCGCCCGCAAAATCGGACCGGCGCGCCAGCGCCTCCCCGACGAGCATCATCGACCGACCGTAGCTGCCGCGAATGAGCGGGCGCACCTTCTCCGGCGCCGCGAGCACGCGCCGGGCCTCCTGCTCGGCGCGCTCAACCTCACCCAGCTCCCACGCCGCCGTCGCCATGTTCGCAATCGCCGTGTAATAGTCCACATCCGACGGATGCTCCGCGCGATCCATCACCTCCACGGCCTCAAGGAACGATTCGAACGCCAGCGGGATGTCCCCCTGCGCCTGCGCCGCCAGCCCCAGCGAGTTCAGGCACGTCCCGCGACGCGCGCTCCAGGTCCCGAAACACCGCTCGGCGATCTCGACCACCCTCCGCCGCCGCTCCACCGCCGCGTCAAAGTTCCCCGCCGAGTACGCCACCCAGCCGTAGAAATCCGTCGCCAGAAAGGTCGTGGGGTGCGACGGCCCGAACGTTCGCTGCGCGAGTTCAAGCGCCTCGGCGTACACGCGCTCCGCCTCCTCATACCGGCGCGTCATGTGCAGGTGAATCCCCAGCGTCAGCAGCGCGTTCCCCACCGACGGATGGTTCGGCCCCAGCGCCGTTCGATAGTCCTCCACCACCCGCCGAAGCTCCGCCTCGTTCTCCGCCCGGTCGTGAATCCGCGACGCGAGAAACGCCCGCGCCTCCGCCGCCTCGGCCGAGTGCTCGCCGAACAGCCGATTCGCCACCTCGATCGACTCGCGCACGACCGCTTCGCCTCCCTCCCGATCGGAGCTGCCCAGCCGGATCCCTCCCAGACACTGAAGCGCCGTGAAATACTCCAGCGTCGTCTGTGCCCCCAGCTCACGCAGCATGTCCACGCCGCTCTGCGCGAGCCTCAAGCCCCCGTCGATGTCGCCCACGTCATTGGCCAGCAGCGCCAGCTCAACCAGGGCGGCGGCCGCCGTCGTATTCCGCCCGTCCCCGAACCCCGCCGCCAGCTCGCGCGCGCGCTCCGCATGCGCTCGGGCCCGGTCCGTGCTGCCGATCGACCGATACGACTGCGCCAGTGACAGCCGCACCTTCGCCTGTACCTCCGGCTCGTTCCTGAGCGAACCGGTCTCCAGGCGCACCGCGGCGTCATCGAGCACCTCGCTCACGGTGATCGGATTTCCCGTCAGACCGCTGGGTCGCGCGTTCGAGAGCACATCCTTCATGAACTGGTCGGCGGCCTGGAGCTGCCGCGCCGCCCGTGCCGCGCGATCCCGCGCCTTCGATTCGTTCTCCTTCGCTTCGATCGCCGCGTCGCGCTCGCGCGAGGCCCGCACCAGCCCCGTCGCCAGGCCCGCCACGCCCACGCCCGCGGCGACCACCAGCACCCCCGCCGTCGCCACCAGCCCGCGCTGCCGCGACACGAATTTCCGAATCCGGTAGCTCGCCGTGGGCGGACCCGCCGCGATCGGTTCGCCCCGGAGATACTGCGCGAGATCGGCGCCCAGCCGCTCGGGCGAGTCGTATCGGCGCGACGGGGACTTCTCGAGCGCGCGCATCACGATCCAGTCGAGTTCGCCCCGCACCTGGTGCTGCCGAGTCCGCGCCAGCCCGCCACGCGCGCTCGCGGCGCTCCCGCTCGACGCCCCGCCCGCCGCCCGCTGCTCGCTCGCCAGCCGCGTGCTCGGCTTCACCGGCTCCTCTTCACGGATGATCCGCCGGACTTCGTCGAACGCCGCCGAGCGCAATCGCTGCGGGTCCAGCGGCGTCGAGCCCGTCAGGAGCTGGTAGAGAATCACGCCTAGCGAGTACACATCCGTCCGCGTGTCCACGTCGAGCGAGCCCGCCGCCTGCTCCGGGCTCATGTACTCGGGCGTGCCAATCAACTGGCGAAACTCGGTGTAGGCGGGCCGATCGCCCAGGCTCCCGCCGGTGGCTTTCGCGATCCCGAAGTCGATCACCTTGGGCGAAGCGCGCCCGTCGCTGAGCGTCACGAGCACGTTGCTCGGCTTCAGGTCTCGGTGGATGATCCCCTTCTGGTGCGCGTGCTGCACCGCCGCGCACACGAGCATCATGAGCTCCACGCGCTCGCGGATCGAGACGCCTTCCTCCTCGCAGTATTCGTGAATCGGTCGCCCCTTCACCAGCTCCATCACGAAGTAGGGTCGGCCCGTCGGCGTGGCGCCGGCGTCGAAGACCCGCGCGATGTGCGGATGGTCCATGATCGCCAGCGCCTGGCGCTCGGCCTCAAATCGCGCCACCACCGACGCCGTGTCCATCCCCAGTTTCACGATCTTGAGCGCCACGCGCCGCCTGATCGGCTCGGTCTGCTCGGCGACAAACACCGACCCGAACCCACCCTCGCCGATCTTCTCCAGCAGCCGGTAGCGCCCGATGACTTCGCCCGCGCGATGCTCGCCTCCCTCGCTGCCCGCTCCGGCGCTGCCGCTCACCCCCGGGTCGATCGTCGGGCCGGAGGCGCTCGAGTTCTCGACGTCGTGTGCCGCGAGCAGTTCCTCGACTTGCCGGCGCAGGTCCGCGTCGCCGGCGCAGCGGCGATCGAGAACGCCCGCGCGCGCCTCCCCGGCGAGCTCCGCCGCCTCGCCGACGATCTCCTTCACTCGCGCCCAGCTCGTGTCGCCCATGAACAGAATGCTCCAACGCGTGCCGGCGCTGCTTCAGGAGCGCCCTTCCTGGGCGCGCTGCTGATCCAGCCATCGCCGAAGCCACGCCCGTGCCACGGTCCACTCCCGACGCACCGTCCGATCCGAGACGCCCAGCGCCTCGGCCGTCTCCGCCTCGCTCAGCCCGGCGAAGAACCGCAGTTGCACGACCCGCGCCAGGTCCGGGTCCATGTCGCGCAAGCGCTGAAACGCCTCATCGACGGACAAGATCTCGTCCGGCTCGTCGCCCGAAGCCAGGTCCACGATATTGAGGGGAACCCGCCGGCGCGACGCCGTCCCAGACCGGAACGGCTCCGCGTCCGCCTCGCCCGTCCCGCCCCGCTTCACGCGCGACCTCGACCGCGCGTGGTCGATCAGAATCCGACGCATCGCCTCCGCGGCGGCCGCGAAAAAGTGCCCCCGCCCGCGCCATTGCACCTCGGCACCGCCCACCAGCCGCGCATACGCCTCGTGCACGAGCGCCGTCGCCTGCAGCGTGTGCCCCGGCACCTCGCTCCGCATCCGGTGCTCCGCCAGCCGGCGCAACTGGTCGTACACCAGTTCCAGCAGCCGCGCGGGTGGCTCGCCCACACCCGACGCACCGGCTTCCGCCAGGAGCTGCGTCACCGGCTCGGGTTGGGAAGAGGCAGACATCGTGGCCCCTGACGTCAGTGTACCTCGGGACGCGCCCCGCGGGAGAGGCGTCCACCACCCAAACAACGCCCCGCGCGCGGGGCTCGACCTCGCCTCGCCTAGCGTCCCCCGATGCGATTCGTCTTCCTCGGCACCGGAACCTCGGCCGGCGTGCCCGCCATCGGGTGCTCCTGTGCCGTCTGTGCCTCGATCGACCCGCGCGACAACCGCCTGCGCTCCGGCGCGGCCGTCTGCTTCACCGATGCCCGCGGCCAGGAGCGCGTCATCCTCATCGACGCGACGCCCGACCTGCGCCAGCAGGCGCTCCGCTTCGGCATCACTCGCTGCGACGCGATCGTCTTCACGCACAACCACGTCGATCACACCTTCGGCCTCGACGAAGTCCGCCGCTTCAACGCCGTGCAGCGCACGCCCATCGAGATCTGGGCCGAAGATCACACGATGGACCACCTGCGGCGCGTCTATCAGCACATCTTCGCGCGCGACGCCAACGTCAACGACTCCTTTGTCGCCACGCTCATCCCCCGACGGATCGACCCGGGCATGGTCGAAGGATCGGGGTTCGAGGTCTTCGGCGTGCGCTTCACGCCGCTGCGGCTGCTGCACGGGCGGCTGCCGATCCTCGGCTTCCGCATCGAGCGCGAAGGCGCTCGCGCGCCCTCGCAGGCTGCCGATCCGTTTCCGCTCGCCTACTGCACGGACGTGTCGGCGATTCCGCCCGAGACGTGGCCCCGGCTCCGCGGGCTGGGCACGCTCGTGCTCGACGCGCTCCGCCATCGGCACCACCCGACGCACCTGACGCTCGCCGACGCGGTGAACATCGCGGACCAGGTCGGCGCCCGCCGGACGTACTTCACGCACATCGCCCACGACCTGCCGCACGAGGAGACCAACGCGACCCTCCCCGAGGGGATGCAGCTCGCCCACGACGGCCTGGTGCTGGACGGTCGGCACGCGCCGGGTCCCGCGCGCGTCGACGAACCGGAATAGCGGCGCGGCAGGATGGGCAAGTCGCCGCGCGCGCGCAAACATGGTCACTGTCGCCAGGAGGCGCCAGGTGCTCGCCGCGCGAGGCGGGCAGGGCCCGAGGGCCCCCGGCGCGCGGGCCGCTCAGAAGGGCGGCAAACGCCCCTGGAGACCATTGACCATCGGCGCGCGCGAAATGGCGGTACTCACGGCGTTTCCGCTTGACGCTCGCGCCGCTCGCGGATCTCCTCGAGCACGCGATCGCGCTCGCGCGCGAAGAACCCGCCGACCGACGTAGCCTCTCGTGCCGTGCGCTCGGCGTCATCGATCCGACCCGCGCCGAGCAGCGCGCGGGCCAGGCGAAGCTGGCGCGGTCCGATGTCGGCCGCCTGCTCCGGATCAGCACGGGTCAGGTCGACCGCGAGGGTGAGGTGCCGAAGGGCGCGCTCGTGGTCGGACGCGCGGAGCGCCAGCGTGCCGAGCTGCCCGTGCGCCTCCGAGAGGTCAAACGTCGCCTCGGGCGACGACTCCAGGAGCGACACGACCTTCTCGAACTGGCGCTCGGCGGTGTCGAACCGCTCGAGCTGAAGGCACAGCACGCCCAGCGCGATGCGCACGGCGGACTCGACATCCGCCGGCATGCGCCCGCGGCCGTCATCAAGGCTCGCGATCCGCGCGTCAATCGCCTGGTCGATCGTGAGCGGATTCGACCCGGCCGCGCTCTGCCGCATCGCGCTGAGAGCGTGGAACATGATCGTGAGCGCTGCCCGCTGCTTGAGGACCTCGCGCTTCGCGCGGTCGCGGCTGGCGGTCGCTTCGGCGGTGGCGCCGCGCTCGCGCTCCAGCGCGCCGCGCAGCTCGTCCAGCGCGCCCTCGAGTTCCGTCTCCTTGTGCGAAAGCCGCAGCGCCAGCACGCCCGCCGTCACGCCGCCCGCCACGATCAGCACCAGGGCCACGAGCGCGAGCGAGACGGCGCGGCGGTGACGCGCGACGAACTTGCGCGTCAGGTACATCGCGCCCGGCGCATGAGCGACGACTGCGCGGCCATCGAGCCATCGGCCCAGGTCGTCGGCGAGTGCCGCGGCGGTCGCGTAGCGCGCGTCGCGCTCCGGCGCCATGGCCAGGGCGATGATGCACTCCAGCTCGGCATCGACGGCGGGGTTGACGCGCGAGGGGCGCGCGTGCCGCCCGCCGCGGATGGATTCGACCTGCTGCGCGAGGCCCGTGCCGGGGTCGATGGCGGGCCTGCCGGTGACGGCGCGGTAGAGCACGGCGCCGAGGGCGTAGACATCGGTGCGGACGTCGAGCGCCGCCGGGCCGCCTTCGATCTGCTCGGGCGAGGCGTAGGAGGGCGTGCCGACGAACCCGCCTGCGTGCGTGAGCGTCGGCGTCGGGTCGTCGTTCAGCCGGCGCGCCAGGCCGAAGTCGAGCACGCGCGGGTGGCCGGTGCGGTCCACGAGGATGTTCGAGGGCTTGAGGTCGCGGTGCAGGACCGTTCGCCCGTGAGCCGCAGCGACCGCTTCGCAGGCCAGGCGCACGGTCTCGACTACGCGGCGCACGCCGCCGGGGCGCGCTCGCGCGTCGTCGGCCCAGCGGTCGATCGGCTCGCCGTCGACCCATTCCATGATCAGCGTGGGCGAGGACTCGGATTCATCGAGTGCCAGGACGGTGACGATGCCGGGATGACGAAGCGACGCGGAGAGCTCGACTTCGCGGCGGAAGCGGGCGCGTTCCTCGGCGTCGGCGCGGGCTCCCGCGCGGAGACGCTTGAGCGCGACGAGGCGCCCGGTGCCGCGTTGCCGCGCCTTGTAGACGCGACCCTGGCCGCCGGCGCCGATCTCCTCGATGATCTCCATGTCGGCGAGTCGTCCGCCGGCGACGGGCGTCACCGCGTCGCGGACCTGCGCGAACCAGGAGTCGTCATCGAGGCGGGCGTCAGTCAAGGGCGTCCTCCTCGACGACCTGTCGCGCGATGATCTCCTCGACGCGGGCGCGCACGCGCTGACGCGCCTTGTAGACGGCGTCAGGAGTCAACCCCAGCGCCTCGGCAATGGCGGCCGGGCTCTGCCCGCTCAGGCTCTGGCGCAGCACCGCGACCGACGAAGCATCGAAGGTGCGCTCGAGCTCGGCAAGGGCGAGGCGGTAGTGGTGGGCCATCCACTCGCGCTCCCAGATCGTCGCCGCCTGCGGGTCGGCGGTTTCGGCGTCGCGCGATGCCGGGGCGAATTCGAGGGGCGTGCCGGCCCGGGCCGCGGCGCGCGCGTGTTCGCTGGCGGCGGCGCGCACGCAGCGGAAGAGGTAATCGCGGAACCGCCCGCGCTGGCGGTCATAGGTGAACCCCGGGAGCGCGCGGACGAGGGACGCGAAGACGGCCTGGGCGATGTCCTCGGCGTCGGCGAGCTGCCCGCCGCGGGCCCGGCAGAACCGGATGATCAGCTCCCGGTAGCGGGCTTCAAACTCGCGCCAGGAGGCCTGATCGTCGGTGTCGCGAAGACGGGAGAGCAGCGTCGACCGGGTTGGCTCGACCGGACGCATGGAACGAGTCTACAGGCGGAATGTTGATCCGCCCGGGCCGGCCTGAATGCCGCGGAATTCGGCCACCTTTGGGGGGGTGACGGCGGCATGTGAGGCGGCTGTGGCGGACCCGTGGACACGCGCGTCGGAAGCGCCCATCGCCTAGAATCAAGGTATCGTCGCGGTCGATCAGTTCCGCACGTTTTTTGGGTTTCGTGCGGGATGCGGCGGGGTGCGGCGAGGTGCGACACGGAGGCCGCGACGGTGCCTGAAGCCAAGCCACAAGTGAAGGCGGTGGACGCGACTCCCCCGTCGATGTCGAACGAGTACGGCGCGGATCAGATCAAGGTGCTGGAGGGCCTTGAGGCGGTGCGCAAGCGGCCGGGGATGTACATCGGCGGCACCGGCGTCGGCCCGCTGCACCACCTGATCTACGAAGTCGTCGACAACTCGATCGACGAGGCGATGGCCGGTTTTGCAACGACGGTGTGGGTGACGGTGATGGCCGACGGGTCGTGCTGCGTGCTCGACAACGGGCGCGGGATCCCCGTCGAGCCCAAGAAGGACTCCAACCCGGCGTACGACGGGAAGCCGGCGATCGAGCTGGCGATGACGGTGCTGCACGCGGGCGGGAAGTTTGAGAACGAAGGCGGGCAGTCGGCGTACAAGGTCTCCGGCGGGCTGCACGGCGTGGGCGTCTCGTGCGTCAACGCGCTCTCGGAGTGGCTCGAGGCCGAGGTCTATCGGCACGGGAAGATTCACGCGATCGGCTTCGAGCGCGGCCGGACGACCGAGCCGCTCAAGATCGTCGGCGACATTCCCTCGGACTCGCCCTTCAAGACCGGGACGAAGGTGACGTTCTCGCCCGATCCGGAGATCTTCGCCGACACGCGGTTTGATTACGCCGTGCTCGCGACGAGGCTGCGCGAGCTGTCGTATCTGAATCCGGGCGTGACGATCAAGCTTACCGACGAGCGCGTGGGGGCCGACGGCAAGCCGCGGAGCGAAACATTCCGCGCCGTGAACGGCCTGCGCGAATACGTGCAGCACCTGATGCAGGGCAAGGAGCCGGTGAGCGAATGCGTGGTCGTGAAGAAGGACGACGCGGCGACGGGGCAGGTCTGCGAAGTGGCGATGCAGTATCACGACGGGTACAACGAGATGCTGCTCTCGTTTGCGAACAACATCAACAACAAGGACGGGGGCACGCACGCGGCGGGGTTCAAGGTCGCGCTCACGCGGGCGCTCAACGCCTACGCGAAGCGTTCGGGCATTCTCAAGGAGAAGGACCCGACGCCGACGGGCGAAGACCTGCGCGAGGGGCTCGTCGCGATCGTGTCGGTGAAGCTCTCGAACCCGACGTTCAACAACCAGCCGAAGGAGAAGCTCCTCAACCCCGAGATCGAGAAGTTCGTCTCCGACGCGGTGGGCGAGCAGCTCGAGATCTGGCTGGGCGAGCACCCGGCGGAGGCGAAGCGGCTGTGCCTGAAGGGGATCGTCGCGGCGCAGGCGCGCGAGGCGGCGCGCAAGGCTCGCGAGCTGACGCGGCGCAAGAACGCGCTCGACGGCGGATCGATGCCGCACAAGCTCCGCGACTGCAAGACGCGCGACGTGGAGCGATCGGAGATCTTCATCGTCGAAGGTGACTCGGCCGGCGGGACGGCGACGCAGGGGCGCGATGTCGAGACGCAGGCGATCCTGCCGCTCAAGGGCAAGATTCTCAACGTCGAGAAAGCGCGGCTCGACAAGGTGCTGGGGTTCGAGGAGATCCGCGTGCTCATCTCGGCCCTGCGCTGCGGGATCGGGGAGGAGTTCGACATCAGCAAGCTGCGGTACGGGCGGATCGTGATCATGACCGACGCCGACGTGGACGGGAGCCACATCCGCACGCTGCTGCTGACGTTCTTCTTCCGGCAGATGCCGGAGCTGATCCGTCGCGGGAAGGTGTTCATCGCGCAGCCGCCGCTGTACAAGCTGACGTGGGGCAAGGGAAAGAACGCGCGGGTGGAGTATGTGCTCAACGACGCGCGGATGAACGATCTGCTCGACGAGCAGGGCCTGTCGCGGGCGCGGCTGGTGGTGCGCGATCTGGAGGGCTATGTCCCCGGGCGGGGCGGCGAGGCGAAGGTGGCCAGATCGTTCGAAGGCGAGCCGCTGCGCCGGCTCATCCGCGTGCTGCGCCGGCTGGCGGAGCTGACGGGGATTGTCGAGCGGCGGGGCGTGAAGTTCCCGGATCTGCTGGCCTCGAGGGCGCACGATCCATCGGGCGGATCGCGCCTGCCGACGCATCGCGTGACGTGGATGGGGGGCGAAGCGTGGGCGTGGTCGGAGGAGCAGGCCCGCGGCGTGCTCAGCGAGCGCGGGCTGCACGTGCTCGAACCGGGCGATGGCGGCGATGCGCCCGACCCGGGCGCCAACGGCACGGCACGACCCCCGGCCACGCACGACCCGCGCAAGACGGCGTTCATGCGCGAGCTCCACGAGAACCGCGAGCTCGAACGGCTCTTCGAGCAGCTTGGGCGGCTTGGGTTCTCGATCGAGGACTACTCACTGAAGCAGGAGCTGGCCGTCTCGGGCGAGCGGCTGCCGGCCAAGTTCGCGTGGGAGCTGGTCGCAGGCGCGGCCGCGACCGGCGCGGACGAAGCCGGGGCAGGGACAGAGGATGCAGCGGTCGCGGCGGACGAGCACGAAGAGCCCGGCGAGGAAGTCCCGGAAAGCGCGGAGCGCCGGCGGGAATCGTCGGGCAGATTTGTGGAAGCGCCGAGCCTGCCGGAGATCGTCGAGAAGCTCCAGGAAGTGGGCGGCCGCGGCGTGTCGATCACGCGGTTCAAGGGCCTGGGCGAGATGGACGCATCGCAGCTCCGCGACACGACGATGGACTATGCGCGGCGCACGCTCCTGCGCGTGAACTGGGATGTGGCGGGCGAGGCCGAGATGCTCTTCTCGGTGCTCATGGGCGAGAACGTCGAGGAGCGGCGGAAGTACATCGAGGAGCACGCGCTCGAAGTGACGAACCTGGACGTGTGAGGCGGCGCCGGGGTCGGAGTTGGCGGGCCGCTCATCGCGCGTTCAGTTCGTGAACAGCCGCGCCGGCTCGCCGACGGCGATGCCCTGGCAGAAGTTGATGAGGTGAAACGCGGCGGGGGCGACGAGCAGGGAGCTGTTGAAGCGGTCGCTGAATCCGCCGTGGCCGGGGAGGGTGGTGGCGAGGTCCTTGACGCCGAGGTCGCGCTTGATGGATGAGAGGATGAGGTCGCCGAGCTGCCCGCCGACGGAGACGATGAGGCCGAAGATGAGCAGGCGAGCCCAGTCATCCATGGGTTCGCCGCGAAAGGTCAGGTGGCCGAGCCATATGACCAGGGGCGTGGTGAGGAGGATGGATCCGACGTGCCCGGCGAGGGTTTTCCTGGGGCTGGTGTTGGGGAAGGCCTGACGCTGCCCGAAGGCCTTGCCGCAGATGTACGCGAGGATATCGCCGGCCTGCACGCCGAAGATGATGGTGCAGAGGATGGGGCGGTAGTCGCGGTCGTTGGCGAGGAAGGAGTAGTGAGCGAGCGAAGCGCCGAAGAGGAGGAGCGCGAGCGCGCCGAGCGCGACGCGCTGGATGTAGCCGGCGGGTCGATCCTGTAGTACGGCGAGTGCGGCGATGACGGCGACGCCGGTGCCCGGGACGCCCTGGAAGAAGCGGTAGTAGTTGTCGATGGCCGCGGCACCGAGAAGGACGATGCCGAGCACGACGAGGGCGCTGATGAGTCGTTCGCGGAAGAGGCCGCAGGCGCGGGCGAACTCGCGGTAGCAGAGGAGCGAGGCGACCGTGAGCATCACGATCGTGGGCGCGGCGCCGAGGAGGATCGGGCCGAGGATGGCCGGCGCAAGCACGGCCCACGTGAGGCAGCGCTTCGAGATGTCGGCGCGGGCGGCGTCACTGAGGCGGCCGAGGCGGCCCATGACCAAAACGCCGGCAAGACCGAGCACGAGCCCGCCAGCGGCGATCCCCGCGACGATCCGCGGGACGGGGTGGTCGAAGGCGCCTGCGGGGTTCCAGAGGCGCTCGATTGTCTCGGGGGAGAGGCTCACGCCTTGCTCCCGTTGATCGGTTGAGCGCGGCGAAGGGCGGCGGCGATGCGCCGCAGGCGAAGCACGCACGTGAGCGCGCTGCCCGCGGCGATGACGCCGAGCGTGATGGAGACGAGGCCGACGCCGGCGAGGGTGGCGAGCGCGTCCGGCGCGGCGGCCATGGCCAGGCAGGCGGCGGTGAGGGTCATCATGCGGTGCGGCTTGGCCATGGGCCCGCCGAAGTCGTTGCCGGCGCCGGCGCCTTTGCCCAGGGCGCGGACGTACGCGGTCATCATCGCCAGCAGGGCGGCGATGTAGCCGAGCTCGGGGTTGGAGCCGACGGCGTATCCGGCGCCGATGAGCGTGAGGGAATCGGAGACGCGATCGGGCGCCTCGTTGTAGAGCTCGCCGACGGGGGAGCGCTTGCCGCCCTCGATGGCGACCATGCCGTCGATCATGTTGCAGAGAAGACGGAGCTGGATGGTGGCGGCGGCGAGAAGCCAGAGGCCGCGCTGGGTCCAGCCGGATTCGACGTGGGGCGACGCGAGAAGCGCGGCGAAGGAACCGACGGCGGCGGCCATGCTCGCGATCGAAATGGCGTTGGGCGTGACGCCGAGGCGCGCGAGCGAGGCGGCGAGGCGCTGCATGACCGCGAGGCGTCGCGTGGCAAGGGGTCGACGGTCCAGGGTGCGCTCCGCGTCGCTCATGCGGACGGAGCATACCCGGTCTTCGGGCGGGGCAGTCGCCCGCTACGCTCGATCATGCGTGTGCTCACTCTCGCGGCGGTGGTGCTCTTCATGGTGACCGCGGGCGGGTGTGCCGCGCGGGCGCACCTGACAGGGGGCGTTGAAGCGCTCGCGGCCCATCCGCCTGGAGAAGCCGGCTTGCTGTTTCGAGAAATCCGTCACGAGGGCGTTGTGCGGCGCTACGCGCTGTATGTTCCGCGGCAGTACCTGGAGGCGGAGGCCGCGGAGCGGGCGTGGCCCCTGGTGGTGTTTCTGAACGGGCGCGGCGAGTGCGGGACGGACGGGTCGCGGCAGACGGGCGTGGGCCTTGGGCCGGCGGTGCTGCTGAACCCGGAGCGCTGGGCGTGCGTGATCCTGTTCCCGCAGAAGCCGGATCAGGCATCGGCGTGGGTTGATCATGAGAAGATGGTGCTGGCGATGATGGAGCGCGTGCGGAGCGATCTGCGGATCGACGCGCGGCGGATCACGCTCACGGGGCTCTCGCAGGGCGGCGCGGGAACGTGGGCGATCGGCGCGCGGAATCCGGAGTTGTTCGCCGCCCTCGCGCCGGTCTGCGGCTATGGCGACGCCGGGGCGCTGGCTCAGCCCCTGCGCAACGTGCCCATCTGGGCGTTTCACGGCGAGAGGGACGACATCGTCCGCCCGGAGCAGACGCGGAAGATCGTGGCGGCGATCGAAGCCGGCGGCGGTCATCCGCGCGCGACGTATTTCCCCGAGGCGAATCACAACTCGTGGGACCCGGCGTATCGCGACCCGGAACTGGCGCGCTGGCTGCTCGAGCAGCAGCGGACGGGCGGGCGCTGAAGCGGGCTCACTCGGCGGATTGGGGCGCGGGCTTGACGGGCGAGCGTGAGACCTGGACGAGGCCGAGAGCGATGGCCAGTCGCGTGAGCTCCGCGCGGTTTCGGGCGCCGAGCTTGTAGCCGAGGCGGGCGCGATGGCCTTCGACGGTCTTGACGCTGCGGTGAAGCTTCCTGGCGATCTCGATGGACGAGAGGCCCTCGCCGATGCACTGGAGCACCTGGCGCTCGCGGGCGGTGAGGTCAGAGAGCGGGTTTGACGCGCGATCGCGCTCGTCGCTCAGTTCGGCGGACGGGTCAACGTGCTCGCCGGCGGCGTCATCGCGGCAGGTGATGAGGAGCCCGCGTCCGCCGGGGAGGTCGACGTGTCGGACGACGCGGCAGGTGAGGACACGCGCCTGGCGATGGAGCACGTAGCGGACAACGTGGGGGCGGCCGGAGGCGAGCACGCGCTCGAGGAGAGTCTTGCGATGGGCGAGACCGTTCTCATTGAGCACGTCGAGATAGGAGCGGCCGACGAGCGGGCCAGCGGCGAGGCCGTAGAGCGCCCCGGCGTGCGCATTGGCGTTGACGATTCGGAGCTGCGCGTCGATCAGGAGGACCGCGCAGCCGCAATCGTGAGCCAGGGCGTCCCAGGGAGCGCCGAGCGAGATTCCAGGTTTCTTGTCCATCTGGCCGGGAAGCAACGCACCGGTCATGCAACACTCCCAAGAACGCGCGGGCGCTTCCGGGATTTCACTCCGAAGCGGACGGAATCGTACCGAGTATCGTCTGCCCGGGATGCAGGCGATCATTAGAATGTGCGCGCTTTCAATCCGCACCGGGCGCTGCTGTGCGGGTTTTCCCTCGACCTCGGTCACAGTCTGCTTTCTCCGTGCAATTCTCCATAGTCATCCCCACGTTCAATCGCGCCGCCCTCCTGGCGCAGGCGCTCGACTCGGTGCTTCCCCAGCTTGACGCGGACGCCGAGGTGATCGTCGTGGATGACGGCTCAAGCGACGCGACGGCGGCGATGTTTGAGCGCGGTCGCGACCGAGTCTCATTCGTGCGCCAGGAGAACGCGGGCCCGGGGCCGGCGCGCAACCGGGGAGCGGCGATCGCCCGCGGGGAGTACCTGTGCTTTCTCGATGCGGATGATCTCTGGTTTCCGTGGACGCTCGACGTGCTGCGCGGGCTGGTCGCGGGAGCGGAGCGGCCGGCGCTGATCTCATCGATGCCGGTGTCGTTCCGCGAGGCGCGGGAGCTTGCGGGCGTGGTGCGTGGGGGAGCGCGCGTGGAGCGCCATGCGGACTATCTCGCCGCGGACCCGCTCAGCATCTTTCCGGGCGCGGGGTCGATGGTGGTTCGGCGAGAGGCGTTTGCGCGGTCGGGCGGCTTTGCGAGCACGCGGATGGGCGCGGAGGATGCGGAGCTGTTTCTGCGCCTGGGGGTCGAGCCGGGGTTCGCTTTCGTGCGCTCGCCGGCGCTGGTCGCGTATCGGTTGCACGCGGGCTCGCTGAGCACGGATATCGAGGCGGGCCTGCGCGGGCGACGGCACATGATCGACGCGGAGCGGCGCGGCGTGTATCCGGGCGGAGCGGCCCGGCGGCGCGACCGGCGCGCGATCATCACGTCGCACATCCGCTCGGGCACAGTGGTGGCCCTGCGGGCGGGGCGCGTGGGGGCGGCCACGCGGCTGTACGCGGCGGGTTTTGCTTGGAACGCGGCGCTGGCGCGCTGGAAGTTTCTGCTCGGATTTCCGCTGCTGGCGGCACGGGCGCTGATGTTGCGCCCGGACGCGCGCGCGAGCCAGGGCTTCTTGCCGGGAATGCCCGCGCCCGCGGAGCGATCGCCGGGCGGGGCGGCGGGCCTGCGGGCGTCGGTGGTGCTCGCCACGCGCAACCGCAAGGATGAGCTTCGCCGGGCGCTGAACTCGTGCCTGGCGCAGAGCGTGCCGGTGGAGATCGTGGTGCGCGACGACGGCTCGACCGACGGGACCGACGCGATGATGCGCGCGGAGTTTCCGATGGTGAACTATGCGCGGTCGGCGGAATCGCGCGGGTCGATCCCCAGCCGGAACGAGGCGGTGGCGGCGGCGACGGGGGAGATCATCTTCTCCATTGATGACGACGCGGCGTTCGTCTCGGCGCGGAGCGTCGAGCAGACGCTCGGCGACTTTGATCATCCGCGCGTGGGGATCGTCGCGCTGCCGTTCATCGATGTGCTCAAGGGCGACGTGATCGAGCAGGCGGCGCCGGAGCCAACGGGCGTGCACGTGCTGGATACGTATCGCGGGTGTGCCGCGGCGTGGCGTCGCGAGGCGTTCCTGAGCGTGGGCGGGTACACGCCCATCCTGCGGCACATGGCCGAGGAGCCGGATCTCTCGCTGCGACTGCTCGATCGCGGGTACGTCGTGCGCGCCGGGCGGGCCGACCCGGTGCATCACTTTGAGTCGCCGAACCGAAACTGGGACAAGATCTGGCGGCAGATCGCGCGCAACGGCGTGCTGCAGGGGTGGATGACGGCGCCATGGTGGATGGTGCTCCCGCACCTGCTCGGGACGGTGCTTTCGAGCGTTCGCACGGGGGTGCGCGTGGGGAAGCCTGGCGTGCTGCTGGGAGGGACGCTTGCGGGGCTGGGTGCGTGCGTGCGGTCCGGGGCCGGGCGACAGCCCGTGAGCGCGAAGGCGTATTTTCTGTGCCGATGGCTGCGCCGGCACAAGCCGGCGCGGCTCGAAGAGCTTGAGCCGCGGCTGCCGGTGCTGCGGCCATGAGATCATGAGGTCATGAGGTTCTGAACTCGATCCTGGCCCGGAGCGTATCTCCTGCTCGCGTCGGCGCCGCCCCGAGCCGATAACTCCTGTTCCCGTGCGTCAATCCACTCGACTCATCCTGAACACCGGCGCGACGTACGCCCGGATGTTCCTCACCGTCGGGCTGGGCATCCTCGCGACGCGCTGGGCGCTGCAGACGCTCGGGGTCGTCGAGTTCGGCATCTTCGCGGGGCTCGTGAGCACGGTGGGGATCCTGCTGGTGATCTCCGACGGCCTGGGCGAAGCGGTCGAGCGGTTCCTCGCATTTGAGATCGGCCGCGGCGACCCGCAGCGACAGCGCGAGTTTTTCGGCACGGCGCTGGCGATCATGCTCGCGGCGATGGTGGTGGTGCTGCTCGCGGGGTTGCCGCTCGGAAAGCTGGTGATCGACGTCACGATCGGCGGGAGTCCGAACGTGTCGGCGGCGCGGGCGGCGTCGCCGGCGCTTTTCTGGGCCTACGCGAGCGTGCTGGCGGGGCTGGGCTTTCAGATCGGGTCGGTGCCGTTCCGCTCGATGTTCCGGGCGCACCAGGCGCTGGCGCTCCTGACGGTGATCGACACGCTCGAGTCGGTGCTGCGCCTGCTGGCGGTGGTGGCGGCGATGACGGCTCCGACCGGGTCGGATGCGCTGCTGATCCTCTGCGGTGCGACGATGCTGGCGCAACTGGCGACGGCCCTGGCGGTGACGGCGTTCTGCATGCGCCTGTATCCCGACGCGCGGGCGGGTCCGCGGCACTTCTCCCGCGCGGCGCTGCGCGAGCTCGGGTCGTTTGCCGGGTGGTCGATCCTCGGCACCATCAGCTATCGCCTGCGGATGTCGGGCACGCCGCTGCTTTTGCTCTCGGCGTTCGGCGCGGTCATTGCCGGCGCGTATGCGATCGCGGTGCAGGTCGCGGGATATCAGCTCAACATCTCGGCGGCGATGGGCAAGGCGGTGCAGCCGGCGATCACGCAGGCGGCGGGCCGGGGCGATCACGCGAGCGTGCGCCAGCTTGTGCCGTCGCTGAACAAGCTCGCGACGCTGCTGGCGCTGTTCTACCTGGTGCCGCTGGTGATCGAGACGGAGCTGGTGCTTGATCTGTGGCTGATGCGCGGCGGGCGCGCGACGACGATCGCGCCGGAGACGGCGCCGTTCGTGCGGCTGATGCTCCTGATCATGGGCCTCCCGTGGCTCTACAGCGGGTATCACGCGGCGATCATGGCCGACGGGCGCATCCGCTTCTACATGCTCTCGGCGGTGATCATCGAGGCGATCGGGCTGGGCGTGGCGACGCTGGCGGCGACCATGCTGGGCGCGCCCCCCGCGGCGGTGCCGGCGATCGGACTGGCGACGGCGTGCTTTGCGATGTGCTTCTGGGTCGCGCACATCAGCCGGCTCATGGAGATTCCCCTTCGCGAGTGGCTGACCAAGACGTGGGGCCCGGTGCTGGCGGTGGCGCTCCCGGGGATCGCGGGGGCGATGGTGGTGCACATGCTCATGCCGCGGGATTGGCCGCGGCTGCTGGTGGTGGGGATCACCTATGGCGCGATCGCGGCGCCGCTGATGTGGGTCTTCGGGCTGAGCGAGTTTGAGAAGCCGCACATCCGGCGGGTCGCGGGGGCGGCGGCGGCGCGCGTCGGGCTGAGGCTCGGCGGCGCACCCGGCGCCTGAACGGTCACGGCTCGCGCGTCAGGCGCTCGAGGAACTTCTGCTCGGCATCGCGGTACTTGGCGAATGAAGCCTGGATTTCCTGCGTGATGAGCCGGAGCCGCTCGCGCTCCTGTTCGCTGACCGCCGCGGTGTCGCCGGGCATGCCCCCCACCGCCGCTTCGAGGGCTTCGGTGCCGGCGCGGAGCTGGCTGACGGCCTCGGCGTAGGTTCGGGCGGCGTCGTAGGTGAGCTCTTCCTCGATCTCGCGGCGCGTGGGCTGATAGAGCAGCCGCCACGGGTTGCGCCGGACCTCGGTCATGGTGAGCTTGAGCTGGTCGCTGGCGAGGCGGGCGTTGGCGATGATGCGCCCGAACTCGGGGGTCTTCTCGGCGAGGAGGCGGTCGACGCGGTCGACGGCCTCGGAGGTGGTCGCGAGCACTTTGCGCCCGTCGATGAGCGCGTCGCGCACGATGGCGTAGAGCTCGTTGTTGACCTTGTCGGTGATCGCGGCGGTGTTCTCGGCGGTGCGGGCGGCGCCGGAGAAGATGCGGTCGATGTTGGCACGGTTCTCGTCGAGGGCGTTCTGCACGACCACGAGCAGGGCCTTGGCCTCGATGAGGCGTTGGCGCCCCTCTTCGGCCGCGCCGTTGGCGCTGACGAGGATGGTCCCGATCTGGTCGAGCCAGTTGGGGAGGCGGCCGTTGACCATGCCGGTGGCGCTGCTGAGGTTCTTGGCCGCGTCTTCGACCGAGCGCATGGTGCTGTCGAGCTGGCCCTGCGTGGAGCTGACCATTTCCTTGACCTGCTCGGCGATCTCGGAGCCGCGCTGCAGGATGATCTGGAGCTGATCTTTCTGATCGGGCCCGTAGCCGGCCTGGCCGAGGAACGTCGGCGGGGCGAGCGTGGCGGGGATCATCTCCCAAGGTTGGAGTCGGCCGATGTCGATCTGCTGGACGGGCTGACCGGGCGCCGAGCGCGCGTTGTATCGGCCGCCGCCGACGTCGGGGATGTTGATGGTGCTCACGTTGCCGAGGAGCGGGAGTTCAAGGAAGACCTTGGCGTTGCGATAGACGGGCACTTCCTTGGTGTCGATCGAGACGATGACGTAAATGGCCTCGCGCGGCTCGGGGGCGGGCGCGTCGCCGTTGATCGGATACTGGACGCGGAAGCTCTGGGTCTCGAGCGGGTCGACGGACTTGGCGTCGTCAGGCTTCTTGAAAGTGACCTTGACCACTTCGCCCACGGGCTTGCCGCCGATCTTGACGATCGAGCCCTTCTTGAGGCCCAGGGCGCCGTCGTCGATCGAGAAGCGGAAGACGTAGGTCGTGCGTGATTGCGTGAAGTAGTCCCAGACGTTGCCGATGGTCATGAGCACGATGAGCAGCCCGGCGATGCCCGCCGCCACGAAAACACCGGCCTTGACGTTGTTTCTCGAAAGTCTCGCGCTCATGTGGGTCCGGAGTCGGGGGAGGGGCGGCGAATGGTCGGGCCGGCCCGGAATCAGCCTAGCTCATGGTTCGGGTGGGTTCAACGCTCGGCGTCGCCGCCACGGTCGCCGGCCTTCCCAGCAGGTCATCAGCATAGTCGGTCGACATGCGGCGTTGGGTGATGGGGCCCTCGGCGTCGCCGCGCAGGAACTGCCGGATGAGCTGATGGTCTTCGGGTTGATCAGCGGCTTCGGCGGCGGACATGGCGCGAAGGTTGTGGAACCAGTCGCGCGTGTCGATGTGGAGGACGCGTCCCTTGTCGAGCATGACCATGCGGTCGGCGATGGTGAAGGCGGAGTCCATCTCGTGGGTGACGACGACGCTGGTGACGCCGAGCTTGCGGGTGAGGGCGAGGATGAGCTGGTCGATCTCGGCGCTGGTGACAGGATCGAGGCCGGCCGAAGGCTCGTCGTAGAAGAGGATCTTGGGATCGAGGGCCATGGCGCGGGCGAGGCCGGCGCGCTTCTTCATGCCGCCGGAGATCTGGGCGGGGTATTTGTCGGCGTGCTCGCGGAGGGCGACCTGCTCGAGCTTGATCTTGACAATGGTGTTGATGGTGGCCTGGTCGAGCTGCGTGTGTTCCTGGAGCGGAAGGGCCACGTTCTCGGCGAGGGTCATCGAGTTGAAGAGGGCGCCGGACTGGAAGAGGATGCCGAAGCGCTTGCGGACTTCGTCGAGCCCGCGCTCGTCGACCTCGGCGAGGTCGCGCCCGAACATGTGGATGCTGCCGGCCTCGGGGCGGTGCGAGCCGATGAGGCAGCGCAGGAAGGTGGACTTGCCGCAGCCCGAGCCGCCCATGATGACGACGGTCTCGCCGGGGTAGATGTCGAGGGTCACGCCGTCGAGCGTGGGCTTGGGGTTGCCCGGGAAGTGCTTGACGAGCCCGCGGACGGAGACGACGGGCTTGCGGCCGGGGGGCGCGGGGATGGCGGCCGGGGTGGAGGCGGAAGGCTGAGCCCGACCCGAGGGGTCGCCTGCAGACGCTCCCGCACCGCTCGGAATGGCCGCGTTGGCGCTCAACGTACGCCGAATATAGCAGGGCGCGGCCGCGCGCCACGGTCGGAGGCGTCGGTCACCCCCCCGGCGGAGTTTCGGGGGTGTGGGCAGGAGGCGGCGGCGTATCGCCCGGTGCGGGCTCTGAGGGCTCGTGGGAGGAGCCCGGAATGGTGCCCTTGATGGGGATGGCACGCGGGTCGCGGAGCCAGATGATGGTGCCCCGGTTGGTGACGATCACGAGGTTGTCGAGGGGCATCATCTGGCCCGGTCCGGGGCCGCCGGACGCCCGACCGCCGGTGGGATCGACATGGACGCCGACCATGGCGGGGCCGTTTTCAAAGTCGCCGCGGACGGGGATGATGTTGTTGCCCTGGCCGACGGCTTGAATGTCCTTGCTGAAGGTGCTCATCGCCCCGCCGAGGGTGCTGAATCCACTCATCATTTCCCACAGCGTGTCAGGGGTCTTCTTGAACGCACCGAGCTCGTCGCGGTAGGCGGCACGGAACTCGGCGAACTGCTCGTCGGTGATGGCGGCGCCGACGCCGGGGAGGAGCTTGGTGCGGGCGGCGGCGTAGTCCTCGGCGTCGATGTCGGTCATCATCTGGCCGGTGGGCTTGAGCATGTTCTGATTCATGAACTGCGCCGAGGCGATTCCACCGACGAGGGCGAAGGTCAGGCAGGTGGAGCAGATGATGCCGATGACCACGCCGGAGACGGCGAGACCCTTGCCGTGGGTGCGGCCGCGCGACGCGCCGATGGCAAAGAGGGCGGCAACCCCGAGGATGACCCCGAGGGGCGCCGTCAGGCAGAGGATCGAGAAGACGAGCGAAAGGACAGCCATGACGCTGAGCCGAGACTCGCGCGGCTCTTCGTACCAGGCCTCGTAGCCCGGCTGGGGACCGCCGGGCCTGGCGCCTCCCGCCGCGCCACCGGCTCCGCTCATACCCCCCGATCCAGCGTTTGCATATGGATTCTGGCTCATGGCGACAAAGATAGGGCCTCTCGGCGCAACCCTCCCGGAGTCCGGACCTGAGGATTCGCTTTCCGCCGGCGGGACGTGGTGTTGTTCCGAATCGGAGCGTGCGTGTTCCGCGCGGCAACTTCGCGGACATCTCTGCCGCACACGGACTTCAACCAGGACGGGGACACCAACCCCGATGACCTTGGCGACTACATCAACGCGTATTTCGCGGGGTGTCCTTGACCGACAAGGCCCGGATGTTCGCCCTCTGATCGGATGCGCTGAACCCGGCGCATCTCCAGCGGCGTCGACTTCTCGCCGACACACGATGTCGGCGCGGTGTCTGCCGCGCGGTTGAACTGTCGATCCCTAGCATCCGTACTCAACTGTTCCCACGAAGGACGCCCGGCCATCACCGGGCCTGCACGAGAGAGCACATCCCCATGCCAAAGTCCAAGACAGTCGTGATCACCGGCGCCGGCGGCTTCATCGGCGGGCATCTCGCCGCTCACTTCCTCGCGCAGGGGCACAAAGTCGTGGCCGCGGACATCAAGCCGCTGGATGAGTGGTACCAGGTGCATCGGCACGCCGAGAACCACGCGGGTCCGGTGCGGGGCGATTGCCGGGACTTCAAGGTGTGCCGACGGATCTGCAAGGGCGCGTCGGAGGTGTACCAGCTTGCCGCGGACATGGGCGGAATGGGGTTCATCGAGAACAACAAGGCGCTGTGCATGCTCAGCGTGCTTACGAACACGCACATGATCCTCGCGGCGCAGGAAGCCGGCGCCGATCGGTTCTTTTACGCGTCGTCGGCGTGCGTCTACAACGCCGACAAGCAGAAGAACCCTGACATCACGGCGCTCAAGGAGGCCGACGCGTATCCGGGGCTTCCCGAGGACGGCTACGGGTGGGAGAAGCTGTTTTCCGAGCGGATGTGCCGGCACTTCCGGGAGGACTTCGGGCTGAACACGCGCGTCGCGCGCTTTCACAATGTGTACGGGCCCGAGGGCACGTGGGAAGGCGGGCGCGAGAAGGCGCCGGCGGCCATTTGCCGGAAGGTGATCGCCGCGGTGGTGAGCGGGAAGCACGAGATCGAGATCTGGGGCGACGGGACGCAGACGCGCTCGTTCATGTACATCGATGACTGCGTGAAGGGGATCAACCTCATCACGCACTCGAACATCCTCGAACCGATCAACCTCGGGTCGAGCGAGCTGGTGAGCATCAATGCGCTCGTGAGCATCGCCGAGGAGATCGCGGGCGTGCGGCTCGAGCGGCACTACAAGCTCGACGCGCCCAAGGGCGTCGCGGGCCGCAACAGCGACAACACGAAGATCCAGGACTATCTGCACTGGGAACCCGACACGAAGCTCCGCGTGGGCATGGAGAAGACCTACCGCTGGATCTACGACCAGTTCGTCGCCAAGTACACCGCCAAGACCGCGCACAAGAGCAGCATCAGCACGTTCACGAAGGGTTCGCACCCGATCCCCGGCGACGGGTACAACCCCGAGTCCAAGAACATGGACACGTGGAAGCAGGGCATCCCCGCGGGCTATGACAGCGGCCCGATCGGCGTTCGCGGCAACGGCTCGCGGCCCGCGGCGAAGCCCGCCCGGAAAACCAGCGCGGCAAGGAAGTCCGCGGGGAAGGCCAGAGCCGGCGCCGGGAAGAAGGGCGCCAAGAGCGCGAAGAGGAAGATGGCGCGGCGGTGAGTGGTTCGAGGCGCCCGCGGCGATCGAGACGCCTTGAGCGCGTTTGATGTCATGGCGTCAATGCTGCGCGTGCCGCGCGTGGAGCACCGGCATGGCCGAGAGGTAGGTCCGGGCGGCTTCGCACTCAGACTGCGCGAACTCCTCGTAGCTGCCGTCGACGCAGACGGCTCCCTGGTCGAGCATGAGGATTCGCGGCTGGATGCGCCGGAGCAGGTCCTTGTCGTGCGTGACGACGATCGTCGTGCGGCGGGCGCCGTCCTCGCGCGGGCGGTGGTGCGTGTTCCAGATGAGTTCATGGACCTGCCCGCTCACCACGGGGTCGAGGCCCGTCGTCGGCTCGTCGTAGAAGATCACGATCGGATCGACCGCGATCGCGCGCGCGATGGCGACGCGCTTGGCCATGCCGCCCGAGAGCTGGGCCCGGTCCTTGGGCATGGTCTCATCGACATCGAGGGCGACCGCGGCGAGGCTCTCGCGCACGCGCGTGCGGATCGAGCGTTCGTCGAGCCTGGTGTGCTCCTTGAGCCAGAGGGCCACGTTGTCTTCGACGGTGCCCGAGAAGAGCGCGTTCTTCTGGAACACGACCGACCAGTGCAGGCGAATGCGATCGAGCCCGAGGTCATCGAGAGCGTCGAGCCGCACCAGCGGCAGGCGGGGCGGATCTCCCGCGGGCAGGGCATCGTGATCGGCCACCTCCACGCGGCCCGCATCGGGCCAGAGCAGGCCCGTGAGCATGTTGAGCAGCACGGTCTTGCCGCTGCCCGAGGCGCCGACGATCGCGACCAGCTCGCCCGCGTTGATCGTCACGTTCACGCTGTTGATCACGAGCTGCTCGCCGAACGACTTGCGCAGGTCGGTCGCGACGATCTCGGGAACCGCATCGGTCGAGCCGGGGGGCATCGCGGAGCGTAGGGCCCCGCGGATGGGATAGAGTCGATCGACGCCTGTTCCAGAGTTCGATCGATCCCATCATGCACACCCCCGGCGCCCTGTTCCGTGATCTTCCTCGACCACAACTCGACGACGCGGCCCGACACGGCGGTGGTCGAGGCGGTGCGCGAGGCGCTCGAAACGCACTGGCACAATCCGTCGTCGGTGCATCGCGCCGGGCAGGAGGCGCGCCGGGTCGTTGAGCTGGCCCGCGAGTCGTGTGCCGCGCTCCTGGGCGTGCGCCCGCGCGAACTCACGTTCACCAGCGGCGGGACGGAGTCGATCGACCTGGCGATCCGCGGCTCGCTCGCCGCGGCGCCCGCGAAGCAGCGCGTGATCGTCACCACCGGCGTCGAGCATCACGCCGTGCGCGATGCGTGCGACGACCTGGCCCGTCGCGGCGAGGCGCAGGTGCGTCTTGCGGCGGTGGACGCCGCGGGGGTTGTGCGCCTTGATGCCCTGCGCGAGTTGCTCACGGGCGATGTGGCGCTCGTCTCGATCCAGTGGGCCAACAACGAAACGGGCGTGGTTCAGCCCGTGCGCGACGTCGCCGCCCTGTGCCGCGAGCGCGGCGTGCGTTTTCACTGCGACGGCGTGCAGTGGGTCGGCAAGATGCCGGCGCGCCTCGGGACCGGGCCCGACGCACTCGATTGCGACCTGTTCTCGTTCTCCGCGCACAAGTTTCATGGGCCCAAGGGCGCCGGCGTGCTCTACGCACGTCCCGGTGTGCGGCTCGTGCCGCGGCTGCACGGCAGCCAGGAGCAGGGACGGCGCGGCGGCACGGAGAACGTCCCGGGAATCGCAGGCCTCGGCGTCGCCGCCCGGCTGGCGCAGGCGTGGCTCGATGGTCCGGCGCAGATAGAGATTCCGCAGCTCGCGCAGCGGCGCGACGCCTTTGAGCGTGCCGTGCTCGGCGCGTGCCCCGACGCGAGCGTGAACGGCCCACCCGCGCCGGCGCCGCCCGCACAGCGCCTGTGGAACACAACCAATATCGCCTTCCCGCGACTCGAGGCCGAGGCGATCCTGCTCGCGCTGAGCGAGCGCGGCGTGTGCGCGTCGGCAGGAGCGGCGTGCTCATCGGGTTCGCTCGATCCGTCGCCGGTGATTCTCGCGATGGGCGTGCCGCCCGAGCGGGCGCATGGATCAGTGCGATTCAGCCTGTCGCGCGAGACGACACCCGACGAGCTCGCCGAAGCCGCGGGCATCGTGGGCGAGGTCATGGCGCGCCTGCGGGCATCAATGCCCTGACTCGGCCGGTGCCGGCGCTTGCGTGTGCAACGCAACGCGCTCGTACGCGTTTCGCAGGGCGCGGCTTCATCGGCGACACGAACATACCACGTGACCAAGGTCGGGCGATTGAATTTTATGGCGAATCGGCGCGCCCGCTCCGGCCCACCCTCAGTCCCCCCCCCCCCCCCCCGCTACTCCCACCGGCCGATGATCAGGCTCACGTTGTGCCCGCCGAAGCCGAACGTGTTGTTCATGGCGTACTTCACCGCGCGCTCGCGCGTGGTGTTGGGCACGAGGTCGACATCGAACGCCGGGAGCAGCTTGCCCTGCTCATCGCGGCCCGCGGCGGGGTTCTGAAGGTTGATGGTCGCGGGGATGACGCCGTCGCGCACCGCGTGAATGCACGCGATCGACTCCACCGCGCCGCTGGCGCCCAGGCAGTGGCCGTGCATGCTCTTGGTGCTGCTCATGAGCAGCTTGCCCCCGCGGCTCAGGCGGGCGTGATCACCAAACAGCGAGAGGACCGCCGACACCTCGGCCTTGTCGCCCAGGGGCGTGCTTGTGCCGTGGGCGTTGACATAGCCGATCTGATCGGCATTGAGCCGCGCGTCGCGCAGGGCCCAGCGCATCGCGCGTGCCGCGCCCGCGCCCTCGGCATCGGGCGCCGTGATGTGCGTGGCGTCGCACGAGTTGGCGTAGCCCACCAGCTCGGCGTAGATCCTGGCGCCACGCTTGCGCGCGTGCTCCTCGGTTTCGAGAATGAGCATCGCGGCGCCCTCGGAGAGCACGAACCCGTCGCGATCCGCATCAAACGGGCGGCTCGCGCCGCGGGGGTCGTCGTTCCGGGTCGAGAGGGCCTTCATCGCCGCGAACGCCGCCACGCAGATCGGCGAAACCGCCGCCTCGGCGCCGCCCGCGACCATCACGTCGGCCTCGCCGCGGCGCATGGCGTGCATCGCGTCCCCGATCGCATGACCGCTGCTTGCGCACGCCGTCGCGTGGGTGCTGGCGAACCCCTGCAGGCCGAAGCGGATGGAGATGTTGCCCGCGGCGGCGTTGGCCATGAGCCGGGGCACCGTGAACGGGCCCACGCGGTCCGGCCCCTTCGTCCGCAGAATCCCCGTGCCTTCTTCGATCGTGCGGATGCCGCCGATCCCCGAACCGATCACCACCCCGCAGCGCTCGCGGTCCTCCTTGGAGAAATCGAGCCCAGAATCGGCGACGGCCTCAACCGCGGCGTAGACCCCGAGCTGCGTGAAGCGGTCGAGCCGGCGCGCCTCGCGAAACTCGATGACCTTGGCCGGGTCCCAGTTCTTGACCTGCCCCCCGACGCGCACGTCCCACTCGATGCCGGCGAACTCCTCACCTTCGATGAGGGTGATGCCCGTGCGGCCCTCGCGCATGCCCTCCCACGTCGAGCGCGCGTCGTGACCCAGGTTCGTCACCGCGCCCAGGCCCGTGATCACAATGCGTTGATTCATGGTGGCGGCACCTCGAACGCCCCGGGCTCACCCCCGCCCCCCACACCCCCACACCCCCACACCCCCACCGTCGACCGTGTCAGTCCCCGACGTTCGCCCCGCGCGCTCGGGTGGCCCCGCTCATTCCCTGCAGAGGCCGCCGCCGAACGTCCAGCCGCTTACTTCGCCGCGGAGGCCTTGATGAAGTCGATCGCCTGCCCGACGGTCTGGATTTTCTCGGCCTGATCGTCGGGGATGGTCATGTCGAAATCGTCCTCGAACTCCATGACCAGCTCGACGGTGTCGAGACTGTCGGCGTTGAGGTCGGTGACGAAGTTGGTGTTGCGGGAGATCGTCGCTTTGTCCGCGCCCATCTGCCGCGCCACGATCTCGATCACTTTGGCTTCAATTTCTTGTTCGGTCATGGTCTGGCTCCGCGGTCAGGAGGGTTCGCCGGCCCATGGCCGGATGACCCGAAATATAGCGACGATCCGCGCCCGGGCCAAGCCTCGCCCGCAACACCCGCCCAACGCCCATCCGCAACGGTGCTCAGACGCTCCCCGCGAAACGTGGGCCGTTGGCCGGTCCAACACACTCGCCACGCTCCCGCATGCCCCAGGCTGTCTGGCGGGAGGGCTGGCAGTTGACGCGACGGATCGGCGTACCTCAGCGTCTCGCGCTTGGCACGAGACGAAGTTCCGCCGCGCACCAGTCAATGGTGATCGTTCACCTGTCACCCACGTCAGTGCACTCTACACCAAGCCGACTTGTGTTCCTCGCTGCCGTGATTAAGGCGGCGTTTCCGGCACCAGACGGAACTCGCCCGCCTGCCAATCGAAGGTGATCACGCGGTAGCCACGGAACGCCTTCAAGCCGATCAGCACAGTCGGAGCCTTCAGCTCGACGAGGCCTCGATCGTCAAAGGTGACCGCCGGCACGTCGTTGAGCTCGACCTGACCGATCCGCAGCCGATCGACGGTGCCGGCTGGGAACTTGACATCCGGGTGCGTCCACATCGATACGTCCGTGCCGTCCGGTCGGAACTGTCGTACCGCGGGGCTAGAGCGCCCGATTGCGAGCGTTCCTGTATAGCCCGTATCCACGACGCCGACGCACGGCTCGTCGCCGATCCACAGATGCACCAAGGGATGGAGGTTTGCGAGCCGCCTGCTCTCCTGTGCGCGAGCATCCTCTTCGGCATGCTCCAAGGAAACCAGCGGCACCGAAATACTCCCCTGCACGGGCTCAGGCGGCGATCGCCAGAGCTCCAGTCGCCCGCGCCCGAGATCGAGGCTGACCGCCACGTAGCGGCGGAGCAACTCCACGCCGAGACCTCCGACGGGCGTCTGCAACTTGACTGTGTGCTTTCCGACGAACGCCTCGACGTCGCGGGCCACGTGACCGTCGAGGTGCACTTCCGGAATCATGACGACCTGTCCAGAGTGAATACCCATGGACCATTGTCGCGCGCGGGGCTGCAGAACGCGGAAGCCGGATTCCTCCAGCCCGTCTGGAAACACGCTCGACGGCAAACTCAACGCGCGCGTCTGCCCTGTATCGACGATCATCCACAGGCCCGCCGCGGCCTTCTCGCTCTTGAGCCGCACGTAGGCGTACGGCATCCCAGCAGTGTCTCGCGACACTTGCAGCACGCTTGGGTCAGGTGAAAGCCGTGGCGGGCGCTTCGTGTCACAATGGGTCGATGACGAGTGACAGCCACACGCTTCAAACACCAATCCAACCATCCACAACGCCCGAGTCAGTATTCGAACTGCGTGTGGAAATCTCCCACGCTGATCCACTCGGCATCCGCCCATGCTCCCCATTCCGTGACAAAGGCGTCGGTATATGTGCATTGGAGGTCGTACCCGCTGGATTCAAGCATTTCCTTCAGAGCGTCGTACCCGCCTTCGAAGGTTGTGAAGTACCACTCCTCGTCTGCCCCCGGGCCGTCGAGAAGTAACAAATGGTAATAGCGAGTCTCTCCGATTTCCGCTGTGTTGAACACGCCCGCGAAGCTCTCACCCGTACATGGACTCTCGCACCCGCCGAAAGGGGTTTCAAACTTGAACCCCATGCCGTCCAATCCTTCTGACCCGGGGAGCGGCGGGAGAAACGATTCGATGGGCTGTACAGTCAAGATGCCGTCACACAGCGGATTCCCCGTCGGCGAGTTCTCGCAAGACCTCCCGTAGGCAGAATGTGCGGCCATAAGTCCAACGACGATGATTGTCTTGATCATGCCAAGCTCCTGGTTCTTGGTTTGATAAATCTCAACGACTTCATCGCAACCACTGTCAGGCAACAAAGAGCGACCCGCGTGCATGTATACGTGGGGGGGGGGGTGCAGCAATTTGCCAGATTCGCACGGGATCACGACGCCTTCGCGTTCACCCCTCCCGCCGCTTCACCACCCGTGGCCGCGGGATTCCGAACTTGTCCATCCGCGACAGGAGCGTGTTGGGATTGATGTCGAGCCGGGCGGCGGCGCCATCAGGCCCGAAGACGCGGTACCCGCTCGATTCCAGCGCGTGCGTGATCTGCAGGCGCTGCAACTGCTCCAGCGTCAGGTCGAGCAGCACGTCGCGCGTGACGTTGACTCCGCCCGCGCCGCTCCCCGGCGCGCCCCCGGCTCGTCCTGCGCCGCCCCCGACCCCCAGGGGTGACTCGGGCAGCTCGATCTCCAGCTCCGGGCCATCGGCCAGGAGCGTCGCCCGCTCGACGGCGTTGTTCAGCTCGCGCACGTTTCCCGGCCACGCATACGCCATGATCCGCCGCAGCGACCCGTCGCTGATCGGCAGCGCCGGTCGCCCCATGCGCCGGGCGATGCGCGCGTGCAGGTGCGTCGCCAGGGCTCGCAGGTCGCCCTTGCGTTCCCGCAGCGGCGGCACCTCGATGCGAAACACGTTGAGCCGGTAATACAAGTCCTCGCGGAACCGGCCAAGCTCGACCTGACGCGCCAGGTCGCGGTGCGTCGCCGCGATCAGCCGCACGTCAACGTGGACCGTCTCCGCGCCGCCCACGCGCTCGAACGCGTTCTCCTGAATCACGCGCAGCAGCTTCGCCTGTGCCGACAGCGGCAACTCCGCGACTTCATCGAGGAACAGCGTCCCGCCGTCGGCGAGCTCGAACTTGCCCATCCGCCGGCGGTCGGCGCCCGTGAACGCGCCCTTCTCGTGCCCGAAGAGCTCCGACTCGATGAGCGATTCGGGCAGTGCCGCGCAGTTGACCGCGACGAACGCCTGGGCCCGGCGCGCGCTGGCGGCGTGCACGGCACGGGCCACCAGCTCCTTGCCCGATCCGGTCTCGCCGTGCACGAGCACGGTCGTGTTGGTCGGCGCGACGCGCGCGACCTGCGCGCGCACGTGCGTGAGCCCGCTCGATGCGCCCACCATCTCCGCCTCGCCCACGTCGCCCGTGATGTGCTCCTCGAGCAGGTTGAGCCGCTGCTTCGCACGGTCGCTCTCCGCGGCCGAGGCCCGCAGGCGCGCGGCTTCCGATTCCGCCGCGACACGCGCCGTCGCGTCGATGATCGTCGCGAGAGCGACCGCCTCGACCGGGCTCCCGACGCCCGGGCTCGGTTCGGCCGATCCGGATTCGCCCCGGGCGGACAACCCCGCCAGCGGCCGAGGCAGATGCGAGATGGTGATATCGACGAACACCGATTGATCCCGCCGAGCCACCGCCACCCCGCGCAGGACGACATCGCCCCCCGCGTCGAACCGCCGTCGGGCCTGTCGCAGGGCACCCTCGGCGTCCACGATCGCCGCGGCCAGCGCCTCGCCCGCGACCCGGTCACCACGACCCGGACCGCCCATCAGCTCCAGAGCGGCCCCGTTGGCCCAGAGGCAGACCCAATCACGATCAAGCAGCACGGCCGCCACGGGAAGCGCCGCAAACGTCGCGATCGCCCTCTCAAGCTCGTTGTCCGCGTTTCTTCGGTGGAATCCTGACATGATGCTCGAATGCGCTACGGATGTTCGCAATGAACGGTTCCACAATGATATGTCACAGAACACTGTGTGAAATACCACAATATCTCTGATTGGACGCGCGAAGTTGGCCTTTCGCGGACATTCTCGGGTCTGGCACGGCAGTTGCCTCTTGACACTTGTCCCCGGGGGCGGCGAGGAGAAACGCCCCCTGGGAATGCGGGGTGTTGTCGGCGGCGACGCCGGCAGCACCGACCACAACAGAACCGGCGTCCGGATTCAACGTCCGTGCCGCCGATTGCGTCTACGGGGGCTGCGTTGGCCCCCAAACAACGAAGGTTTGAGTGAGCAAGTGGGCTGCTCACTCGAACCTCGTTGTCCTTTTGGGCCGGGGCTGGACACGCTCCCGGCGTTTGCCGCGACCGCCCGAGAACCGGCGCCGGATGCGGGGGGTGGTCGAATCGGACCTGTCATCGATTCCGAAGCGTTCACGGGGGGGAGAGGTAGAGCGAGCGCGATCGGTGCGCGCGGCACTGCAACACGGACGTGCTGAGTCCGCGAAGGGGCGAAGGTCTGCGGGTTGACGAAATGGTTCCGGATGTTCCACCACCCGTGGCAGTGGGTGGAACCTGAGACCGCTCACAGCGCGAATCGGATGGACGATGAAGGAGGCCGGGCGGATCCGCCCGGGCCCAACGCGTCGGCTTCTGATTGACGCGCTCCTGCATCGATTCGTGGGCGACACGCCCGAGAACGGAAGACCATGGCCAGCATGCCCAGTGAGCCGGAGGCGTTTGCCGAGCAGGTCGCCGTGCTCCTCCGCCGGCTTCAGCCCGAGTACGCGATCGAACTCACCGGTCCGCGCGAGTTGATCGTGAACGGCCGTCGGCTCGATCTCGAGAATCTCTATCGCCTTGTGAATCACGACCCCGAGCGCGGGCAGGAGATCGTCGAGCACTATCTCGATCAGTTGTTCTCGGGCGAAGCGGGCACGCTGGCCAACCTGGCGTTTGACACGCTGCGGCACCGGATCATGCCGCGGATTCAGCCCGAGAGCATTTTCAATCACCTGTGCCGCGAGCAGGTGGCGCACGTGCCGTATGTGAACGGGACGGTGATCGTGTTCGTGATCGACATGCCGCAGATGACGGTGAGCGTGACGACGGAGCAGGTGATCCGCTGGGGGACGAGCGCCGAAGAGCTCGACGATCTGGCGCGGACGAATCTCGCCGAGCAGTCGCAGGAGCTGAACTACCAGGTCATCACGAGCAAGGAAGGCGGGAAAGCGGTGATCGTCGCCGAGCAGGACGGGTACGACGCGGCCCGCCTGCTGCTGGGGAACCTGTACCAGCGGCTGTCGGCGCGCCTGGGCGGGAACTTCTACGTCGCCACGCCGGCGCGGGACATGTTCGTCGCGCTCTCGGCGGGGCCGGATTCGTTCGTCAAGCGCCTGCGCGGGCGCGTGGAAGAGGACTTCCGACGCCTGCCCTATCCGATCACGTCAGATTTCTTCCTCGTGACGCGCGACGGCGTCGCGGGGACCGAGCCGATCCAGCGCGCGGCGTGAGGTCGTGCCGTGGCGCGGCCCGGAATTGACCAGCTCTTCCTTGCATGTCTGTTGCACTGGAGGCATATTCCTCCTGTAGTGTCCGCGCGGTCGCGCGTCGGCAGGAGTTGCCCATGGGCATCATCGAAGGCAGCGGGCGCAACCTGCCGCGAGTCCTGATCTGGGCGCTCTCGGGGCAGCACCAGCCCCCGCCACCAAATTCTTCAGGTTTGCTTCGCAGGTGGCGACGCTCGACACCGTTGGCGACGGCGTGGGGCCGACCACCGTTCGCCCGGGCTTGCGGCACATCCGCGACCGGATGCAGTTGGGTCTTTATTGGGGGCGATGCCTCGCCGTGGATGATTCGAGCGACTGGGATGTCTCGACACCCGAACAACTGGACCTCTCCGACCCGGCGCTGGTGGCGACCGCCGTCGCGGAGATGGACCTGGCGGTGAGCCGATGGGGGGCGCAACTGATCGGCCTCGACGAGTTCGACACGAAGAACACGCCGGCGCTGGGCCCGGCGTGGCTGCGATTGCTCCAAGGCCGCTACCCGCATGCGATGCTTGTGACCGAACAGGCGCTGCCGGACTACCTGCATGTGATTGCGCCGACGTTTATTACAGAAACTGACGACCCCGGCACCGTTGATCGGCCGTTCTGGTTGCAGCAATATCTGAACCCGGGCCACGAGTGCGTACTGCAGATTCTGGACTTGCCCTTTGGAGTCAGCGAGAACCAGCGGGCGCACCAACTCCTAGACATGGGGTTTTCGCCGCTGGCGATCTGGAGTACAACTCTCGATACTTCACTTCGTGCGACGCCACGTTGGATGGAACTCGGCGAGGCTTCAATACCCTGCTTTCGTTCAGGCATCCTCACATGTTGGCAATGTGGATAGGTCTCCTCATGTCACAATCACAATGGCTTATATGTATCGTCGTCTTGACGTCGTCATCAGCGACCGGAGACATAGTGATTTTTGATAACTCGGCGCAGACGTTTGTATGGGTATCGAATGGCGACTTCACGATTCCCAACAAGATCTTTGATCCCACACGCGGACCTCACGAGCAGCAAGCGTTCAACCTTGCGACGGGCCTTGGGTACGCTGCGTTTCTTGGCGGAGGATCGAACACAGTTGCGAGCGATTCGATCTCGGCCGGTTCGTCGATCAGACTCTTGCGATCGACTACCCCGGTGCTCATTGAGCCGCCTTTCGGCGGTACCCCCGCCTCGTTCTTGCCGGCGGTTGTCCTTGAGGTCGGCGCGCAACTTGGCCTCTCGGGCATTGACCAGGAGTATGCGGATCGGGCCGCCATGGGGTATTTCAATCCCAATCTTGACCGCCAATCACTCGTCGGCGAGCGCCCGATCATCGGATTCCGGGTCATGCTCGACGACGGCCTGCCGCACTATGGGTACATTGAGTTTGAGCGTCGTCAGGGGCCGCTGGCTGGGGGCTTCCCGGGCGAAACGATCCTGATGTTCCAGCCCGTGCGTTGGGCCTACGAGACCGAGCCCAATACGTCCATCACGGTCGTGCCCGCGCCCGGCGCTGCCGCGGCGCTGTTGCTCGGTGCGGGAGCGTTGGCAGGCCGAAGGCGGCGCGGCAGGTCGGTATGAGCGTGCGCCCGCGCACACACCGCTGGCGCCTCAGCGCCTGTTGTGGCCGGGCGTGTCGCCCGCATCGTCGGCCAGGGGGCAACTCTGGCTCTTGTCAAACATGCCCGATCGATCGAAGCAGCAGGGACGGCGCTTGCCCTTGGCGAGCATGTCGCAGGCAGTCGCGATCCGTTTGACGCGCGTTTCGGGCCGCTTGGGGGACGTGATCCAGTGAACAAAGTCACGCCGTGCGGCGGGCGTGATGTCTGACCAGGCCGCGCGCGTCCTGGTGCTTGCCGCGGCGAGCGCTTTGCCCAGGTCCGCGGGCACGTCGGGCTCGGGCTCTTGGTCCATCGGCGCGATTTCGAGCGAGACCGTGCCGCCGACGCGGGCGCCCGATTGCTCGCGGAGTGCGCGTGGCACCCTGAGCCAGTGCCCGCCGTTGCCGTCGGGGTTGAGCGTCGCCTGAAAAGGCGCGCCATCGAACGTGCCCGTGATCGAGACCATGCCGCGCGAGGGGAGCCGGGAGCTGGCCACCGGAGGCAGCGTCAGGAACGACCAGTCGTCGGGATTCTCGTCGGTCTTGGGCCGCTGGAGCCTGGCCTTGAAGCGGATGGTGCCGGGGGACGTGCCGGCGCGGCGGGCGGGTTTGGAGGGGGCGCGCTTGTTCGTGGCGGCGGGGCGCTTCATGGCGCGAATCTTTGGCCAGGGGCCGCGGGGTGGCACGGGGACGCACGCGCTTCGTTCAGCGGCACGCGAAGTAGGTGTTGATGAAATCGCCCAGATCGTCGGGGTCGATGTTGCCGTCGAGATTGAAGTCGGCCTCGGTCCCGCGCGGGATAGCGAAGTAGAAGTTCAGGAAGTCGCCGAGGTCGTCGGGGTCGATGTTGCCGTCGTGGTTCACGTCGACATCGGGGCAATACCGCGGCGTGGGTGGAGGGGGCGGCGGCGGCGGGGGCGGAGGAGGAGGAGGAGGAGGTCCATCCGGTGGCGGGGGCGGTGGTGGCGGCGGTGGTGGCGGCGGAGGCGTCGTCGGCTCGTCGATGATCGGGACCCAGCCGGCGGGAACTTCGAGCGGCGCGGCGCCGGAGATCGAGTCGGCGGTCGCTGCCATTGCGGAGACCTGCGCGTCGGTGAGGCCGTAGCGATCGCGAATGGTGGTGAGGTTGAGCGAGGAGACGGGAGTTTCGAAGATGGTGGAGAAGATGACCATGCCCGCCATGAGCACGCCGCGGGAGCTGGGATGGATGTGGTCGGTGTCATAGAGCCCGGTCCATCCGGCGGCTTCGAAGGCGTCGCCGGCGCGGGCGATGCGCACGCGCTCGGGCGCATGCAGGAACGCGATGTCGGCGGCGAGGTTCGCGTAGCCTGCGCGGATGTGCGACTGCATGAACGACGGCCCTTCGGGGTACATGCCGTTTGCGCTGTACACCGAACTGGCGGGCCCGCGGGCCCAGGTTTCATAGAGGCACGCGCGAACGCCCGGGCTGTGAGCCGCCGCTGCTTCAAAGAGCCGGCGCCCGGCGTAGCGCCCGTGGTCGGGAGACCCGAAGCGCGTGAACTCGAGCGAGTTGCCCTGGAGCACGATCCAGTCCCAGCGCGCAACGGTCGGCGCGCACTCGCTGATCCCCGCGAGGCTGTTGTCGAGGTGGTATCGGAAGGTCGCGCCGCCGACGGCGACCCGGCACGTGGTGATCGGTCGACCGGCCGCGTTGGCGAGCAGGATCACGGCACCATCGACGCCGTAGGAAGTGAGACTGTTCCCGTAGAAGAGGACATAGGTCCGCGGCGGGGGTTGAGCCCCGACCGGCATCGCGCACGCTACAAGAAGGAGAATCCACGCCGCGAGTCGAGTGATGTTCATGGTGGGCGCCTGTACCGGCACCAAGAACATACCACACTCTTAGGGACTAGGTAGAAATATCCACAAACGGGACCGGCCGCGGCACGCAATCTGGGGGGTCCTGTGGGTCAGGTGGGTGCTGTCTGCGGGAGCGGGTAGGCGGCACTGGGCTTGCCCCAGCGGAAGAGGTAGTTGAAGCCCGTGAAGCGAACGAGCCAGACGAGGATCATGGGGAAGGCCATGCCGGCGGTGATGCCCGCGAGGATGAGGATCCAGGCCTGGGAGACGCCGAGGTTCACGAGGATGATGCGGGAAGCGACCATGCCCATGCCGCTGGCGATGTAGACCTCCATGGAGATTCGGCCCCAGTACTGGACGAGGCGGGGTCCGGCGAGGCGTTCGAAAACGATGGCCAGGGCCCAGAGGGCGGCGATGCCGCAGAGCGCGATGGCGATGCGGAAGGGGATGCGCTGAGCCCTGAGAACCAGGAGGGCGGCGTCGGTGTCGGCCGCTGCATCGGGCGAAGAGGGAAGCGGCACCGCGGAGCTCATGATGGGGAGTGAGCTGAGCCAGGCGAGGAGCGCGGCACTGGCGACCGTGACGACGATGGGCTTCCAGAGCGGGGCATTGAGGCCGACGCGCAGGAGCCAGTCGGAGAGGATCGCGCCCAGGCAGAGATAGGGGAAGAGCCTTCCGAGCTGGAAGAGCATCTCAATGTCGTCGACCAGACCGAGCCGGGCGGCGACGTGCATGACCAGCCCGAGTGCAAGCAGGACGTGAATGCGCACGCCGGCTTTGCGCAGGAGGGCGTAAAGGAGCATGGTGGCGAAGAGGGCGTAGAGGAACCACGTGCCGATGGGGTGGTAGAGGCTCTTGATGACGATCCACCAATCGGTGGGCGGCGTGTTGACGAGTTTGCGGCCGAAGACGTTGCCGACGAAGTGGGCGAGATCGATGAGGCCCCAGACGAGGAGGTTCCAGAGGAAGTAGGGGTAGAGGAGGTCGCCGGCTTTTTCGCGGACGAAGGTGCCGAGGCCCTTGCGCAGGCCGCGTTCGATGAACACGCCGGCGATGAAGAAGAGCGCCGGCATGCGGAAGCTGTTCTTGAGGTGGAGGGAGTGAAGGGCTTCGGAGAGATGATCGCCCGGGATGCCGGAGGCGGCGAGCCCGCCGACGACGTGACCGACGACGACGAGGAAGATGGCGAGTCCGCGCGCGTGATCGACCCGGGCGACGCGCGGGCGCTTGGAGGGAGCTTCGCCGTCGGCGCGCGTCTTCGCATCACCGTCGGCGCGTGACGGCGGGGCATGCGGAGCCGGGTGCTGCCTTCTCGTCATCACCTCCACACCATGCTCCTGCTGGGCACCCGCTCATCAACGCGTGGACAACTCCGTCATTGCCCGGGGCGGACCGGTGCGCGGACCGGAGGCGTGCCGAACGCGTCGATTGACACACGAGGAACCCCGTCTTTATCGGCTCGTGGGCGACCTCGAATGACTCGCCCGAGGGGAACCGACGGTCGCTGATGACCCGGCGGAGAAGTGCTCGTGATGCTGCGGGATGCGCGATCCTGCCCGGCGTGGGTGACCGGCGGTGGATCATCGGATCATAGACCGCGACACGGGGATCGCGGCCTGATTTCACGCGGCCTGTGAACGGGGCGCGAAGACGCGCAGAGAGCCGTGCCCGCCGCGCTGAGCAGCCAGGAGGGCGCTCTCGGCAAGGGAGACCAGGGACTGAACGTCGGGAATTCGGTCGCGGGTTGAGACGTCGAGGCAGGCGACACCGCCCGAGACGGTTCGGGTGAGCGAGCACGCAGGCGCCCCGGCAACACTCAGTTCGAGGGGGGAACGGGCGACGAGATTGCGGGCGGTCTCCAAAGTGCGGGTGGCGGCGTCGCATGTGACGTCGGCGAAGACCACGCACAACCGCTCGGCATCAAAGCGGTAGAGCAAGCCGCGCTCCGAGGCAAAGTGCGGGCGGAGCCGGTCGGCAATGGCGCGGAACGCGGCGTGACGCTCGGCGACATCGTGCGCGCCGGGCTGGTCGGGCGGATCGATCGCAAGCATGGCGAGGGCCAGCGGGCGGGTGCCGGCGGCGGCCTGCTCGAAGGCGGCGACGAGCGTGCGGTTCATGGCGCCGCGGCCGGGGAGGCCGGTGAGCGCGTCGGGCTGGTCGGGCCCGCCGTCGGGGTTGGAGGGGTTGGGCTCGCTGTCGAGCGGGAGGGCGATGGTGTCGAGCTGCTTGCCGGCCTGGCGGAGCAGGTCTTCGGGCGCGGGCAGGCGGCCGACGTCGACCTCGAAGAGGCGGGCGATGTCGCGGGTCGCGGGCACGGCGCGCGTGATGATCGCGTCGCACTGCGCGGGCTTGAGCGCCACCCACTGCTCGGCCTTGACGTAGAGGTGCTTGAGCGCCGGGCCCGTGAGCGAGGCGCCGATGACATCGGCAACGGCGTTGCCCAGCGCCACGGCGTGGGCGATCTTCACGTACTCCTGCGGGGCGGCGGTGGGGCGCTCGTGATACTTGATGGGGATCACCAGCTCGTCGGGCAGGCGCCAGCGCGTGGCGAGGAGCGCGCCCACGTCGGCGTGCGTCACGTCGAGCGTCTGCAACTCATAGCGCGAGAGCTGATGGTGGTTTCCCGCGGCGGCGAGCACGCGCGCGTAGTCGTCGCCCAGGCTGATCAAGAGCGCCATGACGCCGATGTCCTGAAGCAGGCCGCCGAGGAAGCACTCTTCGTCTGAGCCGATGCCCGACTCGGCGGCGACGCACTTGGCGGAAATGCCGGCGACGAGGGAGCGGCGCCAGTAGGACTGAATGTCGAAGCCCTTGCCGTTCACGCGGGAGATGGCCGACACGAGCGAGAAGCCCAGCGCGAGCGACTTCACGGCGGAGAGCCCGAGCATGACGATGGCCTGGTTGATGGAGGAGCAGGGCTTGCGCAAGCCGTAGAAGGAGGAGTTGACGGTCTTGAGGACCTTGGACGTGAGGCCGATGTCGCTGGTGATGGTGGAGGCGAGGTCCTTGAAGGAAACGTTCTCATCGCGCGTGAGTTCGAGGACGCGGACCGCGACTGCCGGGAGGGAGGGCAGCTTCGGGCACTTGAGCACGTGATCGAGGACTTCGGGGTTCATCTCTTGGGAAGCGGCCTGACGAGGGGTTTACCCGATCATCGACCGACGCAGGGCGCGTCTGGAGCGAAGTTCGGGGTCAGGGAGCGGCGAGGTCCGGAAACACGAGCGCGAGCGTCGCGGGCTGCGCTCCGAGAACGTGACGGAGATAGGCAGCCAGGAACCGCGCGGCTCGTGCGCCGGTCGCTGGTTCGAGTGACTCAGCGGCTCCGGATTCGCCCGCGCCCACCCGCGCCAGGGCGTCGACGGTCGCGGCGCGGAGCATCCACTGGGCCTGAGCGCTGGAGGCGGGCGGGTCGGCGGCGGTGAGGCCCCCGAGGCTTGGATCGAACTGGAAGGCGCGGGCCTTCTCCGGCTTGGGCGCGCCTGAGGGGAGGAGACGGTCGAGCGCGGGGCGGTATCCGGCTTCGTGGAGCGCGGCCCATTGGAAGCGAAGGAGCGCGGGGTGGACCGCCGAGCGCGACGTGAGGCCGCGGAGGAACGCGAGCAGCGCGTCGAAGAGGCCGGGGTGCGGATCGTGGTCGGCGGCGAGGCGCTGCACGAGCTCGGCGGCGTAAAGCCCGGCGTAATGACAGGCGAGGTCGCGGCGGAGCGTGGGGAAGGTCTCGGTGAGATCCCAGCCGGCGAGGATGTTGAGCTCGCGACCGGGCTTGATGTGAGCGGTGATGGCGCCGACGGCGAGGAGCTCGACGCCGCCGGAGAACGCGGGAGTGGTGTTGCGCTTGGCGCCCTTGGCGAGGCAGCGGAGCAGGCCGAGGGAGCGCGAAAAGAGGCTGACGGTCTGGCTGGTCTCCGACCAATCCCACACGCGGACGCAGACGGCGACGTCGGAGTGCAGCGGCACGAAGGAGCGTAGGGGAAGGCCGGGGCGCGACGCGCCGGGGGCACAGGGCGCACGACCCGGCGCCCTACGCTCGGTTCATGCATTTCTGTCTGGTGGATCGCGTCGTCGAGCGTTCGCCCGAGCGGGTGGTGACGATCAAGCAGGTCTCGGCGGCGGAGGAGTATCTGCAGGATCACTTCCCCGGGTTCCCGGTGCTGCCGGGGGTGATGATGGTCGAGGCGATGGTGCAGGCGGGACGCGTCCTGCTCGAGGCGCGTGCGGAGCAGGGGCTTTGGAGCGGCGCGACGCCCACACGGATGGTGCTCGGCGGCGTGCGGGCGCTCAAGTACGGACGGTTTGTGAGGCCGGGCGAGGTGCTGCGCATCGAGGTCGGCGTCGCGAAGGAACTGGGCGAGGGGATGATCGAGCTTCGCGGCGAGGGGCACGTGGGAGACGACCCGAGCGCGGCAGTGGCGGGGAAGTTCACGATGCGGAGCGTGCGGACGGAGTAGCCGCTCGATCCGTCATTCCCGACCGCGAAGCGAACAGGGGAAGTCGTCCCGCGGGCACCATGGGGAAAACGCGGCGATTTCAACAGGTCGGGTCCTGGCGACATGGTGTGAGCCGGCGGGCTGGTGTACGTTCAGAACATCGGCGCGACGACGCATCGAGTCGCACGTTCGTGCCCCTGGAGCGAGAACATGAGAGAGATCACCACGACCTGTTCATCCGCGCGGCGGCACTTGGCTGCGTGCGGCGGCGCGCTGGCGCTGACGCTCGCCTTCGGCACGCCCGCGGGCGCGGACATCGCCAACATCGTGATCTTCGGCGACAGCCTCTCGGACACCGGCAACATCCTCAACCGGACGCGCGCGCTCGGGGGCATCGAGGATCGGCCCGAGGCGCCGTTCTACTCCAATGGGCGCTGGACGAACGGAAGTGACAACACGGGCATTCCTGATCCCAATGACCCGACGCGGCGGATTCCGAATCCCGCGCTGAACCTCAGCCGAGTTTCATCGGCCATGGGCGTGTGGCACGAGCGGCTGGCGACGCGGCTCACGGTTCCGGCGGCGACCGACTCACTCGGCGGCGGGCGCAACTATGCCTACGGCGGCGCGGTCACGCGGCAGAACCAGTTCACCGACTTCGGCCCGACGCAGCAGATCGGGAGCCAGGTGCGGAACCTGTACCGTCCGCAGCGCCTCGCCGACACCGAGCGCACGCTGTTTGTCATGTGGGGCGGGGGCAATGACATCCGCGACGCGGCGATCGCCAACGGCGCGACGCGCGAGTCGGTGCTCGCGGCCGCGGATACGGCGGTGGCGAACATGGAAGCGAACATCCGGTTCCTGAAGGAGATGATCCACCCCAACCAGAGCGTGTTTGTGCTGTGGCCGAACCTGCCGCCGCTGGGGACGATCCCCGATGCGCAGCGGCTGCCCGCGGCGATCCGCACGGCGATGACGGACGCGTCGGCGCGGTTCACGACGCTGCAGGCGACGGCGGTGATGAACCTGCGCAACGCGTTTCCGCGCGGATCGGGCGGGCTCGACCTCGCCGTGCTCGACATCGAGCGGCTGTTCGGGGATCTCGTCGCCGGGAATCTCGATTTCCGCCCGACGAACACGACACAACCGATCATCGAAGCGCTCGATTCCGACGGCGGGAGCAACTTTTCCGGGCTCACGTTCCGCCCGCGCCCGAACCCGGCACACATGGCGCCGGTCGATCCCGACGCGTTCGTCTTCTGGGACCAGGTGCACCCGACGGCGCGCGTGCACCAGTCGATCGGCGACGCGGCGCTGCGCGTTGTGCCGGCGCCGGGAGCGGCGTCGGTGCTGGTGATGGGGCTGCTGGCGATGCGGCGGCGGCGGCTTTCCGCCGCGTAGTTATCCGCGGCGCTCCCACTTTCGGGGCTCATTCTTGACGCGCTCAATCTCAGGCCCCATGGGCTCGACGTTCGGTTCGCCCAGGGTCGCGGCGAGCGCGCCCAGGAGTTCCGCGTTGATCGCCACGGGCTTCTTGGATCCGGCCATCGTGACGATGTGCCCGCCTGCGGTCTTGATGATGATCTCGAGCGCGATGGGGTCAGTGGCGGCGCGGGCGGCACCGTTGCCGCGGGGCGCGGGCTGAGCGGGCGCGGCGGCGGCATCAGCGATGAGGTTGCCCACGCGCGTCATGGCGGCGTCGGCCCCGCCGTTGAGCCGCGGCTCGTCGATGATGAGGCGCAGGCGGCGGATGAGGGCGGTTCGACCTTCGTCGAGAGAGAGGACGCGCTCGATGCGGACTTGGGGCTGGCCGCGGGTGTAGTCGGCGCTGCCGACGACGAAGACGATCTGGTCGGGCTGGAGCAGCTCGGCGTGCCTGCCGAAGATGTCTGAGAAGGCGACAGCTTCGAGGGTGCCCGACTTGTCTTCGAGCATGGCGACGCCCATCTTGCTGCCGGCGTTCTTGCCGGATTTGAGCATGATGGTGCGGAGCGACTGAATGCAGACGCCGAGGATGACGCGCGAGTCCTGCTTGATGGGCTCGGCCTGTTCGCGGATCTGACGCGTGGTGGCGTTGGCAAAGCGCGTGATGAGCGGGGCGTGTTCATCGAGCGGATGGCTGGAGGCGTAGAAGCCGAGCGTGTCTTTCTCGAAGGCGAGCGTTTCGGACTCGGACCATGGGTTGACGCGCGCGAGCGCCGCGGGCGCGGGCGCGGCGGCGGCATCGGGCGAAGCGCCGCCGAGGCCGAAGAGCGAGTTTTGACCGGAAGCCTTGTCGCGCTGGAGGGCGCCGCCCGAGGTGACGGCGGCCTCGATGCTGGCCATCATGGCGCTTCGGGCCTTGCGGCCGTGGAGGCAGTCCATCGCGCCGGATTTGATGAGGGACTCGATGGTGCCCTTGTTGACGGCGCCGCCGTTCTGGCCCGACCCGCCGATGGGCACGCGCTCGCAGAAATCAAAGAGCGACGAGAAGAGGCGGAGCGAAGAAGCGACCGAACGATCCGGACCGGGCGGCGCCGGCGGCGCTTCGCCGGCCTGGCCCGGAGCATGTCCACCTCGGCGTTCGCGCACGATCGATTCGATGGTTTTTTCGCCGACGCCCTTGATGGCGCCGAGGCCGAAGCGCACGTGGCCGGCGCTGGCGGTTCGCGCCTCGCCCGGCTCGAAGACGACGGTGAAATCGGCATCGGAGAGGTTGATGTCCGGCGGGCGCACTTCGACGCCGGTCTTGATGACCGCGCCCGTGGAGGGGTTGATGAACGGCGTCTTCTTGCAGTCCTCGAGATAGGGGGCCCAGTCGGCGATCTGGCTCGCGCCGGACTCATAGGTGAGGAACGCGGCCATGTATTGATTCGGAAAATAGGTCTTGAGGTAGGCGGTCTGATAGGCGACGATGGCGTATCCGGTGCTGTGGCTCTTGTTGAAGCCGTAGCCCGCGAACTTGAGGATGAGCTCGAAGAGCTCCTCGGCCTTGGGCTTTGAGAGGCCCTGCTTTTGCGCGCCGTCGACGAACTTCGGGCGTTCCTTCTCGATCTTGTCGTATTTTTTCTTGCTGATGTTCTTGATGAGCGTGTAGGCGTCGCGAAGCTTGATGCCTCCGAGGCCGTGCACGATCTGCATGACCTGTTCCTGGTAGACCATGACGCCGTACGTCTCGCGCGTGAACTCGTCGACGATGGGGTGAAGGCTTGGGACGGGTTCTGACCCGTGCTTGCGGCGGTTGTAGTCGGGGATGAGGTCCATCGGCCCTGGCCGGAAGAGGGCGTTGGCGGCGATGAGGTCTTCGAGGCGGTCGGGCTTCATCTCGCGGAGCAGGCGGCGCATGCCCTCGGACTCGAACTGAAAGACGCCGGCGGTGTCGCCGCGCTGGAACAGGGCGAAGACGCGGGGGTCGGTGGGGGTGAGACGGTCGAGATCGAGCGGGTGACTGAGGGTGGTCGGCCGGCGGGGACCGTCGGACGATGCTCCAGACCGTTCGGCCCCGCGCCCGACCGCGCGCCAAATCTCTTCCTCGCTCAACGACTCGCGGATGAGCTTCTTGGCGCGCTCGATGACGGAGATGGTGCGCAGGCCCAGGAAGTCCATCTTGAGCAGGCCCATCTTTTCACAGGTCGGGCCGTCCCACTGCGTGACCACGTCGGTGGGCGCGCCGTTGGAGGGGCGGTAGAGCGGGACGATCTCGTGCAGCGGTCGCGTCGCGACGATGACCCCCGCGGCGTGCACGCTCGCGTGGCGCGCCTGGCCCTCGATCGCCCGGGCGTTGTCGATGCACCGCGCGACGACCGCGTCCTTGTCATACCACTGCTTGAGCGCCGGTTCGAGCTCGAGCGCGCGGTCAAGCGTGACGCCGAGCTGCTCGGGGACGAGCTTGGCGAGCTTGTCGACTTCGGAGAGGGGCATCTCGAGCACGCGCCCGACATCGCGGATCGCCGCGCGGGCCTTGAGGGTGCCGAAGGTGATGATCTGGGCGACGTGCCCGTACTTTCGGCGGACGTACTCGATGACGCGCTGTCGCCCGTCCTGGCAGAGATCGATATCAATATCGGGGTACTCGCTGCGGTCGGGGTCGGTGAATCGCTCGAAGAGCAGGCCGAACTCGATCGGACAGGCGTTGGAAAGCCCGAGGGTGTAGCCGACCATGGTGCCGACGCCGGAGCCGCGGGCGAGGGCGGGCACGCCGCTGTTGCGTCCCCAGTTGACGAAATCCCAGACGATGAGGAAGTACGCGGAAATGTTCTTGTCGGCGAGGATCCTGAGCTCGCGGGTGAGGCGGTCGCGGCGCTGCTGGTGCTGATCGTGGGTGGTGCCGCGTCCATACCTCCACACGAATCCACCCTCGGCGAGCAGGCGCAGGGCCTCGTCGCACTCGGCCTTGGCCTCGGCGGCGATCCGCTTCTTCTCGTCCTCGCTCGCGCCGTCGGGGAGCGCGAAGGGCACGACTTCGAACCCCGCGCAGTAGGCGCGGTACCACGCCGAGAGATCGCCGGCGAACTTCGGGTCGTCCGGGCGCGGGCGCTGCGATTCGGGCGCGATCCTGACGCGCACGGCCGGGGCATGGTTCTGACCGAGCGGGAGGGTGACGTTGCAGCGACGGGCAATCTCCACGCTGTTCTGCAGGGCCTCGCGCCCCGCATCGGCATAGGGCTCGAACAAAGCGACCATCTCGCCCGGGCTCTTCACGTAGAGCTCGGGCGGGTACTTCATCCGGCCCGCATCGTTCTTGCCCTTGCCCGTGGAGATGCAGACGAGCGTGTCGTGCGCGTCGTGATCCTCAGCACGAAGGAAGTGCGAGTCGTTGTCGCACACGAGCGGGAGCTGAAGCGCGCGGGCCAGGCGGATCAGGTGCTTGTTGATCGAGTTCTGCTCGCGCACGTGGTGCTGCAGCTCGATGAAGAACCGGGGCGGCTCGCCGGGGCGGCTGAAGGTCTTGGCGTGCCAGAGCGCGCTCTCCTCGGCCTTGTGCCAGAAGCGCTCGTCGCGGGAGGTCTCGAACTCCAGCAGGTTGTCGCCGATCTCACTCCCCAGGTGCCCGTTGATCGCGATGAGGCCCTCACTGTGCGCGGCGAGCAGGTCGCGATCGATGCGCGGCTTGTAGTAGAAGCCGGTGAGGTACGCTTCGCTGCACAGGTACAGGAGGTTGTTCCACCCGGTGTTGTTCTCGGCGAGGAGGACGAGGTGGTATCCGCCGTCGGACACACCGGTGTAGGTCTTGTCGGTGCGCGAACCGGGGGCGACGTAAGCCTCGACGCCGAGGATGGGCTTGATCCCGCGTTCTTTGGCGCCGAGGTAAAACGCGACCGCGCCGAAGAGGTTGCCGTGGTCGGTGCAGGCGACGGCATCCATGCCCAGCTCTTTCACGCGATCGAGCAGCTTGTCGATGCGGTTGCCGCCGTCGAGGAGCGAATACTCGGTGTGGAGATGGAGATGTGCGAAACGTGAAACAGGCGATCCACCGGAAGGTGAACCGCCTGAATCGTTCAAATGGATGCCGGACTCCGCCGCCATGTGCCGCCCTCCGTGCTTCGGTGGCAGCGTAGGTGCTTGGGCCGCTACGGACACCCGGCGAAGTAGGCATTGATGTAGTCGCCCAGGTCGTCGGGGTCGACGTTGCCGTCGGCGTTGAAGTCGGCTTGAGCGCACGGGGGGGTGGTGAAGTAGCAGTTGATGTAGTCGCCGAGGTCATCGGGGTCGAGGTTGCCGTCGCCATTGAAATCGGCCATGCACGCCGGTGCGTTCTGATCGCCGACGGCCCAGAAGCCGCCGATGATGCGGGTTCCCGGCGCGCCCGGGCCGGCCAGGTCGGGCCCGGCGTCGTGCTGCCCGATGGTGCCGCCGAGGACGTAAGGCCCCGCGGCGGACTGCATCGTGCCGCCGCCATCGATCGAGGACCAGGTGAGTGCGTACTGCTGAGCCGATGCCAGAGCGGGGAGGAGTGCCGGGAGCATGGCGGCAAGCAGAGGGGATCGAGTGTTCATGGTGAGACTCCGCGTATCAGGATGTTGAGGAAGTGACGGGCTGCACGGATCGGCTCACTGGCCTTTGTAGACGACGAAGTTGATCCAGTGCACCGGGACGAACTCGTTGCAGCCGTTGATGCAGCGCTCGGAGATGTAGAACACGCCGGTGCCGGGGCTGCCGATCACGACGAGGGGCGCACCGACCTTGACGTTGTACTCGGTCTGAGTGGCATCAGGGTTGTTGCCGTAGCGGGGCATGGCGATGACGGTCCAGTTGGCGGGGTCTCCCTCGCCCACGACCTGGACACGGAACCCGTTGCCGCTGATGTAGGTGACCGTGACGTTGCCGCTGCTGGTGGTGAGTTCGGGGTTGTTGGAGATGGCCTGGAAGGTTCCCCAGGCGATGGGGGATGCGCGGTTGAGGACGGTGCCGGTCTGGGCGTAGAGGTTCCCGTTGACCTGCACATCGCCGCCGTTGAACTTGGCGGTGAGGCCGTTGCCGAGGTTATTGACTTCGAGCGCGTTGGCGGTGCTGGCGGGGTTGTCGATATCGAAGCGGGCGGCGGGGCTGGAGCCGGTGGTCTTGCCCCAGAGGGAAATTCCACCGCCTGCGACGGTGGAGAGCACGCCGCCGTTGACGCCTGCGGCGCTGGTGTTCTCGAAGATGGCGGAGTGGTTGGTGCGGTTGGTGACGTGGAGGGCCGCGCCGCTGCCGTTGTTCTGGAGGCGGAACGTGGGTGAGGTGTTGGAGGCGACTTCGGTGCGGAGGAACGCGGCGGAGCCGGCCTGCCCGAGGCTGTAGCCATAGAGGGCGGCGGCGGACGCGGAGCTCGCGCCGCTGATCTGCCCATAGACACCCGAGCCGGTGCCGGAGTTGGCCCCGCGGAGACCGGCGGCAGCACCGGTGCAGACGCCATTGATGGCATGCCCGATGTTGGTAGTCGCGGAGATGCCGTCACCCGCGGTGCTGACGACGCTGAGGGCCGTGCCGCCGGCGGAGGTGAGCGACATCACGCCGCCGCTGCCGAGACTCTCGAGCGTGAAGAGTGGCGCTGACGAGCTGTACGCCGCGGTGTAGGGGAGCGCGAGTCCGATGGCGTAGGGCGTCGGGGTGAGCTCCTGGCGCGTGGGCAGGACCGTGAACGAACCCGTGCTGGCGCCGGGACGGAACCCGACCGAAATCCAGCGGCCCGCGCCGGAGAAGAACGAGCCGAAATCGACCTTGGTGGTGAACAGGCCGTTGGTGACCTGCACATCCTCAACGACCACGGTGCTCTGAAGGAAGTTCAGGAATGTCGGGCCGTTGAAGAGCTGAAACTGGATGTCGTAGACGCCCTGAGCGGGCTGACCGGCGTCTTCAAGCCGACCCTGGTACGTGAAGCCGGTGCCGACGGCATACGACTGCTGAATCTGGGCCAACGCCGGCGCCGGGCTGACGGCGGCGAGGCCGGCGAACACGGCCATCGCCGCGAGTACGGCTCTTGCACGGGTCGGAGTGACGCCGCGCGTGCGGGCGGACTCCACGGAAGGGTTCGAGCAGCAGAACTGATGAGTCGACATGGGGAAGCTCCTGGATCGACGAGGCCGCCGGGTGGTGGCGGAATGCGGCGATGGAGGTCAGTACGAGATCGCGGGCGAAGACCCATCAGGGTCGGGGCGCCGGAAAAAATCGCGATCACGTTCGCCACCCGGCCTCCGGGCGGCGCATTGAGAGGCGCCCCGCGCCGGGCCTGCGCCCCGGGGACTGGAGCAACGCATGCACGCTCAGAGCCATGTGACCCAACTGATCGAGGCGACCGGTCGAGGCGACCCCGGGGCGGCGTCGGCCCTGCTTCCCCTGGTGTATGACGAGTTGCGCGTCCTGGCTCGCAGCCAGCTCGGCGCCAAGGCGGCCTGCAACACGCTCCAGCCCACGGCCCTGGTCCACGAGGCCTTTCTCAAGCTTGTCGGCAACTTGGACCCCGGCTGGAACGGGCGCGGGCACTTCTTCGGGGCGGCCGCCAACGCCATGCGGCAGATTCTTGTTGATCAGGCGCGCCGCAAGAAGGCCGTGAAGCACGGCGGCGGGCGCGCCCGCGTGGAGTTTGGAGCCACGGAAAGCGTCGCGGACGCAGACCTGATGGGTGAGGATCAGGATCTGGACCTGCTCGTGCTCGATCAGGCGCTGCGCGAGCTGGAACGCACCGACCCGCGCAAGGGACGGATCGTCATGCTCCGCTATTTCGCGGGGCTGACGGCGGAGCAGACTGCCCAGGCGCTCGGCGTCTCGACACCCACGATCGATCGCGAGTGGCGCTTCATCCGCGCGTACCTCCACCGGTATCTGCGGCGCGCGGGCGTTGATGCCGCCGCGGGCGTGAACGCGGAGCTTGCCGCGTGAACGCTCCCTCGCTTCGTCGCGCCGAGGAGATCTTCGGCGTGGTGGTCGACGCCGACGCGGCCGAGCGCCTGCTGCTGCTCGATGATCTGTGCGGCGACGACCAAGAGCTTCGGGCGGTGGTCGTGGACCTCCTGGAAGAAGACGCGGCGGCGGGCACAGGTCCGCTCGACGAGCGGCCGCCGGGCGTGGGTGACGTCATTGAGGAACGCGCCGCGCACGCGGCAGGCGAAGCGGCGGCGCATCCGACGCTCGCCGGGCTCAGCAGCATCGGACCATACCGCATTCTGCGCGTGCTGGGAGAGGGCGGCATGGCCGTGGTGTACGAAGCGGGGCAGGAGAACCCGCGCCGCACGGTCGCGGTGAAGGTCATACGCAGCGGGCTCGCGTCGCTCGAGGTGCAGCGCCGCTTTCTGCATGAGGCGCACGTGCTTGGACAGTTGCGCCATCCGGGGATCGCCCAGGTTTACCAGGCCGGCGTTTCCGATGCCGGCGCGCCGGGCGGCGGCCGGGGGCGGGTGCCGTACATCGCGATGGAGTACGTTCGCGGGCGAACGCTCACGGCGCACGCGCGGGAGGCGGGCCTTTCGATCCGCGAGCGTCTTGAGCTTGTTGCCCGGGTGTGCGACGCGGTGCAGTATGCGCATCAGCGCGGCGTCATTCATCGCGACCTGAAACCGGCAAACATTCTTGTGGAGGAAAGCGATTGCCCCGCGCCGACAGGCGCGCCGGGCCTTCCCGCACTCGCGGCTCAGCCCAAGATCCTGGACTTCGGCGTGGCGCGCGTGACCGGGCAGGATCTTCAGACGCCGACGATGGCCACGCGCGCGGGCCAGGTGCTTGGCACGATCGCGTACATGAGCCCCGAGCAACTGGGCGGGCGCGCCGACCAGGTGGACACGCGCTCCGATGTGTACTCGCTGGGCGTGATCCTCTTCGAACTGCTCGCCGGGCGCTTGCCGCACGACCTGGACGACGTCCCGTTGCCGGAGGTCGCGCGCCGTGTTCGCGAGAGCGCCACGCCGCCGCTGGGGTCGCTCGATCGGCGGCTGCGCGGGGAGATCGAGATCATCGTGGCGCGGGCGCTGGAGCGCGATCGGGAGCGCCGGTACCAGAGCGCCCGCGACCTGGCGTCTGATCTTCGCCGGCATCTGCGCGGGGAGGCGATCGAGGCACGCCGCGACTCGGCGGTGTACGTGCTGCGCAAGGCGATGCACCGGCATCGCGGGTGGGCGGCGGCGGGAAGCCTCGCGATCATCGCGCTGGTGTCGTTTGCCGGATTCGCCTGGGTGCAGGCGCAGCGCTTCGAGCGCATGAGCGATGATGAACGCGCCGCGCGGCGAACCGCCGAGCTCGCGCTCGACAAGGCTGACGCCCTGGCGCGTGAAGCACGGGAGGAAAGCGATAAGTCGCGCCGCGTCAGCGCGTTCCTCGGCGACGTGCTCAAGCTCGCCGGGCAGACGCCCGACCGACAGTCGCGCACGCTCACCAGCGTGCTCGACGATGCATCGGCGCGACTGGATGCCGGCGCCCTGGCAAAGTTCCCCGACGTCGAGACCGACGTGCGCGCCACCCTGGCGGATTGCTACGGGCAGCTGCACCTGTGCGATGGAGCAATCCGCCATCGGCGCTGGCTCGCCGAGCGTGCGGCGGATCGGGAAGGCAAGGCGTCAGAGGCGTATGGACGGGCGATGGCGCGCCTCGCCGGAGCGTACAACGAAGGCGCCCGTCAGCCCGAAGCCGAGAGCGCCGCCCGCGCGAGCCTCGAAGCCTTCAGCAAGGCTCTGCCGCCGGGCAGCCGACCGATCCTCGGCGCGATGGACCTGCTTGCGAACGTGCTCATGCGCATGGGCCGGGCGGAAGAGGCCGTGGCGATGGCGGAAGCGGCGGCGGCGGGCATCGCCCGCGCCTATGGCCCTTCGTCCACGCGTGCCGCAGTCGCGTACTTCAACCTCGGCGGCGTGTACCGCGGCCTGGGCCGGCGCGACGCGATGGAGCGGGAGTACCTGCGCGCGATGCCGATCCTCGAAGCAGCGTGCCCGGAATCGGTCGCGGGCATCCGCTTCCGCTATACATACGCGATGGATTGCCTCGTGCGCACGGGCCGCCATGACGAGGCCGAGCCGCACCTGCGCGAGACGATCGCCCGGGCCGAGCGCGTCTTCGGCGCGACGCATCCCGAGACGCTCATGGCGCAGCGCTGCCTGGCGCGGGCCCTGGCCTGCAAGGGCGATCGCGAAGCCGCGGTCGAGATCCTCCGCAAGGCGCATCGCATCGGCCTGGGCGAGTCGCACTGGATCGTGACCGACGAGGCGGGCACATTGACGATGCTGGTCGATCAGCTCCGTGCGCTGGGCCGCTTCGATGAGGCGCGTCAGGCGGCGCGCGAGTTTCTCGACAAGGCCGACCGCCTGCGCGGGCCCGAGAGCTATTACAGCCTTGCCGCGCTCGATGCCCTGGCGCACACCGAGCTCGACGATGCACGCTTCGATGAGGCGCGGCGCGTGATCGACCAGATGGAACAGCGCGCCGCCGGCAGCCCCGAACCGCGGGACGCGCGGATCGACCGGCTTCTCGGACGCCTGCGCGAACGCGAACTCCCGCCCGCACACTGAGGCGCACGCAGAGCCTGCCATTCTCGGACCGGTCCACGCGGCAGTGCCTGCCGCGCTCCCCCGGTCGGCGTGCCCGCGCGTCGCTCGACCCGCGGCGCTGGCGGCACCGCCCTCCACATCGCACAGTGTGAGCAGCCGGGCGCGATCTCGCCCCGGCTCTTCGCATCTCTCAAGACCGGAGGACACATGCTCACCCGTCACCGCACCCTGATCACGGCCTTCGCGATCGGCGCAGCTTCCGGCGCCGGCATCACCTGCGCCGACACCGTGACCATGTCATTCGAGGGAACCGGTCGCGGCTCCAATGTCCGCGCCACCTTCTTCGATGACGACGCCATCAACGTCTTCGCGGGCCAGCTCCGGCACGACATCACCAGCGGCACGGGCCAGGCCGCCGCGCTCGTGGGCGAACACCGAACCTTCTGCGCCGACTTCGATCAGCGCGTTTCGAGCGCCTCGAGCATGTTCACCGTCGTGGCGCCGGTCGACCTGCTCGTGCAGGGTCAGCCCCTGGGCGCCGATCGCGCGCAGGCTCTCCTGGGCATCTTCTTCACGTTCGGCAGCGCGGCCATCAACCCCGACGCCACCAACGACTTCGCCGCTGCCTTCCAGCTTGCGGTGTGGGAGATCCTCTACGACTTCAATGCCGACGCCGGCGCGTCGTCGCTCAACCTGACGGGCGGCAACATCCGCTTCACGAAGACCTCCGGGTCGGCGCTGGGCTCGGGCATCGTCAACCAGTTCAACACCATCGTCGGTGCGATCGCCAGCGAAGGGGCCGTCAACGGGCTCTTCGGGCTCCAGAGCGGGGTGCGCCAGGATCAGTTGATCTATGGCAACAGCCTCGTGCCGGCGCCCGGCGCGCTGGCGGTGGCGGCGATGGGCGCACTGGCCGTCACCCGCCGGCGCCGTGCGGTTCGCTGATCGACCAGCCGTCTGACCTCATCAGAAATTTCATCCGTGCATCGACCCGCCCCGCTCGGCGCGAGGGCGGGTCGTTTGCTTGTGGATTGAGCATCAGCACGCCGGCCCGAAGTACGCGTTGATGAAGTCGCCCAGATCATCCGGATCGACGGCGCCATCGGCGTTGAAATCGGCCTCGGGGCACGGCGGCGTGGCGAAGTAGCAGTTGATGTAATCGCCCAGGTCGTCGGGGTCGACCGTGCCGTCACCGTTGAAGTCCTGCGGGCACGACGGCTCGCCGGGGTTGGCCACGGCCATGCCGAAGGCATTGGGGAAGAGTCCGAGCGTCGCGCCGACCACGGTGCCGACGCCGGTGGTCGCGCTCAGTCGATAGAGCACGCTGCTCGTGGCGTTGATGGTGTAGAGGCTGCCGTCGTCGTAGTCGACCGCGAGGCCGTGGCACTGCGCGATGGACGCCGTGCCGATGTTGCCGATGAGCGTCTGCGCGCCGGTCGACGTGTTGATCCGAATGAGCTTGCTCTGGGTCGTGTTCTCGATGCCCCAGAGCACTTGACGCGTGGCATCGAACTCGAGCCCCGTGACCAGGCCGCCCTGGGGCGCGCCGATGGGCGTGGCGGCCGCCGTGGAAGTGTTGATCGCGTAGAGCTGCCCCGTCGAGGCGGCGACGCCGTAGAGCACGCGCGGGCCGGGGTCGAACCCGAGCCCGTGGATGACCTGGCCCGACGTGCCGGTGATGGGGCCGACGGGCGAAAGCTGGCCGTCGGTGGTGAGCGTGAAGAGGTTGAGATTGCCGTCGCAGGCGAAGAAGCGGTTGCGCGTGCGGTCCCAGGTGAGGCCCTGCCAGCGCGAGCCGATCTGCGCGATCCGGGCGAAGCGAAGCGGTGAGATGCTCGCGGTGCCGAAGTTGTTGGCCAGGTCGCCGAGGGCGTAGAGGTGGCCGCTGATCGTCCCGCGGCCGGTGCGGCAGACGCCGATGGGGGCGTTGAGCGCGACCTGGAGATTGGCGTTGTTGATGGGCGTGGCCTGGTTGCCGAGGTCGGGATTGCCGCCGCTCATGCACCCGGCGAGATAGTGGATGCCGATGACTTCGCCCGTCGGGAGAAACTGCACGGCGGAGCCGGAGTTTCCGCCGGTGGTATCGACGCGGTACCGGATCGTTGATCCGGAAAAGGTGTACGGCCCGGTGGACGTGGTGAGCGTGAAGCTCATCTCATGCGGAAGACTCAGGCCGTTGGTCGAGCCGAAGCCGCTGACGCGGATGTCCTGTTCCGCCGGCGCCGGCGGGGCGGCAGCGAGGGTGAAGAACGACCCGCCGTAGACCTGCGACGGCTGGAGCGCCGTGTTGCTGTTGGGAAACGTGCCGAAGTAACACCAGTCGTTGCCCGTGCCCGAGGTCTGTCGCTGGACGCTGGCCGGGTCGACCGGGTACTGATCTTCGGGCGGCGGAAAGTTGATGGTGCCGTCGGGGTTTGACGCCGGGACGTTGAAGTGCATGACGCTCCCGGTGGTGGGTTGCACATGCCCGGCGGTCAGGAAGAAATGATTGGTGTCGTTGAAAGCGAAGGCGGTGCCGATGGTGCCGCCGAAACCCAGGACGCGAGCCATCCGCGGATCAGCGACGGCCACGCGGTCATCGTTGGGCAGACAGATGTCCTGCGGCGTGACGAACTCGGGCTCGTGCCCCTGAACCGATTGGATCACCACGCGGCTGGGTCCGGTCCCCGGTGCGGCGAGCAGCTCGACGCGCACCGAGGCGCCGTTGAAATAGGCCGACGCACCGCCCCACTGGGCGAGTGACTGGGCGTCGAGCCATTGACTTGAACCGTCGAGGAGAGACGTGAGCCGCAGGCGCGCGGCACGCTCCGTTCCCGCGGGTCCGGCAAGCGTGACCTCGCCGAACAGCAGGCGCGACCACGATGACTGCGGGGCGGTCACAACCGTGGAGTACACCGTGACCAGCCCGGGATGGCCGGGGTCGATGGGGGCAGGCACCATGCCCGAGTCGCGTTGAATGACCGTCGTGCGGATCGGGACTGTCGGCGCGGAAGGAACCTGAGCCGCCGCGACCGCGGCAAACGCGCCGACGAGCACGAGCGCCCGCGCACTGACACCCAACTTTTGGATCGTTCGTTCTGACGGCAAGAGGTGCCCTCTCTGAGGTCCCAATCATCGGCTGTCGCCGAGGCTCGGTGCGACCGCGGAAACACGGTACGCCGCGAACGTCTATACGGCTTGCTGATCCGTTCGGTTGAGCGAGGTTCTCGGACGCAGGGGCGTTGTGCGTGTTCGAGAGTCGCCCCTGGAGGTTTGGGGGCTGTACGAACCACGCGATGGGGATCGGCGATTGATACACTCGCTCCCCGATCCGGTTTTTGCCGTCCAAACGGGCCTTTGGGCCTTTCGTGTGACTTCCCGTGGATGACTTCCTGACGCAGTTGATCAGCGCCCTGGTGATCGGGAGCCTGTACGCGCTCATCGCGCTCGGGTACACCATGGTGTACGGGATCCTGAAGTTCATCAACTTCGCCCATTCAGACGTGTTCGTGCTCGGGGCGTGGTCCTCGCTCACGCTCGCAGTGTTCGTGATCAATGCCGCGGCACTCGACCGGGCGGCGCTGCCCTGGTGGGTCGGGGCGGTGGTGCTTGTGGGGGCGATGTGCGTCTGCGGGATCGTGGGGTTCACGATCGAGCGCCTGGCGTATCGACCCTTGCGCAAGGCGCCGCGCCTGAACGTGCTCATCACGGCGATCGGAGTGTCGCTGTTCCTGCAGAATGTCGGGCAGCTTCAGTTCGATTTCAGCCCGCGCTCGGCGCCGCTGGCGGCGGGGCCGATGGCCGCGGGCGAGCGCGTGGGCTCGATCACGCTCGACCGGCCGGTGATGTTCCTCGAAGGGGCGAGCTATGTCGCGCGGGTGCGGATGGGCGAAGCGACGCGGGAGCTGCGCGTCGGGTTCGCGCTGGGGGAAATGCCCGCGGGGAGTGAGATCCGTCTCGCCGAGGTCGCCGAGAACGTGCCGCCGGGCGCGCGGTATGAGTTGCTGCACGTGTGGCCGTTGAAGGTGCCGTTCGGCTCGCGCCCCCAGCCGATGCCGGCGCTGCTGCCAGACCGGGCGCTCAACGCGACGACGGTCGCCCGGGGCGTGGCGGATGTCGGCGCCCCCGGCGCGGTGAGGCTTGACGCGCCGGTCGAGATCAACCCGCTGCGGCAATACCGTCTCGAACTGCATCCGGGTCCGAACGGCGCGGGGAAGCGCGCCACGCTGCGCGTGCTCTCGCCGCGGTCCGATGAAGCCGTGCCCAAGCCCGTGCGCCTGCAGGAGCTCGACGTGCTGTCGGCGGTGGATGAGGAGACGGTGAAAGGGGCGTCGTTCACGCTCCTGCGCGAACCCGTCGTGCCGATTCAACTCGTCGATGTCGCCATCGTCTGCTCGGCCATCGTCTTCATGCTCGTGCTCGATTTCCTGGTCTTCCGCACGCGGATGGGCACGGCAATGCGGGCCGTGTCGTTCAACTTCGAGACCGCGGCGCTCATGGGGATCAACGTCGACCGGGTGATCTCGTTCACCTTTGTTCTCGGAGCGGTGCTCGCGGGCGGCGCGGGGTTCCTCAACTCGCTCAAGTATCCGCTCAACATCTCCGCGCACGAAAGCTGGGTGCTGCTGGGGCTGAAGGCGTTTGTCGCCGCGGTTGTCGGCGGCATCGGCAACGTGCGCGGCGCGGCGCTGGGCGGGTTCCTGATCGCGTTCGTCGAGGTCTTCGGAAAGTTCTACACCAAGCTCCCCGAGTTCGCGGACCTGTATGTCTTCTCCGTGCTCATTCTCGTCCTGCTCCTCAAGCCCGCCGGCCTGCTCGGCAGCCCCGTGAGGGAAAAGGTGTGAGCGCGCCCGCGACCCCCACGCCGACACGACCTGCTTCAAGCGCTCACCCGCCGGCGGCTCGGGGACTCCTCGCCCATCCCGCGGCGGCCATGGGCCTTGCGCCGGCGCTCGCGCTGGGCTTTGCCGCGATCGTGCATTTCGGCGTCGGGCCGCTCGTCGGATCCTTCAACTCGATCCTGCTCCTGCAGGTCGGCATCTCGATCATCCTCGCGGCGTCGCTCAACATCGTCAACGGCTTCACCGGGCAGTTCTCCATCGGGCACGCCGGGTTCCTCGCCATCGGCGGTTACATCGCGGCGACGCTCACGTTCTACGGCGGCATGTACATCTTCGGCGACCCCAAGGCGCACGCCGGCGGCGAATGGCTGCTCGTCGGCGGTTGCCTGCTCGGCGGGTGCGTCGCGGCGGCCTGCGGGTACCTCGTCGGCCTGCCTTCGCTGCGCCTGCGCGGCGACTACCTCGCCGTCGTCACCCTTGGCTTCGGCGAGATCGTTCGCGTACTCCTCCAGCGCACAAGCTCTCAGGTCTTCACCCTCGACGAAGTGCGCGATACGTCGATGACCTGGTGGCCCCCGCCCTGGGGCGGAGCACAGGGGTTCAAGGAACTGCCGACCTATTCCAACCTCTTCATCGTCTGGCTCATGGTCGGGCTGACGCTCATCGCGGCGTTCCGCCTGAAGCAATCGAGCATGGGGCGCGCGCTCCTGTCGATCCGCGAGGATGAGATCGCGGCCCGCGCCATGGGCGTCGATATCGCCAGGTACAAGGTGCGGGCGTTCGTCATCGCCGCCTTCTTTGCCGGCGTGGCGGGCGGGCTCTTCGGACACAGCGGCGTCAACCTCGAGCCGAAGAACGCCGGGTTCATCCTCTCATTTGAGATCATCATCATGGTCGTGCTGGGCGGGCTGGGCTCCATCTCCGGCGTCGTGATGGCGGCGGTGATCCTGACGCTGTTGCCCGAGATCCTGCGCGATCCGCGCCCGGTGGTGGCCCTGTGGCCGTGGCTGCTGGGGGTGACGCTCGCCCTCGGGGCGGCGACACTGGGCGCGCGGGCCGCCAAGCGCGGGGAACGCGTCGCGCTCACGCTCACGGTGCTCGCCGGCGCGCTGCTCGCCACCGCGGGGCTCGCGGCCGGCGGCAACGCGCTGCTGCAGGCCGCGACGGGCAACCCCAGCGCCAACCTGGGCGACTATCGCATGATCATCTACGCGCTCATGCTCGTGTGCATGATGATCATGCGTCCGCAGGGGCTCTTCGGCGTGCAGGAAATCTGGGACTTCTTCCGCACGCGCAAACTGGGGTCGAAGTGAACGCATGAGCGACTCCGCCGCCCATCCGCTGCTCGACGTCGCCGGCATCGGCATCGCCTTCGGCGGGCTCAAGGCCGTGCAGGCGTTCTCGCTGCGCATCCCGCGCGGCGGGCTGCACGGGCTCATCGGCCCCAATGGCGCGGGCAAGACGACGGCGTTCAACCTGCTCACGGGCGTCTACCAGACGCAGACGGGCGCCATCTCGCTCGACGGGCGGCGCATCGACGGGCTCAAGCCCCACCAGATCGCCGAGGCCGGGCTCTCGCGCACGTTCCAGAACATCCGCCTCTTCGGGGAGCTGTCCGTCCTCGACAACGTGCGGGTCGGGTGCCACCTGCGCGGCAGCCACGCGCTCGCCTCGACCCTGCTGCGCACGCCCGGACACACGCGCCAGGAACGCGCCATGACGCAGCGGGCGCGCGATCTGCTCGCCCTCTTCGATCTCGACGACCGCGAGGACGAGCAGGCCAAGAACCTGCCCTACGGCGACCAGCGCCGGCTCGAAATCATCCGGGCGATCGCGACCCAGCCCAAGGTGCTGCTCCTCGATGAACCCGCCGCCGGCATGAACCCGCAGGAGAAAAAGGAGCTCGCGGGGTCCATCAACCGCATCCGCCGCGACTTCGCCCTCACCATCCTGCTCATCGAGCACGACATGGGGCTCGTCATGGACATCTGCGAACACATCACCGTGCTCGACTACGGCGAAACCATCGCCGCCGGCGCCCCCGCGGACATCCAGAAGAATCCGCGCGTCATCGAAGCCTACCTCGGAGAGCCTGCTCAGGCGTAACGTGCCCCTCCTCACCGTCTCCAATCTGCACGTTTCCTACGGCGCCGTCAAGGCGCTGCACGGCGTTTCGCTCTCGGTCGAGGCCGGGGAGATTCTCACGCTCATCGGGTGCAATGGCGCGGGGAAGACCACCACGCTGCGGGCGATCTCGGGCATGGTGAAGGCGCGGTCGGGGTCGATCGAGTTCGACGGCCAGTCGATCGCGGGCCTGCCGGCGCACGTGCTCGTGCGCCGCGGGCTGGTGCATGCGCCCGAGGGCCGGGGCATCTTCTCGAATCTCACGGTCGACGAGAACCTCTCGCTCGGCGCGTTCTCGCGCACCGACCCGAGCGGCGTCGCCGCCGACCGCGAGCGCGCCCTCACGCTCTTCCCGCGCGTGCGCGAGCGCCTCCGCCAGATGGCCGGCACGCTCTCGGGCGGCGAACAGCAGATGCTTGCGATCGCGCGGGCGCTGCTCAGCCGCCCGAAACTCCTGCTGCTCGACGAGCCCTCACTCGGCCTGGCGCCGCAGCTCGTGCAGACGATCTTCTCGATCATCCGCGAGATCAACAAGCAGGGTGTCACCATCCTGCTCGTCGAGCAGAACGCGAACATGGCCCTGCACGTGGCGCACCGTGCCGTGGTGCTCGAAACCGGCGCTGTCGCCATGAGCGGGCCGGCGAGCGAACTCGCCCGGAGCGACGAAGTCCGCAAGGCGTACCTCGGGCACGGATGATCTCTCGCGGTGCCTTTCACGGCGCCGCGGCCGCGCCGCGGCGTTCAACCCACTCCAGCACGCTCCACTGTGCCAGGTGGTCGCCGCTGCCCGGGTCGAACACTTGATACTTTCGGGCGCGCCACGCCGGGCTGCGCAGGAGATGATCGAGATGCAGGATCGGCCTGGCCCGCGGCCACGTCGAGCACGGCCCGATGCCCGCGTCATCGTGCGCCGACGCGTAGCCGCGCGTCATGCGCCCCAGCGACGCCGAGCCGCGCGGGATATTGAAATCGCCCACGATCAGATCCGGCGGCGGCAGGTCGCCCGCACGCTCCAGTTCACCCACGACCCGGGTCACGCGCTCGGCCAGCTCCGCCTTCGAGCGGAGCGGATCGGAGGGCAGGTCGTAGAAGTACACCGTCACCGGCCGCCCGAAGCGCTGCGTGCCGTCGAGCGTGAGCACAAGCAGCCAGCCCGGATCGGCGTTGCGGAAGTACCGCCGCGGCAAGCCCAGCGGTCCGCGCACCTGGTTGTAGAAATACTCGATCCAGTGCCGCGATTCATCAGGCACCGGCGCCGGTTGGCGCGGGTCGATCGCGGCGCCCGGCGGCAGCGCCGGTCGATCATTCTCCGCGAGGCCCAGGTTGAACACGCGCCGCGAGAGAATGGGCAGGCGGCTCGCCACGGTGAACAGCCCCGCGTGCGCCGAGTCAAACTCCTCGGGCAGGCGCGAAACGAGCCCGTCATACTGGTGCGGCGCCAGCGCCATCGTGAGCAGCATGAGGTCGGGCTCGAACTGCTCGATCAGCCCGGGAAGCGTCGTGTCGCGCGGCGCCACGTCGGGCGCCATCGCCGTCCAATGAACCACGCGCAGCGTCGGCCCGACGCCCACCTCGGGACCCGGCAGCACCCAGCGGTGCACGCGCGCCTGCCACGTCGCGTGCACCCCGGCCAGCCCCGCGGCCAGCGCGCACCACGCCACGCATCGACCAAGAAGCCGGCTTCGCCCGAGCGCGCCGTGTCGGTCGCGCCGGCGGACGCGCGACAGCCCCCACGCCAGCGAAATCAGCACCGCCGCCGCGCCGACGAGCAGGCTTGCGGGGATCCAGAACAGAAACTGCGACCAGCTCAGGCGATCCGTGAGCGCGCGGCCCAGGGCATACACCCCAACGGGCACCGCCCCCGCCATGAGCATCAACCAGGCAAGCACCCGCGCGAAGCGTCGCATGGCGGATTCTTCGTCCCTCGCGCGGCTCGCGCCGGCTCAGGCGCTCGGCGCCGGCCAATACCGCGATTGATCGGGATAGTCCGGATACTCGTGCTCGCTCGCGTCGTCGAACGATTCGCCTTCGAGCGGGAGGCCCGTCCACGAATCAACCGGCCGGTCCAGCGGCTGTCCGCGGATGAGCACCGGCTTGCCCACGAGCATGTACGCCCAGAACGTCGATTTCACCACCCAGAAGACGACCGTCGAGACCACGAAGCCGACCGTGATGAGCACCATGAAGAGCGACGTCTCCCCGCGGGCCAGGCCCAAGACGTTGCCCAGGGAGCAGCCGATCGAGATCAGGAAGAACGGGTTGTCGGCGCGCATGCGCGCCAGCCGGTCGGCAATCCCGCAGATCAGTCCCAGCCCGATCGCGTAATACACCACGCCGATCCACGCCGCCTCGGCCCAGCCGTGACCGATGCACCCGATGCCCAGGTTCGCCGGCACGCGGAGCTGGCGCTGCAGAATGATCCCCATCGCCTCGGGCTTGCTCGGCCAGATCACGCGCGGGATCGGGTTGCCGAAGTAGTACAGGATGCCGTGCAACGGCTGATAGGGGAAGATCGACGGGTAGTTCTCCATGATCGCCTGCGTGCAGATGTGCGTGTCCTGCAGGAACATGCCGTCGATCACGTTGCGCGAGGAGAGGTTCGGCCCCTCCGCGGCAAGGCGCTGGAACTGGGCCGCGCGGTCCTCAAAGCCGGCATTGAAGTGCTTGTACTGACGCCCGGCGTTGTACGTCGCCAGCGCCAGGAAGAAGACGACGAGCACGGCCCCGAGCTTTACCGCCAGGCGCAGCTTGGGCTGGTCGCGCAGGCTGATGTAGTACCACACCCAGGCAACGACAAAGAGCACCGACAGGAAGTTCCGCCGGTCGATCGTGCCGATGGTCGCGACGATGAGCCCGAGGACCATCACGCTGATCAGGAGCCCCCACCACAGGAAATTCTTCGGGTTGGAGACCACCAGCACCGTCGCACACCCACCCGCCGCCGACATGAGCGGCACACGCATCTGCGCGAGGATCGAATCACCCACGCCGCCGCGGATGATCCCGGTGAACAGGAGCGAAAGCGCGGCGAGCATCACCGTGCAGATCAGGAAGGCGCTCGTCGTCAACGGCAGCCGAACCTGCGGCATGATCCGCGCGGGCCACGTCCACCTGAATCCCCACCGGTAGCACAGGAGCCAGAGCCCGAGAAACACCACCAGGGTGGCGGCAAGCGTCCCGAACATCTCGCCGCGCGGGTTGTAGACCGGCGAGGGATACTGCGTCAGGCTCCAGTGCACGATCGAGAAGCAGTAGAACTGGAGATACCCGACGAGGAAGAAGTTCCGCCACGACATCAGCGGCTCGCCCTTGACCCACCACTCGTGCGCGAGGAGGGCGATGACGAAAATCGTCACAAGGGCGGCGGTAAGTCCGAGAACAAAGAGCATGCGCACTCGAAGCCGGGCGAGTCTGCCATCGTAGGTTTCGCGCGCCGCTCGCTTCGCCGCGCGAAGTCGACAGGCATTTGATCGGGTCTTCGGCCCGCCGGCTTGAGACCGGCGGCGAGCTGGACCGCCCTTGGCCAGAACCGGGCTTCTACGCCTTGGGGACTCGCCGGTTCGAACTGCTCAAAAAAGCAGGCCGCCGGCCCGAGAAAGCCGGCGGCCCGTCACGTGAAGAAGAGCGTGGGCCAACCACGCCTCAAGAGGTGTCGTTCACTTCAGCGCGTCGAGCTTGAGCCCTTCGGGCAGCAGCACCGCGTCGATGACGTGAATGACGCCGTTGCGGGCGTCGATGTCGGTCGAGATGATGGTCGAACGGTTCACCCGGGCCTGCGAGCCTTCGAGCATGGGCATGAGCTTGCCGCCCTGCAGCGTCGCCAGTTCGCCCTGCTTCAGCACCTGGTCGGAGTAGACCCGGCCCTGGGCGATGTGATACAGCAGGATCGACTTGAGCGCTTCCTTGTTCTCCGGCTTGAGCAGCTTGGCGAGGATGCCGGCCGGGAGCTTCGCGAACGCCTCGTCGGTCGGCGCGAACACCGTGAGCGGATCCGAGCCCTTGAGCGCTTCCACCAGCCCCGCGGCCTTGGCCGCCGCCACGAGCGTGTTGAACTTGCCCGCCTTCATCGCCGTCTCGGCGAGGTCGGCGGTCGCGGGCATGATCACGGTATCGATCACGTGGATCACGCCGTTGGACGCCTCGACGTCGGCCGCGACCACTTTCGCTCCCGCGACGAGCAGACTGCCGTCCTTGACCATGAGGCCCGCGCGCTGACCGTTGACCGTCGCTGCGCCGCCGCCGGCCTGAGCGACCTTGAGCGCGGCACCTTTGTTCACGCTCCCGGCGACGACGTGATACGTGAGGATCGCCTTGAGCTGATCCCGATTCTCCGGCTTGAGAAGATCGTCAAGGGTCTTCTTCCCGATCTTGGCGAACGCCTCGTCGGTGGGCGCGAACACCGTGAACGGCCCTTTGCCCGAGAGTGTTTCGACCAGGCCCGCCGCCTGCACCGCGGCGACCAGCGTCTTGAACGTGCCCGCCTCCTGGGCGACTTCGACGATCGTCCCCTTCGCGGGCGCCGCATGGGCGACCAGCGCCTGCTTCCCGCCGCTGCAACTGACGGGGGGGCATGCAACCCCTGCCGATCCGATCCCAAACGCCGCGAACGCTCCCGCGATGATCACTCGATCGATCTGCATGATCGACTCCTTCTTGGTGTGCTTGCCCGCGCTCCGGGGCGACGCGCCGCGACGCGGGCCGACCGGGTTCGGAATCAGTGGCGGCGCCGATGCAGGGCGCGGACAATAACGTGACCCCCAGGGCCGGCCAATCGCCGGCTGCCCGGCGGCTGAATCGACCCGTCGCTCGCGCCCGAAGCGTGAGAGCCGGGTTGTGCGAGAGGAGCGTCCATCGACGACGACGCGATCATCCTGCTTCGAGCGGCCGCCGGTCAACCCCGGGCGGTTGAAGCATGCATTGATCGCTTCGCGCCGCTCGTGTGGATGCTCGCCCGCCGACTGCTCGCCAACCCGCAGGACGCCGAGGACGCCGTGCAGGAAGTCTTTGTCGAAATCTGGAAGGCGGCGCCGCGGTTCGATCCGTCGATCGCGTCGGCCCGCGCGTTCGTCTCGATGATCGCTCGCCGGCGGATCATCGATCGCGGGCGTTCGGAACAGGCGCGGGCCCGGGCAATCCGCACCGGCGCGCCGCTCGAGAGCTACGCCGATCTTGGCCCGCGCGATACGCGGCGCGACCCGGTTGACGCCGACGCCGGCCGGCTCGCCGCGGCGGTCTCACAGCTCCGCCCCGAGCAGCAGCAGACGATCCGCCTCTCGATCGGACAGGGGTGGTCGCACCAGGAGATCTCCGACCGCACGGGTGTGCCGCTGGGAACCGTCAAGACCAATCTCCGGCGCGGGTTGCAGCGCCTGCGCCAGATCATCGAGGGCGTGCCCGACGACGCAGGCGCGATGCAGGAGGCGCCGCGATGAGCGAAACTCCCCGCCATCTTGCGCACGGCGCTCGCCTCGCCGAGCTGCGCCTGCTCCGGGCGCACGCCGATCTCACGCCGGATGAATCGAGCGAGCTGGCGCGGCTCGAACGGGAAGAGCCGACGCGCGGGTCCGCCGCGCGGCTCATCGAGGCGCTCGAGCTCGCCATGATCAGTGCCAACGCCCCCGAATCCGACGCCAACCCCGCCCGCCCGCGGACGGACTCAGGCTCGGAGTCGATGCCCGAATCGCTTCGCGGCACGCTGCTTCGCCAGGCGCGCGAGCACTACGCCGCGGGCCCGGGCGCGCTCATGGGCCTGGCCGACGCGGGTGCTCCGGCTTCGGGCGCGGTCGCCGGCCGCATCGGCTCCACCGGCGCGATGGGCCCGCTCGGGTGGCTTGCCGCTGCCGCTGCGATCACCGTCGCGGCCATCGCCTGGTGGCCGACACCCACGCCCGCCACGCTCCCGGGAAGCGCGATCGCCGCGGAGATCGACCGCGCCGCCGACGCCATCACGCTCGCCTTCAAGCCCGGCGGCGACGGGATCGACGCGCAGTTCACCACCGCCTCGGCCGAAGTGGTCTGGAGCGACGCTCAGCAGCGCGGCTACATGCGCATCCGCGGCATCGCCCCCAACGACCCCGCCCTGCGCCAGTATCAACTCTGGATCGTCGACCCCGCCCGCGACTCCAAGCCCGTCGACGGCGGCGTCTTCGACATCGCCAGCAGCGGCGAAGTCATCATCCCCTTCACCTCGCGCCTGCCCGTCAAGAACCCCGCGGCCTTCGCCATCACCGGCGAGCGCCCGGGCGGCGTGGTTGTCTCCGCCGGACCCATGCTGCTGGTGGCGGCACGATCGTGAGAGCGTGCGGCTTTCGGCAGCTTGGTCTCTCGGCACGCACCACGTACACTAACTCGCGGGCGAGCCCCCCCCGGATCAGAATGCGCGACGCGCACATGCGATTCGCGGCAAAACACTCAACTAAGCACAGCGGGACTCGGAACAAACCGAGCGGCGGCGGCCATCTGTTGGGCGATGTGCTTCTGTTGTGGCTTTCCGGACGGCCACCCAAACACGACCGTGTGCTCTGGATTCTCGGGCAATGGGTCCGGCCGCACATCCATGCCTGCTTGATCGCGGACGTCACCTACCTGAATGTCCGCTCGACCGATCAGAGGGCACGTCCGAGAGTCGGCGATCGCTTGCCCTCGGAGCCACAGCCTCTCTCCGAGAAATCCGTGCGCAGTGACTGAAAGTTCCAACGTCCTGGGCGGTGCAAATGCCTCGGGTCGAACCGTGCAGTCCACTCTCACCCAACGACTATGCATCACGAAGCGGGCAAGCAGTTCAGAATTGCCGATCGGATCGTTGGTAGAGTTGGTTGTCACGCTCGTTGGACCCTCTCGATGAGGTCAATGATGTCGCGAGGGACCGTGTCAGTTAGTCGCGTTGTTCCGAAAATACTGCTGGAACCAAGAACTGCTGAGTAGTGGAGCATGCCCTCCGCAGTGACGCTCACCGAGAGAGTCCAGCGAGGCTTTTTGTGCCACTCAAAGGCAATCTGGCCGTCCGACTCTGGCGCGATGGAGGGTGTGCGGGTGCCAAGGGGCAATCCGCGCACGAATCGACGCGCCCATTCATGAACGCGAAGGCTGATTGGAGCTGCGCCGTAGCCGTCCCAGCCACGGACCGCGCACGCCTTGCCGATTTCGTCCAGTTCGCAATCCACGCGAGCGAAGCCAAACGTCTCCGCCCTTTCGAGGTGCGCGTGCCGATCCCGAAGTGCTGCACCGATGTGCTGCGCCTCGGCGCTCAAACCATGCGACGGTTGTGCGGCGAACAGCGGAGGAATCAATGTTGCCACAGCAAAGTTCATCGGCACAGGACTTTCATTTCTTCGGTGATGCCAGCAAAGAATACCTTGTTCTTTAGCCACCGCATGAAGGGCAAGTGGCGTCGAATGGTACTCTCCTCAATGCCGATTGGTTCAACTGTGGACACGTCGATATCGACGATTAGTCCCACGCTGTCGAGCGAATCAGCGCTCGGGGGCTGCATGGTGCGTATCAACTGCACTTGATAGGGATGGCCTGGAACAGCAAACACCTCCTGATGGAGGAAGCCAGACCTGGGCAGGCTGCAGCCCGGATCAGTCATTCCAACAAAATACCTTGAAAAGTCCAGGCTTGCTGCTGGAACTGGAATGCGGTTAATTGATCGAGCGCCAACGCGCTGAATATCCACTGGTTTGGCGATACTCGCGTGGAACCGCCACAGCCGAATCGCCTCATCGGTAAATGTACTCCAGTCCACATAGGGCTGGAGGCGACTGAACGCGAACAGCTCGCGAGTGAGCGTCGCGATCTGCGGCTGATTGCTGCATCGAACTCGAAGGCCGACCCAGCTATCCTGCTGAGACGCGGCTTGCTGTGCGGGCGAAGCGACTGAAGGAGGTTGGAAAGACATCGCAAAGGAGACCGCCCGAAGTGAGTCAACCATCGGGTAGTCTGGAAGTGCTGCCTTAATTTTGGGAGCGATCTCAGTCTCGTCCCACGGCGAAGTCGCTGAACACCGTAGCTCAAGCACGGCCTCGGCGATCGGTGCCCGTGAGAGGCGCTCAAACCTCTCGCTCAAATCAATGTGAATGGGACCGATCGAGCTCATGACTGCCCAAAGGTATGCCTACCGGGTTACGGCAGTGAGCGCTGAATGACGTGTGTCGCTTACTGCACCTCACCGCCACCACGTCCCCCCGCCGTACACCGCCGCAGCGCCCAGATCGGCGCTGATCCGCAGCAACTGGTTGTACTTTGCGTTCCGGTCGCTCCGGCACGGCGCGCCCGTCTTGATCTGTCCGCAGTTGGTGGCCACCGCCAGGTCGGCGATGGTCGCGTCCTCGGTCTCGCCGCTCCGATGGCTCATCACCGCCGCGAATCGGTTGCGCATCGCCAGGTCCACCGCCTTGAAGGTCTCGGTGAGCGTGCCGATCTGGTTCACCTTCACGAGGATCGCGTTGGCCGACTTTTCCTTGAGCCCGCGGGCCAGGAACTTCGGGTTCGTGACGAACAGGTCGTCGCCCACGAGCTGAACCTTGTCGCCGAGCTTGGCCGTGAGTTTTGCCCAGCCGTCCCAGTCGTTCTCGGCGAGGCCGTCTTCGATCGAGCGGATCGGGTACTTCCGGCACCAGCCGGTCCACAGGTCGATCATCTCGTCGCTCGACGCGATCCTGCTCGGGTTGCTCTTGAAGAAGCAGTACCCCTTCTTTCCCTTCTCCTTGGCCTCGTTCCAGAGCTCGCTCGTGGCGGGGTCGAGCGCCACAAAGATCTGCTCCCCCCACTTGTACCCGGCTTTCTTCGTCGCCTCCTCCATCAGCCGCAGGGCGTCCTCGGCGTCCTTCAAGTCCGGCGCGAACCCGCCCTCGTCGCCCACGGCGGTGCTCATGTGCTTGTCGTGCAGCACCTTCTTAAGCGCGTGGTAGATTTCCGTCCCCGCGCGGAGCCCATCCTCATACGTGTCAAAGCCCCACGGCTGGATCATGAACTCCTGAAAGTCCACGTTGCTGTCGGCGTGCTTCCCGCCATTGAGAATGTTCATCATCGGCACTGGCAGGATGTTCGCCTTCGCCCCGCCGAGGTAGCGGTACAGCGGCAGGTGGCTCGCGGCGGCCGCGGCCTTGGCCACCGCCATCGACACGCCGAGAATCGCGTTGGCCCCGAGCTTGGCCTTGTTGGGCGAGCCGTCGACGTCGATCATGGTCTGATCGATCCGCTCCTGCGCGAACGGGTCGGCGCCGACGAGGGCCGGGGCGATCTTCTTCCGCACGTTCTCCACCGCCTTGAGCACGCCCTTGCCCAGGTACGCCTTCTTGTCGCCGTCGCGGAGTTCACACGCTTCGTTCTCCCCGGTCGACGCCCCCGAAGGCACGGCAGCGCGGCCGCTCGCACCGCAGGAAAGGGCGACCTCGACCTCGACCGTGGGATTGCCCCGGGAGTCGAGAACCTGGAGAGCGGAGAGCGAGGCGATGGTGGAGGGCATGGGGAGTGTTCCGAGATTCTGAGAGTCCTGAGCCCGCGAGCATAGGAGTCGTAAGGCCGGCAGCGAGGCGCCACGTGCCGCACCGCGGCCGGTGCATCGTTTCGTGCGCAACGTCCACCAGCGCCCGTCACTTCAAAGCCCCCGCGGCAAGGCGCGCTCCAGGACATTCGTCTGATGCCCAGACTATGTTGGAGGTACACTGTCTCTGTACGGTGGGCGCTCCCACTTCTGTGCCGGAGGTTCTCGTGCTGAGCAGGCGGAAGTTCGTCGGGACGGGCCTCGCCGCTCTGGCCGTCGGCCTGTCGAGCCGCCGGGGCCTGTGCGGGCTCATGGCGGCAGCCGGACGGGCCCCCAAGGATCTCGCCGCGCCCCTGGCGCCGATCACTCTGCCCCGATCGATCATGGTGGAAGGGATGCCCTTTGCCAGCGAAGGCTGGTCGGGCGACGTCTGGAACTACGACACGATGCCGTTCCACCACGGCGAGAATCGGTACCCGAACGACCAACCGCCGGCGGCGAGCGAGAGCACCGACATCGTGATCGTCGGCGGCGGGCTCTCGGGCCTCGCCGCGGCGTACCTGCTCCGACGTCACCATCCGGTGGTTTTTGAACTCGCCGACCGCTTCGGAGGCGTCGCGCGGGGCGAAACATGGAACGGCCTTCCGTATTCGCTCGGCAGCGCGTACTTCATCAACCCCGACGAGGGTTCCGACCTTCAGCGCTTCTACTGCGAACTGGGCTTCGACCAGACCCATCGACTCAGCGAGGGAGATGGCCCGGTCGAGCTCAACGGCGAGCTGATCGAGAGCATCTTCGACGACCCCGGCATTCCGCCGGCGGAGCGCGAGGCCCTGCAACGTTATCGCAATCTCGTACAGGAGTTCGTGGAAGACTACCCGGAAATCCCGCTCGTGGGCGAACCGGAGGAACACGCCTGGGTGGTCGAGCTCGATCGCGTGTCGTTCCGTCAGCATGTCGAAGGGCGCATCGGGCCCGTCCCGCCGCTGCTGGCATCGCTGATCCAGGGCTACTTCTACTCATCGTTCGGCGCCGGGTGGGAGGAGATCTCCGCTGCGGCGGGGTGGAACTTCGTCGCCGCGGAAGAGTTCGGACGCTGGGTCCTGCCGGGCGGGAACGCGGGCCTGGTGGAGGCGCTCTATCAGAAACTCCGGGCGCAATCGACCCGTCCTGATCGTGATGTCTCCCGCGACGCGGCGCCCAAGCCGGCGCGAGCCAACCTGCGCCAGGGGCGGCGCGTCGTCGAGGTGCGCGAAGCCGGACCCGGACGTCTGCTGGTCGTCACCAGCGACGGGCAGGGGCATTTCGACGCGCTCCACGCCCGGCGCGTCGTCCTTGCCTGCCCCAAGCATGTCGCGCGCCTCGTGATCAAGCCGCTGGTGGAGGAACCCCATCCCTGGGTGCAGGCTTCGCGCCAGGTCTACACCTACGCGTATCTCGTGGTGAATCTGCTCCTCGATCGACCGCTCAACCGTGATTTCTACGACCTGTTCCTGCTGTGGAACGGGCAGTACCCGATGGACACGCCCTCCGTCGAACAGTGGCACCGCATCACCGACGTGGTCAACGGCGTGTATAACCGTGTTCACACGGACGGGCGGAGCGTCCTGACCTGCTACTGGCCCCTGCCCTACCCCGCCGCGCGGTTCCCGCTCTTCGACGAGACGTCGTTCACCGACTACGCGCGCTCCGCGGCCCCGCGCATCCGTCACCTGTTGGCGGCCCTTGGCCTCCCCGAGCACGCCCTCGTCCAGGCACGCCTGGCCCGGTGGGGACACGCCTTCCCCATCGCGCGCGTCGGGTTCCTCGCCGGCGGCGCGTGGAAGACCCTGCGCGAACCGCCCTACCCGGGCGTTTTCGCCATCGGCCAGGACAACTGGGTGCTCCCCGCCGTCGAGACCTGTTTGCTGGAAGCCATGGCGATGATCCCTCGCATCGAGGAAGGGCTGTAGCGCGTCGCTTCGCGCCTGTGCTTCACCGCGGGTCGCTGGCCCGCCGGCGGATTACCCGCGCGTACCATTCCCTCCGAGTTCGCCATGCCGACGACACCCGAAGGTTTTCACGAACGACTCACCGCGCTCAAGCGCGAACTGATCGCCCAGGGGCGGCGCGTTCAGGCCATGGTCGAGGCGGCGTTTGACGCGGTCTTTGCTCGCGACGCCGCGGCGGCACGGCGCGCCATCGACCTCGACACCGAAATCGACCGCGTCGATGTTGAACTCGAAAAATCGTGCGTCGCGCTCCTGGGCGATGCCTGCGGCGCCGGGTGCGTGCTCGCGCCCGCGCAGCTCCGCATGGTGCTCACGGTCGTCAAGATCAACAACGAGCTCGAGCGCATCGCCGACGTCGGCGTGAGCATCGCCGAAGAGGCCCGCCTCTTCAGCGCCGCGGAAGGAACCATCCCCCCCACGTTCCGCGTGCTAGCCAACTCGCTCGTGGGCATCATCCGCGACGCCACCACCAGCCTCGAACGCACCGATGCCGAGCTGGCGCGCGTCGTGCTCCTGTCGGAAGAAGCCGTCGCCGAATTCAAGAAGGCCCTCATCCGCGATTCCCAGGACCAGCTCTCCAAGGGACGCATGTCGCTGGAGTTCGCCATGGTCCTCGGCGAAGTCGCCACCTTCTGCCAGGTCATCGCCGACCACTGCACCAACATCGCCGAGCAGATCATGTACGTCGCCACCGGCACGATCGTGCGCCACATGGAAGGGCACTGGGAGGAAGTCGCGCTGCCCGGCGACGCCGGGCGCCCGCCCGACGCTCCCTGATGCACCCGGGCATCCGAGCACCAAGCGGATGATCAAGTACCTCGGCTCCAAGCGGACGCTGATCCCCGCGCTGCTCGACGCCGTCCGCGGCGCCGTTGACACGCCGACGCCGACCGTGTTCGATCTCTTCTCCGGCACCTCGCGCGTGGGACACGCGCTCAAGGCGGCGGGTTGCCGCGTGATCGCCAACGATCACAACGCCTATGCGCACGCGCTGGCGATGTGCTACGTGCAGGCCGATGCCGACGACCTCGAGCACGACGCGGCACGCCTCATCGCCGAGCTCAACACGCTCCCCGGCACGCCCGGCTACTTCACCCGCACGTTCTGCGAGCGCTCGCGCTACCTTCATCCGCGCAACGGCGAACGCATCGACGCGATCCGCGACGCCATCGCCCGCAAGAGCCTCGCGCCGGAGCTCGAAGCCGTGCTGCTCGTCTCCCTCATGGAGGCGGCCGACCGCGTGGACTCAACCACCGGCGTGCAGATGGCCTATCTCAAGGCCTGGGCGCCGCGCGCCCACAACGCCCTCGACTTGCGCGTTCCGGCGCTTCTGCCGCGCGCCGCCGCCGGAAAGGGACAGGCCCTGCGTCTCGACGCGCTCGAAGCCGCCCGAACGATCCGCGCCGATGTCGCCTACGTCGATCCCCCGTACAACCAGCACTCGTACCTCGGCAACTACCACGTGTGGGAGACGCTCGTGCGCTGGGACAAGCCGGAGGTCTACGGCGTCGCGTGCAAGCGTGTCGATTGCCGGGAGCGCCGCAGCGCGTTCAACTCGCGCGCCCGCTGCCGCGAGGCGCTGCGCGAAGTGCTGGCGGCCCTCGACGTCCGCGCAGTCGTCGTCTCCCTGAGCAACGAAGGCTTCGTCGAGCCCGAGCAGATGCGCGAGATGCTCGCGGCGCTCTGGGGCGGGAGCGCCCTCGTCGAAGCCCGCACGTTCGACTATCCGCGCTACGTCGGCGCGCGGATCGGTATCTACAACCCGCTCGGCGTCAAGGTCGGCCGCGTCTCTCACCTGCGCAACACCGAGCACCTGTTCATCGCCACGCGCGCAGGCCGCGCACGAAAAAGCCCCGGTTCATCTGAACCGGGGCTCGTGGTCTCGGCCTCAAAGTGTCCGCCGAGCGTCGCCTCGCCGATCAGCGGCCCACGAAGTTCGTGAGCTCGTCGTCGCGGACGGGCGTCTTGATCTCGGTGCAGGTCGTCTCGCCGACGAGGAGCTTCTCGCCCGGCGTCGTCGCCTTGGCGATGAAGGTTCCGCCGACGACGCGGCCCGGCGCGATCGTGCCGAAGTTGAACGTCACGGCACGTCCCGAGACGGTCGCCGTGGGCGACGACACGAAGTCGAGGCCCTCGGGCAGAGTCACGACCATCTTCACGTTGGTGAGGTTGATCTGGCCCTGGTTCTTGATCTCGACGCGATAGGTCTGGTTGTCGCCGACGAGCACGATGTCCACGTTGTCATCGGTCACGAGCGTGCCGATGTCGGGCAGACCGAAGACGCTGGTCGTGCAGTTGGTCGTCGCCGGAGCCGCACAGCGGCACGCCGCGGTCGCCGCGACCTGCACGCTGCCCCCGACGCTCGCTCCCGGACGGAACGTGACGCTGACGGTGCGCTCGGCCCCGGGCGCGAGCGCGCCGAGGTTCCACACCCCGTTGGCTCCGCCATCGCTCATGCGCACGTTGGTCACGCCGGCCGCGAGGCTCGCCGTCACCGTCGTGTTGTCGCACGCCGCGTCACCGGTGTTCTTGACCGTGAACGCGTACGTCACATCGCGGTTCACCGCGACGCGCTCGGGCGACTTGCAGGTGATCGTGAGCACCGGCTGCGTCACCGTCGTCGAGACCGTCTGGGACTTCGCCGTCAGGTTGCCATCCGCCGACGCCATCGCCGTGTTCTCGAACTTGCCCGTCTTCGTTGCGCGAAGCTGCACGGTGAAGGGCTTCGACTGCCCCGCGGCCAGCGTGCCCACCGGAATCTCGACGCTGCTCTTCCCATCCGTCGTCGTCAGGCCCGACGGCAGCGCGTCCTTGATCACCACGTTGGTCGCATCGCCCGACCCGCTGTTGCGGACCGTCACCGTCATCGCGATCGGATCGCAGTTCAGGATCGACTGCGGCGTGATCGTCTTGTCAATCGCCAGGGCAGGCATCACGACCTGCGTCATCGCGCACAGCGCGTTGGCATAGCTCACGGTCAGGCAGTTCCCAGCCGTGCCCACCTCCTTCGCCGTGCCGGTCAGCTTGATCACATACGTGCGGCAGGGGCCGAGATCCCCGATCGGCCACGACCAGCCGTCGGCGGTCTTCGTTCCTGTCGGGTTCGCCGCGCTCACGTCGAAGTTGCGGAAGCTGCTCGTCTGGAGCATCACGTTCTGGAGCGTCCCGCCCGTGATGTTCGTGACGTGGATTTCAGGCGTGAAGGTCTGCCCGGCACGGACGGCCGCGGGCATCATCTCGTGGACCAGGAGTGCGCTGCTGCGCACATCGCCGGTCGGGAACGCCAACTGCGAGACCCCCCAACCAGGCGGGACCATCGGGGAGTAGTTGCACGGACCGGCGGGCATCGGCGCGGGCGCCGGAGCCGGGCGGGCGACCTGCGCGGGCCGAGCGGGCTCGGGTGCAGGCGCGGGCTCGGGTGCGCGGTCCGTCGGTTCGGGGATCCACATCCCGTCGTAGGTGTACCCGGTCTTGGCGGGCTGATTCGATTCACACGCGAGCATTGAAAAACACAACGCTCCAACGACGCCCAAAAGGGCGGACTGACGCACACATTTCATAGGTTTCTCCACAAGAGTGAGCAGGCTCCTGGAATGCCTCGAGGGGCATTGGGCTGTGCCAGAAGCGCGGAGAGAATACTAGTCTGCTTTCCCATCATCGTCACTCTGTCGTCGTCCACGGGTGGCACAAAACACCGTGAACACACAGGTATTCCCCGGGGGCCGCGACCTCTCGTGTCGATTCAGAACCGGCCTTGGTGGCTGGTCTTGTCTTTGCCCCGCACCCCGTGACCCGATCCGGGGCGTGACACCCATGTTGTCCCGACCAGCCCCACCCTCTTGGCTGGCGAGACCGTTTCTGCGACAATCGGCATCTGAAGCTGGTTCTTTCGCACCGCGCGCCCTTCCGGAGCCCGATCCCCATGAGCACGTTCACCTCGCCCGCCCCCAACTCCGCCGACGTTGGAGTCGTCGGTCTCGCCGTCATGGGCCAGAACCTGGCTCTCAACATCGCCGACCACGGGTACAAGGTCGCCGTCTACAACCGCTCGGTCGAGAAGACACAGGCGATCATGGACGAGAACCCGCCCGAGGTCTTCGGCAAGACCGGCGGCAAGCTCATCCCCGCCAACGGCGACGCCGAGGGCATGAAGGAGTTCGTCAAGTCCATCAAGGCCCCGCGCGTCATGGTCATCATGGTCCAGGCCGGCAAGGGCACCGACGCCGTCATCGACGGCCTCGCCGCCCTCTGCGACAAGGGTGACGTCATCGTCGACGGCGGCAACGCCGAGTGGCAAGACACCATCCGCCGCGAAAAGGCCCTCGGCGAGAAGGGCATCCACTTCGTCGGCTCCGGCGTCTCCGGCGGCGAGACCGGCGCCCGCTTCGGCCCTTCGCTCATGCCGGGCGGCAAGGCCGAGGCGTGGAAGCTCCTCAAGCCCTACTGGGAAGCCATCGCCGCCAAGGTGGACGAAAAGACCGGCAAGCCCCTCGAAGGCGCGGCCCCCGGCAAGCCCGTCAAGGGCGGCGTCGCCTGCACCACCTACATCGGCCCCGACGGCGCGGGCCACTATGTCAAGATGGTCCACAACGGCGTCGAATACGCCGACATGCAGCTCATCTGCGAGGCGTACCAGTTCATGCGCGACGTGCTCGGCATGAGCCCCGCCGAGATGAGCAAGGTCTTCAGCGAGTGGAACAAGGGCGACCTCGATTCGTTCCTCGTCGAGATCACCGCCGACGTGCTGGGCCAGAAGGACCCCGTCACCGGCAAGCCGTTCGTCGACATCGTCCTCGACCGCGCGGGCCAGAAAGGCACCGGCAAGTGGACCATCGGCTCGGCGCTCGACCTGGGCGTCCCCGCGGCCACCATGGCCGAGGCCGTCTTCGCTCGCAACATCTCCGCCATCAAGCACGAGCGCGAAGAGGCGGCCAAGATCCTCAAAGGCCCCAAGGGCGCCAAGGGCGGCGGCGGCGACAAGCGCGACTGGGTCGAGTGCGTCAAGAACGCCCTCTACTGCTCCAAGATCTGCTGCTACGCCCAGGGCTTCGCGCTCATGAGCGTGGCAAGCCGCGCGCGCGAGTGGAACCTCAAGCTCGGCGAGATCTCCATGATCTTCCGCGGCGGCTGCATCATCCGCGCCCGCTTCCTCCAGAAGATCTACGAGGCGTACAAGAAGAACCCCGACCTCGCCAACCTCATGCTCGACCCGTACTTCGCCGGCGCGATGGAAAAAGGCCAGAGCGATTGGCGCGCCGTCGTGAGCCGCTGCGCCCTCGAGGGCGTCCCCGTCCCGGCGTTCGCCTCAGCGCTCTCCTACTTCGACAGCTACCGCTCGGGCTCGCTCCCGGCCAACCTCCTGCAGGCCCAGCGCGACTACTTCGGCAGCCACACCTATGAGCGCGTGGACGATTACGAGAAAGCCGCCAACAAGGCCATCAAGGGCAAGACCTACCACCTCGACTGGACCGCCCCCGGGCGCCCGCAGGTGCTCATGAAGTAGGGCTCGACGGCGCCACCGGATCCGGCATCCCTATCACGCACCGTCGCCCGCGCTCCGGGCGGCGTTTTCATGCGCGTGGTCGATCGAGAGCCCGAAGCCGGCGATTAGTTGTCTGGATTGCTTTCCGGGTGCACAATTCACGCGCCCGCTCACCCTCGAAAAGAAGGAGCACCGTGATGAGCACGCGCCTCCCTGACGGCTGGCCCGCCCGCTGTGCAATCGTTGGCGGCATCGCTCTGTGCGCTTTCGCTGCAAGCGCGCGCGCTCAGTGTCCGGGCTCGTTTGCTCTACCAACCTCTTACGCCGTCGGAACGTTCGCGTGGGATCTCACTTCGCACGATTTCAATGGCGACGGGCGCCAGGATCTCGCCGTCGTGAACGCCAACTCGCACAACGTGTCGATTCTTCTGGGGCTTGGCGGAGGGGCATTCGCCCCGGCCGCGCACAATCTCACGGGCGTCACGCCACAGGCGGTTCGCGCGGCGGACTTCAATGACGATGGGATCGCCGACCTGGTCGTTTCGAACCAGACTTCCAACTCCGTCTCGGTGCTCCGCGGGAATGCGAACGGAACGTTCCAGCCGGCGGTGAACACCCCCATCGGTGCGACGCCCCAGGGTCTTGAAGTAGGGGACTTCAACCGCGATGGACGGCCGGACATCGTGGTTGTGCTCGCCGGCGCCAACGCGATCGCCGTCGCGTTGTGCGCACCCAACGGCAGCTTTCTGGCCCCCACCACCTACCCGGCAGGATTCCCCGGCACCAGCGTCGCGGTCGGCGACATCAATGGAGACGGAAACCTGGACGTGGCGGTTGCGGCATCTCTTGAAGACGCCGTCTCCGTCTTCCTCGGCACGCCCCAGGGCACGTTCATGCCGCGGGTCACGTACCCCGTTGGGGATCAGCCCGATTACCTTGCTGTCGGCGACGTCAATCACGACCAGCTCGCCGACATCGTGGTGTCAAACTTCGGGGGGTCAGGCGGCATCTCGGTGTTGCTTGCGAACGCTGACGGCACGCTGCGGCCACGGGTCATCTACATGTTGGGATCCGGGTCCGGTTGCCGATGGGTTGCGCTCGGCGACCTGGACCTCGACGGCTGGCTTGACGCGGTTGCGACGCGGGGTTCGGGTCGCGACCTGGTGGTCTTTGTGAATCGCGGCAACGAGGCGCCGGGTACGTTCGCTCCTCCGCGCGCCTATGCGGGGAACGTGACTCAATTCGGGCTCGTGCTCGCCGACCTCAGCGGCGATGGGCTCCTCGACGTCGCCAGCGCGAACGCCACGAGCAACAGCGCGACGGTCTTTCTCAACCAGGGGGGATTCGTGCCGCCGCGCATTGTGCAACAGCCAGTGGCGCCAGCCGCTGTCTTCCCCGGTCAGCCACTCGAACTCTCTCTCGTGGCCGACGGACCGATCGCCGGCTTCCGGTGGCGCCGCAACGCGGTGCCCCTCGCCGATGGCCCGCGGCACAGCGGCACCGGCTCGCCCATGCTGCGCATCGACCCGCTCCAGTCCGGCGATCAGGGCGGTTATGACTGCGTCGTGACAGAACCCTCCGGCTGCACCGCAACCAGCAGTCGCGTGGATATCTCGTGCCTTCCGGTCATCACCATGCAACCGCCGGCGTTCGCGCCGCTTTCGGCAGGCGTGCAGATTCACATCGGCACCCCCCCATCCGCGCCCTACGCCTTCCGCTGGCGCCGCGATGGACAGAACCTGTTCAATGTCCCCGGGGTCTACGCCGGCGTCACGACCGACACGCTCACGATCCTGTCGGACGATCCCGCGTCAAACGGGCTGTATGACGTCGTGATCACCGATTCCTGCGGCAACGCCACCTCCGCGGCCTCGCTTGTGACCTGTCAACCCATCATTACGCAGCAGCCCCCGGCACACGTCACCCTCGTCGGCGGCGGCACGATCTCCGCAGGCGTGCTCGCAAACGGCGCATCAAGCTTCCAGTGGCGACGAAACGGCGACGCGCTGGTCGATGAGCCGGGTTCATTCGAGGGCACGACGACCTCCACGCTCCGCATCCTGAGCGACGACCCGGCACTCACAGGACTGTTCACACTTGAAGTCACGAATCCGTGCGGGCCCGTCACGACCGACCCCGTTGACGTCACGTGTGGAGTTCCGGCGTTCAATGCCCCGACGCAGCCGCTCCGCCTCGCGCCTGGCGCGAGCCTGGCGCTGGACGTTCCGGAGGGCACCGACTATTCGTTCCAGTGGCGGCAGTTCGGTCAGCCCCTTCCGAACGTGCCGGGATTCCTGACCGGCACTCAGTCGCGCGAGTTGGTGTTTCACGTCCTCGACCCGTCACTCGCGGGCGACTACGACTGCGTCGTCACATCGCTTTGCGGCGAGCGAACGTCGGTCGTGCGGCGCGTCCTTTGCCCCTCAGACTTCAACGCCGACGGCCTCGTCGATCCCGACGACCTGGGCGACTTCATCAACTGCTACTTCGCCACGCCTCCATATGATGGCGCCGACTTCAACGCCGACGGTGACACCAACGCCGACGACCTGGGCGACTTCATCAACGCCTACTTCGCAGGGTGCATGTGAGCCGCTGAGCTTGATCGCAATCTGTACGGCACCATGGCCGTTTCTCGCACTTGTTTCTGAAACACGGTTGAAAACCGCGATCGGCGGTTCATAATTACCTTGTGCAGCCGCTGCTCAGCCCGAATCCGCAGGAAGTTCATCCCGACGGCGAGCGGTTCGAGCGCGCAGTGCTCGAGATCGCGCACGCGGCACGCGTGGCATTCGCGCGGATCATCGAGTTTCGCTGTCCGACTTCGCGGGCGGTGACCAACCTGTGCGAAGCCTTCGGCGTGCACCGCAAGCTCGCCTGGCAGGTCGGCAAGGTCGCGTACAGCGAGAGCCTGTTTGTCGCCGCCCGGCACATCCCGGTCGGGAAGAGCGGGCGCGTATGGCTGAAGGCGGCGGCAGGCGCGGGCGTGCCCGAGGTGCTGGTGGGCGCCGGGGCCGACGCCATGGCGCGGTGGGAGCAGCTCGTCAACGCGCACACCCGCAGCCGGGCGGAGCTCGAGATGCTGCTCGAGTCGCTCCTCGGCCGCGAGGCGATCTCGAGCGACGCGAGCGCATCATCCCGCGAGCGGGCCGGCGGCGCGGCGCGTGAAGGCGAAGTCGAGGCCCACCGCCGCTGGCGCGAGCTCGCCTTTCGCGGCAACAGCTTTGTCTGGGGCGCCCATTGCCGGGTGCTGCTGGCCCTCATGGTGCTGCTCCCGTCGGAGGAAGTCGACGGGAGCTTTCACTGCGCGCAGGTGCGCGGGCTCGTCGGGTATCGGCAGACGCGCACGGGCGTGCGCTGGATCGTGAATCACGGCGTGGTGGCCGACGGCCAGAAGGTCGAGACGTCGGTGCAGCGCGTGCCGCTCGACCCCGAGGGCGCCCGCGCGCACGCCGGCGTGCCCGTGCTGCCCGCACACTGCTCGGTGCCGATGCCGGGCCTGTTCCGCCGCGTCGTCGGCAGCGCGGTGCTTGACGAGTTCGAGTCCGCGCTCGTGGGCCAGCGCGGCGAACGCACGCTCGTCACGGGCGAAGTGATCCGCAACCTCGGGTCGATCTACGCCACGCCCTCGAGCACCTTCGCGCACTTCGGAACCGGCGTACGCATCCCCGCGGAAGCGCTGCACCTCGACATCTTCGTGCACGCGAGCCTCTTCGGCGGAACGGCCACGCCCCGGGAGCTGCGCGTCTTCAGCGACATGAATGTCGCCTCCGCGTTCGATGACCAGGACGCTCTCCGCGTCCCCGAGCGGATCTCGGTCCTCGGACGCGGCGTCACGCCCGCGCAGTCGCCCTCCATCCCCGCGTACACCGACCTCATGCACGATGTGTTTCGGCTGCTCGGCGCTCGCGGCGACGAGTTCGATCTCTTCAGGGTGCAGATGGCCTTCCCGCCCATGTCGGTGAGCGTCATGATGCGCCATCGTCTTCCGCCGGACCCCCACTCCACCACCAACCCGCCGGCCGCGACGATCGCCGAGCCGGCAACGGACTGATGTCGTTCAACGGTTTGGGAGAAACCGTTTCTCGAAAAGGAGATCTCGAATGATGAGTACGAAGAACATGGCGAAACTGGCAGCGGGGCTTCTCGCGGCCGGGCTCTCCGGCGCGAATGCCGCGGGCCAGGTCAGCACCTTTGACGACCTCCCCGAAGGATTCCTGGGCGCCGGCTTCAGCTACAACGGCGTCACCTACCGCGACGTCAACGGCGTGCCGGGGTCGTTCCCCAGCGGTGAGACGTTCGACGCCGACTATCCCGGCTCCAACTTCATCATCGAAAACTCCACGCTGCTCTTCAACGACTTCCCGGCCTGGGGAAGCTCGCCCAACACGCTCACCTTCGGCAACGCGTTCGTCCCGGGGAACAACCTCTCCGTCGGCGGCTTCTCGCGCGCGTCGATGGACTTCGCCTCGCCCGTGAGCGGCATCTCGATGAACATCATCTTCTACGAAGACGGTCCCTGGGGCGGCATCGTGCTCCACCTCGACGGGCGCCGCAACGGCGCCGTCGTCGCGACCTCCACCTACACACTCAGCGATCTGGGCGGTCGCGATCGGCTGACCAACGGCACGCTTTCGATCAGCGGCGAGTTTGACAGCGCCGACATCTACGCCACCTGGGGCGCGGGCTACTCGGCGCCGCGGCTCATGATCGACGACCTCACGCTCACGCCCGCCGTGCCGACCTGCCCGGCCGACTTCAACGCCGACGGCAATCTCGATCCCGATGATCTCGGCGACTACATCAACTGCTACTTCTCGCTCCCGCCGTGCGATCAGGCCGACTTCAACGCCGACACCAACGTCGACCCCGACGATCTCGGCGACTTCATCAACGCGTACTTCACGGGCTGCTGACCTGATGCCCGGCCGCCGCGCACCCGCGCCGGCACTTTGTCGGATCCTTCAACCACCGGAACCCCGTGCTAGACGGCGCGGGGTTCTTTTTCAGGTTCGTCGCCGGCCCCCTGTGCGTCGCGCACGGCCGCGCGAACCTCGTCGAGCCGCTGGTGCGGGCGCGCGATCATGAACCACGTGAATTCCAGCCCTGCGCTCCCGGCGGTCGTGACGCCCAGCGTGCCGATCCCCACCACGCGTTCGCGGATCGATTTCAGCAGCGTCACGCTCTGGATGTTCTTCAGCGGCGCTTCGATGATCACCCGGCGAAGCACGCCCGAGGCACGGACGATCCGCCGATCGGTAAGCGTGTAGCGTCGGCACGCCCAGTCGAGCGCCGCCCACGTCAGGCACGCCAGCGCCCCCCACGCGCACCACGACGCCGCCCGCGCCAGCGCCGCGCCCGGCTCAACGCCCGTTCCGCCCCCCCACTCCACCCACGTCAGCGCCCGGCACACAAGCGCCGCCGCGCCCGCGATCATCCACCACGGGCGCCCGAGCACGATGAACCACGCGCTGGGGCCGGCGTCGACGATCACGCGCTCGCCCGGCCAGCGAGCCCGCGCCAAGCGCAGCGGAGCCGTGCGCGTCGGGTCGCTCACTTCACCTCCCGCAGCGTCACGATCTCGGGCAGGTTGCGGAAGTACCCGTCATAGTCCAGCCCATATCCGACGACAAACTCGTCTTCGATCGTGAACCCCGAGTAGTCGACCGTCACCTCTTCATCGCGCCCCGCCGCCTTGCTCTTGCTCAAAAGCACGGCGATCCGCAGGCTCGCCGGCGCCTGCGCCTCGATCACGCGCCGCAGCAGCCCGAGCGTGCGCCCCGAATCGAGAATGTCATCGACGAGCATGACGTGGCACCCGCGCAGGTCCGTCGGCAGCTCGCCGCGGATGTTCGCTCCCTGTGTCGTCGTCGCCGCGCCCGGATAGCTGCTCACCGTGATCGGTCGCACGCTCATCTGCAGGTCGATGTGCCGGATCAGGTCGGCGACAAAGACCATCGCCCCCGTGAGGATCGGCACCATGACGACCCGGGCGGCGTCGTCGCCCGCGGCAGCGCCCGACCCTTGTGCGCGCCCCGCGTGGATGGATGTTCGCAGGTCGCCGGCGATCTGCCGGCCCATCTCCGCCACGCGTGCCGCGATCCGCTCGCGGGTGATCAAGACCCGATCGATCCGGTGCATGCTCAAGGCTAGCCGACGATCGCCCGCCGCGTACGCTGGGGGATGCTCACGAGCCAGACCCTTCGCGCCGCGTTTGACGCGGGCCTGACGTACGACCGATACCTCGCCGCCGCTCCGCCCCACGAGCAGGAGCACTGGCGCTCGTTCGGCGCGCGGGTGACGCTGACGCCTGCGCAGCTCGCCCTCATCTCCACCTTCTCGCGCCGCCTGAACGTCCTGGTCGTGAGCGGGTCGTGGTGCGGGGACTGCGTCCAGCAGGTGCCCATCATCGCGGCCATCGCGTCGGCACACGCCGCGCCCGCAGGCCCCCTCGCTCCGGGCATCGCCCTTCGACTCCTCGAACGCGATGCGCACCGCGAGTTCTCGGCGCAGGTGAGCATCTGCGGCGGGCTCCGCGTGCCGGTGGCGCTCTTCCTCAACGAAGACCTCGAGTTTGTCGCGCTCGCGGGCGACCGCCTGCTTTCGCGCTACCGCGCCCTGGCCGCCCGGCAGCTCGGCGCGTTCTGCCCGCTGCCCGGCGCGCCCGTCCCGGCCGACGAGATCGCCGCGACCACGGGCGACTGGCTCGACGAGTTCGAGCGCGTCGCGCTCCTGCTGCGCCTGAGCCCGAAGCTCCGCCATCGGCACGCCGATTGACGCGCACATCGTTCAGCGCACGATCAGGTCGCCCAGGCGCCGCTCGTGCTCGCTCCCCTTCGCGAGCCACAGCAGATCGTCCGAGAGCTTGGCCTGCGGCCCGGCGAGTCGCCGCAGCGCCAGCGTGCCCGGCCAGCCCCACAGCGCATCGGTGTATTCGACGTTGTACGCCTCGTAGCCCAGTCCGTGCATGAGCGCGAAAAGCTCCTCCACGCTCGAACCCGCGCGGATCAGGTGCTTGGGCAACACCTCGGTCATCACCGCCGGCCGGCGCGAAGCGAGCGTGCCCTTCAGGCCCTGAAGCACCCGGCACTCATACCCCTCGACGTCGATCTTGATGAACATCGGCCCGCCGGCGACGCCCTTCAACTCGTCATCGCCCACGCCCACGGGCACGCGGTGCACTTCCGTCGGCTGCTCCTCGTGCACGAGCGCGAAGCTCGCCTGCCCGGTGTGCCGGGGGACGTGCAGCTCGAGCTCTCCCGGCGCGTCGGCGACGCCGCGGTTGCGCAGCTCGACGATCGATTCGAGGCCGTTCGCCGCCACGTGCCCCTTGAGCCGCTCAAACACGCGCGGGTTCGGCTCGAAGGAGACGATCCTCCCCTCGGGCCGCACGAGGGCCGCGGCACAGAGCGTCGTCATCCCGATATTCGCGCCGATGTCCACAAACGTGTCGCCCGGACGCAAGGCCAGTTGAAAGAGCAGTTGCGTGTGCCCCTCGTAGTAGCGCCCGAGGAAATACACCCAGCGATCGGACCAGTCGGCCAGGTCCAGGTCCATCCAGAACCCGTGCAGCTTTCCCTTGACGCGCTTGCGCGGGGCGTCATGCAGGTGGTTCCACCCGGCGACGCGATTGAGCACGCCCCTCCACTTGGGGAGCTCCAGCCGGCCCCAGACCAGGGCAAGCGGGCGAAGCATCGGGTTCATGAACATCCACTCGCCTGCCATGCGTGTTTCCGTGTCGTCGGCGTGCTCTGGGCGGTGTTCCGGGTGGTCCGGCGGGGCCCGTCGGACGCCGGGACCTCTGTCCATCGGCCCATCTCGATGAATCCTGAACGCACTCCCGCCCGTGCCCGCCGCGGCCGATGATAACCTGCTCTGCCCCATGCCGATGTTCAGCGTCATCATCCCGACCTACAACCGCGAACGGTACATCGCCGGCACGCTCCGAAGCGCCTTCGCACAAACCTTCTCGGACTTCGAGGTCATTGTCGTCGACGACCAGTCCACGGACAACACCGTCGAGATCGCCCGCACCTTCGGCGATCGCGTGCGCGTCTTCGAGCAGCGCAACAGCGGGCCGGGAGCCGCACGAAACCTCGGCGCCAAACACGCGATGGGGCGCTACCTCGCGTTCCTCGATTCCGACGATCTGTGGTTCCCCTGGACGCTCGAAACGATCCGGCAAGTCGTGGAGACGTGCGACCAGCCCGCCGTCATCACGGGCCAGCCGTTCTTCTTCGACGACGAAGGCGCCCTGGGCGCCGTCCCGTGCCGCACCTTGCGCGTCGACCGCTTCGCCGACTACCTCGCCTCCAACGCCACCGAGATTCTCCCCGGCGCCGCGTTCATGACTGTGCGCGCCGATGCCTTCGCAGGCGTGGGCGGCTTCACCAGCCGCCGCGTCTACAGCGAGGATGCCGATCTCTACCTGCGCCTCGGCGAAGCGCCCGGGCACGTCTCGATTCTCGCGCCTTACACCGTCGCCTACCGGCGTCACCCCGGCTCGGCCCTTCACGACACGCGCCGTGTCGCCGAGGGGATCGAGATGATGCTCGATCACGAAGCACAGGGCGCGTATCCGGGCGGCGAGGCTCGCCGGGGCAAGCGCTGGCACATCCTCGCGCACACCGCGCGCAATGTCGCCGCCAACGCGGCTCGCTCCGGCATGCCGGGGCTCGCGCTCCGCCTCTACCGGCGCTCGTTCCGCGCCAACCTCGCCCAGGGGCGCTGGAAGTTTCTGATCGCGCTGCCGATGCTGGCCGCGGGCGCTGCACTGCGCATCATCAAGCCGGCCGAGCTGCACGGCGCAGGTGCCCGGCGCGCCAGCCCCGGCTCCGCCTAGGGCTTTTCGACATGGATCGCGGCCGCGTGGATGATGAGCGCGGGACCGTCGCCCGAGTCATCTCGTCGCACCACGCGCCCCACGACGACCACCCCGGAGAGCTCCTTCATTCCGCCGTGGCCCTTGAGCCCCTTTGAGAGCACCGCGCCGTCGGGCCCCACCACTTCCACCAGCGCCGAGTGGATCGCCAGGTCCTCGCGCCGCTCGCAGCAGTAGTCCCACGGCGTGCCGCAGTGGTTCTCAAGCTGGTCGGCGCACGCCTTGATCCCCGGGCCCACGATGACCATGGCCGCGCGATCCGCGGCGAACGGCTCCTCGCTCCCGCCGACGCGCCCGCTCACCACCACCAGGTCGCCCGCGCGCACAGGCGCGGCGCCTCCTCCCCCACCGCTCACCCACTCCTCCACCGGGCGAGCCCCCTCGGGCCGCGTCGACACCATCAGCCCGGCCGGCAGGTGCGCCCGGGTCGTTCCCTTTTCATCACACGCCGGCAGCATCAACCCCGTGAGCACAAGCACGGCGAGCGAGACGACCAAGCCACGAATCATGCGCGCCTCCGGAGTCTGAGACGCCGATCATACGAGCGATCACTCGCCCCCGGTTCAAAACGGACGCCGCCCCAGCTCTCGCCGGGGCGGGCGGCGCCCTCTGGGAATCAGGGCGCGGTGCTGATCGGTTGAAAACGCGGCTCAGTCCTTTTTCTCTTTCTCGACGAGCTTCTCCAGCAGGCTCTCGAGCCGCTCGAGCCGCTCGGAGAGCTGCTCAAGCCGCTTCTGCAACTCCCGCTCCCGTGCCGTCGTCGCGAGCGATCCCACGCCGACCGCCGAGGGTGCCGTCACCCGCCCGCCGCGCCGCATCTCCGCGGGTGGCGCGGGCGGCGCGGGCGGAGCCGGTTGCACAAAAAGCGTCGGCGGCTTCTCGCCCGCCAACTCCTCATTCGGAAAAGCCGCTCCGAGCTTCTCGCCGTCAAACTTCTCGAGCTTGATCGTCACCTCGCGCTCCTTGCCGCCGGTGAGCACGATCATCCGTACATCGTCGCCCGGGTTCTTCCCCGACATCACCTCGCGGAACACCGACCAGCCCGCCGGCTTGCGACCGTCCATCGAGATCACGATATCGAACGGCTTCACCCCGGCCTTCTGGGCCGACATGCCCTCGGCCACCCCGGTAATCAGCGTCGCCTCGTCATCCTTCAGCCCGAAATGCTCCGCCAGCGGGCTCCCCGCCTCCACCGGCCCGATCGTCACGCCGAGCATCACCTTGGGCGGCGTGCCCATCTTCATCATCCCCGGCTGCCCGTCGTCGTTGCCGCCGCCACGCTTGAACGAGAACTCCTTGAGCGCGTCGGCGACTTTGGCATCGGCCAGAGCCCGCGCCCAGGCGCCGTCATCTCCCATCATCGCTCGCCACGCCCGCGCCCGCCCTTCGCCACCCGGATGAGCCAGGCGCGCAACTTCCTTCCCGGCTTCGTCATACACGACGATCTCGCCGTCTTCGGTTTTCACGCGCGCCGACGGAACCTTCTTCCCGTTGATCGTCACGCTGGCGACCTTGCCGTCGTCCAGCTCGATCACCACCTTTTGTCCGTCGTCGTCGGTCTGCACGACCTTCGAGAGGTTCATCGATCCGCCGTGCGCGCCCGGCAGCGCCGCATCAACGGCCGACGCCCCCAGCATCACGCATGCGCCCGTCGCCATCACCCACCTGCCTGCACGAGATGTCTTCATGGTCAACCCCTTTGTAACCCTCAGCAGCGTGGCCAGGCCCCGGCGGGGCCCACGTTGCTCCTCGGTTCAAGAGCTCAATACTTTGTCTTGGCGATCACCGGGGCGGCGGCGGGCACGAGCGTCGGCCGCCCGTCCTCCTGCATCCCGATCGTGCGGAAGTCCGACCCCGTCACGATCGTGCGCTCCAGCAGCGCCCGCACATAGAACACTTCGTGCCCTTCGGGCGTCTGCCGCGTCTCCACCACGCGACGATCAGGCAGTTCGCCCACGACCGTCCCTCGCGCCTGACCGGCCGCGATGTAGCTCTCGAGCATTTCCTGCGGCGACATCTGCAACTGCGGCCCGAGCGACGCAACGTTGTTGGGCACCCGCGATGATGGGAAGGTGCCCGCCTGCTGCGCCACCAGCCCCAGCGCCAGAACCGCCGCCGCCGCCCAGCCGAGGAAAGCCCCCCGGCTGGTCTTCAGCGAACCTGCAAACCCAAGACGTGGCACCTCGGACAGCTCCACCCCCGCCGTTGCCGACTCGAACCCGCGCTCCAGACGCCGACCCTGCCGGCACGCGCCGATGATCTCGTCCCACACGGCTCGATCGGTCGACGCCAGGTCGCGCAGAGCGCCCCAATCCGTCTCTTCCGCGCGAGCGTCGAGCAGGCGCGTAATGAGAACATCGCGATCAACTGAATCGGGTTGGGGGTTGTTCGTGTTCAGGGGCTGCATGATTGAAGTTCCCACGAAAGCAAGAGATGCGCCGGGAGAGGATTCCTGTCCTTCCCGGTGGGACGACTCGAAATGCCGCGGTCGAGCGTCGCCGCCCGAGTCGCCCCACGAACTGTCCGAGATCGGTCGAACTCACAGACGATGCAAGGGCCCTAGGCGTCAGGACCCTTCGGATGTCGAAAAACCCCCACTCGAGCTCCGCCGCTCAAGTGAGGGTGCGAAGGAAAAAGGCTCGGTTTGGCGCCGTCGCCGGCACGCTCGCGGAGCATCCGCCGCGCCCGCGCGATGCGCGTCTCAATCGTCGTCTCGGGCAGTGAAAGAATCGCCGAGATCTGCCGGTAGGAAAGCTCCTGCACGCACCGCAGGAGCAGCGGCTCGCGATAGTCCTCGGGCAGCTCCGCCGCCAGGGCCATGAGCCGGCGCGATTCCTCCCCGGCGCTGGCATGCTGGTCCGGCGGAGAAGTCCGCGATCGTCCCGGCCCGCTCTCGACCCGTCCGGGCTCGCTCGCCTTTGCCCCCCCCGCTGCCGCGGCCCCATCCGAACTCCCGCCCGCGGCGGCCTCGAGCGACACCGTGCGCGGACTGGCCGCGAACCTTCGGCCCGCCAGGCGCGCCGTGTTCAACGCGATCATCCGCAGCCACGGCACAAAGCTCCCGGGCTCCGAAAGCGTGTGAATCTTTGCCAGCAGCGTGATCGCCACTTCCTGGAGCAGGTCGTCCACATCCGCCGAGTTGGGTTTGTGCGCGATCAGCACGGCCGCCACCCACCGCCGGTGCTGTTGCCAGAGGGCGCGCAACGCACCTCGGTCACCCGCGATCGCGGCGTCCACGAGCGATCCGGCCTGTGGAGCTTTGTCCTCGAGCACGGGGCACTGATCCGGAGAGATGCGCCCCCCGACGTGGGGCCGTCACCTCTTTCTCCCTTTTCAACTTATAGGAACATCACCCGATCCGGTTTCCCCCCAGTTTGACCCGCGTCCCGGCGTTGGAAGCCGCCGCCGAACCGGTACGCCCGGCCTGTCGGAGCGGTTTCGGTGATCTGCCCAAGCCCGCGTATCCTCATCGCCCGCAGCGCACACCTCGGAAGGAACGCCACGCCGTGCTCCGACCCGTCATTGATCGCCGAAACCACGAAGCCGTGATGGGCCTGGGCGAGCACCTCGAGGAACTCCGCCGTCGCGTCTTCCTTTCACTCGTGGTGCTCGCGCCCGTCTTCATGATCATCTTCTACTGGGGCGAGCGGCTCCTGGGCATCGTCATCAAGCCCATGCAGCGCAGCCTGCTGGCCTCAGGCCAATCGCCCAACCTCATCGCCACCGGCGCCGTGGAGACGTTCGCCGCCGTGCTGAAACTCTCCGCGGTCATGACGCTGGTGATCTGCGCGCCGTGGGTGGTCTATCAGGCGTGGCGGTTCGTGGCCCCCGGTCTTTACGCCCACGAGCGGCGATTCGCCTACATCCTCGCGCCGATGAGCGTCGTGCTCTCGATCTGCGCCGCGCTCTTCATGTACTTTGTGATGCTCCCGGTGCTCCTGCTCTTCCTCGTGAACTACGGGAACCACGTCGGCGATGCGGTCATCACCGCGACGCCCCCTCCGGGCACGATCTTCGGACGCCTCCCGATCCTCGAGGGCGATCCGCCCGGCTCAGCCCTGGGTGACGTCTGGATCAACCAGGCGCTTATGGAAGTCCGCATCATGATGACCGACGTCGAGGGCAAACCGGCGGTGTTCGCCGTGCCGCTGGCGCGATCCTCGGGCATCTCCATTCAGCCGCGCATCGTCGAGTTTGTGGGCTTGTTCCTCACCATGGCCCTCGGCTTTGTCATCGCCTTCCAGACGCCCGTCGTCGTGCTCCTCCTCGGGTGGGTGGGCATCCTCCGGCCGGAAATGATGACGAGCTATCGCAAGCACGTGGTCGTGGCGTGCGCTTTCCTCGGTGCGATCCTCACGCCCTCGCCCGATCCCTTCTCCATGGTCCTCATGACCGTGCCCCTGTACCTGCTCTACGAGCTCGGTCTCCTGTTGCTCAGGCTGCTGCCCGTCTCGCGCCTGACGCGCGACGCCGACGCGGCCGCCGAGGAACAGCATGGCGGGCCGGCTTCGGGACCGTGATCGACTCCGCATATCGTCTCGCGTGACCGGCGACACGACCGCTGCTTCCCCCCCGCTGCTGCCGCACGACGAGGCGATGATGTCCCGCGCGCTCGATCTCGCTCGCGCCGCCGCCGCGGCGGGAGAAGTGCCCGTCGGGGCCGTGGTCTACGAATCGGCCACCGGCCGGGAACTCGGCATCGGCGCCAACCGGCGCGAAGCCGCCCGTGACCCGATGGGGCACGCGGAGATCATGGCCATCGCCAACGCCTGTCAATCCGTCGGCGACTGGCGCCTCAATCACTGCACCCTCGTGGTCACGCTCGAGCCGTGCGCCATGTGCGCCGGCGCCATCGTCAACGCGCGCCTCGGGCGCGTCGTGTACGGGTGCGACGACCCGAAGGCCGGCGCCTGCCGCACGCTCTTCCGAATCGCCGACGACCCGCGACTGAATCACCGCGCCCTGGTCATCGCCGGCCTCCGTGCGGCGGAATGCTCAAGCCTGCTTTCGAAGTTCTTTCAGGCCGCGCGCCGTCAGTAGGTGTGCCTACATTGTGTAGTTACGCCTCGACGTTCGCCGCGCCCAGCACGATCGTGAACCGGGCCCCGCCGCCGGGTTCCGACTCAACCCAGATGCCCCCGCCGGCCTGCTCGATCAACGCCCGGCACGTCTTCAACCCAAGACCCGCGCCCATCGTTCCATCAGCACGCTCGCTCCGGCCTGCCGTCCAGATCTCTCGCAGGAGGGCCACATCGATTCCGGGACCCGTGTCCTCGAAGACAATGACCACCCAGGGGCCGTCGCACGAAACAGCGCTCCCCGCCCTGGCGCCCGAGGGCGCGGCCGGACGGCTGGCCGTGCCCGATGTTCGAATCCGCACCGTGCCGCCCTGAGGCATCGCCTGCTGGGCGTTCAAGTACAGATTCAGCAGCACTTGCTGAAGTGCAATCGGCCGAATCGAGGCGAGGCACTGTTCCGCGTGGAACGTGGTGTGGACGTGGATTCGTTTGCGCTCAGGCTGACGACACAAGAGCAGCAGTACCTGGTCGACGCATGCGCGGACATCCGCGATGGCACCGTGACGCGAAGCACCGGCGTGCGAGAACTCCAGGACTGCTTTCGACACCGTACCGGCCCGCTGCGCTGCCTCGGCGATTCGGCGGATGGCTGTCCGCTGCAGATCCGCATCACTGGGGTGCTCGAGCGCCAACTCGGCGTAGCTGATCACTGGCGTGAGAAGATTGTTGAGCTCGTGCGCGATCACCCCGGCAACCGTGCCAAGAGATGCCAAGCGCTGCAACTCCTCCAAGGAGTCCGCGCGGGCATTGACTTTTGCCTGGCTCGCGCGCATCCAGACCTGTGTCGGCAAAAACTGGCGATCGGTCCTGCGCCGTTCCGATGTTTCCCGTGGAACATTGAACCCCACCGCGCCGCCCAGTAGAATAAACCAATGTCGAACAATACCCATACCCCAAAGCGACTCGGTCGTGGCCTAGGCAGCATGCTTGGAACTCCGGTTCAGGTTGCTCCTGCGCCCGAGTCTGCCACCACCACCTCCCCTGGCGTGGAGTCGCTGCCCGTAGATTCCATCGTGCCTGGGCGGTTTCAGCCGCGACGTCGGTTCGACGAGTCCTCGCTTTCCACACTTGCAGAATCCATCCGTTTGGCTGGTGTTATGCAACCTGTCTTGGTGCGGAGGATTGGTTCACAGGGTCCGATAAGTCGGTTCGAACTTGTTGCCGGGGAGCGGCGTTGGCGGGCGAGCCAGATGGCTGGGCTCACAACGATCCCCGCGTTGGTGGTCGAGCTGACGGATGTGGAGGCGGCGCAGTGGGGGTTGATTGAGAACTTGCAGCGCGACGATCTGGGCACGATGGAACGTGCCGCCGCGCTCGCGGCGCTCGCGCGAGACTTCCGACTTACGCACGCGCAGATCGCTGAACGCGTGGGGCTTGATCGCTCGAGCGTCACCAATCTGATCCGGCTGACGGAGCTCGAGCCGGCGATTCAGTCGCTCATCGATTCGAGCCGGCTGAGCGCCGGACACGGCAAGGCGCTGCTTGCCGTCGCACCGGGGCCGGCGCGCGTGTCGATGGCCGAGAAGGCGGCGCTGGGTTCGTGGTCGGTCCGGCGCCTCGAGCAGTTCTCTACGGCGTTCACGGCGGCGGAAGCAGCGGGGGGGTTGCCCACGCTTCCCGCGCCGACCGCCGACGAAGTCATCGGCGAGCAGGCCCGGATCATGGCGGTCCGCGAAATGGAGCGGCGCCTTCAGGAGCACCTGGGAACGAAGGTGACGATCCGAACGGACCGCACCGGCCAGCGCGGCAGGCTGGTGATTCGATTCTACGGGCTTGACCAATTCGAGGGGATCCTCGGCCGAATGGGGGCGAACCCTCGTATTTGATCCGCTCACGATTGATCGGTGTCGATTCTTACAAAGCGAGTTGTGTACAATAACATGCTCGGCGCGGGTGCACTTTGTTGCCGCCGCCGAGTGTGTTTCGTTCTTCCTGTGTTCCGGAGTACAGAATGGCGAAGGGTCTTCAATCGTTGTCCATCACGGATCTGGAGCGCGAGATCGCTCGCCGGCGCAGCGGCGTTTCATCGCTGCTCAAGCGCCGCAAGGCGCTCGAGCGCCGGCTCGCGGCGCTGGATGCGAAGATTCACGCGGCGGGCGGAAGCGCCGGGGGCGCGGTCCGAGGCCGGCGCGGTCCCCGTCCGAAGAACTCGGCAAACCTGGTTGATTCGCTGCGGAAGCTGCTGAACGGAAAGACGCTCTCGGTGACCGATGCGGCGGATGCCGTGCGGCGCGCCGGCTACCGCACAAACTCGCCGAACTTCCGCACGATGGTCAACGCGGCGCTGCTCAAGAAGAAGTTCTTCAAGCGCACCGGCCGCGGCATGTACACCGCCTGCTGAGCCCGCCGAGATCGGCATCATCAAGGCCCACGACACAAGACCCCGGTCATCCCGGGGTCTTGTTCATTTGCCTGATCATGTGTGACGATGACGGATCAGCGCACGGGCGCGGGCGAAAGGTGCGACGGGCGATCGAGGAGCATGAACTTGCCCAGGTCGCGGCTGAACATCCGGAGATTCGTGTCGAACGTCACGGTGATCTGATTGTCGATGTCATCCTGACGCATGTGGAGATTCTTGAGTTCCGGCGTCGGGTTCGAGCGAATCTCCGCGAGCTGCTCGCGGGCGGGCGAACTGCTGCATCCGCCTGCCCCACACAGCGCGATCGATCCGAGAGCAACAAAAAGGGCAAGAGCGGGGCGGGACTTCATTGCGGGAACTCCTTGATAGGGAAGGGTTTATACCCAACGAACCCGTGAGCGTCAAGGGCGATTTCTGTCGGTTGGGCCGCATCTGTCTGCGTGCCGACGATGTGCAGAACCCGTGGAACACCAGCTCCAGAAGGGTTCTGGTTGGGCAGCCGATACGTGCGCGCGAGCACTTTGGATGCGTCGACCATCAACTCGGCGGTGATCCGAGCCGAAATTGTGCCGCATGAGCGCGGAATCGGTCTCGTCGACGTCCAACCCGCTGATCGGTCACGAAGTCGCGGTGCGCGTGGCGGCCAAGCAGCGCGACGCGATCTCGCAGCAGGGGGACGCGCTGGTGGCCCTCATCGAAGGCGCGCGGCAGCAACTTGTTGCCCAGCAGCAGCAAGCGGCATCCCGCGGCGGGATCGACGTCATCGCGTGAAGGCCCGGTCCAGTCCGGTCAGCACCCGGCGAAGTAGGTATTGATGAAGTCGCCCAGGTCGTCAGGGTCGACGTTGCCGTCGTTGTTGAAATCGGCCTGGCCGCAGGGCGGGTCGCCGAAGTAGCAGTTGATGTAGTCGCCGAGGTCATCGGGGTCGACGTTGCCGTCCATGTTGAAGTCAGCGAGGCAGGGCGTGCCGCCCGGGGTGATGCGGAGGAGCGCGTAGGGGATTCCGGACGGAGCGAGGTCGGCCCCGCCGGCGTCGCGCAGGTTGGCGAGAATGTAGACGGTGCCGTCGGGAGCAAGGCCGGCGCTGTTGTTGGCCAGGAACGCGCTGAGCGTGTTGTTGCCGCGACCGACGAAGGCGGTGTCGGGCGAGCCGTCGCCGTCGAGATCCACCGAGACGGGGTCGCCCTCGCGGAGGACGACCTGGCCGTCGACCGCGACGACATCATCAATCGCGGGGTCGGAGTTGTTGGTCTTTCCGACGATGAGCACGCTGCCGTTGGAGTTGCCGGCGATGGTGAAGAAGGTCGCCGATCCCCAGGCATCGGCGCCGACCGAATCGCCGGTGCGGGCGATGACGGTTCCGTTGCGCGTGGCCCACGCGCCGGCGGCGTCGGTGCCGCGGGCATACCAGTCGCTGTTGGCGGCGACGGAGGTTCCGCTGATCCCGGTGGGGGTGACCGTGGAGCCGGGAATGAGCACGCCGACCTGGATGCGCACCTGATCATTGACGACGACGACCACGGGATCACCCGCGGGAATCGTGCTGCCGTTGCCGTCGGTGTCGAGGTTGCCGCGCAGCACGGCGACGGAGCCGTCGGGCGACGTGAGGAAGACGCTGAGCGTTCCGGTCGAGGCGATGTTGGACATGTTGAAGGTCTGGGTGGCGTCGATGTTCATGACGGGATCGACGTTGACCTGACGGTATTTCACGGCGTCGTAGGCGGTGACGGGTCGCCGGCTCGAGTGGATGTTGAGCACGGTGTTGTCCTGCCAGCCGATGCGACCGTCGTTGAGGAGATGGATGTTCGAGGTGCTGTTGCCGACGGTTTCATCGCCGGAGGGGTTGGCGACGACATCGATGAGCCCGGTGTAGGGCGAACCGCCGGCGGGGGTGTTGCCGCCCTGGAAGCGGAGTTCGCCGTTGCCCATGGCGTCGAAGCGGAGGATCTTGTTGAACGTGGTGTTGCTGCCGCCGCGGGCACGGATGGAGTAGGCCCACTGGTTGTGCTCGTTGAACGGGTAGCCCATGAGCGAGCTGCCGAAGTCGACGACCTCGGCATCAATGGCGCCGGGGAAGGGGCGGCTTTCCTGGAGGACGATGGACCCGGTGGTGCCGGAGCCGAGGAGCACGTAGTTGTCGGTGGTGCCGGCGGGGTCGGTGCTGCCGCGCATGAGGAAGCGGGTGCCGTCGGGGCTGAGCCAGAAGTCGAGCATGGAGAGGAAGCGTGCGCCGGAGGGGTTGCCGTTCTCATCAACCGCGCCGGGGGCGAGCGAGGTGGGGCTCTGCGGCGCGCGCGAGAAGATGACGTCGACGGCGGCGTGCGCCGAGGCGGCGCCGGAAGCGATCAGAATACCGGCGACGAGGGAACGGCGGGAACGAATGGTGCTGAACATGGGCAAAATCTCCGTACTCCCCGAGACCTGCGAACGTTGTGCGCGCGGGCGCGTCGCCCTGCACCGCACCGTCAGAATAACTGATGCGCGCGGGGCGGCAACACTTTCGCGCCCATTCACGGGGCGGATTGGTAATTGGCACGAATTCGTGCTGTGCTTGTTCGGTGGTCGCGGGACCGGGCCGACGCTCAGGGGCATCCGAAGAAGAACACGTTGATGTAGTCCCCCAGATCGTCGGGGTCGACGTTGCCGTCGCTGTTGAAGTCGGCGGCTGGGCAGGGCGGCAGCGCGAAGTAGCAGTTGATGTAGTCGCCCAGGTCATCGGGATCGAGGTTGCCGTCGCCGTTGAAATCGGCGAAGCAGGGGGTGGCGGTGGGCGTGTAGATCGCAAACGCACCCATGCTGGGGGTGGAGATCGTTCCTGACTGGCTCCACGTATTTGAGCCGGCGTCAAACGTGTAGCGCGTGATGCCGCCGGCGAAGTGGCTTCCCGCGAACATCTCGAGGCCGTCGGGGCTGAAGGCGATGTCGATGGCGCTGGGGGAGGGCGTCGAGGGCAGTGGCGAGAGTTCGCCGCCGCTGCCCATGCGAAAGCGGAAGACCACGGAGCTGCCGATGTCGCCGAGGTAGAGCTGCTGGCCGTCGGGGTGCACGGCGAAGAAGTGGAGGTTGGAAGCGCCGGGGGGGAAGATCGAGGGGAGCTGCGTCACCGAATCATCGAGCTCAAGGCGGTAAACGCCGATCTGGCTGGATGCGGACGTGGTGTAGATGTAGCGACCGCTCGGATGAATCGCGACGCCGCGCATCCGCACGCCCGGCGCGAACGAGCCGTTGGCGATCGGGTTGCCGGCGCCATCGAAGCGGAAGCGGAAGATGCCGTTGTTGACGCAGGCGGCGAAGAGTTCCCCGGTGGTGGGGCTGAAGGCGATGTCGTGAACGCCGATCATGCCGGGGGCGGTGAAGCTGCCGTTGGGCGTGGCGGTCTGGCCGTCGGCGGAGATGGTGAAGCGCGAGACGCTGCCCATGCCGAGCACGTTGCCGTGGCGGTTGCCGACGAAGAGGTCGGTGGCCGTGCGGAAGCCGATGCCGGCGGGGTCGTTCACCTGGTTGGCGGGAATGTCGCTGATGGGGCTCGGTGCCGAGCCGGTGTTTGCGAAGTTGAAGCGCTGCACCGGCTGCCAGTTGGCCGGGTTGGAGATGCTCCCGGGCGGGCTCACGGTAACGAGAAGCTGAAACGGCTCGGCGTGAGCGGCGGCAGCGAGCAACCCGAGTGACGCGAAGATGGGCAAGCGCGACATAGTGGAGAACTCCGTGTGCATGGGGCGGCACAAGACAGCGGGGAAGCCCGCGAGGGCGACGCCGGAACGACGACGCTGAAACTAGCGCGCCCGCACCTCAAGCCTGACACAGAATTCGTGCTTTGGCCATGCCGGAACGCCTTGTTTGTCCGGCGGAATCAACACCCCGCGAAGAAGACGTTGAGGTAATCGCCCAGATCGTCGGCGTTGATCTCGCCGTCGATGTTGAAATCGGCGTCGGGGCAGGGTGGCGAAGCGAACAGGCAGTTAATGAAGTCGCCGAGGTCGTCGGCGTTGAGCACGGTGTCGCAGTTGAACTCCGCGGCGCAGACTGAGAGCACACCCGCCGAGGTCGTCGTCATGCCCTTGGCGTTTGTGAGGACAAGCGAATAGCTCCCAGCATCCGTCGGCCGCGTGTTGTCGATGCGCAAGTAGAGCGTGGCGGCGCCGACGATGCTTGATCCGGCGGGCGTGGGTCCATCGGCCAGGGGCTGGCCGTCACGGAGCCATTGATACGTCTGCGCGGGGTCGTGATAGACCTCGGGCTCGACACTGAAGTACGACGAGTCGCAGCGCGAGACGCGCACGTCGGTGGGGGGCGTGAGCACGCGCGGCAACCCGGTATAGAAGCGAATCCAACTCTCGGCGGTTTGGCCGCCGATGAAGGAGAAGGTGCCGGCGAGGTGGAGCGTGTCGCCGTCGCTGGCGAGATCGTGCACGGAGACCGCCGGGTGATTGAGAAATTGTCGCGGCGGCGTGACGGAGACTGCGGGGGTCCACGTGCCGCTGGAGAGCCGCATGAGCGGAGAGCTCATGGTGTTGGAGGTCCACGCGAGGCCGGCGAAGAGCGCGCCTTCATGCCACACCAGGGCGCGCACCTGAACTTCGACCGGAAACGCAGGGAGTGGTTCCCATGCTCCGCCGACAAACCGGATCACCGGCTGGGGAAGCACGCCGGCGATGGCGATCGTGAATGTTCCGTCGGCGTCGGAAGCGTCGTTGATCGACCCCGGTGCGAAAGGCAATTGAGTCCAGGCGTTGCCGTCGAGTCGATGACAAACCGTGGTGCCCGGGACGTAGGCGTAGAGATCAGGACCGACGGCGAGGAGGCGCGAGGCGCCGCCGGTCATGCTGCCGCCTACGGACACCCACGCCATGCCGTCCCAGCGGCGGACAGTGGTGAGGTTGCCGGTTGATTCGGAAACGTGGAGCGAACCCTGGTGGACGGCACCTGAAACAGCGGCGGTAGAGAGAGGCGCGAAGGCGGATTCCCAGCCGACGCCGGTCCAGCGGGCGATGCCGGCGGTCAGAGGGCCGAGATTGGAAGAGGTGAAGCTGCCGAGGGCGTAGGTGTCGTCGTTGTACTCGATGATGTCGCGGACGGCGGGGATGGCCTCGGGAATGCGCCAGTCGCCATCGAGAAACACCGACGGGGCGCTCGTCACGATGGGGCAGGGGTTCGACGGCGAAACGGGACCCGAGGCGACGGCCAGAAGACCGCCCGATTGGCCGAAGCCGAGGTGAGCGAACCAGCCTTCGGAGGTCGCCGCGAAGGCGTTGACCTGCTGCGTGCCCGAGGTCGGCGGGGCGAAGCGTGAAGGGAGCACTCGGAAGACCGGCGGGTTGGCCGACGTTTCCTCGAAGGCGGTTCCGGACCGCGGGCATCGGCCGGCGCCGCCGACGCCGACGGCGAGAATTTGGCCCTCAAACGCGGCCACGTCGCGCATGCGCGTGGGAATCGAGCCTTCGAGCGTCGCCTTCACCCAGGGTCCGTCGGCCGTACGGGCAAGCACCATGCCCTCGGAGGTGTCGAACGATGCGGCGAGGAGGGTGCGGTCGCCGTCGCGAAGGATGCGGGTGACTTCAGTCGCGAGGAGTGGGGTGGGCGTCGCAGGGAACCAGCGCTCCCAAACGCCGGTGTTCTGATTCTCCCGCAGGACGGCGATCGGGAACGTGTCTTGACCAGGAATGGAGACGCGCGAGCAGAGCGCGAAGAGCTCGCCGTCGAGTTCCTGGAAGCCCGAGATGGGTATGTTGGACGCGAAGCCGGTGGCGCGCGTGACCCATACGCCATCCACAAGCTCGGCAATGAGCGTCGGCGCGCCGGTGACGGGAATCGTGCCGCCGATGAGCAATCGCCCGTCGCTCGTGGCGTGCACGGCACCGACGATCGCACCCGGGTGATTGGTGGTGAAGAGATCGCCAACGCGTGACCACGATGAACCGTTCCACGCGAGGGCGAGGGCGGTGCTTGCTCCGCAGCGGAGACCTTGGCCGACGACCACGATCTGGTCGTTCCAGACCGTGCCCGAGACCATCCAAATGGCCACGCCCGGAGCGTTGCACGCGGGAATGAGCGCCCAGGTCGAGCCTGTCCAGCGGAAGAGCCCGCCGGGCGTGCTGCTGATCGAACCGGCGGCGACGACATGGAGCTCGCCCCGGAAGTTGAGGAACTTGAATGCCACCGGATCCGTCGAAGCGCTCCAGGACAGGCCTGAGAGGCGCGGCCCGACCTGGCGCCAGCGCGTGCCGTTGTAGGCCATGACGCGCCCGCCGTCGGTGCCCAGCAGCAGTTCGGGCGGCAGGGGACCGGGGCCGTCAAAGTCCCATGTACTCAGGGTTCGGTGTCCGAAGCCGTCGGAGGGGGGGACATCCTCCTGCAGCAACACGCCCTGTGCCCGGGCCGCGGCTGAGGAAAGCAGCAACGCGACCATCGCGGCAAGGGGCGTGATCGTCCGGTGACACTTTGGGCGCGACGTGCGAAATCGCATGGGACCAGTTTACCACGGTGGGCGCGGCGTGCCATGAAACTTGTTCTGAGCATGCGCGAGCCGCAAACGATCGACACAACATAAAGAGGCTCCTCCCGGCGTGAGCCAGGGAGGAGCCCTCTGAACCGCCGATCGATGGACTCGCGGCGGGAACTCTCAGGTTGGAGCGAGCTTCATCCGGGGCTCGTCCGTTGGGGAACCGCGGGTTGCTCAGCACCCGGTGAAGTAGGCGTTGATGTAATCGCCGAGGTCGTCGGGGTCGACGTTGCCGTCGTTGTTGAAGTCGGCCTGGCCGCAGGGCGGGACGCCGAAGTAGCAGTTGATGTAGTCGCCGAGGTCATCGGGGTCGAGGTTGCCGTCCATGTTGAAGTCGGCGGCACACGAGGGAGCACAGACGATGGCGCCGACATTGAGCCGGAAGTAGCCGCTGTCGAAGTCGTACCCGCCGACGCGGATGAGGTACGTCTGACCCTGCGTGACCGAGAGGGTGATCTCGGAGTGGAGGATGCCGGTCGCGACGTCGTCGTTGCAGGCGATCTGCTTGTCGGCGGTCGCGGGGCAGGGCGCGCTGTACGCCGAGAGCACCGTGTCATAGCTGGCGCCGGCGGTGTTCATCGTCACCTGCCCCGTGCACGAAGCGAGGTAGGAGAACCAGACCGAGGAGGTGCCGTTGGTGTTGCCCGCGGCGGCACAGGTGGTCTCGCCCGAAGCCGGGGCGGCCCAGGTGTCGCCCGCGGTCACGCCGGTGGAGATGGCGATCGGCGTCGCACACTGGGTGTTGAGGCCGTAGGGCTGGAGCGCCCGGACGTAGACGTTGTCGAAGGCGGTCGAGACGGTGCCGTCGAGGCCGGTGGCGTTGCTGGCAAAGCCGATGAAGCGTCCGTCGGGCGAGATGGTCGCGAAGTCGCTCGTGCCGCTGACCTGCGCGTTGAGCCGGCTGATGCTCGCACGGCTGGTCGCGACGCTCATGCGGTCGTAGACGAAGACATCGACCATGCCGTTGGTGTCGGCACAGGCGAGGGCACATGAGAAGTTGGTCGCGGCCGAGTCGAAGGCGACGTAGCGCCCGTCGTCGGAGATGCTCGGGCGGCTCGAGGAGTCGTTGAGCGCCACGACGTTATTGGGGATGACGAAGATGTTGCGCCCGATGGAGGCATTGAGGAACGACACGGCGCCGGCTTCATCGAGGATGCCGTCGTTGTCGGTGTCGCGATCCTTGAGCACGACGTTGGCCGCGTTCTCATTGACGCCCGCGGCGAGATTGTCGGCGCCGGTCACGAACGCGACGAAGCGCCCGTTGCCGGAGACCACGGCGTTGCTCGAGTTCGAATCGGGCTGTCCGCCGGCGAGGGGCTCGGTGATGCGGATGTTCTGCGTATCCACGAACATGTCGCGGGCGAAGATCTCCTGGTTCGAGGTGTTGTCGGAGAAGACCATGTAGCGCGAGACGCTCTCGAAGACGACCCAGCGCCCGTCGGCGGAGATGGCGGGATTCTGGCTGAACCCGTCGCCCTGCTGACCGTGGAACTGCGTGCCGATGCGCTTGCTCACGACCTTCGTGACGGCGGCGTCGGGCGTCCCGCCGGCTTCGTCGAAGAGGCCGTCGTTGTCGGCGTCGCGGTCGCGCCAGTAGACGTTCATGAAGGGCTCGCCGCCGGAGGTGAAGTTGTACTGCGACTGCCAGGCGACGTAGCGCCCGCTGGCGGAGATGACGCCGTGCTCGGAGTAGTGATCGCAGATCTGGTTGGGGCATGGGCCGACGCCCTGGCCTTCGTTGCTGCTGAGGCTGACGCGGGTGGTGCGGGTCTTGCCGGCGCCGGGCTCATCGAACACGCCGTTGCCGTCGCGATCGCGATCGCGGACGAACACGTCGCCCACGCCGTTGGTGTCGTTCGAGACCAGGTTGTCGGAGTCGGAGTTGAAGATGACAAAGCGGCCGTCGTCGGAGATGACGCGGCCCGAGCCGTTGGTGAGGTTGCAGGTGTTGTTGCCCTCGCCGCCGAGCGACGGATCGGGCAGGCTGATCCGGGCCACGGTGTTGAGGTAGCGGTCGCGCACATAGACATCGACGCGCCCGTTGGTGTCATCGGGCAGAAGGGCGGCGGCGGTCGTAAACACCGCGAAGCGCCCGCCGGGCGTCACCTTGCACGTGCTCGACGAGGTCGTCGTCGCGCTCCCCGTGCTCGTGAGCGATACCCGCTCGGTGTTCTGGGCCAGGCACGTGCCGGCCAGCAGGGCGAGCGGCAGACAGACAGAAATGGACGAACTGATCGCGCGGCGGTTCATGGTTCAGGCTCCTGGTTCAGAGGGTGTTCGGCGGAGCGCGCCTTTCGGCGGTCGCTCGTGGACCAATGCGTCGCCGGGAGGGTGCACGGCTAATCGGGGGCCGACTTTTCGTGCCCCGCCGCTCGAAACGCGATCGGGCCATGAAAAAGGGGCGATCCCCGATGGGATCGCCCCTGCGCAAAGGCCTTTCATGTCTCCGGACCGGGCCGGAGATTGTGGAATCAGCAGTCGCCGGAGAAGTAGGCGTTGATGTAGTCGCCCAGGTCGTCGGCGTTCACGTCGCTGTCATTGTTGAAGTCGGCGCCGTCGCAGGGCGGGACGGAGAAGTAGCAGTTGATGAAATCGCCCAGGTCGTCGGCGTTGATATCCCCGTCGCCGTTGAAGTCGATGGGGCAGTCGTTGGCGCAGTTGTCGGTGGGGGAGGAGAGATCGACGCGCAGGCCGGTGCCGCCGGCGACGAGCAGGAAGTCATACTGCGTGCCGCCCGAGCCGTCGGCGTTCTCCATGCCGATGGTCGCACCCGCGCCGCCGGCGATGGAGTCGAAGCTCAGGTCGCCGAGCTGGAGGTAGCGGAACTCGACGCGACCGTCCTCGAAGAGCACGGCCTGGAAGGTGTTGCGATCGCCCGGCGCGGTGATCCCGAACTGCGAGACGTTGGTCCACTGGACGATGAAGCGCAGGTCGACGCCCGGCGTTCCGCGCGTCTCGGTGAAGAGCCCGTCGTCGGTGGTGTTGACGCCGAAGTTGAAGTCGTCCCACGCCGGCGCGATGAAGTTGTTGGGGACCGCGGCGGTGGGAATGGGTTGATTGAGATAGGCCGTCGACGCGCTGGGGGCGAACTGGATGTTGCCGTTGGTGGAGATGTTGCAGGCGGTGAAGGGCGTGCCGAAGTGGTTGAAGGTGAAGCCGATGGCGATGTTGGAGAAGACCGTGTCATCGCCGGTGGTGGAGACCAGCGTGCCGGTCGCGCTGATGTCTTCAAACGCGCCCGCGCCGGTGGAGGTGATCTGGTAGCCCTCGGCGCTGATGCAGGGGACGCCGTGACCGGTGAAGGAGCCGCCGGCGCCGAGGCAGGCGGTCCGCGGCATGACCGAACAGCCCGCCGGCTGGCAGCACGCGCCCACCGTCTCGACCACGGTGAGGTTGAGGGTCCCCGGCGAGTTCTGCATGCCGTTGCTGATCATGTAGCCGAGCTGGAAGTTCCCGGCGGCGGCGCCGTCGGCGACGTTCACGCGGGCGCTGAAGATGTTGTCGCCCGCGATCGCGTCGGGGTCGACGCCGTTGTCGAGCGCGGGGATATTGCTTGACCCGCCGATGGCGGAAGCATCAAACGATGCGGAGACGAGCGGCAGGCCGCTGGTGACCGTGAGGACCGAGGAGCTCATGCCGTCGTTGAGCACGTTGGCCGGCGTGGCGGTGGCCTGCCCGATGATCACGTTGGCGCGGAGATTGAGCTGGATGCCGGCGCCGGCGGGGCCGGTGCTCGTGGCGCCGAAGCTGGTGCCGCCGAAGGTGACGTTGAAGCGCCCGACGGCGATGTAGTACGTTCCGGCGACGAGCGTCCCGTCGCGGCCGTTGTAGGCGACGCCGCCGGTGCCGCAGCTTGTCGACGCGGCGCGCGTGCCGGTGCCGAAGGAGAGCGAAGAGACGCCCACGCCGCCCGAGCCGTCGTCGTCGTCAGAGGCCACGAGCGTGCCGTCACTGCGGTAGACGCCGATCTCGGTGTCCTGGCAGCCCGCGGAGAATTCGGTGTCGATATCGACGAACGGCCCGTTTCCATCGACGTCCTGCGAAAGGCTGAAGCGGAACCACTTGATCTCGGCCGCGGCGACATCGACCGTCTGGCTCGTGCTTGCGCCGGGCGTCACGTTGCCGAAGTCGTGCTGGAGGCCGTTGATGTTGTAGTTGAACATGCCGGGCGTCGAGCGGCCCTGCATGTCGCTCACCAGGAACGTCAGCGAGTTGGGCCCGGCGGGCGTTGACGATGAAATCAGGCCCGAGGCCGTGAAGATCAGGTCGCCCGCGACCGCGTCGGGGGCCACGCCGTCGTCAAGAAGCGTGAGGTTCGAGAGCCCGACCGCGGAGGCATCCATGGTCACGGCGATGCCCGTGCTGGGCGGGTTGTTTCCGGAGGTCACTTCGACCGTGAACGTGGCGGTGGTGGCGCCGTCATTGAAGCCGGCGGCGGGGTCGGCCCGCGCCACGCCGAACGGCGGGCGATTGGCCGTATCGGGCACGACCGTGAACTGCAGCCACACGATCTCGTACTGCTCGGCCCGCGTCGCGAAGATCGGTACGGTGCCGCCCAGGTGCCCGATCGTGAACGACACGTTCTGGTTGACCGCGGTCGAGCTGTTCGCCACGCAGTCGGCAAAATCGAGCACGACGCCCGTGCGCACGTCGTCATCGAGCGGCGAGGCCTGGTTGTTGGCGAGATTGGCGACGGTGATCGCGAGGTAATAGACGCCCGGGGCCAGGTTGCGCGTGAGGAGGCTCTGCGCCGTCCCGCCCGTCCCGCCGCCGGCGAGCGATTCGTCGTCGTTGCCCGCGTCGAAGATGGCGTTGAAGTTCGAGTCGTACAGCCACATGTCGGTGTTGGCGGTCGTCTGGCCGATCGACGAGATGGTGACCGGGCCGGTGACGATGGGGTCGAAGATCACCTGCGGCGCGACGACTTCACGCTCGAGGGTGGCGAGATACGGAAGCGTGGTCGCCGCGGCACCGGTCACGCGGACGTAGATCTGCTCGGAGCGTCCGAAGCCGTACCACTGCACAAAGCGCGGCGGAAAGGTCGCGGTGCTCGAAGTCTGCACGACCGAGTCGGTCGCGCCGATGCCGCCCGTGGTCTGGTTCAGGCCGCGGATGGTCCCGGTGTGCCCGGCGATGTCGGACGTGATGACGAGGCGATAGCGATAGAGATCCTGCGCCGCCGCGGCCGTCTGCACCAGCCAGGTATCAAGACTGTTGGCGGCGCCGGCGGTCGTCACGGCGCCCGTCGAGGAGCCCGCCAGCATGTCGCCCGGCGACATGGGGCCCGCGAAGGTCGCGATGCCCTTGTTCTCATTGGGCTCAACTTCGGGAAAGGTCGTCTGGGCCGTGGACGCTGTCGCGAGTGCGAGCACCGCGCCGAGAACACTCGTTGTTCTTGAACCGATCATGCTGCTGCCTCCTCAATACAGGGACGCGGAACCGCCGGGGCCACACCTGCGCCGGCAGTCGCCGCGCGCAGGCCACACGAGCCCCCCCGTATGACGCAAGGTGAATATCCCACACGCCGCAACGCCGTCAACTGGGAAACCGGTGAATTTGTGTGGGGTAATTCTCCTGATCGGGCCGGAAGCATCGCCCAGAGTCACAAGTCGATCTGCGCGCGCGCACGATGCAACCCGATCGCGGGTCGCGCAAGGTGGTGGGCTCGGGAGGCAGAACTCTCGACCCGCATGAGCACGCCGCTTGGTCCGCCGCCCCGGCCGGCGTAAACTCCCCCTCATTCGCCGGAGAGGTGCCAGAGCGGCTGAATGGGCTGGTCTCGAAAACCAGTATGGCCTCCGGGTCATCGGGAGTTCGAATCTCCCCCTCTCCGCTTCGCTATTCAGGGCTTGAGCGCCGACGAGCACCAAGGACCGCTGACTTGGGCGACTCGGCAGCCCGCCAGTTCTCCGACAAGTTACGGCAGAGTTCCCCCCCGGACCCGCGGCCACCCCGTACCCGAAGAGTGCCACAATCCCTCTAGGAATTCCTTTGACAAATGTATTTGTCAATGGTAGTCTTTTCCCCATGGTCGACCTCCGCGTCATCGACGACCCCGCCTCCGCCTCGGCGGTGCTTGATCCAACCCGCGGGCGGCTCCTCGCGGAGCTGCGCCAACTCGGGGGTGGGCGGGGCGGGGGCGTTTCCGCGGCGACACTCGCCGGGCGCGTGGGGTTGCCGCGGCAAAAGGTCAACTACCACCTGCGCACGCTCGAGAAGCACGGGCTCGTCCGGGTGGCGAGCCGAAAGCGGTGGGGGGGTCTGACCGAGCGGAGACTTGTGCCCACGGCGTCAACCTTTGTCGTCTCGCCCGCTGCGCTCGGGCCCGTCGCGCCACCCGCTGATCCGGGCAAGGCGATGGACCGGTTGTCGGCTGGGTATCTCATTGCCCTGGCGGCGCGCGTCGTGCGCGAAGTCGGGCAGTTGCTCCGCACCGCCGAGGAGCTTTCGCCTCCCAAGCGGCTGGCGACGCTCTCGCTCGACACGGAGGTGGTCTTTCGGTCCGCCGCGGAGCGTGCCGCGTTCACCGGCGAACTGACGGCGGCGGTCGCGCAACTGGTTTCACGCTATCACGACGAGTCCGCACCGGGCGGGCGACGTCATCGCCTGATGATCGGCGCGTATCCCGCACCGCGCGCATTCACGCCGTCGGCGGAAGCACACCCCGGCAAGAAGGAATACCCATGAGCTTGAAGAAAGACGCATCCGGTCGCCGCTCGGTGCAGATCGAGGTCGAAGTCCCCGGGACGCCGGAGGAAGTCTGGCGCGCCATCGCCACCGGCCCGGGCATCTCGGCGTGGTTTGTGCCTTCTCGAAGCGAAGAGCGCGAGGGGGGGCAACTGGTGTGCACGTTCGGGCCGGGAATGGACTGCCCCGCGACGATCACGAAGTGGCAGCCGCCGGAGCGCTTCGTAGCCGAGGGCGACATGGGGATGCCCGGCTCGCCCAAGATGGCGACGGAGTGGATCGTGGAGGCTCGGGCCGGCGGGAAATGCGTGGTCCGCGTGGTGCACAGTCTCTTTGCCAGCACCGATGACTGGGACAACCAGCTCAAGGGCATGGAAGAAGGCTGGCCGACGTACTTCCGCATCCTGCGGATGTACCTGTCGACGCTCAGGGAAACAGGCGGCGCGTGCTCGGCGATGCAGTTCGTGAGCTTCTCGTCGGAATCGGAATCCGCGACGTGGGAGAAGCTCGGCGGAGCGCTGGGGCTGCTGAAAGTCGCCGAAGGCCAGGCGTGGAGCATGCCCGGGGCCACGCCCACGCTCCCGCGGCTGTCGGGCGTCGTCGACCACTGCGGGCGCGGATCGCACAAGAGCACTGTGCTCGTTCGTCTCACATCGCCCGCGCCCGGCGCGGCGTACATCGGCGCATTCTCCTGCGGCGGAATGATCATGGTGTACGTGAGCGTCTACCTCTACGGCGAGCAGGCGAAGGCCGCCGTCGAGCGCGAGGAACCAAGGTGGCAGGCGTGGATGAGCGAGCACTTCCCGCCGCCGCCGATGCCGCAGACGGGTGGATGAGCGGTTCAGCGTTCGGTGATCAGCGTCCGCGCGCGTTGAGCGCGTGGGTGCTCTCGATGGCGTCGATGACGAGCCGGAGGTCGTCGCGCATGTCGTCGGAGTCCGCCGCGGCGAGCGCCTGGCGCAGCGCCGGCAGCGCGGGGCGGGCCTCGCGCACGAGCTCGAGCAGCACGAGGGCGGCTTGCCGCACCACCAGCTCGCTCTCGGCGCCGAGCAACGGCATGACCAGGTGGAGCGCGGCGACAGGATCCACCGGCGCCAGAAGGGAGGCCTGAACCACGACGGCTTCGCACGCGCCGGCGCGGTCGGCGCGAGCCGCGAGCACGCTCAGCGCGCGGCGCGTGGGCTCGCCACGCGGGTCGCAGCTCGCCAGCGACTGCATCGCGAGGCGCGCCACCCACTCCGAGCGCGACTCGATCGCCACGCGCGCAAACCCCGGTGCGACAACGCGGAACTCCCGCCTTGACTCGTTTGCGAAGTAAAAGGCATCCCGCGCCGCCTGGTCCTGTGCGTAATCGTCCAGCCCGCGGAGGAGTCTCTCGGCGTGCGAAGCCAGGAGCAGGCGCTCCCAGCGCGTCCAGACGCCGGCGCTTGCGCGATCGGGATCGGAGGCCAGGTCCGCCGCTTGTCGCTCGAACACACCCAGCGCCGGCAGGAGCACCCAATCCGGAAGCGCCGCGGCCCACCCATCGCGCCGCACCGGCAGCCACGAACCCGCCACCCAGGCGACGAGCACGGCCGCCAGTCCGAGACGGGCCTCGCGCCAGCGCCGACGGGTGCGCCGGAGCTGTCGCTCAGACTCGACCCGCCGACCGCACTCTGAGCACACCCCCGGCACCGTTGCCGAGGCGAAGTCGTAAAAGCACGCCGGGCAGCGCCGACGACCCGATGAGCGATCCCCGGCCAGGGCCCATGCCGCCACCGCCCCGCCGGCAATGGCGCCGACCCACCCCATCCAGACAAGGACGCTCTCAGGTGTCATGTGGTACTTGAGATGATTGGAATGGGCTTGGTGGTCCGGTCACAGGCTGAAATCCGGCAAATACCTATCAAAATATGAACGTCGCGCTGAAAAACTCTGCTGTTTTGCTTGCAGGGGAGGGGGAATGACGGTAATCTATGGGTGAGAGAGTTCCTCGAAGTGTTCCTTCGTGGAGAGAGTACCCATGACTGCGCTTCCCGTTTCCGCTTCGGTGCGTCCGTCGGCTGTTCAGCCGCACGGGTTCTCCGCGTTCCTTTCGGCGTTCCGCAAGGTCGCCGCGAAGGTGAACGAGGTTGAGCCCAAGCGTGCGACAACGGCCCGTGGCCAGGCCGCCGCCCAGGCAAACTCGCTCATGCGCGAGCACGCCAGCGTCTGCCCGACCCTCTGATGCACTGAAGCCAAGCACTGAACCACGACGAGCCCGGCCTGGGCCGTTGTGTGTTTTTGCGCGCTCGCGGACAAGTCGGGCCGTGTGAGCGCTCGGCGAATCGGGTGCTCGGCTCAACCGGTTGATCCACCCGCGGCGCCGATTCGGCCGAAGGTCGGCAGTTCACCCACCAGCGGCTTGGCGTAGTCGATGAACTCCTTGGCGACGTCGTGCGTGCCCTTGATGAACTCGGGGGGCATCATGCGGGTCTTGGCGGCGACGTCCTTGAGCGCGATCAGGCGCTTCTCGACCCGGTAGGGGTGGTTGCTCAGGCGCACGATGGCGACGGAGCCTTCCGTCTCGCCGCGGGAGGCGCACTGGGCGGCGTAGGCGCCTGCGCCTCGGGCCTCGGCGGCATCGAGCGATGAGGGCTCGGGCCAGCAGCGCTGGAGGTACCCAAGCGTGTCGGCGCGCACGCGTGGCGGCTTGCCGCTGGGGCTCTTGAACCGCTCCTTGATGAGGTTGGCGAGCAGGTCGCCCAGCGCGCCCGAGCCGGAGAGCTGCACGTTGCCGTGCGCGTCGGTCTGAGCGCCCTGGATGAGTTTCGCGCCGATCTCCTGGCCTTCCTTGTCGCGGATGCCTTCGGAGACGGCGATCTGGCAGCGGTTGTGCCTGGTGACGGCCTGGCGCACGTCCTCGATGAAGCGGTCGAGGTCGAACGGCACTTCGGGGAGGTAGATGAGGTGCGGGCCGTCGCCGTCGTGGTGCCGGGCGAGGGCCGAGGCGGCGGTGAGGAATCCCGCGTTTCGCCCCATGACGACGTTGATCTTGATGCCGGGGAGTGAGGCGTTGTCGCGATCGTCGGCCATGAAGGCGAGGGCGACGTAGCGGGCGGCGGAGCCGTAGCCCGGCGTGTGGTCGGACCCGACGAGGTCGTTGTCGATGGTCTTGGGGACGTGGAAACAGCGGAGCTCGTAGCCTGATTTCTTGCCGAGTTCGCTCACGATTCGGCAGGTGTCGGAGGAGTCGTTGCCGCCGATGTAGAAGAAGTAGCGGATCTCGTTGGACTTGAGGTGCTCGAAGATGCGCGGTCCGTCGGCTTCGGTGGGCTTGTTGCGGCTGGATCCGAGGGCGGAAGCCGGGGTCTTGGCGATGCGGTCGAGCTGCTCGCTGGAGAGCGTGCCGAGATCGGCGAGGGGCAGGCCGCGGATGAGCCCATCGACCCCGTGGCGCATGCCGAGGATGCGCTTGACGGGCCGGACGCCGCGGAGGCCTTCGATAATGCCCACAAGGGACTGGTTGATGACGGCGGTGGGTCCGCCTGATTGTCCGATGACGGCAGCGCCTTCGATGAGTTTTCCGTTCATGGGCGGCTCCTGCGCGAGAGGACGATCCGACGAGCCATGCTATCCGGCGCGCGCGGTGCAATCCCGCTCGACTGGCGAGCGGAGGCGACCGACAATGCAGGGTCGCATGATGGGAAAACGCACCATCCGGGTGATCGGACTGACCGGCGGGATCGGCGCCGGGAAGTCGGAAGTCGCGTCGATGTTCGCGGAGCTGGGGTGCGCGGTGTCGGATTCGGACGGGCAGGCCAAGGCGGCACTGGAGCGCCCCGAAGTCGCGCAGACGCTCGTCTCGTGGTGGGGGCGCGAGATGCTGGATGCGTTGGGCCGCGTTGATCGGCGCCGCGTGGCGTCGATCGTTTTCTCCGATCCCGAGGCACGTGCGCGGCTGGAGGCGCTGGTTCATCCGATCATCCGGCGGGAGCGCGAGGCCGCGCTCCTGCGGGCGGCGGCGGAGGAGCGCCGCGCGTTTGTGATCGACGCGCCCCTGCTGCTTGAAGCCGGGCTCGACCGCGAGTGCGACGCGATCGTCTTTGTGGACACTCCGCGTCCGGAGCGGCTTGCGAGGCTGGCGGCGTCTCGATCGTGGGACGAAGCGGAGGTCCGGCGCCGCGAAGCGGCGCAGCTTCCGGTGGAGGAAAAGCGCCGCCGGTCGGGGTACACGATCATGAACCATGGTTCACGGGCCGATGTACTGGGTCAGGTTCGAGACGTCCTGGAACAGATCACCCGCGCGGGCTCGTAAAGAGCCAGAGAACGTGGAGGTTGATCGCTGGCCGGCGTCGGGTTCGCGCTGCTACACTTCCGGGGTCAGAGGCGGGGCTTCGCACATGGCGGGGCCCGGCGCCCGGGGCTGCAATCAGCTCAAGCGACTTTTCCGCGTGGCGGCGCCGCCGCGCGGTCCACACGTCGCCCATTCCCTTTTCGATGTTCGCCCGTGTTGCTTTTTCAAACGTCGTCGAGCGTTCGGTCTTCGTCGAGCCGTGGTGCTCGGGGGCTTGTCGCTTGACCCGGCCTGGCCCCGCCGACGAGCGGCGCCGGGCTCCTGAGGAGTTCGCATCGTGACCGGAAAGCCCAACGCCCCAACCACTTCCGCGCCTGATGATGCCGGCGGCTCGCGCCAGCAGATGCCCTGGCCTCCGCCGCGCGATTTCAGCTCGGGCGACGGCGGCGGCAACGGCCCCGGCATGAGCGGCGGAGGTGGAGGCGGCGGCGGGGGTGGAGGCGGCTATGGGCCGCGCGAGGGCGGGTTCGGCGGCGGGGGGTTCGGTCGGCGTCGCAAGAAGAAGAAGCGCGGCGGCGGCAGCATGGGCTACTACGGCGGCGGCGGCGGACCCCCGGGAGGCTCGTCGGCCGGGAGCGGCGAAATTCGCGGAACGCCGGGCGCTGACGGTCTGCCCAGCGATGAGGAGCTCGAACGCGAAGCCGCCGAGCTCGAGCGGATCGTCAAGGCCGCCGACCCGGCGGACCTCAAGCAGGCGTACACGATCTCGCAGCTCATGGCGATGGATATCGACCAGCTCCACAAGCTGGCAAAGAAGGAGGGTCTCGAAGACGTCAACCAGACGCCCAAGCAGGACCTGATCTTCAAGATCCTCAAGGGCCGCGCCGCCAAGAGCGGCATTCTCATGGGCGACGGCACGCTCGAGATCATGCAGGACGGCTTCGGCTTTCTGCGCTCGCCCGAGCAGAGCTATCTCGCCGGGCCGGATGACATCTACGTCTCACCCACGCAGATCCGGCGGCACGGCCTGCGCAAGGGCATGACGGTGCGCGGGTTCATTCGCCCGCCGAAGGAGAGCGAGCGGTACTTCGCGCTGCTGCGGGTGGACCAGATCAACAGCCGGCCGCCGGCGAAGGCCGCGGAACGGAGCAACTTTGAAGACCTGACGCCGCTGCACCCGGAGGAGCGGTACATCCTGGAGACGGAACCGTCGGAGATCGAGTGCCGGGTGGTGGACCTGGTGGCGCCGCTGGGGAAGGGGCAGCGAGCGTTGATCGTGGCCCCGCCGCGGACGGGCAAGACGGTGCTGCTGCAGAAGATCACCAAGGCGATCGCGAAGAACTACGCGGACGCGAAGATCATCGTGCTGCTGGTCGACGAGCGGCCGGAGGAAGTGACGGACTTCAAGCGGAACACGGCGCCGACGGTGGAGGTCGTGGCGAGCACGTTCGACGAGGTGGGCGCGCGGCACATCGCGGTCGCCGAGATGGTGATCGAGAAGGCGCGCCGGCTCGTCGAGTTCGGGGAGGATGTGGTCATCCTGCTCGACTCGATCACGCGCCTGGCCCGCGCGTACAACAACGAGTCGGGCAACTCGGGCAAGATCATGTCGGGCGGCATCGACTCCGGCGCGCTCGTCCGGCCCAAGAAGTTCTTCGGCTCGGCCCGCGCCATCGAGAACGGCGGGTCGCTCACGATCATCGCCACGGCCCTGGTCGACACCGGCTCGAAGATGGACCAGGTGATCTTCGAGGAGTTCAAGGGCACGGGCAACAGCGAGCTGCACCTTGACCGCAAGCTCATGGACAAGCGCATCTACCCCTGCATCGACGTGGCGGCGTCGGGCACGCGGCGCGAGGAGCTCCTCATGGACAAGAAGGAGCTCGAGCTCGTCTACCGCCTGCGCAAGGTGCTCAGCGACATGAACGTGGTCGAAGCGATGGAGCTGCTCAAGGGCCGCCTGGCGAAGCAGAAGACCAACGCCGAGTTCCTGATGTCGATGGCCATGAGCTGATCCGGCGGGACCGGCGAGCGGCACCGCGGCGGAAGCGGAGCGCGGGCTCGCCTCCGGCCCGATACCCTCATGCCCGATGGCCGCCCTTCGCCGACCACGCTTGCCGCTCGTGCTCTTCGCCTCGGCCTGGGCGCTGGTGCTGGCGGTGGCGGGAGTGCGGGCGCTGGTGCTGGCGACTGAATCGCGGAGCGTGGGGGACCTGGTGTTTCCGAGCTGGGCGTGGCTGTGCGCGGGGTGGACGTCGCTCGCGGGCGCGCAACTGGTCTTTTCGTCGCTCGTGGCCGACCGGCTGTATCCGCACGCGCACCCCGCCGTGACGGGGGCGGTGGAGCTGGCGGCGATGATCGTGATGGTGGTGGGGGGCGTGGTTCTCTTGACAGGAGCGCTGGCTTGATTCGATGGATGCTGTCGGCCGTGACGCTCATGGCGGCGCCGGCCCATGCCGAACGAATGCCCGGGCAGCCGACCGCGCCCGCGGAGGTGGTCGCACCGGGCACCGAGGCCCCCGAGACGATGCGCCAACCCACGGTGCGGGAAGTGACGGCGCGGTCGCTGGCACGCGTGGCCATGGTCGATCTCAAGTTCGCGCGAGCGCCGGGCGTTCCTGAGTTCAGCGTGGCGGCGGACCTGCTCGAGCTGGCACACGAGCTCGATCCGAAGGACGAGGACATCCTGCGTCTGCTCATCGAGGCGACGACGCAGACGGGCGATCAGGCGCGGGCGGCGGAACTGTCCCTTGATCTCATCCGTCTCGACCCGGGCGACACGGTGGCGCAGCTCAACCGCATCTCCGCGAACATCAGCCGCCTCCAGAGCGTGGAAGAGCGGATCGCGGTGTATGAGCAGTTTCTGGGGCGACAGGGTGAATCGTTCGACTCGTCGATCCGCAGTCGCCTGGCGCTTGATTGCGCGCTGCTCCATCGGGAGGGGGGCAACCTCGCTTCGTTTACTGACAAGCTCGCCCTGGCGGCGAAGCTCGACTCAACCAACAAGGAAGCGGCGGCGCTGGTGGCGGCGCTGGTCGCCTCCCGCGGCGATCCGGCGCCGCGCCGGCTCGAATCGTTGATCCTGCTGCTGCTGGCCGATCCGCTCGACGCGAACACGCACCTGGAGATTGCCCGGGAGCTCGCCGCGGGCGGGGCGAACGCGGGCGCGTGGCGGTTCTATCGCCTGTACCGATCGATCATGGAGGCGTACGGGCAGGTCGTGCAGACGGGCGTGGTGGCGGAAATTGCGGTGCAGAACTGGCTGGTGAACGGCCCGGGCAAGGTGGTGAGTGATCTGAACGACGCGATTCTCGTGCCGCGACGCGCCGCGGCGGAGTCCATCGAGAGAGCCAGGGCCGCGGGCGCAACGCCGGATGAGATCGCCGCGATGGGCGATCCGAAAGCGATTCGGCTGCATCCCGAGCTGGAGCGCGTGTGGGTGCTGGCGGCGAGTGCGGCGGGCGACGAGGCGGGCGTGCGACTGGCGCTGGCGGAAATGGTCGATTCAACCGATGCCGCCCGGCGGCGGGCGACCGATCCCTCGGCCCGGCCCGAGGGCCTGAGTGAGAACGTGGCGCGAGCGACGGCGACCGAGCAGCGCCTCGCGCTGATCTGGGCGCGGCTGCTGCTGGCGCAACAGGTGCCGGAAGCGACGGCGGACCTGGAAACGCTGCGATCGGAGTTCTCGCTGGCGCCCGACCTGGTCGCGCGCTTCGAAGGGTGGGCGGCGCTGCGCACGGGCGACCTGGCAGCAGCGCGGGCGAAACTTGAGCCCATCGCCGACCGCGAACCGCTGGCGCAGCTCGGGCTTGCCGCGGCACTCGAAGCGAGCGGGGATCGAATCGGCGCGGGCGAGGCGTATGCGCGCGTGGCCGAGCGGCTGATGCCGGGCATCACGGGAGCATGGGCCCGTGCGCGGGCGGCGTTGCTCCTGCAGCGGGCGCCCGTCGCGTCGCCTCTGGCCCAGACGCTCAATGCGATGGCGCGAGGCGTGCCGGATTGGATCGATCAGACCATCGATGCCGAGCCAGCGCGGCGCCGCGGCACGCCGCCGGTGCCGCAGCCGCGGCTCATCGAGATGCTCGGGGTGCGGCTTGTCGAGGACCACGGCGGACCGCTCGACAAGGTGCTCCTGGAGATCTCGCTTCGGAACATGTCGCCGATCCCGCTGGCGCTGGGCGGCGAACGGACGCTCAACGCCCGGCTCATGCTCGCACCGATCATCGAGATCGGGGCACGAAAGGTGCCCGGCGCCGCGAGCGACGTCGTGAGCCTCGAACGGCGGCTCCGCCTGCTCCCGCGCGAGCAGGTCGTCGTGCGCGTCTGGGCCGATCCCGGGTTCTCGGGCTACTTCTCCGAGATGGCGGGGGGCGAACTCACGCGGATGCGCTGGCGCGTGCTGCAGGGGTTCCGCTTCGACTCCAAGGGCCTGATGCAGGTGGGGCCGTACTCGCTCTCGGGCGAGACGGCGCTCTACACGCGCCGCACCTTCCCGCGCTCGGGCGAGAGCATCACCGACCTGGCCGGCGTGGTGCGCACGTGCCCCGCGGCGGATTTTCCCGCGCTGCTCGGGGCGGTGCGCTGGCGGCTGTTCCGCGACGAGAACGAGGAGCTTCGGCTGCAGCCGGCGGAGCGCGAGTTGATGGCGGCGGCGCTCTCGGAGCGCTACGCGGCCGCGGGACCGGACGAGCGCCTCCTCATGCTCTCGATGCTCCCCGCGAGCATGGCGATCCGCAGCCTGGGGCGGTTTGACGAGGCGGTGATGGGCGTGGCGGAAACCGATGCGCGCGTCGCGCTTGTGCGCGTCGCGACGCGCGTGCGCGAGAAGGATTCGCCCGCACTCGACGCGGCCGAGCAATCGGGCGATGCGCGCCTGGCCCGCACGGCCCAGGCCATGCGCACGCGGCTGACGAGCAACCCGCGCACCTATTCGCGCTTCACGTTCTATTCACAGTAACGCGCTCCTTCACCTCGCCGCCGAACCGGAGCACCCTGTCGATGAGCGACGCCCTCCTGCGAAGCACGCAACCGGCATCGAAGCCGCGGCGCGCGCTCCGCGCGGCGCTGTACATCGTCGGCGCGCTGCTTCTCGGCGGCGCGGTCTGGTTCGCGCTGCGTGATCGTGATGCCGCATGGGCGGCGTGGCGGCATGCGCGCACGGCGCCGTGGTGGCATGTGGGCGCGCTCCTGGTCGCGCCGGTGGTGAGCTGGGGGCTCACGTCGTGGATGTTCGCCGCCCTCACGCGCCGGTACGCGCGCGTCGGCACGGGGGAGATGTCGGCGCTCATCGGCGCGTCGTGGCTGCTCAACTATCTCCCCTTTCGGCCCGGGCTCGTCGGGCGCGTGGCTTATCTGAAAGCGGTCCACGGCGTGCCGGTTGCCGAGGCGCTGGTCATCAACGTGCTCGCCGTCGGCGCGACGCTCGCGGCCGCGGCCATCGGCCTGTGCGCCTGGCTGGTGGCGCGCGGCGCACCGAGCGCGGGACTGCTGGGCGTCGGCCTGCCGCTCGCGGGCGTCGTGGTCGCCGGGGTGATCGGTGTTCTGGTGTTTCGTTCGCGCGCCCCGGCGTCAGCCGACCTGTGCCTGGCGCTCGTGCTGCGCACGCTCGACATGATGCTCGCGGCGGCACGGCTGTGGCTCGCGTTCGGACTCATCGGTACCCCGATCAGCGCCACGGAGGCGGTTTTTCTCGCCGGCCCGTCTCAGGTCGTCGGGCTGCTGCCGATTCAGCTTGGAACGGTGGAGTGGACCGTCGGCCTGCTCTCGGCGGCCACGAGCGAGGGTGTAACCGCTGCCGTGGTGAACCGCTCGGCGGATCTGCTCGTATCACTCGTGGTGGGGACCGCGTCGATGCTGATGCTCGCCCGCGCGCGGGCCCGGATCCGGGCGACGTGACCCGCGGGGCTGATCCGTCCACGTTCAGCCCGAACGGGTGAGGCGCGACGAGTTATCAGGCCTGGAACGCGCCGTTCACTGCACCGGCCTCTCCCCCGGACCGATGCAACCGTAACGGCGCCCGCCGCGCACCGTTGGACGGATTCAATGGTCAACCGCATCGAACAAGACCACAGCCGCTTCCGGCAGATCGTCAAGGGCAAGCTCCGCAAGGATCTTCGGCGATTCATCGCGCGCGGGGAGATGATCGGCAAGGAGGGCAAGCGCTTCGTCTCGATCCCGGTGCATGACATCGACATCCCCACGTTCCGCTTCGGCGACAACGACGGGGGCGTGGGCATGGGCGAGGGCAACGAAGGCGACGCCGTGGGCAAGGGGCAGGGCGGCGACGAAGAGGGCAAGCACATCCTCGAGGTGAACGTGGGGCTCGACGAGCTCGCCGACATCCTGGGCGAGGAGCTCAAGCTCCCGCGCATCGAGCCCAAGGGCGAGCACAAGCTCACGACGATCAAGGACAAGTACACGGGCATCCGGCCGGTCGGCCCGGCGTCGCTCAAGCACTTCAAGCGCACGTACCGCGAGGCGCTCAAGCGCCAGGTCGCCCTGGGCACCTACGACCCCGACAACCCCGTGGTCGTGCCGATCCGGGAGGATCTGCGCTATCGCACGTGGAACGAGGTGAAGAAGCCGCAGAGCAACGCCATCATCGTCTACATGATGGACGTCTCGGGGTCGATGGGCGATGAGCAGAAGGAGCTCGTGCGTCTTCAGGCGTTCTGGATCGACACGTGGCTGCGCCGGAACTACGACGGGATCGAGAGCCGCTACATCGTGCACGACGTGGTCGCACAGGAGGTCGATCGTCCGACGTTCTTCTCGATCCGCGAGGACGGGGGCACGCGCATCTCGTCGGCGTTCCAGTGCTGCAAGGAGCTGCTGGCCGCGCACTACGACCCGCATGACTGGAACATCTACCTGTTCCACTTCTCCGACGGCGACAATTCGAGCGACACCGACAACCGCCTGTGCGTGCAACTGCTCGAGAAGAACCTGCTGCCGCTCGTGAACATGTTCGGCTACGTGCAGGTGAAATCGGCGTACGGGAGCGGGCACTTCCTGAGCGTGCTGAAAGAGGCGTTCCCGGAGAAGGATCCCAAGGCCGCCGGCGGGCTTGCCGAGCGCGTCGTCGCCAGCCGCGTGAACGACCGCGAGGACATCTACGACAGCCTTCGGCAGCTCTTCAAGGCGGGGCGATGAGCACGCCCGCGGGGGCGGGGTTATCATTTGGCATGGTTCGTGTGCGCTCGCTTCTTGAGGGGCTTTCCGTCACTCGCTGAACGGGCGCGGCCGCTGTCACACTCACCACAGGCCCCGCCCGGCGCGGGGCTTTTTCGTTTGGCAACAGGCACCAGGCTCACCAGGCTCACCCATGACTCCTCCGCACTCCTCGCCCGCGCACGACCCGGCCTCATCTCCCGCGCCCGGCACGCCCGCGCGCACCGCCGAGCCGACCGCCGACAACGCCCCGCCGCACCGCTATGCCGCCGCCCTGGCCAACCAGATCGAAGCCAAGTGGCAGCGCGCCTGGGAAGAGTCGCGGACGTTCGCCGCTCCCAACCCGGGGGAGCCCGGCTTCGACGCCGCCCGCCCCAAGCAGTTCATTCTCGACATGTTCCCGTACCCCAGCGGGGTCGGGCTTCACGTCGGGCACCCGCTGGGGTACATCGCCACCGACATCTACGCCCGCTTCCTGCGGATGACCGGGCACAACGTGCTGCACGCGATGGGATACGACGCCTTCGGTCTGCCGGCGGAGCAGTATGCGGTGCAGACCAACACGCACCCGCGCGTGACGACGGAGCGGAACATCGCGACGATGCGAACGCAACTGCGGCGACTGGGCCTGGCCCACGACCCGCGCCGATCGATCGCGACCACCGACCCCGAGTATTACCGGTGGACACAGTGGATCTTCCTGCAGATCTACAACTCGTGGTACGACGCGGAGGCCGAGGCGCCCAAAGGACGCGCGCGGCCGATCAGCGAGCTGGTCGCCGAGCTGGAGCGCGGCTCGCGCGCCACCAGTTCCGGCAAGCCCTGGGCGAAGTTGAGCGACGACGAACGCCGCGCCGAGATCGATTCGCGCCGCCTCGCGTTCCTCGCCGAGGTTCCGGTCAACTGGTGCCCCGGCCTGGGCACCGTGCTGGCCAACGAAGAGGTGATCGACGGGCGGAGCGAGCGCGGCAACTTCCCCGTGTTCCGGCGCCCGCTCAAGCAGTGGATGATGCGCATCACGGCGTACGCCGACCGCCTGCTTGACGATCTCGAGCCGCTCGCCTGGCCCGAGCCGATCAAGCTCATGCAGCGGAACTGGATCGGGCGCTCGGAAGGGGCCTTCATCGACTTCGACTGCGCGAAACGGCGCATCCGCGTGTTCACCACGCGCCCCGACACGCTCTACGGCGCGACCTACATGGTGCTCAGCCCCGAGCACCCGATGGTCGACCAGATCGTGCCGGAGAAGGCCAGCGGCTCAGGCGCCGGCGGCACGAGCGTCGCGCCTGTGCGGACCTTCAAGCACGCCGTCTTTCCCGGCGCGGAGTCGCTCCTCGCCCGCGGCGCCTCGCACGCCGAGCTGGTCGCGGCGTACCGCGCGTTTGCCAAGGGCAAATCCGACGTGGCGCGCCAGGAAGCCAAGGACAAGACCGGCGTCTTCACGGGGGCCTATGCCGTCAACCCCGCCAACAACGCCCGCATCCCTGTCTTCGTCGCCGACTACGTGCTCATGGGCTACGGCACGGGCGCGATCATGGCGGTGCCGGGACAGGACGAGCGAGATTGGGAGTTCGCGGAGGTCTTCGGCCTCCCGATCATCCGCACGGTGCAGCCGACGCCGGGGTTCGAAGGCAAGGCCTACACGGGCGAAGGTGCGGCCATCAACAGCGGGATCCTCGATGGCCTGGGCATCGCCGAGGCGAAGCAGAAGATGATCGCGCACCTCGAGTCGATCGGCCGCGGCACGCGCACGACGACCTACAAGCTCCGCGACTGGCTCTTCTCGCGCCAGCGCTACTGGGGGGAGCCGTTCCCGATCGTGTTCGATGAACAGGGTGCGGCACACGCGCTGCCGGAGTCGATGCTGCCCGTGCTCCTGCCGCACGTTGACAATTTCAAGCCCGAGTCGAGCGAAGATCCGAACGCGCCGGTCGTCACGCCCCTGGGCCGGGCGACGGAGTGGGTGACCGCGCGGCTCGACCTGGGCGACGGCCGCGGCGAGCGCACCTTCACGCGCGAAACCAACACCATGCCCAACTGGGCCGGCTCCTGCTGGTATTACCTGCGATACCTCGACCCGGAAAACAGCGGCTCATTCGTTTCTCGTGACGTCGAGCGCTACTGGATGTTCTCGCGAAAGGCCGATGGCACGCCGCACCTGGGCGGCGTCGATCTCTACGTCGGCGGCGTCGAGCATGCCGTGCTGCATCTCCTCTACGCCCGATTCTGGCACAAGGTGCTCTTCGATCTCGGACACGTCTCCACGCCTGAGCCCTTCGGGCGGCTCTTCAACCAGGGGTACATCCAGGCCGCCGCCTACACCGATGCGCGCGGCGCCTATGTGGAGGCGAGCGAAGTGGAAGAGCGCGACGGCCAGTTCCTCCACCAGGGCCAGCCCGTCACGCGCGAGTTCGGCAAGATGGGCAAGTCGCTCAAGAATGCCGTCTCGCCCGACGAAGTCTGCCAGCAGTTCGGCTGCGACACCATGCGCGTCTACGAGATGTCGATGGGCCCGCTCGAAGCGAGCAAGCCGTGGAACACGCGCGACATCGCCGGGGCGTATCGCTTCCTGCAGCGCGTGTGGCGGAACATCATTGATGAGCAGACCGGCCGGGCCCGCGTTGTTCCCGAGGCTCAGGGTGGACCCGCGGTGGCTGTCGGACAGGACCCTTCCGGACCTTCGCTCACGCGCCTGCTGCACAAGACCATTCTCGGCGTGACGCGCGACTACCGCACGCTCGGGTTCAACACCGCCGTCGCCAAGCTCATTGAGTTCAACAACGAGCTCACGCGCGTGTGCGGCCCTGAGACGCGCCGCCCGGTGCCGCAGGCCGTCGCCGAGGCCCTCACGCTCATGCTCGCGCCGCTGGCGCCGCACATGGCCGAGGAGCTGTGGTCGCGCCTCGGGCACGCGACTTCACTGGCCTTCGCGCCCTTTCCGGTCGCCGACCCGGCGCTCGCCGCCGACGACCAGGTCGAGATCGCCGTGCAGGTTCTGGGGAAGCTGCGTGGAAAGATCGTTGTGCCCGCGGGGTCCGATGCGAAGTTGATCGAGGCCGCGGCCCTTGCCGACGATGCGATCAGGAAACACCTCGAGGGCAAGGCGATCAAGAAGGTGATCGTGGTGCCGGGCAAGCTGGTGAACATCGTCGTCGGCTGATCGCCGCGCAACCGAAAACGCCGATGCCTCGTACCCTCGTGCATGCCCGAGTTGCCCGAGGTCGAGTGCGTTCGGCGATCGCTCGTGCCGGCGCTGCTCGGCCGCACGCTCGGCCCGGTCACGATCCATCGACCCGGCATCGTCGACGGCCCTGCCACGACCGCGGCACTCCTCGCGCGCGACGAGATCGTCGCGCTCGAACGTCGCGGCAAGCAGCTCGCCCTGATTGCGCGGAGCGGGCGGGTGCTCATCGTGCACCTGGGCATGACGGGGCAGCTCCTGGCGCTCTCGCCTTCGCTCGCGGCGGGACTCAGCCATGTGCATGTGCAGTGGTCGTTGCCCGCCTCGCGGGTTGGCGTCGCCGCGAACGCCAGGTTTCTCCTTTTCCGCGATCCGCGCCGCTTCGGCGGCCTGACGCCGCTCGCCTCCAGGGCGGCGCTTGACCAGCGCTGGAGCGCGCTCGGCCCCGACGCACTCGGGATCGAACCCGGCGCGCTCCGCGAGAGCCTTCGCGACTCTCGCCGTCCGATCAAGGCCGCCCTGCTCGATCAGGCGGTGCTCGCCGGCGTGGGCAACATCTACGCCGACGAGGCCCTCTTCGCCGCGGGGATTGCCCCTCGCACGCCCGCCGGGCGGCTGAGCCCCGACCGCCTTGCGAAACTCGCCGAGGCCATCCGCACGACGCTCATGCGAGCCATCGAATCGGGCGGCTCGTCGCTCCGCGATTACGTCGACGGAAACGGTCGCCGGGGTGGCTTTGTGACCCTGCACCAGGTCTATGGCCGCGGGGCCGATCCCTGTCGGCGTTGCGGCACCACGCTCGCCTCGGCACTCATCGCCCAGCGGACGACCGTCTGGTGTCCACGGTGTCAGGCGGCGCGGCGAGAACGGACAAAACGATCCACACGTTCATTCACATAGGCCCTGCATATCGTGTTCGGGCTCCGCTGGGGACCATGAAATGCGTTTGCATCCGCGGGCTCTTGTTTCTTCTTTCTTCAAGGAGAGAAAGAGATCTACTACTGCGTATCAAGGGCTCTGTCGGGTTGTGGATCGCGGTCAGCCGGCGCGCGCAAGTCACGAGAGCGCAGGGTCTTGCACGCCCGCCCGGGCGTGCGGGAGCGGTGAACGAATTGTCGGTTGACGACGGCAACACCAAGGGATTGTCGAGAGCGCGGCACACGGCGCGCCGCCGCTCAGCAGGCTCGGGATTGACACCGACAGCGCCCGAGCGCTCATGCACCGGTTGTCCACGGGTTGCAGACGGTCCTGCCGACAGAGCGGGCGCGCCCGACAGCCGCGGCGACGGCGGGTCATCCGCCCTGGCAGCGCCTCAAGCCGGAGCGCGGAGCTTGTCTTCGAGCGTCCGCACGAGGTTTGCGAACTCCTCGTCGGTCTCGCGCCGATCCTCGATGGTGCGCACCGCGTGCATGACGGTCGTGTGGTCGCGCCCGCCGAAGTATCCGCCGATCTCCTCGAGGCTGTAGCGCGTGTTCCGCCTGGCCAGGTACATGCACACCTGCCGCGGCAGCGCGATCGAGCGCTGGCGTCGCTTCGATTGCAGATCGGTCACCTTGACGCCGTAGAAGTCCGTCACGGCATTGATGATCGTCTGGATCTGGATCTTGGGCTCGGCGCGAGAGCCCTCCTCGCCGAGCGACTGCTTGGCAAGGTTGAGATCGAACGGTCGCTTCTCGACCGCCGAGAGCATCTGCAGCTTGGAGATGGCTCCTTCGAGCTCGCGGATGTTCGAATCGACCTTGGTGGCGATGTGGCACGCCACGTCGTCGGGCATTGTGATTCCGCGCATCCGCGACTTGCTCTTGAGGATCTCGACGCGCGTCTCATAGCAGGGCGGGGTCAGTTCGGTGACCAGCCCCCACTTGAAGCGGGAGACGAGCCGGGCCTCAAGGTCAGGAATCTCCTCGGGCAGCGCGTCGGAAGAGAGGATGATCTGCTTGTGGTTCTGGTGGAGGCTGTTGAACGTGTGGAAAAACTCTTCCTGCGTGCGGTCGCGCTTGGCGAGGAAGTGGATGTCGTCGATCACGAGCACGTCGACGTGCCGGAACTTGTGCCGGAAGCGCGTGAGCAGTCCCTCGCGGACCGAGTCCATGAACTGGGTCATGAACCCCTCGCACGAGGTGTAGTAGATCACCGATTCTGGGTGCAGTTCGCGGATGCGGAGGCAGATCGATTGCAGCAGGTGCGTCTTGCCGAGCCCCACGCCGCCGTGGACGAAAAACGGGTTGTACGCCCGGCCCGGGGCCTTGCTCACGGCGAGCCCCGCGGCATGCGCCAGGCGGTTCGACGGACCCACCACAAAACTGTCGAACCCGTGGTCGGGGTTCAGCACAAGCCCGTCGTCATACAGATGTTCGAGGTCGGCAGGCGTCATCGGCCGGGTCGGCCGCGACAGCACCACTTCGTCGTTGGGCTCGGGTTCATCAGCACCGGCGGAAACGGGCGAAGCGGTGTCCGCGGCCGGAGCCGGGGCCGACACGCGTCCGCGGGCGTCTCCCTCGCCCGTCTCGGGGGTGGTGACGCTCGAGGCGTGAGGGGACGCAGACCCGGTGCGCGCCTGGCGCGAGCCGCCGATCGAGGGGACATCCTCCTCCGGTCCGAGGAAACGCACCGAAAGCAGCCGGCCGGTGACGATGCGGGCGGCATCAGAGAAGGGCGCGGCGCGCTGACGGTGGAGATAGTCGCGATGCACGCGCGAGTGCGCACGCAGGTACATCACGCCCCCCTCGATCCCCAGCGGCTCGAGCTCTTCGAACCACTGACGGCAAATCTCCGGGTGCGACTGCCGAAGCTGCGCGAGCACGCCCTGCCAGGTCGACTGGTCGGACTCCATCGCGGCGCTTTCGGATTTCGGAGCAAGGCGGGCGGTCATGGACACGGCATCTCTCCCGGCCGGCGCCGCGGTAGCGCACCAGGCACAAAGCATCGTCCCAGTCTATCGGCGTGGGCTCAACCGTAACCGATCGTCGGCGACTGTCAACCGGTTACCCTCAACGTCTTGACGCCAACCGACAGATTTGGTAGCCCGCCCGAATCTCGACCCGCGCGTCGTGCGGCCTTGCGACGGCAAGCACAACCGATGGGAGACCGCCCGCGAGCGCCCACAAGCGCACGCTCGACGAAGAAAAAAATCGGGCCCGGGGTTGACCCGGGCCCGATCGTCACGTCATGACTCATTCGCGTGCGCTCGGCAGCCGAGGCGGGTTCAGCACGCCGGGCCGAAGTACGCGTTGATGAAGTCACCCAGGTCGTCGGGGTCGACGCCGCCGTCGTCATTGAAATCGGCGCCGGAGCATGGCGGAGTGGCGAAGTAGCAGTTGATGAAGTCGCCCAGGTCGTCGGGGTTGATGGTCCCGTCGCCGTTGAAGTCCTGCGGGCAGGCGCTGGGCGTGAGGACGATGCTCAGGTTGACCGACCCGCCGAGATTGACGGCGTTCCCGCTCACGCGGACGAGCACGGGCACATCGCGCATCACGGGGATGTCGCTGAGGCGGCTCTGAGTCGAGCAGCCGGTGACGTTGGCGTTGTCGTTGCAGGCGCTGGAGGGCGCGCCGCAGGACGGGTGGACCGACAGCACGGTGTTGAAGTTGGAGCCGCACGTCTCGAAGGTCGCGGTGCCGTTGGCGCTGGGGACGTAGCTCCACCAGATGTCCTTGCCGGCGTTGGCGTTGCAGGAGGGAATGTTCTCCGTGCCGGCCTCGGTCGAATCGCCGGTGAACACGCCCTCGCCGACGACCGTGGCATTGGCACAGGTGTCATTCACGGGCGCGGGGGGCGCGCTGAAGATGTTGATCTGGACGGGCGTCGAGGGGACCGAGGAGCCGACGGCCAGGCGGATGAGCACGGGCTCGCCCATGGTCACATTGAAGCGCTCGATGCTCGCGAGGCTGTTGCAGTAGTTGTTGTTGCAGGAGACTTCGGTCAGGCTGGTGCAGTCGCTGTGGAGCGAGAGGATCGTGTCGAAGTTGGACTGCCCGCAGGTGGTGATGCGGGCCTCGCCCGTGAAGGTCGGGGTGTAGCGGATCCAGACGTCGGCGCGCTGCGTGGTCGCGCAGCTTGCCAGGCCTTCGTTCACATACAGCCCGCACATGGCAAACGTCGCCACGTTCTCCTGCATGTCGAAGGCGGTCGCGCAGGTGTCATAGAGGTCGGCGTCCGCGGCGGTCACCACGATCGGGTCGATGGTGAGCGAACCGCACGAGTTCGTCACTACGCAGTCAAACGATCCCGCATCGAGCGGGCCGGCGTTGGAAATGCGGAACTGCGCGGGCGAGAGGCCCTCGGAGTAGGTCGAGGCGAGGCCGTTCACGTCCATGTTGCCCGTGGGTCCGGGGACGATGGGCATCCCGTTCTTGCGCCACTGGTAGGTGAAGGGGCCCGAACCGGTGATCGACGCATTGAGCGAAACCGTGCGCGAGCACATGGAGATGGTCGTCGTGCTCGGGGCCGGCACCGCCGCGGGAGCGATGCACCCGGCGTCGCCGTCGCGGAAGATGACAAAGCTCGTGCCGCCGAGGCCGCCCGCACCGACCAGCGCGCGGCCGTTCGCGGAGCACGCCTGCACATTGCCGATCACGGCGCCCGCGGGCAGACCAGTGATCCCCTCGGCGACCAGGAGATTCGTGAGGTCCTGCATGCCGGTGGCGGCGGTCCAGACAAAGGCGCGAGAGTTGTTGTAGGTGCCGTAGATCGTCTCGCCGTCAGGCGTCATCGCCGTCGCCTGCACGCGGGTGAGCGCCGTGCCGGGAGGCGTCAGGGCGGCGGCCTTCTCGACCTTGTCATACATCTCCGTGCCCGCGTTGTACTCCCATCGCCAGAGCTTGTTGTTTTCGAGATAGGACTGGCCCGTGGCCTTGCTGCCGTCGGCGCTGATGGCGTTGATGGTCGAGCTCGAGGCCCCGCCGGTGCCGGCGTCCACGATCTGACCGACGTACGAGCTGCCGTTCCAGCGCCAGATGGCCGGGCGCTGAGCCGAGCCAGTCACGTCATCATCGCCCGCGAGCACGAGGGCGTCATCGGAGACGCACAGGATTCGTGCGGCCTGGCCGGTGATCCCCGGAGGGCGAACGCCCGTCCCCGTCATCATGTCGTGAATCATGGGTCGATACCCGCCGATGCCCGAGTTGGCGTACCCGAACCCGACGACATAGCGGCCGTCGCGGGTGCTGTTGCGCGGCACGTTCAGCGTGTTGGGCGTGCCGGTCCCGAAGAACACGTTCGGATCGTGCTGCTCGACAAAGCCGGTGCCGCTTGTCCAGCGGGCGGCCACCGCGAAGCCGAGCATTCCCAGCAGCTCGTTGGTGTTCTGGACCGATGCGACCACCACCGACCCGTCGCCCGAGACGGTGGCCGTGCCTCCGCCCGCGGTGTTGGTGTTCAGGATCGTGTACGTGGCGTTGCCCCCGGAGCGCACCCAGCGGAAGGTGCCGCCGTTGCTCCCGACGACGACCGTGCCATCGTCATTGATGTCGGTGGGAGAGCCCGGCAGCGTGATGAACTGCGGCTGGGCGAGTGCGGAGCCCGCGCAGGTCGCGAGCAACAGAGCGGCCAGGGAACGAGTCATGCGCGTACTCCTCAAACCAAGTGTGGTGCGAATCCGGTGACCAACCCGTCAACAAGACTCGGCAGCGCCCTCCGGCGGAACCGAGCAGCTCAGGAGGAACTCGGACGTAACGACCTGTCGCAGACGGGGGAAATCTACCCCCCCAATCCGTTGTTGCAAACTTCTTCTGGATTTTCTACAAAGAAATTTCGAAATAGGTAGCGTTGGGTGTCAGGAGCGTGTAGACTTCACCCGCCTTCAGGCTCGCATTTTGTTAGGAATTACCTGTGTCTACACCTGTAGTTGAACGGTCAGGGCCGTTTGCAGACGAGGCGAAAGCCGTTGTGGGGGCGGTCCGCCGGGCTCTAGCAGACGCGATTCACGCGGTCGAGGGCGACCCTACGCAGCCCCAGGAGATTTCCAGGCGGTTCGGGCTCGACAAGACCCTGTCCTGGAGGATCGCCCGGGTGATTCGAGAGGATGACCCCTGGGAAGCGGTCGCCCATATCCCGCGGCGCCCAAGCGTTCGCATTCTGATTGGCGCGCTCAAGAAACATGGGCTCGAGGCCGGCGTGGCCGACCCGCTCCTGCAGGCGATGGACGAGTTCGAGCAGTTCATTCAGACCCATTCGGGCGATCGCGAGACGCTCGAGATGATGGTGACGCCCGGGGGCAAGCGGAACGCGGCCAAGCGGTTGGAGCTTTTTCGCAAGAACGGGTTTCAGGCCAACAGCGCGCTCTTTGGCGTGCGCGCGCGGGTGCAGTTGGCGTTGCGCGTGCTCTCCCCTTCGCACAGCGACCCGGACCAGCTTGATCTGGGAACGCTCTGCGGGCTGCTGGAGTTTCGGCGGCTGCGGCCGAACGTGCCGTGGGCGATCGCGACGATTTCCGGGTACGCGGCGGACGACCAACCAGAGCTGGAGATGGCGACGGGGTACAAGGCGCTGGACGAGACGATCACCAACGGCGACGCGCCGCTTGTGAGGCAGTTTTGCACAGAGCCCTCGCTGAACTTGCAGGAGATCCGCATGCCGGGGGGCGCGGTGCGGTACGAGTTGGGAGAAGGCCCGGTGGGGAACACGGCGGCGACCGACGCCGTGCTCGGGTGGAAGTACCACGGGCAGGTGAGCTGTCGCGCTTCGGTGCAGGGGGAACCTGGAGAGCACCTGGTGGTGTTGAGCACGCCGGCGGAGACGCTCATTCACGACATGTGGGTGCACCGGTCGCTGGAGTTTGCAATGAACCCGGCGCCGACGTGGCAGGCGTACAGCATGCTCCCGGGCGGGCCGCGGTATCCGGTGCAGGGGCGCGAGGTGGGGTTGCTCCCGCTCGCGAACGAGGTGGTGGATCTGGGCGTGGGCCCGCCGGACACGACGACGGCGGAGATTCCGAACTATCGCGAGATGGTGCAGTTTGCGGTGGAGCGGATGGGGTGGAAGATGAAGGATTTTCGCGCGTTCCGGATGCGGGTGAAGTACCCGCCGATCCCGGCGATGGGCGTGTTCCGGCATGCGCTCCTGCCGCCGAAGGGCGCGTGAGCGCGGCCCGGGACGACGGCACGGGTCGGGAGCGGCGGTTATCACTCCTGCACGGCGGTCGGTGAACGCACCGGTGACGGTGCGAGGGACCGGGCGGACAAAAAGGCGAGGGCCGAGCGGTCGCCACCCGCCAGTCGGGTGTACATTCTCCTGACGTGCTGCACCAGACCGCCACGCATGCGACCCTGCTGGCCCGCGTGGCCGACGGGACCGATCCCGCGGCGTGGCGGGAGTTCTGCGATCGCTACGGGGAGTTGATCCGGGCGTTCTGCCGGCGACAGGGTGTCCAGCCGGCCGACGCGGAGGATGTGCATCAGGACGTGCTCCTGAGCCTGACCAAGTCGATGCCCGGATTTCGGTACGACCCGCAAAAGGGGAAGTTCCGGTCGTACCTGAAGACCATCGTTCTGCACGCGATCTACCGGCGATCGTTTCAGAAAGGCGGCGGAAGGTCGCTAGGCGAAGTGGAGGAAGCGTCGCGCGCGGCGGCGACGGACGCGGGCGTGGATGAACAGTGGGAAACCGAATGGCGTCAGCATCACCTGCGACAGGCCCTGCGGACGATCGGCCCGGAGTTCAACGAAGCCGACATGCTCGCGTTTCAGCGTTACGCGCTCGAGGGCCGGGATGCGCAGGAAGTGGGCGCGGCCCTGGGACTCTCGCTCGACCAGGTGTATCAGGCCAAGTCGCGGATCGTGCGCCGGCTGACGCGCGTGATCGAGACGCAGGTGGCCGAGGAAGGATGAGCGACCTCGCGGCGCGGCGGGCGGTCGCGGATGGAGGGCGCGTGTGAGCGAGACGGGTTCCAACTGGTACACGACGGAGTCCACGCTCCTGGAGGAGTTGCGCCGGCTCAAGCCGGCGGCGCGGGGCGCGCCTGAGATCCCCGGGTATGAGGAGATCCGCGAGCTTCGCCGAGGGGGACAGGGAGTGGTGTACACGGCGGTGCAGCGCTCGACACGCCGGCGCACGGCGATCAAGGTGCTGCTCGATTCAGCGGCGGACCCCGCGGGTCGCCGGCGCTTTGAGCGAGAGGTCGACCTGGTGGCGTCGCTGCGCCACCCGCGGATCGTGAGCGTGTACGACAGCGGGGTGACGGCGGATGGGCGCCCGTTCCTGGTGATGGAGTACGTGGATGGGCAGCCGCTGGATGAGTTCTGGTCCTCGCGCGGCTGGACGAAGAGCGCGGCGCACGCGGGCGAGGTGGTGGACATGATCGCGCGCGTGGCCGAGGCGGTGGAGCACGCGCACCAGCGCGGGGTGATCCATCGCGACCTGAAGCCGAGCAACATCCGCGTGGATGCGGCGGGAGAGCCGCGGGTGCTCGACTTCGGGCTGGCGAAGGTGCTGGGTGCGTCGGGCGCCCCGGGAGCGGGCGAGGGCGAGGAGGGAGTCAGCTCGAGTGCCGAGACGCTCACGCTCTCCGGACAGTTCATGGGGTCGCTGGCGTGGGCGAGCCCGGAGCAGGCGGCGGGCGACGGGTCGGCGGTCGACGTGCGATCGGATGTGTATTCGCTGGGAATCGTGCTGTATCACGGGCTCACGCGGACGTTTCCCTATGACGTGACGGGGGGCCTGCGTGCCACGCTGGACCGGGTGGCGACGGCGCCGCCCGCGCGGGCGTCGCGGCACGCCGAGTGGATCAACGACGAGCTCGACACGATCGTGCTGAAGTGCCTGTCGAAGGATCCGGGCCGGCGATACCAGAGCGCGGGCGAGCTGGCGCGCGACCTGAGGCGGTTCCTGGCGGGCGAACCGGTGCTGGCGAAGGCCGACAGCGCGTGGTACACGATCCGCGCGGCGGTGCGCCGGCACCGGGCGATGTTCGCGAGCGCGGCGGCGCTGGCCGTGATGCTCGGATGCTCGTCGGTGGTGCTGGCGATGATGTACGCGCGGGCGCGCGACGCCGAGACGTTCGCGCAGGAGGAAGCGCTGGCCGCGAAGCGCTCGGAAGAGCGGGCGCGCCAGGAATCGGCGGAAAAGGCAGCGACGGCAGAGTTTCTTCGGCACATGCTCTCAACCCCCGACCCGACGGTGCAGGGGCGCGAGGTGCGGGTCGTCGACGTGCTCGACCGGGCGGCCAGGCAGCTTCGCGGCGACGCGGGCATGTCGGCGGCGGTGCGGGCGTCGCTCGCGGAGACGCTCGCGGCAACCTACGGCGTGCTGGGGCGGTATGAGCAGGCCGAGGCGCTCACGATCGAGGCGCTTGAGCTCAAGTCGGCGCTTGCCGGGCCGGCGCATGCGGAGACGCTCGAACTCAAGCGCTCGCTCGCGGTGCTCAAGGCGATGCGCGGCGACCTCGCGGCGGGCGAGGCGATGGTGCGCGAGGTGATCGAAGCGGCCGAGGCGCTTTCGGCGGAGGAGCGCGCCACGCTCAACGCGCGGCAGAGCCTGGGCGAGGTGCTGTATTTCCAGGGGAAGATGGGCGAGGCGGAAGAGACGCTGCGCCGGGCGCTGGCGGATCAGCAGGCGGCGCCGGATGCCGCCCCGGACAAGTGGCCCCAGGTGATCGCCAGCCTGGGGATCGTGCTGCGGAACCAGAACAAGTCGGCGGAGGCGGCGGACCTGCTGGCCTCGGCGCTGGCGCAGGCGAAGGAGCGCTTCCCGCGGCTGTCGGGCGTGGTGATCAAGATCACCAACAGTTACGCCTCGGCGCTGCATGATCTGGATCGCTGGAGCGAGGCGGAGGGCGCGTACCGCGAGGCGCTCGCGGCGGCGCTCGAGGCCGTGGGGGAGGACCACAGCGACACGATCACGATTCTTTCGAATCTCGGGCAGCTTTACACGGATCAGGGACGGCACAGCGACGCCGAGGGTCCGATGATGCGGGCGCTGGAGGCTTCGAAGCGCACGTACGGGCCGGAGCACCCGACGACGCTGCTGGTGATGAACAACGCGGCGAAGCTGCTGCAGAATCTGGGGCGGCTCGGCGAGGCGCTCCCGATCATGCGGGCGTGCGTGGAAGGACGCGTGAAGGTGCTGGGGCCGCAGCACGGGTCGACGCTCATCGCGCAGGCGAACCTGGCGAACATGATGTTCGAGAGCGGCGAGCGAGAGGCGGCGCTCGAGATTGAGCGAGGGATCCTCGCGACGCGCCTCGAGCGGCTCGGTGAGAAGAACTTTGACACGATCATCTCGCTCAACTCGGTGGGGATGATGCTCACGCGGCTCGACCGCGCCGAGGAAGGGCTGGCGTTTCTCGAGCGATGCACGGCGGCGGCCGACGCGCTGCTGGGCGCGGAGCACTCGCACGCAGGGCTGTTCCGCGCGAACACGGGGCGCTGCCTGCGAAAGCTCGGGCGGCTGAACGAGGCGGAGGCGCGCCTGCGCTCGGCGCTGAGCGTGCTCGAAGCGAAGCTCGGCGCAGAAGAGGCGCGCACGAAGCAGACGCGAGAAGACCTCGCCGGCGTGCTGCGATCGCTGGGGCGGGAGGACGAAGCGTCGGCGCTTGAATCGAAGTCGCCGTGAACCCGGGCGGCGGATCGATCAGCAGGGCGGGCCGAAGAAGGTGTTGATGTAGTCGCCGAGGTCATCGGGGTCGACGTTGCTGTCCTGGTTGAAGTCGGCCCCGGGGCAGGGCGGCGCGGAGAAGAAGCAGTTGATGAAGTCGCCGAGGTCGTCGGGATCGACGTTGCCGTCCTGGTTGAAATCGGCGGGGCAACTGGGCGGGGCGGCGGCGAAGCCGGTTTCGGGGCCGGCCATGTCAAAGAACGAGCCGGGCGACTGCGAGCCCTGGACCCAGTAGAAATACGTGGTGCCGGGGACCACGGTCGAATCTTCGTAGCTGTTGGTGACCGGCGAATCGAGGAGGGCGGCGTCGTTGCGCACGGCGGTTTCGCCGCGGAAGACACGGTAGTTGAGGGCGTTGGGGACGCTGGACCAGCCGAGAACGACCTTGTCGGTGAAGGTGCCGTCGGTGGCGCCGAGGGTGAGGGCGGTGCTGGTGGTGATGGTGAAGCGGTAGAGCTGGGTGCCGGTGACGGCGGCGGTCTCGCTCACGCGGATGAAGGAGTCGGCGGCCGGGCAGAGAATCTGGGAGGCGATCTCGCTGGAGCCGGCGGCGTTGGCGTCGGCCGTGAAGATGGGGATGGCGCCGTCGGGTCCGAAGAGCTGGAGGCGGAGGTTGGCCTGGGCGACGGCGTCCTCGGCGGTGCCGGCGGAGCAGGAGCCGTTGCCGTTCTGGGGGCCGTCGAGGTAGTTGCTGCCGACGGGGCTGAGCGTGACGGAGACGAGGAGGGGCTGAGCGAGGGTGAAGCGGAACCAATCCTGCTCGCCTTCGTTGTCGATGCTCAGCGCGCTGGAGTTGCCGGGGGTGGGAACGCCGAAGTTGCTGGGCGTGCTGGGGATGATGGAGGGCACGTTGCCGATGGTGGTGGCGGTGTTGGGCGGGCGCGTGCCGAGATCGGCGGCGCGGATGGAGGCGTTGTCGTCTTCGTTGGCGTCGCCGTAGAACCGCTGGACGCCGCGGATTTCGTCCTGCTGAGGGCCGTCGAAGGAGGTGGCGAGGAAGGGCTCCATGAGCTTGGAGTTGTTCTGCGGGCATGAGTGGGCGAAGCCGAGGCCGTGCCCGTGCTCGTGCATGACGACGTTGCGGAGGAAGCGGTGGGTGTTGGTGGAGCTGCCCCAGCTTTCGGCCATGTCGATGACCATGTCGCTCTGATTGGGCATGCCGTTGTAGGCGAGAATGCCGTTGCTGCCGTCGATGGCTTTTCCGGCGATGCGGATGTCACCGCGGCGGGTGAGTTGACCGCCTGAGCCCCAGAGGGCGCCGTCGTCCCACTCGTTGCCGCCGAAGGTGACGCGGACGTAGGTGATTCCGGAGAGCTGACCCCAGCGGGTGAAGGCATCCGTGATGCGCTGGATCCAGAGGGCGCGGTTGCCGCCGAACTTGGAGTCCATCTGGGCGAAGAGGTTGCTGGCGGCCGCGGGCTCGCCGACGCCGCTGGGGATGTTGAGCCCGTCGGGCACGAATGACCAGGTGAGGGTGATGGGAGTGCCTTGGCCGCCGGTGTTGGGGTTGGTGGCGGTCTGCGTCCAGCGCGAGCCGAGCTGGAACTGGAGCGAGAGGCCGTAGAGGGTCTCTTCGACGCGCTGGATCACCTCCTGCGGAGGTGGATTGGCGGGGTCGTAGCAGGCAAAGACGGCGTTGGGCGCACCCGGCGCGGAGTAGTCGGCCGGGAGGATCGGGAGCGAGGGATCGGGGTTCTGGAGGCGATGGGCGAGGTCGGCGGGCACGGCGTCCGCGGCGCAATCGTGCGCGGGCGAGTTTTCATGGAGCGCGCTGGTGCCTGCGGACCGAGCGGAGCAGGAAAGGAGCGTCAGAGCCGCTCCCACCAATGACACCGATACCCCGAGGCGCACGAGAAGAGCACAACGCATGAAACCTCCCAGCACGGGCCGCAAAGCCGTGGTCGATGAGCGAACTCCCTAACAAGAGCCCGAACAGGCTCGGTCCCCCTCCCTGAAATGTTGGCGTCACAACGTCTTGAGGTTGCAGAGAACTTGCCACCAAGTTGAACATGGGGCAAGGCGGGCCGCCCGAATCCACGGATGGTAGGGAGATTTGAAGGGTTTCAGCGGGCTGGGGGCGCGACCGAGAATCGGGGTGCCGGGTCACCCGATCAGGCGCCTGCGTCGCTCAGGGCCGCGGCTTCGGCGCGGTCGGCGACGATGGTGCGCGGGGGACGCGGGCCGAGCCGGCCGGCGCGGAGAATCAGGATGGCTCCGGCCACGCCCACGAGGCCGGAGACCCACTGCGCGAGGTTGAGCTGTTCATCGAAGATGAGCATGGAAGCGACGCCCGTGAGGATGGGCTGGAGCTGGATGATGCCCATGGAAACCGCGACGCCCAGGCGCGTGAGCGCCGCGTAGTAGAGGACGTGGCTGATGGCGATGCCGATCATGGACGACCCGGCGAGCATGGTCCATTGGAAGCCGTCGAAGGACAGAACGTGTTCGCCGCGGGTGCGCCCGAGGAGGAGCATGAGGATGAGGGTGCCGACGGCGGTGTACTGGCAGATGACGCCGAAGGCGAGGACGGGGGAGTAGCCGTGCATATTGCGGCGGACAGCGAGGCCGTAGCCGGCGAAGACGACGCCTGAGGCGACGGCGAGGAGAATGGCCCAGATCGAAGGATCGGCGGTGGCGCTGATGGGTGCACCCGGGACCAAGGGAACGGGAGTCTTGAAGAGGACCAGGCCAACGCTCCCGACGACGACCAGGGCGGCGCCAACCCAGAACCATGGCGATCGGAGCGTGGCGCGCTCATGGGGGAAGAGGACCCAGGCGCCCAGGGTGACAAAGACGATCTGCACGCGGAAGACGAAGGTGAAGAAGCCGGGGTCGAGGAAGTAGGGGCACCAGGCGAAGCAGGTCTGGCCCACGAGGTTGAAGATTGAAGGGACAAGAGCGGCGAGAAAGATGGAACGAGGGAGCTTGCCGCGAACGTGGGCGAAAGCAAGGAGCGGGAGCCAGAAGAGCGCGGAGAGGCCGTAGCGCCAGCCGTTGGCCTCCCACCCGTCGATGGGGGCGACGCCGGTGAGGCGATCGGGGGTGGCGAAGAACTTGAGGAAGAGGGGGACCGAGGCCCAGGAGAGGAGTGTGGCGAGGATGAGGGGGATGCCGGCGCCGGGGGCGTGGGCGGATGGGGCGGGCGCGGGCATAGCGGCGACTGTACGCGAGGCGGCGCGGATCACGGGTCGACATCGAGGCCGCGGAATCCGTGGGGAGCGGAGGAGAAGGGCATCGCGCCCTCGAAGGGCATGACCGGCGTGAAGCGGCGCGACCAGGGGAGATCGAGCCAGCGATCGTCGGCGTAGGGGTCCGCGGAGACGACATGCCCGTCGCAACAGGCGACGTTGCAGCGGCCGAAGCCCGGCTGGCGGAAGCGGTTGATGCGCAGTCCGGAGCGGTGATAGTCGCCGATCTCAAAGAGAGAGACCTTTCGGTCAGGGTGGCGCACGTCGGCGAGGGGGACGGACTGGCGGAAGTCGTTCGGCTCGGCGCGGCGGTTCGGGAACGCGGGGTCCCACAGGTCGGCGCTGGTATAGAGCGCGGCGGAGTAGTGATAACTATCCTCCGGTCCGGCCTGGTAGTTCTGCGAATCGGTGTAGCGATAGAGACGGCGCGCTTCGGGACAGGCGATGCCGCGGGCCTCGTCGATCATTGGGGTGAGATACCCGGCTACGACCATCGGCCCGAGCCAGTTGCTGGTCTGATCGATGGTGTCGTCGGTGACGTACTGCGTTTCCCCTTCGACCCAGACGACGACGCCGGTGCCGGGCTCGAAGATGTTGGGCCAGCGTCCGCGGTTGTGGGACTCCGCGAACGCTGTCTGGAACTGGATGCCCGAGCGGAGCGACGATGTGCAGGCGGCTCGGCGCGCCTCGGACCTCGCGCGAGAGATCGCGCCGAGTGTGAGCGCCAGGAGCAGCGAGATCACCGCCAGCGCCACGAGGATTTCCACGAGCGACAGGCCTCCGGGCTGGAGCGAGCGCCTAGCGATACGCAACTCCCGACCAGCCCTTGCGCGTGGCGGATTCGCAGACCCAACCCGGGAGGCGCGGGTTCCAGTGCCAAGTGAGTGCGAGGTTGTAATGTTCGCCTGCGCTGTTCCGCACGGTGCCGATGGCCATGGCCACCGTGGCGATCCCATCTCGTGCGAGGATTTGTTCGAGGGGCTCGATTGGCACGCGAAAGGTGATGCCCTGGGCGGACGTGGACCTCAGCCAGTAGTCTCGTTCGCTCGGGTCGAGGCGCCGCTGGACGCCATGCACGATCTGTTCGCGCGTGCGGACGTTGAAGACGAAGCAGCGGAATCCTGAAGTGTTGACGCCTGCGGCGACGAGTCGGGCGCCGTGGTTGGCGAAGAGGTCATCGAGGAACACGCCCAGGCAGGCGCGCAGGTCGCGATCGTCGAGCGGCCGACGGAGCGAGCCCTCAAACCAGAGGGAGAGTGAATCCCAGGCGCGTGCGTCGGCGGGCGTGGCCCAGCGCGTGCCGCGCTCGGCGTCAATCAACGCGGCGTAGGCATCGGGCGCGCCTGCTCGCGCGACGAGTTGTTCCCGGATGGACTGTGCCAGACCGGCCAGGCGCTCGCGCGGGATCACCGGATCAGCGGAAATCAGCGCGTCGATATCCCCAGACGCCGGGAGCGACGCCGACAGATCGACCATGGGCACGGCTTCCCACGCCGATTCAACGCGCGACCGGTGAACGGCGGCAGGAACTTCGGGGCCGATCTCGGCTGGAGCGTGCCATCGCGGCCGGATGAACGAGAAGTAGACCACCGCGGCGACCGCTATGGCCGCGAGCGAACCGATCACGGTTGATCGTGTGGGAAGGCACATAGGAACGGTCCGCACCATAGGGTGCGGCGAGCGATCAATCTTCGCCGCCACCGCCGGTTGAACTGTTTTCTTCCATGCACTGGTTTTGATTGTTCTCGCGCTTGCACTTGCATTTCTCGGTCCCGCACTGCAGGTCGGCGCAGAGCCCTCCCGAAGGGCAGTGACCTGCGGCTGCCTTATCAACAGCCGCGAAACAGACCAAGGAGAGGGCAAAGACAAACGCGTGCAGGATCTTCTTCATGGCTTGTCCCTACTTGAAAGCGTACACAATGGGTCCAGTCCAGACCGTGCCTGAGCCATCCCCAAGCACGGCAACCAGTTCGAGTTCTGAACAGTCATCGACGGTGTCAGGCAAGGCCATCTCCTGGCCGGAGACATTCAGCGCGAACCCGCCTCCACGATCCTTGGCAAATACGCGTGCCGATTGAATGAGGCCGACATAGGCGTCGTCGATGTGCACGACGCGCCGCCCGGGAGGGCCGTAAGCGACAGCATGCTCCGGCCAACCGTCAAACGGCGGTCGCGCCACCGCATGAATCGTTGTCTTGACAAGTCCTCGATCCGTCCGAACTTGCACGAAAACGGTGTTGGCTCGATCGAATGGCCCGAACGTGAGCGTGACATCAACGATCGCTTCGCTCCGGGGCGGGATCAGTTTCCGGTCAATCGAGGCGAGCACACACCCGCACGATGTCTCGATCCCCAGAACCGCGAGGGAATTGTGGGCGTCGGTGTTCTCAAGCATCACGCTCGCTCGGCTTTCGCTGCCGACGATGCACTGGCCGCCAAGTTGTATTGCTGACGGAATCCGCACGTGGATCGGCGACGATGACCCGGCCGCTTCTGCCGGCGTAGCTGGCGTCGATGCCAGCCCCTTGCTCGCCAAGCCGCTGGTTGTCCCCAAGGCCGCCCCCACGGCGTGACGTCCAGCTGGGCTGGCCGGGCCCCCGGGTCGCATCTGGGAACAGGTTACCCCCCCCCCCCCCCCCCAGAATCAAGCGGCTTCGAGGCGGCGGATCGGGATGATTTGCCGCTGTGTACGCTTTGAACGTGCAACAGTCAGGTCAGTTTCCTGGTCCGCTGCCTTTGCCGCTGGTTCGGCGTGGGAAGGTGCGCGATGTGTACGAGTTGCCGGGGCGCGGGGGTGAGTCCAGCAGGCTGTTGCTCGTGGCGACGGACCGGATCAGCGCGTTTGACGTGGTGATGCCGACGCCGATCGAGGGGAAGGGGCGGACGCTGACGGCGATGAGCACGTGGTGGCTGCGGTTCATTGCGTCGCGCGGGCTTGCCGAGACACACCTGATCTCGACGAGCGTGGACGAGGTGCCGGAGTCGGCGGCGCCGCGCGGGTCGGCTCAGCGGGCGTGGCTTGAGGGGCGGATCACGGTGTGCCGGAAGTGCCGGGTGATCCCGATCGAGTGCGTGGCGCGGGGGTACCTGGAGGGGTCGGGGTGGAAGGAGTATCAGCGGAGCGGGACGGTGTGCGGTGTGCCGCTGCCGGCGGGGTTGCGTCAGTGCGAGCGATTGCCCGAGCCGATCTTCACGCCGGCGACGAAGGCGGCGGAGGGGCACGACCAGAACATCACGTTTGAAGAAGCGAGCGATCTTGTCGGCATGGAGACGATGGGATTTCTGCGCGAGGCGACGCTGGCGATCTATCGGTCGGCGGCGGCGCACGCGCTGCAGCGCGGGATCATCATCGCCGACACGAAGTTCGAGTTTGGGATACCGGAAGACGGCGTGCCGCCCAACGCGCGGGTGTTCACGCCGCCGGTGCTGATCGATGAAGCGCTGACGCCGGATTCGTCGCGGTTCTGGCCGGCGGATGCGTACGAGCCGGGGCGAGCGCAGAAGAGCTTCGACAAGCAGTTTCTGAGGGAGTACCTGGAGGAGCTCGTGGCGCAGGGCAAGTGGGACAAGGCGGCGCCGGGGCCCGAGTTGCCGGCGCGGGTGGTCGAGGGGACGCTTGCGCGATACGAAGAGGCTCTGCGGCGACTGTGTGCGTGAGTGCGTGAGTGGGGGAGTGGGGGTCGCGCTCGCGACCAAGGCTACCAATCGAGGGTTGCGCGCCACGCGGCCGTCAGTTCGTCCACGCCTGCGCGGATGTCAGCGAGGGGCGCATCGAGGCGGCCTGAATCATTCAGGCGGCCGATGGTTGCGTGCGGGACGGAGGCAAGGAGCGATTCAGCCGCGGAAAGATCCTGCGGGCGGATTTCGAGCAGGTAGCGGCTCGGGGTCTCGGCGAAGAGAGCGGCGACCTGCGAGCACGTGCCCTGTCCGCGAAAGGGGATGCTCCCAAGGTTGATCTCGGCGCCGATGGGTCGATCGGGCGTCGAGCCGGCGATGAGCATCTCGGCGACGGCGACGGCAAGCCCGCCGTCGGAACAGTCGTGCGCGGCTCGGACGAGGCCCCGGGCGATGAGGACGGCGACGGCGCGAGCGTTGCGCGGCCCGGCGGCGAGGTCGGTTGCGGGAACCGAATAGTCCGGCTCCGCGGTCCCGGGGCTTGTCGACGATTCCGCGCCGAGTGTGAGTTGCTGCCAGTGGGAGCCGCCGAGTTCGGGCCCGGTTTCGCCCACGAGCAGGAGGATGTTGCCCGGCTCCTTGGCGTCGCTGGTCACGCAGAGGTCGATGCGAGGGACGATGCCCAGGCCGGTGATGAGGAGCGTGGGGGGGATCTGGATGGTGCGGCCGTCGTCGGTCGTGAACTGGTTGTTGAGCGAGTCCTTGCCGCTGACGAAGGGCGTGCGGAAGGCCTTGGCGCCGTCGTAACAACCCTCAGCGGCGCGCACGAGTGAGGCGAGATTGGCGGGGTCTTTGCACGAGGGCCAGCAGAAGTTGTCGAGGATCGCGATGCGCGACGGATCGGCGCCGGTGCAGACGAGGTTGCGCACGCATTCGTCAATCGCGGCGAGGGTCATGAGGTAGGGGTCGCCGCCGATCATCGGGTCGCCGAGGCCGGTCTGCAGGCCACAGGCGATGGCGATGCCGCGGTTGCTGCCGGCGATCGGTTCGAGGACCGCAGCGTCGGAGGGCCCGAAGCCGCGGGGGCCGACGAGGGGTTTGACGACGGTCTGCCCGCGGACTTCGTGGTCGTACTGGCGGATGATCCAGTGCTTGGAGGCGATGTTGGGGTGGCGGAGCAGGCGTGAGAGCATGGCGGCGTGGCTGAGCGCCGCGGTGGCCGATCCTCCGGCGATCTCATGGTTGCGCTGCCGATTCACCGCGTTGAGAGGCGGCTGCCACACGGCTTCCCGCGTCGGCATGGGGATGCCGTCGTGGAGGAAGTGCATGGAGAGGCGGCCGACTTCGGCACCCTGGTGATGGAGGATGAGGTCGCGCTGGGGCGTGCCGAAGCGGCCGAGGTCGGCCATCTCGACGCCTTCCTCATCGCAGATGCGCTGAAGGGCGGGGAGGTTCTCGACGGGCACGGCGAGGACCATGCGCTCCTGGGCCTCGCTGATCCAGACTTCGGTGCAGGAGAGGCCGGGATACTTGAGCGGGGCACGGTCGAGGTGCACCTCGGCGCCGAGCTGCGAACCCATCTCGCCGACGGCGGAGGAGAACCCGCCGGCGCCGCAGTCGGTCATGGCGGTGTAGAGCGGGCGCGGCCCGGCGTCGCGGGCCCGCATGATCGCATCGAGAAGCTGCTTTTCCGTGATGGCGTTGCCGATCTGCACGGCGTGGGCAAACTCGTCGGCGTGGGTGTCGGTGAGCTCGGCGGAGGAAAAGGTGGCGCCGTGGATGCCGTCGCGGCCGGTGCGTCCGCCGAGGGCGATGATGCGGTCGCCGGGCTGGGCCTGGCCCTTGACGAGGTGGCGCGGGATGAGGCCGATGCAGCCGCAGTAGACGAGTGGGTTGCCGATGTAGCGGTGGTCGAAGGCGACGGCGCCGTTGACGGTGGGGATGCCCATGCGGTTGCCGTAGTCGCGCACGCCGGCGACGACCTGCGTGAGGACGCGGCGCGGATGAAGGCACCCGGGGGGGACGCGCTCGGGGGGAAGGTCCGGGAATGCGACGCAGAAGACATCGGTGTTGGCGATGGGTCTGGCGCCGAGGCCGGTGCCGATGACGTCGCGGATGCACCCGCCCGCGCCGGTGGCCGCGCCGCCGTAGGGCTCGATGGCGGAAGGGTGGTTGTGCGTCTCGACCTTGATGCAGACGCCCCAGTGGTCGTCAAGGGCGATGACGCCGGAGTTGTCCTTGAAGACCGAGAGGGTCCAGTCGATGCCGTCCTTGATGAGTTCGAAGGTGGCGGCGGCGACGGTGGACTTGAGCAAGTTGTGAATCGTGACGGAGCCGTCGGGATTGAGCGCGTGGCCCGGGCGGTTGTTCCAGTTGATCGGATCGTGGGAAGTCTGTTGCCCGGCGCCGTGCGCCTTGTAATTGATCGTGCTCTTGAGCGTTTTGTGGACGCAGTGCTCGCTCCAGGTCTGGGCGAGGGTTTCGAGTTCGATCTCGCGCGGGTCGCGGCCGAGGCGGCGATACTCGGCCTGGATCGCCTTCATCTCATCGAGCGAGAGGAAGAGGTGCGTCTCGCGCGAGAGCTTTTCGAGTTCGGGGTCCTGCAGCGAGAGGATCGGAACCGACTGCGTGGCGTGTTCGTGAGAGCGGGCGCGAGGAAACTCGGTGGGGCGCCAGGGGGCGCGCTCAACGCGGTGGATCACGGGGTTGGAGAGGAGACGGCGGGCGAGGAGGTCGGCGTTCTGAGGCGTCGTGCCGCGAAGGTCGTATCGCCAACCGGTGGTGACGCGCGCGGCCACGCCGGTGAGCTCGCGGATGGCGAGCTCCACCGATTGCGCGACGGGGTCCATGACGCCCGGGAGCGGGTGAACCTCGACGACTTGGGCATCGGGCTCGGGCGGGGCCGCGCCGATGGCGGCGACTTCGACGACGGGGTCGGCGAGGAGGCGCGAGGCGACGGATTCGAGCTGGGCGGACGAGAACGCGCCCTGGACAAGGTAGACGTGAGCCGTGCGCGCGGAGTGCAGGGAAACGCCCAGCGACTGCGCGTCGCGCTCAACCGAGCGGGCGATTGGGTCGACGGTTCCCGGGCGGACACCGACTTCGAAACGGTGAACCGGCGGCTCGGCGGCGGCGCGCGAGGCGGGTCGGGTCGGGTGCGAGGACGAGTCGGCGGCGGGCATGCCGGAGGGTAAGCCGGCGCGGGAGTGTCGCGGGCGGGCGGGCTCAGAGCACGAGCTGGTAGAAGGCCACGTCGTGCCAGGCGTCGAACTTGCGGCCGACCTGCCGGAACACGCCGACGCGCACGAAGCCGAGGGCCTGGTGCAGGCGCTCGGAGGCGTCATTGGGGAGGGCGATGCCGCCGATGGCGGAGTGGAAGCCCCGGCGCCGGCAGTCGTCGAGAAGGGCGGCGTAGAGGCGCTTGCCGAGGCCGCGGCCCTGAACGTGCCGGGAGATGTAGATGCCGACTTCGACGGTGCGCGCGTAGGCGTCGCGTTCACGCCAGCGATAGCCCTTCGCGAAGCCGAGGAACGAGGCGGGGTCGCGCTCGCCGGCGGGGGCGGATTCGTCGCAGGCGACGAGGAAGGGATAGACGTCGGCCGTCCCGGCCCACGAGGCGCGGAGTTCGTCGGGCGATTGCGGGGTGGTGGCGAAGTGGATTGCCGTGTGGGTGATGTAGTGGTTCGTGAGGTCGGCGACGTGCTCGAAGTCCTCGTGGCGCGCGGGCCGGATGAGCATGGGGCACCTCGATGCGAGCGGAGCCGGGGCGAGGAACGGCGTCGTGCGCGGCCAACGAGACTAGACCTCGGGCGGCGCGGAGCGCGGCGCGGCGGGCGCAAAGTTGGGGTCGGCGGTTGAAGCGACGTCGCCCGTGATGAGGCGCGCGCCGCGCTCAAACACGAGATAGGCCCAGGCCCAGTCGATCAGAACGATGAGGCGGTTGCGGAAGCCGATGAGGTAGCTCACGTGCACGAGCGCCCAGAGCGCCCAGGCGACGAACCCGGTGAGGTGGGCGTTGATCCCGAACCCCAGCACGCCCACGGCCCGCGCACGCCCGATCGTCGCAAGCTCGCCCTTGTTGACGTATCGGAAAGGCTCGCGCGGCGGCGCGGGGCGGCCGGCGCGCCGGGCTTCCAGTTCGCGGGCGATGATGAGGGCGGCGTGCCGGCCCATCTGCATGGCCGCGGGGGCGACGCCCGGAACGATTCGTCCTTCCGAATCGTCCAGGTGGGCCAGGTCGCCGCAGACGAAGACCTCGGGGTGGTCCGGGATGGAGAGATCGGGAAGGACGCGGACGCGTCCGGCGCTATCAGTGGGCGCGCCGAGGGCGGCGCCGAGCGAGGAGGCGCGGATGCCCGCGGCCCAGACGACGGTGCCCGCGCGGAGAATCTGCCCGTCGTTGAGGCGGACGCCGGCGGCGTCGACGTGCTCGACGCGGGTGTTGAGCCGGACTTCGACGCCAAGGGCCTGGAGTTGGCGGCGGGCCGATTCGGAGAGGTCGGGGGCGAAGGCGCCGAGGACGCGGTCGCCGGCTTCGACGAGCACGACGCGGGCGGAGGCGGTGTTGATGGCGCGAAACTCGGCGGGGATGCTCCGGCGCGCGATCTCGGCAAAGGCCCCGGCCATTTCGACGCCGGTCGGTCCGCCGCCGACGATGACGAACGTAAGCTCGGCACGCCGAAGCTCGGGATCGTCGGCCCGCTCGGCGCGCTCGAAGGCGAGCAGGAATCGGCGGCGGATTTCGAGAGCGTCTTCGATGGTCTTGAGGCCGGGGGCGTGCTGCTCCCACTCGCCGTGTCCGAAGTACGCATGGCGCACGCCGGTCGCGAGCACGAGCAGGTCGTAGGACAGATCGGCGTCGGCGAGGTGAATGACGCGCGCGTCGGGGTCGATAGACCGCGCCTCGGCGAGGAGGACGCGGCAGTTGCGCTGCGAGGCGAGGACGCGGCGGATGGGGGCGGCGATCTGCGCGGGTGAGAGCGACGCCGTCGCCACCTGGTAGAGCATCGGCTGGAAGAGATGGTGATTGCGCCGGTCGAGCAGGGTGATCCGGCAGGGAACGCGGCGGAGGGAGCGAGCGGCGTACAGCCCGGCGAACCCGCCGCCGATGATCACCACATGCGGGAGTCCATCGTCGGACATGCGATCGGCCCCTGAGTCAGCGGGTGGGCGTCGAGCGAGCCACCCATCGAGTCAACCGGGCGGTCTGTCCGATCGTAGAAGGGCGATCACCGCTAAAGTTCGACCCAGAGCGACCCCATGAGCAACGCCTCGACACCCGCGACCGGTCCGGATTCCGAGCACGCGTCCGCGGAGACGCTCACGACCCGGCTCAACCGCACGTGGGTCATCAAGACCGGGTTCGTGCTGCTCATCGGGCTCGTGCTGGGCGTCTGGGGCCTGTACGACGCGACGGTTGTGTATCCGAACCGGGGGATCGAGGATGCGTCGTACAAGCAGCGCCTCTACCTGCGAGAGGCGCAGAAGGCCGGCCAGCTTCAGGACGCGTCCATCCCCGACCCGGCGGCACGGCGCGGCACCCTCAGCGCCCGGCGCGCCGAGCTCGAAGAGGCGGTGGCGAACGCGGCGCGTCTCAGCACCGTCGCCGGGGGGATGACTCCCGAGGCTTCTCGGGCGGCGGTGGAACTTCGACAGCTTCAGCCCAAGGTGATCGAGGCCGCGGCGCTCCAATGGCTGGATGCGCTGGCGCTGGTCGGGCGGCTCGACCGGGCGCACGCCGAGATCGCCGCGCCGGCGGAGACGCTGGCGAACCTGGAGCAGAAGTGGGCGAGCGCGCCGCAGCCGCTGCCCCTGGCGGCGTACGACATTCCCGTGCAGTGGCTCATCACGGTCGTGGGGTTTCTGACTGCGGCGTACGTGATTTTCCGCATGTATCTCCCCGCGATGCGCACGCGGTTCACCTGGGACCCGCGGGAGCAGCGCCTCACGCTCCCCGGCGGGCGGAGCCTCGTGCCGGGCGATATCGCCGAGTTCGACAAGCGCCTGTGGGACAAGCTCTACATCCACCTGCACATCAAGGAACACGCGGGCGGCGGGACCGTCAAGCTCGACCTGCTCCGCTATGTGCCCCTTGAGGAGTGGGTGCTGGCGATGGAGCGCACCGCGTTTCCTGAGTCCGCGGCGCCGGAATCGGGCGAGGGGGGCGCGGCCGGCGGAAACGGCCAATCGAGCGATGGAAACGCCGGGGCGGGCGATCCCAAGAACTGAACGTCCGTCGCGCGGGGATGCCCGCCGGCGCGGCGAATGCACCCATGTCGTATGTCGCGATCATCATCGTGCTGCTGGCGGCGATCCTCGCGGTGCCGCTCACGCTGGTGGCTCTCCCGGGTGCGTGGATCGTGATCGCGACGGCGGCGGCGGTGGAGCTGTGGCGCCCGGAGACGTTTTCGTGGTGGACAATCGTCGCCTGCGCGCTCGTCGCGCTCGCGGGCGAGATCATCGAACTGGGGGCGGGGGCGATCGGCGCGGCTCGCGCGGGCGGGAGCAAGACCGGGGCGGCATGGGCCGTGGTCGGGTCGATTCTCGGCGCGATTGCGGGGATCTTCATCCCGCCGCCGATCATCGGATCGATCCTCGGCGCGGCCCTCGGCGCCGGCGTGGGGGCGATGCTCGCGGAGCGCGTGATCAAGAAGCGGGATTCGCACGACGCGGCGCGAATCGGCGCCGGTGCGGCGGCGGGCCGGCTCGTATCGCTGATCGTGAAAGGAGCGATCGCCGCGGGCATCGCGACGACGCTGAGCGTGGCGGTGTTCCTGTAAGGCCTGTCCGGGCCGGAACGGGAAGGGCGAATCTCGATCCGCCGAGGGGTGGGAGGCGTATGGAACTGGCGGCGGCCGGTTGCGGGCCGAGGCCGGGTTGAGCGATCTCTTCGCGCGAGATTCACGCGTTGGAGTCGTCCACCGGGGCGCATGCAAGGGCAGGGCGGGCCGATGCCCGGTAACCTGTCGAAGCTTGCCGAGGAGGAATGCCGATGTAGAACGACATGATCATGGATGATCGGGCCCCCGAGCGGGGCAAGAGGCGTGGAGTCGCCCGTTCCAAGGAAGAACACGAGCCGATGTCTCCAAGACAACCGACCGACCGAGAGAGGTCACGCAAGCCATCCGACCGCCGCCGGAATGCACCCGGCGAGGGATCGGCGTCACCGACCGGCGCGAACCGCCTGAGGGCGACGCGGGGCGAGGAACCCGCGGTCGATCCTGAGCCGCTGACGCCGCCGGTCTTTTCGCCTTCGAGCAACGGCGCCGGGGGCGAAGATCACGCCGCGGACTGGACCGTGCCCGTGAGCGTCGGCGACCAGACACGCGACGTGCGCACCGACGCGGGGATCAAGCACTTCGTCGTCGACACCAACGTGCTTCTGCACGATCCCAACGCGCTCTTTGTGTTCCAGGAGCACGAGGTCGTCATTCCCTTCGCGGTGATCGAGGAGCTCGACAAGTTCAAGCGCGAGCCGGGCGACATCGGCCGCTCGGCGCGGGAGACCATCCGCCACCTCGACGGCCTGCGGCAGATGGGCCGGCTCATCGAGGGCGTCGCGTGGGGCGAGGCGCGGACCATCCGCCCGGGCGGCGCGGGCGGTGCGAATGGCAACGGTCGCGGCAAGACCGGCGTCGTGCGCATCGACGCCGTCGATCATGAGCGCCCTTCGGTCATCTCCGACGATCGTGCCGACAACCGCATCATCGCGTCGGCGTGGTCGATCCGGCAGAGCGGGGTCCCGGCGGTCTTTGTCTCCAAGGATCTCAATGCGCGGATCAAGGCCGACGCCCTGGGCATCCGCACGGAGGACTTCGAGAATGCCAAGGTCGACGCGGAGCGGCTGTATTCCGGGCACATGACCCTCGACGTCGCGGGGGAGCTCATCGATCGGCTTTACGCCGACCGCATGCTCCCGCTCGCCGAGCTCGAGCAGCACCTGACGCAGTATGACGCGCTGGGCGACCCGTACGTGCGCCAGGTGTTCGCGAACCAGTTCCTCGTGCTGCGCGATGAGGGCGACGAGAATCATCACGGCCTCGCGCGCCGGCTGGCCGACACCGACCACGTGATCCCCGTCACGGGGCCGCGCAAGCCGGTGTTCGGGATCCTGGCGCGCAACCTGCAGCAGACGATGGCGCTCGACCTGCTCATGGATGACGAGGTGCGGCTCATCACGCTGCTCGGGAGCGCGGGCACGGGCAAGACGCTGGTCGCGGTGGCCGCGGGGATGGCCAAGGTGTTCAATGAGCAGCGGTATGACAAGCTGCTGGTGGCGCGACCGATCATGCCGATGGGCCGCGACATCGGATACCTGCCCGGGTCGAAGGATGACAAGCTCGGCGCGTGGATGCAGCCGATCTTCGACAACCTGTCGTACCTGCTCTCGACGCGCGGCGCGAGCCTCGACCGTGCCGGCGGCGGGCACCACGGCCCGCAGGCCGATTCGCAATCGACCGAGCAGCGGATGCGCAAGCTCGTGGACTCGGGGCAGCTCGTGCTCGAGCCGCTCACGTACATCCGCGGGCGGAGCATCCCGCATCAGTTCATGATCGTGGACGAGGCGCAGAACCTCACGCCGCACGAGGTCAAGACGATCGTGAGCCGCGTGGGCGACGGGACCAAGGTGATCCTGACCGGTGACATCGGGCAGATCGATCACCCGTACCTGGATTCATCGAGCAACGGGCTGTCGTACGCGATTGAGAAGATGAAGGGCCTGCGGATCGTCGGGCACGTGACGCTGGCCAAGAGCGAGCGGAGCGAACTGGCAAGCCTGGCGGCAAGCCTGCTCTGAGCGTCGACCGCTTCACGCCGCCGAGATGGGTTCCCGCCCGCATTCAGGGCAGACCAGGGCGGTCGCGCCGCGGAGGTCGTAGCCGCAGTGGACGCAGGCCCCCGGCGCGACGCGGGGAAGGAAAAGGGTGAGGAGCGCGGTCGCGAGGGCCGAGGTCGCGCCGGTGATGGCCGCGTCGGGAACCCAGCGATCGATCGCGGGGAGGAGCAGCGCGGTTGCGAGCGCTGCGAGCGCGGCCCCGGCAGCGCCCGTCGCGGCGCGGGCGAAGAGTCGTCGCAAGCGCGGATCAAAGAGCCGCGGACTTCGAAGCCACACCACGAGTTCGAGCGTGAGCCACGACGTGAGCAGCGGGGTGATGCCCACGATCATCAGAAAACGGGCCAGGGTCGCGGGCTCGCTCGGGGCGAAGGGAGCGAGGACGATCCAGGCGAAGATGGAGAGCCAGACGAGCACGCCGCCGGCGAGGAAGGGGATCATGGCGAAAAACCATCCTCCGCCGGTGGCGCCGGTGGCGCCGGTGGCGCCGGTGGCGCGGCAGGCGCAGGTGCGGGGGTCGACGGCCCGCCGGCCGGAGGCGAGATCAACGATGCTCCGCCCGTCGTGATCAGGTCGGCGACGAACTGGAACGGCTTTGTCTCGCTGAGCGACTCGGGCTCGACCCAACTCCCTCTCGGCACGCCGCTCATCGCGCCGCTGAAGATCCATGCCGAGCAGAGCAGGAGCAGGATCGCCGCGACCGCGAGACGCGTGAAGCGCGAGGGAGCGGCCGAAAGCCGGCGGGGAGGCCTCATTCGGGGGCATTGTTGCACTCCGGCACGGGAGCCCGTGCGGGCGGCACCATCATCTTGCCGGTCATCCGGATGTCGCCGAGCGAGATTCCTCCCGCGGTTGGCGTGAAGATCGGCGGCATGACACTCGGAGGGTCGATCCACTCGGCGACGCGCGCGAACGGGTCGCGCTGGCGCAGTTGGCCTTGACGCGCGGTGGAGCGAGCGAGGCCCGCGAGGGCGAGGGCGGCGCCGATCAGGCCGCCCAGGGCCAGCGCTCCGCGCGCCACGGCACGCCGGGCCCTGGCGCGCACGCGAGCCAGTCCGACGGGGCAGTCGCGCGTCAGGATGGTGCCGTCGGCCCGCCGGAAGACCGTCGCACAAAAGCGCGCGGGCGGTGCGTCGTCGGGTTCGTGTGAGAACGGCGCGTCGGGTGCGAAGTGTCGGCGCAGCAGATCTTCCGCTTCGTCCGCAGTCATCGCCGAGAGATTGTGCACCTGGAGATCACACTGCGCGCAATGCCGGGTACGGTCGTCGCCCGCCATGTCATCCCAGCGAGCCGGGCAGGGCGAGGCGATGCGAACCTGTTCGAGAAGGGAGAGACGCACGTCGGGCATGAGATCCTCCGATAGACGGGTCTCCCCTGCAGGTCGCGAGCGAGCGCGCGGGTTCACCACCGGAGGCGAAATCGTGCGTGCGGCGCCGCGGTCCGATCACGCGTTGGGCACCCGGCCGGCGAGTCCGATCACGGTCGCGGCCTTGTCGAGGGTTTCGCGCCACTCGGACTCGGGGTCGCTCGCGGCGACGATCCCCGCTCCGACGGGGAAATCGAGGCGGGAGCCGGGGGCAAACTCGTCGAGCGCGCCGGCCTGTGCGCCCGTCGCCGGCGCGCCCGAGAGGAGGGCCGTGCGGATCGCGACGTTCCATGCCGAGCGCCCGTCGTCGCCGGTGAAGCCGATGCTGCCGCAGTACGGCCCGCGCGCGTGTGGCTCGAGTTCTTCGATGATCTGCATGGCGCGGATCTTGGGCGCGCCGGTGACCGAGCCTCCGGGGAAGATCGCACGCAGGATGTCGGCCGGGCCGGTGTCGGAGCGGAGCGTGCCGCGGACGGTCGCGACGCCCTGGAGCACGCCGGCCGGCCCGCGCGCGTGAAGCTCGATGGTGCGAGGGTCGTCGACGTGCACGGACCCGGGGACGCACACGCGCCCGACGTCGTTGCGCATGAGGTCGATGATCATGTTCAGCTCCGCGGCGTCCTTGGGGCTGCGCGCCAGGTCGGCGTGATGCGCGGCGCCGGCGCGGCGCGTGCCCTTCATGGGTCGCGTCACGATCCGCCGATCGATCGGGTCGATGTGCGCGAGGAGTTCCGGGCTCGTGGAGATGACCGCGCGCCGGCACGGCGCCGCGCCGGACGCCGGACCCTCATCGGGGTATTCGATGTACGCGCCGAACCAGGGCTGAGCCGCGTCCCACGCGCGGGCGGCGAGCGCGCGGGCCGAGCCATGAAACGGCGCGCTCAGCACATGCGAGAGATTCACCTGGAAGACGTCGCCGGCGTGGATGTAGTCGATGACGCGCCGGACGGCGTCGAGGTAGGCGGGGCGGCTCCACGCGGATTCGACCTGACCGAGCGCCCACGGACGCGCGCGCGAGCCCTTGCCGAGCGCCGCGGCGTTCAGCCGCGCGCGCAGTTCCTCCGCCGCCCTCGGTTCGCCGCCGACCCACCATCGACCCGCATGATGATCAAACGCGAGCACCGCCGGGCAGCGCGCCCACAGCGCATCCGGCCAGGGCGTCGTCAACGAACGCGCCCGCCGGTCGGCATCAGGCCGGTGCCCGGCAAGCGGTTCGAGCACACGCCCCAACTCATACGAAAGGCACGCGATCCAGCCGCTGGTCATGGGCGGCGACGCCGGATCGCGCGCGCACGGCCCGAACGCGGAACTATCAAGGCACGGCGGCACGAAGTCGTCGGCCGCGGCGCGCGGGCGGAGCACCACTTCGCCCGGCTCGGCGATGAGCGACCAGCGCGACCAGGGTGAGGGCGCACCTGCCGACCCCGACACCAGCGCCGCGACCGGTCGATCCGCCGGCCAGCACTCGAGCACCTGCCCGGGCGAAATCACCGCCCCGCCCCCCCCGCCAGGCCCCGGCGTCTCGATGGGCTCGGCGTGCCTAGCGAACCGTCGGCTCCTTCCAGGTGATGTGCCACGTGATCGGGCCATCGGTTGACTGGCTCGCCTCGACGGGAATGGTCAGCGTCGCGATGGTCTGCTCGTAGCCCGACACGACCCCGCCCGCGCGGACATCGGCGCCCGCGGTGACGATGGTCCCGGGGACTTCGATCTGAATCCGCACCGCATCTCCCATCGTGGGCTTGGCGGCGGCGGGGTTGAGCGCCTTGGCGGCCGAGGTGCGGGCGCCGGCGTCGGGAACGGTGAACGCGGCGGGCCACGTCACGCCGGGCCCGCGCGGGATGGTGACCGAGAGCATCAGGTCGTTGCCGGTGCCGCCGGACCCTGCGGGGCGCGTCTGCGTGCGGAAAGTGATCCCGGCGACATTGAGCTGGTTGATGTTGTCGAACTCGCCGCGGGCCATGATGATCGAGCCCGAGCCCTGCCAGCGGACGCCCTGCGCGCCTCGTTGCGCGGGGCCGTCGCCCGCCTCGCGCACGCCGACGCTGCTGGTCGTCACCTCGCCCGCGAGATCGGCTCGGAGCTTGATCTTCACCGACGAGGCGTCGGCGCTGTCGCACCCTGAGAGCGACAAGGCCGCCCCGGCCGCAAGCAGGAATGCCCCGGCCGCGCGAGGGACCGATGGGTGCGATCGAAGCGTCAAGCGGCTCGACAGGCCGGGGATGAACATGGGCATGGGAACCTCCTGCGTCGTGAAGCGGGCCGGGTCGGCGTCCGCGTCGTGCGCCGACATCGTACTCGCCTTATCATCGCCCTCGATCCGACCCACACCCTTGTCCACGCGGCCCCATGAACACGCCCCACGCCGAGCGACCGCCCGAGATCGGAACCGCCCCCGAGCGGCCCGCCCGTCGTCACGGACGCGACCCTGGCGCCGGCGTCCCGTTCTCGCGCTCGCCGGTCACGCTCGATGATCTTCTCTCGGGGTTGTTGTGGACGAAGCTCCTCCGCTCGGCGTCCCTGGCGCTCAACCCCGGGCGCCTGTGGCTCTGCTCATTCCTCCTCGTCGCGGTCTTCGCGCTGGATACGACCTGGCACGCGCTCTTCGGTGGGCGCGAGCCCGGGCCGCTCGTGGCCTGTCTGGCCGACCTGCGCCGGCCGATCGCCGACCTCGTCGGGGCGCTCTTCCCGCACGTGCAGGCGGGCGCGTGGGTGTGGACGCCCGACCTGGGCGCCGCGGGCAAGGCCATGATCGACCTGTTCATCACCGTTCCCCAGGGCATGATCGTTTCGCCCGAGGGCGGTTTGGTTTCCGGGCTCTTCGCGGTCGTGATCCTGGTACCGGTGGCGGTGGTGCTCACGGCGGTCTGCGGCGGCGCCGTCTGCCGATCGGTCGCGGTCGAGTTCGCCACGGGACGGTCGATTCCCTGGACCCGGGCGCTGGCGTTCGGGCTCTCGCGCTGGGGCTCGCTCGTCGGCGCGCTCATCGGTCCGCTGGCGATCGTCTGGACCATCTGCCTGCTGCTCGTCGCGGCCGGGTGGCTCATGACCTGGCCTCTCCTGAACATCCTCGGCGCGCTCCTGTTCCCGTTCGTGCTGCTGGCGTCGCTTGCCGCGGCGCTGGCGATGGTGGCCTACGTGGTCGGGCACATGATGCTCATGCCGGCGGTGGCGTGCGACGGCGCCGACGGGTTTGACGCCGTGCAGCGCGCCTATGCCTATGCCTATGGGCGCCCGCTTCGCCTCGTGAGCTACCTGGCGGTCCTCCTGCTGCAGGGCGTCGTGGCGTTCCTGTTGCTGGCGAGCGTCATCTGGCTGGGCATGGCGCTGGCCGAGCGGCTCACCGGGCTGAGCGGCACGGAATCGCCCGCCGGTGGTGCCGGCGGCGTGTGGCTCGACGGCGCCGCGCGCCGCCTCGTCCGATTCTGGAACGCGATCGTGCGCATCGTCGCCGCGTCGTACGCGCTCAGCCTCTACTTTGCCGGTTCGACCGTGCTCTACCTGCTCATGCGCAAGCTCAACGACGACCAAGACCCGCGCGATCTCTGGATGCCCGGGCTCGTGGAAGGTGCGGCACCGCTCATGCCGGCGCCCGCGGGCGCCGCCGGTGCCGTGAATGCCGCGCCGACCGGCGCACACACGGACCCGTCCGATGACTGAGTCGCGCGGCGTGTTCACCGGGCCGGATCGTGCCGCGCGGACCGCGGGCGCCTTGGCCGAGGCCGGCATCATCGAACTGCACTGGCGTCCCTCGGCGGACGATGCTGACGCGCAGACCCTATACGCCCGGCAGACCGATTTGCCCGGGCTGATGGCGCGTGCCGCGGCCGGAGCATCGGCCCAGTCGCCGGACGGGTCGGTCCGGATCACCATTGAATCCGGCGCGGTCGGATGGCTCTGCACCGGTTCGGCCCGCGGGCGATCAGCCGCCGCGATACTCCAGGCGGCGGCGCAGCGCGACTGAGGTGTGCTGGCACATTCACACGCGGACCATGCGGCTGAACTCCGCGTATCGCGCATCGAGCTCCGCCTTGGTGAGCGTCTCCAGCCGCGAGAGCGTAAAACTCTCAATGTTGAAGCTTGCGACCACCGTCGCGTGCGCGAGTGCCCGCTGGATCGTCTCGAAGCTCGCGGGGTCCTTGAGCCGGCCCGCCGCGGCCTCGGCGGCGATGTGCCCCATCATGCCCCCGGCGAACGTATCGCCCGCGCCCGTCGGGTCGATGACCTGCTCGGCGGGGAAGGCCGGGAGTGCCGCGATCCCGTCGCGATGGATGAAGAGGCACCCGTGCTCGCCCTTCTTCACGACGACAAAGGTCAGCTTGCCGCGCGGCGCGGGCCGCGTTGCCCTGCCCGGAGCACCGACGCCGTAGTCATCGAGCAGATGCCGGGCCGCCGTCACCGGGTTCTTCTTGCCCGTGAGCAGCTCGGCCTCGTCGTAGTTGAGGACGAGCCCGTCGACCGCGACGAGCAGGCGCTCGAGGTCGGTCCGTGCGGTGTTGATCCACAGGTCCATCGTGTCGGCGACCACGAGCCTGCGCCGGGGGAAGTTCGCGAGCATCCCGAGCTGCACGCCCGGGTGCGAGTTGGCGAGAAAAACGAACTCGCTGTCGGCAAACGCCGGGGGCGGCGTCGTCGGGTGTTCGAGCAGCACGCCCAGCTCGGTGAAGAGCGTTTCGCGCGAGTTCATGTTGTCGAAGTAGCGCCCGCCCCAGCGGAAGGTCTTGGAGGCCGGTCGCGCCTCGAGCCCGCGCGCGTCGATCGCCGGGAACTTCTTGAGCACGTCGCGATACTTCGGCTCAAAGTCTCCGCCCACCGCCGCGACAAGCCGGACCGGCCCGTGAAAGCTCGCGGCGGCGGAAAAATACATGCACGACCCGCCGAGGACATTCTCGGCCTTGCCGGTGGGCGTGTGGACGGTGTCGATCCCGACGGTGCCGTAGACGATGAGTGACATGGGGCGAGAGGGTAGGGAGACGAGCGTGTCCTGAGCGACCTGATCCACAGGATCGACGTCACAGCGACCTCAGCATGTCGATCGTCCCGGCGCGGAACCCGCAGGACGCAAAGAGCCGCCGGGCGGGTTCATTCTCCCCCGCGGTTTCGAGGCGGACCTGTCGCACGCCCAAGGCCCGGAACCGCTCAACCGCTTCGCGCACAAGCTCCCGCGCCACGCCACGTCGACGGTGCCCGGGCTCAACCCACGTGTCGTGAATGAATGCGTACTCGTCGAGACGATAGATCGGAATGTTGCGCTCGATCGACGCCACGAGAAACCCGATCACGCGCCCCTCATGCTCCGCGACCAGGAACACGCTCCGCGGGTCGGTCGCGCGCTGCGGCAACCAGCGCTCGTAGCGCGCCACAACATCGGGAAGCATTGCGTATCGCTCCGGGTCGAGCCCTTCGTGCAGGGCACAGATCGCCGCGACCATCGGCAGCACGGCGGGCACATCGGCGGCGGTGGCGGATCGGACGAGCATGGCTCAGGCGACAACGCGACTCGGCGGAAACGCGAAGATCTTCTCGGCTGATGGCGGGGCCGCCCTCATCCCTTCGCCTTTCCGCCGCCGCCGCCGCTGCTCCAACTGTCCTTCAGCGTGACCGTCCGGTTGAACACCAGCCGTCCCGACGCCGGGTCGCTGTCGGTATCCGCGCAGAAGTAGCCCAGCCGTTCGAACTGGTACGTGTCGCCCGCACGGGCCTCGCGCAGGTGCGGCTCGCACATCGCCGTCACCGTTTCGAGCGAGTGCGGGTTCAGGTCGTCGAGCAGCTCCCCGGTGCGCTTGCCCGGCTCCTCGGCGTTGAACAGCCGGTCGAACAGCCGCACCTCCGCGGCGATCGCGTGCGCGGCACTCACCCAGTGGATCGTCCCCTTCACCTTGCGCCCAGGCGTGGGCTTGCCGTCGGGCCCCGGCGGTCCGGGCGGAGCGTCGCCGCCGCGGGTCGCGGGGTCGATCGTCGCGCGGACTTCGGTCACCTCGCCGGTCGCCGGGTCTTTCACGACGCCCGTGCAGGTGAGGAAGTACGCCCAGCGCAGGCGCACCTCCTGCCCCGGTGCGAGCCTGAAGAACTTCTTCTCGGCGGCTTCCTTGAAGTCCTCGCGCTCGATGTAGATCACCCGGCTGAAGGGCACCAGCCGCTTTCCAAGCTCCGGCTTCTCCGGGTTCACGACGAAATCGAGCTGATCGACCTTGTCTTCGGGCCAGTTCTCGATGACCACCTTGAGCGGCCTCAGCACGGCCATCGCGCGCGGGGCGGCCCGGTTCAGGTCGTCGCGCACCGTGTTTTCGAGCCGGCCCACGTCGAGCACGCTCTCGGTCTTGGTGACACCCGCCTCATCCCAGAATCGGCGCAGGGCCGCCGCGGGGATGCCCCGGCGCCTGGCGCCCGAGAGCGTGGGCATGCGCGGGTCATCCCACCCCATCACGCGTCCTTCCTCGACCAGGCGCAGGAGGAAGCGCTTGCTCATGATGGTGTACGTGAGGTTGCCGCGGGCGAACTCGATCTGCCGGCTGTGCCAGATGCGCTTTCCCTCGGGCCGCCCCTGGTTGATCGCGTCGATGAACCAGTCGTAGAGCGGGCGGTGATTCTCAAACTCGAGCGTGCAGATCGAGTGGGTGATCTGTTCGAGCGAGTCCTCGATGCCGTGGGCCCAGTCGTACATCGGGTAGATGCACCACGCATCGCCCACGTGCGGGTGCGATTCGTGGACGATTCGATACATCACCGGGTCGCGCAGGTTGAAGTTGGGCGATGCCAGGTCGATGCGCGCCCGCAGCGTCATCGCACCGTTTGGGTGCTTGCCCGCGCGCATCTCGCGGAACAGGCGCAGGCTCTCCTCGCCCGGCCGGTCGCGAAAGGGCGAGGTCGCCGGAACGCTCGGCGTGCCGCGGCGCCTGGCGACCTCCTCCGCCGGGAGCTCGCACACATACGCCTTGCCCTTGCCGATGAGTTCCTCCGCGAAGAGGTACATCTGCTCGAAATAGTCCGAAGAGTGAAAGAGCCCGCCGCCGAAGCCGCCCTGCTCGGGGCCGATGTCAAACGCCCCGCCGAGCCACTTCACATCGCGGATGATCGACTCGATGTACTCGCGGTCTTCCTTGGTGGGGTTGGTGTCATCGAAGCGGAGGTTGAACTTCCCGGCATATTTCTGCGCAAGGCCGAAGTTCAGGCAGATGCTCTTGGCGTGTCCGAGATGCAGGTAGCCGTTGGGCTCGGGCGGAAAGCGCGTGTGCACGCGCGGGCGATCGGTCCCGGGCCAGGCGCCCCACGCGAGCGCCGCGTTGTCGGCCTCGATCAGCTCGTGGATGAAGTTGGCCGGCGGACCCGGCCGCGCATCACCGGATTCGCCCGGAACAGTGTGTGGATCGTCGGGAGCGGGCATAGGCGGGGATGGTAGAGACCTCGATTGGCGACACGCCGGTCGGGCTGGGCGAGTATGCTCAGGTGTGACCCTTTCGCGAGCATCCTGGCGTCGCGTCATCCTGGCCGCAAGCGTGGTTGCCGGCGTGGCTGACACGATGCCGCCGCTGCACGCGGCCGGTCCCGACGAGCCCGCCCCGCCCGGCAGGGTCGAACGCGGGCGCGACCCCTGGGTCTTTCGCTGCATCTTCGAGGACCGCACGCGCGTCGTCGCCCTCACGCCCGCGCCGGGCCTGTGGATCACCTTCAACCCCTTCACCTGCGGCGTCTTCAAGGCCTGGACCGGCGCGATGAACTTCCGCGGCAAGGTGTGGGACTTCAGCCAGGACAACTGTGCCGCGCAAGGCAAGACGCTGCTGGAAGCGCCCGATCTCGTGCTGACTCTCTCCGACCCAGCCCCCTCACCGGGCGAGAGCGATGGTCCTGGCGCGTGGACCGCGCGCAACGTCGAAGTGCCCGGGTACGCCTTCACCAGCGACGGGGCAACGCTCACGAGCCCGGTCTTCGACACCACCGGCTGGTCGCGCCTGTTCGTCGCCTTCGACGAGCGCTCGCGCCGCGGGCCGATCCGCGTTGAAGTCTCGCGCGATGCCGGCGCGACCTGGGATGCCCAGTGGTTCCACTCGTGCCTCCATGTGGACAGCGACGACCAGTGGCAATGGAACTTCAAGGAACTCGTCACGCGAAGCGAGCGCACGCGTCTGCGCTTCGTGCAGGAAAAGCAGGAGTACCGCAAGCACATCCGCGCCGTCCGCGTCTTCGGCGATCGGCCCGCATGGTCGGGCACGTGCCCGGGCGGCTCGCTCCCCGTCACGCCTGAGTTCAAGGGCTATCGCTTCGTCCGTCCCGACCCAGGCGCGCAGTCCGGCGCGCACGCCGACGCCGCGGCCGAAACGCTCGAACTCATGTACGACCTCCGCCTCGGCGACGACGCACGCGGCGCGCACGCCGACGCCATCACCGCCCGCGTGCGCCATCGACTCGATGCTCGCCCGCTTCCGCCGCGACCGGGCGAATCGCACCAGGGCGCGATCTTCACCGAGACGATCAGCATCACCGGCCTTCCCGAGGGCGCCTCGCTCACGCTCACGCTGCCTTCGGGCGCAAGCGTGCAGCGCCGCGCAGGGGGCCGCCCCATTGCCGGCGAGGTGACCTTTGCCGGCGGCGCCGCCGACGGAGCCCGCGTCGAACTCGTGACGGAGGCGCACCCATGAGCCCGGAACGCCTCCTGGCGCTCGCCGCCGGCGCGCTCCTGATCGCCGCCGGATCGCCCGCGCTCTCTCAGCCCGGCGATCCTGCCCGCGGGCCCGCCGCGCGCGAAGAAGCGCGCATCCCCGGCGTCACGGTCTGGGTCTACGACCTGGGCGAGGAGCTTCGCCGCCGACCGACGATCGCTCCGGGCCAGACGCCCAATGTCTACTCGCTCGCGCCGCAGATTCGCTTTGAGGGCGCCTGGCCGCTCCCCGAAGGTCAGGGCGAGCCGCTCAAGGAGTTCTTCGCGGGCGAGGTGCGCGGGTGGCTGAACATCGACGAGGCCACCCGCGGCGTTCACCAGTTTCGCCTTGAGTGCGACGACGGGGCGGCGCTCATCATCGACGGCACCCATGTTGCCGACACGGCGCACACGGGCAGCTTCGTCGCCGAGGGCTCGGCTGATCTTGCCCCGGGCCTGCGCTCGTTGTCACTGCCCTTCTACAACAGCCGCGGCAAGTTTCACCTGCGGCTCTCCTGGCGTCGCGGCGGCGACCAGCCGTGGACGCTCGTCCCGCCCGAGCTCTTCCGCACCGAGGCCGGACAAACCTTCGCCACCTCGCCCGGGCCCAAGCGCTGGTACTACGGCAACGACCCTCGCCGACCCGGCGACGGGCGCCCGCTCGAAAGCGTCCACCCGAGCATGACGCTCGAGAACTTCCGCGGGCCCGATTTTCAGCCGCCGGTGGGCGGTATGGCCTTCCTGCCCGATGGCCGCCTCGCCGTCTCCACGTGGGATCCCACCGGCTCGGTCTACATCCTCAGCAACCTCGACGGGCGCGAGCCGGGCCGCGACGGGCACGTCCGTGTCGAGCGCTTCGCCTCCGGCCTGGGCGAACCTCTCGGCATCGCGTTCGTGAACGGCGCGCTGCTCGTCACCCAGAAGCAGGAGGTCACGCGCCTCGTCGATACCGACGCCGACGGCGTCGCCGACGTCTACGAAACGCTCTCCGGCGGCTGGCCCGCCTCACACAACTACCACGAGTTCTCCTTCAACCTCGTCCCCCTCAACGGTTCGCTCTACGTCACAACGTCCGTCCCGCTGCGCAGCGGCTCCACCAACTACGTCCCCGGGTCAACGCCCGCGTACTCGGTCGCTCCGGGCCCCGGCTCCCTCCTCAGGATCGATGCCCGCACCGGTCATCGTGACGTCATCGCCACCGGCCTTCGCGCCCCCAACGGCCTCTGCGTCGGCGTCGATGGCGAGCTCTTCGGCTGCGACAACCAGGGGTGCTGGCTTCCTTCTTCGCGACTCAACCATCTCCGCCCGGGCGGGTTCTATGGGCACCAGACCGAGCCGAACGGCACCACTCCCGCCGACCCGCCCGTCGCCTGGTTCCCGCAGGGCGAAATCGGCAACTCCCCCACCGACCCCATCCTGATCCACGACGGCCCATACCGCGGCCAACTGCTCGTCGGCGACGTGACCTACGGCGGACTGCAGCGCGTCGCGCTCGAACGCGTCGAATACGAATCACCCGCCGGCCGCACGCAGCACTACCAGGGCGCCGTCTTCCGCTTCTCGCAAGGCATCGAGGCCGGCGTCAATCGCCTCGCCTGGGGCCCCGATGGGTGCCTCTATGTCGGCGGCATCGGCGCCAACGGCAACTGGAATCACAACAACACCAGGTTCGGCCTCCAGCGCCTCCGCCCGAACGGGCAACTTCCCTTCGAAATGTTCCGCATCGACTCCCGGCGCGACGGGCTCGTCATCACGCTCACCAGGCCCGCGCCGCGCGACGCCCTCGCCAACCCCGCCTCCTGGCGCGTCGCGTCGTGGCGCTACGAGCCCACGATCGCCTACGGCGGGCCCAAGATCAACGAGCGCACCCACGCGCCCGCGTCGATCGACGTCAGCGACGACCGCACGCGCGTCTTCCTGCGCCTTTCCGATCTCGCGCCCGGCCCGACCGGCCGCGTCGCCTACGTCCGCATGCGCGGCCTGCGCGACGATTCGGGCGAAGAGGCCTTCAGCACCGAGGCGTGGATGACCCTCAACACGATGCGCCCGCTCCCGGGCCCGGGATTCGACGCGCCCGACCCGCGACCCGCCGCCGCTCAGCCCCCCGCGCCGCCCGACGGTGCCGTCATCCTCTTCGACGGCTCGGGAACCGCGGCGCTCCGCCATCCCGACGGTTCGCCCGCCACGTGGAAGACCGATCGCGGCGATCTGCTGGCCGATCCGTCCGGCGCGCCGGGGCTCGACCTGCTCTCGCGCGAGTCCTTCGGCGATTGCCGCCTCCACGTCGAATGGCTCAGCCCGCCCGGCGGCGACCCCGCGCGTCAGCTCAACGGCAACAGCGGCGTCAAGCTCCAGGAGCGCTACGAGATTCAGATCCTCAACACCGCCGGCCCGCCGCGAAAGCCCCTCTTTAACGAGGCCGGCGCCATCTACCGCCAGAAGCCCGCCGACGTGAACGCCTCGCTCGGCGCGGGCGTGTGGCAGACCTACGACATCGACTTCCGCGCCCCGCGCTGGCAGGACGGCCGCAAGGTGAGCAACGCACGAATCTCCCTCCGCTGGAACGGCATCCTCGTGCACGACGACGTGGAAGTGACCGCCAAGACCGGCGCCTCGAAGGATGAGGCCCCCGGCGATCACCCCGTTCTGCTCCAGTCGCATCGCTCCGAAGCCGCAGGGCCTGTGCGATTCCGAAACGTCTGGATCGAGCGCCGGTAGTCATCGGCGACCGGACCGGACCGCTCACGCCGGGTCCGATTTCACCAGCTCGGCCCGATCTCCTTCCCCCGCGACTGCACGGCGATGCCCATGAGGGGCTGACGATTCACCCGGGATCGTTTCACCGTGCTCAAGTTCGAGCAGGATCATGTGCTTCATCAGCGCCCCTGCCGCCGTCGTGCCCGCGGCAAGCCAGCCCGGGTACCCGTCGCGCCATGCCGATTTGACCACCAGTTGCTTCAGCAGCGCCCCCGCCGGCGAGAGGGCGAGCCGAACATACGACCCCCGGCGGCCTTCCCGCCGCATCCCTTCGGCGGACAGGCGCGCGTACGCAAGCTGCTTCCCCAGGTGCTCGGCAAACGTCTGAAACGAATCGTGCCGGAGGGTTCCCCGCAGGCGCGCGGGCCGCCCGCCCGACGTGAGCGAGAGCGTGTCGTGGGGGTCCATCCCGCCCCACGCGGCCGCACCTCGGCGCACCAGCCTCAGGCGCCATTCGGGCTGCCACGCGTGCCGAAGCGCCCGTCCGCGGTACCAGACCACCCGGTTGAGTTCGTATCCCTGCGTACGGGCACCGTCGGGGTCGCCGCCCAGCGCGGCGCGAATCGAGTCCGCCAGTTCACGCTCGACGCTCTCGTCGCTGTCAAGACACAGCACCCACGGCTGCGTGCAGGCCTCCAGCGCGGACTGCTTGGTCTTTACATGCCCGAGCCACGCCGAGCGGATCACCCGCGCCCCGGCCGACTCCAGCAGGCCGGTCGTTCCGTCGACCGACCCCGAATCCACCGCGACGATTTCCGAAGCCAGCCCCCGGACCGACTCCAGCGTCCGCCCGATCGTCCCCTCGTTGTTCCTGCACACGATGGCCACCGACAGGGGCAGGGGGCGCGAGCGTCCGTCGTCGGCGGTCATGCCGGGGATGGTAACCGAGTCGCGGGCCGCTCCCGATCGGCACGCCCGTCCGACCGCCCGCCGGGGGGTGGGCGGCCCATATCATCCGCCCTCTATGGCCAAGCCCGAGTTCCTCGACGCCCAGTTCATCGTGTCGGTGGTCACGATCCTCGTGATCATCCACGTCATGCTCATCGGCGTGGCGTACGGCATCTTCTTCGAGCGCAAGATCTCCGCGTGGATGCAGGACCGCATCGGGCCCAACCGCTGCGGATTCGATTTCAACCTCCCGTTCCTCAAGTTCCTCAAGGGCATGGGCGGCTACGGCCAGGCCCTCGCCGACGGCCTGAAGTTCATGGTGAAGGAGGACTACACGCCCCCCTTCGTCGACAAGCCCCTCTTCAGCCTCGCGCCCATGGTCGTGGTCGTCCCCGCCCTCATCGGGTTCGCCATCATCCCCTGGGGTGGATACTGGGACGTCGGCTCGTTTGAGATTCCGCTCATCGGTTGGACGATCGAAGCCCAGCGCGTCACCGTCGCCGGCGCCGACATCTCCGTCGGCCTCATCTACATCCTCGCGACGGCCTCCCTGGGCATCTACGGCGTCGCGCTCGGCTCATGGGCGAGCAACAACAAGTACTCGCTCCTCGGCGGGCTTCGCGCCAGCGCCCAGATGCTCGCCTACGAGATTCCGATGGGCCTCTCCATCCTCTGCGTGCTGCTCGTCACGGGCACGCTTCTGCCCACGCGGATCATCCAGTGGCAGCACGATCACGGGTGGCTGATCCTCAGCCAGCCGCTGGTGGCCGTGATCTTCTACATCTGCGCCCTCGCCGAGTGCAATCGCCTGCCGTTCGACAATGCCGAATGCGAGAGCGAGCTCGTGGGCGGCTACCACACCGAGTACTCCTCGATGCGGTTCGCGCTGTTCTTCCTCGCCGAGTACTCGCACATGATCACGAGCTCGGCCCTGTTCGCCATGCTCTTCCTGGGCGGGTTTGAGCTCCTCCCCTGGGGTGGATGGGAGATTCCGCTTCTCTCGCCCGCGGCCACCGGGCTTGTCCCCGTGCTCGCCAAGATCGGCGTGTTCCTCACCAAGACCGCCCTGCTCGTCGGGTTCATGATGGTCATCCGCTGGACCCTCCCGCGCCTGCGCTTTGACCAGGTCATGTCGACGGCGTGGCAGGGCGTCATCCCCATCTCGATCGGGATCGTGCTCGTGAACTCGTTCCTCGTGTACGCCGGGCTCACCGGCTTCTTCCCGCTGCTCGTGAGCAACCTGCTCGTCGGCGGGCTCGTGCTCGCCGCCCAGCCGTTCATCAAGCGGCCCGTCAACCACAAGATCGCCCTGGCCGGCTCGCGCTTCAGCCCCATCGGCCCCGCGGCGACAGGCGTCTCCGAAGGCGCGCGCCAGGACGACCCCCTCGCCACGGCGGCCGCGGCGATCACCACCTGAATTCCGCTCCCCGATGACAAGAAAGAAACCGGCCCCGGAGTCTCCCCCGGGGCCGGGTATTTGCCGTGATTTGGCGGGACGCTCGCTCAGGCTCGCCGCCGGCGAAGCGCCGCCAGGCCGCCCAGGCCGAGCAGCGCTGCCGCTCCCGGCGCGGGGACAACTTCGAAGTTGTCAACGAACTCGGGCCCGCCGATGATCGAGTAGCGCACGTTGTCGATCGCTCCGTCGAACGGACCCCACCCCGATCCGACGCCCAGCGAGATGGTCGTCACGAGATAGTGGGGGAACTGCGTGCGCCAATCGCCGATCGTCCGCGCGTCGTAGAGCTGGATCGGCCCCATGGTGCCGTTGATGTTGTTGGGGAGCGTCGAGCCGCTCGCCCACAGGCGGTAATTGGAGCCGAAGATGTCCTCGGAGATCCACTGGTCCACCGGCGCGGCAGCGCCGTTCCCGCCGTTGTACTCGCGCTCGAAGATCAAGTAGCCGTTCGCGTTCGTCTGCGGGTCGAACACGCCCACGCGAATCACCGGGTGCTGGATGACGCTGTTGCTTGATGACGACGCGCGGTACCACTCGTACGACAGGGCCCCGAGGTTCCCCAGCGACGTGATCGCCGACGTCGCGCCGTAGTTGCCCGCGCCGTTGGCCGCGGCCGTCGCGAAGAACTCGATGTCCGCCTTGCTCGATGCGCCGCCAGGCCCGAACAGCGTCTGCATCCGCACCGATCCGTTGCCCGAACGCGGATACTGAACGTTGGCGCCCACCACGCCCGAGTTGCGCACGTTGTTGTAATACCACCCCGAAGCGCCCAGCGCCTGGCCCGTGGTCGTCGGCCCGGCGTTCATGAACGCGTCACCCGGTGCGCCCGAGTTCGAAAACACGATGTTCGCCTGCGCCGAACCCGCGATCGCGATCACGGAGACTACCGCCGCACTTACGATTCCGCTCTTCATTGCTCTCTCCTCAAGGGATGCACCGACCGCCGTCCCGGGTTCCCCCGGGTGCGCAGTCAATCAGGGCTGCTCGCAAAGGGTCTCTCTCCTCCTTCGCGCCGCGCGCCGCCGAAGGGCTTCGGCAATCCGCGCGCAGGACGGAACGGTATCAGAACCAGTCCGGACGTCAATCCTGAAACTCAATTTGGGCATCCGCGGTGCAGAACCCGCCCTTTGGCTCCCACGGATTCGGGGCTGCGGTCACGCACGGCGCTCACCGCGTCGTCCGCGGCTGCACCACGTACATCGTCGGGAGCAGGAAGCTCTGGCCCAGGTGCGTGTACACCGGGCCGCTCACCGAGATCGACACGCCGTCGCCGCCTCGCGCCGAGAGGTCTTCGAGCGCCATCAGGTTGGCGCACGGCATGACCAGCAAAGGCGCGTCGGCCGAGGCGCCCGAGTCAGAATCAAACACCAGCGTGAGGGCGCCCCCGATGCCGCGAGAGAGCCGGGCTCGGCGCGAGGCGATGAACGCACCCTCGCGATACGCCGCGGCAATGCGCGGCCGCTCGGCTTCGCCCGCCCGGGGTCGAGGCAGCGTCGCCGGCGGCGCGGGCGCTGCCGATTCGAGGTCGCTCATCGTCCGCTGCGCATCCGCTGAGCCCGCGGGCGCCGGCGGGGTCGATGGCTTGGCGCTCGTCGCCGGCGTCGTGCTCGCCTCCGCCTCAGCGACCCGCACGACCTGCGCGGGGCGCGTCAGCAGCAGCAAGTTCCGTCCTCGGTATACAAACACCTGTCCGCTTACGATGAACGCCGCCGCCGAACCTGCGCGCGCGGCCGTGTGCTGCAGCGAGCCCAGGTGCTCGCACGGAAGCAGGAGCATCGGCGGATCGACGCGCCCCTCGGCATCAGGATCAAACGCAAAGAGCGGCTGCGGCCCCGGCGCCAGCCGCCCGCGCCGATTCAGCAGAAACGTGCCCTCCCGCAACAGCGTCGCACGCCCCGGCGTGCCCGGCGCGATTACCGGCGAGGCCGACCGGCTCGGCGCCACGACTTCGGGCTTCGTGCTCGCGGCCTCCAATTCCCGGATCGTGCGCTCCAGGTCGGTCTCGCTCGGCTTCACCCCCGGCGTCACCGGCTCCGACGGCGGCTCGGCGCGCGTGGCCTGCCCCGCGAGCATCGCGGCAAGGAGTGCGATCGGAGTGGCGCGAGTCGATCGGTGCATGGGTCGCATCGTACAGCCGGACTTCGCTTCGCGAGCCGGGGACACGCCCGGCCGCGGGGCACGCAGCCGCACGCCCCGCACCACTATCGGCGGGACAACCCCGGGCTATCATCTCTCTCGGGCTTTTCGGACCTCGGTTCGAGGCCCGCACGCCGGCCGCGTACCAAAGTGGTTGAATGGAACGGATTGCAAATCCGTTGGTCGCAAGACCCTCGTCGGTTCGAATCCGACCGCGGCCTATGCAAAGGACCGGCTTCCCGCCCGGTCCTTTTTTATTGCCCAATTGCGGCGCTCAGCCCTCGTGACTCGCCCCCCACCTCGTCTTCAATCCATGCTCGACCCTGAGCAGGTCCAGGCACTTCCCCACGACAAAATCCACGAGGTCATCAAGCCCCCGCGGCTTCAGGTACCACCCCGGGTTCGCCGGCGCGACGATCCCCCCCGCCAGCGTCACCGCCTCCATGTTGCGGATGTCAATCAGGCTCAAGGGTGACTCGCGGTGCACAAGCACCAGCGGCCGGCGCTCCTTGAGCGCCACCCCCGCCGCCCGCGCCAGCAGGTTCGAGCCGCTCCCCGTCGCCACATATCCCAGGCATGCGCTCGAGCATGGCACAATCACCATCCCGTCGTGCATGAACGACCCTGACGCGATCACTGCGCCGACATCCTTGTTCGGGTGAATGACCAGCCGCGCCGACAGCCGCGCCCGCTCGCTCGCACCGACAGCCGGACACAACGTCTCGAGCGTCGGGCGCGTGATGCCCAGCTCATCGTGCAGCAGCCGCGAGCCGTACTCGGTGATCACCAAATGCACCTCGGCGTCGGCGCGCAGGAGCAGCTCGATGAGCCGGGTCGCGTACCGCGCGCCGGAGGCGCCGGAGACCCCGACCACGAATCGCCGGAGCGGTCTCGTGCCCGTCGCGGGCGTCACGGTCTTGGTGCGTCGTTTGGCCATGTCGGGCTGAGCCTAGCCGAGGTCCGACGGGCATCAGGAAATTCCGAGCGCGGCCCTTGACATATTCGCAATCGATGATATATTCCCTTCGTGGCCCGCATCGCCGCCCACGCCTCCGTCTTTCACGCCATCGCCGATCCCACGCGGCGCGCCGTTCTCGACCTGCTTCGCGAGGGCGACCAGACGGTGCTCGCGATGCTCGATCGCCTGCGCCGCACGCTTCGCTCGCTCACTCAGCCCGGTCTCAGCCAGCACCTCTCGGTGCTTCGCTCCGCGGGGCTCGTCACCGCGCGCCGCCTCGGCCGCCTGCGCGTCTACTCCATCCAGCCCGACCCGCTCTCCGAGGTCGCCGACTGGGTCGCCGAGTACGACAAGTTCTGGACCGCCAGGCTCGACAACCTGAAGTCCTATCTCGATCGCCACGGCGCTCGGCCATCCGGCGCCGCCTCGCTGCCCGCGCGCCCGCGCGACCACTCACCAGGGGACCACCCGTGATCCAGATCCGCAAGCAGGTCAAGTACAAGCACCCCATCGGCGACGTCTGGGCCGCCATCACCGACAAGCACGCCATCGCCGAGTGGCTCATGCCCAACGACTTCGAGCCCGTCAAGGGCCACAAGTTCCGCTTCCAGACCGACCCCTCCTGGCTCTGCGGCGACGTCCTCACCCGCTGCGAAGTCCTCGAGATCGATCCGCCGAGACGCATGGTCTGGTCATGGCTCGACGCCAGCCCCACGCGCCCCGCCTCCGGACCCACGCGCCTCGAATGGTCGCTCGAAGAAATCGACGGCGGCACGCGGCTCACCCTCATCCACTCCGGCGTCGAGCACATGAGTTTCTGGAAGCGCTCACTCATGCGCCTCGGCTGGGGCGGCATGCTCAACGACTCGCTCCCCAAGATTCTCCGCAACATCCGCGGCGGCGTCTTCACTCCGGGCGCCATCCCGCTCCACAAGCGCTACTACAAAGCCACCACCGTGCCCTCCGAGCTCGCGTTCTGACCCGGAGGCGCCGTCGTGCCCGCATCACCTCCAGCCCGCGCCGGCAAGGTCCTCCGCAAGGAAGCCTTCTACAACCACCCGCCCGAGGTTGTCTGGGCCGCGCTCACGAGCGGCGAAGCCCTCGCCCAGTGGCTCATGCCCAACAACTTCCCCGGCGATCCGCGCGTCGGCAGCCGCTTCCAGTTCCGCATCGACCCGATGCCCATGCTCCCCAGCCACACGACCGATTGCGAGATCGTCGAGTTCGACCCGCCCCGGCGCATGGTCTGGACCTGGAAGATGGTCTCCACCACCGGCAAGCGCGACCTTCCCGCCATGCGCATGGAATGGCTTCTCACCCCCGAGCGCGACGGCACGCGCCTCACCTTCACCCAATCCAACATCGACGCTCTCCCGTTCATCTACAAGCTCATGATGAGCTTCGGCTGGGGCACCATGATGATGCGCTGGCTGCCCATGGTCCTCAACGCTTTCGAGCCCACGCCCGACGGAGCCCGGCGATACCACCGCCTCGCCAAGCCCGGCAACCGCGGACACCACGGCACCAAGACCCTGCCCCCCGAGTTCTTCAAGTGAGTTCTCGCGGCCTGCCGCGCTCGCCGCACCCGCGTGCTGCGCATCTCTGTCACGCACCTTTTCAGGAGTTATCGCATGAACCGTCGCTCGCTCTGGACCCACCTCGCCGCCGCCGCTGCGGGCATCGCGCTTGCCGCGGGTCTCGCTGCCGGCCGCGCCGCACAACCCGGCGACCTCGACCCGCACGACCCCAAGGCCATGCAGGCCGCGATGGAGGCCTACATGCAGTCCATCAAGCCCGGCAAGCAGCACGAGTTCCTCAAGCAGTTCGAGGGCACCTGGACGACCACCACCAAGATGTTCATGGACCCTGCCGCCCCGCCCATGCAGACCTCCGGCACCGCCACCCTCAAAATGATCCACGGCGGACGCTTCCTTCAGCACGAGTTCTCCGGCCAGATGCCCATGCCCACACCCGACGGCAAGATCAACAACATCCCCTGGACCGGCCTCGGCCTCACCGGCTACGACAACAACCGAAAGCTCTTCACCTTCGTCTGGACCGACACCATGACCACCAGCCTCATCGCCGGCAAAGGCTCGCTCGACCGCACGGGCAAAATCATGACCTGCTTCGGCGAAATGGACGAGCCCATGACCGGCGAGATCGGCAAGGCCGTCCGCTACACCACCACCGTGGTCTCGCCTGACAAGTGGACCTTCAAGATCGACGAAGTGCTCTACGGCGACCCGTTCACCGTCGTCGAAGTCGAGTACACACGCAAGAAGTAACCGGTTTGCCACCGCATCCCGGGTACCCCGACTCTCCGAGTCGGGGTTTTGTCCTGCGCGCGGACGCGCTCATGCCCCGAGGCCTCATCCCCGCGCCGCCATCTCTTCAATCTCCCGCGCCCACGCGGCACAGAGTCCGCGCGTGCGTTCCCCCGGCTCGCCCGCGCCGATCGCCGCCGCCTCCACGCGCACCACCGGCAACACGCCCCAACTGCTGTTGGTGAGCATGATCTCGTCCGCCTCCAGCACATCGCTGATGGTGAGCATCCGCCGTCGGCACAAGACGCCCAGCCCTTCGAGCGTGCGAATCGCCCACGAGCGCGTGACGCCCGGCAACACCGGGCTTCGCAACACGGCGCCGCTTGATCCGCCCGAGCCGCCCTCGCCCGGCGTGCCGTGCTCCTCGCCCGGCTCACGCCCCCGCGCCACCGCTTCTTCCTCCCCGCGCGCAATCGGCACGACGGCCTCCCCGCGCCGGATCAGCACGGCACTGCTGACGCACCCGCCCACCAGGTGGTTCGTCACGGAAAAGACCAGTGCCTCGGCCGCCTGCCGCGAACCGGCCATCTGCAGCTCGCGCAGCCGCCACCAGTAACTCAGCGTCTTGTGCCCCGCCATCGCGTCGAGCGGGTTGGCGCGCGTGTCGGCGACCGTCACGCTCACGCCCTGCTCGATCATCCCGCGCGGGTACACCGTCGCGGGCTGTACCGCGACAAGCACGGTCGGGTCGCCCGCTCGCCGTGTGTCCTTGGCGTCTCCAGCGGCCCGCGCCTGCGCCAGCATGTTCAGGTCGCCGCCCGTGATCGTCAGCCGCACACGCGCCCGCGCCTCGCCGCTGCGCCGCACCGTCTCCAGCACCGCCTCGCCCAGCGCTCCCGTCCGCACGCTCGTCGAGAGTCCCAGCGTCCGTGCCGATTCAGCCAGCCGCTCCAGGTGCTCATCAAGCTGAAGCACCCACGCCTGCCCCGCTCTGCCCACCCCCCCGAGCATCGTCTCAAACAGCCCCAACCCGTGCTGCAGGCCCGCATCCAGCGCCGAGACCCGCGGCGCCGCCTCGCCCGACACAAACTCCCCGTTCAGGAAGAACATCATCATGCCGGAGCGTACCCCGGCGGGCAAGCACCCCGTGCAGGCCCCGCCGCAAACCGTCTGCTTTCTGCCGTACGTCCGATCGCCGCCGGTGTCATCCCCCGAAAGGAGACCCCCTTGAAGACTGCTTTCCGGACCTGCGCACGACGCACCACGACACCCGGCCGGCCCTCGAGCATCCGACCCAGCGTCATGGCCGTGACCGCCGGCACTCTGGGTCTTGCGCTCCTCGTGGCCCCCGGCCTCACCCGGACCGAGTCGCCGCCTCCTGCCGCCGACGTCGCCGCCGCCGCTGCCAGGCTCGGCCTGCACGGCCCCACCAACGCCGCGCTCCGCCACTTCCGCGCCTGGGGCATGACCAGCACCGAAGTGCTCACGCGCTTCAGCGACCTGTACAACGACGAGCGCGAGCTCGTCCCCGGGTGGAAGCCCAGTGCCGCCCTGCGCACGACGCTCGATGAGCTCGAGGGCTACATCAACCTGTCGCTCCGCGCCGCGCAGCTCGATTCGGCCGACTGGGGCATCGAGTACGCCGACGGCTGGATGGCCCTTCTCCCCCACCTGGGCAAGCTGCGACAGGAAGCGCGCGTCCTCGAGATGAAGGCCCGCGTGCTCCTCGCGGGCGACGCCGGCGCCAATCCCGAAGACCGCGCCCGGGGCATCAGCATTCTCGCGGCCATGTTCCGCCTCGCCAGCCACACGCGCAACGACCGCACCATGATCTCAACCCTCGTGGGCGGCGCCATGGCCAGGCAAGCGTCGCTCGTGGTCAAGGCCCTCGCCGATCAGGGCGTGCTGCGCCGCGAGGACGCGCCGACCCTCCTCGCCGCGCTGGACTCGCTCGCCGGGCCCGACCCGTTCAATCTCGCCGGATGCGTGCCCATCGAGCAGCACCTGGGCGCCAGCCTCTTCACCCAGACCGGCCCCGACGCCGGGCGCAAGGCCGTCCCCGTCGCCCGCGAGATGCTCGAAGTCGACCAGGCAGCCGACGACCAGGCCGTGCGCCGCCGACAGTCGATCCTCGCCCGGATCGAAGCCATGGACGAAGCGGCACTCCGCGCCGACGTGGCGCGCATGAGCGAGTTCTTCACCCTGGGCGAGCGCGCCCTCCGCACGCCCGGCCCCGACACCGCTCAGCAGCTCGCCGCCCTCGAAGAGCGCGTCGCGACCGGCGAGTTCGGCGTCACCGTGCAGATCATCGCGCCGTCCATGTCCAAGGCCTTCGCAACCAACGCGTCAAACCTCGCCGAGCTCGCCGAAGCCCGCGCCGTCCTTTCCCGCCTCAAATAGACCCCGAAGGTCCGACGGTTCCCGCTGGACACTCCCAAACCTCATCACCGCTCGTCCACTCCCGGCCGCCGCTCATGTTCCTCTTCCGTTCCACGCCCGCGCACGAAGCCGATGATCGCGAGCTCCTGCAGCGCATGCGCCGGGGGCACGAGCCTTCGGCTCGCGCGCTGTGGGAGCGGCACGCCTCGCGTCTGATCGCCATCGCCGGCGCCACGCTTCGCGGCAGCCGCGCCCCTGCCGACGCCCACGACGTGGTGCAAGGCGTCCTGTGCCAGCTTCTCGAACTTTCGCGCGATCGCATCGCCGCCATTGAAGACGTGCCTGCGTTCCTGACGCGCTCCGTCCGCAACGCCGCGCTCAACCATGTCCGTTCCGCGGGCCGGCTCGATGCGCACGCTCGCCGCGCTGCAGCGCCGGCGCCGCCGGACGCGCCGCGCCTCGATCAGCCTTCCGACGCGCTCGATCGCGCCCTCGCGCTCCTCGATCCCGATGACCGCGAGCTCATCGTCCTCAAGCACGCCGGCGGGCTCACGTTCGACCAGCTCGCCGCCACGCTCGAAGCCAACCGCAGCACGCTCGCCACCCGCTACCGAGCGGCCATCGACCACCTGCGCCGCGAACTTCTGCGCGACTCGCCGGCGGGCGCCGGCTCCGCCCCCGTCCCGATCTCTCTGAGAGGCGACCCATGACCAACCACCTCCAGAATGACCAGCATTTCGATCGCTCGGCGACGCCCGCCACGCTGGACGACGCTTTTGCGCGCCGGCTTGATTCCCGCTTTGCCGATACGGCGGGCTCAACCCCGCCGGTGCCGGCGCTGCTCCTCGGGCGCGTGGCCCGTCGCCGGTACGCTCGCCGCGCGCGAGCCCTCGGCGCCGCACTCGGCGTGCTCACCATCGTCGCCGGCGCGTGGCTCACGATCGGCACGCCCGCTCCTTCGCGCCCCGCTTCGCCCGAAATCGCCCTCGACCCCGCCGCCCTCGCCCCCGATACCGCCGAACTGCGCGAGGCCATGGCCCGCCGAGCCCAGCCCATGGGCAGCGGCGTCTACGCCTCCATCGTCGCCCGCGCGGGCGAACGCCCCGGCTCCAGCGCCTGGCAAGCCCTCATCGAGCAGTGATCGCCGCGCGAGGTCCGCGTCCGCCCGCCTCCCCGCTCACGTTCCCTCGGTCAGCATCATCTGCCGATCGAACTCGAGCCGGAAGCGGTACTCGATGATGGTCGCGTTGGTCCCTGTCGCCCCCGCGGGCACGCTGATATCCCAGCGCATCAGGTTGCGCTTGCGATCGGTCTCCTGATACTCCCGGTCCTCGCTCAGGCTCGGGCTCTGGCTCAGCAGCGTGAGCTTGATCTCCGACCCCTTCGGCGTCGGCAGGCGATCCAGCACCGTCACGAGTGCCGCCGCCTTCCCGAAGTTCTCGATCGCCACTCGATAAGTGAACTCGATGATCCGGTTCCCGCCCTGGTGGCTCTCGGCACGCTCCACCAGCTCCTTGCTCGTGCGCAGCGATGTGTCGATCCCGAAGCCCGCGCGAAAGCCCTCCCCCGCCGCGATCGTCGGCACGCCCGCCGAGCCCACGAACTCCCCATCGACGTAGCTTGCCGCCGGCCCCGCCAGCAGCACCCGGTCCGCCGCGTTTGTGACCCTCGCCTCGTTGTACACATACTGCGTGAGGCTCGGCGTCGCCACCCTCCGCACGCTCGCCGGCAGTTCGAGCTGCGCGATCTGGATGAGCTGCTGATCAGCTCGGCTGGGCATCGTCGTCCGCCCGCCGACCTTGTAGCTTACGCTCACGCCCTCGTCACCTTGCCGCACGACGGGCGCGTCGCCCCGGCCCTTTCGCTCCACGCGCGCCGACGAAATCAGGTCGAGCAACTGGCTCTGATCCGCCAGGTCGTTCAGGCCCTTGTCGAGCGAGAACACCGCCCCGCCTCCGTCGCGCTCGAGCAGCCGGATCGAGGGCTCGCCCACCACCAGCCCCGTGCTCGACGGCTCGCTCCCAAGCATCGTCTGCGACGCTCCCGTCGTCGGCGCGGCGTTGAACGCATAGTTCCCGAAGTTCCGCGCGCGACTCTGCTCCGCTTCGCGCTGCCGCATCGCCAGCTCGCGCTTCGCATCGTCGTAACTCCGGTCCTTGAGCTGCGCCAGCAGCCCCTGCGCGGCCTGCTGCGCCGGCGCCAGCGCCACCGACAGCGGCTCGAGGCTCGGGCCCATCGCCACCAGCGCGGGCGTCGCCGTGCTCAGCGTGAGCTGCACGTTTCCCCAGTCCTCTCCCGTCATCTGCTGCACCGACGCCTGGTATTCCAGCGTCACCGTCCGCGCGCCCTCACCCGCGCCGCCATCGGCGACCCTCGGCGCGCGCAGGTTGTACGACGGCGCCCAGTTCGCGCCGTTCACGAGGTACGTCAGCCGCAGCCGCGCGCCGGGTTTGGTCACGTTCACGAACACCACCGCCTCGCGTGCCGTGCGCGATCGGCTCGCGCTGAGCACGCTCAGCTCGCGCTGCCTCAGGTCGACCGCTTCCTGAAGCGTCCGCGCCTCGATCGCCAGCTTCTGCCCCTCGTCGCGCTGCCGCTCGCGCAGGGTCGTCACCAGGTCCGTCAGCTTCGTGAGCGTCTCGGCGTTGAGCACCCCGCTCTTGAGTTCCGCCTGCGCCGATGGCGCGATGAACGCCTCGAGCTTGTCGAGGTACTGCCGATGCCATTCGAGAAACCCGCGCCGCGCCTCCGCCGCGCTCAGCGCGTCCTTCGCCTCGCGCAGCGCCTTCTCGGCCTCCCGCACCGTCTCGCGCACGTCCTCGCCCACCGGCCTCACCCGGTAGCTGACGCTCCGCACCTCGATCCCCTCCGCCGACTCGCCGTACAGGCTCGCGGGGATGAGCGCCTCGGGCAATCCCGTCACCACCAGCTCGCGCAGCCCCGTGCCCCCGGCCACCTCCACCACCCGCGTCACCTGCGCCTGCCCGCGAAACACGGTCACCGCGTCGATCGTCCCCGTCACGACCGGCGCCTCCATCCCGCGCTGAAGCGCCTCGAACAGCCGGGCCGGCATCCCTTCCGCCGGCGCCGCTCGCCCTCGATCCAGCGGCTCGGCACGCCCCGCCGCGGCCAGCATCCCCACCACAACCAGCGAAAGGGCACCACCGACGACGCGCACGCGAGTGTTCATGAAAAGCTCCTCAGGTTTCGGGCGCGGCACCGCCGCCCCGACACCTGCAGAGCGCTGCACGCACCGCGGGTTCATCTCGCCGCCCCGATCGCCCGCGTGTACGGCTCCTGTCTGTTATTCCGTGGGCCGCTTGTAGCGGTCAGCGAGCATGAGCGTCCCGATCACGTCCACGATGTGCCCACCGGCTCGATCGGTCGCATGCCCGGGGATTTTCAGCCCGTTGAGAATCCCGTACCCCAGCGCCAGGTGGATCAGTGCCCACGCCGTGATCTCCGGCGAGAATCGCTTGGACACCTGCCCCGAATCCTGGGCCGCGTCCACTTCCTTCATGATGAACGCGTGCAGTTTCTGCACATGCGCGATGATCGCCTCGCGGATCCCCGGGTCCTCGACCTCCATCATCGCCTGCGCGATGACCCGGTACGAGACCCGTCCGCGCATGAGCACCATCGGGTTGGCCGAGATGAGCCGCGCCAGCCGCGCCGCCGGGTCGTTGATCCCGCGAAGCGATTCCTCCCAGTCGCGGATCGTCTGCTGCCCCGTGCGCTCCACCAGCGCGATGAACAGTTCCTTCTTGCCCTTGAAATGCCGATAGATGATCGGCTCGGTGATCCCCGCGGCCTTGGCCAGCTCCGCCGTCGTCGCCCCCGTATACCCGCGGGCGGCAAATATCCGCGCCGCCGTGTCGAGCAACTGCGACTTGCGCTTCTCCGCCGGCAGTCGGGATGCACCAGAATCAGCCATGAGTTCCCATGCGGACGCAGCCCCGGCCAGCCGCCGGGGCGGGGGCAACTAGTGTAAGCACTAACAAGTCGTTCATCGGCCGCCGCGCCCCCGTTCTCGACCGCGACCTGCGAATTCCGTTCCGCTCAGGGCTGGCTCGTCGGACCTCGAACCGTGGGTGGTTCGTCCCTCGTCGGCACCGGGTCGTACCCCCCGGCACCGAGCGGGTGACAACGCCCCACACGCCGGATCGCAAGCCACGTTCCGCGCACGGCGCCCCATTCCCGGATCGCCTCGATCGCGTAATGACTGCACGACGGGTAGAACCGGCACCGCCCGCCCAGAAACGGCCCGAGCGTCACCTGGTACCCGCGCACGAGCACGATCGCCGCCCGCTGAAGAATCGACAGTTCGCGCGACGCCGCGCCCGCCTCGCCCGGGGTCGACGCGTCGGGAGCACCCGGCGAATCCGGCCCGGGCGTCTCAGCCGGCATGGCCGCCGCCTTTCTCTCGCCGCGAGAGTTCCTTGTCGAGCGCCTCCGCCGCCGAGTGCAGATGCTCGCGGTACGCCGCCAGCGCCAGGAGCGCATGCGGCCGCACCGCCACGACCAGATCCGTGCCCGCCGGCAGTTCGCGCTGCCCGAGTCGAAACGCCTCGCGGAGCAGCCGTTTCACCCGGTTGCGCTTCACGGCGTTGCCGACCTTGCGCGAGACCGACAGCCCCAGCCGCGGCAACGCCGTCCCGTTCCGCCGCCCATACACCACCAGCGGCCCCCGCGCCCGGCTCACTCGCCCCGCAAACGCTTCCTGAAAGTCACGCGCCAGCGACAACCGATGCCCACGCCGGAACAGCAGCCGTGATGGGCCCGCCGGCCGACCGGAGGGCGGCTCGGGAGGCGCCGCCGAAGTTGGTGGAGGTGGCAGCGGCACGCCCAACGGTAGGGCTTGCACGCGGGTTCGAGCCCCGCAACCTACCCGCGGCAGACAGGCCGGCCGCGCGCTCCATTCACTTGCGAATCGTCGGCGGCAACAGCCCGATGAGCACCAGCATCGCCCCAAGCGCCGTCAGCATCAGCCGCGGACGGTCCGCCAGGCACCACGCCTCCAGCGTCGACACTTCTGCCTGCCGCTCAGGCAACGCCATCGGCGGCGGCTCAAGCTGCGAGAAAATCGACGGCGCCCGCACGGCGCGCTCCGCCGGCAGCAGCAGCACGTTCCCTGCCGGCGCCTGGTTGATCTGCATCGCCGCCAGCGCCAGGATCGCCCCTTCGTCCCCGGCGTCGAGCTGATTCATGTACCCGACATAGCGCTCGATCCGGTCGAGACGATGCTGCTCCACGACCTTCGCACGTTCCAGATAGTCCCGCGCCTCGTCCAGGTCGCGCCGCGCGGGAATGAGCACCGTCGCCGCCAGGATCGCCAGACCCGCAAGCAGGAACAGCCACCCAGGATCAAGCAGCGGCCCGTACACCCCGGCGCGATCATCCGCACAGGCCCCGCCGACCACGGCAGGAGCAGCGGGGGGGGGGGATTCAACCGGCTTCAGCGCGTCAGACGACACACGGGAGTCTATCGGTCCGACCGGGGGTGTTGGGTGAAGCGCCACGGGGCGTTCAACGCCCGTCCGGGCGACTCCGTTCACTCACTTCCGCGGCGGGGGCGGGAGCCGGAACCGCATCACCGCCGACGAGTGAATCGGCGGGTATTTCACCAGCAGCCGCAACACCCGGAACTCTCGCGCCGACCAACCCAGCCGATCGAGCGTGAACCGCATCACCTCTTCATACTCCGGCACCTGCGGGCATCGCAAGGGCGGCGGCTGGCCCGCGATCAACTCCGTCCGCTGCCCCAGCGGAATCCGGTACGGCGACACCCGCGGCTCGCTGCCCAGAAGCTGCCCGATCACGAACGTCTCCGGCTCGCCCCAGTCCTGCAGGTCCCGATGCAGAAGCAGATCAAACAGCAGGTGCTCCGCCGGCATGCTCACCTGCGCCGAGAGATCGGCCACCGGATCGTCCGGCGTCGCGTAGCGCTCGCCCGTGCAACGCACCAGCGAGCCCAGATAGCACGTCACCGCCCCCGTGTTCCCCACCGGTGCCTCCGCAAGCTCATACACCACCGAGTCCCCGTCGGGCACCGCGAGCACCGGCGGCGGGAACGGACGGCAGAACCCTCCCAGAAACATCGGCCCGGCCGCGCCCTGAAACGCCGGGTCGATCGCTTCCGCCGGCGAAACCCGCGTCTCGCCCGTTCCCGTATACACCCGCGGGCGGAACAGCGGCCAGCGCACGTTCGGCCGCAATCGCCGGAAATCCACCACCCCCGCGATCATCACCGAATCAACCATGTCCGGGCGGTCCGGGCTCGGCGCCACGATGCAGCTCGTGACGCGCACCCGCGCCTGTGCGCCCCACACGCCGCTGTTCCCGCGAAACGCCAGGCGCCGGCTCTCCTCCAGCCGCTCCGCGCTCGAACCCATGTTGTCGAGAATCAGGTCGAGCGTCGCGCGATCGCCCGTGTGCACCTCCACCACGCGGTCAAACGCCTTCTGTGCCGAGCGCACCTCGGATACCAGCGGGTCCTTCACCCCCGCCGCCGACGCCGCCCGTTGAATGATGTCGAGCCCCTCCGACCCCGGCAGGTGCTGCAGCGCCTCGTACAGGTCCGACCCGTTGATCACCCGCGCCAGCTTCCACGTGAGATTGCGGTTGAGCCCCAGCCGCCTCGCGGCCTCCTGCGGCTCCGACGGATCCACCCCCGCCGACACCAGCAGCCGCTCCAGCGCGCTCCGCAAATCCTGGAACGCTGAAGTCAAATGCTCCTCAAACGGCGGCGGCGTTTCCGGTGCGACTGTGGCCATGGACGTGAAGCAGAAGAGAAGATACCCAAACAAAGCCCGGATTTTCCCGGCCGTGACTGGATCGAACTGATCGGCAAAGAGTACCGCCCAGAATGCTCATTGCAAGTTTTTGCAGTAATGTTTGTAAAAACATTTGCCGAGACTATGGTTCGGGGTAACCTTGCAGTCTGCCGGGTTGTGTTCCCGCGGCGGGCGCGTGTGGGGCCCGCGTCCCCGAGTCCTTTGTTCGCCCTCATTTTCATGGAGAATCGCACGTGCAGACTCGCGCCATCTTGATCGCAGCGCTGTGCGGCGGGTGTGTGGCCGCCGCTTCCGCTCAGCCTCGATTCATCGCCATTCCTGGTGCGCCCACCGGCGTGAGCAACGGCGGCAATGTCGTCGTCGGCTCAAACGGCGAGAACACCTTCCGCTGGACTCTTTCCGGCACCACCGCGACCTTCACCATGCTCCCGGGCGGCCGCGGCGGCACCGTCGGCTGCTCGGCTGATGGCTCGGTTGTCGTCAGCGACATGGACAACGGCGAGGCCGGTTCACTCGAAAACGGCTACGCGCCCGAGAACCGCCTCACCGGACGCTGGACCAGCGCCACCGGCTTTCAGCCCATGGGCATCTTCACCACGTTCCCCTTCCAGGGCATCGGCACGCCCGTCCCGCCGGGGTTCCTCAACACGCCCAGCGGCATCTCTGAAGATGGTCGCTTCGCCGCGGGGCTGGGATACTCCATCGGCGATCCCTTCACCGCGTTCCGCGCCTTCCGTGCCGACTCGCTGACGGGCACGTTCGTGCCCATGCCGCAGATGGGCGGGCAGGGCTCGCGCGCCACCTGCCTGTCGGGGAACGGCTTCGTGGTCGGCGGGTGGGACCGCAGCCCGACGTCGAGCGTGAATCGCCCGGCGATCTGGCGCGTCGACCCCATGAGCGGCACCGTCTCCGAGTACGTCTTCGATTCGCTCAATGACGACTTCGGCGAGATCGGCGCCCTGAGCTTTGACGGCGCGATGGCCGCGGGCAGCAGCACCGCGTTCCCCGAGACGCTCATCCGCTGGGATTGGGACGGGACGACCTACGTGCCCACGTCGCTCGGGTCGATCGGCGGCAACGTGAGCGTCACCGGCATGACGCGCGACGGGTCCATCATCATCGGCAACTCCGGGTCCTTCTTCTTCGGACAGACCCCCTTCATCTGGACCGCTGAAACCGGCATGATCAGCCTCCTCCAGTACCTCGTCGACCGCGGCGTCACCGGGCTCGACACCACCTTCGGCGTCGGCACGCCCCTGGCCATCTCGCCCGACGGGTCGGCCCTCACCATCGGCGGCTTCGGGTCGCCTTCGGGCGTGGTCCTGCTCGCCGGCGGGCCCGCCTGCGTCGAGCTCGCGGAAGTCGAGGCGCCCAACCTGACCACCATCTCCGCCTGCGACCCGCTCGTCATCCTCAATGTCTCCGTCACCGGCTCCGGCCCCTTCACCTACCAGTGGCGCAAGGCCGGCGTGAACCTCACCGACGGCGACACCGGCACGGGCTCGTCGATCTTCGGCTCGAACAACTCGCAGCTCTTTGTCAGCAACGCCTCCCCCGCCGACGTCGGCATGTATGACTGCGTCGTCTCCAACGCCTGTTCGATGATGACCAGCTCCATCCGCGATGTGGGCGCCCTTCCTCCCGGCCCCTACGACACCTGTGCCGCGGCGTATGAGCAGATGGGCAGCGGGTTCGTCGAGCTCGACATGTGCGGCGCCTACGTCAACGAAGCGCCCGCTTCGTGCGTCCAGGGCACGCAGCAGGCCGACGTCTGGATCCGCTTCACCCCCATGGAGTCCGGCGACTACCGCATCACCACCTGCGGCCAGCCCTCGTACGACACGATCCTCACCACCTACGACACCTGCGGCGGGCCCGAAACGGCCTGCAGCGGCGACTTCTGCTTCTCCCTCGCCAACATCGACCGCATCACCCTCACCGCCGGCCAGCCCATTCTCGTGCGCCTCGGCGTCGGCTTCGCCGCTCCGCCCGCGCCCGTGCGCGTCACCTTCGAACTGGCCCCGCCCGCGCCCGCCAACGACCTGTGCGCGCAGGCCACCGACATCTCCGGCGCCGGCGACTTCCCCTTCAACTCCCTCGGCGCCAATGTCGACGGCACGTCTTCGTGCGGCTTCGACACGGGGCGCGATGTCTGGTTCCGCTTCACGCCCGCAGAGAACGCCACCGGCCTCTTCAACACCTGCAGCACCTTCTTCGACACCGTGCTGGCGGTCTACGACGCCTGCAACGGCAACGAGATCGGGTGCAATGACAGCGCCTTCGAGCCCGGGTGCGACTTCCAGAGCATCGTCCGCGATGTGCCCCTCAGCGCGGGCGTGCCCGTGATCATCCGCGTCGCCGGCAGCGGGCAGGACACCGGCGGCGCCGGCATCCTCCGCGTTGAACTCGGCGCGCCGCTCTGCCCGGCCGACTTCAACGACGACGGCAACGTCGACCCCGATGACCTGGGCGACTTCATCAACTGCTACTTCGGCGAGCCGCCCTGCGATGGCGCCGACTTCAACAACGACGGCAACATCGACCCCGATGACCTGGGCGACTTCATCAACGTCTACTTCGCCGGCTGCCCGTAAGTCGAGCCGCGGCCACCGCCGGCCGCGCACGCGGTCGACATCTTCATGCCCTCACAGACAACCCGCTCGAACCGGCCGCACGCCGGGGCGAGCGGGTTGTCGCCTTTGACAGAGCCGACGAAAGGCGACGCACGCGGAACGAGGGATCACGACCGGGCCGATCGATAGGCGCGTGGCGAAGTGCCCATCACGCGCCCGAACCAGCGCGTGAGATGCGCCTGATCGCTGAAGCCCGTCTCGAAGGCGATCTGCGAGAGCGTGCGGCGCGACGTGCGGAGGAGCATGGCCGCCCGTCCCACGCGCACGCCCCGGCTGAACTCCGAAATCGTGCACCCCAGGGCCGATCGGAAGACCCGGCAGACGTGGGCCGGGTGGCGCTCCACGACGCGGGCGATCTCCGCGAGGTCGCCGGCGGGGTCCGGCGAAGCACGGATGAGCTCCACCGCCGTGTCGAGCCATTCGGGCGCGCGATCAAGCTCGCCCCGCTCGCCCGCCGACAGCGCCCCGCCGCGCCGGCCCGCGGCATCGAGCAGCGCCAGCACAAGCTCCTCGACCTCGCCGGCGCGATCGGGCCCGCGACCGGCGCACGCCCGTCGAAGGCGCAGCGCCACCGCCGACATCCGCGCCCCCGACGCGTACACCGGCTCGCGCGCCGACGCGATCGTGACCCCGCTGCACTCCAGCCAGTGCCGATCGAGCGTGATGTTCAGGGTGTGCACGGCACCCTCGGCAAAGCGGCTCTCGTGCGTCGCTTCCGCCGGGATGAAGCCCACCGCGCCCGCCTCGCACTCGATCGCGCGCGGGCCGGCGCGCTCGTCGACGCGCCCCGACAGCACGATGAACGTGCTCGGGTGCTCGTGATCGTGCCGCCGATACGTCACGCGCTCGCGATGAAAGCGCTCGCGCACATCAAACCGGCCGGGAGCGTCGGCGATGACCCGCTCATCCGTACCGATCACGGGCGCGGGTTCGCCGACAAGGCCAAGGCCCTCGGCGAGCATTCGCGAGCTGAGACGGGTGGCGACCATCGCACAGCGCGTCGTGCTGCCAAACCGGCCAGCCGATCGCTCGCCCACCGATTCGTGCCCGGCCGACAGCTCGACGCTCGAAACCCGCTCGGGCGCGCCATGATCAGGTTGGAATTCTCGAAACAGCATGCGCAAACACAACCCTATCAGCAGCCGCTGAAATACGCGTTGATGAAGTCGCCCAGGTCGTCAGGATCGACGTTGCCGTCCTGATTGAAATCCGCCCCGTCGCACGGCGGAACGCCGAAGTAGCAGTTGATGAAATCGCCGAGATCATCGGGGTCGAGATTGCCATCCATGTTGAAATCGGGCGGGCAGGGGTTCACGTCGGCGACGAACTCAATCGCGCCGATGTCGACAATCGGCGCCGAGCCGAGCCCGGTGTCGGGGGTGCCGGGGTCATCGGCGCGTCGCGGCGCCATGAGCAGGTCGGCATCATGCCCGGGAACAAGAAACGCGTTGGAGCCCGCGTCGATGCACGCCGAGCCCGGCGAGAGGCGCACGTCGCCGTTGAGCGGATCAGCGAGCATCGGGTTGGCGCCGATGTTGCCCGTTCCGCCGAGCGAGCCGGTGAGGCCCGCGATGCACGAGGCGTTGACGCCGGCGGTTCCGGAGAAGCGCGTGAGCTGCTGATCCTGCGTGGATTGACCGGCGCCGCCGGTGTTGGCAAAGACGATCGAGTTGGAGAGTGCCAGGCTCGAATCGAACATGCTGATCCCGCCGCCGAAGTTTGCGCCGGCATTGCTCGCAAGCGTGCAGTTGACGACCGAGAGCGCGGGCGAGAAGCCGACGGAAACCGCCCCGCCGGCGTCAGCGGCTGAGTTGGCCGTGAACGCACACGACGAGAGCGACGAGGGGCCGAGGTCGAAGAGATCAAGCGCCCCGCCGCTGAACTCGACAGCGTGATTATCGTGGAAGGTGCAGCGCGAGGCGTGGAGCGCGGACCCGGCGATGTTGGCCGCGCCGCCCCAGCGGCCCTGGTTGCCGCTGATCGTCGTGTCGCTGATGGTCACGCTCGAACCGTTGAAGGCCGAGAGCGCTCCGCCGCCGTCGCCGCAGGTGTTGAACGTGAAGGTCGAGTTGGAGATGGCAAGCGTGGAGGCGTCGGCCCAGAGGGCCCCGCCCGTGCCCGGGGCGGCATTGTCAACAAACGTGCAGCCGGAGATCGTCGCCGAGCATCCGGTGTGGGCGATCATCGCGCCGCCGCTGCCCCCGCCGCCGGTCCCCGCGCGATTGCCGCGGAACGTGCACCCCTGGATGAAGAGCGTGCAGTCGGTGAAGGCATCGATCGCGCCGGAGTTGATCGCGGCGTCGTTGTCGGTGAACGAACACGTCGAGAGCGACGCGCTCGCGCCATTGAACAGGTTGACCGCCCCGCCGAAACTCGCCGTGGAGTCCCGGAAGACGCAGCCCTGGAACGTTGCCTCGCCGAAGTCGCGCACGACGATGCACCCGCCCGCGCTGGTCGCGGCGTTGTCGCGGAACGTGCAGCCGATGAACGTGGGGGACGAGCCGCTGCCGATGATCATCGCGCCGGCGCCGTCGCCCGCGCGGAGGTTGCGGAAGATGCAGTTGCGGATCGTCGGCGAGGCGTTCTCGATATAGATGCCCGCGCCGCCGAAGTCCTGGTAGCCCTTCTCGATGATGCACCCGTCAAGGATCGCCGTGGCGTTGGTCGCGACGGCGAAGAGCACGTTGAAGCTGTTGTCCTCATCAGCGGGCGAACCGATCGCCCCCGTGAGCACGGTCGGGAACATCGGTCCGTTGGGGATGGCGAAGACGCGCTGCGCGATCGACGTTTCGCCGCCGCCGGGGCGCGATTGCCCCTGGAACGAGCCGTAGATCGCCAGCCCCGAGCGCAGCTCGAAGCGCCCGAAGCGGTCGCCCGGCTCGACGTCGGGCGTGTACGCGCCGTCGGCGATCCAGATCTCGCTGATGTTGCTGCACTCGAGCGACGCCGCGATCATCGCCTGCGCCAGGCTCGTGTACGCCGTGTTCCACGATGACCCGTCCTGCGGGCCGGTGTTTCCCGCGTCGACATACACGCGCCGCTCGCACGAGTCGGGCCGGCAGTTGCCATTGGCGTCGGCGGCGCTGCCCTGGTTGATGTCGATCGCGTCGTCGATCCCGTTGCCGTTGCAGTCGATGATCTGCCCGCTGTCGCCGTGCGCGGCGATCGCCCAGCGCGCCTGCGAGATCGCCAGCGCGTTGTGCGAGGGCAGCGGCTGATCGAGCCCGACGCCCAGCGGCTGCCCGGTCGCGTGCGTGAGCATCGGGTTCGAGAACACCGGCACGAGCACGCTGCCGGTGGACGACATGATCGTGCCGTAGCTCGTTCCGCCCGACGAGAACGAGTGCCCCCACGCGTAGGGAAAGAGCGCGAACGTCGAGTTCCCTCGGTCGTGGGCGCAGCCGAACGTGTGGCCCAGCTCGTGCGCGAACGTGAGCGAGCCCGCGCCCATGGCGCGCCAGTTGAGCACCTGGGCCGCCGCGTCGCGCACGTACAGCGCATAGAACGCCGCTCCGCCCGTGAAGCGCGTGTCATCGACGATCAGGCAGACCACGTCGGCGCCGATGGCGTCGCGCTGCGCAATCACGCCGTCGAGGAACCCGTCGTCAATGTCCGCCAGCCGGTCGAGGTGCGTGAGCCAGGCCGGCGCGACCTCGTCATAGCTGAACTCGTAGAAGCCCGCCGAGCGCACCATGAGCCGGTTGTGTGCCGTGCCCATGCTGATGGCGCTCTGCGTGTACGCCGAGTTGCACGCGGCGAGCGCATCATCAATCCGCGCGATCACCGCCGACGCTCCGCCCGCGGCGTTCTTCGCCAGCGTCGTGCACGCAAACATCACGTCGATCACGCTCCCGTCGTCACCGCACGCGCACGCGCCGCTCGGCGGCGGCACACCCTCGGGTGTTTCGAGCCGTTCGCCCGCCCCGGGCCGGTGCGGGAGCACGGGAAAGTCGCCCCCCGTCTGTCGCGCCAGATATCGAGCGAGCAACCCGCGATCCGAAGGCGCGATCAGGCTGCGGTCGTCTTGCATCGCGCACCGCACCGCCTCCCCCGGGGCGCGCCGCTCCACCACGCACACCGGCCGCCCGCCCGCCTCCCCCGGCTCGTGGCGCCCCGTCGGCGCCAGCCCGAAGTTGCCCGCCGGCGTGTGAAAACTTGCGCTCACCTGCCCGCCCGCGACCGCCAGCGAGAAGCGCCCCTCGTCACGCGCCGACACGCCCTCGATCACGCCGTCGAGCACAATCCCCAGCGGCGTCGGCCGCGCGTGCTCCACCACCAGCCGCAGATCGAGCGCCAGCCCGGTGGCGCCGCCGATGCCGGCCTCAGCACCCGCGCACACCGCCAGCCGATCCCCCGCCCGGGCCGACAGCACCGCCGCCGTCTCCACGGCGCACTCCGGCGGGTCGATCGAACCCGCGCCGGCCAGCGGCTTCACGATCGGCGTCTGCGCTCCGGCAACCCCGGCCAGCGACAGGAACTGAACAACACGCAATCCGGTCAGAATCCATGGGTGCATGATGACTCCCGCTCTCCCTACACCATACCTCACGCCGCCCGCGTGCCACGACCGAAAACGCTCCGGTTTTCCCGGGGAACGGGGGCATCCCTGCCGCGTGTGACGCGAGCGCGGCACGCCGTTTCGCGAATACTGATACCGGCTGCCCGCAGGCCCGTACACTCCATTGAGAGCGAATGTCCCGCAGCGCTGGCGTCATGCCGTTTCTGGTTGTCACGGCCCGCTCGGGTGGAGGCCGGTCGGTATCGGTTCGTAAGGCACGAAACCGCCCCGCCCTCGCCGCCGACCTCCGCAAGGAAAAGCTCCTGCTGCTGAGTGCGTACGAACTTCCGCGGTGGGCGGCGGGTGCCGCGACCGAATCGCGCCTCAAGCTCGCCGACCACGCCGTTCTCAACGATCAGCTCGCCCAGCTTCTCTCCCGCGGCGTCCCGCTTGTCGAGGCCCTGGAAGTCGCCGCCTCGACCGTCCGCGGCGCGGCACGCGAACCCGTCGAGCGCCTCAAGGAACTCGTCGCCGCGGGCACAAGCTTCTCCGACGCCTGCGGCAAAGTGGGGGGGTTCGATATCGTGACCATCGCGGTGTACAAGGCGTCGGAGCGCACGGGCGATCTTGCCGGCTCGGCGCGCCAGCTCGCGACCAACGCGCGCCGCACCCTCGCCGTCGCCGGCAAGGCCGTCACGCTCATGATCTACCCGGCGATCGTGCTCTCGATCGCGCTCCTCGTGGCGCTGGCGATGATGACGATCATCCTGCCCAATCTCGCCGAAGGACTCGCCAACGCCGGCGTTCCGCTGCCGGGCTACACGCGCGTGCTCATCTCCAGCGGCGAATGGATCCGCGACAACGCGCTCCTGCTCCTCGTCGCCGTGGCCGTGGCGATCGTCGCCGTCTACGTCTTCCGCGCCGCCATCGGTCCGGTGCTCATGAACATCGCCCGGCGCACGCCCCTGCTCCGCGATGTCGTCCTCGCGCAGGAGTCCGCGCGATTCTTCAGCGTCATGGCCGCCATGAGCCGCTCGGGCGTGCCCCTCGCCGACGCCCTCGGCACCGCCAACCAGGCCATCAACCACCCCGATCTGCGCTCCCAGATGGAGCGCCTCCGCACGCGGCTGGTCGAGGGCGGCGTCCTCCGCCTGCTCATCGACGAGGTCGTCTCGCTCCCGCTCTCCACGCGCCGCCTGCTCATCGCCGCCGAGCGCTCGGGCGACATGGAGACCGCCTTCTCCAGCCTCGCCGGCGACATGATCGAAGAGGTCGAGCGCAAGAGCCAGCGCGCTCTCGCCGTGCTTCAGCCGCTGCTCATCGTCATCATGTTCCTCATCATCGGCTCCCTGCTCGCGTCGATCATGCTCCCGCTCATCACGCTCCCCGGAAAGATCGGCCTGTGAATCCGCCTTCCGGGCAATCCCGCCGCTCCCCTGTCGTTTCCGCATGCATCGAGGCGCCCGCTCGCGCCCGAGTCGAAAAGGAGATGTCCATGTCCCGCTCTCGTTCTGCCGCCCGCGCCTTCACGATGATCGAGATGATGCTCGTGCTCGTGATCATCGGCATCCTCATGGGCGTCGCCGTCTACAACTTCGGCGGGTACGCCACCGGCGCCCGCATCCAGCAGTCCAAGGCCCGCCTCAAGCAGATCGGCGCGGCGATCACGCTCTACCAGGGTCAGAACGGCTCCTACCCGCCCGACCTCGCGACCCTCGTTTCCGGCCCCACCGCCACCCTCACCCGCGCCGCCCTTCGCGATGGGTGGAAGGAAGACGTCGTGTACTACCCCGCCTCGTCCAACCCCGATCCGGCGCGCGGGTTCGATCTCTTCTCCAAGGGGCCCGACCGCCTCCCCAGCACCCAGGACGACATCGACTACTGGACCATCACCGACGAAGAGTGATCCACCCGTGCGCGCCCGCCGACCCATCCCGATTCGCCGCGGCATGACCATGATCGAGGTCGTTCTCGCCTCGCTCCTGCTCGCCATGCTCGCCTCGGCCCTCTGCGGCGCCATCGTCTACGCGCACCGCGCCGAGATGCTCCGCGTCAAGCGACTCATGGCCTATGACGTCGCCAACCGGCTGCTCCTCCAGTACATCGACGACACGCACAACAAGAATTTTCCCAAGCCCAACGACCCCGTGATGCACGAGGGCCGCCCGTTCTACTTCGAACTCATCGAAGAGCCCCTGCAGATGGAGAACCTCGACGGCTACGTGCCGCCGCAGGCCGCGAGCATGCGCCTCATCCGCATCCGCGTCTTTGACGCGTTCGAGCCGTACCCGGGCAACGTCCAGAAGTCCGTCCAGCTCGCCGAGCTGGTGCGCCCGTTCCACCCGCTCGTGGCGATGTACCGCAACGCCGACTCGCAGGGGCGGAACCTGAGCAACATGGAGTTCGTCACCGACCTGCTCAAGCTCGCCCCCGGCGCGTCGGGCGGAGGCACGCGATGATGCACAGCCGCGGGCCAGCACGAGCGCGCCTCTTCGCGCCCCGGCGGCTCCGTCGCCGCGCGTTCACGCTCGTCGAGCTCGTCCTCGCCGCCGCGCTGGGCGTCTTCATCATCATCTCCGTTTTCGGCCTCTTCTCGGTGCTCCGCGTGAGCCAGGAGCGCTCCGCCGAGCGTGCCGCGGCACTCCACGAGCTCGCGACGCTCCAGGGCACGCTCGCCCAGTCGTTCCGCACGCTCGTCGTGCTCGAATCGGCCCGCACGCCCGCGCGCCCCGCCGGCGCGACGCGCACCGAGCCCGCCACGCCCGACTCGGTCGAGAAGCTGCTCGATGCCGACGCCCCGCCCGACGCCGCGGCCAACGCGCTCCCGCCTCGCGCGCCGCGACTCCTCCTCGAGCAGGCCGACACCGACCCCTTCCCGCGCCTCGAAATGGTCACCGCCGCCCTTCCCATCTCCGTCGAAATGCCCGACGGCACCCCCGGCTTCCTCGCGGCCGAGGCCGGGGGCGGCGTGCGCGGCGCCTTCGAGCTTCAGCCCGGCGCTCATCCCGACTCCTACGACGTCTACTTCCGAGCCTACGAGCTCCTCATCGACGACCCCAACGCCGCGCGCGTCGCCCTCGGCGAGCGCCTCATCTGCAGAGACCTCGTCAGCTTCGACGTCACCTTCTTCAAGACCGAAGGCAACGACGAAGACGAGCAGGCCGCCGCCGCCGAGCAGGACCCCGACCGCCCGCGGCTCCGTCCGCGCACGCGCTCGAACGCCAACGAGCAGCTCGCCGAGCTCGGTCCCCTTCCCGCGCGGTTCAACCTTCCGCCCGACGGCGAGTCGCGACTCTGGTCGCAGCTCGCGGCGGCCCGCACCTACGCCCACCTTCCCGCCTTCGTCGAAGTGGAAGCCGTCACGCGCCAGGGCCTCCGTGGGCGCTGGCTCTTCGAAGTCAAGTGGATCGTCGCGCGCGAGCCCGACTCCTCCACCGCGCTCGCCTCGGGCGAAGCCGCGGGCGCCGGCGGCGCCCTTGATGACGCCGCGTCGGGCGACGCGGACGCCTCCGGGCGACGCCGCACCGGCAACTCGCGCCGCCCGTCCAAGGAACGCCCCGACGGCAGCACGTTCCACATCCTCGGCCCCGATGGGAGGCCGCGATGAAGCCCGCACGCTCGACCCCCGCGCGCCTCATCGAGCGCCCTCGCGCCTACGCACTCCCGCTGGTCATGCTCCTCGCCCTCGTCGGCGGCATCGCCGCCACCATGATCGTCGAGCACCAGGGCCAGCAGCACCTTGCCGAGATGCGCCAGATCGAGACCTACCGCGCCCACCACGAGCAGCAGGGCCTCGCCGAGACCATCGAGATGTGGCGTCGCTACGGCGGCGAGCCCACCTCGCGCCGCACCACCGGCAGCGCCGTCTCCGATTCCCCCGCGCCCGACCCGCGGCGCACCGGCCCGCGCGGGTTCACCCTCCGCGGGCCCGCCGGCGAGTTCTATCACGTGAGCATGATCGATGTGCAAGGACGCCTGCTCAGCGAGCGGACGCTCGCCATCGGTCTCAAGGAAGAAGCCGCCGAAGTGCTGGCGCTCGCCGCCCGCTTCGTGCGCGATGCTCCGGGCGACCCCGGCGAGCTCCTGCGCTCCCGCGGGCCCGCGCTCATCGACGTCAACTCCGCCCCGCGCGAAGTTCTCGCCGCCCTCGTGCGCGCCATCGACGACCGCGCGCCCGCCGACGGGATCGCCGACGACCTCATCCGCCAGCGCGCCGAGCGCCGACTCGATGCCACGCGCCTCCGACGCGCCCTCACCGACGCCGGCCTCACCGACAAGGACTCCACCGACCTCCTCGTGAGCCTCTTTGTCTACGAGTCCGCCCTCCAGCGCATCGAAGTCGAGGCACGCGACCCCGTCCGCAACATCATCGCCCGGCACGAAGGCCTCCTCCTCGGCGACAGCAAGACCAGCGCCAAGCACCCCTGGGCCTTCCTCAGTTGGACCCGCACACTCGAATTCAACCAGGAGCAATGACCAGGCGCGAACATCTGCGAGCGTCTCCCTGCCCATCGCGCGTCCCCCGTCATCGTGCATGATCGGCGGCTTCTCCCGCCCGGCCGCGGCACCGCGTTCCCTCCCCCCTGGACTGTGGAGTCGAGCATTCCCCCACCGGCGAGCGAATAATGATCCATGGTCCGGCGCGTCGCCGGCCGCGATTCCTCCCGTCGGCACCCATCGGAGCATCCCATGAAACGCTCGAGCGTGAAATCCTGGATGGTCCGCTCCCAGGCGGCCGCGGGCGTGCTCCTCGTCGCCGGGGCCGCGATTGCGCTCGCCCCGATCGACTTCGGCGGCAATGTCCCCGAGGCCAGGTACGTGGCGCCGCCTCCGCTGAAGCCCGTCGACGCCAAGGCCGCCGAGCCTCTCGACCCGGCCCTCTCGGCGCGCCTCATCGCCATCGCGCTCGAGCAGCCCTCTGAACCCAAGCCCGCGCCGCCGCCGGCCGACCCGCTCACTCAGCCCGATCAGCCGCCCGCGCCGCCCAAGATCGTGTGGGAATACCTCGGCGGGCTCATCGGTCCCTCGAGCCGGCGGGCCATCGTCACACTTTCCGGCGAGCAGCGCATGCTCAAGGAAGGCGACGTGGTCGACGGCACGCGCGTCAACGCCATCACCGCCACCTACATCATGGTCGAGGAAGACGGCGCCGAAAAGCGCATCAACCGCAAGGACAAGCAGGAACGCCTCGCCAGCGCCCCGCCCGGCGCCGCCTCCGGCAAGGCCCTCGCCGCACGCGGGCCGCAGGCCAGCAAATCCTTCGCGCCCGGTCCCTCCAAGGGCCCCGCCGCCGGCGCCAAGGCCGAGCGCCTCTCCGAACTCCGCGAAAAGCAGCGGCAGCAGTACATCGAAGCCATGCGCATGAGCAACTACGCTCCGCCCGACCCCGACATGATGACCAAGTTCGGCATCTCCGACTTCAAACCCACCGATCAGGACATGGAAGCCATCATGCGTCAAGTCAAGGATGAACTGAACGGCCCGGGAGAGGGCGACCTCGGCGATCAGCAGGAGCCCCAGCAGCCCCAGCAGCCGTCCAAGGAGTAACGCCCCCGGTCGGGCCTGAACCAAGCTCATGAGCGGCGTGTTGTGCCACATTCAGCGAGACGGCGCGGGTGCCGCCATCACCGGTCTGCTCATGGCCGATCGGCGCGAGGTCCGCTCCTGGTCCCCCGGCTCCACCAGCACCGAGCCCGAGGCCCGACGCCAGGGCGTCGAGGCCGCCGCCCGCTGGATCGCTTCGCAACTCGCCGGCGCCGGCAAACGCCGCCCTCTCATCCTCTCGGTCGATCTCGACGGCTCCCGCTGCGGGTGGCTCACCGCTCCCAGCGCCGACCACGACGTCGTCAAGGCCGCCGCTCGCGCCGCCGCCTTGTCCTCGGGTGATGAAGCCGGCGGCGGGCCCGGCCTGGGCGTCATCTGGTCCAGCGAGCACGGCGACCCGGGCGTCGACCTCTGCGTCCAGGGCCTCAGCGATGACGAAGCCGCACCCGCCGTCGACGCCAACGGCACGCGACGGCTCTTCTCCCGCTCCAGCGCTCCCGGCACCGGGACCCTTCCCCTCGGCAAGCACCGCCTCGCCGTCCTCGCCATGCCCGACGCGTGCGTCCGCGTTCTGCTCGATGAGCTCGACCGCGCGGGCGTCGAGGTCGCCGGCGTCATCTCCCTCTGGCACGCCCTCGCCCAGGCTTGGGACCCCTCCCGCGCCGACGCCGTCTCCGGCGGCGCGCTCAAGCGCCCCGCCCGCGCCCAGGAAGTCGCCATCACCGAGCCCGTCTCGGCCATCGTCGCCATCGACCCCGAGGGCCGCCTGTGCTGGTCGTGGTCGCGCGCCGGCCGCCTGCTCGCCGCCGGCTCGCAGCGCCTCCGCCGCCTCGAAGTCGCGCGCGGGCCCGATGCCCCGCCCCAGGCCGCCACCCCGCCCGGCACCCGCCTTCGTCCCGAGAACGCCGTCGTCGAAGTCTCCAGCGCCGACTCCGGGCGCCTCGTGAGCGACTGGCTCGCGTGGTCCGCGCAGCTCGGCGTCGCTCCCGCGCGCATCGTCTGCCTCGGCCCGGGCGACGTCGTCGCCACCGGCCTCCCCGCCGGCACCGGCCTCGCCGCGCTCGGCCAGGTCCTCGCCTCCGCCTGGCCCGGCGCGCACGCCGCGGCCATCGAAGACAACGACCCCGTCGCGAGCACCATGCTCCGACTCGCCGGCGCCGAAGAGGACGACCACGCCGATGAACGCCTCGCCCCCGCGCCGGCTCAACTGGTCGATCTCTCCTCCCGCCCGGGCCGGATGAACCGCTCGATGCACTGGTGGCTTGCCGCCGCCGGTCTTGCCGGCGCCTGCGTCCTGGGCGCCCTCGCCTGGCGCGTTGACAACGCCGCCCGCGCGGTCGATCTCGCCGCCACCGCCGAGCGCGGCGTCCGCACCGAGATCCTCAAGCAGGTCGAGTCCGCCTTCCCCAACATCACCCGTGACCCCGACCCGGGGCGCGTCCTCGCCGCCGGCCTCACACAGCTCCGCAAGACCCGCGAGGACAAGACGCCCGAACGCCCCATCGCCGCCGCCCTCGAGCGCCTCATCTCCACCGCCCAGGACGTCCCCAACCTCAAGCTCAAGAAGTTCACCATCTCCAGCATCAACCTCACGATCGATTTCGTCGTCCCCGATGCCGAGCCCGGCGGCGTCCTCCTCCAGCGCCTGCGCGAGCGCGGCGCCCTGACGTCCACCGTCGACATCAACTGGGAAGGCTCCACCACCACCACCACCGTCTCCGTCCCCGGCGACCCCGAGCCCAAGCGCCTCTACAAGCTCCGCGGGTTCTGGCAGGACATCAAGCCCGCGCCGCGGGGCGCGCCCGCCGCTCCCGCTCCCGGAGGCACTTCATCATGACCCAGCCCGGCGCCGATCTTTTCGCGGCCGGCGAAGAGGCCCGCCTCGCCCTCAGCGACGCCGCCGCCCGTGCCGAGCGGCGCAACCAGCCGCGCTGGGTGCTCGTCGCCTCCGGCGGCCTCGCGCTCGTCGGCTTCGTCTGGCTCGCCGCCGCCTGGTGGTCGCTCTCCTCGGCGCAGAGCCTCCTCCGCCGCGAGCGCGGCGCGTCCTTCGAGCTCCAGAAACGTGTCGACGACTACATCCGCGAGAAGGACGCTCAGACCGCGCAGCTCGGCGAGGCCGGGCTCCGTCCCAACCCCAACCTTCAGGCCCAGATCGAGCAGGCCGGTCGCGAGGCCGGGCTCTCCTCCATCACCATCAGCATGGGCGAAGAGTCGCTCGGCGCCACCAAGAACCTCCAGCGCAAGCGCTACTCCTACTCCATGAGCAGCCAGCCGCAGGAGACCGAGGCCATCCTGCGCTGGATTCACAAGGTCCAGACCGAGTTCGCCGGCGTTGAGCTCACGAGCATCGACCTCGAGCCCGCCATGGCCACCACCGAGGGCAAGGCCCGCTGGAAAGGCATCATCGCGTTCACGCGCTGGGAGCGCAAGGCCAACTGATTCGCGCCCTTTGAACATCGACTCGAACCCCGGAGGACGGCCAGCCGTCAAACCCATGATGAGTGCCCCTGCCAACACCACCGCCCACGCCCTCGCCGTCCTCCTCGCGGGCGTCTGCCTCCTCACCTCGACTGGCTGCGGCTCGCGCGGTTCGTTCAGTCTCAACGACGACATGCCCGCGCGCGTCGCCCGCGCCACCCAGCTCGCCAATGAAGCCCAGCACGCCGAGAAAGACGGCGACACCTCGCGCGCCATCCGCCTCTACTCCGACGCCGTCGCCGCCTACCCCGATTTCCACCCCGCGTGGAACAACCTGGGCGTCCTGCTCATGGCCGAGCAGAACTACGCCGTCGCCGCCGATGCGTTTCGCCGCGCCGCCGAGCTCGCGCCGGGCGACCCGCGCCCGGTCACCAACCTCGCCCTCATTTACCTCAACCGCGGCTACGACCAGCAGGCCGCCGAGTACTTCACCCAGGCCATCGCCCGCGACAACTCCTACCTTCCCGCCCTTCGCGAGTCGGTCCGCCTCGACGTTCGCACCGACCGGATCACGGACATCACCTCCGAACGCGTCGCCCGCGCCCTCCTCCTTGAGACCGATCTCCGCTGGATCGAACAGCTCCGCCGCTACAAGTCGCAGATCGACCAGCGCCTCGCGGCCCAGGACGGCCTGCCCGGCTGACGATCGCCGGCCAATGCCCGAAAAACGCGGCTCTTTGCCCCGGATGACGCCCACATTCTCAAAGCGCGTGTAGACTCTTCATTCGCCGCGCGCGCTCGCTGCACGCCCGGTGCGGAGGAGTTTCATGCCCCCACAGGCTCGCGTCATCAGCATCTGTGTCCTGCTTTCCTCCGCGGGCCAGGCCCTCGCACAGGACTCGGTCTCCACCGGCTCCGGGCTCCCCGGCGACGCCCTCAGCCCCTACGCCGCCTCCGCCAACCCCGCCCTCAACGAGCAGTCCAATAACTACGTCGTCGACCTCGCCGACCTCACCTCGTCCTGGGGCGGCAAGTACCGCCTCGGGCCCGTCGTCAAGGCCAGCTTCGGCGCCACCGGCGACTTCACCCGCCTCATGGCCGCCACCGTGGCGAGCAACCGCTTCGTCGCCGGCGCCTTCGCGCTTCCGATGTACGACTCCTGGCGCGCCGCCGGGCAGGGCGTCAACGCGATCCAGAACGCCGCACCCATCGACGACGGCTCGGGCAACTTCGGCCCGCGCTCCACCCTCGGGCTCGAAGGCGCTCACTTCGCCCTCGCCTTCATGGAGTTCAGCCCCGGCCCCAGTTCCATCTTCGGCGACGGCGACGACGAGCAGAGCGTCATTGTCGCGCTCTGCGGCTTCGAGCCTCAGGCCGCCTCGCGCCTTTACGTCTCCCGCGTCGCTGCCGCCGCCAACAAGCTCGTTGCCGGAGGCAGCACCGGCACCGCCTCCTTCGGCATCGGCGGCGTCGATGCCCTCGGTTCGGTCCACATCCTCGCCGACGGCTTCGGCATGACCAGCGCCTCCGCTGTCCCCGACAAGCGCCTCCTCCGCGTGCAGGCCGGCCTCCGCGGCACAGGCGTCAACCAGATCAACAGCGCCGGCGCTTCCGACGCCGCCGCCACCTCGCTCCTCCAGGCCAATCAGATCATCCAGACCACGCCCACCCTCATCCCCGCATCCGTCGCCGGGCGTCCGCTCATGGTCGGGATGGACTTCGCCGGCAACTTCCTCTTCGAGGCCGCTCCGGGCGCGCTCACGCCCTCCACCGCCTGGTCCGCCGCGAGCGATTCGCCCCGCGGCCCCGTCTCCATCACCGCCAGCGGCTTCGCCCGCCTCAACACCAGCGGCACCAGCGCCGCCACCCTCGCCGCCCTCTCCAAGACCACCGCGCCGGGCGCCCGCACCCGCGCCATCAACCTCTGGGGCGCAACCTCGACCGGCGCCGTCAGCGGCACCCTTCGCCTCGATCTCCCCGCCTCCGGCACGTTCATCGACCCCACCGACGCCTTCGACCCCGCGAACACCTGGGCGCCTCTCGCGCAGCACGAGTTCACCAACTACGCCAGCCAGGTCAGCTTCCGCGGGCCGAGCGGCCCCGCCGCACTCGTCGTCCTCCCGGGCGGCGATCTGCTCGTCGCCGCCACCGTTGCCGCCACCGGCAACGCCAGCGCTCTCCCGCAGTCGATGGACAACTACCTCGCCGTCGCGCGCGTGAACGCTGCCACCGGTGCTGCCACGTGGTCCATCGCCGCCCACACCGGCGATGCGCTCGGCGCCGCCGGCGGGCTCAGCAAGATCATCCTCGGCGACCACGGCGCCGATGGCATCCCCGGCACCGCCGATGCGGGCGAAGGCGACGGCATCGTCGACCGCGGCCCCGACGCCTGGATCGGCCGAATCGCCCGCGCCGCCGAAGGCCCCAACGGTTCGTCGAACGGACCGTCCATCAGCGCCCCCGCCCTCGACCGCCTCGGCAACCTCTACTTCATCGCCTCGACTCAATACAAGGTTGGCGGCGGAGGTGGGGGCGGCGTGCGGTTCTCCACTTCCCTCCTCCGCGCCAACTACGCGCCCGCTACCGGCGCCTATGAACTCGAACGCCTCCTCGATCTCGATGACACCTTCGCCGGCATCAACAGCACGCTCAACTATCGCGTCTCGTTCCTCTCCGCTGCCGATGGCGACTCGGTCGATTCCGGTTCCATCTTCTCGTCCAGCATCGTGCAGGACCTCGCCCCGGGCATCGACCCCGACGCTCTCGCCTACGCCGACCCGCGCTCCCTCGGCGCCCTCGTCATCCGCGCCACCATCGTTTACGACCGCGACGCCGGCGGCGCCTTCCTCGACCCCACGCTCCCCGGCAACGCCGGCTCACCCGACCAGGCCTGCGATGTCGCCCTCGTCCTCATGCCGGGCGCGCCCACGCCCGCCAATCCCGTTGACTTCAACGGCGACGGCAACGTCGACCCCGACGATCTCGGCGACTTCATCAACGCCTACTTCAGCGTCCCGCCCGACCCCCGCGCCGATTTCAACGCCGACGGCAACATCGACCCCGACGACCTGGGCGATTACATCAACGCCTATTTCGCCCTCTGATCGCCCGCTCACGGCTCCACGCGCCGATACTCCAGCGCCATCGTGCGATACTCCGGCAGCTTCATCCCCTTGAACTCCAGGCTGTACCCCTCGAACGCCGCGTGCACCTCCACCGTGAACCGGTCGCGCGATTCGTGGTGTTCGACGGTGCGCACGCGCGTGAACATCCCGGCGTTCTCGTGCTCGCCCCGGCTCATGAGCGTGCGCGTCTGCTCGTCCCACTTCCCCGCTTCGGGCATCGTCGAAGCCGACATCGTGTTGTAGCGCACGATCTCCAGCCGAGCGCCTTCCAGCGCGTCAGGATTGAACCCGATCACGCACATCGACGCGTACGGCCGCTCCGGGTCGGTGCTCTGCAGCCGCTCGAGCAGAAACCGCCCGCCGAGAATCATCTCGCGCGTCGCCTTGGCCTTGATCTTCACCGGCTCGGCTCCGGGCTCGAGGTACACCGACATCTCGACGTCGTACACGCCCGCGCTCTCCCCGAGCATCCGGCGCTCCGGCTCGGGCTGGCGATCCGGCGCGCCCGCGGGTGGAACCTCAGGCCGCACCGGCCCGCCCGGTGGAGCCGGAAGCGCCGGCACGCCGGGCGGATTGGGCGCCTGCGCGGCCTGCGCCACGCGCGCCGCATCAAGCCACGCCCCGCAGAACGCCGGGTCCGCGCTGCGACCGACGATCCAGCCGCCGATGCCGATGCACGCCGCCCCCGCCGCCCACGTCCACTTGCCCTTCATGTTCGCTCCTCGTCGGTCGCGGGCCGATGCTCGATCGCGCCCGCGACGGTGCCCTGTCGCACCTCATCCTAAGATCCGCCGATGTCGGCTGCCGAGCCTCGCGAGTCTCGATCCCCCGGTGTCCTGGCGCAGGTCTTTTCGCCGCGCGGCGAGCTGATCGGCGCCCTCCTCGCCGGCTTCCTCCTCCTCGCCGGCTTCCTGTTCGCGCGTCTCGCGCCCGCCGAGCACTGGGCCGCCGAAACCGGCACAGCGATGGTCTGGGCCAGCCTCGCCCTCGGCCTGGTCTTCGGCATTCGTACCGCGGGCCAGGCCCTTCTGAGCCGCAGTGTCGACATCGACGTGCTCATGGTCGTGGGCGCGATCCTCGCCGCGTGGATGGGCGCGCCCGCCGAGGGCGCCCTCCTCCTCTTCCTCTTCATCCTCTCCGGCGCGCTCGAAGACCTCGCCATGCAGCGCACCACCCGCGCCATCGAGGCGCTTCACAAGCTCCTCCCCACTCAGGCGCTCGTCCGTCGAGGCGACCAATGGACCAAGGTCGAGCCCGAGTCCCTCGTCCCCGGCGACCGCGTTCGCATCCTCCCGGGTGAGCTCGTCCCCACCGACGCCATTGTCGCGCCCGGCGGCCACACCGACATCAACCAGGCGAGCATCACCGGCGAGAGCATGCCCCGGTCCGTCCGCGAGGGCGACGAGCTCTTCGCCGGGACCATCAACGTGGGCAACCCCATCGAGGCCGATGTCACCCGCGCCGCCAGGGAGTCATCGCTCCAGAAGATTCTCAACCTCGTGACACAGGCCCAGCAGCAGCGCGAACCCATCCAGCGGCTCATCGACCGCCTGAGCCAGCCCTACGCCATCGGGGTCTTCATCGCCAGCGCCGCGACCATGCTCCTCTATCACTTCGTCTTCGGCGCTCCGTGGTTCGGCGCGCCCGGCACGGGCGCCAGCCAGGGCGCGATCTACGCCGGCATCACCCTGCTCATCGTCGCCTCCCCCTGCGCCCTGATCATCTCGACGCCCACCGCCACCCTCGCCGCCATCAGCCGCGCCGCCCGCGGGGGCGTCCTTTTCAAGGGCGGGCAGGCCATCGAACGCCTCGCCCGCCTCGGCGCGATGGCCTTCGACAAGACCGGCACGCTCACCATCGGCCGCCCGCGCCTGCTCCGCATCGAGCCCGTCGGCAACGCCGACCCCACGCGTCTCCTCGCCGCCGCCGCCGCGCTCGAGCACCACAGCACGCACCCCATCGGCGCCGCCATTCTCGAACTCGCCCGCGCGCGCTCCATCGTCGAGCCCGAGGCGCGCAACGTCGGCTTCACGCCCGGTCGCGGGCTCCACGGCGTCGTCGACGGCACCCCCGCGCGCCTCGGCTCCCTCCACCACGTCGCGTCCATCCTCTCAACCGAGTCTCGCGCCCGCGCCGAATCCATCCTCGCCGGCGTCCAGCACCGCGGGCACATCGGCGTCGTCCTCGTGCTGGGCGAAGGCGCCGACGCCCAGGCCGGCGTCTTCATGCTCTCCGACGCCGCCCGCCCAGGCGCCGAGTGTCTCGTCGAACGCCTCCACGCCCTCGGCGTTCGCCCCGTCGTCATGCTCACCGGCGACAACGAAGCCACCGCGCGCCGCGTCGGCAACGAGCTCGGCCTCGATCGCGTTCACGCGCAGCTTCTCCCCGACCAGAAAGTCGATCACGTCGAGACGCTCAAGCGCGAGGCGCGCGCCCACGGCACTCATCGCGGCGCAGGCGTCATCGGCGACGGCGTCAACGACGCGCCCGCACTCGCCGCCGCCGACGTCTCCATCGGCATCGGCTCCATCGGCTCCGATGCCGCCCTCGAATCCGCCGACATCGTCCTGCTCTCCGACGATCTCTCCGCCGTCCCCTGGGCCGTCGCCCTCGCCCGGCGCGCCCGCCGAACCATCACCATCAACCTCCTCTTCTCGCTCAGCGCGATCGCGATCATGGCTGTCGGCGTCCTCGCCGGCCCCCTCGTCGGCGCGCGCTTCCCCCTCTGGCTGGGCGTGGTCGGGCACGAAGGCGGCACGCTCCTCGTCGTCGCCCACTCGCTCCTCCTCCTCGCCCACCCGAGCGTCGAACTCTGTACCTTCGATCGCTCCGCGCACCGCCGAGCCGAGTCGCACACCGCGCTCACCGTCGGTGCGACCCCTGCCGCGGCGTAGAACCCTTCGTCTCATCCTCGCGCAGTGCCCGCACCGCCTCCTCCAGCTCCGCCGCGATTCGCTCCCATCCTGCGCGATCGTTCCCGACCGCTTCAAACCGGCGTGCCGCGCCGAGGCGCAGCGTCAGCTTCCGCATTCGCGGCAACCGCGCGCCCGCCGGCAGCGCGCCAAACGCCCCCTCGATCCAGCACGGCACCACCGGCACGCCCGTCCCCGCCACCAGCATCCCCACGCCCGGCTTGAACTTCCCCGGCTCGCCCGTGCGCGTTCGCGTCCCCTCCGGAAAAAGAATGAACCCGCTCGCCAGCAGCCGCTCGCGCAGGTCCGCCAGCGCGTGCGGCCCGGCCCGCTTCCGCCACACCGGCAGCGCGTTCAGCACCAGCGCCGCCAGCCCCGCCAGCACCGGGCCCGTGAAGAACGTGTCGCCCGCCGCGAGCGGAAACACCCGCGCGCGCAGCGCCCGCGGCAGCGCCGCCGCCAGCACCAGCGCATCCAGGTGGCTCGCGTGATTGGCCACGAGCACCAGCGGCGGCTCCGGCGGAATGTGCTCGCGCCCGCGGATCTCGAGCCGGTGATACGCGCGCAGATACGCCGTCGCCAGACTCGCACTCACCTGCCGCACCGTCGCGCTGATCAGGCCCGGCTCGCGCCGCGTGCTTGACAGTCGGCCAAGCTCCCCGAGCTGCGCATCGCCCGCGGGTTGGTACTTGAACTCCGTCATCGCCGCGCCAACTGGCGATACTCAAGCAGCGTGTACAGACCCAGCCCGGCGACCCCGCCCCACAGCAGCGCCAGGCCCGGCATGCCGTACTGATGCGTCAGCCGCTGCCCACCCGAGATCGTCAGCAGCGCCGCCAGCCCGGGAAGAAACGACCAGAGATACGTCGTCAGCGGCAGGCTGTCGCGCAGGCGCATCGCCATCACCGCGCCGCAGAGCACCATCACCAGGCACGCCGCGGCGCCGGCGAGCCTTTCCTGCTGCTTCGACACGATCTCGCGCCGCAGGTCGGCGACGAGCAGGTCGAGATCGCCCGCGCTCTTGAGCAGGCGCGCGCGGGCGGCGTCGGTCATCGGAGGCTGGCGCGCCGCGGCGTTCCCGGGCGACTCGGTTCGATGAGCCTCGTCGCGTGCCCGGGCGATGAGCGCGTCGATGTCCTGATCGCCCGCGTCCGCACCTGTGTCGCGCGTGGCCGCTTGCGCGCCCGCGCGATCGCTCCATGTCAGGCCCGACGCCGACCACTCTTTCAGTTCGCCGCCCGGCTCCTCGACCGCCTGGCCCGCCGACCCCTGCGTGATCGTCCGCGTCGATACCTGCTCCATGCGGATGGTGATGCTCGGTCCGCGCGCGGCCCGCGCGCCATCCGAGCCGCCGGATGCGATCGTCAGCCAGGCCCGCGCGGCCGTCTGCACGCGCGACCGCCCATCACCCCCTCCGGGTTCGAGCGCCGTTGAGATCACAATGGGCGCCGCCGCCCCGGCCCGCGCCGCCTCGATCGGGTATCCCTTCTCGACAAAGCCCCCGAGCCGCGCCGCGCGGAGCGTCACGGCCCGCCCCGCGCCGTCGACGAATCGCGCCTCGCCTTTCGAAGCCAGTGCCGCGCTGATCGCCTCCGCCAGGCTCTGCTCCCCGATCATCGCTTCGAGCGCGCCCTGGCGCTGGTCGATCCAGTTGATCATCTGCGGCCGCGACTTCATCCGCTCCAGCTCAGCCCACGAATGAAACTTCGGATCGTCGGTGAAGAACTCCGGCACGTGATGCACGTACTCGACGGTGTCCTGGAACTCGCCGTAGCCCGGGCCGCGCACATTGCCCGCGGCGTCCTCAAGCCGGATGACGACGGTGGTTCCGCGCGAGCCGAAGCGCGCGCCCCCGGCTTCGCCGCGGAAGATCCACAGGTACGCCGTGCGCGCCGAACCCTCGCGCACGACCTGACCCTGCTCGTCGGTCTCGAGCGCGAGCACGCCGGACAGGATGTACTGCTCGCTGGTCGCGCCGGGCTCGCGCGCGGGCGAGGCCACGTCGTCGGCGAAGATCTGCACGCGCGGGCCGAGCTGGATCGCTTCGCCGCGCTTGATCGGCGCGATCACCAGCCGGATCACGTCCTTGCTGAGCACCTCGTCCATCCCGCGGAGCAGCCGGGGGATCGCCGCGTCGGTGAGCGCCAGCATGAGGCCCGAGAGGATCAGCCCCGAGACCAGCGCCGGCACGAGCATCGCGCGATGACTGATGCCCCCGGCGTGACAGGCCACCAGCTCATTGTCGGCGGCGAGGCGGTGATAGGCCATCGTCGCCGCGAACCCTGCCGCAAACGGCAGCGCGTACTGCAGCATCGGCAGCGCCGCGAACGCCATGAAGCGCAGGGCTTCTTCGGGGCCGATGCGCCCGTCGGCGAGCGGGCGGAGCGTGACGGCGAACACGCCGACGGCGACCGTGACGCCCGAGGCCAGCGCGATGAGCCTCCACAGCTCCATGAGGAGGGCTCGCCAAAGCGTGCTGGGCCGGGCCAGGCGCATGAGTGTTCGGTGGCCGCGAGAGGCGGGGCGTCAACGGGCGGCGGACGCGGGCTCCACGAGCGAGTACTGGTCGAGGTTGAGGTGCACGATCTCCCCGTCGTCCTTGCGGATCACGAGCCGATCGAGCCAGAGCTTGTCGTCCTTGGCATGGGCGTACCAGGAACCGGTCTTCGACTGCTCATAGCGCTCGATGACCCCCTCGACGGTGGTCGAGAACGTCGCGACGCCGCCGGCGCGAGGCACCTGCTGCGTCACCCGCACGCGCGTTCCGGGCTGATAGCGCTGATCGAACATGGGCGGAGGATATGCGTGGAGACCGGCGGCGGGGGTGAGTCGCCGAGCCCGCGCGGCGGTCTGGGCAAGTCACGGCGCGCGCGCAAACATGGTCGAAATCGCCAGGATCGCTCCGGTGCTCGCCGCGCGGGTCGGGCGGGGCGGTGGGTGGTCCGGCGCGCGGGCCTCGTGGCGAGGCGGTAATGCCCGCAGGGAAGATTGACCATCGGCGCGCGCGAAATGGCGGAACTCGGCGAGATTCTTCTTGACACTTGCCGCACGCGCGCTTGCCGCGCGGGTCACGCTTCGAATCGGGTCCACTTGCGGTCCGAGGCGCTGCTGGCCACGGTCTGCTCGATGAACGCGACGCCGCGGGCGCCGTCCTGCACGCCGGGGAAGTCGAACCTTGCCGGTGCGTCGAGCCCGCCCGCGCCCGCGCGGATCGCCGCGCCGACGTTGCGATAGACGTTGGCGAAGGCCTCGAAGAACGCCTCGGGGTGGCCGGGCGGCAGGCGCGAGGCACTGCGGGCGGCGTCGCCGAGGTACGCGTTCCCTCGGCGGAGCACGCGCTCGGGTTCGCCGTCGGGCCGATGGGTCAGCTCGTTGGGCTGCTCCTGGCGCCATTCGAGGGAGCCGCGCGAGCCGAAGACGCGGAGGCGCAGGTCGTTCTCGTGCCCGATCTCGACCTGCGAAGCGATGAGGACGCCGCGTGCGCCGAGCGGCGTCGAGGGCGCGGTCGCGGCGGGGGCGGGCTTGAAGCGCAGGAGCAGGTTGGCGTCGTCATCGAGGCGGCGACCGGGGACGAAGCTCGTGAGGTCGGCGCAGATCGCGTCGAGTTCGAGGCCGGTGACAGAATGGACGAGCTGCTCGGCGTGCGAGCCGATGTCGCCGATCGCCCCGCCCGCGCCGGAGCGTGCCGGGTCGGTGCGCCACTCGGCCTGCTTCTGGCCGGAGGCTTCGAGGTGCGACGCGAGCCAACCCTGGTTGTATTCGACGATGACCTTGCGGACGGCGCCGAGGTCGCCGCGGCGGACCATTTCGCGCGCCTGCTTCACGAGCGGGTATCCCGAGTAGTTGTAGGTGACGCCGAAGACGACGCCGGACGCGCGCACGGCGTCGACGAGCTCGCGCGCCTGGGTCGAGCTTGTACAGAGCGGCTTGTCGCAGACGACGTGGATGCCCGCCCGGGCGAAGGCGAGTGCCGGGGCGTAGTGCACGTGGTTGGGCGTGACGATCGAGACGAAGTCGACGCGATGGTGCGGCGTGCGCGTCTCGCCCGGGGCGGCGGCGGGGCGCTTGAGCTCCGCGGCGAGCATCGCCTCCCAGCTTGGATAGTTGCGATCGTCGGCGAGGCCCAGGTCGCGCCCCGAGGCGCGGGCCTTGTCGGGCGATGATGAGAGCGCCCCGGCGACGAGCGTGCACTGTCGATCGAGTTCCGCGGCGACGCGGTGGACCGCGCCGATGAAGGCATCTCGTCCGCCGCCGATCATGCCGTAGTTCAGTGTGTTCATGGGCGCTCGCCGCGCGGGGTGAAACGCGCGACCCTCCGGGGGCAGTGTAGTTGGAGTGTGGGCGGCAGGTTCAAACCGCACGGGTCTCGAACGTGCTGGGTGAGTGTGCGTTCGCACGCTCGCACGGCCAAAAGTTCAGAGCGATTGGACGGCGCCAACTGCCGACAAGATTGTGCCGGAGCAGAGAAAGGGATCTGCGTCATCGAACGGTCGAATAAGATCGCAGGTATCCGACCCAATCAACTTTGCCATTCCCATAAGAACCGATGCAGCCGAGTATGCCCGCCGGGGCCACGGAACGGTGGGCATCCATGTTCAAGTCCTGCCACAGCGGCCCGGGCGGCCCGTATCGAGTCACACCCTCCTGGCGAAGCGATTCTTCCCTCGCCAGCGCTTCGCTCGCTCGGCGCGTGAGCATGTCGAGCATGAGTTGGGAAGGTGCGAAGTCGTAACTGATTCCCACACGGGGTGCGTACAACAGGTCGGCGGGGCACGTGTAGGGTGCCCCGGACTTCACATCGGCCCGCGGCTCGGGGAACGAATCGCTGTCGCTCCACACGGGCAATGGCTCGGTGTATCCAGCCGCATCGGGCACGGGGGCGTCGAGGAACTCGGAAATCGCGAGCAGGAGTTGGCGGATTCTCGCTTCGGTGCAGTTCCCGTTGATCACCATCGGAGAGTCGCAAACGGGGAGCAATCCCCGCCCGCTCTGTGCAACGTACTGCATCGTGGCATCTCGCAAGGAACGCAGATTGACTGCGCACTGCGCTCGGCGTTGACCCGATCTCATCCCGGCAAGCGCGGGAATGAACAACCCGATCATCACGACGGTGATCGTCAACACAACGAGCAACTCAACCAATGTGAACGCTCGTTTCACTTGCTGCCGTCTTTCTCCATGGCGGGCTTCATTCCCAGCGCAAGCCGAGCGCTGGCCGCGACTTCGGGCTGCGGGTCATCCACCAGGGACTGAATTCGCTCGATCATGTCTGCGCGCTGGCTGAGCGGGGAGCCATCGATGCTGGCAATGGCACATCGGCGAATGCGCCAGTTCTGGTCCGCCAACGCGAGGGTGATCATCGTTTCGAGTTGACCGCGCACCGCCGTGCTCATGGACGCACGCCGGAGTCGATCTCCGGCCACAACCAACGCCCACCTCTGCACGACGATTTCGGTCTCGCCCAGATACGACCCGAGAATCGTGTTCACGTCCTCTTCGCTGATGACGTTCTTGTTTCCGATCACTACGGAGAGCTCGTGGATGCGAGGATCGAGAGGCGGCTGGACGTCCGGGCGATCGGCCGGGTTCGACGGAGCGCTGGTCGCCTTCGGCGCAGGTGTTTGAGCCGTCGTGTGCATGCGCCCCTGCAGAACAACCAATGCGCAGCACGCCAATGCCAGGACGAGCGCCGTGGCCGCAATCAACGTCGATCGATGCTGCATGGGGAGTCTCGCGAAATTACTGATCGGGCCCGCCGGGAGTTTCATTACACGTCAACGCCCGGGAATCACACCAGTCTTGGCAGCACACCATGTTCGTACAGTTGTTGTTGCAGCACGTGTAGCAAGGCTTGAGGCACTGAGTGCTGGCGCACGGTGTTCCGGTGCCACAGCCGCAGTTTGCCGGCTGTGCCCACGCCGCGGCGGTCGCTCCGAGACACAACGCCATGCTCGCGATGGAAACCAAGTTCGTCATTCGAATATTCATGTGTGTCTCCTGAGTGATTCCCGCGCCAGCACGGGCACCTGCTCGGAAACCAGAATACCCCCCCCCCCCCCCCCCAATTGTCAAGGGTCTTCCGAGGATATTCCCATGGCACCCCACCGATTCAGAGCACCAGGTCGAGCAGTTCGGGCACGCCCTTGCCGAGCGTGGCGACGGTTTCGATGATCGGGCGGCGATCGGCCGAATCGCGCAGGTTGCGGACGAGTTCGTTCTGGCCCGGATGATCGGCCTTGTTGCAGACGAAAACGTCGGCGATCTCGAGGATGCCGGCCTTGTCCATCTGCACGGCATCGCCCATGCCGGGAGTCATGACGACCAGGGTCTTGTCGACATGGGCGCGGATGCGCGTTTCGTTCTGGCCCGCGCCGACGGTTTCGACAAAGACCGTTTCGAAGCCGGCGCCGCCGATGAGTTCGACGATCTCGTTGAGCGCGTGGTAGTCCTCGCCGCTGATGGCCAGGGAGCGGTAGTAGATGGTTTCGTCGAGGTTGTTGAAGTCGACGCGGAGGCGGTCGCCGAGGAGCGCGCCGCTGGTGAGCGGGCTCATGGGGTCGAAGGCGACGACGGCGACGCGGCCGAGGGCGGGCTGGTCTTTGGCGCGGCGGCTGTATTCGCCGGCGAGGGCGGCGACGAGGGTGCTCTTGCCCGCGCCGGGCGAACCGGTGACGCCGATGACGCGCGCGGGGCGCTTGCGGGTCGCGCCCGCACGGAGCGGGCGGCCCAGGTGCATGAGGCTGATGTCGCGCGCGAGCTGGGCCGTGGGCGTCGTCTCCGCGCCCGTGCCGACGACCGGCGCGTAGGTCCTGGTGGCGCGGCGGACGGCCTCGGCGATATCGAGCAGGCCGGTGCCGGTGGTGAAGCACTCGGCGATCCCCATCTGCCTGAGCGTGGCGATGTCTTCGCTGGGGAGGATGCCGCCCATGTAGACCGGCAGGTCGGGGCGACCGAGGGTCTTGAGGTCGGCGAGCAGGCGCGGGCCGAGGACCAGGTGCGAGTTGGACATCATCGAGCAGCAGATGACGTCGCAATCTTCGTCGCGCGCGGAGATGGCGAGGGAGCGCGGGGTCTGCCAGAGGCCGGAGTAGATGACGTGGACGCCGGAGTCGCGGAGCGCGCGGGCGATGACCTTGACGCCGCGGTCGTGCCCGTCGAGGCCCATCTTCCCGAGCAGGACGCGCGGTCGATGGTCGAGGTCGGCGCAGCGGTCTTTCTTCTCGAACTCGCTGGTGGGTGCGTGGAGGGCCTGGGTCATTGGTTCAGGGTACGGGCGTTCGGGCGTAGACGCGGATGGGCGCGCCCGCGGATGGGGGTTGTTCGTAGATCCGCTCGTAGCCGCTGGAGGGCGAGGCGAGGGCGCGGTCTTCGGCGCTGCCGGCGTAGACCATGACGGCGGCGACGCGCTCGTCGCGGAGGCGCGCGGCCCAGGCGGGTGCTTCGTTCCGGCCGTGGTCGAGGTTTGCGAGCGGCTCAAAGCCGAAGGGCCAGGGGCGTGCCGGGCGGTGCTCGACGCGGATGGTGTAGTCGAGGTCGTAGAGGTAGAAGGTGGGGCAGATGACGGCGGCGACGAGCGTTTCGCCCGGGCGGACGCGCGCCCACGCGGCGCGGAGCGCGGGGAGGCGGGGCGAGCGCGGGTCGGGGGTGCCGTGGGCGATGGCGAGGGGGCGGTTGCGATGCGTGCCGAGGAGCGAGACGTTCGCGAGATCGGCGGCGGAGGGGTCGAGGTGGAGCGTGGCGAGCAGGGCGCGCCCGAAGAGGAAGGTGTTGAGCAGCACCAGCCCCGAGGCGACCGTGAGGCAGGCGGTGGTCCAGCGGCCGGGGCGAGAGAAGCAGAGGCCGGCGGCGGGGAGCGCGCCCAGCGCGAGCACGTAGAGCGCGTAGCGCGGCACGTGGAGTTGCGGGAGGAAGAGGATGCCGAGGAGGAGGATCGCGGCGAGCGGCCAGCCGCGGGCGCGCTGGCGCCGGCCCCAGGCGTAGACGAGCACGCCGAGCATGGGCGCGAGGAGGATCACGGTGAAGAGCGGGCCGAGCGAGCCGGGGGAGTCGGCGTTGAGCGGCGTGAACCAGTTCGTCCACATGATGCCGAAGCGTTCGAGGCGGTGTTCGTGCCCGGGCGCGACGGCGGCGGTGGGCCAGGGGCCTTCAAAGAACGTGATGGGGCCGAGCTTGAGCTCGACGGGCCAGGTGGGTGTGCCGTAGATGATCCACGCGCGGATGTAGGGGATCGAGCCGATGAGCAGCGCGGCGGCGGAGGCGGAGCAGAGGATCAGCGCGGCGCGGCGGCGCGCGGGCCAGGGCGCACGGAGCGCGAGCGTCGCGCCGAGGCGATAGAGGAGGATGAGGCCGATGGGCGCGCACGCGGCGAACTTGATCCACCAGGCGAGGACGAGCGCGAGCAGGCATGCGACCAGTGACGGGCCGCCCCAGGCGCGGAGCGGCGTGCGGCGCTGCGGAAGGGCGAAGGCGGCCATCGCGAGCAGCACGGCGGCGAAGTCGAGGTCCACGTAGCCGATGGTGCAGAGGAGCGAGAAGATCGGCGCGCTGGGGATGGCGGCGGCGGCGACGCCCGAGGCGGCACGCGTGAGCCCGAGCCGGCGCCCGGCGACGCAGGCGGCGAGAAGGAAGAGCCAGCTCATGGCGTAGCTGGAGAGGTTGAACGCGGCATCGGAGCGCGTCAGGGCCATGAGCCAGAACTTGAGGAGCGCGCCCGCGCGGGGGTAGGAGTCGGCCCAGACCAGGCTGGCGTGCACCGGGCCGAGGCGGCCGTCCTGCCAGGGTTGGAGCGCCTGCGGCAGGTGATAGTCGGCGGCGTCGCCGCCCCACTGCGCGGAGAACGCGGCGAGCAAGAGGACGGCGAGATGAAGCGCGACGCCGAGGACGATGAGGAGCCGGGCGGCGGGCCGGCGCGCGAGGGCGGAGCGGAACTCAGTGAGGCCGGCGAAGCACCAGCCGGCGGCGGCGCGGGCGCGCATCGGGTCGCGCGGCGCAAGAACGACGGCGAGCGATCCAAGAGCGATGAGGGCATGGAGCCACGGCAGCCAATCGAGCGGACGGTGCACGGGCAACCACCCGAGGGCGTAGACCTCAAGCAGGCAGAGGAGCGGGAGCGAGACGCCGACGGCGAGGGCGATCTCGGAGGGTCGTGCGCCGGGCCACGACGAGCGCCAAGCCGCGGCGATGAGCAGCCCGGGTGGGCCAAGGGACCCAAGCGCCAGGAGCGTCATCAGCAGAATCAGCGACAAAGGGGAGGGCTCGGGGAGGGGTCAGTCGGGGGCGAACGAGGCCGAATGCGAGCATACCCCGGCGGCGTGGGCGAGCGGCGCGGGGCGCGGGCAGGACATTTGCAGGAAGGTCACTTGCCATGGGCGGATGGGGTGGCGATACTCCCCAACCTGCCGGGCGCCCGGCAAGCCGCGTGCCAGCGGCTCCGCGGTCATTTTGACCTCGGGTGACGCTGCACGAGGCGGTTGATTGTCAATACCCGCTGCGGGACGCGGTTCGGCGCGCCCGTTCAAGGAGCCAGCCATGTCTTTTGAAGCCGCCGTGCATGCCCAGGCCATTGAGCTGGACCGCCTTTCGCTGGAGATGTGTGCGGCGGCGGGGAGCGGGCACCCGAGCACGGCGATGAGCCTTGGGCACATCGTGACGGTGCTGATGTTCAGCACGATGCGGTGGTCGCCGGATTACCCAGATTACCCGACCTCGGACCGGCTGGTGCTGTCGGAGGGTCACGCGGTGCCGATCGTGTACGCGGCGTGCGCGAAGCTGGGCGTGGCGATCGGTCGCGACCCGGAGAATCGGCGGAAGATGACGGTGGATGATGCGATGAAGCTTCGCGACGGGTCGAGCGAGGTGGATGGGCATCCCAACCCGGTGGAGGGGTTCCCGTTCTTTGATGCCGCGACGGGCTCGCTGGGGCAGGGGCTGAGCGTGGCGGCGGGGCTGGCGGAGGCGGCGAAGCTGGACGGGATGGACAAGCGTGTGTACTGCATCATCGGGGACGGGGAGGCGCGCGAAGGGCAGATCGGCGAGGCGCTGGATTACATCATGGATCGGCGGCTGAGCGCGGTGCTGCCGATCTTCAACTGCAACGGGTTCGGGCAGGCCGACCGCGTGAGCGATCAGCAGAGTGCGGCGAAGCTGCGCGCCAAGCTCGAGGCGATGGGGTTCAAGGTCGAGGAGATCGACGGGCACGACCCCAAGCAGATCAAGGCGGCGCTGGACAAGTTCGTGGCGGGATCGGCGAGCGGGAACCCGATGGCGGTGGTGGCCAAGACGGTCAAGGGATGGGGCTCGGCGGTGCTGCACGGGTCGGGGTGGCACGGGAAGCCGGCGACGGGCGAGCAGCTTCAGAAGGCGCTGGCGGAGCTGGACCAGCGGCGCGTGGAGCTGACGAGCAGCCTGGTGTCGTCGGACGCGTTTGAGATTCAGCCGCCGGCGGAATGGAAGCCGAGCGAGGCGCGCGTGGGCGAGATGGTGCCGCTGTCGGCGTTCATGAAGAAGCTGGACATGGAGTCGGCGCTGCACACGGGGAAGATGGCGACGCGGCGTGCGTACGGGATCGCGCTGCGGGCGCTGGGGCAGACGAGCGAGCGGGTGGTGGTGCTCGACGCGGATGTGTCGAACAGCACGTTTGCGGACGTGTTCAAGAAGGACGCGGGGCTGGCGGCGCGGTTCTTCGAGTGCAAGATCGCCGAGCAGAACATGTTCAGCATGGGGGCGGGGCTGTCGGCGGGGCAGAAGATTCCGTTCTGCTCGACGTTTGCGAAGTTCGTGACGCGCGGGTATGACCAGATCGAGATGGCGATCAACAGCGGGGCGAACCTGAAGATCGTGGGAAGCCACGCGGGGATCACGCTGGCCAGCGACGGGCCGAGCCAGATGAGCCTGCCGGATGTGTCGTGGTTCCGCTCGTGGACGACGGTGCGCGACCATCGGGGCAACCCGGCGTGCTACGTGCTGCAGCCGGCGGATGCGTACGCGGCGTATGCGCTCACGCACGCGATGGCGGAGTACGAAGGGTGCTGCTACATGCGGACGCTGCGTCCGGAGACGGAGTTCATCTACAGCGACCAGACGGCGTTCAACCTCGGCGGGTTCGAAGTGCTGAGCGAAGGGCGCGACGTGCTCCTGTGTGCCGCGGGGTACATGGTGCACGAGGCGAACCAGGCGCTGGACCAGCTTGACAAGGCTGGGGTGAGCGCGACGCTGGTCGATCTGTACTCGCTGCCGTTTGATACCGACGCGCTGCTCGACATCGCCAACCAGAACAACGGGCAGATCATCACGATCGAGGACAACTACGGCGGCGGGATCGGCGCGGCGGTGGCGGAGGCGCTCACGCAGAGCGGGGATGCCTTCACGCTCCGGCAGATGCACGTGCGGCGGATTCCCAAGAGCGCGCGCACGCCGGAGGAGCTGCTCACGATGTGCGGGCTCTCGGCCAAGGACATCGTGGGCGAGGTGATGAAGCAGTTGCAGGTGGTGTGAGGCGCGTGGGCGTTGACGGGCGCGGGCCCGGCGGTGATACGCTGGGGGCAGGAGCCCGCCATGCCGCTTGCCGATCTTCGTCCGCAGGGTGTTCGCCGCTCGAGCGCGGAGATGCTGGCGCATCTGCGCGGGTTCGAACTGGAGCTGAAGTTTTCAGCGGGGATCTGGTATTTCTCGCCGGCGGCGAGCCGCTTTCACGCGCGGTACGGACCGGAGCTGTCGATCGAGCAGCGGCTGGAGATCGCGGCGAAGCTGGCGCCGGCGGGTCTGAAGGGGATCGAGGCGCACTATCCCAACGAGGTGAACGAGGACAATCTTGACCTGTGGCGCGCGTTCTCGCAGTCGACGGGGATCAAGCTCATCAGCGTCATTCCGCTGCTCTTCTTTGACGTGGCGTTCGAGTTCGGGTCGCTCTCCAACCCCGACGCGGGCGTGCGCCGAATGGCCATCGAGCGCTCGACCCGGGCGCTGGCGCTCAATCGCGCGCTCGACACGGAGTTTGCGATCGTGTGGCCGGGGATTGACGGGTATGAGCTGGGGTTCGGGATGGATTTCGCCGCGGCTCGCGCGCGGTTTGCGGAAGGGCTGGCGGAGGCGATGGATGCGGCGCCGGGCGTGCGCGTGGCGTTTGAGCCCAAGCCCTATGAGCCGCGGGGGCACATTCTCTTCGGCACGACGCCCGAAGGCGTGCTGCTGGGGCGGGACGTGGAGTCGAAGCTCCGCGCGCCGGCGAACGTCGCGCTGCTGCGCGAGGGGCATCGGCTGTGCTGCATGAACCCGGAAGTCGGGCACGTGCTGATGGGGTTTGAGGACCTGGCGTACGCGTTCAGTTGGCCGCTGAGCGAGGGGCGGCTGGCGCACACGCACTGGAACAGCCAGCCGCTGGGGAACTATGACCAGGACCTGGGCGTGGGGTCGATTTCGCCGGAGCTGGTGGAGGGGCTGCTGTACACGCTGAAGATGCACGGGTATGGCGGGTACTTCGGGATCGACATCAACCCGGAGCGGACGCCGGTGGATGTGGCGGTGCGGAATTCGATGGATGCGCTGCGAGCGGCGAACGACCGGGTGAACGCGCTGGATCACGAGTCGATCCTGCTGGCGCACGAGCACCCTGCGAGGAGCCGGGGATGGCTGGAGGGGTACCTGACGCGGGCGCGGGCGTTGCGACCGGAGCGGCTGGGGGCGTGGCCGAGGTTGGGGGGGTAGGGGGAGCGGGGGAGAGTGGGCTATGCTCGGCGATGACGCGAGTGCCGCCTGTGCGAGTCAAGTTGCTGACGCCTCGGGCGGGGATGCCGCGGTATCAGACGGAGCTGGCGGCGGGGTTTGACCTGGCGGCGTGTCTGCCCGAGGGGGAGCGGGTGACGATCGGTCCGGGGGAGATTGCGATGATTCCGTGCGGGGTGTCGATGGCGATCCCGGCGGGGTATGAGGGGCAGGTGCGGCCGCGGTCGGGGCTGGCGAGCAAGTTCGGGGTGACGCTGCCGAACGCGCCCGGGACGATCGACGCGGATTATCGCGGGGAGATCAAGGTGCCGCTGATCAATCACGGGCGCGAGGCGTTTGTGGTGGAGCACGGGACGCGGATTGCGCAGATGGTGATCGCACCGATCCTGCATGCGGAGCTTCGGCAGGTGGAGACGCTCGACGAGACGGAGCGCGGGAGCGGGGGATTCGGCTCGACCGGGGCGTGAATCGCGGGGCGCTCGCGGCGGATACCGTCGTGCGTGCGGTTCATGGCCATCGATCTCGGCGACAAGCGCACGGGGCTGGCGGTGGGCGACATGCAGACGCGGATCGCCTCGCCGGCGGGCGTGCTGGAAGTGTCGGCGGCGCAGCGTGACGGGGCGGCGCTGATCGAGGCGATCGTGAAGGCGGTCGAGGAGCACGGGGCGAAGGCGCTGGTGGTGGGGTTGCCGCTGAACATGGATGGGAGCGAGGGGCCGCGGGCGAAGAAGACACGGGCGTTTGCGGAGCGGCTGGCGCGGGCCACGGGCCTGGCGGTCGAGATGCAGGACGAGCGGCTGACGTCGAGCGCGGCGGATTGGCGCATGGCGCGAACCGGGCTGACGCGGGAAGGGAAGAAGATGAAGCGGGACGCGCTGGCGGCGGCGGCGCTGCTGGAGGACTTCCTCGCGGCACGGGCGGGCGAAACCCGGCCCGCGACCGAACGGGGCGCGTCGAGCGAACCGGGCATCGGGTAATGGCCGATCAACGAAGGCATGGGCGGGCGCGCGGCCCAAGGATTGGGTGGGGTGCATCGGGAGCGACAGCATGAGGCAGGGCACGACGAACATGACGAGCCTGACCATCGTGGCGGGCGCGGTGGTGATGGGAGCGGGGGGGTTGGGGTCGATGGCGGCCCAGCCGGGCAGGGACGCGGGGCCTGCGATCGACACGCATGCGCCCGCGGCGGAGCGCGCGCCCGCGGCGACGGCGGACGCGCCGGCCAGGAGCGGCGCCGATGAGCTGCTGGCGCGGCTGGAGGAGGCGGACAAGTCGATCAGCAGCCTGAAGGCGGATATTCAGTACTCGAAGCGGTATTCGCAGGTGGAAGGCGGGGACAAGCAGATCTGGCGCGGCACGCTGTACTTTGACGTGCTGAAGGCGACGGAGGCGGAACGGAAGGCGGGGCTGCCCGGCCGGCGGCGCTTCGCGGTGATCTTCCGGGAGCTGCTGATTCCTGAACCGGGCGGGAAGATGGTGCGTCGTGCCGAGAGCAAGCACCTGATCTTTGACGGGGAGTGGTTTGTCGAGCGGAACGAATCGACGAAGCAGTTCATCAAGCGGCGCGTGGTGAAGCCCGGCGAGCGGATCGATCCGCTGCGGCTGGGGGAGGGGCCGTTTCCGCTGCCGATCGGGCAGAAGCGCGAGGAGATTCTCAAGCGGTTCACGGCGGATTCGCCGGCGTATGACGCGGGGCTGGAGGACCTGAAGCCCGAGCAGCGCGAGCGGTTTGCGAACACGGTGCAGTTGCACCTGGTGCCGATCGGAAAGACGCGCGAGGCGCGCGACCTGGCGGAGGTGCGGATCTGGTACCGGTCGGATGACCTGTTGCCGCGGCTGGTGAAGGCGCGGACGGCGGAGGGAGCGGAGACGGAGATTCTGCTGATCAATCACGAGCGGAACGAGGCGATTGATGCGGAGGTGTTCAGCACCGAGCCGCCGAAGCGCGGGTGGGACGTGAGCATCCGCGATGACTTCCGCACGCCGGCGGAGGAGGAGGGCGTGCCGACGGCGCCTGTTCCTGATTCGGCTCCGGCGCCTGAGGAGAAGGAACGATGAGGCGGCGCGAGGGCATGAGGCGGTCGGCGTTCCTGGTGGCGTGGGCGTTGCTTTCGGCGGCGGGCGGGGTGGCGGCGATCGTGCCGCCCGAGCAGCGCGCGCCGGCGCCGGCGACCGAGCCGATGCAGCCGCCGGAGTCATCGACGGCGGTGGAGAGCGCGCTGGAGGCGCCGTTTCTGACGGCGGAGGAGGCGAAGGACCTGCGGGTGCGGTTCGGGCGGGCGACGAGCGCGGACCTGGATTCGCCGGCACGGGCGTCGGCGTGGGCGGTTCTGAACGGGGCGTACCTGGACGCGGCGCTGGAGGTGCCGGAGGCGCCGGCGCTTGACCGAGCCGAGGCGCTGGTGTGGCGCGGGGCGCACGAGGAGGCGCTGCGGCTGATCGAGCAGGACCCGAGCATGCGCGGGGTGCGCGTGCGCGTGCGGGCGTACTACGAGCTGGGCCGGCGCGACATGGCGATCGCCTCGGCGCTGGCGGCGCAGCAATTTCTGAGCGCCGGGGGCGCGGGGGCGGCGGGCGGCACGGGGAGCGCGACGGAGATCGCCGACGCGGCGCGGGCGGTGGCGATGGTGACGCGCCTGCGCCGGGCGGAGGGCGCGCCCGGGTCGGAGCATCAGGCGCTCATGGCGGCGCTCAAGCGGGCGCGCGAGGAACTGGATCGGCTGGCGTGGCCCGTGCACCTGGCGGAGGCGGAACTGCTGTACGAGAAGGACAACTCGCTGCAGTCGCAGCAGGCGCTGCAGCAGGTGCTGGCGATGAACCCGCGCTGTGCCGAGGCGTGGGCGCTCCTGGGGCGGATGGCGGTTGAGGCGTTCGACATGGATTCGGCGGAGGCGATGGCGACGCGCCTGGACATGCTCGCGGGCGCGGTGCCGCCGGAGGTTGATGGGGAGATCGGTCCGGCGCCCGAGGGGTGGGAGGCGGGGCCGGCGTCGCCGATGGCGGCGATCGTGCGGGCGCGGGCGATGCTTCGGCAGAATGATCCGGAGCAGGCGGCGGGGCTGGCATCGGGAGCGATGGCGGCGTACCCGGGGAGCGTGGCGCTGTCGGAGATGCGCTGTGCGATCACGGCGCTGCGGTTTGATGCCGGGGCGCTGGATCGGGCGCTGGAGGAGCATGAGGCCCGCGCGCCGGGGAGTGCCGGGGGCCTGTATGAGGCGGGGCGGGCGCTGTCGGAAGCGCGGCAATATGCGCAGGCGTCGCACCTGCTGCGGCGCGCGGTGTCGCGGTCGCCGCACTGGGCGCGCCCGCTCATTGACCTGGGGCTGCTGTATATCCAGAGCGGAGAGGATGAGGATGCGCTCGAGGTGTTGAGCGACGCGGTGCGGATGGACCCGTTCAACGTGCGCGCGGACAACTCGCTGAAGCTGGTGCGTGAGGTGTCGACGTATGAGCGCGTGGAGAGCGAGCATTTCATCGTGCGGTTTCGGGGGAAGGTGGAGGGTGCCGAGGACCGGCGCTCGGCGGACGGCGTGGTGGCGCGGGAGATGCTGCCGGTGCTGGAGGAGAATCACCGGCAGGTGTGCACAGCGCCGGAGCAGGTGGCGGGGGGGCTGGACTATGAGCCGGCGAACAAGACGCTCATTGACCTGATGCCGAATCACCGGTGGTTTGCAGTGCGGATCGCGGGGATGCCGCGGATCCACACGATCGCGGCGAGCACGGGCCCGGTGATCGCGATGGAGGCGCCGCGCGAAGGGCAGAGCCACAGCGGGACGTACGACTGGCCGCGGGTGATTCGGCACGAATACGTGCACACGGTGGGGCTGGGGAAGACGAGCAACCGGTTGCCGCACTGGTTCACGGAGGCGCAGGCGGTGTACCTGGAGCGGTCGCCGCGGGACTACGCGACGGTGCAGTTGCTGGCGCGGGTGCTGGAGGCGGAGGAGCTGTTTGATTTCGTGGAGATCAACGCGGCGTTTGTGCGGCCCAAGAAGCCGACGGACCGTCAGCAGGCGTATGCGCAGGGGCACTGGATGTACCAGTATCTCGTGGAGACGTTCGGCGACCGCGCGCCGCTGAAGCTGATGGAGCTGTATGGACAGGGCGTGCGCGAGGACGAGGCGTATCAGCGGGTGCTGAGCATCTCGCGCGAGGAGTTCATGACGCGGTTCAAGGCGTGGGCGCGAGAGCAGCTTGTGTCCTGGGGCATGGCGCGCAAACCGGGGCAGCCGCCGTTGGAGGAGCTGCTTGAGCCGGCGCAAGCGCCGGCGGGGGAGGGGGGCGAGGCGAAGCCGCCGCAGGATCGCGCGGGCGGGCCGAGCGTGGCGACGCTGCAGCGGCTGCTGGAGCAGCACCCCGAGCACGCGGACCTGCTGGAGCTGACGTGCCGACAGGCGCTGGAGCGGAACGGGGGGATGGCGACGCTGGAGTTGGCGCCGCTGCTGGAGCGGTACTCGCGGGCGCGTCCGGTGGATCCGATGCCTCACAAGGCGCTGGCGCGGCTGTATCTCTCGCTGCCCGAGCCCGCGGAGGGGATGGCGGGTGCGGACGGGGCGGGCGGAGCGAGCGAGGGGCCGAAGAGTCCGCGGAGCGCGATCCCGCACCTGGAGTGGCTGGACGCGCGCGAGGAGAAGTCGCCGGTGTATGCGTCGCAGTTGGCGGCGCTGTATGCGGTGGCGGGTGATTTTGAGCGCGCGTGGGCGAAGGCGCTGCGGGCGACGCGCGTGTCGCCGTATGACGCGCGATATCGGGAAAAGGCGGCGGCGATCGCGCTGCAGCGGAGCGACCTGGCGAGCGCGAAGGCGCAGATCGAGGCGATGATCGTGCTCGAGCCGGATCGGGCGATCCACAAGCGCCGGCTGGAAGCGATCATGGGACGGATGGGATCGTGAGCGGGCGGCGGCGATTGACGCGGATCAGGGCTGGACCACGGGCCAGCCGGTCCATTCGCGGTAGCGATCTTCGAGGTCGGCGACGATCTCTTCGGGCTTGCGGCCTGTGAAGTCGATGAGCGGCATGAAGCGGACGCGGGAGCGGCTCATGGGCCAGAAGGAGCCCCAGGCGGAGTCGGAGTAGGGGGTGCCGGTGATGACCGCGGGGAGGACCTTGGCGCCGGAGCGGGCGATGATGACGCCGACGCCGGGCTGGAAGGGGTGGAGGACGCCGCGGGGACGTTCGAGGCGGCCTTCGGGAAAGATGCCGATGACGCCGCCGGCGCGAACGGTGCGGAAGGTCTCTTTGAGGGAAGCGAGTTCGGACGCGCCGGAGCGCTGGCCATCGGCGCCGACGAAGATGATCTCGAGCCAGACCCAGAGCCAGTTGAAGGCGGGGAGGCGCATTTCGCCGGCCATGAGCCAGCGGATGTAGAAGGGGCAGGCGCGCTGGATGAGGAGGGGATCGAGGCCGGAGGTGTGGTTGGCGACGACGATGAGCGGCGGATGACTGCCGAGCGGCAGACCTTCGGGGGAGCGCTGGCGCGGGCCCGGGATGTGCTCGCGGCCTTCGACGCGGAGGCGATGCCAGAGGGAGGTGTAGAGGGTGTTGACGGCGAAGCCGATCCCGCCGCTGATGAAACCCATGGGGTTGCGGATGAGGAGGTGGGCGATCGCGGCCCAGAGAAGCCAGAGCGTGAAGAGGGCCAGGAGGAAGAGGAGCGGCAGGGGCACGGGGAAGGTTAGCAACCGCAAACAACACATGTCGAATCGCCGACGGTTACCATTGAGCGATGCCGGTGATTCTGCGGTGGCTCCTGAGATTCGGCCCGACGAACCCGATCACGGTTCGGCTGGTTCAGAACGGGTCGCGGCGCGTGCGGCACATGTGGATCCGCTCGGCGTACCTGGGGGTGATGATCCTGGTGCTCTTGTGGGCGCTGCTGCAGTTTGCGGCGAGCCCGACGATGAACTTCGGGGACCTGGCGATTGCGGGGACACGGTCGTTCGCGGCGATCGCGACGCTGCAGATTGCGCTGATCTGCGTGCTCGCGCCGGTGTTCATGGCGGGGGCGATTGCGCAGGAATCGGACCCGAAGACGTGGGACATCCTGCTCACGACGCCGCTGTCGGCGGCGCAGATCGTGCTGGGGAACCTGTTCGGGCGCCTGTTCTTCATCCTGGCGCTGCTGTTTTCGAGCTTGCCGCTGTTTGCGATCACGCAGTATTACGGCGGGGTGCCGGGGACGACGATCTTTGCGAGCTATGCGATCGCGGCGTGCGCGGCGCTGGTGGTGGGGACGGCGGCGATTGCGCTGTCGGTGAGCCGGCTGGTGGGACGGCGGGCGGTGTTTGCGTTCTACGTGACGGTGATTTCGTACCTGGCGGTGACGTGGGCGATCGACGCGATCGCCTCGCCCGGCGCGGTGGTGGCGGGCGGGGTGTCGTGGATGACGGCGATCAACCCGTTCCTGACGCTGCAGGCGCTGCTCGACCCGCCCGGGTATCCGCGGGCGCCGGCGGGGAGCCAGACGGGGCTGGCGGCGTGGTTCCTCGAGCGGCCGGTGACGACGGCGTGCGTGCTCTCGGTGGGGCTGAGCCTGGTGCTCATGTTCGCGTCGTCGATCACGGTGCGGCTGGGCGGGTTCGTGGCGATCACGGGGACGACGCGCTCGACCCAGACGGCGCCGTGGTATCGCAAGATGTTCGGCCTCGGGGCGGCGGGCTCGGAGGCGCGGCCGGCGCGGGGCGTGTGGCACAACCCGATCGCATGGCGCGAAGCGGCGGCGCGGAACGCGACGCTGGGGCGGATCGTGGCGCGGTGGTTGTTCATCGCCGTCGGCGCGGCGTGGGCGATCGTGGTGTTGTGGTTCTATCACGCCGGATCGTTTTCGTCGGCGCAGTTTCGCTCGGTGCTGCTCTACACGACCCTGGGCGAGCTGGCGGTGATCACGCTGGTGGCGATGAACATGTCGGCGACGGCGGTCTCGCGCGAGCGCGAGGATGGGACGCTCGATCTGCTGCTGACGACGCCGATCGGACCGGGGCAGTATCTGTCGGGGAAGCTGGCGGGGATCGTGGCGTATCTGTTGCCGCTGCTGTGCGTGCCGCTGGGGACGCTGCTGCTGGCGGGGCTGTACGCGAGCGTGGGGGGGCTGGGGCGCGCGGGCGGGGTGTTGATCAGCTATACGCCGGCGGGGGCGGGGGGAGCGATGGAGATCCCGGTGCTGCTGCCGGAGGCGGGGCTGGTGGCGGCGCTGGTGTCGATCCCGTTCATGGCGTTGTGCGTGATCCTGGGGATGCAGTGGTCGCTGAAGAGCAAGGGGACGATCGGGAGCGTGATGGGGACGGTGGGGGTGGTGGCGGTGATCGCGGGGCCGATGGGCCTGTGCGGGTGGACGGCGGCGGGCTCGTTGCCTGGGGTAGGGCCGATGCTGGCGGCGTTGAGCCCGGCGTCGGTGATCTTCGCGGGCGTGGCGCCCGAGATCGGGATGCAGGAGACGGTGGACAAGGGGTCGAGCGGGGGGCTGGCGGGGGCGCGGGTGGCGCTGGCGATCGGCTCGGTGGTGTCGGCGGGCGTGTTCATCGGGGCGGTGGCGATGATCCGTGCGAGCATGATCCGGACGTTTGACATGACGGTGCGGCGGCTGGCGGGCATCCGGTAGGGTGCGGGGCGGGAGATGAGGGAGTGGGGCTGAAGCGTCGAGGGCCATACCATTGGCCTTTGCACCGGAGGTTTCCCCCATGACGCAGAATCGCCGTAGCCTGCTGCTGAGCTTTGCCGCCATTTCCATGATTGCCGCTGCGGCGGTGTCGACGATCGCCGTGCCCGCGGCGATGAGGGCATCGCCCCCGTCGCCGCCGATCATTGCGACGGTGGATCTGGAGACGGTGGTGTCGAACCTGAACGAGCGAGCGGACGCGGAAGCGTCGATGAAGGCGTACACGAGCGGGCTGCAGGCGGACCTGGACAAGATCGTGGAGGAGCTCCGCAACCAGGAGAACAAGCTGAATCTCCTGCAGTCGGGGACGCAGGAGAAGGAAGACGCGGCGGCGACGCTCATCCAGATGCGCGCCAACGCGGAGGTGAAGAAGAAGGTGTACGACGCGCTCATCGACCAGCGTCGCGGGAAGATGCTCAAGAAGCTGTACGAGAAGATCACCGGCGCGGCGAAGCGTCTGGCGGCGCAGAACCGGTACACGATGGTGGTCGTGAGCGACGAGAACGTGCGCGTGCCTGAGGCGCCCAGCGCCGACATCGAGCGGACGATCTCGCTCAAGCGCTTCCTGCACGTCGATCCGGCGCACGACATCACGGCCGAGCTCGTGACGATGATGAACAACGAGTTCAAGGCGGGCGTGGGTGCGTCGGCGCCGGTGGTGCCCGGGGCGCCGGCCGCGCCGAAGTAAGCCGCGGTGTTCGCGTGCTCGGGCGGGCGTGACCCGCGCCCGCGAGCCGGGCGCGGCGCGCGGAGCGTTCGGCCGCTCGAGCTGTGCTCATTTCGACCGGGCGTGTGCACTGATGTCGACCCCGCAGGAACAGACCGAGCTCGGCGCGCCGCCGTTCACCACGGGGGCGATCGCGCGGGCGCTGGGCGCTGAGCTCGACGGGCCGGGCGATATTGAGCTGCGCCGGCTGAACACGATCGAGGGGGCGGGTCCGGAGGACCTGACGTTCGTGCGTTCGAAGGCGTATGCGGCGAAGTGGCCTGAATCGAAGGGCGGGGCGTGCCTGGTGTCGCGGGACGTGGCGTTGCCGCGGGTGGAGCGACGGGCGGCGGCGATCATCGTGGACAACGCGGACCTGGCGCTGATCCGGCTGATCCCGCGGTTCAAGCCGCCGGAGCGTCGGCCGAGCGCGGGTGTGCACCCGACGGCGCTCATCGGCTCCGGCGCGAGGATCGACCCGTCGGCGAGCATCGGCCCGATGTGCGTGATCGGCGACGACGTGGAGCTGGGCGCGGGGGTGGTGCTTCGGGCGGGCGTGGTGATCGGCGCGGGCGTCCGGATCGGGGCGCAGAGCGAGCTCGAGCCGAATGTCGTGGTGCACGACTGGTGCGTGATCGGGCGGCACTGCCTGCTGCACTCAGGGTGCATCATCGGCGCCGACGGCTTCGGCTTCCGGCCCAGCCCCGACGGGCGCGGAGTGGTCAAGATTCCGCACGCGGGCAACGTCGAGATTGAGGACCACGTCGAGATCGGTGCGTGCACGTGCGTCGACCGCGGGAAGTTCGGGCCGACGGTGATCGGCGCGGGGACGAAGCTCGACAATCACGTGCAGATTGCGCACAACGTGGTCATTGGGCGTTCGTGCCTGATCGCCGGGTGCACGGGGATCGCGGGGAGCGTGGTGATCGGGGACGGGGTGATGATCGGCGGGCACTGCGGGATTGCCGACAACCTGCGGATCGGTCGCGGCGCACGGCTGGCGGCGTTCGCGGCGGTGATGAAGGACGTGGCGCCGGGCGCGACGGTGATGGGTGTGCCCGCGGTGCCGCACATCCAGTTTTTCAGGCAGGCGGCGGTGCTGGGGAAACTGACGGGCGGGGGACGGCGGAAGGCGTAGCGCGGCGGAGTTACTTGCTCACGAGCCAGCCGACGACGCCGCCGACGACGGCGAGTCCGGCGAAGATGCCGACCCACATCCAGAGACCTTCGCCGAGCATGGTGACGAGGCCGCCGCCGCCGGACATGGCGAAGAGGACGGCGACGAGGAGTGTGGCGAGGATGAGGACCATGGCGAAGGCGAGGCCGCCGACGAGGCCGGAGCCGGGGCCGTCGTAGGGCTCGGCCATGACCAGGACGCCGCCGCCGCCGCTGGAGACGTCGGAAGCGACGCCGGCGGGTTCGAAGAGTGCGCCGCCCGCGCCGGTGTCGCCGGGGCTGGCGGCGGGTGCGGCGCCGCCGAGGAGGTTGCCGCCGAGGGAGGTGTCGTCGGCTTCCTGGGTGAGCCCGAGGAGGCCGGAGCCGGAGCCGCCCGGATCGCCGATGGTGCCGCCGGCGGCGGGGCTGACCTGGGTCTGAGCGGAGGGGTCGATGTCCTCGCCTTCTTCGGGCTCGAAGATGGAGATGCCGGAACGTTCCTTGGTGCTGCCGGGCGTGCTGCCGGGCATGGAGGAGCCGCCCTTGGAGTCTTCGGGGGCGAGGGTGATTTCGCCGGAGTCGGAGGCGAGGGGGATGACGGCGGGGTCGGCGTCGTCGCCGGCGAGGATGTCGACCTGCTCGCGCTTGAAGACGAGGTTGTTTCGGTCGCGGTATTCCTGGAGGCGGCCCGAGGAGACCATGGTGCGCACTTCATCGACGCTGACGCCGAGGCGCTTGGCGGTTTCTTCGAGGGTGTAGAACATCTTGGCCATGGGCGGGGTCTCCGGTGGTTGCCGCGGGCCGAAGGCAAGGGGTGGGCCCGGGGCGGGGGAGGAAGGATATACGTTTGCGGCATGTCGCGTGGTTGCGGCGGCCAGTGCGGAGCGGGCGTGGATTGTGCTGAAAGGGCGGTCGGCGGCCCGGTTTGGGGTACACTTGGCGTGGGCGCGGCCGCAGGGGTTTTTGAGGCGAATCAACGTGGAATCACCCGGCAACAACGTGACGATGCTGCTGGAGGCCGCGGTGGCCGGGGACAAGCAGGCAGGCTCAGCGCTGCTGCCCCTGGTCTACGAGGAGCTGCGGAAGCTGGCCTCGGCTCGGCTGGCGAAGGAGCCGGGCGGCGGGGCGGGGTACACCCTGCAGCCCACGGCGCTGGTGCACGAGGCGTACATGCGCCTGCTGGGGCAGACGGCCGGGGGGAGCGAAATTCGGTGGGAGGGGCGTGGGCACTTTTTTGCCGCGGCGGCGCTGGCGATGAGGCGGATCCTGGTGGATCGAGCGCGGCATCGCGGTCGCGTGAAGCACGGCGGGGAGTTCAAGCGGGCGGACGTGGAGATGGATGTGCTCGCGGCCGAGCCGCCGGGGGAGGAGTTGCTCGCGCTGGATGAGGCGCTCACAAAGCTGGAAAAGGCTGACGAGCGGAAGTATCGCGTGGTGATGCTGCGATACTTCGCGGGGCTGAGCATCGAGGACACGGCGGCGGCGATCGGGGTGTCGGCGGCGACGGTCAAGAACGACTGGGTGTTTGCGCGGGCGTGGCTGAAGCGCGCGGTGGTGGAAGGGGGCGAGCGTGGGGATGCATCGTCTGCGCACACCACGCCGCCGGTGGCGGAACCGCGCGCATGAGCGACACGCGTCCATCCCGCATTGAAGAGATTTTCCTGCTCGCCGTCGACCTGGCGCCGGGGCAGAAGACGCAGTTTCTGAATCAGGCGTGCGGGACGGACGGCGAGCTGAGGCGCGAGGTGGAGTCGCTGCTGGGTTATCACCAGGATGTCGGCGCGCCGGGCGGGAGCACGTTTCTTGATTCCAAAGCCTCGCCCGGGCGCGGGCTGCTCACGCAGATCGGGGCGACGGCGATCAAGGGCGATGAGCCGCTCCTGCCGCCGGACCGCAAGCTGGGCCAATACACGATCCGCGGGGTGCTGGGGCAGGGCGGGATGGGGGTGGTGTATCTGGCGGAGCAGGAGCGGCCCAAGCGGACGGTGGCGCTCAAGGTGATGCGCCAGGGGATCGGGTCAGAGAAGCTCGTGCGGCGCTTCGAGTTTGAAGCGGAGCTGCTCGGGCGGCTGCAGCATCCGGGGATCGCGCAGATCTACGAGGCGGGGACGTTTCGCGAGGACGCGCCGGCGGGCAAGGGCGCGGGCGGGGCGAATGGCGGGCCGTTTGTGCCGACGGCGCACCCGTTCATCGCAATGGAGCTGGTCCGCGGGCGGCCGATCATTCAGCACGCGGTGGAGGAGCGTCTGCCTGCGCGGCAGCGGCTGGAGATCCTGGCGAAGGTGTGCGACGCCGTGCAGCACGCGCACCTGAGCGGGGTGATTCATCGCGATCTGAAGCCGGCGAACATCCTGATGGGTGAGAACGGACAGCCGAAGATTCTTGATTTTGGCGTTGCGCGGCTGGCGGACCGCGACATCGCGGTGACGACGATGCAGACGAGCGTGGGGCAGATCATCGGGACGCTGCCGTACATGAGCCCGGAGCAGGTTCAGGGCGACCCGGGGGACGTGGACACGCGCTCGGACGTGTACGCGCTGGGCGTGGTGATGTACGAGCTGCTCACCGAGCGGCTGCCGTATCGGTTCAAGAGCCACTCGCTGCCGGAGGCGGCGCGGCTGATCCGGGAGGAGCCGCCGATCCGGATGAGCACGGTGAACCGGTCGCTGCGCGGGGACGTGGAGACGATCGTCGCCAAGGCGCTGGCGAAGGAGAAGTCGCGGCGGTATCAGAGCGCGGCGGACCTGGCGGAGGACATCCGGGCGTACCTGGACGGGCGGGCGATCGCGGCGCGGCAGGATTCGGCGCTGTACGTGCTGCGCAAGCAGCTCAAGCGCTACAAGGAAGTGGCGGCGGCGACGATCGTGATCGTGCTCGGGGTGCTGGGGTTTGCGATCTATGCGAACGTGCAGGCGGCCCGGAACGCGGAGCTGGCGCGATCGGAGACGCGCGAGAAGCGCCGCGCCGAGGCGGCGCTGGCGGAGGCGACGCATCAGCGGGCCCGCGCCGACGAAACCGCCGAGCGCCTGAAGCAAGAACTGACCTACGTGAATATCGAGCGCGGGCGGCTGCTGGGGCTCTCGGGGAACATGTCGGCGGCGGAAGAGCTGCTCTGGCCCGAGCACCTGAAGAACATCAACTCGCACCAGACGTTCTACGCCCTGTGGGAGCTGTACGCGAACACGCGCTGCGAGGCGACGCTGGCGGCTCATCGCAACGGGCGCGTCTGGCGGCTGCGCGCGAGCCCGGATTTCTCGATCCTGGCGACGACGGGGCTCGATCCGGGCGTGCAGTTCCGCGACCTGCAGACGTACGAGACGATCAGCGAGTTCCCCGGCGAGGGCGTGCCGATCCAAGGGCTGGCGTTTTCGCCGGACGGGCGCGTGGCGATCGGGACCGATCGCGGGCGCGTGGCGCTGGTCGACCCGCGGACGGGGCGCGAGATCGTGGAGTTGCTCGGCGCGGGGCCGATGGTGATTGAGCTGGTGTTCGACGGCACGGGCGAGCGGCTGATCGCGTCGCACGTCGACGGATCGCTCACGCTGCTGGATGCGCGGCGAGAACATCCGGAGGCGACGGAGGTCGGGCCGCCGAACCGCGTGCTGGGGACGCGACGACTCGCGGAGCTCGGGTCGCGCGTGCCCGCGGCGAGATGCCACACGTTGGCGCTGCGGCCCGGGCGCAACGAGATCGCCGCCGGGTGCACCGATGCGACCATTCGACTCCTTTCGACCGAAGACCTTTCGCTCACGCACGCCATTGACGACCCGGAGAACCAGATTCTGCGCGTGGCGTTCTCGCCCGACGGCGGGCGCATCGCCAGCACGGGGGCGATCCGGCTCACGCGCGTCTACGACGTCGACTCGGGGCGGCTGCTCCAGACGCTCAACTCGCCCAACGGGAGCATGGCCGGGGTGTGCTTCATGCCCGACGGCGAACGGCTCGTGACCAGCGGGTGGTGGTACGTGCAGGTGTGGGATCTCAAGAGCGAGCGGGTGATCGATTCGTTCTCGGTGCGTGCCGGGGCGAGCGACGTGACGGTTTCGCCCGACGGGCGGCATGCGTGGGCCAATCTCGCGGGGTCGATCCGCGCGTGGGAGCTTGATCCGAACGGCGGACGGACGCGGATCGAGGTGCCGCCGCTGTCGCGGACGCTCGCGGTGTTCGGCCCGCCCGGGGAGCTGATCGCCGGCGGGTGGGATGGGAGCGTCTCGCTCATCGACGAGAACACGGGCGAGCTTCGCACCGTGCTCTCGACGGGGACCCGGCGCATCCGGTCGATCACCGTGAGCCCGGATCGGCGGCGAGCGGCGGCGGTCGGCGTGGACAACATCCTGTTCCTCTATGACCTGGAACGGCGCGAGAAGATCGGGCAGTTTCCCGGGTACAAGATGATCACCAACGATGGGATGCGGTTCGATTCGACGGGCTCGCGCCTGGTGCTCTCGGGGGCTGATGACACCTTCCGCGTGGTCGAGGTGCCCTCGGGCAAGGTGCTCGTGACGATCCCGCGCGACGGGTGGGAGGCGCTCGGGGCGGCGTTCAGCCCCGATGACAAGATCATCGCGACGACGACGCGGCGCGTGGCGATGTGCCTGTACGACGCGCAGACGGGCGAGAAGATCCGCGAGTGCGATCGGCCGGCCGGGTGCCCCTGGACCATCGTCTTCACGGAGGATGGCCAGCGCGTGCTCAGCGGAAACTGGGATCGCACGATCGACGTGTGGAACGTCGAGACGGGGAAGCTTGAGCGGCGTCTTGAAGGGCACCGCGGACTGGTCTCCGACCTGCAGTTCCGGCCGCGCGAGCCGAACATTCTCGCTTCCAGCGGGACCGATGGGCGCATTCTGCTGTGGGATCTCAACCTGCCGCAGAACACGCCCGTGCTCACGCTGGGCGGTTTCGAGGGGTGGGAAGTGTGGTCGATGGACATGCACGACAAGCGAGCACTGGGGACGAACACGCAGGGGCTGACGGTCATCTGGAACCTGCGTTACTTCAACCGGCACATCGGGGGGAACATGGGCGTGCAGATCGACGCCCGCGAGGCGGAGCTCGGTTCGAGTTTTGACGCGGCAGCCGCGCGCCGGCAGAACGTGCTGCTGCTCAACCGGGGCGAGCGTCCGCACGAGTCCGCGCCACCGGCGGCGTCGCCCACCCAGGAGCCGAACAGGCCGGCTGGTGTAGCGCCCACGGGGTGAACGCACGCGAAAAACGTGGGTGAATGGGGGGATTCTGGTCGATTCTGAGGGAGTCGCCCGTACGGCGAGCGCTCGAAACCCAACAATCCTGAGTCGGCACGCGCGGTGAGAGTGCGCGCGGGCGTGACGGGAAGGAATCTCGCGTGGCGAACGCTTCGATGCAACATGCCGCTGGTCAGGCGTCGCGGCGCGGGCCGTCGGTGCTTGGGGTGGTCGTGTGCGCGGGGCTGGTGTTTGCGGCGCTGGCGGGGTACATGCGCGTGCGCGAGGCGGAGCTGGGGCGTGGAGCGCGTGCCGCGGGGGGCGAGGGGCGGGGCGACATGCCGACAAGCCAGGCGCCGCCGCAGATCGCGGAGATTGGCCGCGCCATCGCGGCGATGCAGCTTGTGACGGTGATGCTGGAGACGCGCGTGGAGGTGCGGACGCGCGACGAGAGCTGGTTGGGCGACGTCGATGCGACGGTGCGCGTGCCGGTGCGGCTGTTCTATGGCACCGACTTCTCGCGCGCCCGTGTCGACAGCGTGGCGCTTGGCCCGCTGGCGACGGCGTACCTCGTGCGGCTGCCCGCGCCGCAGCGCATCGCCACCGAGGTCTTTCCGGAGCGCGAGGAGTCGAACGTCGAGACCGGGTGGCTGCGTTTCCGCCGGATCGGCGGCGAATACACGCTGGGGCTGGCGCGGCGGAGCATCGCGGAAGAGGCGCGGCGGATGGTCCTGACGCTCGAAGATGAGGAGATGATCCGCGAGCGCACGCGCGAGCGCGTCGTGGAACTGGTCCGGGCCATCGCGGGCGAGTCGGCAAGCGTGCGGGTCGCGTTTGACGATCGGCAGGCGGAGGCCGCGCCCACGGAGGAACGCCCGTGAGCATGCTGCTGAGGCTTTTGAGGGCGCGGTGGGGCGTGCTGCGGCTGTCGATCGCGGCGCTGGTGCTGTGGGCGCTGGTGGGCGATCACGCCGGGCGCCTGGCGCGGCTCGAACTCGCGGCGCTGCCCGACATGGACTACGCGGGCGAGGTGCGCCGGTTGAGCGACGAGGGTCGCTTCGGCGAAGCGGTGATGATCGCCGACGCGGGCCTGCTCGTATCGAGCGGCCCGGCGCACGAGGCGCTCGCGCAGGCGCGGCAGCGCGCGCTCGACGAGCAGGCGAGCTGGGCGCGGCGTCTCAAGAGCGTGGGGATGGGCGCGGTTACGGGGCGGGGCGAGTCGCTCGAAGCACTCGCGGGCGCCGTCACGGCGGACCTGTTCATCGTCGGCGATGTGCGAGACGTGATCATCGAAGGCAGCCGGCTGGCGATTGATGGCGAGGCCGATGGCGTGATCCTCGCGCTCTCGAGCGTCGGCGTCGCGACGACGATCGCGCCGGAGATCGACTGGGGCGTCTCGCTGCTCAAGATCGGGCGCAAGACGGGCGCCGTGGGAAAGTCAATGGGCGAGCAGATCGTCCGGGCCTTCAAGCGCGGCGACTCCGGGTCGATCCGGAAGCTGGCCGAGCACTCCGCGACGCTGGCGCGGAGCACGTCCCCGGCGACGGCGCTGCGGGCCCTGCGCGGGTGCGAGAGTGTCGAGGACGCCGCGCAGCTCGCGACGTTCGTGCAGCGCAACGCGGGCTCGGGCGCGCTGGCGCTCCACGTGATCGGGCCGAAGACGCTGGACGTGGTGCGCGGCGGGGAGCGCGCGGAGAAGCTGCTCATCAAGGCCGCCCGCAAGGGCGACGCGGGCGCTGCGTGGCTGCGCTCGAGCGGACGCGTGCTGGCGCGTCCGCATCTGCTCGTCGGCCTGGCCAAGGGGCTTTACAAGGGGAACGTCGAGGCGCTCGTGGCTCGGCTGGCCGAGCGGCTCGATCCACATGGGTGGTGGATCACGCCGCTGGCGGCGGCGTGGGTCGTGCTGGAGATGGGCTTGCTGTGGCGTCGTCTCGCCGGCCCGGGCGCGCCGGTGATGATCGCGCCGGCGCCGGCCCTGGCGTGACATGGCGCTCGCCACGAGGCTCGAAGCTGGGTTCAACGAAGCGGGCTGACCCTGGGCGGGCCGATCGGCCGGCCGCGGATGGCTTCGTCGACGCGCCGCCAGATGGCTCGCGCGCTGCCGAGCTCCCATTCCTCGAACTCAACGCGATTTCCGGAATCGCCTTCGTGTGCGTGCCAGACGGCGCGAAGGTACTCGCGCACAAGTCGGCGGCGAAGGGCGAGCCGCACCGGGACGCCGCAGCCCAGCGCCTCGACGAGCATGTCGGCGAGCATGCGCGTGAGGGCGGCGGGCCGCGAGGCGGCGCCGATGCGCCGGATCGCGACACTGTCGACGATGACGACGCGGCAGCCGCCGGGGTCGCCTGCGTCCGCCGCGACGATGAGATTCGAGAGCTTGTGATCGCGGTTGGCGAGGCCCTGGTCGAGCATGTGTGCCAGTCCGAGGCCGATACCCGCGGCGATGGCGCGCTCGCGCTCGATCGTGAGGACGCCCGCCAGGTGCTGCAGCACATGCTCGCCCGCGATCGCTTCGAGCAGGAGCACCTCGACCGGCCGCCCGTCGGCGGTGCGTGCCGAGGCGAGGGTGAGGCAAGCCGCGACGTCGACGCCCGCGCGGCGGAGCCGCTCGGCCCCGCGCCACTGGCGCCAGGCCTGGGAGGCGCGCAGGGCGTGCTTCAGGCCGTCGGCGAGCGACGCGAGCGAGGCGACTTTGACGATCACGTCGCGCCCGTGCATCCGCGCGCGGTGCACGCCCGAACGGGCGTCGTGCTTGATGGTTTCGGCCCGCGTGGGGTCGAAGTCGGCGAGCGCGCGGAGCCAGGCGTCCCGGGCGTGGCCAGCGGCCAGCTCGCCTGGTCCCGGTTCCGCCGCCTGCTTGATCCGCACGTGCTGCACTGCCGAGCGTAAGCCGCGTCCTGCCTGTGCGAACCGTGCTCGCGTGAATGGCTCGAGCGTGTCTCCTGTTCCCGTCGCGCTCCTCACCCGCTACCCTCCGCTCGTATGTAAGGAGTCTCTCATGGTTCACGCCGGTGTTCTGGTTGCAGCTCTTGCCGCCGCGGTTCCTGCGCACGGCTCGGATGGCGTTGACGCTCCTGTGGGCGCCGCGTGGGGCGGGATGCCGATCGCCGCGGCGGTGCTCGGGCTGGAGGATCCGGAGGCCGCGGTCGAGAACCTGCCCATGCACATCACCCGCGGCGGGCCCGACACGAGCATGTACGAGCGCCCGATCTGGACGATCCTGCCGTACGTGAGCTATGAGGGGCAGGCCCGGAGCAACCTGCAGGGTGACGGGGGGAGCCTGCGCGTGGATCGTTTTGCCGCGGGGGGCAACCTGATCGTCGGGCCGGAGAAGGACCTGCAGATCAGCATCATCTTCAACTACGAGCGGTCGAACTATCGCCTGCGCGGGGCGCGCCTGGCCCCGGGCGGCACGCAGCTTCTCAGCGATGTTGATGCGTACGACTTCATCCCCAACTTCGAGCTCCGCCTCGGGCCCGATTGGGGCGTCTTCGGCGGGGGCATCCTTGCGTGGGCCGGTGAAGACGGCGCCGACTTCGGCGACTCGGCCCGCTACGGCGGGTTCGGCGGCGTCCGCTGGCTCATCAGCGACAAGCTCAACTTCGCCCTCGGCCTCACCGTCATCACGCGCCTCGAAGAAGACGTGTCGGTGTTCCCGATCATCGGCATCGAGTGGGAGTTTGCCGAGCACTGGCGGCTCCTCACCGAAGGTCCGGGCGTGAAGCTCGAATATGACCCGACGGACTACCTCATCCTGCGCCTGCGCGTCGCGTACAACACGCGCGAGTATCGCCTCGACGAGGCCAACCCCGCCATGCCCAGCGGCATCTTCCGCGATGCGAGCGTGCCGATCACCTTCGGCGCCGACTTCGTCCCCCACCCCTTCTTTTCACTCAGCGCGTTCGTGGGGTTCACGGCGTATCAGCAACTGCAGATCGACAACTTCGACGGCGTCCGCTTCGCGCACCCGCAGGTGAAGCCGGGACTGGTCTTCGGCGTGAGCGTGCAGTTGCAGTTCTGAGGCGGCGCAAGGAACGGACCCCCCAGCAGCGCGGCGGCGGACCATGCTTCCGGATCAACCATTCCCGAGCCCGGCACGCGGGTCGAATGCGCCGGCGTCGGTTGCCACCGGCGTGCTTGCGGGCGTGCATGTCGATCTCGACTGTGCCGCGGCGTCGGCGGGTGAAGCGCTTGGCTTGCCGCGGATCGAGGCGCGGACGTGGGGGCCGCGCGTGCGGTTCTTCGCGCGCGAGCGCGTCATCGAGTCCTTCTGGCGCGAGATCGAGGGCCGGCTGGCGCCGTTGGTCCTCTGCGGCTCGGGGGACTTTCATCACCTCACGGCCCTCTGGCAACGCCGGGCGGCACGCGAGGGCGAGTACCACCTCGTCAGCTTTGACAACCATCCCGATTGGGACATGCGCCCGCCGGCGTGGGCGTGCGGCGCGTGGGTCGGCCGGGCGCTGGCGAACCCGGCGCTGCGATCGGTGACGGTCTGGGGCTGCGGCAACTTCGAGCTGGCGCTCCCGCATCGCCTCTTTCGCTCGCGCGACGCGCGGCTGAGCGTGCGCCCGTGGTGCGAGCGGCTGAGCCCCGCGAACCGGCGCCGATACGGGTGCATCGATCGCGAGTCGTGGCGCGAGGAGTTCGCGCGCTTCGCCGATTCGCTCGCCGGGCGGCGCGTCTACGTGACCATCGATCTCGATTGCCTCCGGCACGGCGTCGTCTACTCAAACTGGGAGCATGGGCTCTTTGAGGTCGATGATCTGACATGGGCGCTGGGCCTGCTCCACGCGCGGGCCGAGGTCGTCGGCGGCGATCTGTGCGGCGCATGGTCGGAGCAGGAGTACGACGGCTGGTTCAAGCGCCTCGCCGCCTGGTGGGATCATCCGCGCCTTGCGCTCCCCGGGCGAGAGACCATCGGGCGCGTCAACGCGGAGGCGATGATCGCGGTGTGGCGTGCGCTCGCGGGGGCCTGACGGGCGATCAACTCAACCCCACCAGGGCCACGCCGGCGGCAATGAGGAGCACCGCGAGCCACATCCGGGGCGTGACGCGTTCGCGCAGCACGCGGGCGGCCGCGAAGCTCAGCGCCACGGTCGCGAGCCCTTCAAACGGAAACAGATGACTGAGATCGAGCCGCTGGAGCAGCCCGAGCCACAGCATGAACCACACGGTCATCGCCGCGATTCCCGCGATCAGCAGCAGGGCGCGATGGTGCCGAATCCGCGGCGGCCGGCGCGGGTCATCCGGCGGCGCGTGCCGCATCGCCAGTTTGAGCAGCACCTGGCCGGCGACGAGCCCGACGAGCGACGCGGCGATGAGGAGCAGCACGCCGGGGGTCACAGTTTCTCCTCCAGCCGCGCCAGCGCCGGCGCGAGCAGCCCCACGCCCAGGACGATGAGCGCGGTTCCACCGATGCGCATCGCCGGAAGCGATTCCCCCAGCACGAGCGCGGCGCCGATGGGGATCGACACGTGCACGAGGTTCATCACGTTGAACGCGAGCACCAGGGGCACAAATCGCAGCACGTGCAGCCAGCTCACGAAACTCGCGATGTAGCACGCGATCCCGCCCCAGACCCACCACGAGGCGAGCGCCCCGACCCCGGTCCAGTCGGGCGCGCCCGCGGCGCTGCTCTGCCCCGCGCCGTGCTTGAGCAGGAGCTCCGACACCGTGACAAGCGCAACGCCCAGGCCAAGCTGAAAATACGGATGCAGAAATCCTCTCGGCCACGCTCGCGCGACCCTTGATGCCTCGATGCCGCGTGCGTTGATGCCTCCCGGTTGTTCGATACCCGCGGCGCTCACCGCGCGCCCGCCATCGCCGCGCTGGTCGCGTCTGCATCGCCCTCCGCGCCTCCTGCGAGCGCTTCCGGCGGCTTTACTTCGCTCATGGAGCGCGGCGCATGCAGGGCCGCGGCCAGCTCCGCGCGCGTCGGCAAGTCGCGATCAAGGAACCCCAGCGCGTGCGGCGGGCGGATCACCCGCACGCCCTCGGCCTGCTGCTGGTCTTCGATCGCCTCGTGAAACTCGCGCATCCGCGTCCAGTGCAGCCGCGGGCGGTAGTGATGCTCGGCGTGATACCCGTTGTTGAACCAGATCCAGTTGTACAGGCGGTGATACGTGCTCACGCCCCAGGCGATCGGCTTGTCGGGGTTGCCCGCGTAATGCTCGAAGTAGCCGTTGAGGTAACTCAGGCAGTGCCCGAGATACCAGCACGGCACAAAGCAGGCGATGAACCGCCAGTTCAGGATGCCCAGCGTGACAAAGAACGCGACCATCGCGATGATCTCGAACACGCCCCAGCGCGCCTCGCCCGCGTTCTTCTTCCTGATTCCCTTGTAGATCGCCTGGGGGTCATCGCGGAAGAAGGAAAGGAAGGTGTACGTCCACGCGTTCTCCGGCAGGCCGTGCTCGCCGTGCTTGTAGATGCTGAGCGGGTCGGCGGTGTGGCCGTGTTCGTCGGGCCGGTCGGAGTTGCCGACGTGGTGCATGGTGTGCACGTAGTCGTAGAACGTCTGGGAGAAACCGAGCGCGAGCGATTCGATGAGCGAGAACAGGCGGTTGAGCACGCCCGAGCGGAAGTAGGGGTTGTGAATGAAGTTGTGCGAGATGCCGTTGATGTTCCACGAGACGCTCACGGCATAGACCGCGCCGGCGAGCGCCACGCCCCACCACGGGAGGCGATCAAAGAACCAGAAGAACGTGAGGACGTACGCCAGGTGTGCGACGCCGCAGAGCACGGGCACAAGATCCCACGGCGAGTAGGCCAGCACAAGCAGGTGACGCGAGCGCTTGGGGACGCCGGCGGGCGGAGACGTTGGCGCGAACGCGGACATGGGCGCAGGGTAGGTTGAGATGAACCGACCTGCCGCGGGGATCTCAGCGAGGGAGGAGCCCGGACGTCTCACTCCGGAGAGGACGCTCGTTCAGGCGGCGATTCATTGGGCTGCGAGCCGAGGGTCGCGTCGCCGGCCGGCTCACCCTCGCTCCCGGGCTTCTTCAGCGTCCCGTCGCGATTGACGCGGAGCTGCCCCGTGCTGAGCAGGTACTGAAGCACGGCGTTGCGCAGATCCGTCACCGCCTGGTCCCGCGCGTTCTCCGCGTCGAGCAGGTCGTTCTGCGCGTCGACGATCACCTGCGTGTTCACCTCGTCGCGCTTCAGTTCGAGCTCCTCCTGCCGGCGCAGGTTGATGTCCACCGCCTGCTGCGCGAGTTCGAGGTTGAACCGGGCGCGGTCGATCTCGCGCACCCGTGCCCGCGCTTCGATCACCGCGTTGTCGCGCGAGAGATCCAGGTCGCGCTGCGATCGCTGGAGGTCGATGATCGCCGCCCGCAGCGCCAGCCGCTCGTTCTCGCGGTCCAGCGGCAAACCGAACGTCACGCTCCCCGTGTAGATGAAATCGTCGGTTTCGAACACCAGTCCGCCCTCGCGCGCGCCCGGCTTCGTGCGTGCCGCCACCGATCCGCCCAGGTTCAGGTCGGGCAGGATGCCGTTCTCGGCGTTGGCGACCGCCCGGCGTGCATCGTCCACGCGGTCGCGCGTCGTCTGCAGATCGAGGCGGTAGAGCAGCGCCGCCTGGGCCGCGGCGTCGGGCGTCGTCTCGGGCTCGGGCAGTTCCAGCTGCGCCGGCTCGAGCGCCAGCGGAACATCGGGCGAAAGGCCCAGCCGCGTCTTGAAGCGATCGAGCGCGAGCTGCAGTCGCTCGTTCTGATTCGCGAGGTTCGATCGCGCCTGCAGCACGCGGTTGCTGGCGATGTTCTTCTCAAACTCGGCCTGCCGCCCAGCCTCGACCAGGGCCGCGACGCGCTCCTCGAGCTGCAAAAGGCTCTGGAGCTGCCGCTTCTGGTTGGCGATGACCGCGACCTGCTGGGCGAGGTCGAAGTAGTCCGACGCGACGGAGACGAGGAGCGCGCGCCGGAAGTCCTCGAAGCGCCGCGCCGCGTACACCACGTCGCGCTCCGACTGGATGAGATCCTCGCGCGCCACCGGGCCCGCGCCCCGCAGCAGCGGCACCGACGCCGAGAGTTCCAGCGACGCCGCCTGGCGATACTGCTCGGTCGCCGCCCCGCGAAGTTGCTCGGTCGCATCCCACACGAGCCGCGCCGCGACCGCGCCCCCGTCGGGCAGGCGCTGGCTCACACCCAGCTCGTTGAGAATCCGCAGCGGCGTGTCGAACGTCCCGTCGGTCCCGGTCGCGACCACGCTCGTCGTGCTGTTGGCAAAGAGAATCGGGTCAAACACGTGCCGCGCGATGAGCAGGCGCACCGCCGCGAGCACGTACTCCTCCTCGGCGTTGAGATATTCGCGCGCGGAGGTGTGCGCCTGTCGCAGCGCCCAGGCAAGATTGATCGGCGTCGGCTCGACGCCCGGGGTGAGGTAGTACGCCTCGAGCCGCGCGTTCACGTCGCGTGCTTCGTCGGCGGGGCTGAAGGGCAGGTCACTCGCGTCGGGGTTCGTGGTTGCCGGGCTCTTGAGGAGCGACCGGCGCCGCGCCTCCCGCGCGCCCCCGCTCGGGGCCGCCTGCTCGGCCCCCAGGCCCGCGCGCGACGGACTGAGCGTGTCACGCCCCAGGGCGGCGCTCCGCTCGCGCATGGCGGCATCGGTCCGCGCGTCGATGTCCCGCAGGTCGTTCCCGCACCCGGAGAGTCCGATAATCGCGACCAGGACCGCATGTTGTGGGGACTTCTTGAGCATGGGATGTGGACGAGAAGCTGATCCGAGGCGGTTTCCGACCGTCATTCAAAGCGGTTTGAGGCCAAAGCGTTGCAGGTGAGCAAGTGCTTACCTATTGTTGGGCCCTTCCGGACGAGGCAGCTTTGATGCTCGGCGTCCCCGGCTTTTCATTCCGACGTGCCTCCCGACGTCGGTGTATGTTCGGTGATTGAGCGGGTTCCTTGGTTTGGCGGCGCTGCCTGTGCCGCGCCTTGCACGTTCCATCCTTGCCCCGCCCGCCTTCTCGCCGACCAATCCGGTTTCCGTCCAGGAGCACGACGCACCGATGCCATCAATCACCTTCGACGCGCAGAGTTTCACGATTGACGGGAAGCGGACGTGGCTGGTCAGCGGGACGGTGGAATATACGCGCCTCCCGCGCGAGCTGTGGGGGGCGCGGATTGCCGACGCCCGGGCCGCCGGCTTCAACTGTGTGACCACCTCGGTTGTCTGGGCGCGTCACGAAGCCCGCGCGGGGCAGTTCAACTTCGAGGGCGAGAACGATCTCCGCCACTTCGTCCAGCTTGTCCAGCGCGCGGGGATGTATGTCGTCCTGCGCTGCGGGCCATTCGTGGGCACCGGGTTCGACATGGGCGGCCTTCCGCCGTGGCTCCTGGGCAATCCGGCGCTGGCGCTGCGTACGGCGAACCAGCCGTTCCTCGAAGCGAGCTCGCGGTTCATCGACGCCGTTGCTCGGCAGGTGCGCGATCTGCAGGTGACCGCGCCCGATCCGGAGCGCACGCCGCAGGGCGGGCCGATCATCGCGATTCAGAGCGAGAACCACTGGACCTGCGGGCACGACCAGCTCGCGCTGGGCTACCTGGGCGAGCTCAACCGCTACCTGCGCGAATCGGGCTTCGAAGTGCCGTTCCTCAACGCCAACGATCTGTGGGCGGGGGTCGAGGGTGAAGTCGACGGCTGGACCGGCACGGGGGCGATGCTTCCGCACCTGCGGCAGCTTGCGCAGGTGCGTCCGAGCCAGCCGCGCGTCGTGGCTGAATACCGCGTGGGCCAGCAGCACGCCTGGGGCGAGCGTCCCGCGCAGCCCGCGCCGGGGTTTGTGCTCCAGCGCGGACTCGCCGAGGTGCTCTCGGCGGGCGCGCAGTTCAACATCGAGCCGCTCGTCGGCGGGACGAGCTTCGGGTTCTCCGCGGGCCGGCTGGCGCACTCGACCGCCGCCTTCGCCGCGTCGAGCGCCGATCGTGCGGCACCGATCGGCGAGGACGGGGTTCACGCGCCGCACTATCCCGCGCTGCGGCGCATCGCCATGTTCGCGTCGCGGTTCGGGCGCCTGCTCGCCCATCTCGACGCCAAGCACCAGAGCGTCTGCCTCCTCCCGCCCGGCGCGGCACACCAGCAGGCCGCGGGCAAGCCCCGCAAGCTCGCCGAGATCACTCCGGGCGGGCACGTGGTCGTCGACGCCGTCGGCACGCAGGGCGCCATCGTCTTCATCTTTGCGCCGACCGACACCGATGGCACGCCCAACGGGCCGGCGCACGACCCCGCGACGCTCCTGCTCCCCGACGGGACCATCCTGCCCGTGCACCTGGGCGAGCAGCCCGTGGCCTGGGTGCTCCTCAACACGCGCCTGGTCGGCCGCTCGCAGCTTGATTACTGCAACCTGTCGGCGTTCGCGCTCGCGGGGCGGGTCTTTGTCTGCTCCGGCCCCGCCGGCGCGCCCGCGCGCCTCTCGATCAACGGCGCCGAGCTGCACACCGAGGTGCCCGAGGGCGACCAGCCGCTGGTCATCGAGCACGAGGGCGTGATTGTCTGCATCGCTTCCGACGCGCAGCTCCCCCGCCTGCACGTGGGCGAAGACGCGATCTACATGGGCGTCGACGGGCTCTCGCTCGAAGGCAAGCCCATCGTCGCGTCGTGGGGTGCCAAGTTCCGCAAGCTCAGCGACACGCCCGAGTTCGAAACCGTCGTGGCCGAGGAGCACCCCAAGCCGCCCAAGGTCGTGGAGGTCAAGAAGACCCCCGAGCCGCCCAAGGGCAAGAAGCCGGCGAAGGGCAAGAAGGGCAAGCCGGTGCCGCCGCCTCCGCCGCCGCCTCCGCCCGCGCCATTGCCGCCGACCGCGAGCGTCGTCGTGCGAGGCAAGCCGGCGGGGAAGCTCGCGCTCTCACCCTGGCAGAGCGCCGGGCTCGAGGATTACCTGGATGGCAGCGGGCCGCGCTACGCGAGCATCGCCGGCCCGGCGGACCTGAACACTCTCGGGGCGCCGTACGGGTACGGGTGGTATCGCCTGACCTTCCGCCACGCGCGCGGGCGGCGCGTGCAGTGCGTCGCGCCCCACAGCGCCGATCGACTCGCGCTCTTCGAAGGCGGACACGCGCTGGGCATGCTCGGGTCCGGTCCCGGCGCCGAGCCCGACGCCACCATCAAGCTCGACAAGGGTGAGCAGAGCCTCGTCATTCTCGCCGAGAATCTCGGGCGCTTCGCCGAGGGCGCTCAGCTCGGCGAGAGCAAGGGCCTCTTCGGGCACGTCTGGGAAGTCAGCCCGATCCGCCTGGGCCGGGCGGCGATGCGCCGCGGCGACCCTCTCGACGTCCTCGCCTTTCGCGCGCCGCTCTGGCAGGTTCACCAGGGCGAGTCGACCGAGCCCACGCGGCTCACCTGGACGCTCCCGCGGCGCAAGAAGGGACCGATCATCCTCACGCTCCGCCCCGGGCGGCAGCGAGGTCTGCTGCTCATCAACGACCGCCCGCACGCGTTCTTCGACCAGAGCGGGCCGAGCCGGTTCTTCATCGACGAAACCGCGCTGGGTCGCGGCGCCATCGAAGTGCAGATCGCGGTGCTGGGTGATGCCGACGCCGCCGCCGGCGAGTTGCGCGACGCGCTGGGCATGTACCAGTGCGAAGAGAACCTGACGGCCCGCGCCGAGTGGGCGTTTGCAAAGTGGGAGCTGCCCACGCCCGATCGCTTCAGCGTTGATCACAAGCGTCACCTGCACGTGCCGCGCTGGTGGAAGACGACGTTCACCCTTCCCGCCGGCGCCGCGATCGCGCCGCTGGCCGTCGATCTCGGCTCGATGTCCAAGGGCCAGGTCTACGTGAACGGGCGCCACCTGGCCCGCTATTTCACGGCGACCGCGGCCAACAAGCGCGTCACCCCGGGCAGCGTGCTGCACATCCCGCGACCGTGGGTGCAGGAAGGCCGCCCGACCGAACTCATGATCTTCGACGAGCACGGCTTCCCGCCGGTCGATGTGCGCGTCAGCGGTCGTTGAGATCGCCCGACACGCCCGCGGACCCCTGCGCGGGCGGATCTGGTGAAGGCGCCGATGACGGGCCGGGGCTTGAGTTTTCGGTCTCCGCCGGCTCCACGTGAATGAGCATGTGCCGCACCGATGGATGCTCCCGGCGGATCGTCGCTTTCACGCGGCCGGCCAGCGCGTGCCCCTCGCGAACCGTGATCTCCGGCGCGACATGCAGATGCATGTCGATCAGGTAGCCCCGCCCGTTCTTGCGCGCGTGCACCTTCTCGACCAGGCGCACCCCTTCGACCGCACCTGCCGTGCGCCGGACCTTCTCGGCGAGCTGCGGGGACGACGCATCGAGCAACTCGCGGAGCGACGGCGCGATGAACCGGCTCGCGGTGAAGATGATGATTACTCCGGCGAACACGGCCGCGGCTTCGTCCGCGAGCACGAGCGACGGCACGTTGAATATCCCCGGGCCCCAGACCGCGATGAGGATCCCCACCATCGCCGCCGCCGACGTGATCGCATCGGAGCGATGATGCCACGCGTCCGCCCGCGCCGCGTCGGAGGCCATCGCGTCGGCCCCGCCCAGCACCAGGCGAAACAAGCCCTCCTTCACCACGACCACCACCGCCAACACACCCAGCGTCCACGCGGCCGGCGCTTCGTGCGGCGTCATGATCTGCACCAGCGCCCGCACGATGATGATCGCCGCCGCCACGACGAGCATCACGCCCACCCCGAGCGCGGCGATCGTCTCCGCGCGGCCATACCCGTAGGGATGCCGCTCATCCGGACCCTGCTCGCCCACCTTCAGGCCCCACCACACGATCACCGACCCCAGCGTGTCGCCGATGGATTCCACCGCGTCGGTCACCAGCGCCGACGAATGTCCCAGGATTCCGCCCACGAGCTTGCCTCCGGCAAGCGCGATGCTGACCGCAAGACCGATGATGGTGTTTCGCTGCAGCCGGGCCGTGGTCATCGAACCATCGTACGAACGTCGCGACGTTCTTGGCCGGGGGCTCGAGCCTCCGACGGGAGAGCGCCGGCGCGCTTCTTCAGCACGACGACAAGCGATCGCGAGAACAGGGCCGCCGGCGAGTTGATGTGCCGGAAGATCTCCTGGTTGCGCGCGCGCCACTGGTTCGCTTCGCGGTTGAAGAACAGCCGCCGCGCCCACGGGTATCCGACGAGCCAGAGCAGGCCATAGATCGGCAGCAGCCCGGCGCGCTTCCACTTGTCCCCGAGCACGCGCTCGACGTCGCAGCCGAAGTGGTCCGCGAGGTAGCGCAGGCGGTGGTAGTCGGTCGGCGCGATGTGGAATCGGTCGGCCTGCACGCCGGGCGGAATGTCGCGGAGCGTGCTGGGGCAGAACTGGTACAGCGTGCCGGTGAACAGAAATTGCAGGCGCGAGTGGAAGTTCATGACGTTCGGCGTCGAGAGAATGACCCGCCCGCCCGGGCGCACCACGCGGATGAGCTCGCGAAGCAGATGCACCGGGTCGATCATGTGCTCGATCCCTTCGAGACAGAGCGACACGTCAAACGAGCCGTCTTCAAACGGAAACCGCGCGGTCATGTCGGCGAAGACGAAGTCGGGCCGGTCCTCGTTGATGTCCGCCGGGGTCACCTCGTGCCCCTGCTCGCGCAGGGCGTCGGTCACCTGCCCCGCGCCCGCGGGAATGTCGAGAATCTTCAGCCGGCGCTCGCCGACGCTTCCTGCTTCTCCCGGGTTGTGCGATCGCTCGAGCGTCCCGATGTGCTCGACCACGACGCGCATGTACCCGGTGAAGTTGCGCTTGTGGCTCGCGAAAGCGACGTTGGGCTTCATCGCACAACGCTACGCGGGCTTCGCCCGGCTCTCCGCCCCTCGCGCGTCCCGCCCTCCACGCACCCCGCCACCCGGCCCCCCGCGCCCTCAGCACCATCCCATCCAGCGCAGCACCGCGCGCATCGGCCCGACGATCGCCTCGCGGGAACGCTCATCAAACACGCGCGCATCGGCCTGCGCCAGCCACGCGGCGTCGGAATACTCCCACCCGCCCCCGACGCCTCGCCCGCTCGCCGGGCACGTGCCGGGCAGCCGGGAAGGATCGATCGCCTCGCGCCAGTCGACGCGCATGATGATCTCGACGCTCCGCGCCAGCTCGTCATGCACGAGCGCGACCGGCTCCGGCGTCCCGCGCGCGCACGCGTGCAGGTCGATCCCCAGTTCCTCCTCGCTCTCTTCCATCAGCGTCGCGACGAGCCGCTCGATGTTCAGTTCGGTCATTCCGCCCGGGTCCGCATCGGCACCCGGCGGATCGATCCCTCCCGCCGGCGCGATCTCCCACATGTCCGCGTAGATCCGTGTCTGCCGGCCGCGCCGCGCGATGAGCACGTGAGTTGCTCCGCGCTGATCGCGCGCCACGATGAGCCCCTTGACCCCCAGCAGCCGCACGCCCAGGTCGAGCGTTTCATCCTGCACGGCGACGCGTGCGAAGCGATCGTGCCGCGCGTCGATCACCCCGCTCGCGCCGTCGAACGATTCAAACGCCAGGATCGGCCCATCGAACATGCGCGGGTTCGCGTCGACCAGTTTCGCCCAGCGCTCCGCGCCCGCCGCGGGCAGCGGCGGCGCCGTGCCCGCCGCGCGCACTTGCACTCGAACGCCGCGACCGCGCCCCGGCTGGATGGGCACAAGCGTCTGACCCGGGATGTCGGCCCAGCGTGCTCCGCCCATGCGCTTTCCCGTCGCTTTCTGTGTCGAGCCCCGGGCCCCGTCTCAGGTCGCGCCCGGGTGCGCCGCCGGCCGCCACTCGGCTCACGGTCCGCACGCGCTCGTTCGAATCAGATGCCCTTGTCGTTCAACCCGGGCACATCGGGCAGCCCCAGCTCCTGCATTTCCTTGCCGATCTCCTTCGCCGCATGGTCCTGCGCCTTGGCGATCGCCTTGTTCACGGCGTCGGTGATGAGCTGGCGCACGAACTGATCGTCGGCGGCCGGCCCGCCCGCGGCGGCAAGCAGTTTCGGATCGATCTGCATCTCGAGCAGGCGCATGCGCCCGTTCATCACCACCTTGACCGCCCCGCCGCCCCCTTCACCCGTGACCTTCTTCCCATCGAGGCTCGACTTCACCCGGTTGATGAGCGCTGCGAGCTGGTCGCGGTTGCGAAACAGATTGGCGAAGACTCCGGCGGCCTTGAACGCTTCGAGCATCGGACCCTCCTGGGCAGAGGATCATTCGCCGCTCGGGCCGCGCACGCCAACGATCCGTGCCCCGAAGATCGCTTCCGCCTGCCGAACCAGCGGATGGTCCCGCACCTCGGGAGGCGCCTCCACCGGCCCGCGTGCGGGCGCTCGCGAGGGGCCGATCGACGCGCCGGGATGCTCCTCAGGCCCGGGAGTCGTCGCGGCCGGCGAGGAAAAATGGGTGCGCGGCGAGGTCTGAGGCGTGGTCAGCGGCGCGGCGGGAGGGGTTGCAACCCGGTCCGTCTGCGTGATCGTCACCTGCACGGGTCGCCCAAGCACGGCGTGGATCAGGTCCGCCAGCGCGCGAGATTGCCCGCTGATCGCCGTCAGCGCCGCCGGGGCGCACCCGATCACCGCGCGCGACCCGTCAAACTCCAGCGGCTGAAGTCGCGAAATCATCGCCTGTTTGCCCGGCTTGTCGGCGACAAACGCCCGCACAAACTTCCACAACTCTTCCGCATTGGCCGGCTCAAGCCGATCGACTGGCGCCGCCGGCGCGGGAGTGGAAGCAGGCGCAGCGTGCGCGGGCGCCGCCAGCGCTGCCGCGGGCATCCGCGGCGACGCCGTCCCGATCGGGCCAGCTTCGGCGAATGGCGCCGGTCGATCGGGCGGACGCGAGTCCGCGGAGCGTGCGGCCGATGGCGCTCCGCGTTGGTCCGCCGGGGTCGCCGGCGTCAGCGTTTTTTTGGCGAGGCACTCCCTGCCTGCGCCGGTGGTCCGCCCGGCACCGTCCGGATCGCCGGGCGCGAGGCGCCGTTCGCCCCGCCCGCTCCACCCGTCCCCCCGGCCCCGCCTGTCAGGATCGCCGTGACGTCCGCGAGCTTCTCGGTCTGCGCCAGCCGCACGATGAGCGCATCGACGAGCGCCCGAGGGAACGCGCTGCTCTTGCACGAACGCGCCACGCTCTCGCACAGGGCGATCATGTGCACAAGCCCCGCCGCGTCGAACGAGCGCGATTGCTCGATCGCTGACGTTCGCGATTCGTCCGACAGGTCGACCAGCTCCGTCTCCGGCCCGCACGCGCACAGGAGCATCAGGTCGCGGAAGCGCTCCGCCAGGCTCGAGAGCAACTGGTCGATCGACGTCCCGCCGAGCAGGAGCTGCTCAGCCCGCTCGAGGGCCGTCGCGGCATCACCCGCCGCCAGCGCCCCGACCAGCTCCGCCACCATCGTCCGCGCCGGGAGGCCGATGAGCCGTTCGAGCGATTCGGCGCTGAGGCGGTCGCCCTTGCCCGTCGACGCGGTGAGCCGTTCGAGGATCGAGAGCGCATCGCGCATCGATCCGTTGCCCAGCCGCGCCACCATGTGCAGCACCTCGTCGTCGGCCTGGCGCTCCTCGCCGGCGAGCACGCGCTTGAGGTGCGCCGCGATGTCGCGCGTCGCGATCGTCCGGAACTCGAACCGCTGGCAGCGGCTCTGGATCGTCGCGGGCACCTTGTGCGTCTCCGTCGTGCACAGGATGAACACCACGTGGTCCGGGGGCTCCTCCATCGTCTTCAGCAGCGCGTTGAACGCCGCCGGCGAGAGCATGTGCACTTCGTCGATGATGTAGATCTTCCGCTTCCCGCGCATGGGCCGATAGACGGAGTTGGCGATGAGCTCGCGCGCGTTGTCGACGCTGTTGTTGCTCGCCGCGTCGATCTCGATCACGTCGGTGTCCTGCCCGGTCATGATCGCCTTGTCCACCTCGGGCGACCCGCCGTTGAGCGCCTTGGCGAAGATCCGCGCCATCGACGTCTTCCCCACGCCCCGCGTCCCGCAGAACAGGTACGCGTGCGCCACCCGGTTCTCCCGGATCGCGCTCTGCAGCGTGTCCGCCACGGCCTTCTGGCCGATCACGGTTTCGAAGCTCTGTGAGCGATAGCGCCGGGCAAGAACGGTGTACGACATCGGCCCATTCTAAGCCCGCGTCACGCCGCCTCCGCCAGCGGCGCCGACCCCTCCGCCGGGGCCCCCTGGCTCACGCCCGCCGCTCCGCGCACCGGCAACACCAGCCGGAATGACGCCCCCCGCCCGAGCCCCTCGCTCCGGGCCGTGAGCGACCCGCCGAGCCTCTGGGCCGCGTTGGCCGAGCTGTGCAGCCCGAACCCGTGCCCGTCGGAGCGCGTCGTGAACCCGGCGCCGAACACCCGCGTGAGGTTCTCGGGTGCGATCCCCGTCCCCGTGTCGCGCACGTCGATGAAGAACCGCTCCTCGCCCTCCTCGATGCACCGGTCCGCCGAGATCGTGAGCACGCGCTCGGCACTCTCGCGCATCGCCTTGCCCGCGTTGGCGAACAGGTTGAGCAGGATCTCCAGCACCGCGTGCTTGTCCACGTCCACCTCGCTCGTGATCTCGATGCGCTTCTCGACGCGCACGCCGAACCGCCGCAGCCCGTCGGCGTGCATCTGCAGCGCCGCGTCCACCAGCTCCTCGGGCCGGACCGCCTGGATGACCGCCGGCCGGCGCGCCCGCGACTGCTGCGAGTTGATCACATGCCGGATGTGCTCGATCCCGCGCATGAGCGCGTCCACGTCGCGGAGCACCTCGTCGTTGTCCTTCGTGAGCCGCTCGGCCAGGGCGATCACCAGGTCCGCCAGCGCTTCGCCCTTCTGCCCGGGCGCAAACAGCTCCCCCAGCCCCGCGCGGTGCGATCGCAGCATGTCCGCCGCACGAACGAGCGTCCGCACCTCCGACGCCCGCGCCGTCGTCGCGACCGCCGACGCGGCGATGTTGACGCTGTTGAGCACGTTCCCCACGTTGTGAAGCACGCCCGAGGCCACTTCCGCGCGCCCCGCCTGGCGCGATGCGACGACCAGCTCTTCCTGCAGGCGCTCCCGCTCCTCGACGGTGTGCCGAAGCTTTTCGTTGGTCGCGTTCATGAGCCGGTTCTGTTCGTCGAGCGACGCGTGCGCCGCCGTGATGTCGTCAAACTGCCGGCGCGTGGCCCGCGCCACGCGCAGCCCCGTGACCACGAGCAGCCCCGTCGAGACGCACATCACCACGCCCATGAGCGCCCACGCCGCCGACAGCGTGCGCTCGCTCTGCTGCGTCGTCGCCACGCTGTGCGCCTCCAGCGCCCGCCCGCCCTCCATGGTCAGGCGCGTCAGGTCTCCCAGCCGCTCGGCGTGCTCATGGGTGACGTGCGCCAGCGCCGCCTGCGCCTGCAGCGCCGCCACGCGGGCTCTCAGCAGACCGCCGGTGCCGTCCACGACGGTCTGTGACTCGGGCTCCAGCCTCGCGCCGTGCCCGAAGATCACCTGCCGAAGCTCGCTGGCGATCTTGTCCGCAACGCCCGGGGCCTGTTCCTCGACCTGCGAGGCCACGTCCTGGCAGCGCGCCATGAGCGGGAGCAGCCGGTTGTCGCGGACGTCGGCCACGTCCTCGCGCCGCGTCAGGTTCGCAAGCTGCTCGAGCGTCAGGGCGATCTCGAGCACGTCGGAGTCCAGCGCGTGGAGCCGCTGCATGAGCGACGTAAGGCTCGTCGCCTTCAGCGCGCCCTCACCGTCGGCGCTCTCCGCGGGCCGCGGGGCCTGCTTGGCGGCGACGAGTTCCCTGATCCGCGCGCGACCGACGGCACTCGAGATCAAGTGCCGGATGTTCGCCAGCGCATCGTCCGCCTCGCTCTTGGTGATCACGAACTGGCGTTCCGCCTCCGCCACCGCTTCTTTCGCCGCCCTCAGCCGCGCCGCCGCCTCATCGCTCGCCGCCTTGCGCGCGCCGATCCGCTCCGCCGATGCCAGCAGCTCCGGGTTCGGGAGCGCCAGGATCAGGTGTGAGATCGTCTCCTGGCACGTGGCTTTCGCCCGCTCCAGCTCCTGCAGTGTCGAGGCCGAGTCGTCCGTGGCGGCTCGCGCTCGCGCGCGGATCTCCGCGTCCATCGCGTTGTGCAGGCTCTCGCTCAGCATGGAGGCATCCGCCTGCGCCTGCCGGGCCTGCCCGATCGTGTACACCCCCATCGCGATCGCCCCCGCGGTCAGGAGCGCCGACAGAACGCCCGTGAAGACGAGCACCGCGACCGCCCGCGCCGGGTTCCGCCGCGGACGAACGCTCATCGCTCAGCGCTCCCCGTCGCCCGGGGCGACACGCGAGACAGCTCCTCCCACGCCATCGCCTCGGCTCGTCCGCTCCGCAGCACCGTGGGCCATACGCGCTCGCAGGCCTGGTGCCGCTTGCCCGACAGCACGAGCCGCTCGCCCAGCCCGATGTCAAACTCGCCCAGGTTCTCGAGCGCGTCCACCACCGCCTCGCGCGTGATCGCGCCCTTGATCCGCTCGATCCCCGACAGCAGCATCCGCGCCGCCGCGTACCCCTCCAGCGACAGGTACGTCGCCCGTGCCTCGGGCTTGAACGCCGCCAGCGCCGCCCGGTGCGCCGCCGCGATCGGCACGTCGGAATCCGGCGGCGGGACCACCTGCGTCACGATCACGCCGTCGCCGGCATCGCCCAGCGCCCGCCCGAGCTCCTCGGTTCCCACGAACGACACGCTCATGAAGATTGGCCGTTCACCCATTGAGCGAACCAGCTTCACGAACTCCGCCGTCGGCGCATACGCCCCGACCATGATCACCGCCTTCGCCGGGGGCTGCGCCGAGAGCACTTCCGCCGCTCCGCCCTCCACCGACGTGGTGTTGCGTTCATAGCGCCCGTGCGCCACGCGCGCGTCGTCCTTCAGCCCGTGCCGCCGGAGCGCCGCCATCCCGCCCATGTACCCCGCGTCGCCATACGCGTCCTTCTGCGTGAAGAACGCCACCTCTTCCGGCTTCACCCCGGCGTGCGCCACCAGCGCGTCCACCATCGCCGCCGTCTCCTGCCCGTAGCTGGCGCGGAAGTTGATCACGTATCGGTCCGGCGGCGACTTGCGCAGCACTCCCGCGCCTGTGAATGCGCCGACAAAGGGCGTCTTCGTGTCCATCGCGATCGGGATCGCCACCACCGCCGTCGGCGTCCCCACGTTCCCCAGGATGGCCAGCACGCTGTCCGTTTCGATAAGCCGGTGCATGTTCGGCCCGGTTCGGCTCGGCTCATAGCCGTCGTCGAGCGCGATCAGACGCAGCGGCCGGTCGTGAATCCCGCCCGCGCGGTTCACCTCATCCAGCGCCGCTTCCACGCCCAGCTTCACCCCTTGCCCAAGCTCCGCCGCCGGCCCGCTCAGCACCGTCGACATACCCAGCACCAGTTCCTCGCCCGTCGGCGGCGCCGCGGCACCCGCCCCGCCCGGCCACAGCCCCAGCACGCCCGCGGCGCAGGCAAGCGATCGCAACAGCCGGAAAGCATCGGTTCGACGTTTCATGCCCCGCCCATCGTCCGCCGCGCCGCGAGAATGCAGGCCGTTCCCCGGGATTTTCTGCAAAGCCCGCGCCGGGGGGACGGAGAAGCCGAACGCCGCGATTCTCGGACCCGGCCCCTCCCGCGGACCGGGAACGGCATGTGCCACCCGTGCGCGCGCGCGGCGACCGCGCCCGACCGCGGCACGGCGCTTTTTTTCATTTTTTTCTCCCTCGGCGCCACAGGCAGTTGCGCTCCGGCGCGGGCGCCGATCGTCGCGCCCTGCGCGCGCGCCGTGGGCGCATCGGCCCAGGGGTGACGGCCAGGCGCCCGCGACGCCCGCCGCGACCGACGGCCTCCACCCGCTCCCTTCCCCACCCGGCACGCAGGAGTCTCCCAATGCCCTTCCAGCTCGCACCCTTTGGCGACGTCGGCGAAGCCGGCCTCTCCGCCGCGCTCCTCGCCGCGCTCCTTGATGAGCACCGCCGCGCCGCGCTGCCGCGCGCCGAACTCTTCTGGAGCTACTACCGCAACGCGCTCGACACTTCAGGCGGCACGCCCGCTTCGCGCGCCGGCGCATCGCGGCCCTATCGCCTCGCCCAGGAACGCGGCCTGCCGGCGCGACTCACCGGCGCCCGCGCTCCCGTCTGGCACGATGACCGCGCCATCGCCCGTCGCGAGATCGTCATCGAGAACGACATCGCCTGGCGCGTCCACGCGATGGTCGACTTCCTCTTCGGCCGCTCCATCCGCCTCGTCTCCGCCGCCGCCGACCCGGCGCTCCGCGAGCGCATCGAGCGCGCCCTCGACGCCGCGTGGGAAGCCAGCGGCGGCATGACGCTGCTGCAGGACGCCGCGCTCCTCGCCCATGTCCACGGGCACGTCGATTTCGTCGTCCGCGCGCCCGAGAGCCTCGCCGACTCGTTCGCGCTGCCGTCCGCCGAGCGCTCCGCTCACGCCCACCTCGACGCCGCCCGGCGCCTCCGCATCGAGGTCATCGACCCCTCCCGCGGCGTGCCCATCACCCGCGCCGCCGACTACCGCGAGCTCGACGGCTACGTCATCCACTTCCGCCGCCCGTCGACGCGCATCGACCCGGCGACCGGTCGCCGCGGCTTCGTCCTCGTCACCGAGATCCTCTCCGGCTCGACGCGGCAAGTCTACGAGGAAGACGCCACGCCGAGTCATGCCGGGTTCGCCGCGGGCCCGCGCCTCGTCCTCGAGGAGCCCAACTTCGTCCACCCCGGGCGCGTCCCCGTCGTGCACGTGCAGAACGTCTCGCAGCCCTTCACCTACAGCGGCCTGAGCGAGATCGAACCGCTCATCCCGCTCCAGGACGAGCTCAACACGCGACTCTCCGACCGCGCCAGCCGCGTCACCATGCAGTCGTTCAAGATGTACCTCGCCAAGGGCATCGACGGCTTCGACAAGTTCCCCGTCGCCCCCGGCACCGTCTGGTCCACCGACAACCCCGACGCCGAGATCTCCGCCTTCGGCGGCGACGGCTCCTCTCCCAGCGAAGACGCCCACATCGCGCAGATCCGCGAAGCCCTCGACAAGCAATCCGGCGTCCCGCCGCTGGCCACCGGCGTCGTCCAGGCCAAGGTCGGCAACCTCTCGAGCGAGAACGCGCTCCGCCTCACGCTCTCCGGCCTGCTCGCGCGCACGCAGCGCAAGCGCCTGCTCTACGCCCGCGGCATCGAGCAGGTCTGCGGCCTCCTGCTCTCCGCTCTCGATGCCGCCGGCGCGCTGCCCACCACGCCCGGCGATCGCGCCATCCGCGTGCAATGGCCCGATCCGCTCCCCGCGACCGAGACCGATGCCCTCGCCGCCGCGCGGGCCAAGCGAGACCTCGGCGTCGAGACCGACCAGGTGCTCGGCGAGATCGGCTATGGCCGCGCCGACGTCGGCGTCACCTGACCGCTTCCCTCCATTCCCCCGCGCCTCCCCACCCGTGGCACGGGCGTGCCGCCCGCGCTCCTGACCTCACACCACCCACATCCGGACCCACACATGCCCACCTCACCCGCGCCCGATCCCACGCCCCCCACACCCCCGGCGCCGCCCACACCCCCGGCCCCCGCGCCCGATCCGCTCCTCGAGCGCATTGACACGCTCGCCGACCAGGTGGGCAAGGCCCACGCCGCGCTCGAGCGCCTTGAACGCGCCCGCCGCATCGAGCACGTCGTCCGCTCCGCCCGCGCCGTCGACGCCGGCGTCGCCGCCGAGCTTGTCGAGCACGCGATCGCCGAGAGCGACGGCAAGCTCACGCCCGAGGCCGCGCTCGCGCAGGTGCAGCGTCGCCGACCCGGGCTCTTCAAGTCTCACGCGGCAAGCGGCTCATCGGTCATGAGCCCGCGCGTCGAGCCGGCAAGCACAAACGCCGGCGCCGTGGCCGACCCCGCCGCGCTCGCCCAGCGCGTCGCCGCCGGCGACCACCGCGCGATCCTCGCCTTCATGCGCGCCCGCCGCGGCACCCCCTAGCGCCGGCCACGGGACGCCGGGGGCCGAGGAGAACCGCGCCCGCCAGCCCGAATGCGCGGCGGCGGACGCCCTCCCGGCCCCGGCGACCCCCTTCCCCGCGCGTCCCGTTCGAACCCATCCGCGCCGGCGAGCGTCGCCGACGCGGCACGTCCCGCACCCGCTCTTGCACCCCCTCAGGAGTCCGCACCATGCCGTTCCTTGGAAAAGCCACCTTTCACGCCGGCGCCGACCTGCCCGAGATCATCGAAGATGTCTCTGACATCGTCGGCATCGTCGCCCCCTTCGAGACCCCGCTGCTCGATCACCTCGGCGACGCCAAGAAGGCCGCCACGAGCACCATCCACGAGTGGCTCGAAGATGCGCTCGTATCCCGTCTGACAAACGCTGATTGAAGGGCGCTGCACGTGTCGCGCGGCAGG
>JBFXBS010000004.1:0-374822 GCA_050182995.1 Phycisphaerales bacterium | reverse complement strand
CTTCGCGCGCGACGAGGCCACCTGGCTCGCCGCGGCGCGCTCGGCGCACGCGTATGTCAAGAGCGGCTTCCCCCCCGGCAGCCGCGTGCGCCGAGACGATGTCGCGCGGGCGCTGGTCCCGGTGATCGAGGTCCGCGCCGACCTGCGCGCCCGGCTCGATGAACTCAAGCTGCGCCCCCGGTGCTGGGTCGCCCGCTTCGCTGACCTCATCATCGATCGCGCCTGGACCCGCCTCACCGGAGAAAAGTCCGCATGACTCGAAATCAGGCAACCCGTCGCGACTGGTCGAGGGCCGTGTCCTACGCGCGGCACACCCTCCGTGCCGTCCTCGGCCGCAAGCCCGGTCGGCGCACCATCGAGCGCGTCGCTGCGCGAGCGCTCCAGGCCATCCCCGTGCCGCGCCGGATGACCGACGCTTAGCGCGCGCCCGGTGCGGCGGTCGGTGCGACGTCCGGCGCGCACCCGACGTCGATCAGGATCCGCGCGACGCCCCCCGCCGTGCGCGCCGAGCCGAGCTCGCCCCCGCGATGCCGCGCGGCGATCGCCCCCGTGATCAGGAGCATGATCTGGCCTGTGAGCGCTTCAGCATCCTTCGCGCCCGCACGCTGCGCCAGCTCGTGGATCGCGCGGGCCAGGTGCTCCCCGTGCTTGCGCGCCGCCTGGTTGATCGGATCGCGCTCCGACGGAAACTCCGTGAGCGCGTTCAGGAACAGGCACCCGCGGAACTGCGGCTGGCTGAACCACTCGTCAAGAAGCTCAAACAGCGCGCCCAGTTGTTCCCGCGCGCCTGCACGCCCCCGCGCGCGCACGTAGGTCATCCATTCGTCAAGCTCGCGCTGGTCTCGCTGCCCGAGCACCGCCACGATCAGCTCGTCCTTGCTCTCAAAGTGCTTGTAGAACGCCGTTTTGGTGATTCCCACTTCTTCCAGGATCTGATCGAGCCCCACCGCCTGAAAGCCGTGTGCGTAGAACAGGTCCGCGGCGACATCGATCAGACGGTCTCGCGTGGTCGAAGCGCTCATGGCGGGACTCCGGGGCGGGCGGCCGCGGCGAACACGCGGCCTCGGCGGCAGGTGCACCTCAAGTCAACCGGCGGTGCACTACGAGTTCACTTGGCAAATCCGCCGGCAAGTCTAGTTTTGTTGCGTGATCCGCGACGGAGCAGACATGAGCACGACGAGCCGCCGCCCGCCGCACGAGACACTCAGGAGACGCGGAATGACCGGCAAACCGATGAACAACCGTCCGTCCACCATCCGAAAGGAGTGTCCAGGCGATCGTCCGGCGCTCGTGGCCTTCCTCGCCGACTGGGATCAGATCGATCGGCTGCGTTTCGAATCTCAAGCGCTCGGGCTCGACGGCCGCGTCGCCGTGCATCACGAGCTGGGCCTGCGCGTCCTCGCGGGGATCCGCCGGAGCGCGTGAATCGTTCTTGTACAAGGAGTCTGCACGTGTCCACCATGAGTTCCGGTTCTTCAGGCGTATCAGGTTCGCGCGGCAGCGGCTGTCCGCTCCACCGCCTGTTGGAGATTCCCCAGACCGGCCAGCCGGCGCGGCGCTGCGCGGTGACGTTCGGCGGAGTCGCCGCGTTCGTCTACGGGGTGCTCGTCTACGCGGTCTTCGCCGGCACGATCCTCTACGCCGTCGGCTTCGTCGGCAACTGGTTCGTGCCCAAGTCGATCGACTCCGGGCCCGGCGCGCCGCTCGCCGAGGCGCTGCTGGTCAACGGTTCGATCCTCAGCCTGTTCGTGCTGCAGCACACGATCATGGCGCGCCCGTGGTTCAAGAAGTGGTGGACGCGGATCGTCCCCGCCGCGATCGAACGCAGCACGTTCGTGCTCGCCGCGAGCCTCATCCTCGTCCTCCTCTTCTGGCAGTGGCGTCCATTGCCGCAGGTCATCTGGTCCGTCGAGCAACCGCTGCTTGCCGGCGCGCTGGTCGCGCTGGCGCTGGTGGGCTGGGCGTTCTTCACCGCCTCGTCGTTCATGGTCAGTCACGCCGACCTCTTCGGCCTGCGCCAGGTTGCCTTCCGCCTGCTCGGCAGGGAGTATCAGCCCGTCGGGTTCCGCCTGCGCGGGTTCTACCGCCTCGTGCGTCACCCGCTCATGGTCGGCATCATCGTCGCCTTCTGGAGCACGCCGGTCATGACCCTCGGGCACCTCGTCTTCAGCGTGCTCACCACCGCGTACATCTTCTTCGGCACGTGGATGGAGGAACGCGACCTCCTCGCCGAGCACGGCGAGAGCTACGAGCGCTACCGGCGCGACGTGCGCGGCTTTCTGCCCGTGCCTGTCGCCGCGGGTAAGGGAGGTGCATCATGAACGCACTCGATCGCGTCAAGCGGCTCGGATGGATCACGGGTGTTCTGTTCACGCTCAAGGGCCTTGCGTGGGTCGTGCTCGGGTTGGCCGCCGTGGTGCTTCGGGCGTGACCGGAACATGCGCCGGCCCGAGTCGATGCGCGGCTCGGTCCCGATCCTCGTACACTCGCCTCGTGAGCCCGGACCAGGATGGTGAACCCGCGCATGGAGGCGCGCCCGAGGGCGTTGCATCGCTCGATGCGCGGATCGCCCACGCCGTCCGCGCCATGTGGGGGTTTGACACGCTCCGCCCGCTGCAGCGCGAGTCGATCGCCGCCGCGCTCGCCGGACGCGACTCGCTCACGGTCCTGCCCACCGGCGGCGGCAAGTCGCTCTGCTTCCAGGTCCCGCCGCTCATCACCGGGCGGCTCACCGTCGTGGTCTCGCCGCTCATCGCGCTCATGAAGGACCAGGTCGACGGGCTCCGCGTGGCGGGCTATCCGGCGGCGGCGCTGCATTCGCACCTGTCCGACCCCGAACGCCGCGACGCGATGGAGCGCGTGCGCGCCGGCGAGATCCGGCTCCTGCTCGTCTCGCCCGAGCGGCTGCTCATGTCCGGCTTCGTCTCGTGGGTTCGCGGCGTCGGAGTCGGCGCGCTCGCCATCGACGAGGCCCACTGCATCAGCCAATGGGGTCATGACTTCCGCCCCGAGTACCGGCGCCTCGCGGAGCTGCGCGACATGCTCCCCGGCGTGCCGCTGCATGCGTACACCGCCACGGCCACCCCGCGCGTGCAGCAGGACATTGTCCAGCAGCTCCGGTTGAAGTCGCCGGCGGTGCTCATCGGCACGTTCGACCGGCCGAACCTCACGTACCGCGTGCTCCCGCGGATCGATCGGACGCGGCAGGTCGCCGACGCGGTGCAGCGGCACCGGGGCTCGGCGGCGATCGTGTACTGCATTTCGCGCAAGGAGACGGAGGCGCTGGCGGCGGATCTGCGCGGGCAGGGGATCGACGCGCGGGCGTATCACGCCGGGCTCACCCCTGCCGAGCGCACGCGCACGAGCGAGCTCTTTCGCAAGGAGCGGCTCGATGTCGTGGTGGCGACGGTCGCGTTCGGCATGGGGATCGATCGCGGCGACGTGCGGCTCGTCGTGCACGCGGGGATGCCCAAGTCGATCGAGCACTATCAGCAGGAGACGGGGCGCGCGGGGCGCGACGGGCTTCCCGCCGAATGCCTGCTGCTCTACTCATCGTCCGACGGGGCGAAGTGGCGCACGATCTTGGAGCGCTCGGCGGCGGAGCATGAATCGCCCGAGGAGGTCGTGAGCGCGCAGCTCGAACTGCTCGGGCAGATGCAGCGGCTGGCCAGCGGCGCGCGCTGCCGGCACGCGGCGATCAGCGCGTACTTCGGGCAGACGATGCCGGCGGCGGGCGAGGAGGGCGTCGGCGGCGGTGGGTGCGCGGCGTGCGATGTGTGCCTGAACGAGCTCGAACGGATTCCCGACGCGCACGTGACGGCGCAGAAGATTCTCTCCGCCGTGGCGCGCTGCGGGCAGAACCTCGGGGCCCGGCACGTGATCGACGTGCTGCGCGGGCGCCGCGCGGCGCGCGTGCTCGAGCGGGAGCACGACCGGCTCAGCGTCTTCGGCCTGCTCGCGGGCGTGACCGATCAGCAGGTGGCGAGCTATGTCGATCAGCTCATCGACGCGGGCGACCTGGCGCGGACGAGCGGCGAGTTCCCGGTGCTGCGCCTCACGGGCGCGTCGATGCAGGTGCTGCGGAGCGAGCGGCAGGCGGTGCTGGTCGAGCCGCGCGCGGCGCTCGAGGCGGCGGCCGCCGAGGAAGAACGCCGGCCGGCGCGCAAGAGCGGCGCGGGCGCCGGCGCGCGGGCGCTCTCGCCGGCGGAGCGCGGGCTGTTCGAGGCCCTCCGCGCGCTCCGGCGGGCGATCGCCGAGGAGATGAGCGTGCCGCCGTTCGTCGTGTTCGGCGACGTGACGCTCGAGGAGATGTGCCGGGCGCGCCCGGGCGGCCGCGAGGCGCTGGCGTGCATCCGCGGCGTCGGCGCGCGGAAGCTCGAGGCGTTCGGGCACCGATTCCTGACGCTCATCGGCGAGCATTGCCGAGCGTCGGGACTGGCGCTCGATGTGGAGTCGGGCACCCGATCGAGGCGCGTGGCGGCGCAGCCGGAGTGAAAAACGAGCGCGTCCCGACTCGGGGCATCGGGTCAAACGGCGCGTGCGGACTTACGGCGACGCGTCGGCGTCCGCAGGCGTCTGCGGCTTGGGTTTTGGCAGATCGACGCCGGTCCATGCGTGGAACGCGGCCCGCTGCTCGGGCGTGGCGTCGGGATGCGGGCGGACGGTGAGCTTGCCGGCGGGGCGCGTGGCGAGGGTGAGCGTGGTTTCGCGGAGGGCGTCGTGCCGGAAGAAGGAGATGCGGAGCGTGTCGCCCGGCGCGTGGCGGTCGATGGTCTTGTCGAAGGCGTCGGCGCGGGCGCGGGTGCCGTCGATGGCGATGAGGAGGTCGCCGGGGATGAGGCCGGCGTCGGCGGCGGGGCCCGGTCGCGTGACGGCGTCGACGAGGGCGAGGCCGACGTGGTCCTTGACGGCGAGGCCGGCGAAGGGGGCGAGATCGCGGCGCGGGTCGCCCGGCGCGGGCTTGGCGTCGCGGTGGATCTGGAGGCCGACGGAGCGCAGGGGCTCGTCGAAGTCGAGCGGTTCGGCGCCGTCGATGGCGCGGGCGAAGAACGGGGAGAAGTCGCCGGCGAGATCGTTGAGGATGGCGCGGACGTCGTCGGCGGCGTATCCGCGCGCGGGGTCGGGGAAGCGAACGAAGAGCTGGCGCATGAGGTCATCGAGGGAGCGCGCGCCCTGAGAGCGTCGGCGGAGCTCGAGATCGAGGAGCATGCTGGCGAGCGCGCCCTTGTCGTAGAACGAGACGGTGCTGTTGGGCGCGTCGGGCGTGCGGCGGTTGAACTTGACCCACGCGTCGAAACTCGATTCGCTGAGGCTCTGGGCGCGCGTGCCGGGGCGGGTCTGCTCGGCGTCGATCATCGGCGCGAGGGACTTGAAGAAGTCGGCGGGCTTGATGAGCCCGGCGCGGAGGAGCGTGATGTCTTCGTAATAGGACGTCGTGCCCTCGGCGAGCCAGAGGAGGTCGGTGTAGTTCTCGCGCTGGTAGTCGTAGGGGACGAGCCCGCGCGGGCGGAAGCGCTTGACGTTCCAGGTGTGGAAGGTTTCGTGGGCGCAGAGGGCGAGCAGCTTGTGGTAGGACTCGTCGCTGGTGAAGGCGTCGGCGGTGCACTGGATGACGGTGGAGTTGAGGTGCTCGGTGCCGCCACGGCCCGCGGGGTAGACGTGCATGAGGAAGAGGTAGCGCGAGTAGGGGAGGGAGCCGAAGATGGCTTTCTGGACGCGGAGGATGGCGGCGAGGTCGTCGGCGAAGCGCTTGAACCGCGGGAGCGGCGCGAGGCGCTCGGTGGGCGGGACGACGCCGGTCCAGATCATGAGCTCGTGCGGGGTGCCGTCGACGTCGAAGCGCTGAAGCTCATGGATGCCGACCTCGATGGGGGAATCGACGAGGGTGTCGTAGTCGGGGGCGAGGAGCGTGCGGGGATTGGAGGGCGCGGGGTCGAGGCCGGAGGCGATCGACCACTGCTCGGGCGCGATGATGGAGACTTCGGCGGGCAGGGCGCGCCAGGCGGGGCTGTACATGAAGACGGCGGAGGGGCTGACGAAGGCGTGGGTGTCGTCGGCGTGGCGCGTGCGGTTTTCGAGCGAGCCGGCCCAGACGGTGTAGCGGATGGTGACGCTGGCGCCGGCGAGGCGCGCGGGGTCGAGGCGCCAGGTGGACTTGTCGGACTTGGCGATGGGGATGGAGTTGCCGCGGGCGTCTTCGGCGCGGACGTCGCGGACGGTGCCGGACTGATCGAGGACCAGGTAGAGGCCCGGACGCCAGACGGGGAGGTGGATGTCGAGGGGCTTGTCGCGCGGCACGCCGGCGAGGGTCAAGGAGATGGAGAGGAGCTGCTCGGGGGCGCGGGAGCAATCGAGCACGTACCGGACGGGACCGGACTGGGCGCGGGCCGGGGTGCAGAGGACGGCGAAGAGAATGATGGCGAGGAGTGTGCGCATGAGATGAGATGGTGATGCGGAGGAAGGCATCGAGGCACGCGGCATCGAGGCATCGAGCGAATCAGCGGCGGGACTTTCTGGGCTTGCCGCGGCCGTTGGCGGGGGCGGCGGGCGGGAGCGGGGCGTTGGGCGCCCAGGTGTTGGCTTCCTCGGCGGGATGCTCGGACATGGCGGCGGCCTGGAGCGCGGGGGCGAGGTCGGCCTCGCGGCCGTTGAGCTTGAGGTCGCCGGTGGAGAGGCGCGGGAAGTGCTCGCCCTGCCAGGAGGCGGGGTATTTCTCGTCGTCGAGCTGGAGCGCGGCCTTGGTGGGGAAGAGCGGGCGGAAGGTGTCGCACATGACGGCGAGCTCGCCGGTGTAGGTGGCGGAGAGGGAGGCTTCGATGGTGCCGGGGTGCGGGCCGTGGGGGATGCCCTGCGGGTGGAGCGTGAGGGAGCCGACCTCGATGCCCTTGCGGGAGCCGAAGTTGCCCTCGACGTAGTAGAGGACTTCGTCGGAATCGATGTTGGAGTGGTTGTAGGGGACCTTGATCGCCTGGGGGTGCCAGTCGAGCATGCGCGGGCAGAAGGAGCAGATGACGAAGTTGTGGGCTTCGAAGGTCTGGTGGATCGGCGGGGGCATGTGGAGCTTGCCGGTGATGGGGGCGAAGTCGTTGACGTTGAAGCAGAAGGGGTAGTAGCAGCCGTCCCAGCCGACGATGTCGAGCGGGTGGTAGTGGTAGGTGTAGGAGTGCATGCGATCGCGGGCCTTGACGCGGACTTCGAAGCCCTTGCCGTTCTCGGCGTGCTCGTTGAAGGTGAGAGGGAGCTCGGGGACGCGGAGGTCGCGCTCGCAGTAGGGCGCGTGCTCGAGGAATTGGCCGGTGGCCTTGGAGACGTAGCGCGGCGGGGGGCCGATGTGGCTGCCGTTGGCGGTTTCGATGAGGAGGAGCTTGGCGAAGGGGACCATCTCGGCGGAGGGCTCGCCTTCGGCGCGCCGGGCGTCGGAGCGCTTGTCGAAGATGAACCTGTAGATGACGCCCTTGGGGATGACGACGTAATCGCGCGGGCCGAAACGGAGGGTGCCGAGCATGGTGTGGCAGACGCCTGAGCCGTGGTGGACGAAGTAGCACTCGTCGCCCTGGCCGTTTTTGTAGTGGTAGGCCATCTGCTGGGCGGGGTTGATGACGGCCATTTCAACGTCGGCGTTGCCGAAGAGGACGACGCGTCCGGAGATGGCGTCGCCCTTGGGCTTGAGGGGCGCCGACTTGACGTGTCGCATGCGCATGGTGTCGGTTTCGATGTAGTCGACCTTGGTGGAGTAGAGGGACTTCCACCCGTAGACCTGGGTGGGCGGGTTGATGTGGTACATGGTGGTGGTGGGGCCGACGAATCCCTCGGTGCCGAAGACTTCCTCGGAGTAGAGGACGCCGTCGGGGCGGCGGAACTGGGTGTGGCGTTTGCGGGGGATGTGGCCGAGGCGTGTGTAGAAGGGCATGGAACCTCCGGGGGGAATTGTACGAACGCCGGGGCACGCGGGGCGGGCCGGGTGAGAGGAGAGGAGGGGGCGGGATGAGACTCAGGCGCTTGCCGCGCCGACCATTTCGGCGTTGGTGGGGAAGCGTTTGAGGGCGGCGAGGAGCTGTTCGACCTGGATGTGGGGCGGGGTGGCCATGAGTCGGCGGCGGAGGGCGGTGACGGTCTTGAGTTCCTGGTCGGCGAGGAGGAGGTGTTCCTTGCGGGTGCCGCTGGAGGCGAGGTTGATGGCGGGGAAGAGGCGGCGTTCGGAGATCTTGCGGTCGAGGACGAGCTCCATGTTGCCGGAGCCCTTGAACTCTTCGAAGATGACCTGGTCCATGGCGGACCCGGTGTCGACGAGGCAGGTGGCGATGATGGTGAGGGAGCCGGCGTCTTCGGTGTTGCGTGCGGAGCCGAAGATCTGGCGGGGCATTTCCATGGCCTTGGCGTCGATGCCGCCGGTCATGGTGCGGCCCGAGGAGGCGAAGCGGCGCGAGTTGTTGAAGGCGCGGGAGAGCCTGGTGATGGAGTCGAGGACGACGACGAGGTGGCGGCCTCGTTCGACGGCGCGCTTGCATTCGTCGAGGGTCTGGAGGGAGACCTGGATGTGCCGTTCGATGCCGTGGTCGTTGGAGGAGGCGATGACGCGCGCGGGGATTTTGCACCCGAGGGCGTCGAAGGAGCGTCGGAAGTCGGTGACTTCTTCGGGTCGCTCGTCGACGAGGAGGGCGATGAGTTCGAGGTCGGGGTGGTTTCGGGCGATGCCGCCGGCGATGTCTTTGAGGAGGGTGGTCTTGCCGGCCTTGGGCGGGGAGACGATGAGGGCGCGTTGGCCGCGGCCGATGGGGCAGAAGAGGTCGATGAGGCGGCAGGAGTCGGGGCAGCCGCGGTATTCGAGGGTGATGCGCGGCTGGGGGTCGATGACGGTGAGGTCTTCGAAGCGTTTGGGCTGCGGGGCGGGAGGAGCGTGGGAAGCGGGGTGAGGGTGCTCGCCGTTGAGGGGCGGAGGGGGCGAGGCGTGCGCGTCGAAAGGAGCGCGGGGGTCGAAGGCGGGTCGCTGCGCGTGCGGGGGCGGGGGCGCGGTGGCGTGTGTCGAGGCGGCGTGACCAAGGGAACGACCTCCGCGCCCGCGCCGGCCTCTGCGCCTGCCACCTCTGCGATTCCCCACTGGGTCCTCCGAACGTGCGGCGCGGCGCGCGGCCCATGATCGGGACGGCCCGCTCCGGAAAAAGGGAGCGGGGCGCGAGCGCCTTGGATGAGAGAGGCGACCGGAGGGCGGCGAGCCGCGAAAACCGGCCCCATGCTCGGCGGGAGCGTCAGCGTCGCCGCCCGAGCGTACTGGGAATGGTAGCGTGTCGCGGGAGTGATGCAAACCAGCGGGGGAAGGTGGAAAGCGGAGGCGAGTCGTGGAGGAGGGGTTCCCGGCGATTCCGCTACTATGTGGACGTGGTCAGTCTGCCGGGCGGATCGGCGCGCGCACATGGACGTTCTCAAGGGCATCGCGGTCTCGCCGGGCATCGTCGTGGGCGAGGTTTTTGTGCTGGACGATCAGCGTCGGCGGATCGCCCGGCGGACGGTGCCGCGGGCGCGCGTGCCGGATGAGCACGCGCGGCTGGACGGGGCGTTGTCGGCGTCGATCGCGGACCTGGTGCAGTTGCGCGTGCGGACGGCGGAGGAGCTGGGCGAAGAGGCGGCGAAGATCTTCGCGTTTCACCTGGGCATGCTGGCCGACCGGTCGCTGACGATGCCGATGCACGAGCTGATCGAGCGCGAGGCGGTGACGGCGGAGTTTGCGGTGTGGCGGGCGATGCAGACGCTGGCGGAGCGGTTTTCGGGGATGACCGACGCGGCGTTCCGGACCAAGGTTGATGATGTGCACGACCTGGCGGGGCGGGTGCTCAAGCACCTGATCGGGGAGCATGTGTCGCGGCTGTCGTCGCTGAATCACCGGGCGGTGGTGGTGGCGCGGGACCTGACGCCGTCGCAGGCGGCGATGTTCAACCGCGGGCACGTGGTGGCGTTCGTGACGGAGGCGGGCGGCAAGACCGGACACACGGGGATCTTCGCGCGGGCGCTGGGCATCCCGGCGGTGGTGGGGTGTGCCGGGGCGGCGGGGCACGTGGTGGACGGGACGCCGGTGATCGTGGACGGGGACCGAGGGGAAGTGATCATCGACCCCGACGAGGGCACGCTGGCGCGCTTCCGCGGGTACATCGAGCAGCAGCGGCTGTACCGGGTGTCGATGGCGGACCTGGCGGAGATGCCGGCGGTGACGCTGGATGGAACGCCGATTGAGTTGCTGGGGAACATCGAGGTGCCGGAGGAGATTCCGGATCTGCTGGCCAGCGGGGGCGCGGGTGTGGGGCTGTACCGGACGGAGTTCCTGTACTTGGCGCGCGAGGCGGGGGGCGAGCCGACGGAGGCGGAGCACTACGAGGCGTACGCCAAGTGCGTGCGGCTGCTGGGGGGCAAGCCGCTGACGATCCGGACGCTCGACCTGGGCGCGGACAAGTACACGCAGGAGCAGGCGGAAGAGCCGGAGCGGAACCCGTTCCTGGGGCTGAGGTCGATCCGGTACTGCCTGGCGAACATCCCGATGTTCAAGCTGCAGTTGCGGGCGATCCTTCGGGCGGCGGCGCTGGGGCCGGTGAAGGTGATGTTTCCGCTCATCACGACGCACGACGAGTTTCGGCGGGCGAAGTTTCTGCTCAATGACGTGGCCGATGATCTTGAGGAAGAGGGCGTGGCGCACGACCGGCGCGTGGCGGTGGGGATGATGGTGGAGGTGCCGGCGGCGGCGCTGATGGCGGACCAGTTTGCGCAGCAGGTGGATTTTTTCTCGATCGGGACGAATGACCTGGTGCAGTACACGCTGGCGGTGGACCGGGGGAACGGGTCGGTGGCGGACCTGTACAACCCGGCGCACCCGGCGGTGATCAAGCTGGTGCGTCTGACCATCGAGGCGGCGAACGCGCACGGGGTGCCGGTGTCGTGCTGCGGGGAATCGGCGGGGGACCTGGTGCTGACGATGTTGCTGCTGGGGCTGGGGCTGCGTACCCTGTCGGCGACCCATTCGTCGCTGGCGTCGGTGAAGCGGCTGATCCGCAGCGTGACGATGGAGCAGTGCGTGGAGGTGGCTTCGAAGGCCGTCACCATCGATTCAGACGTCGCGGTTCTTGCGTATCTGCGGGACACGACGCGGAAGATCATTCCCGAGGCGTTCGACGGTCGTGCCGTCGAGGACTAGCCGAGGGTTCAAGCGTGAACGGCGGGCCGCGAGGCGTGCCGGGAAAGACGACCGAACCGGCGCGACCGGCGGAGTCGACACGGGCGCCGAGCCCGAGACGGGGACGGAGGCCGGCCCGCGGAAACGCCGAGGCCGCCCGGACCGGTCAGGTGTCGAAACCGGGCGAGCGGGCGAGCCAGGCGGCAGCGAGCGTTGAGCGGTGCGCGAGCGCGGGAGCGTTCGGTGCCGGGTCAGGCCGATCGGCGCGAGTCGCCGGATCGTGGAGCCGCGGGCGAAGGAACGAGTCGATCCCGGAGCAGTCGAGCGAGCGGCGCCCGCGCATGGGATTGGGCACCCTTTGAAGCACACGGACGAAGCGACCGAGGCGAGCCGGCGGCCGATCGAGAGGATCGGGCGACCGCCGGGGGCTTTGGCGCGCCGCGTGGAGGGGGGCGTCGAGGGCGCAGGTCGCCCTGGTTTTTCTGGAGACAGGTGAAGTTATGGCCGACGAGCATCGTCAACTGATCATCAACTACGTGCCCGGCGAAGAGTGCCGGGTGGCGGTCATGCGGAACGGGAAGCTGGACGAGTTTCACTCCGAGCGATCGAGCGCGATTTCGCACGTGGGGAACATCTACGTGGGGCGCGTGGTGAACGTGGAGCCGTCGATCTCGGCGGCGTTCGTGGATTTCGGGCTGGAGCACAACGGTTTTCTGCATGTTTCGGACCTGCACCCGCGGTATTTCGGCGGGGACAAGGGGGCGAAGGAGCGCGTGGGGAAGAAGACGCCGCGGCGCGAGCGACCGCCGATTGATGACGCGCTGCGTCGAGGGCAGGAGATCATCGTGCAGGTGCTGAAGGAGGGCGTGGGGACGAAGGGCCCGACGGTGACGAGTTATCTCTCGATCCCCGGGCGGTACCTGGTGATGATGCCGCACATGGACAAGGTGGGCGTGTCGCGGAAGGTCGACGACGAGGAGATGCGCGCCAAGATGAAGGCGATCCTCGACCAGCTCGATCTGCCGGACGAGTGCGGGTTCATTCTGCGGACGGCGGGGCTGGACCGGACGAAGGCGGAGCTGAAGCGGGACCTGGCGTACCTGCAGCGGCTGTGGAAGGACATGGAGAAGCGGCGGAAGGCGGGGGGCAAGCCGCGGCTGCTGTACAGCGAGAGCGACCTGCTCGTGCGTGCGCTGCGCGACATGATGACCAGCGAGGTCGAGCAGGTGGTGATCGATTCGGAGATCGGGCTGAAGCGGGCGGCGCGGTTCATCAAGATCGTGTCGCCGCGGACGGTGACGAAGCTCGTGCACTACTCGGGGCGGACGCCGATATTTCATGCGCTGGGGGTGGAGGAGCAGATCCGGACGATGTACGCGCGCGAGGTGCCGCTGCCCAGCGGGGGGCGGCTGGTGATCGACGAAGCGGAAGCGCTGGTGGCGATCGACGTGAACTCGGGGAAGTCGCGCTCGGCGGGGGACAGCGAGCAGAACGCGTATCGCACGAACCTGGAAGCGGCGGAGGAGATCGTGCGCCAGCTCCGCCTGCGCGACATGGGCGGGATCGTGGTGAACGACCTGATCGACATGCGGCTGGCCAAGCATCGCAAGGACGTGGAGAAGAAGTTCGAGGAGCTGCTCTCGGAGGACCGGGCCAAGAGCTCGATCACGCCGATCAGCGAGTTCGGGATCCTGGAGATGACGCGGCAGCGCATGCGCAGCAGCCACGAATCGATCCACTTCTCGTCGTGCCCGGCGTGTCACGGGCGCGGGCTGGTGCAGCGGGCCGAGTCGGTATCGTCGGACGCGCTGCGCGAGCTGGCGGCGCTGCTGGATCATCCGCGCGTGGCGCGGGCGGAGATGGTGGTGAACCCGCGCATCGGCGCCGAGTTTCTCTCGGGAAAGCGGAAGGCGCTCTCGCGGATCGAGCGGCTGTTCGGCAAGGCGGTGTCGATCCGCCTGTCGGAGGCGACGCCGGTCGATCGCGTGACGATGTACGCGTATGACGAGCAGGGCGCCGACATCGAGGTGGAGCGCTTGCCGCGGTTCAAGGCGGGGACGGACACGCTCGTGCCCTATGCCGAGGCGGGCGTGACGGACGTGCCGGAGGAAGAGACGACGTGGGCGGCGGACACGGCCAGCGAGAAGGAGGTGGAGCCGGACGAGCAGGCCGACGAGGCCGAGGTGATTCCGGAGCCGCACCTGATCGAGACGGAGCTGGGGCCTGACGACGCGGAAGGTGGCGAGGCGGGCGGCGGCGGCCCGGGCGGAGAAGGTGAGGCCGGGGGCGAAGGCGGCGGACGGCGCGGGCGGCGTCGCCGAGGACGGCGCGGACGCGGTCGGCGCGGCGAATCGGGACCGAGCCAGATCGGCGATGGTCCGGGCGGCGACGCGGCGCCGCCGGGGCCGGGCGCGGCGCGAGATCGCGCGCGCGGGCTGATCGCGGGGAGCACGCCGGGCGGCGCGCAGGGTGCGAATCACGCGGGTGAAATGAGCGGCGACGGGGGCGAGGGCTCGGAGGGTGTGAAGGATGAGCCGTTCCTGGTCGGCGCGGGCGCAGATGCTGGCGTCGGCGGCGGGCCGAGCCGAACGGGAGATCGCGGGCCGGGGGGCGAGGGTGCCGCGCGGCTTGATGGTGCGTTCCCGGGTGAAGGCGAGGGCTTCGGCGGACCTGGAGACGAAGGCGGGCGTCGGCGTCGGCGCCGGCGCCGCGGCCGGGGTGGTCGCGGCGGCGGAGGGAGCGGCGGTGGTCAGGGCGGACCCGGCGGTGGCGGCTTTGCCGACGGTCCGGGTGCGGGCGGTGGAGGCGGCGGTGGGGGAGGGGGTATGAGAGCGCCGGGCGGGTATCCGCCGCGGCACCAGCAGCCGCCACAGCAGCCGGGCGGTGGCTGGCGTGGCGCACCGGGCGGCGGCGGCCGAGGCGGAGGCGCGGGTGGAGGCGGCGGCGGGCGTCCGGGGCAGGGTTCCGCGCCGCGATTTGAAGGGCTTGCGGGTGCATTTCGCGCCGACGCGCTGCGGTCGATGCAGCCTGCGCCGGCGGCTTCGGACGGCGGACCGAGTGCCGCCGCCGCGCCTCAGGGCGGAGCGGCCGCGGATGGAGATGGCGGTGCCGGCAGAAGCGGCGCGGCCGATCTCGGTGGCGACCAGGGGTTCAACGCGGATGCCGGCGCGGGCGGACCGGATGAAGCCGGGCCGGGCGGCGGTGAAGGTGGCGGCGGAGGCGGCGGGCGACGCCGGCGCGGCCGTCGGCGACGCGGGGGCGGGGGAGGAGGCGGCGGGGGCGAGGGTGGGCCGGGTGGCGGCGGGTCGCGCGGCGGCGCGGGCGGACCAGGTTTCGCCGGCCGTCCGACTCCGGCCCCGGGTGCCATTGGCGGGGGTGGAAGCTCCAGCGGCGGTGGCGGTGGCGGTGGCGGTGGCGGTGGAGGTGGCGGTGGCAGCGGCGGGCGCGGAGGCGCAAGCGAGCCTCCGAGCGGTTCGCCGGTGCCGGCGGCTCCCAAGCCGCGACTGCTTTATTCAGCTTTCCGGAAGCTCAAGCCCGGCGAGAAGGGCAGCGTCAAGCGAGAGGAATAGGGTTGCACGAGCTGAGGTTGGGCATGAAATCAGCCGCCGAGGCTGGTTGTGACGCGAACCTGCATGGAACGCCGCCGCTCATGCGTGGGTCTGCCTGCCGACAGTATGTTCTGTCATGGAATGTTGACAGGATTCACTGTCGGTGTAAGACTCCTCATGCATGACGGCGGTTCCGGGGTTGAGGCTGGTGCGGGATGCGGCGGCGGCGGCATCGCTGCTTGATCCGACGCGGCAACGGTTGCTGCGGGAGCTGGCGCGACCCGAGGGCGACTCGGCGGCGGGGCTTTCGCGGCGCGTGGGGATGAAGCGGCAGCTTGTCAACTATCACCTGCGCGAGCTGGAGAAAGCCGGGCTGGTGGAGCTGGTGGCGAAGCGCCGCCGGGGGAGCGTGAGCGAGCGGCTCGTGCGGGCGTCGGCGACGATGTACGCGATCGACCCGGGCGTGCTGGGGGAGCTCGCTGCCGACCCGCGCGCCGTGCCGGACCGATCGTCACCGGAGCACCTGGTGGCGCTGGCGAGCGAGATGATCGAGGACGTCGCGGCACTCTCGGCGCAGTCGCCGGCCGGCGACGCGGGAACGGGCACGCAGGCGATGCGCTCACGGGTGCGGTTTGCGACCAGCGCGGATCGCGCGGCGTTCTTTGAGGATCTCGTCAACGAGATCGCCAAGCTGATTTCGGAGTATCACGACCAGAGCGCACCGGGCGGGCGCTGGTCGACGCTCGTGGTGGGGGCGCATGTGCAGGGCGAGTAGCCCTCACCCAACCTCTCCCGCCGAGCGGGGATGAGGGCGGAGAGGAGCGGCCTTGCGCCTCAAACTTCGAGCGCACCGATGAGCGAGGCGATGTGTGCTTCGCGCTGGTTGCGGACCCAGTGTTCGAGGCCCTTGACGACGGCAAGCGGGGAGCGGGGGTCAACGAAGAGCGCGGTGCCCATGCCGACGGCGGTGGCGCCGGCGAGGATGAACTCGGCGGCGTGTTCCCAGCGGAGGACGCCGCCGAGGCCGATGATGGGAACCGGCGCGGGTTGAGGAGGGTGATCGGCGTTGACGGCCGCGGCGCCGGGTCCGTGCGCGCGGGGCGGTTGCGGCGAGCCGCGGAGTTTGAGGGCCACGTCGCGGACGAGTTTGACGGCGATGGGGTGGATGCCCGGGCCGGAGAGGCCGCCGGTGCCGTTGGCCAGTCGCGGGCGGCGAGAGTGCACGTCGATGGCCATGGCGGGGTAGGTGTTGCCGATGGTGAGGATGTCGGCGCCGGCGAGCGTGGCGGCGTGGGCGACGAGCGGGAGTTCGTGGGTAGCGGGGCTGAGCTTGACGATGAGTTGCGCGTGGCGCACGACGGGGCGGACAGCGGCGAGGAGATCGCGGATGAGCTGCGGGGAGGAGCCGAACTCGGTGCCGGTCTTGACGTTGGGGCAGGAGACGTTGAGCTCGAGTGCGGGGAAGGCGTGGTCGTGGGCGGCGGACCACTCGTCGAGATGGGCGGCGACCTGGACGTAATCGTCGATGGAGAAGCCGGCGATGGAGGCGAAGACGGGGCAGGGGACGCGCGCGGCGCGAGGCGCGACGTGTTCAAGAAAGGCGTCGAGCCCGGGGTTGGCGAGGCCGATGGCGTTGAGCATGCCCGCGGGTCCGGCGTCGATGATGCGCCAGACGGCGTTGCCGGCGCGGGGCGCGGGCGTGATGGACTTGGTGACGAGGGCTCCGACGCGGGAGAGGTCGAGGACGTCGTGCATCTCGTCGAGCGTGCCGCAGGCGCCGGCGGCGAGAATCACGGGGTTGCGGAGCGGAATGCCGGCGAGCGAAACGGCAAGCGGAGAAGAGTCGGCGGGCACGAAGCGAGGATAGCCCGAGGGCCGGAATGCAGAAGGCGAAAGAGGGTGCGCGAGGGGGGAAAGAGGGGAAGGAAGGAGTAGAGGAAGCGAAGGCATGGAGGGCGGGTAGCCCTCACGCTGCCTCTCCCGCCGAGCCGGGAGAGGGGGCGGCCGGGGGCCTGGTGGCGGGGTCGATCGACTATCCTGCCGGCATGTCGACCTCGTTCTGGAACGATCGGTATGCCTCGAATGAGACGGTGTATGGTGCCGAGCCGAACGAGTTTCTGTCGGGCATGGCGGGGCGGTTTCCGAAGCGTGGGCGGGCGCTTGAGATTGGCGCGGGGGAGGGGCGCAACGCGTTGTTTCTCGCCTCGCTCGGGCTTGAGGTGCTCGCCGTGGACCAGAGCGAGGTCGGCATGGCCAAGGCTCAGCGGCTGGCGCGTGAGCGCGGCCTGAGGCTTGAGACGCGTGCGGCGGACCTGTCGGATTTTGACGCCGACGCGGGGTCGTTTGACGTGGTGTGTTCGATTTTCGTGCATCTGCCGACGCCGCTGCGGGCGGCGGTGCATGCGCGGGTGAAGTCGTGGCTGAAGCCCGGCGGCGTGTACGTGCTGGAGGCGTATGGGCCCGAGCAACTGGGGCGCGATACGGGCGGGCCGAAGGACCCGTCGCTCATTGTGCCGCTCGATGTGCTTGTGCGCGAGCTCGACGGGTTGCGGATCGAGCACCAGGCGGCGCTTGTGCGGCGCGTGGTGGAGGGCCCGTTCCACAGCGGCGACGCGTCGGTCGTGCAGGTGATGGCGCGGAAGTGCTGATCTGCCGCGGGCGGGGGACGGAGAGGCAGAGAGACGAGAGTCGAAGTCGTCGCAGAAGTGCAAGCGAAAGCAGGGCGAGCGGGCAGCCCGCACCCGGCCTCCTGCCGCTGCCGTCGAGCCGGGAGCGGGTTGTGCGGCGCGGGTTGTTGAGTGTCTGCCCCTTGCTGGCGCTCGGGGTGCTTGCAGCGCGGGCGCGTCGGCGACGTGCCCACGGACTACCCTGCAGTTGATGCATTCGATCTTGCCGAGTTCGCCTGATCTGGAGCGGCTGGCCGACCTGCTTGGGCGGTCGCTTGCGCGGGTGGAAGAGCGGATCAAGGCGCAGCTCGCCAGCGAGTTGCCGCCGGTGCAGGCGCTCAGCCGGCAGGTGGAGCGGTATCACGGGAAGATGGTGCGGCCGATGGTGGCGATGCTGTCGGGGCTGGCGGTGGACGCGTCGGCGAGCGTGGAGCCCGACGAGGCGCACGTGAGCGAGGAGCACGTGGTGGTGGCGGCGGTGTGCGAGATGGTGCACCTGGCGACGCTCGTGCATGACGACGTGCTCGACGAAGCGGAGGTGCGCCGGCAGGGGCCGACGATCAACAGCCTGCATGGGAACGAGAGCGCGGTGATCCTGGGAGACTATCTGTTCTCCGCGGCGTTCAACCTGTGCGCGGGGCTGGATGCGCAGGCCGTGTCGATGCTCATCGCGCGGGTGGGGATGACGCTGTGCGAGGGGGAGCTGCTGCAACTGCACCACCGCGGGAACTTCTCGCTCGACGAGCGGACGTATTTCGCGATCGTGCGGCGGAAGACCGCGTCGCTCATCGCGGCGTCGTGCCGATTGGGGGCGCGCTTCGGCGGGGCGGACGAGGCGACGCAGGCGCGGCTCGAAACGCTGGGCGAAGCGCTGGGGATCGCCTTCCAGGTGCAGGACGATCTGCTCGACCTGACCGGCGAGCAGTCGGTGGTGGGCAAATCGCTGGGGAAGGACCTGGAGAAGGGCAAGCTCACGCTCCCGATCATTCATCACCTGGCGAGCGCGACGCCCGAGCAGCGGGCCCGGACGCTCCTGCTCCTGGAGGGCGCGCCGGCGGGGCACGAGGGAACGGCGGCGCTGCGCCGGGCGCTGGAATCGACGGGCTCGGTCGCGCACGCGCGGCGGACGGCGGAGCGCTATGTCGCCGCGGCCAAGGAGGCGATCGCGCCGCTGCACGAGAGCGTCGCCAAGACGATGCTCATGCAACTGGCCGACGCGATCGTGACGCGAGCGTATTAGCGGTATTTCGACGGATGGCGTGAGTGCGCTACCCTTGCGGCTGTCGTGCATGCTGCTCACAACATTCTTTCAGGAACTCCCATGAAATCGCTGATGAGTGTCGTTGCCGGGGTGCTGGTGTCGGTGTCTTCGGTGCTCGGTCAGGGCACGCCTTCGGCCGAGCCGGCCAAGAACGTGGACAAGGACACGGCGCCCGCGCCGGCGGCGGCTCCCAAGGCCGAAGAGCCCAAGGTCGTGCACCGCGAGGAGCGGCCCGACGGGTTGATCATCGAGGACTTCGTGGTTGGAACCGGGGCAGAGGTGAAGGCGGGCGCGCTGGTCGCGGTGCACTATCGCGGCACCCTGCGTGCCGACGGCAGCGAGTTTGATTCGTCGTACAAGCGCGGCGAGCCGATCGTGTTTCCGCTCGCGGGCCTCATCAAGGGGTGGCAGGACGGGATTCCGGGGATGAAGGTCGGCGGGAAGCGCCGGCTCACGGTGCCGTGGGCCTCGGCGTATGGAGAGAACGGGCGGCCGCCGGTGATCCCCGCGAAGGCGGACCTGGTCTTTGACATCGAGGTGCTCGACACGCTCGTGACCGAGGACGCGAAGGAAGGCACCGGCGCGGCGTTCTCAGCGGGCATGAACCCGAAGGTGCGGTACACGCTGCGGAAGGCGGGCGGCGGCGAGGTGATCACCGAATCGAAGTCGGAAGGGCAGACGCTGGAGTTCCGCAAGATCGTGATGGCGCTGCAGTTCGGGCTGGACGGGATGAAGGAGCAGGGGAAGCGCGTCCTGAAGTTCCCGGCGATGATGGCGTGGCAGCAGACGCCCCTGCCCCTGCCGGCGGGCACGAAGCTCGAGTGCGAGGTCGAGCTGCTCGAGGCGAACAGCGCCGGTCAGGGCGGCTGAATGCCCACCCCCTCCCGCCCACGCGTCAGGAATTTGAAGCGGGGCGATCGGCGGACGGCGCGGCGCCGGCGCTCGACGTGCCGGGCGCGGCGGGCGCGCTCATCGCGCGGACGATGGTCCACGCGAGCAGGACGATCAGCGTGACGCCCAGCGCGAGGGTGATGAACCACGGGAGGCCGATGACCATTCCGCCGAGGAAGATGACCAGTGCGAAGGCGACCTGGTTGCGGAGGTCTTTGACTCCCGGGCGGCGGGTGAACGCGGGCGTGTCGGGCGCGGCGGCGGCGGCGGGGTGGGTGCGATCGGGCGTGAGCGTGTAGCCGCAGGTGGGGCAGGGGCGCTCGGGAGGGATGTGATCGAGGCGGTAGCCGCAGCGGGCGCAGCGGTACCCGGAGGCGTCGGGGAGGCTCTCGCGCGCGGGCTCTTCGGGCGCGCCGACGTCGACCTGGTCCCAGTCGATGTCGACCGACTCGGCCTCGATGGCGCGGAGGGCGAGGCGGGCGTTCTCGAGGTCGCGGGCGCGGACGACGACGCGGACAAGTCCGGGGACTTCGGCGCGGAAGCCGGCGATGGTGCCGCCGACGTGGTGCGCGGGGATGCCCTGCGCGCGGAGGGCTTCGACGATGGTGGCGGCCTCGAATTCGGAGGGGACGCTGGTGAGGTCGGCGAGCTCGACGGGCTCGGAGGACACGGACGAATCATACGGGATCGGCGGGTCGCGCGGGCGGTTCATACGCTCTGCGACCATGAGCACGGGCGAAGCGGGCGTGGAGCGCGGCGGGAAGGGGGGCGGCGTGAGCGGGGCGATCGACGCGGGCGCGAGCGGCGCGCGCGGATCGAACCCGGCGTGGGGCAAGGCGACGCGCTCGCCGGAGGAGGAGTGGTTTCTTGAAGGACCGAAGCGGCGCGGGAGCGAGCTGTGGCGAGCGGTCCGCGTGTTCGCGGAGTTCATCCGCGGGTTTCGCGCGCTGCACTTTGTCGGGCCGTGCGTGACGTTCTTCGGCTCGGCGCGGTTCCCGGAGGATCATCCGCACTATGCGCTGGCGCGGGAGACGGCGGCGCGCGTGAGCCGCATGGGGTTCACGATCATGACCGGGGGCGGGCCGGGGATCATGGAGGCGGCCAACCGCGGCGCGCGCGACGCGGGCGGGCGGTCGATCGGGTGCAACATCGAGTTGCCGCAGGAGCAGCAGCCGAACCCGTACCTGGACAAGTTCGTGGAGTTCCGGTACTTCTTCGTGCGCAAGGTGATGCTGGTGAAGTACAGCTATGCGTTCGTGGTGCTGCCGGGCGGGTTCGGGACGCTCGATGAGCTGTTCGAGGCGCTCACGCTGATTCAGACCGACAAGATCCACGACTTCCCGGTGGTGCTGATGGGGCGGGAGTATTGGGAGCCGCTGCTGACCTTCATCAAGGAGACGATGATCGCGCGGGGGACGATCAGCCCGGGCGATCTGGACCTGTTGTATGTGACGGACTCGCCGGAGGAGGCGGTGAGCGTGCTGGAGCGGCGCGCGGTGGGGGCGTTCGGGCTGGTGCGCCGGCGAAGGCTGAAGGGGTGGAGGGTGCTGGGCGAGGCGTAGCGGCGGGACGCCGCGGCCGTGCCCGAGCGCGTTCAGCAGGCCGGGCCGAAGTAGGCGTTGATGTAGTCGCCGAGGTCGTCGGCGTCGGTGGTGCCGTCCTGGTTGAAATCGGCCTGATCGCACGGGGGAACGGAGAAGTAGCAGTTGATGTAATCGCCGAGATCGTCGGCGTTGACGATCATGTCGCCGTTGAAATCCTGCGGGCAGGGGTTGACGGGTTCGTCGATGACGAACGAGTCGCCGGCGTTGTTGATGAAGGTGGCGGCGGCGGGGGTGAGGAGGTATTGGGCGGCGTTGTTGGTGCTCGCCGCGCCGAACGCGCCGTTGAAGAAGACGGCCTGAGTGGTGGTGGAGGGGAGCGCGCCCGGGAAGGGGGCGCCGAAGTTGCCGTCGGCGTCGTTGGTGGCGGCTCCGAGGTTCGAGCCGGTGTACGACGCGCCGCCCCAGGCGAACGACCAGTAGATGATGTTGTTGAGCTCCCAGGTCATGCGACCGGCGGCGAGGTAGGACGCGGGGATGACGTTGGTCATGACGAAATCGGGGGCGGCGTCGGGGGACGTGGCCGCGGCGAAGTTGGGGCTGGCGATGAGAATGCGCGATCCGCCGGCGCCGACGGCGAGGTTGCGGTTGCAGGTGACCAGGGTGATGGGGTTCTGGCCCTGGGCGTCAAAGACCTTGATGACGCAGTTGTTGACGAAGTTCTGCGAGCCGAAGCGCATGCGGAGCTGGATGGCCTGGATGGAGGAATCACCGCCCACGCCGCCGACGATCTGCTCGATCTGCATGAAGTGGAAGCTGGCGAGGGTCGGAGCGGCGGCGCCGGCGAGGGCGGCAAGGGCGATCGTGGCGGGCAGGAAGCGCATGGAGGTGCTCCGGGAGAAGCGGTTGAGGTGTGACGATCGCGCGGCACGAGCGCGGCGTCTGTCAGAGAATGTTGCCGATGGAAGGGCCCATTGCAAGCGCGTCCGAGAAGAAACCCGGCGCGCACGGGACGTGTTCGGTGACCAAAGGGCGCGATCGCGCGTTGAGGCGGGCGGATCACGCGGCGCGGGCCGAGCCGGCGTGAGCGCGCCGGCACAGCTCGGAGAGCATCCGCAGCAGCCGCGCGGGCCAGGGCTTCTCTGCGCTCACCGGGAGCACGGCGAGGGCGTCCTCGGCGGTGGCGGCGATGAACGCAAAGCCCATCGAGCGTGCGGTGGACCGGATTTCGGAGCAGAGCGATGCGGCGCGGTCGGCAAAGTCGTGGCCCGTGCAGGGTTCGAGCTCTTCGCCCAGTCGGCGGATGAGGGCGATGGTGTCGGCGATGAGCGGCTTGCGCGGGTCGCCCGGCGGGAGCTCGCACGCCGCGTCGCGCTTGCGACCTTCGGGCGAGCGCATGGTGGTGACGTCGGCCACGGCACGGAGAAAGCGCTCGCGGTCGAGCGGCTTGTTGATCATGGCGGCGGCGCAGGCGCGCCGGGCCATCTCGATGAGGGCCGGGGACGATTCCTCGCCGATGAGCAGGACCGGCGTGGCGACGCCCGCGCCGGCGAGGGCGTCGAGAAAGATGTCGGCGCGCATGTCGCCCAGGTCGATCGACGACACGATGAGGTTGAAGGGTTCCTTGGCGCGGGCGAGAGCCGCGGCGCCGGAAGGCGCGCTCACGATGCCGAGCGGTGTTTCTTCGGCGAAGTGGCGGACGAGCTTGCGGTCGGTCTCGGCGGGGGCGACGTGGAGGATGGAGCCGGTGAGGGTCTTGGGGTCGGCGCGCTCGATGGAGAACTCGCCCAGGATCGGGTCGAGGCGGACGAACTCGTGGATGCAGATGGGGACGTCGAACTTCACGCCGAACTCGTGGACTTTGCCGCGGACGAACTGGCAGCGGACGACGCGACCGGCGACGGGAACGGTGCCGCCGTGGGCGCGGGGAATGTGCACGACGCAGGTGGTGCCGACGTGGACGTAGGAGGAATGAAGGAGGGACGCACCGCCGGCGGAGAGATCGCGGCAGGCGTAGCGGAGCGTGGAGTCGCCGCCGGGCTGGTGCATCTCGACGAGGAGCGAGTCGTGCCGATAGGGGCGGCGGGCGTGCTCGCGCTTGGCGGTGGCGGCGTGATCGTCGGACTCGAACTCGGCGTGGAGCGCGTTGAGCTCGCGCTGGGCCATGCGCAGCGTGTTGGCGGGGCCGGAGAGGCCCGGCCGATTGATGTTTCCACGCAGGCGCATGTCAGCGAGTATCGGCCAGACGCCCGGCGAACTGAGCCGCCGGCATCGGGGCGGTCCGATAAGCGCGCGGATCAGAGCCGGTTGGGCGCGGGGCGGCCCTGCAGAATGGCGGCGGCGTTGTCCAGGACCATCCGCGACATCTCTTCGCGCCAGAAGCGCTCGCCGCTCCCGATGTGGGGGAGGAGGACGACGTTGTCGAGCGTGAGCAGATCGGCGTGAACGCGCGGCTCGTGCTCGAAGACATCAAGGCCCGCGCCCCAGAGTGATCGGCGCGCGAGGGCGGCGGCGAGGGCGGATTCGTCGACGACCGGCCCGCGCGCGGTGTTGATGAGAATCGCGGTCGGCTTGAGGAGCGCGAGGCGGCGCGCGTCGATCAGGTGGCGCGTCTCGGGCGTCAGCGGCGTGTGCAGCGAGACGACGTCAGCGCGCGCCAGGCCGGCGTCGAGCTCGACGCGCTCGCCGGCGAGGGGCGCGCCCTCGAAATCGAGGTGGCGCGAGCGCGAGGCATAGAGGATGCGCATGCCCAGGGCCGCGGCGCGCAGGGCGACAGCCCGGCCGATCCGGCCTGCGCCGACGATGAGCATGGTCTGCCCCGACAGGTGCATGCCCAGCCAGCCGGTGGGGAAGGTGTTGCCCTCGTGCTCGAAGCGCCCCGAGCGCACGAAGCGGTCGCCTTCGACGATGCGGCGCGACACGGCCAGCAGAAGCCCGAGCGCGATGTTCGCCGTGCCCTCGGTGACGGCGTCGGGCGTGTTCGTCACGACGATGTGGCGCGAGCGGCAGAGCGCGAGGTCGATATTGTCGACGCCGACGGCGAAGTTGCACACACCCTTGAGCGATGGGCCGGCGGCATCAAGGAACTCGGCGTCCACGCGATCGTGGAACATGGTGGCGACCACGTCGGCGCCGCGGATGAACTCCAGGAGCGCGGCACGCGACATCTGCGGCAGGGCGGGGGCCATGCGGACGCGCACGCCCGGCAGTGGCGCCGGCGGAGGGGTGCCGTCGGGCTGGCCGCGAACGGGAATGGCGCGGGTGATGGCGAGGTCGGGCATGAGTGGCTCAATGGGGAGGCACGGCGGGCGCGGCCGACGCGGGAGTTGAAGCGAACGCGGATGCCGGCGCGGCGAACGCGGCCCAGGCTTCGCGCTCGCGGATGGCCTGTGCCGGGGCGATCGGCTCGGCGCCCGCGTCGCCGGCGCGACGGCGATGAACCGCGGCCTGGATCGAATCGCGGGGATCAGCGGGCACGATCGGCACGTCGGAGCCGAACCAGAGCAGGCCCTCGGGCCCGGGGGCGCAGCCCGCGTCGATCAACTCGCGCAGCGGCAGCACGCGGTCGAGACGATGCGGCAGGAAGCGCGTGAGTGCTTCCACGTCGGCGAGCAGGTGGCAGGGCTGCACGCTGGCGACGACGCCGAGCTGCGCGAAGCGGGGGACATCGCGCGTGTCGACGAGCTCGCAGTGCTCAAGGCGATGGCGTCCCGCGGGCGTGAGGCCGGGATCAGATACGCCCGGCCCGGCGCGGGCGCGCTGCAGCGCATCAAGCACCGTGCGCACCGCGGCGTCGCCGATGGCGTGAACCGCCAGGGGCAGGCCGACATCCGATGCGCGGCGGAACGCCGCTTCGAGCGCGGCGGGGGCGATCATGCATTGGCCGCGCGGGAGATTCAGCAGCGGCTGCGCGTAGCGGTGCAGCATGTGTGCCGTGCGAGAGTTGAGCGTGCCGTCGGCGAACAGCTTGAACCCGCCGAGACGCAGGCGCGGAGACTCCCAGCGGGCGCGTGAAGCGAGCGCATCGTCGAGGGCGGCGAAGGGCGGATAGAGCGACACCGCCAGGCGCAGGCGCCCGGCGCGCTCCAGCTCCGCGAGCATCGGACCGAGGAATGGCTGGCTGTGCAGGTCGTGAACCTCGACGTAGCCCATGGCCGCGAGATGATCGAGGGCGGCGGCGAGCTGGCGCAGGCGCTCGGGATCGTCGGGCGCTGGAGCCGCGAGCCACGCGGCGTACGCGGCGTCTTCGATCAGCAGGCCTGTCGCGGCGCCGCACGAATCGACATCGACCCGGCCGTTCGCGCCGATCGCCGCGCCGGCCGCCAAGCCGCACAGGCGCATTGCCGCGGAATTGGCGGCGGCGGCGTGATGGTCGAAGGACATGAGCACGCACGGGCAATCGGGGACGGCGGCATCGAGCTCCGCGAGCGTCGGCCAGCGCTCCTCGCGCCAGGCGGCGACACGGGCGGCCGTGAACCGCACGAAAGGCGCCGGCGCGCCGGCACGGCGCGCGCCCCGCAGGAGCCGTTCGCGCTCGTTCGCCGCGGCGTGCAGGCAGGACGAGACGGAGTCGCACGACGCCAGCGATGGAATGTGCAGGCTCTCGCCCAGGGCGGCGAGATGGGCGTGGGCCTCCCGCAGCGGAAACGGAGGCACGGCGGGATCGGAGCGGGATGCCGGCATGTGCGGGATGATTGGCCTCGGCGGCACCGGGCGGCGGACCCGTGCCCGGGCGTGATCGGGATTCGCTCGGCACACGGAACTCAAGCGGGCGGTGCCGGCGGGCCGATGACGACACGATGCCGGACCGGCTCAAGGCGATCCTGAAGCTCGATGTGCCGGTGATCGTCGTGCTCGGGTCGCGCGAGATGAAGCTGCGCGACGTGACCTCGCTGAACCCGGGCGCGATCCTCGAACTGGCCAAGGCCGCCGACGAGGAACTTGAACTGCTCGTGAACAACAAGGTCATCGCGACAGGCACGGCCGTGAAAGTGGGGGAGAACTTCGGCATTCGCATCAGCTTCGTGGGCGATGTGCGCTCGCGCCTGGCGGCGATGGGCCCGGAGGGGGCGGAAGGTGACGGGGCCGGGGCCGAGGAAATCGCGGCGACGGGGACGGCAGGTGCGGCGGCGTCAACGGCCGAGCAGCCCGTGCCCGAGCCCGCGGTCGCCGGGGGGTAGATCGAGATGGACGGCTCTCACGCGCGGGGGCGCGGGAAGTCGATAGGCAAGCGGGTTGCCGCGGCTATGCTCGATCCATGAGCCTCAAGATCACGCGCGATGAAACGGGCGCGAGCGTGAGCACGGCACGCGGGCCGCTGCTCATCCGCCAGGTGTTCGGGATCGGCCAGAACTACGCCAAGCACGCCGCGGAGATGGGCGGCGCGCTCCCCGAGCGGCCGGTCGTGTTCACCAAGAACCCGATGGCGGTGATCCCGTCGGGCGAGGCGATCGTCATCCCGCGGATCTGCCAGGATCGCGAGCAGGTCGATTACGAGGGCGAGCTCGCCGTGATCATCGGGCGTGCGGCACGCGACGTGCCCAAGGCATCGGCGCTCGAGTTCGTCCTCGGGTACGCGGCGGCCAACGACGTCTCGGCGCGCTGGTGGCAGAAGCAGGGCAGCGGCGGGCAGTTCTGCCGGGGCAAGGGGTTCGATACGTTCTGCCCGCTGTCGGAAGTCGTGGAGCGCGAGCGCGTGCCCGACCCGGGGGTCCTGAGGCTCGTCACGCGCCTGAACGGGCAGGTGATGCAGGATTCGAGCACCAGCGACATGATCTTCGACGTGCCGACGCTCGTGAGCGAGCTCTCGCGCGGGACCACGCTGCTCCCCGGGACGGTGATTCTGACGGGAACGCCCAGCGGCGTGGGAACCGCGCGGACGCCCCCGGTGTATCTGAAGGCGGGCGACGTGGTCGAGGTTGAGATCGAACGCGTGGGTGTCGTGAAAAGCCCGGTGCGGGCGGAAGCGTGAACGGAACAGCGCGTCGAGAGATGCACATGCGAGCCGATCGGCACGAACGAGCAGGGTTGCGCGGTGGGCGACACGCTCCGTGGACGTTCCGCGCGTGCCGGCGTTCGATGGCGCTGGCGCTCCTGGCGGCGCTCTTCACGGGTTGCGGCCAGGAAGTGCGCGTGATCCGTTACGACCCGTTCCTGGCGGGCCTGCCCGGGGCCGAGGGCGGGCAGCCGCCGGTCGGCGAACGGCCTTCAGCGCCGAAAGACCCGATGGATGTGCCGCTCGACTCGCTGGTGGTCAAGAACCCCGACGGCAGCGTGACGCTCGTGGCCAAGGTGATCCGGCACCTGGTCGGGCACCTCGCGCGCGTGATGGAAGAGGGCGACGAGAAGCTGCTGTACGAAGGGCTCATCAGCGAGACGACCAAGCGCCACTTCCGCTCGGAGGGGAAGGACCCCAGGAAGGAAGTGCTCGACTTCTTCATCGCCCGGCAGGAGGACATCTACGCCCTGCTGGCGCGCATGCCCGCGGCCGAACGCACTCCCGGCGTCGTGCTCTCCAAGGTCGGTCCGAGCCGCTTCAAGCTCACGATCACGGGCACGGCGGCGCGCGGCGCGGCGCTCACGGAGCTGTGGGTGGTGATGGAAGAGGGGAACTGGCGCGTGTGGTGGCTGGCGTAGGCGCCTACCACGAGGTCGCGGTCCAGTACAGCCCGTAGAGGACGAGCCAGAACCCGCCCAGCACGCTGTACGCGGCGGCGTCCGATGCCCGGCGCATCAGCACATGCCGGATCGCCGCGGCGAGGCCGACCGACGCGAGGAACCGCGCCAGGCGCGCGGGAACGCTCACCAGCAGGAACACCCACGGGTCGATCGCCTGCCACGCGGCGCCCATGGCGAGGATTTTGTACGGCGCGCCCGTCACCGACGCGACAAACGCCGTCGAGAGCCCGTCGCGCCCGAGGCTCTCGCACATGCCTGCGATCCGTTCCTCACTCACCGCGGGGACCAGGGCGATCGCGGCATGCGTGTAGGCCGGGTCCGACCTTGCGGCGGTGTAGACGACCGCGCCGCCGAAGATCGCCCCGAGCGTCGCGACGAGCGCGAGCAGAAGCGCGCGCCGGGGCCGCGAGATTGCCACACAGGTCAGGAGCACGTCGGGCACGATGAAGAAGAGCGTGGCCTCGGCGAAGCCCCAGAGTGCCGCCAGGGTGATGTCGCTGGGGCGACGAAGGCGCGCCATGGGCGAGTGTACGGCCGCGGCCGGCGCGCTGTTCCGCGTGCCGTCAGCGAGCCGCGCTGTCGAGTTCGTCGCGGCGGAGGTGTGACTCGAGTGCGCGCACGTCGGCTTCGTCGGCATTGCCGTCGAGCGTGATGTCGCGCGGCGACTCGCCCAGCGCGTGCAGGTCGTCGAGGTTGACCGTGCCGTCGGCGTTCACGTCGAAGACCGGGTTGAAGACCGCGAAGAGATCGTGCTGGTCTTCGTCGGCGGGATAGAGGAACGTCACGGCCTCGGGCAGGCGCGCGGCCCACGCCGCCTCGTTGTGCTGCTGCCCCAGGCCCACGCGATGCATGAGGTTGCCCGCGAGCGACATCGAGTTGCCTGCGCCGCCCGCGCGCGCCGGGTTGAGCAGGTTGTCGCGCAGGTTGTAGATCGGCCAGTAGTTGTCGCTCGATGGACCGGAGTCGCCCGAATCGAGCCACACGCGGATCGCCGGCACGGGCTGGCTCTGCACGCGGTTGTAGAAGCCCGAGTTGAACACCTGGAACGCGCCCGACATCGCGCCCGCGCGCGTGAACGTGCTTGTGAAGTCCCACGCGAGGTAGAGCGACACCTGCCCGCCCATGCTCGAGCCCATCGTGCCCGTGGTCGCCGCGCCGGGAAGCGTGCGATACTGCGCGTCAATCAGCGGCTTGAGTTCGTCGCGCAGGAAGCGGGCGTAGCGATCGGCCCAGCCCCCGGCGTCGGGCGCGGCGTAGTCATTCAGGCGGTTCGGCCCGTTGTCGACGCCGACGACGATGACCTCTCGCGCCCGGCCCTGCTGTTGCAGCGAGGTGAAGGTCGGCGCGCCGTTCCACGAGCCGAAGGGCCCGACCTCAAACACGTTCTGACCATCGTGCATGTAGAGCACCGGGTAGCGGCGTGTTGCGTGCGCGTCATAGCCCCGCGGCAGAAAGACGCGGTAGCGCCGCGACTCGCCCAGGTTCGTCGATTGAATCGCCGGCGGCGAGGCCGGGTTGTAATCGCGCCGCGCGGCGCCGGGCGCAGCCGCGGGGATGTACGTGTAGATCTGCCCGCCCTGCACCAGCAGCGCATCAAGCGACGAAGTGAACTCGCCCGCACCGGGCTCGCGGCCCGTGCCATCGGCGCGCGTGAAGTGAAACTCAATCGCGCCCCGCGGCGCGCCGAAGCCCCACGTGAAGAATCGCGTGCGGCCTGCAGCGCTTCCCGCGGCGTGCCGCTCCATCGGCCGAGCCGTGAACGCGCCCCCGGCGCCCGCGACGCGCCAGTGCAGCGTCGCCGATGTGAATGACGAGTCGAAGAACACGGTCTTGCTCGGCGGCGCGAAGCCCTCGGCGGGCGCGGGCGTGGTCGCGTTGATCACGTTGCCGAGCGCAGTGCCGTTGGTGGTCGAGGCCTGCTGCGCCGGGGCGTCGGCGCGGCGATAGAAGCGGTAGGCGTAATCGCGTCCGGCGGGCAGGCTGATGGTGGCGCGCCAGATCGGGTACGCCGCCGGCTGGAGCTTGACGGCCCGCCGAAGGTCGTTGCCGCCGAGCTCGGGGAGATCGCCCAGGACGTAGATGGAGTCGCCGAGGACGGTGGTCTGGGTCGTCTCGAAGACGACGCTGACGCGATCGTCCGCGCGTGCGGAGGCCGAGATGGCGGCGAGGATCGCGGCGAGCCACCGCGCGCGACGGCCTTCGAAGAGTCGATGAAGCATGATCATCGCGAGATCAACGGTTCCGGCGCGAGCGCGAGGGCTATCGCGTGAGCGTTCGGGCGCGGGTGGGGCTCGTTTCGAACATGTCGCTGAACTTGAACGCGCGGCGCTTCTTCCAGCCGCCGCGGTGGTAGGCGTCGCTGGCGAGAATCGGGAAGAGCGCGGTCAGCTCGCCGAAGACCATCTGCTCGTGCACGACGTCGACCTTGCCCCACGAGCAGGCTTCGCGGAGGGTGGAGCCCGAGAGCGCCCCATCGCGCGAGTCGGCGACGGTCATCTGGATGGCGTACTTGTGCATGGAGACGTCGCCGCGGGCCTTGCCGCCCTTCTTCTCGACGAGGAGCTCGGCCGCGACCACGATGTCCTGCGCGAAGTTCTTGGGCACTCCGCCGCCGAGCATGAGGAGGCCGGTGTCCTTGCAGTTCATCTTGATGTCGGTGAGCTCGCGGAAGTCCTTGCCGCTGTCGAAGGCGACGCAGGGCTCGCCGGCGTCGATCTTCTCGACCTGGTGCATGACGATGCCGAAGCCGGCGGAGCAATCGGAGAAGGCGGGGCAGAAGATGGGCACGCGCTTCTGGTGAGCGGTCTTGACGATGCTCTCGTTCCTTGAGTGCTTGCGCGTGAGGTACGCGCCCATGGCGTCGATGAACTCGCGCGACGAATACGCCCCCGGCTCGAACGAGTCGAAGACCTTCTTGGTCACGTCGTCGCACGCGCGGAGATCGTCCTCATCGATGTACGTGTCGTAGATGCGGTCGATCATGAGGTTGCGGAGCGTCACGTCATCCACCGGCGGCGCCTCGGGGCTGCCCGGCGCGATGTAGTGCTTGAACCCCAGCCCCTCGAAGAAGTCCTGGTCGACGATGTTCGCGCCGGTCGAGACGATCGCGTCGATCATGTTGTGTTCGAGGAGCGTGACGATCGCCTTCTTGAGCCCCGCCGAGATGAGCGAGCCCGCGAGCGTGAGGATCACCGCGCACTCGCGGTCCTTGAGCATCATCGAGTAGATGTCGCTCGCGTTGGCGAGCGTCCGGGCGGTGTACGCCATCTGGCGGTAGCTGTCGATCACCGGCCGCGCGTCGAACGCGGTGATATCGATGTGCTTGACGGGGCGGGAGAGCAGTTCCTTCTTGGTCCAGTTCGCCATGGGGGACTCCTTGCTGTGCCTCCGGGTGGTCCGGGCATGCCGGTCGCACGGTGGAGGGCACGTCGCCCGACGGAGACCGTCGGACCATCCGTGCACGCGGCCAAGCCCCCCTGGCCCTGGTTGATGTGAGGTCGCCGGGGGTGGCGGCGACCGGAAAGTATATTCGGAAACCGGGCGCGTGCTGTTCGGGATGCGGAAGATTTCGCCCGCTGCACCGAGCGTGAGGTCCGCGCGGCCGGGCGCGCGTCACCTTCGCCGCGCGTCGGGTTCGGGGGTTGGGCGAGGCTCGGCGGGCGGGCCGGGAGGGGGAGCGTGCACGGGCGTCGCCGGGGCGGCGGACTTGGCGCGGGCGGCTTCATCACGCTCGATCCGCTCCAGGATCCGCTCGGCGCGCCCGCGCGAGGATTCCCCTTCCGCGCCGAGGCCGGCGGCTTCGCGCTGGCCCGTCAGGGCCTCCTCGCGCGCCTCGGTCAGGCGACCGAGCCGGCGCAGGCCTTCCGCGATCGCCAGGCTGGTGTCCGGAACGATCGTGGTCGCCATGTGCTGCGTGCGCCGAAGCGATTCACGCGCCCGCACCGCGTTCGCCAGCCCCTCCTCCCACTGCCCCAACGTGTAGCACGTGAACTGGATGTAGCGGCGAACGGCGATCGTCATCGGGTGATCCTCGCCCCCGGCGGCGATGGCGATGGGCAGCAGCTCGCGGCGGAGCGCGAGCGCTTCCTCGTGATGACCCTCGTCGGAGAGCACGCGCGAAAGGTAGAAGCGCGCCTGCACCGTCTTCATGTTGTCCGGGCCGAAGAGCGCCGTGCTCAGCTCGATGCTGCGATCAATCGCGGCGTGCGCCTCGGGGAACTGCTTGAGCCGCGCCAGCGTCGTCGCGAGATTGCGATAGCTCGAAATCACGTCGGCGTGCAACTCGGTCCCGCGGACCCGGATGCGCCCGGCGAGCGTGCGCCGGTGCAGCGCGGCACTCTCTTCCACCCGGCCCACCGAACGCATCACGCACGCCAGGTTGTTGTCGATCTGCAGGCTCACGGCGTCGTCCTCGCCCGCGGCGCGCTTCACGATCTCCCGTGCCTGGCCGTACAGCGACAGGGCCTCCTGGTTCCGGCCCTTGGCCTCGGCGATGAGCCCGGTCATGTAGAGGCAGCGCCCGGTCTCGTAGTGATCGGGCCCGTAGACGGCGCGGCTCCTGTCGAGCGCGCGCGCGACGAAGCGCTCCGCGTCGATCGGGTAGTTCAGGTCGTAGTACGCGCGCCCGACCGCGTAGAGCAGCGCCACTTCGACCTCGGGCTGGTTGGCCAGCTCGCCCGCGTCGAGCTGGCCCGCGGCGTGGTCGATCATCTCGCGCGAGCCCACCGGCAGCCCGTCCATGTGCGCCTCGTGCACGCCGTTGAGCATGTCGGCGAGGAACCGCGACGCCGCCTGGTGGCGCTCGCTCTGCGTGCGCGATTCCTCAAGGGCGCGCTCGGCGGCGGCGCGGGCGCGCGACTCGCTGTCGGAGACCTGCGCCAGCCGATCACGCTGCGTCCGCAGGTTCAGCGCCAGCGCCGTCGACACCACCGAGAGCACCACCACGCCCAGGGCCGCCAGCGTCAGCACCGGCGCGATCACCCGGTGCCGGCGCCACAGCTTCGAAACCTTGTACAGGGTCGTCGGCGGGTGCGCCAGCACGGTCTGGCCCGCGAGATAACGCCGCAAGTCGGCGGCGAAGTCGTCGATCGAGGCGTAGCGGCGCGCCGGCTCGAGGGCCGCGGCCTTGAGCGTGATCGCGTCCAGCTCGCGACCGAGCGACGGGCGGATCGACGATGGCGGACGCGAAATGCCCCGGCGGATCTGGTCGAAGAGCTCCGGCAGCGGCGCCCGGGCGTCGATCGGCGCGCTCCCGCAGAGCAGCGCGTACAGCAGCACGCCCAGCGCGTAGACATCGCAGCGCGTGTCGATCGAGCGGGCGTCTGCGGCGAGTTGCTCGGGCGCGGCGTACGCCGGCGTGCCCACAAACCCCGACGCGCGGGTGATGAACGAATCCACCGCGCTCGGCGCGCCGGGCCGGGCCTGGCCATTGACGCCCAGGCGGGCCGCGTCGGCGCCTGCGGTCCGCGGCTCCGGCGGCTCGGTCAGCTTGGCGAGTCCGAAGTCGAGCACGCGCGGACGCCCGCGCTGGTCGACGAGGATGTTCGACGGCTTCAGGTCGCGGTGCATGACGCCTCGGCGGTGCGCGTGCGCCACCGCGTCGCACACCTTGAGGAACACGTTCACGATCGGTTCGACCGGTCGATCGGGGAGCGACCCCGCCCACGTGTCGATGGGGCGGCCGTCGACGAACTCCATCGCGAGGATTGATTGCCCGTCGATGAACTCCACGCCGCGGATGCCCACGATGCACGGGTGTGAAAGGAGCGCGATGGCCTCGCGCTCGCGTTCGAAGCGCGCGGCGGCGTCGGGGCTCGCGCCGGCCTGGGGGAGACGCTTGAGCGCGACCGGTTCGGTCTCGCCGTCGCGGATCGCCTTGTAGACCGAGCCCTGCCCGCCGCGACCGAGCTCCGCCAGGAGCCGGTACGGCCCGAGCCGGCCCATGGCGAAGGCCGACTTGGATTCACGGATGATGTCGAGCCACTGGTCGTCGGGCAGGTCGAAGCCGAACGCCGTGCGCAGGGCGTCGTCGCCCGTCTGATCAGGATTCGGGCGGCGTGCGGCGGTGGGCGTCGTCGGGCCGGGGTCATCCATCAACACGATCCTCTTCTTCCACCTGCTCGGCGATCAGCTCCTGCATGCGCTGGCGGATGCGCTGGCGCACCTTGTGCACGGCCTGCTCCGACATCGCGTACTCGGTCGCGAGGGCCGCGACCGGGACGCCCGCGACGTTCCGCTCGAAGACCTCGACGCTCCGCGCGTCGAATGCCTCGCGCACGCGGACCATCGCGAGCCGGTAGTGGTGCGCGACCCACTCCTGCTCCCACGCCCCGGCCTCGTCGGGCGGGGTGGCGTCGGAGCCGAGCGCGGGCGCGGCGGCCGCCACGCTTGTGTCTAGCGCCCGAATCGCCGCCGATGGACGCGCCAGCCACTGGGAAATCGCGTTTCGCGCGCAGCGAAAGAGGTAGTCACGGAATCGTCCCCTGTTCGGGTCATACACGAACCCCGGGAGGGTCTTTGCCAGAGAGCCCAGCACGATCTGCGCGACGTCCTCCGCGTCGGCGTGCTGCAGCCCCCGGCGACGTGCGAACCGCACCAGCAACTCGCGGTATCGCGACTCGAACGCCCGCCACGCCGCGGCATCGGCGGGGTTCTTCACACGCGAGAGGAGCGAGAGGTGAGTGGCTTCGGACGGGTTCATGATGACCATGCATGCGGATGTGGAATGGGGGGGGGCTGATTGCAATCCGCCGAGGCGCGTCCAAATGCTTCGCCGGGGACGCTAGTCCATGTGACGGCTCGCCAAGCCGAGCCGCGGGGCTGCCCACCCCCAGACCTCCCTTCGCACACGTCCGACCCTTGGAGTGTGCGTCCCCGAAGGCGGTTCGTCAACACCCTTTGTCAGTCCCCCGAGGGGGAATTCCCAGCACCTTGATTGCCGTTTCGATGGACCATCGAGCGGCACCACACAGGAGTGAAGAACATGTCCCGGAAGCGAACATTGGTTGGAGCCGCGGCAGCGCTCATGCTCTGTGCCGGTTGGGCGTGTGCGCAGCCGACGCAGGTCAACTACCAGGGCAAGCTGAGCGTGGACGACGAGTCCTTCTCCGGGAACGCCGAGTTCAAGTTCGTGATTGTGAGCGGCTCGGCGACGCTCTGGTCGAATGACGGCACGAGCAACGCTGGGTCGGAGCCCACGGGCTCGGTGCCGCTGACGGTGGCGGGCGGCGTGTTCACGGTAGACCTGGGAGCTCCGCCGATGGAGGCGCTGACGCAGAACCTGATTGCCCACGCGAGCGCGCCGGCGCTGCGCGTGTGGGTGAGCACGGGTCGGCGCTTTGAGCAGTTGCCCGACCAGCCGCTCTCGAGCGCGCCGTACGCGCTGGTGACGCGGCAGATCGCCCCCCTGGTGACCAATCGCGTGCCGCGATGGAACGGGCTGCAGCTCGTGAACGGGTTGATCCAGGACAACGGGGTCAACGTGGGCATCGGCACCGCGCCGGGCGCCTCGCGTCTGACGGTCGCGGGGCGCATCGAATCCACCGCGGGCGGGTTCCGCTTCCCCGACGGCACGGTGCAGACGACCGCGACGCTCCCCGGGCCGCAGGGGCCGACCGGGCCGGCGGGTCCCCAGGGCGCCACGGGTCCGCAGGGCGCGCCGGGCGCCACCGGCGCGACCGGGCCGCAGGGGTTCACCGGCGCCGCAGGACCGGCGGGCGCGTTCGCGCTCAACGGCAGCGGGCACGCGATCTTCAACACGGCGGGCAACGTCGGCATCGGCACCACGCTCCCGATCGCGCGCCTCGCCATCGCCGCACCGTCGAGCAGCAATCTGCCGATGTCGCTCACCTCGCCGAACACGTCGTCGACGCTGCTGCAGATCCTCAACAACAGCGAGCCGGTGATCAACTCGTGGACGGTGGGCGTCACGGGTAGCGCCAACGCCGCGGGCGCCCGCAAGTTCCAGATCGCCGGGAACGTCGCGGGGAGCACGGTCCCGGGGATCACGATTGATCCGACCGGCAACGTCGGCATCGCCAACAACTCGCCGCAATCGCGCCTGCACGTGCTCGACGGCGGCGCGGGATCGGTCACTCCCCACGCCAACGCGGTCGCGGCGTTCGAGCGCAGCACCAACGCCTACGTGAGCCTGCTCACGCCCTCGGCCAACGAGTCGGGGCTGCTTTTCGGTCACCCATCGCTGGGCTCGACCGCGGGCGGCATCATCTACAACAACACCCTCACGCCCGACGGCCTGCAGTTCCGCACCAACGGCAACTCGACCAGGATGGTCATCAACAACGTCGGCAACGTCGGCATCGGCACCACCACCCCGGTGAGCCGGCTGCACGTCGCGGGCGGGTCTGATGTCAACGCCAGCGGCGGCGGCGACGTGCGCATCGGCAGCGCCACCGGCGCGCAACTCGCCATGGACAACAACGAAGTTCAGACCTTCGACTCCGCGGGCACGGCGACCGGCGTGCTCGGGCTCAACGTCAACGGCGGCAACGTCGGCATCGGCACGACGTCCGCGCCCTCGCGCCTCACCGTCGCGGGCACGATCGAGGCCCGGTCCGGCGGGTTCAAGTTCCCCGACGGGACGATCCAGGCCACCGCCACCCCGCCCGGCCCCCCAGGGCCCGCCGGCCCGACCGGCCCGCGCGGGTTCACCGGTTCCCCGGGCGCGCAAGGGCCTGTCGGTCCGGTCGGCCCTGCCGGACCATCCGGCCCGGCGGTCACCATCGCCGTCTGCGGCTGCGGCGTCTCCTGCGGCAACGGCTTCCGCGTCGCCGCCTCGACCAACGGCGTCGGCGTCGCCTGCACCGCGACGTCATCCACCGGGTCGTGCAGCCAGGCCACCAACGAGTGCAGTTGCCTGATCTGCGTCCAGGAGTGAGCGCCCACGGTCGACACGCTCCGGCTTTCTCGCCCTGACTTCGCACGAGCCACACCATGAACCTCTCGAACCGCACATCTCGAAACCTCCTCGCGGCGTCCGCGCTCGCGCTCGGGCTTCTCGGCGGCGTCGCGCCCGCGCTCGCGATCGACGGCATCGCCTACCAGGGCCAGATCACCGTCGCCGGGCAGCCGTTCAACGGGCCTGCCGTGTTCCGCTTCGCGATCATGCGCGGCAGTTCGCTCACGTCGTGGTCGAACGACGGAACGAGCGTGAACGGATCGATGCCGTCGACGGGTGTTCAACTCGACGTTCGCCAGGGCGTGTTCAGCGCGGCGCTCGGTGCCGCGCCGATGGACACGCTCACGATTGCCAACCTCGCGGGACTCGCCGAGCCGACGCTGCGCATCTGGGTGGACACGGGCGACGGGCCGGTGCAGTTGCCTGACCAGTTGATCCCCTCGACGGCGTACACGCTGGCGACGCAGCAGATCGGCCCGCAGATCACCAGCCGCGTGCCGCGGTGGAACGGCCTGCAGCTCGCGAGCGGCTCAATCTTCGACAACGGGTCGCGCGTGGGGATCGGCACGACCGCGCCGACATCGCCACTCGCGGTCGCGGGCGAGATCGCCATGACCGGCGCGGGGAGCGGGCTGGTCTTCCCCGATGGCACGTCGATCACGACGCGCACGCTCCAGGGTGAGGCCGGCCCGGCGGGCGACCCGGGGCCCCAGGGCCCGCCCGGCACGCAAGGCGCGGTCGGCCCCACCGGCGCCACCGGTCCGCGCGGCCCCTCCGGCGCCCCCGGCCCCATGGGCTCGAGCGCCCCCTTCACCATCGACGGTGCGGGCAACGCCATCTTCACCTCCGGCAACGTCGGCATCGGCACGGCGCTGGCGATCGCCCGCGTCAGCATCGCCGAGGATGCTTCAAGCAACCTGCCGCTCTCACTCGTTTCCGGCAGCGACGACGCCACGCGCATCCGCCTCGAGAACACCAGCTCGGCGGGCGCGGGGTCGACGTGGGACCTGGCGGTGACCGGCGAGTTCCACTCGACGGGCAGCCGCAAGTTCCAGATCGGCGTGACCGGCCAGTCCGCCGCGCTCTCGGTGTTCTCCGGCGACGTCGGGATCAACGCGCCCTCGCCCGAGTCCCGGCTCCATGTCCTCAAAGGGAGCGCCGGAGCGATCACCGCCAACGGCAACTCCGCGCTCACGATCGAGAACTCAACTCATGCCTACCTGAACATCCTCACGCCGGATGCGAACAACGCCGCCGTGACGTTCGGCAACCCGACCGACGGCAATCTCGCCGGCGCCATCTTCTTCAACACGTCGTCGGCGGTTGACGGCCTGCGATTTCACACCAACGGGAACACGAGCCGTGCCGTGCTCACCGCGGCCGGTGATTTCGGCATCGGCAACTCGTTCTTCGCTCCCGCCGCGCCGCTGCACGTCTCCAGTGGATCCAACATCATCAACGACACCGACTCGCCGGGCTTCATGTTCATCGGGCCGGACTTCGATAGCCCCCGGATGATCATCGATCCCGATCAGTTCCAGGTCATCGGCAACTTCAACTTCTACGGACCGCTGTTTCTTCAGCCCGTCGGCGGCAGCATGGGCATCGGCACGCTCTCGCCTGAAGACGACATGCTTGAAGTCGTCGGGCAGATCGAATCGCTCGCCGGCCCGCTCGGCGATGTCGGCGGGCTCAAGTTCCCCGACGGCACGAGCAACGACTCCGCCCGCTTCTCCAGCCCCACGCCCGGCCCCCAGGGTCCGATCGGGGCGCGAGGCCCCGTCGGCTTCACCGGCCCGCAGGGCCCAGCCGGTCCCGCCGGCCCCGCGGGTCCCGCAGGCACCATCGTCGGCCCCACGCTCAGCGTCGCCATCTGCAGCGTGAGCATCTCCTGCGGCACGGGCTGGACGACCGTGTCGTCGAACCCGACGGTCACCAACAACGGCAATCACCCGTGCACCGCGACGTCGCAGACCGGCGCGTGCACGAGCTTTGCGGCGGGACATCGCTGCCGCGTCTGCGTCCGCAACTGATCACCCGAAGCCACGCTCAACAAGGACCACCTCATGCTTCTCGCCGCCGCTCTTCTCGCCGCTTCGCTCGTCGCCCATCCGCCGGCTGGCCCGTCGGCCGGTGCGCCCGCGGGGCTCGAAGCGACTCAACCCAAGTTCATCCTCGACCTGACGCTCGAGGAGTTCAGCGTGCTGCACTCCGCCGCGGAGCACGGCGTGCGGACGTACGGCGGGCATTGCGAGTTCAAGACTGACATCTTCCCCTCCGCCGAGGGCATGATCTGGCAGGTCGAGATCTCCGACCCCAAGCTCCTGCCCGTGTGGACGCAATGGATGGCGGAGAAGACCGCCGAGCTGGTGAGCGTGACCGACATCGACCGGCTTTCCGACATGGACCGCCTGGCCTATCGCGTGACCAAGTCGCTGACGACCAAGCTCAAGGACGCCGCGGGCAAGCCGCACTACGCGTCCCTGCGATACACCGGCACGCCCGTGGCGATGCCCGACGGCACGCTGGGGTTCCGCCTCTCAGACGTTCGCGGCGAGCCGACGGTGCCGGTCATCGGCAAGGCCGTCGACGAGCTCCGCGGGCTGGTGGGCCGGCAGGCGGTGCTTCACGGCACCATGAAGGACGCCGGCACGCTCGACGCGCTCCACGCCTACCCGCTCCGCGAGGGCGTGCTCGAAGTGTTCGTCATCAGTCAGTGCCCCTTCGGCAAGGCGGCCGAAAAGGCCATCATCGAGCGCCTCGCCGAGACCGCGACCGCCGGCGAGGCCATGCCGGGCGTCGAGTTCCGCTACCTCTTCCTGCCCATTGATCAAACGACGACCTACACGTGCATGCACGGCGAAGGCGAAGTCGTTGAGAACCTCGTGCAGATGGTGATCCGCGATCAGTTCCCCGACAAGTTCTTTCCGTATCTCGTGAAGCGCGCCGTGAGCGAGGCGCCGTGGAAGGAAGTCGCCGCGAGCGTGGGCTTTGACGCCGTCGCAACCGACTACATCGCCGCGGAGATCGTGCGCTCACGCGAGCCGATGATGTCGGCGGAATACGCCTACTGGAAGGCCCGGGGCGTGCAGCACGAATCGCCCACGTACTTCTACGAAGGCCGCGTCGTGCAGTCGCTTGATGTCGTGCCCGGGCTCAAGGGCATCCGCCTGGCCGCGGGCTCGTGCGGCAAGTAGCCGTTCCGACTCGATGCCCGGATGCCGCGTGCCTTGATGCCCTCGGATTCATCACCCCGTCCGTCAACATTTGCGATTGAGGAAACTGCCATGACCACTCGACACACACTCTTTTCCGCTTTCGCGGTGCTTGTGCTGGCCCTTGCCGCCCAGGCTCAGGTCGAGCTGGTGCGCTCGGTCTTCTCGGCGTCCGGGTTCACGGGCAACTCCGGTTCGTTCGAGCTCTCATCGACGCTCGGACAGGCTGTCGCGGGGCGTGCGCCGGCGCCGGGCGGCGACCTCACGCTCGACGCGGGCTTCTGGGCGCCCGATGGTCCTGCCGCGCCGGCGTGCCCGGCCGACTTCAATAGCGACGGCAGCCTCGATCCCGACGATCTGGGTGACTACATCAACTGCTACTTCTCGCAGCCGCCCTGCCCGCAGGCGGACTTCAACGGCGACGGCAGCACCGACCCCGACGACCTGGGCGACTTCATCAACGCGTACTTCGGCGGCTGCTGATCTCGCCGCCGGCGGTACGAGTGACACTCCGGCTCGCACTCACGAACCACCGCAATCTCCGCTTCACCCACCTTGGCGCATCGTGCCCGAGTCCGATGCGCGCCGTGTTCTCGATGCTCCGCCGCTCCGCGCGCGTCAGCTCGCCGCGCTCGACCCACAGCGGCGACGCCGCGCCGGTCATGAGCACGCCCGAGTGCGCCAGTTCGATGCCCATCGCCCGGCACAGGCTCGCGGGCCCGCGGCAGAGGTGCTCATCTCGCGGCGGCTTGCCCAGGCGTGCGCGCCGCTGGCCGTTCCTGGTGGCGTGCGTCACGCGGCGCTGGCGCATGAACTCAATGCCCTCGATCGGCTCGAGCGCGCGCAGCAGCACCGCGACCGGTTCGCCTTCTCTGCCGCAGACCACGTTCATGCAGTTGTGCATGCCGTAGGTGAAGTAGACGTAGGCGGTGCCGGGCGGGCCGTACATCGGCTCGACGCGGGGCGTGCGTCTCCCGCCGAAGGAGTGCGAGCAGCGATCGCGCACGCCGAGGTAGGCTTCGGTCTCGACGATGCGTCCGGAAAGAAGCGTGCCGTCAACGAGCCGATGCACGAGCACGCACCCGAGCAGGCGCTGAGCGAGCGTGACCGGATCAACCGCGTAGTCGCGCGGGGAGAAGCGAGCGGGCGATCCGCGTGGCCCGACGGTCCCCGTCGGACTGTGGCCGGCGCTCGAAGCGGCGGCGTGCGCTCCAGCGGAGACTCCGCTCCGCGCCGTCACGCCGCGCCTCCTTGTGGGTCCGTCGGCACGGGGAGGAGATCGCCTTGGCCGAGCTGCGCGGGCAGCGCATCGAGCGTGCGCGCGTGCTCGATCGTGAACTGTCCGATGCGCGTGCGGCAGAGCCCCGCGAGATGCCCGCCCGTGCCGAGCGCCGTGCCCAGATCGCGCGCCAGCGAGCGGATGTACGTGCCCTTTCCGCAGTCGATGTGCAGCGAGAGCCGCGGCCACTCATACCCGAGCACGCGCAGCGCGTCGATGCGCACGGGCCGGGGCGGAAGCTCGACCTCGCGCCCTTTTCGCGCGAGCTTGTACGCCCGCTGCCCGTCGACCTTCATCGCGCTGAACACCGGGGGGCGCTGCATGATCGTGCCGGTGAACCGCGGGAGCGCCGCATCGATCTGCGCGCGCGTCGGCGGCGACGCGACCTCGACCGGCTCGCGCTCGCCCTCGGCGTCGTCGGTCGGCGTGAACGCCGAGAGATCGATGTCGGCGATGTACGCCTTGGCGCCCGCCATGATCGAGTCGCACAGCCGCGTGGCGCGCCCGATGAGCACCACGAGCAGGCCTGTCGCGAGCGGGTCGAGCGTCCCGCCGTGGCCGACCTTGACCTTTTTCGGCGCGCCGCCGGCGATGAGCGCGCGCTTGACGACGCGGCAGACATCCATCGATGTCGGCCCGCGGGGCTTGTCGATGAGCAGGAGGCCGGTGGGCGATGGCGTCATCATGCTGCTCACGGCCGAGGTCCGAGGATGAGCCAGTGTTCCATCTTCCCCGAAAACCAGCGGACGTGCATCTCGCTTCCACGCTGTGCAAGGATCTCGCTGTGCTCCTCGTGATACCGGATGGGCGCGGGCATCAGGATGCGAGAGTGCGGGTGCGCGGCGATCCAATCTTCCGCATCGTCGCGTTGAATGAACGTGATTCGCCCGCGTGTCGCGAAGACCAGGCTGTCGCGTGCCTCGGTGGAAACCAGTGCCGCGCTGCGCGTGGGGTCGGTCGCCCGGGCGGCGGCCACGAACAGCGGCGAGCTTGCGCCGGGCGCGTCGAGCGGCGCGACCCCACCGACGCCGCCGATGAGCAGCCATGCGGCCGCCACGATGCCGTGCATCTGGACCGCGCGGGCATCATGCCTTGCCTGATATGCCCGCACAATTCTGATCAGCGAGAGGAGGGAGCAACACCCGGCGACGGCCGCGGCGATCGGAATGCCCGTGCCGTGGATGAAATCAGGACTGCTGGCGGTACCGACCAGGGCAATGAGGGAGTAGAAGCCCATGAGAAGCAGCGGCAGAATGCCGATGACGGCCCAGGTCACGAGGGGCACGTCGCCGAGACGCTCCTTTGCCCCCATGACCATCCGAGCGCTCAGGAGCGCGATGGCCGGGAGCATCGGCATCGTGTAGTGCGGGAGCTTTGCCGGTGAGAGTTCAAAGACGATCCATGCCGGGACGATCCACGCGATCAGGAACAGTTCGGCGTGGCGACCTGTCCACGGCGTCGTGAACCATGAGCGAAGTGTCGAAACGAAGCGCGAGCGCGAATGAGTGTCGATCGGCGCGGCGCCGCGGGCGCGCTTGCACGCGCGGACGAACCCCGCGAGCGTCATCAGGCTGCCGGGCCAGAAGAGGACCGCGAGGAGCACGGTGTGGAAGCCTGGCGGCCAGAAGTGGCCTTCCTTGCTGCCCGCGATGCCGCGGACGAAGAACTCGTCCCACACGATCTGCGCGTACGGGCCGAGGCCGCCCTTGTGCTGGGCGACGAAGTACAGCCACGGCACGAGCGGGAGGGCGATGAGGATGACGCCCAGGAGCGGCCGGAGCGAGGAGAGCCAGCGCCACGAGCGTGTGGCCGACGCGAGGAAGAGCGCGGCGAGGCCGACGACCATGGGCGCGATGAAGCCCTTGGTCATGATGGCGGCGGCAAGGCAGAGCCAGAAGAGGGCGCGAGGCGCCAGACGCGCGGCTCGCGGGCACGAGGCGGAGTCGCGGGTCTTCCAGATCGTCCACAGCGCCCACATCGCGGCGGTGGTGAAGGCCATCATCACGCTGTCGGCGCGGGCCTGGTGGGCGTCCCAGACGATCATCGGCGCGACGGCGAGGATTGCCGCCGCGAGCCATGCGGCGCGCGGGTCGAACATTGAGCGGCCGAGGCACCAGGTGATGAGGACGGTGGCGATGGCGGCGAGGACGCTCGGCACGCGGTACATCCAGATGGCGTCGTCGAGCGGGTCGCCGGCGGTGAAGAGCCACGCGCTGGCGACCTGGAGCCAGTAGATGAGCGGCGGCTTGTTGAGTCGCTCGCGGTTCTGAATCCTGGGGATGGCCCAGCCGCCGTCGTGGAAGCCGGTGACGACGCGCTCGGGCGCAGCGGACGGGAAGACGGCGGCCTCGAACATCTGGCGGCTGGCCTGGGCGAAGCGGGCCTCGTCGCGATCGACGGGGGGGATGGACCAGAGTCCGGGGAGGTACACTGTGAGGCAGAGCAGCACGAGAGCCGCGGCGGCGCGCCAGGAGCGGGCCACGCGGCGCCAGCGGATCGCGGGCGAGGCGGCCTCTCCCGGATTCTGCGCGTGGGAAAGGCCCGATTCCGCGATGTTCAGCCAATCGATCGCCACGGCCATCGACTATAGCCGGGGGCTTTCCGCGCCGATCATGTGGATTCACGCGGGGATCGCGGCGGCGCGGCCGATCGTGGATGCGCTGCTGGGCTGGACGCTGTGGCCGGGGTTTCGCACGTGGGCGCCGCTGACGCTGTTCACGCTCGCCGCGGTGTGGTTGCTGTGGGGGAGCGATGCGGCGGTGAGCGCGGCGGGTCGCGCGTGGTTCGGCGACGGCGGGGGCGACATCCGGCGCGAGCTGGAAGCGATACAGCAGTTCGGGCAGGGGTTCTCGATGCTGCTGATCGCGCTGGTGATTCTGCTGCTCGATGAGCGGCGGCGCGCGAGACTGCTGGACTGGGGCGTGGGCGGGCTCATCACGCTGGCGCTTGCGAGCGGGGTGAAGCTGCTGGTGGGGCGGCCGCGGCCGTTTGCGGGTGATGCCGAGACGATCGTCGGGCCCTTCGGCGCGTACGCGGTCGAGCGCGCGGGCAGCGCGGGCGAGGCGGCGACGGTGAGGCTCTCGACGGTGTGGAACAGCAGTTATGACCTGGCGTCGATGCCGTCGCGGCACGCGGCGTTTGCGGTGCTGGCGGCGGTATTCCTGTCGGCGCTGTACCCGCGGCTGTGGTGGCTGGTGTTCGCCCTGGCGGTGCTCGTGTGCGTGGGGCGAGTCGTGACCGGGGCGCATTACCCGACCGACGTGATCGCGGGTGCGGCGATCGGGCTGCTCGTCGGGCGGCACGCGGTGGGGCTGGAATGGGGGCAGCGGCTGGCGCGGCGGATTGCGCGGTGACGATGGGCGGAGGACGCGACGCGCGTGCATCCGTGCGGCGTGGGCGCGGGTATCAGAGGGCATGAACACGACGCGAAGGGCGTTTCTGGCGGGCGCGGCGGCGGGGATCGTGCTTGGGCCGGCGGTGCTGCATGGGGCGAGTCGACGTCGGGCGGGAACGTTTTTTGAATGGAAGGCGGTCGCGGCGGATATTGATGCCGCGCTGGGCGGAGGCGGGAACGCGATGGTGATTCGCGGGAAGTCGGCGGCGGCGCTGGTGGATTGCAAGCTGTCGCCGCTGGGGCTGGTGCTGCGGCGCGAGGCCGAGGCGCTGGGGACGCCGCTGACGCAGGTGATCAACACGCACCATCACGCGGATCACACGGGAGGGAATCACGCGTTTGCGGGCGCGGCGCCGATCGTGGCGCACGAGGCGGCGCTGGCGCGGATCAAGGGGCAGGTGGAGCGGTATGTCGGCGGCCTGCGCGACGCGGAGCGGATGATCGGCGATCGGACGGGGCCGGAGGCCGATGGTGTGCGTGCCGACGTGCGCGCGATCAAGGAGCGGCTCGCGACAATCAGCGAGAAGGACTTCATGCCGACGGCGTCGTTTGCGGGCGTGAAGACGCTCGACATCGGCGGGGTCGAGGTGATGCTGCGGCATCTGGGTCCGGCGCACACGGACAACGACGTGATCGTGCGCGTGCCGGCGGCGAACGTGATTCACACGGGCGACCTGCTGTTCATGGGGCGGCACCCGGTCATTGATCGCGGCGCGAAGGCGACGACGCTGGGCTGGATCGCGGCGCTGCGGCAGATCATCGAGCTGTGCGACGCGAAGACGCGCGTGGTGCCGGGGCATGGAGAGCTGACCGATGTCGGCGGGCTGCGCGGGCAGATCGAGTACTTTGAGCGGATGCGCGAGTGGATCGGCGGGGAGCTGAAGGCGGGGCGGACGCGCGAGGAGATTCTGAAGCTGCCCGTGCCAAGTGCGTACGAGAAGTATGGGAACGCGGAGCGGGCGATCGGGGCGATGGTGGATGAGCTGAGCGAGAAGTGAGGGCGAGCGAGGGTGATGCAGGGGAAGGGATCTAGGCAGGCGGCATCGAGGCATCGAGTGCCCGGGCGCGGATCGTGCGAGGCGCGTGCTTATCCTGTGCGTGATGGCGCTTTCGTATCAGACCGCGGGTGAATCGCACGGACCGGCGCTGATCGCCCTGGTGAGCGGGCTGCCCGCGGGCGTGCCGGTGGATGTGGAGTTCATCAACGCGGAGCTGCGCCGGCGGCAGGGCGGGTATGGTCGCGGCGGGCGGCAGAAGATCGAAACGGATGCGGTCGAAGTGCTCTCGGGCGTGAGGGTCGGGAAGACGATCGGCTCGCCGGTGGCGTTGCGCATCGCCAATAAGGATTCGCGGTTGGATGACGCGGCGAAGACGCCGCCCGTGCACACGCCGAGACCGGGGCACGCGGACCTGGCGGGGAGCGTGAAGTACCTGACGACGGATTGCCGGGAGACGCTGGAGCGGGCGAGTGCGCGGGAGACAGCGGCGCGGGTGGCGGCGGGAGCGCTTTCGCGATGCCTGCTGCGGGCGGTGGGGATCGAGACATTCGGGTTCGTGCGGTCGATCCACGGGCACGCGACGGAGGTGGTCGTGAGCGAGGGGGGCTGGCGCGGGCTGAGCGCGGCGCGCGACGCGAGCGCCACGTATTGCCCCGACCCCGCGGCGACGGCGAAGCAGGAAGAGGCGATCCGCGCGGCGAAGACCGACAAGGACACCGTGGGCGGCGTGGTGGAGTGCCACGTGTTCGGATGTCCGCCGGGGCTGGGGAGCACGATGGACTGGCGTGACCGGCTGGATGCGCGGCTGGCGGCGGCGGTGATGGGTGTGCAGGCGATCAAGGGCGTGGAGATCGGGATGGGGATGGGCGTGGCGGACCGGCGCGGGTCGGAGGTGCACGACGCGGTCGGGTTTGACCCGGCGCGGGCGGGCGGCGCGAGCCTGGGGTTCGTGCGCGCGAGCAACAACGCGGGGGGCATCGAGGGGGGCATGACCAACGGCGCGCCGGTGGTGGTGCGGGCGGCGATGAAGCCGATCAGCACGCTGCTGCGCGGGATGCCGTCGGTGGACCTGCGCACCGGCCAGTCGGCGCAGAGCGCGTACGAGCGGTCGGATATCTGCGCGGTGTCGGCGGCGAGCGTGGTAGTGGAGAACGTGGTGGCGTTTGAGGTTGCGCGCGCGGCGCGGGACAAGTTCGCGGGCGACTCGCTGCGCGAGGTGATGGGGCAGTGGGAGGGGTATCTGAAGATGGCGCGGGGGCTGCGGTCGGCGTGAGCGACGGCATCGAGTTTCGGGCGGGGGGCATACGATTCCCCGAATGGCACGATCACCGGGAAAAACAAGGCCCGGCGGGGCCCCGGCCACGGGTTCCTCGCCTGAAGTCGCCACGGTTGCGTTTGTGAGCCTCGGCTGCCCGAAGAACCTGGTCGATTCGGAGAAGATGCTCGGCCTGCTGGCGGAGGACGGGCTGTCGCCGGTGGCGTTTGACGAGGCGGAGCGGAGCGGGGCGGATGCGGTGGTGGTCAATACGTGCGGGTTCCTCGAAGCGAGCAAGGATGAATCGCTCGGGGTGATCAAGGACGCGATCGCGCTCAAGGAGCAGGGGCGGGTGAAGCGCGTGGTGGTCGCGGGGTGCCTGGTGCAGCGGCACCGGGCGGCGATGCTTGACTGGGCGCCGGGGATCGACGCGATGGTCGGGGTGTTCGATCGCGATCGGATTGTGGAGGCGGTGCGCGGGCCCGCGGGGGCGCGCCGATCGCCCCGGGCGACGGTCGGTGACGCGGCGGAGCCGAAGTACTGGATCACGACCAATGCGCTGCTGGCGGCGCGGGAGCGCGGGCGCGAAGTGACGGGGCTGACGGTGAACGGCAAGGACGGGAAGGGCGTGGGCTATTTCGAGGATGACCGGACGCGGCTGCGCCTGACGCCGCGGCATTATGCGTATCTGCGCGTGAGCGAGGGGTGCAACCAGAACTGCGCGTTCTGCACGATTCCGTCGATCCGGGGGAAGATGCGGTCGAAGCCGCTGGAGACGATCGCGGCGGAGGCGCGGGAGTTGATCAGCGACGGCGCGTTTGAGCTGCACCTGATCGGGCAGGACACGACGAGCTATGGCGACGACATCGGGCAGGGGCTGGCGTCGGGGGCGGGGTTGCCGCGGATGCTCGAGACGGTGAGCCGGGCGTATGACGAGGTGGGAGTGGGCGGCGGGTGGGTGAGGCTCATGTACGCGTATCCGAGCAATTTTTCGGAGGCGTGCATCGAGGCGATCGCGCGGACGCCGCGGGTCTTGCCGTACATCGATATTCCGCTTCAGCACGCGAGCGACCGGATGCTGATCGCGATGAAGCGGAACACGAGCAAGGACGCGACGCGTCGGCTGCTCGATCGACTGCGCGAGCGCGTGCGCGGGATCGCGATCCGGACGACGTTCATCTCGGGGTTCCCGGGCGAGACGGAGGCGGACCATCGCGAGCTGATGGAGTTTGTGCGCGAGCAGAAGTTTGAGGCGGTGGGGGTGTTTGAGTACTCCCATGAGCCGGGGACGGTCGCGGGGACGATGGAGGATGATCCGGCCTTGGCGGTTCCGGCGGCGGAGAAGGCCCGGCGGCGCGGGGAGATCATGGCGCTGCAGCAGGAGCTTGCGTTTGCCCGGCAGGCCGCGATCGCGGGCGAGTTTGACGAGGCGCACCCGGTCGGCGGCGGGCGGCGCGTGGACGTGCTCATCGACTCGGCGCTGCGTTCGCAGGGGCGGAAGACATCGGGCGTGGGGGGCGGCGGGCGACTCTACCAGGGTCGGACGTGCGCGCAGGCCCCCCAAATTGACGCGGTGACGTATGTTCAGTCGGCGTTGCCGCTGACCCCTGGGGCGCTGGTGGGGTGCACGGTGGTGGGGAGCGACGGGTATGACCTGATTGCTCGGCCGACCGAGGAGCTTGAGAAGCGGGTGTCGTTGAGCGTGATTGGCGCGCGGGGTTGACAGCCTCCAAACCGGGTGAGAGGCTGGTTCGGCACCGATCGACGAAGTCGCTTATCATGGGCGACCATGAAGGTTGTCTGCGAACGTCAAGCGTTGCTCGCCGCCGTGAATCACGTGGCTTCGGTCGTCCCGCTGCGGTCGCCCAGCGCGGCGATGTCGTGCCTGAAGATCGTGGCGACGAAGACGGGAGGGATCAGCGAGATGACGCTGCTGGGGACCGACGCGGAGACGTCGATCCAGCTTTCGTTTTCGCAGGTGGATGTGTCGCAGCCGGGGACAGCGGTGATCCCGGCGGAGAAGATCCGGCAGATCGTGCAGGCGGTGGAGTCGGCGGTGACGCTGACGATTGAGGCGGAAGGGGATGTCTGCCACATCAAGGGGGAAGGGGCGAAGTTCAAGATCTTCGCGTACCCGGCGGATCAGTTCCCGGCGATCCCCGAGTTTTCATCGGTGGCGGGCGGCGGGCCGAGCGTGCGGTCGATCTTCACGCACTCGGCGGGCGCGATGCTCACGCTCATCAACCGGACGGTGTTTGCGACCGCGCGGGAGACGAGCCGCTATGCGATCAACGGCGTGCTGCTCAAGCGCGAAGGGAAGAAGCTGGAGATGGTGGCGACCGACGGGCGTCGGCTGGCGCTGTGCCGCTCGACGCTGAAGGGCGAGGCGGGGGCCGGAGGTGGCAAGGCCGGCGACGGGGCGACGTCGTGCATTGTGCCGAGCAAGGCGCTGAACATGTTCACGCGTGTGGCGTCGAACCCGGAGGAGACGGTGCGGGTGGTGGTGACGGAGAACCGGGTGTTCTTTGCGTTCGAGGAGGCGGTGGAGGAGAAGGGGAAGACGCCGCGGGCGCGGGCGGTGCTGTCGAGTGCGCTGGTCGAGGGCGCCTTCCCGCCGTATGAGGAAGTGATTCCTCGCGATCAGGACAAGAAGATCACGGCGGCGCGGGAGGAGCTGATCGCGGCGGTGCGCGAGGCGTCGATCCTGACGAATGAGGAATCGCGCGGGGTGCGGATGTCATTCAGCGCCAAGAAGAAGGAACTGCGGCTCACGAGCCGGGCGCCGGAGATGGGTGAGAGCGAGATCGACGTGACGCTCTCGGCGTACGAGGGGGATGACCTCGAGATTTCGTTCAACCCGCAGTTTCTGGCCGACGCGCTCAAGATGGTGGACGAGCCGGAGGTGATGATCGAACTGAAGGCGGCGAACAAGCCGGGGGTGATGAGGGCCGGGAATGAGTTCGTGTACGTGGTGATGCCGGTGAACCTGCCGGCGTAGACGGAGCCTTTGAGGCTGGTTGCACCGGTTCGCTCGTTTCCCTATTTTCACTTTTGAGCGAAATCCGTGGGCTTGGCAAAGCCGAGGCGCGGGAATGGCGTATACTGAAGACGGCCGCCTGAAAGGGCGGAATTTGAGGAGAGAAAGATGCGTATCAGCGCGGTTTGTTCTGTCATGGCCATGCTCACGGTCGCAGGCGCGGCGGTCAGTGTCTCTGCTGACACGAACCTGGCCGGCGGTTCCGGCATGCTGTCGGCCAATGCCAACTTCGCGGTGAGCGGGAACAACCTTGTCGTCACCCTGACCAACGACGCCACCGCCGACGTGCTGGTTCCGGCGGACGTGCTGACGACCCTGTTCTTCAGGATCGAAGGCCCGGCGCTGGCCTTGACGCCGGTGAGCGCGCTGCTCGGGGCCGGCTCGACGGTGATTTATGATGATCAGCCGGCGGGTGGCGTGGTCGGCGGCGAATGGCAGTACATCGATGGGCTGGCGCTCTCCGGCCAGATCGCCGGCTTGCAGTACGGACTTGGCTCGGCGGGGCTGGGCGTGTTCGGCTCGCCGAACTTTCCCGGTGGAAACCTGGCGGGCCCGGCTGGCGTGAACGGTCTGCAGTATGGGATCGTGTCAGCGGGCGACAACGCGGGGACGGGCAACGGCGGCGTGACCGGCTCGGGCGGGCTGATCCACAACTCCGTGGTGTTCACACTCAGCGGCCTTCCCGACAACTTCGACGTTTCGCGCGTCACGGCGGCGTTCTTCCTGTATGGCACGGCGTTCGGCGAGGGCGGCTTCCTCGTGCCTACGCCGGCAACGGGCGGGCTGCTCGGGCTCGCGGGCCTCATGGCGCTGCGTCGTCGCCGGTGATCCAACTTCGATCGGACAGTGAACGATTCGGGCGAGCGGGGCGGCGGGGGTCGTGCGCGCGTTCTACGCTCAGCCTCCATGAGTTCGCACCTGTTTCAGCCGCCCGCGGGGACGCGGGATTTCTACCCGGCCGAGTTCAGTCGGCGGCGCTACATCGTCGAGGCGTGGCGAGCGGCGGCGGTCCGTCACGGGTTTGACGAGATCGACGGGCCGACGTTTGAGCACCTGGACGTGTACACGGCCAAGAGCGGTCCGGAGATCGTGTCGCAGCTTTTCTCGTTCCGTCGCGCGGGCGGCGAGAAGGACTATGCGCTGCGACCGGAGTTCACGCCGACGCTGGCGCGGATGTTTGCCGAGCACGCGGGGAGCCTGAGCAAGCCGACGAAGTGGTTCTGGACGCAGAACTGTTTTCGCGCGGAGAAGAACCAGCGCGGGCGGTTGCGCGAGTTCTGGCAATGGAACTGTGACATTCTGGGCGATGCATCGCCGGGGGCGGACGCGGAGGTGATCGGCGTGTCGGTGGGGCTGCTCCGCGACCTGGGGCTGCGGCCCGAGCACGTGCGCGTGAAGCTCTCGGATCGCGTGGTGGTGGGGCGGATCCTGGAATCGGCGGGGGTCCGGGCGGAGAAGGTCGGGGAGGCGTTCGAACTGCTGGATCTGCGCGGGAAGGTCTCGCGCGAGCACCTGGTGAAGGAGGCGGGCGCGCTCGGGCTTGATCTGAACGCGTTCGACAGCGTGTCGGTGGCGATTGCCCGGGCGTTTGCCGAGCGCCGGCATGACGACCTGCTCGGGCTTGCGGGCGCGAACGACCTGGGCTCGCTGGGCGGGCTGGCGCAGGATGCGCTGTATCGCCTGCGCGACCTGGCGCGGGAGCTCGACGCGGCGGGGCTGATCGAGTGGTGCGACCTGGAGCTGTCGGTGGTGCGCGGGCTGGCGTATTACACGGGGACGGTGTTCGAGGTCCACGAGGTAAGCGGAAAGGAGCGGGCGATTGCCGGGGGCGGGCGGTATGACAAGCTCGTCGAGACGTTCGGCGGGCCGGCGACGCCGGCGGTGGGCTTCGGCATGGGAGACGTGGTGCTCTCGCTCGTGCTGGGCGATCGCGGGCTGATGCCCGATGACAAGGCGATGGCGGGCCGGCTGGGGTTGCGGCCCGATGTATTTGTGATCTCCAACGGCACGCCCGAGGCGGACGCGGCGCTCCCGCGGGTGGTGACGAAGCTGCGCACGGCGGGCCTGCACGCGCGGCGGTCGTACAAGGGCACGAAGAACATCGGCAAGCTGCTGAAGGAGGCGAGCGAGGCGATGGGGGGCTCGCGCTACGCGGCGATCATCGAGGGTGCCGCGGAGGTGACGCTCAAGAACCTGGAGACGGGCGCGCAGGAGCGCGTGCCGATGGAGGGGCTGGAGAAGCGGGTGGTGGCGGCGGTGGGGTGAGCGGGGAAGCAGCGCAAAGAACGCACGTTCGCGGGCCAAAAAGACACACGCCCCGTCATGCGGGGCGTGGTTCCCGGAGATGCCATCTCCGGGGCTGTTGTCTAAACTATACCGATCTCAGAGCACCTGTCCAGCCGACGACGAGCGGAGTGGCGATTTGACGACACCAGAGCCTCGCACGGATGACCGGGTCATCGCGTATGTCGATGGGTTCAACCTGTACTTCGGCATGCGTTCGCAACGACTTCAGCACCTGTATTGGCTGGACATTTCGGCGGTTGTTCGCCGCCTGCTGGAGCGGCGGGAGGTGCTTGTCGCGACCAAGTACTTCACCTCGCGGGTGAGCGGTCCGGCGGACAAGGTTCGGCGTCAGAATCAGTACCTGGACGCCCTTCAAGCCTTACCGGCCTTTCAGATGGTCTTTGGCGTGTTCCAGACGCACGATCGAAGGTGCGGGACCTGCGGTTCGGTGCATCAGGAGCACAACGAGAAACAGACGGACGTGAACATCGCGGTTGCGCTGCTCTCAGACGCGCACCGGGACTTGTTCGACACCGCGTTGTTGCTGACCGCCGACGCGGACCTCGTTCCCGCGGTCGTGGCTGTGCGCCAACTGTTCCCGCAGAAGCGCATTATCGCGATGTTCCCCCCAGGGCGAGGGTCGATACGCCTCGGCCAAGAGGTGCACTCCAAGCGCCGGATCAGGCAATGGGTTCTCGAAGCGTGCCAACTGCCTGACGAAGTGGCGGGCCTCGACGAGTTTCCACGTCGTCGGCCCGCTGAATGGTCGCTTCCTCCCGACGATCCAAGAACGCAGCGCGAATCGAGGGAGACGCCGACATGACCTCCGCCTACGACACGTACGCCTCCCCGCTGGCCGGCCGCAACGCGAGCGCGGCGATGCTGCGGCTGTGGTCGCCGCGGCACAAGTTCAACACGTGGCGGCGGATCTGGCTGGCGGTGGCCGAGGCGCAGCACGGGCAGGGGCTGCCGGTCACCAAGGAGCAGGTTGAGGACTTGCGTGCGGTGGTCGGGCGTCCGGGCGGGATCGCGGACAATGAGATTCACGCCGCGGAGAAGTACGAGCGCGATCTGCGGCATGATGTGATGGCGCATGTGCACGCGCTGGGGGATTCGTGCCCGAAAGCGAAGGGGATCATCCACCTGGGGATGACGAGCCAGGATGTGGTGTGCAACGCGGACCTCCTGACGATCTACGCGAGCCTGGATCTGATCATCACCAAGCTGGCGCGGGTCGTGGTGAGCCTGGTGGATCGCGCTCAGGAACTCCCGGACATCCCGGCGCTCGGCTTCACGCACTACCAGCCGGCACAACCGGTCACGGTTGCCCGTCGGCTGGCACACTGGGCGGCGGACGTGGTCGCGGTGACGCGCACGCTCACCGCCGCGACCGATCGGCGTCGCTATCGGGGGCTGCGGGGAGCGACGGGCACGCAGGCCGCGATGCTCGAGCTGTGCGATCACGATCACGAGCGTGTCGAGGCGGTTGAGAACGACTTCCTGCTGCGCATCGCTCCGCCGTCGGGGCACTGGGAGGTAGAAGCGCGCGACGGCTCCAAGAAGAAGCTGCCCATTCCGGCACGAACATTTGAGTTGGCCGGTCAAACGTACCCGCGCGTCTTTGATGCGGCCGTGATCTCGAGTCTTGCATCGACGGCGTCGGTGCTGCACAAGATTGCCACCGACATCCGTCTCCTGTGCAATCGCAAGGAGTTGGATGAGCCATTCGAGGACAAGCAGATCGGCTCGTCGGCGATGCCGTACAAGCGGAATCCGATGCGCTGCGAGCGGATCTGCGGGCTGGCGCGGTTCGTGATGAACCTGGTGGGGAACGCGTATGACACGGCGGCGACGCAGTGGCTGGAGCGGACGCTGGATGATTCGTCGAACCGGCGGCTGTCATTGCCGGAGGCGTTTCTCGCCCTCGACGGCGCGCTCGACCTGATGCACAATGTCGCGAGCGGGCTGATTGTGCACGAGGCGATGGTGCGCAGGAACCTGATGGCCGAGCTGCCGTTCATGGCGACTGAGAACGTGCTCATGGCGTGCGTGAAGCTCGGCGGGGATCGACAGGAGTATCACGAGAAGATCCGCGTGCATGCGCAGGCCGCGGGGATGCGCGTCAAGCAGGAGGGGCTCGACAACGACCTGCTCGAGCGGCTGAAGAACGACCGGGCGTTCTGGGGCAAGGCTCGTGGCGGGCCGCTTGCCGGTGAGCTTGATTGGGAAGGCGTGATGGACCCGATGAAGTATGTCGGGCGCAGCGTCGAGCAGACCGAGCGGTTCATCAAGGAAGTGGTAGAGCCGTTGCGGGAGCAGTACGGCGAGGCGATCTCGAAGCTGGACGAGTCGTCGCCGAGGGTGTAGGGCTGAGGGGTTTTGGGAACGGGGAAGGCGATTGCGCGAACCGGACCGCCGGGGCGGGCGTAGCGAGCCCTCGGAGGGCCCGAGAGCGCCGGTTCTGCGCGCTCTTTGTCCTGAGGGCGCCTTTGCCGGTGACGTGGGGATTGCCGGGGAGTCGGGCGGAACGGGTGGAAACGTGGCCGGCTTGGTGTCACAATACCGCCCCAACGCCGCACTCCATCGGGTCTCCCCTGTGCCCCGGGGAGGTGGCAGGTGGATCGGGGGTGAGGGAGGGGTTGGCGTGGTGCCCGCACTCGTTCTGAGCGGCGGGTAGAACGGCGGTGTGGGTGAGGGAACGGTCGGACGTTGGTGGCGTTGGTCGCACCTCGGCGGAGTGTCCATGAAAGCGGATCATCTTTCGTTCTCGCGAGCGGCGAACGTGTGCCTGCTGGGTCTGCTGCTGCAGGCGATCATGGGCTTGGCGGTGCTCGTGTACGCGGTCATTGCGCGCGACCCGGCGGGGATGACCATCGCGCTGCAGATTCTGTGCGGCGGGATCGTCTGGGTGGGGCTGGCGGTGGTCTTCGATCAGCATCGGCGCGAGCGGATCGAAGCCCTGGAGGCTGAAACGCTCAATGCCCAGGGGGGGCGCTCGGCGTCGGTGTTTGAGTCGAGCCCGGATGATCTGCGGGTCGCGGCGCGCCGGCTGACGTGGATGCACCGGTTCATGCTCCCGGTGCTGAGCGTGATTCTCGCGAGTGCGTACCTGGGCATCGGGCTTTGGCGGTTCTTCGAGGGGCGGGGGCTCATCGACCCGGACAAGTTCGCGGCCCAGGCCATGCGACCGGAGCTGCGCGGGTGGGCGATTGCCATCGGGCTCGGGCTCGGGGTGCTGGGGTTCATCTTCGCGCGGTTTGTCTCGGGAATGGCCAAGCAATCGGTGTGGGGCAACCTGCGGGGCGGAGCGGCGGCGGCGGTGGGTGCAGCGGTGATGGGGCTGATCCTGTCGCTGGCGCACATCGTGCAGATTGCCGGGGCGGATTGGCCCATTCGGTACCTGCAGGTGGTGGCTCCCGGGCTGATGATGTTCCTGGGCGCGGAGATCGTGCTCAACATTCTGCTCAACCTGTATCGCCCGCGGCGGGCGGGCGAGATTCCGCGGCCGGCGATGGACTCACGCGTGCTGGCGTTCGTGGCGTCGCCTGACCGGCTGGCGGAGTCGATCGGCGGGGCGATCAGCTACCAGTTCGGGGTCGATGTGACGGGCTCGTGGGCGTATCGCCTGCTGAGCCGCTCGGTGCTGCTGCTGGTGCTGGTCGGAGCGGGCGTGGTCTGGCTGATGACGTGCATGGATGTGGTGCAGGCGAATGAGCGGGCGATCCGCGTGCGGAATGGCGTGAAGGTGGGAGAGGTGGGTCCGGGGCTGTACTTCAAGTTGCCGTGGCCCTTCGAGACGCTCGACACGCAGGAGGTCACGCGCGTGCGTCGGGAGAACCTGGCTACGCCGACCATCCCCGACACGGTTCGGACGATGCTGTGGACGAACGATCACGCGGTGGAGGAAGTGTTCGCGGTGGTGCAGCCTTCGACGGCGGGGAGCGACGGGACGGAGGCGGGCGCGACGGGCGCGCGCGTGGGGCAGGAGGTATCGCTGCTGGCGGTGGAGGTGCCGCTGCGGTTTCGCATCGGGGACTACTCGAAGTTTGAGGCGTTCGCGACGCCGGCGACGCGCCAGGGGCTGCTGACGGCGATGGCGAAGCGCGAGGTGATGTCGTACCTGGCGACGTGCAACGAGGACGACGTGCTGGGGCGTCGCGTGCCGGAGATCTCGGCGGAGCTGCGCCGGCGCGTGCAGGCGAAGATGAATGAGCTGGGGGCGGGGGTGCTGGTCGAGTCGGTGGCGGTGGAGAGCGCGCACCCGACGAAGGAGGCGGCGAAGGACTTTGAGTCGGTGGTGGAGAGCATCCAGAAGCGAGCCGGGAAGATCGAGCAGGGGCGGACCGAGGCGATCCGGACGCTCACCAGCGCGGTGGGCTCGGTCGAGCTGGCGGAGCAGATTTCGCGGGAGATCGCGCGGCTGGAGGCGATGGATTCGGGCGACGCGGCTGGCCGGGCGGCCCAGGAGGCCAAGCTCGAGGAGATGGTGCTGCGGGCGGGCGGGAAGGCGGCGACGATGATCGCGCAGGCCCGGGCCGATCGCTGGACGCGCCACATGACCGAGCGCGGGCGTGCCGAGGCGCTTTCGGGGCAGATCGCGGCGTACCGAGCCGCGCCGCGCCTGTACCAGGCCATGATGTACTTCGACTCGCTCCGCGACATGATGAAGGGGGCGCGGGTCTATATCACGTCGGACAGCGCGGCACACAACCTGCGCGTGCCGATCGACCTGAAGGATGTGGACACCACGGGCAACATCTTCATGTCCCCGACGACGGGGTCGGGGCAGTAAGGCCCGCGCGGGCGGGCTGGTGCGATCGAGAATGGGGACGAAACGGAATCGGGTATCGGGATTGGGTTTGCAACACTGGAGTTCACCGTGCAATCTGCGCTTCGATTTGCCGTCACGGCCGTGATCCTGCTGGCCATCATCGGGTTCATGACGATGTACACGGTGCGGTTCACCGAGTCGGCGGTGGTGACGACGTTCGGGAAGGCCGACGACAGCTCGGTGATCCGCGATCCGGGGCTGTATTTCAAGCTGCCGTACCCGATCAACACGGTCACGCGATACGACACGCGGGCGCGATACGTGGAGGCGCGGCCGGAGACGCGGAACACCGCCGACGACCGGCAGGTGATCGTGACGTCGTTCATGACGTACCAGGTCATCGACCCGCTGAAGTTCTACCAGGCGTTCTCGAACGCGGGCTCGCGGCCGGAGAAGCACTATGAGGCGGCCGACGACATCCTGCGCTCGAAGCTGCGGTTTGCGCTGAGCCAGGCGAGCAAGTTCCGGTTTGAGGAGCTGTTCTCGGTGGAGGGCGGGACGACCGGGCTGTCGCGCCTCGAAGCCAAGGTGTACGAGCAACTCACGACGGCGACGCCGGAGTCTCCGGCGCTGGAGGCCTACGGACTGAAGGCGACGGCGGTGGGCATTTCGAGCATCAAGCTGCCGGAGAGCACGTCGAAGGCGGTGTTCGAGGCGATGGCGCAGCGCCGGCTGAGCATCGCGCAGAAGGCGACCAGCCGCGGCGCGGCGGAGGCCGAGGCGATCAAGTCGCAGGCCGAGGCCGACGCGAACAAGATCCTGGCGTTCGCCGAGGGGCGAGCGAAGGCGATCCGCGGGTTGGGCCAGGAGGAGGCGGCGAAGTATCTGGCGCAGCAGACCGCCGACCCGGAGCTGGCGATCTTTCTGAAGAACCTCGAGTTCATGCGTGAGGCGGCGGCGGGGAAGATCACGCTCGTGTTGCCGCAGAGCCTGCCGGGGCTGCAACTGCTGGGGTTTGATGCGCTCAACGGGCTGGCACCAGGAAAGATCCCGGCGATCATTCCCGGAGGCTCGCCGCGGACGGGGGCGGAAGCGACCCCGACGCCGAGCAGCAGTGAGAAGGATGGCAAACCAATCGCGGCGAGCCCCGAGGGCTCGGCCGGTCCGGAGGAGAAGCGATGAGCCAGTTCCCCGGAGCGAGCGGCGGCGGCGCGCCGAATCCCGCGGCGATGCCCCCGCGCCGGAGGCCGGCGTCGGTCCAGTTGCGCGAAGCGCCTGAGGCGGGATCGGACCTGGCGAGCCTGATGGACCCGGCGACGAAGTCGCTGGCCGAGGCGTTGCGGATCACCTATCGCGTGCTGCAACTGGGGATGGCGGCGCTGGTGCTGGTGTTCCTGTTTTCCGGCGTTCGCGCGGTGCAGACGAACGAGAAGGGCGTGCGTCTGCAGATCGGTCGGATCGAAAGCGACGACCTGCCGCCGGGCATCCAGTTCACGCTTCCCGCGCCGTTCGGAGAGCTCGTGACGGTGCCGGCGGGCCTGGAGACGGTGAAGCTTGACGGGGAGTTCTGGCCGCAGCTTCCGGCGTCGGAGATGCGCAAGAGCCCGGATGAGCTCAAGAACGCGCCGCGCGGGAAACTCGACCCGGCGACGGACGGCTCGATCATCACGGCGGACGGGTCGCTGGCGCATGCGCGCTTCTCGGTGACGTTCCGGCGCGACCAGGTGCGCGACTATCTCTCGACGGTGTCGAGCCGCGAGGCGGCCGAGGGCATGGTGCGCTCGGCGGTTCGCCGCGGCGTCGTGCACGCGGGGGCGAGCGTGACGATCGACGAGTTCCTGAGCGATCGGCCCGATGCCACGCGCCGCGAAGGGACGTATCGCGACATCGCGGCGACGATCAAGAACGTGGCGCAGAAGACGCTGGACGACATGGGCTCGGGGATCGTGCTGCAGGATCTGTCGATCCAGGATCGGACGCCGCCGATCGACGTGATCCAGAAGTTCCAGGACGTTTCGACGGCGGACGCGCGGGCGACGCAGCAGCGGAAGCTCGCGGAAGAAGAAGCGGCCAAGATGCTCGCGGCGGCGGGCGGGCAGAACGCCGAGAAGCTGCTCAAGCTCATCGATCGCTACGACCAGGCGCTTTCGAGCAAGGACGGCGACGCGGCCCGCGACGAGCTGGCCAAGATCGACGCGCTCCTCGACGGGCAGGCGGTGATGCTCGATGGGGTCGAAGTGAAGGGGATCGGCGGGAAAGCGGCGGCAACGCTGGCGAACGCGCGGGAGTACCGCTCGAGCACTGTGAGCCGCGCGCAGGCTGACGCCGCGCTCTTTGCCGTCAAGCTCGAGTCGTACAAGAAGAACCCGGCGGTGATGGTGACGGGCGAGTGGTCGGAGGCGTATCGAACGTTCCTGAGCAAGAACGTCGAGGTGATGATGCTGCCGCCCGGCACGAGCACGATCGAGCTCCTGCTGAACACGGACCCATCGTTGAGGCGACAGGATGCGATCCGGCGTCAGGAGCAGGAGGCGGCGCGCAAGGCCAAGCAGGACGCGGAGTCGCTGGAGAACCGCAAGTTCGAGACGGAGAAGAAGCCGCAGGAGGTCAGCGGGATGTGAGCGCGGGCCGCCGGGCGGGTCGGCGGCGGTCGCCATCAATCGGAAGCTGAAGGGCACTATGGCCAACGAGACACGCACAGCACGAGGGGCGTTGGTGGGTGAGGGCGCACCCGCGAGCGCGACGCCGGTGGTGGCGGTCCAGAGCCTGAGCAAGACGTTCAAGGATTTCTGGCTTCGGCAGCGGGCCAAGGCCGTCGACAACGTGACGTTTCACATCGAGCCGGGAGAGATCTTCGGGCTCCTGGGGCCGAACGGCTCGGGCAAGTCGACGACGATCAAGATCATCCTCGGGCTGCTGCAGCCGACGAGCGGGCGCGTGGCGCTCTTCGGGAAGCCGCCGGGCGATGTGGCGGTGAAGCAGCGGATCGGGTACCTGCCCGAGGAGAGTTACCTGTATCCGTTCCTGAACGCGCGGGAGACGCTGGATTACTACGGCAAGCTGTTCCAGCTCGATGCGAACGTCCGGGCGAGACGGATCGACGAGCTGCTGGAGATGGTCGGGCTCACGGCGGTGCAGCATCGGCAGGTGCGCGAGTACTCCAAGGGCATGCAGCGCCGCATCGGCATCGCCCAGGCGCTCATCAATGATCCTGAGTTCCTGATCCTCGATGAGCCGACGACCGGGCTCGACCCGATCGGCACGCGGCAGATCAAGGACCTGATCATCGAGCTCGGGCGGCGCGGGAAGTCGATCCTGCTCTCATCGCACCTGCTCGCCGACGTTGAAGATTGCGTCGATCGGATGGTGATCCTCTATGGCGGACAGATTCAGCGCGAAGGGACGTGCGACACGCTGCTGTCGGCGTCGAGCGGGACGATCATCGAGACCGAAGACCTCGACGACAAGACGATCAGCCAGATCGACCGGGTGATCCGCGAGCGGACGGGGGGCGAGAAGTCGATTGCGCGCGTGAGCCGCCCGCGCCAGAAGCTCGAGGACCTGTTCGTGCGGATCGTCGAAGACGCGCAGGCACGCCGCGTGGCGACGAGCGGCGCACAGCACGGCGGGCAGACCGCCGCGTTTCTCCGTGCGCAGCCCGAAGAGCAGGGTGAGGCACTCATCAACCGGCTCGTGGCGGGTGAGGAGCCCGCGGCGCCCGTGCCCGCCCGCGCGAGCGAGCCGGCCGAGGTCGGCGGCCCGGATGACGGCGTGATCGGCGACCTGCTGGCGGGCGCGCCAGAACGGGCGCCCGAGGCGCCGGCGCGAACGCCCGAATCGGAGTCCAAGCGAGGCGGCGAAGGCGGGAAGCCGGCTGATGTTGATCTCGGGGTCATCGGCAACCTGCTCGATGACGGTCGTCCGGGTCCGGGCACGGGCGGGGGGGTCGGGCGCTGATGTGGGAGTTGCTGGCCAAGCTGGACCGGCTGCAGCGCGGGCGAGTGCTCAAGATCATCGCGTCGGTGGTGGTGCTGCTCGCGTGTGCCGGGGCATTCGTGACGTACGCGGTGCATGTCGCGCGGGAGCGCGAGAACCTGCCGATGCAGCGCGTGAGCCCGGAGTTGGACCGGATTGCTTCGGACATGGTTGATCGGCAGGCGGCCGAGGCGGGTGGGGCGCCGGTTGATCCGGCGCGGGCGGAGGAAACCAAGCGCGCTGCCGCGGAAGCACTGCGTGAGAACGCCGAGACGTATGCGAACAGCATCAACTCGATTCTCGCGGGTCGGACGAGCCTGTGGGCGGCGGGGGCGGCGACGGCGCTGGCCGGCGCGGTGCTGCTGGCGATCGTGTGGCTCGGGCTGACGCTCACGTTCGTGGGCGTGGTGGCGGGGCTGGCGGGCGTGTGCGTGCCGATGATCCTGTGGGGATCGACGTGGTGGCGCGGGATGGCGCTCTTCGCGGCGGCGGTGATGATCCTGGCGTGGTGCTTTGCGGCGCTGGTGCAGGTGGCGCGGGCGGGGCTCTCGAACGGATCGCCGGTGGCGGCGATTGCGCAGAACGTCGTGAACGAAGCCGTGCGCATGAAGGTGTCGCTTGTCTTCGTGGTGCTGCTCATTCTGGGGCTGGCGGCGTTGCCGGGCGTGCTCGATTCGGGGTCGCCGCTGCGTTATCGCGTGCAGGCGTTCCTGTCATACGGCGTGGAGTCGTCGTTCTGGCTGATCGCGGTGCTGGTCGTCTTTCTCTCCTGCGCGACGGTGGCGTTCGAGCAGCGCGACAAGATCATCTGGCAGACGATGACCAAGCCGGTGAAGCCGTGGGAGTATGTGCTGGGCAAGTGGCTGGGCGTGATGGTCGTGGCGGGAGTGCTTCTGGGGGTCTCGACGGGCGGGGTGTTCGTGTTCACCGAGTATCTGCACATGCAGCCGGCGCAGGGCGAGAGCCGCCCGTTCGTGCCCGCGGGCCGGGCGGATGGCGGAACGGGCGCCGGCGGAGCGATCGATGCGCCGACGATCACGCCCGACCGGCTCATCCTTGAGACGCAGGTGCTCACGGCACGGGCGTCGATTCCGCCGTCGATGCCTCAGCTCAGCCCCGAGGCGGTGCGCCAGGGGATCGAGGACAAGATCAAGCGCATGCGTCAGGACGATCCGTCGCTGGAGGTCACCGACGACGTGCGCAAGCGGGTGAGCGAGGAGTTGCTCAAGGAGATCGCGGCGCGCTGGCTGTCGGTGCCGCCGAGGGACCGAAGCCAGTTTGTCTTTCGCGGGCTGAAGTACGCCAAGGAGATCTCCGCGCCGGTGACGCTGCGGTTCAAGGTGAACGCGGGCTCGAACATGCCGACCGACACGTTCCTGGTGACGTTCGGCGCGGGCGGATTGCCGCCCATGGTGCTGGAGACGCGGCTTGACCAGTTCATGTCGCAGCCGCTGCCCCCCAGCGCGATCCAGATTGTCGACGACGGCCGCGGCGGGACCGACGGGGTGCTCGTCCTCGACGTATGGAACGGGGACATCTACCGGGGCATCGCCAACAAGGACACGATGACCTTCCCCAACGAGGGTCTGGAGGTGTCGTACCCGGTGGGCAGCTTCCGCATGAACTTCGCGCGGTCGATCCTCATTCTCTGGTTCAAGCTCGGATTCCTCGCGATCGTCGGCATCGCGGCGGCGACGTTTCTTTCGTTTCCCGTCGCGGCGCTGCTGGCGTTCGGGGTGCTCTTCTGTGCCGAGGGCGCGGGGTTCCTGTCGGAGAGCCTGAACAGCTACGACGTGATGGACCAGCAGGATTTTCTGTGGTGGCGCGTGCCGATCGTGTACACGGCGCGGGCGGTCGCGTGGATCTTCGGGTTCTACGTCAAGCTCCGGCCGATCGAGAACCTCGCCGAGGGCCGCGTCGTCACCTGGCTCAACGTGGGGACGGCGACCGTCGTATTCGGGGGGCTGACCAGCATGATCTGGGGCGCGGCGGCGGCGATCTTCCGGCGGCGCGAACTCGCCACGTACTCAGGACAGTAGAGATTCACGTCGGCGGGTCGGAACGAAGGAGCGGTGCTTGGCCAGTGACACGCCTGTTCAACTCGGTGCCGCCCTGGTGCTCGTCGGGTCTCTCGGGGCCTCGGTCGTGCTGACGCAGCAGATCGCCTCGTCGGTCGGGCGGCACGGGTTGGCCTACACCGACCGGGCCGAGGAGGGCGCGCCGGAAGAGGTGGCCATCGGCATCGCGCTGGGCGCGTTCCGCGGCATGTTCGTGAACATGCTCTGGATGCGGGCGCAGGCGGCGAAGGACCGGGGCGATTACTACGAAGCGATGGACCTGGCGAAGGCGATCACCAAGCTGCAGCCGCGGTTTCCGCGCGTGTGGGCCTTCCACGCGTGGAACATGGCCTACAACATCTCCGTCACGACGCACACCGCTGAAGAGCGCTGGCAGTGGGTGAACAACGGCATCCGGCTGCATCGCGAGCAGGCCATCCCCGCCAACCCCAAGGACCTGCTCCTGCACCGCGAGCTCTCGTGGATCTTCCTGCACAAGATCCAGGGGTTCATGGACGACGCGAACCTGTACTACAAGCGGGCGCTGGCGGAAGAGTGGACCATCGTGCTCGGGCCCCCGCGGCCGGCCGATCCGACCAAGGCCAATCTCGGCGCCCGAACGACCGAGCAGGCGACCAGCGACGCGGTCTATCACCTCACGCGCATCCTCGAAGCGCCCGACGATCTCGACGAGATCGTGCAGCGCCTTCCCGCGGCCGCGCAGGTGCTCGAAGTTCTCCGCACCGATGGCGGGTTCGACCTGCGCACGAACGACGACCGCATGCGCTTCCTGCGGATGCTCGAGTTCCGGCGCGCGATCCTGCGCGTGGGGTCGAGCCTGCCGAGCGTGGGCGTCGGCTTCCCCGACACGCCCCTCATGCGCGCCCTGAACGATCCGGCCCTCGCGCCGGTGTGGGAGACGCTCGTGCCCCACGTGCGCAAGCGCCTGCTCGCCGACAAGTATCACATGGAAGTCGATCGGATGATCAAGTACTGCCTGAAGTACGGTCCGCTCGACTGGCGTCACCCGGCGACGCACGCGCTCTACTGGGGCACGCGCGGGGTCGATGAGGCGCTCGAAAAGGTCACCGAGCGCAACCGCGAGGACTACGACTTCCTCAACGCCGACCGCGTGAGCCTTCAGGCGCTGCAGGAGCTGTACCGATCCGGCACGCTGCAGTTCGACATCCTGCACCCGACGCTCTACCTCGCGATGCCGAGCGTGCACTTCATTCCAGGGTACCGGGCCGTGCTCGACGACATGGTTGAGCGCGAGTGGACGCAGATGAAGACCAAGGGTGCGATCCCCGAGCAGCGGCCGTTCAATCTCTACGCCGCCGGCTATGAGAACTTCATGAAGGACGCGATCTGCTTCCTGTATCGCCGCGGCGACAAGGAGGGGGCGCAGCGCCTCAAGACGCAGCTCGTCGCCGACTATGACCGGAACCTGCTCAACAAGAACGATCCGCGTCTGCGCGAGGAGCTGCTCATCCCGCTCGACGAGTTCGTAGTCAAGCAGATCGAGGACCGGCTCACGACGCCCAACGTCGCGGTGCACGAGATCACCGGCTCGCTCTATGGCGCGTTCATTTCGGGCCTGCTCCAGGGCGACAACGAAGCCTTCGCCGCGCAGCTCGCGTACGCCAAGCAGTTTCACGGCAACTACATGAAGGAGCAGTTCCGCGACACGGGCGTCGACCAGGAGCGCGCCCGCATGGAGCAGCTCCCGCGCGATTTCCGCGACTGTGCCGCCCAGATCTTCGTCGCCTGCATCGCCGCCAGCGGCCTCGAGAACGGATCGATCATGTACAACCGCGCGCCGGCGGACCTGCGCCAGTGGTCGTATGAACTGCTTCAGCGCCACATCAAGCCGGAGATCGACCAGATGGTCGCGGCTTCGGCAGCGCCGGGCGCGCCGAGTGCCGCGGACGCCGGCGCCGGCCAGGTGCCCGGGTTCGAACGGTGGTTTCCGAGACCCGACGGGCTGGAGCTCTACCAGGCTCAGCGAGCCGCGGAGAACCAGGCGGCGCCGACCGACGCCGAGCGCGTGCGGAAGTAGTGACGGAATCCGAGTCTCGCGGTCCGTGCGCCCGCCGCCCGGCACGAGCCAACAATTCCGCGTGGCAAGCGGCCCGGTCCTGATCCCGCCGGCGAGCGTCGAGTCGAGCGCGGTGCGTGCGCCGGCGGCCGGGGCGTCGCGGCGCTGGCTGCGTCGCGGGGTGCCGCTGGGGCTTTCACTCGCGGCGCACGCCGTGCTGATCGTGCTGGCGGGGGGCGTGGCGTGGCAGATCGCCTTGCCGCCGTCGGCGCGCGAAGCGGAGCCGACCGAAGCGTTTATCGATGTGCGGACGCCGCTGTCGCGCACCGCCGAGCCGGCTGATCGTGCGGTGCGCCCGCCGATGCCCGTGGCGCCGTTGCCCGTTTCGAGTTCGGCGGGAACGGCGCCTGAGCGGGCAGAGCCCGCGAGGCCAGCGCCGCCGCCGATCGGTCGCGTGGAGATCGAAGCTGCGCCGCCCGCGCTGCCGCCGGTGCGGACCGGGCCGATCTCGGCGACGCTCGATGCGGGCGACCCGTCGCCGGTGAGCTTTGCGGGGCTGTCGGCCAAGCGGGCGGTGAGCGTGGTGTTCGTGATCGACGCGTCAGCGCCGATGGTGGGCGTGCTCCCGCGCGTGCTCGCGGCGGTGCGCGAATCAGCCACGGCGCTCCTTTCCGCGCAGCAGTTCGGCGTGGTCGTGTTTCACGACGAGGTGGCCGAGTCGTTCTCGCCCAGGCTGGTGGACGCGACGCCGAGGAATCTCGGGCGATTGGCCGACTGGCTGGCGCGGGTCGAGCCGCGCGGTCCGTCGACGCCGCTGGAAGGACTGCGCGCCGCGCTCTCGATGAACCCGCGTCCTCGCGTGGTGTTTCTGCTGTCGCGATCGATCGCGCGCTCGCACGGCGGGCAGTGGGGGGCGGGCACGCGCGCCATTCTCGACGAGCTCGACGCTCTCAACCCGATCGACGCGCGCAGCGGCCAGCGGCCCAGCGTCATCAAGGCTCTCCAGTTTCTCGAGCCCGACCCGACCGGGACGATGCAGGCGCTTGCCGAGCGCCACGGCGGCGGAGGCACGACGCCCGACTACCGCGTGCTGCTCGCCGAGGAGTTGCCGCGATGAACCGCTCCACGGGCGACCGGGTTGGCACATTCGCGCGAACCGGCGCTGCGCGTGCGCTCGTGCTGGCCTTCGCGCTCGCGCTGGGCGAGCGGGCGATGGCGGCCGAGGGCGGGGTGGTCGATCCGCCCGCGCTTGAGTCGGCGGCGCGCGATCTTGACGGGTTGAGCGCGCGGGGCGTGGATCGAGCCGTGCTCGTGGGGCTGGCGGGTGAGCACGAAGCGCGCGCGGTGAGCGAAGTGGCGAGCCGCGCCGCCGACGCGGCGGGCGCATCGGGCGAGGATGGCGCCGCGCTCGTTCACGGGCGGGCCCGCCTGCTGCTGGCGGCGTGCGCGAGCGACCCTGCGCAGCGACGCGCCGAGGCGCGCCGGGCGCGGACGCTGCTCGAATCGACGCGCCTGGCGCGAACGGCGCCGGAAGGACTGAGGCGAGTCTCACTCGCCGCGGCGATGTGGCTGGCGGGCGAGGCCGACCCCGCGGCAGCCGGCGCTCTGCCCGGCAGCGCGCGCGAAGAGGCGATCGAGCTTATCGCAAGCGTGCTCGAGTTTCCCGTGGGGACCGACGCGGCACGCACCGTGCCTCGGTCGTTGCGGCTCGAAGCGCTCGCGCTTCGGTACGGGCTGAGCCCACTGGACCAGCGCGAAGCGGCCCGGCGCGAGGTCGAAGCCGCGATGGATTCGGGCGAGTTCGAAGAGGCCTTCGAGGACGAAGTCGCGGCACGCTTCGGGTTGGCGCTCGATGGCGCGTCCACCGCGTCGTTTGACACGACCGATGCGGGCGTCGACGTCGCGCTGGCCGGGCGGTTGCTGGAGCCGCTCGCCGAGCGTGCCGCACGCTGGGGCACGGCGCCCGACCCGGGGCTGCATGAGCGCGCCGGTCCGCTGCGCGAGCGCATCCGCTTTTCGATCGAGCGCGCCGGGATCGACCCGGCAGCGCTCCCGCCGGGCGTGAGGCTCGCATGGGCGCAGGCGGCGCTGGCGCGCGGCACAAAGCCCGACGCGGCACGGGTGATCCTCCGCGCGATCGCCGCGGAGCAGGGAGCGCTCGCGCCCGAAGCGCTCTGGACACAGGCGGAGGACGCGCGGCGGCGTCAGCAGCCCGCCGAGGCCGCGGGCTTCTTTGTCGAGTTCGCCCGGCGCTTCCCGAGCGACCGGCGCGCGCCCGAGGCTCTTCGCGTCGCCGAGCTTCAGGCCGAGACCGGCGCCGACGAGCGACTCGCGCGCCAGGTGTACCAGCAGCGGATCGGGACGCCCGAGCAGGCGCGTGCGGCGGAGCGGCTGGCCCGCGCGATGATGAGCGGTTCGGAACGCGACCAGTTTGCACGCCTGGTGGAGGCGCTCGAGATCCTCGACGAGGCTCGACGGGCCGACGCGGCCGCCGCCGAGAGGCTCGGCACGCTTCAGAACCAGCTCATCTCGGCGTTCCGCGTGTGGACGAAGGAGCAGCTCGCCCCGAGCGAGCGCGGCGTGAGCACGGCCCTGGCGCTGCGTTCCTGGACCGGAGCACAGCCGGGCGCCGCTGATCGTGTCGCGATCGCCGCGCTGCTCGCCGGAGAGCACCTGTCGCGATTCCCATCGCGTTCAGCCGAGGCCCGCGAGTCGCTTGGGCGAGCCCTGCCGGCGCTTGCGACGGAGGCCGATCGACACCAGGCGATCGACGCGCTCGCCCGACTTGCGCGTCCCGATCGCCCGCGCGAGGATGCCGAGGCCGTCTTTGCGATCCTGCTCGGCGTGCACGAGCGTGCGACCGGCCAGCCCGGGCCGCGCAGCGGTTCGTTCTGGCACGCGTGGGCCGAGATGCTCGCGATCATGGCCGCCCGCAACCAGTCGGGAGATCGCACCGGCCAGATCCGCCTGCGCATCCGGCAGCTCGAACTCATCGACCCGGCCCTGGGCGGCGCGCCGTGGGCCGAGCGCATCGGCGCGATCGAGTCGAAGCTCCCTGCGCCCTGAATCGCGACGCCGGCGGGCGAGCGAACACGCGAGCGCGCTTCCGCGCGATCACGCGGAGACGATCCGCAGGGCCTCGCGCCACTCCAGGTAGCGGTACGGGACCGCATGCCGATCGTGCAGCCGGCGCAGTGCGATCATGAGCCGCTCCATGAGCGTGCGCTGCCACTCCTCGGCGGAGCGATCGCAGAAGAACACCCGGCAGGCGAGCGGCTTGGCGTCGTGAATCCCGCAGAGGTTCTCGCGCTGGTACGGGCATCCGCCGCGGGCGCGGGCGGCCTCGATCGCGCCATGTTCCAGCGCTGCGTGGCGCACCACCCATGCCGCTTCGAGCCCGGTGACGAACAGGCGATGCCCGAAGGCCTCGAAGTTGCAGCACCGTCCCGACGCCCAGCACGCCGGTCCGCGCAGCGAGATCTGATCGGCGACGAGGGTGAAGAGCGCTTCAAGCTCCCCGGAAACGCCCGGGCGATCGAGCGCCGCGCGCCACGCCGACGCGACCGCGTGCTCTTCCGCGCTCACGCGCCACCCGGGCCGGTTGGCCCGCCCGCGCGGACGCGCGCCGGCACCCCCACGGCCACCGCGCCCGCGGGGATCTCCCTCGTCACGGTCGCCCCGGCGCCGATCACCGCACGCGAGCCGATCCGCACCCCGGGCAAGGCCCGGGAGCCCAGACCCATGAGCGCGTCGTCCCCGACCTGCACGGCCCCGCCGAGGACCGCTCCGGGGGCGATGTGGGCATTGACCCCCACCACGCAATCGTGCTCAATCACGGCGCTGGAGTTGATGATGGCGTGGCTCTCGATGCTCGCCCGAGCGTGTACGCACGCCTGCGGGCCAATGAAGACGCCCTGGCCGACCCGGGCGCTGGGGGAAACGAATGCCGTCGGGTGGATAACGCAGCCCGGGCGCTCGGAATGACCGGGCCGCGGCTCGAGCAGACCGAGCGTGGCGAGGCGATCCAGGACTCGCCGGCGCACGCCCAGGTCGCCGACGGCAATGATCCAGTCGTGGTCGGCAATCCTGCCCAGATCACCGAGGCTCCCCAAATGGGGCGGAGCTGGGAAGGGGTGGGGGGTTCGGAAAGGCAGAACGGCGATGCTCGCCGCCGGGTCGTCGTCGAGGAAGCCGGCGAGCGTGCCCCCGGCGAGGACCGCAGCCTCGGCCACGACCACGGCATGACCCCCGCCGCCGACGAGCAGCAAGGGATGGGGATGACGATGTGGGCCGGGTGTGGACATCGTGTCGGTAGAACTCAGGATTGTGCCGGATTGCCGGCGTCAGCGGGGAACCTGGCGGGGCATTTGGGCGGGTCGGCGGCCCAGTCGACGCAACCGCAAAGCGTCGCCGGTCGGATCGTACCGTCGGCCGCTCGGGGGCGTTTGGGGCTTGGGTCTGCGTGAAGAAAACGGGGCGCGTTGAGAACCCTGCGGTTGACTCAAGCCCTGATCTCTGCGAGACTTGAGGCCCTCTGATCGCTTCCTCGGCCCCCCTGATGGGCGGGTCGGCGCGGTCGGCGGCATGGTTTCGTGGGCGTGCCGAGGTGTTCGGCGGCGAGCACCCGGCGGTCGCGGTTTCCAGAACCCGACCCGAACTTGGATGGCTGGTCCATTCCGGAAAGGCAAGCATGGCGGCACGGACAAACATGGGCGTGGGGCTGGGGATCACCGTCGGACTGCTGGCGTTCTCGACGCTCGCGCTCTTTGTGACCACGTTCCTCTTCATGGCGCAGAAGCAGAACGCGGAGAAGGAACTCGCCACGCTGCGCGAGTCGACCAAGGAGATCGCCACCGACTCTGAGCGGAACACCGACAGCTTGCGCACGCTCATCAACGACGCGAAGCCTGAGAGCCTGGCGTCGTACTTCGTGAAGCAGACCGCCGCGCTGAGCGAGCGGACGGCGGGCGCGGGGAAGGAAACGCCCAAGGGCCTGGTCGAACTCATCACCAAGCGCCTCGAAGGAACGAACGCGTCGAGCCTCGGCGCGCTGATCGATGACTACGCCGCGAAGATCGCGGCGCTTGAGCGGCAGGTGGCGGAGGCCGACGCGGCCCGCCAGCGGGCGCTCGCCGACCTGCAGAACGAGGTCGCGCTCACGAAGAAGCAGAAGGACGATTTCGACGCGGCCATGGCCGCCGTCACGGGCGACATCAACAAGTACAAGGACGCGGCCGATCAGCTTCGGACGCGCGTGAACGAGCTGACCAGCGCGATCCAGGGCCAGGTGGCGGAGATGCGCGGGCAGTTCGAGGACCAGATCGGCGAGCTCAACAGCCGCCTCACCCGCTCGGGCGATGACCTGCTCAAGGCGCAGGAGAAGATTCGCGAGCTCGTGAGCAAGCTCTCGGGCCAGACGTACAAGCCCGGCGATGAAGCCGCGCTGGTCGATGGCGAGGTCATCGGGCTCGACCCGGTCGAGGACAACGTCTTCATCAACCGCGGGCGCAACCAGAAGGTTGTCCTCGGCCTCACGTTCGAGGTCTACGCCAATGCCTCGGCCATCCGGCCCGACGGCACGGGCGATTACCCCCGCGGCAAGGCGACCGTCGAAGTCATCAAGATCGACGACAACTCGTCGGTCGCGCGCGTCATTCGCAACCCGCGCGGCAATCCGGTGGTCAAGGGCGATGTCATCGCCAATGTCGTGTATGACCCCAAGAAGTCGTACAAGTTCATGATCTACGGGCACTTCGACACCAACCGCGACGGGCGTTCGACGCCCGAAGAGCAGGCCGACATCCGCGCCATCATCGAGGAGTGGGGCGGCGCCGTGGTCGACAGCCTGGGGGGCGACGTCGATTTCCTCGTGCTCGGAGCCAAGCCCATCGCGCCGCCGCAGCCCCCGGCGACGGCACCGCCCGAGATCGTGCGCCAGTACCTCGCCGAGCGCCGCAAGGTGGCCGAGTACGACGCGATCGTGCAGCAGGCAGTGGCTACGTCAATCCCCGTGCTGAACCAGAACCGTCTGTACACCCTCACGGGCAAGTGAGCCGGGCGCGCGGGCTGGCCATGAAGCGAGCGATCCCCGGCTGGCTCCAGATGCCGATCTACGCGGCGTTCCGCGCGGCGGTCGCCAGCGTCGGCGTCGCGCCCCCGGTCGAGGCCCTGCGCGTCGCGGGAAAACTGGGCCGGGCCTTCGGGCAGGCGCGGCCGAACCGAGCGCGGCTGGAACGGGCGATGGAGCACATCGCCGCGGCGCGCCCGGCGTGGTCGATCGACCAGCGCCGCGAGTACGCCCTGCGTGCGTACGAACACCTGTTCATGCTCGGGGTCGAGATGAGCATCGCCGAGCGCGTCGTGACCCGCGACGGGTGGCCCATGCGCGTTGAAGTCGGGCACCTCGGGGACGCGCTGCGACGTCTGCTCGGCCAGCGGCCGGTCATTTTCATCACCGGGCACGTGGGCAACTGGGAGGTGCTGGGCTTTGCGATGGCGCAGCTCGGATTCCCGCTTTGCCCGCTCTATCGCCCGCTCGATCTGCGCCCGCTCGACGCGTGGGTCCGGCGCACGCGCGAGGCCCACGGGCTTCACCTGGTCGACAAGTTCGGCGCCGTCGGCGAGTTGCCCGCACTCATGGCCCGCGGCGGGATGCCCGCGTTCGTCGCCGATCAGAATGCCGGGGATCGCGGGCTCTTCGTGCCGTTCTTCGGGCGGCTCGCGTCGACGTACAAGTCGATCGGGCTCATGGCGATGTCGACGGGGGCGACGATCGTGTGCGGGATGGCCAGACGGATCGGCGTGGGAGCGCTCGGCGCTGACGGGCTCGACGAAGCGGGGAACGCGGTGCCGCTGACCCCCGATCCGCGCTGGCGCCCCGGCGACCTGACGCCGCCGCGGTATCGCATCGAGGTGCTCGACCTGATCGAGCCGAAGGATTGGACCGATCAGCCGGACCCGCTGTTCTATGTGACGGCGCGGTATCGCCGGGCGATCGAGCGGATGGTCGCGCTGGCGCCTGAGCAGTTCCTGTGGATGCACCGGTACTGGAAGAGCCGCCCGCGGCACGAGCACGCGGGGAAACCGCTGCCCGGCGTCCTGCGCGAGAAGTTGCGCGCCTTGCCGTGGATGACGCCGGAAGAACTTGATCGGGTCGAGCGGGCGGGCGTGCCGGGCCGGGCGGCATAGGAGCCGCGCGCGCGGCGGAGTCGGTATGCTCTGCGCGCGAGATCGGGCGAGCGAACGTCGCTCGACTATTCGCAGGCATCACGCGAGGAGGTTTCCATGTCGTATGTGGATGGATTCGTTCTGCCGGTTCCGCGGAAGAAGCTCAAGGCGTACATCAAGATGTCGAAGGCCGCGGAGAAGATCTGGCGCGAGCACGGCGCGCTGGACTACCGCGAGTGCGTCGGAGACGACGTGAACGTCAAGATGGGTCTGCCGTTTCCGAAGCTCGTGAAGCCGAAGACGGGCGAGGTCGTGGTGTTCTCGTTCATCCTGTACACCTCGCGAGCCCACCGCAACAAGGTGAACGCGAAGGTGATGAAGGATCCGCGCCTGGCGGAGATGTGCGATTCCAAGAACCTGCCCTTCGACGTGAGCCGCATGGCCTACGGCGGGTTCAAGACGATCGTGGGCAGGTGACAGCATGGCGCGGGGGCGCTGCGCGCTGCCGACGCGGTCTGGCGCGCCGCTCGATCAATCGAGCCAGTCACGGGCCTTGAGGCGCGAGGGGACATACTCCTCGGTCACGTACGAGATGTCCTTGGTGATGAGCGACTCGACTTCCATCTTGAAGCCGTTGTCGAGCATCGCCTTGATTTCCTTCTGCCAGCCCTTGTGATCCTGGAACCACGGGTACGCGGCGATCTCGTTCGCGCGCTTCTTGTCCGTGTCGGAGAGGAGAATCTTCACGTCATCGGAGAGGTCGCAGGCCTTGTAGTCCTTGGCGCGGATGCCGAGGAACCGTGCTTCGGGCACGGCCATGCGCTCGGATTCGAACGCGAGCGAGATCGAGCCCTGCTTGATGACGCTGTAGATGTAGTGCCCCCACGGGTCGCAGTCGAGCAGGCAGATGATGGGGAGCTTGAGCTCCTGGTTGAGGCGCTGCAGCAGGCGCCGGCAACCCCGCGTCGGCTGGCCCGAGCCCTCGGTGAGAATGCAGTTGTGCTTCTTCCAGAACTTGTCTTCGTTGAAGCGTCCCCAGACGGTGTCCTTCTCGACGTGGAGGACGAACTCGGCCTCGCACTTGCCGAACTTGATGATGTCGGGCTCGACGATCCCGGGAATGGAGTAGCCGCCCGTGCCCATTTCGCGGCAGTTGATGGTGTCGCCGTTGTCGACGATGGTGATGTTGCCCACCATGGTGCCGCGCTTCTTGGCGTAGATGTGAAGCTCTTCGCGGAGCGCGCCGAGGGTGACCTCGATGTCCTCAAGGATGCCGTCGGACTCGTCCTGGTCGGTGAAGGTCTTCTCGGTGGTGCCTTTCACGGTGTGAAGGCTCTTGTAGAACATCCCGCGGAGGCTGAGGGTCTTGTCGGCTTCGAGGAGCTGCTTGACGGAGTTGCCGTGGAGCAGCGTCTGCATGAACTGCTTGGCCTGATTGAGGTTGAAGAGCTCGCGCTCGGCGGCGGCGGAGCCCATCTGGAGGATGCCGCGCTTCTTGTTCCAGATGGTGTTGGATTTTGTGCGCGTGGGGATTTCGAACTTCGGCTCGCGGCCGGCGAGGGCCTTCTTCGAGACGTCGTCGGCAAGGGTGATGAGCTTGCCGAGCGTGCGCGCGTCGCGATCCGTGAGCTTGGTCGAGCGAGCGTGCGTGGTGGGTTTTCGCGCCATGGGCACTCCGTTGCCGGGTCTGCCCAAGGATAGTGCGATCACCCGCTGGAGTTCTGCCTTCCCTCGATCGCGGCGAGCAGGCACCCGGCCGCGAGGATCACCAGGTCATCGATCTCAGGATCGTCGCGCAGGACCGACACCGAGAGCTTGCGGACGAACGGGCTGAAGTGCTGTCGGTAGTGCGCCAGGTCTTCCCCGCTCTTGCGTCGGAGCGTGAACCTCTGGGGCGAGAAGAAGGCCACCAGGTCCACGAAGCGACGCAGGAACGCCAGCGTGCTCCCGTCTTCGGTGAGCTCGCCGATCTCCCGACCCTCGGTATCGAACACGAGCCAGTGATCGCGGATGAACGCCGAGGCGAGTCCCTTGCGGCGAAGAGAGCCGAGAGACTGGCTCGAACCGAGCGTGATGTCGTAGGTCGCACTGAAGTCGATGATGCTCCGCGCCTTGATCACGACGAGCTCCGTCGAGCATGACTCGTCGGTGTAGATGCGGAGGTCTTCGCGAAGCTTGAAGGCTTTCTGTCGGCAGAACCCGACGAGGCTGCCGTCGGGCGCGTAGATGTGGAACGCCGCCCCGAAGAGCTTGAACACCTTCCGCCGGATCACGTACGCCTCGCCGGGCGCGATATCGAGGGCCATGCCTGCTCCCGTTTCCGTGTCGCCGCTCGATCAGCGCTCACGCCTTGGGCACGCCCAGCGCCTTGTCGATGGCCTTGTCGAGCTCGTCGGCGATGTTGACCTTGAAGTCCTCGTCGGGGATGTTTGCCTTGTCGGCCTCCGACTTCATGAGCGAGACGAACTCGCGCAGCTCCGCGTCGGTCACGGTCTGCTTGAGCGTGCTCTGGCCGTCCGGCCCGACGGTCTTGATGGGCGTGGTGACCATCTCGATCGCGTCCTTCGAGATCGACTTCTCCGCCACGCCCCGCGCGAAGCGCTGCATGGCGCGCGACGCCGCGGCCTTTTCTTCCGCCGGGAGCGACGAGGGCTTGATGTACTTGTCCTCCGCCGCCGACACCATCGCCAGCGGGAGGAGCGGGCTGTCGGCGATCTGCTCCATCACCGAGCCGAGCTGCTCGAAGGTGATTTTGCCGTTCTTGAAGTCGTCAGCGAGCGTCCCGACGCGTTTGGTGATGCGCGTCTTCTGCTCCGCCGGGAGTTGCGATTGCTGCACCGTCTGCTCGGTCGCGAGCTTGATGAGGTCGGCGGTCCAGCCTTTCCAGCTCAGCGCGACCCAGATGACGATGGCGATGATGATGACCAGCACGATCCCGCCGGCGATCAGGCACCCCTGCAGAATGCCTCCGCGGCGCGAAAGCGGACGGCGAGCGGCCATGTGCGGGCGCAGAGACGTCATGAGGACCTCCTGAGCCCGTATTGTCGCAGGACCGGACCGCCGCGTCACGTCTCCCGGCGGCCGGGTCAGCGTGTGGATGGGCGTGCCCCTTCGGCAGGCGCAAGGACCTCGGCGGGCGGTACGGCCCTGGGCCGTCGGCTTCCTCGGCGGAATATGCGCAGCGTTGCCCCCAACCCGACGAGCCACCCCGTCAGCCACAGCCCGGCGAGCGCGGCATGCACCCACCCCGGCGTGTAGTGCCGAACGCTCAGGCTGCTTCCGCCTGCCCGCCACGCCGGGCCATCTTTCCATCCGCCCACCATGTTGTACGGGCCATCGGCGAGCCGACGAATCGTGTCGAGAAGCTCCGTGCCGGCGAACGCGGCGTCAGGCAGGTCGGTCGTGCCCAGCCAGCGCGAGAGTGCCCCGGCGTCGACGGTGCCGCCGACGGGGAGCGCGGCGTGCGCGCCGCCGACGCTCGAACGCACGCGCGCCTCGGGCCACGTGAACTCGATCCGGCCCGGCGCTTCGGCGCGTGAAGCGTGCGTCAGGCGCATCGAGAACCAGAGGTCCCTGGGCGGCTCGCGCCAACCTTCGATTTCCAGGTCGAACGTGATCGCCAGTCCGGGGTCGTCCGCGGCGCGGAACGGTGCGTTCTTGGTCGCGCGGATGCGCCCGTCAAGGGCTTCCGAGATCAGCGTGCCGGTGCCGACGCCCACGAGCGCCCACGCCAGCGTCCACGCCGCGATCCAGGTCCATGGTCCCGGCGCGCGGCGCATCATCATCCCCGGCGTCAGGATCCCCACGCGGCGCAGATCGCTTCCGCACTCCGGACACGTGAGCCCCGCGATCCCGCCCGCCGGGTAGCGGCAATGTGCGCACACCGGCTGCTTCACCCGGTCGAGCCACACGGCGATCTGCGGCCAGATGAGATAGATCGCCGCGATGATGGCGATGCCGCCGAGGACGAGCCGGAGGATGGTCGTATCCATGTCTGAGCCGTCGGTCTATCCACGAGGCGGGCGTGCGGGCATCGGCGGAACGGGCGGAACAGGCTGCACCTGCCACAGGAAGACGCCAGGCTCGATGCCTTTGAGCGCAAAGTACAACAGACCGAGTGCGGTTCGTGCGGCCCGCAGGCGCACTTCCTCGCGCGACCCGGGGAATCGGAAGCATCGGGCGCGAATCTCCGTGCCGCTCCCGGCCAGCCCGATCCACACGGTGCCGACAGGCTTCTCAGGCGTGCCGCCGTCGGGGCCGGCGGTCCCGGTGATCGAGACGCAGAGCATCGCCCCGGAAGCCGTCAGTCCGCCGCGAGCCATGGCCCGCGCGACGGGCTCGCTCACCGCGCCGTGCCTGCGAAGGTCCTCCGGCGGAACCCCGACCTGGCTGGTCTTGAGCGCATTGGAATACGTGACCCAGCCGCCGACCATCGCCGCCGACGAGCCGGGAGTCTCGGTGAGCATCGCTCCGAGCAGCCCGCCCGTGCACGACTCAACCGTGGCGATCGTGCACCGGGCCGCGATGGCCTGGGCGATGACCACACCCGCGAGCGTGTCGGCGTCGGCGCCGAAGACGTGCGGGCCGAGCGCATCGCGGATGAGCCGTTCGGTCGTGGCGATCTGCTCAAGGGCGGTTTCGCGCGGGCCCGGCCCTTCGTAGCGAACACGGATGGTCAGCACGGCACCCGACGCGGTGATGCCCACCAGCGGCACACGCGTGCGGTCGGTGAGCCCGCCGAGCCGGTCCGCCGCCTCCGCCTCTGCCAGGCCGATCGTGTGCAGCAGGCGCGTGAGCACCACGCGCCCGCCCGGCGGCTGGAGCCGCGGGAGCACGTCGCGCTCGAGCATCGGCCCCAGTTCCCCCGGCGGGCCGGGCAGCGCGTACACGTCGGTGGTGCCGAGGGTCGACGGCACGCGCAGAAACAGGCCCGGCGCGGTGCCGTGGGCATTGGGAAGGCACATGGCGAGAGCGGGTCGCTGCGCCTGCCGGAGCTGGCGTGCCGTGGCCTCGCGCCCCCGGGACTCGAGCCGTCGGCGGATCGCCAGCACCGAGTCGGGATCTTCGACGAGCGGCTGCCCGCAGAGCTCCGCGAGCGCGGCACGCGAGAGGTCGCCGTCGGTCGGGCCCAGTCCGCCCGTCATGATTACCAGCGGCGAAGCATCCACGAGCCGGCGCAGCACCCGCACCAGCGTCGGCAGATCATCGCCCACGGTGACATGCTCGCTGGGCACGATGCCCAGGTCCACGAGCCGCCCGGCGATCAGGCGAGCGTTCGTGTCAAGCGTCTGACCCAGGACCAGTTCGTCGCCCGTCGAGAGAATGGCGGCGGCGGTGTGCACGCCCGAGTGTACTGCGCCCCGCGCATGTGCGAGAGCGAGCGCCCGCCGACGGGCGCCCTGCGAGCGCCGGCGCCGTGGGGATCGGGCCGAACGCGATTCCGTGACCGATTCGCCGGGCCCATACCATCCGCCATGAACCCCGAAACATTGACGCCTCGGGACCAGGTCATCGAGCCGGGCCAGGTCGCGCCTGACTTCACCCTGCCCGATCAGGAAAAGCACGACTGGACGCTCTCAAAGGAGCTCGAGCACGGGCCGGTTGCCCTCTGCTTCTTCCCCATGGCCTTCACCGGCGTCTGCGGCGCCGAGATGCGCTGCGTCACGTCCGAGGCGGCCAAGTGGAAGTCGAGGGGCGTCCGCGTGGTCGGCGTGTCGTGCGACTCGTGGCCGGTCCTCAAGGCATGGTCCAACGTTGAAGGGTTCGCCCACCCGCTCCTGGCCGACATGCACCGGCGCGTCTGCCGGGCCTACGGGCTCTACTGGCCCGAACTCAACGTCGCGTGGCGCGGCACCGTGATCGTCCGGCGCGACGGCAAGGTCGCCTGGTCGCAGAAACGCGAAATCAAGCAGGCCATGAACCTCGAAGAAGTCCTCGCGGCCACGGCGTGACGCGCCGTCCCCTTCTTCCACCTTCAACCGAGCGCCCTTCCTTCCGCCGAAGCACCCGAGCGATCCATGTTCGATCCTTTCTCCCGCCGCATCATCGCCCACATCCGGCACGACCGCTATGAGCCGGGCACGCGCGAACGCCTCATGACCGACCTCGGCGTCGAGACCGAGGGCGATCGTGCCGTCTTTCAGCAGGCCATTGAGAAGCTCCGCGAGGACGGGGCGATCGCCATCGACGATCGCGGCGTCATCCGCCTTCCCCGGGTGGGCAAGGTCATCACCGGCCTCTTCAAGAAGAATCCCAAGGGCTTCGGCTTCGTCAAGCCCGACGAAACCGTCCGCGAGGGCGACGTCTACATCTCCGCCGAGGATGTCGCCGACGCGCTCACGGGTGATCACGTGCGCGTCGAAGTCGGGCGGCGCGAAACGCACCGCGGCGAAGAGCTCTTCGGCAAGATCATCGCGATCCTCAAGCGCCGGCGCAAGGTCTTCACGGGCGAGCTCAAGCCGCAGGGTTCGCAGTGGTTCGTCTTCCCCGACGGGCGTGAGATCACCCAGCCCATCGTCATCCGCGACCCGCACGCCAAGAACGCCCGCAAGGGCGACAAGGTGGTCGTCGAGATCACCGCCTATCCCGAGGGCGACATGCTCGCCGAGGGGGTCATCGTCGATGTGCTGGGCGAGGCCGGGCTCCCGAGCGTGGAGACGCAGGCGACGATCGCGGCGTACAACCTCCCCGGCGAGTTTCCCGAGAAGGTCGTCGCCCAGGCGCGGCGCTGCGCCGAGCAGTTCGACCGCGAGATCGACCAGTTCGAGCATGACCCCGAGGCCGCGCGGCGAGGACGCGAAGACCTCCGCGAGACCTTCATCGCCACCATCGACCCGCCCGACGCCAAGGACTACGACGACGCCATCCACATCTCGCGCCTGCCCCACGGCGGATGGGAGCTCGGCGTGCACATCGCCGACGTCGCCCACTTCATCCCCATCGGTTCGCCCCTGGATGAAGAAGCCCGCGCCCGCGGCAACTCCTGCTACCTGCCGCGGCACGTCATCCCCATGCTCCCCGAGGTGCTCTCCAACGGCATCTGCTCGCTCCAGGAGGGCGTCCCCCGGTTCTGCAAGTCGGCGATCATGCGCTACGACCGCGGCGGCCGCGTCGTCAAGACCGGCGTCGCCCAGACGCTCATCAAGTCCGCTAAGCGCATGACCTATCTCGAAGCGCAGGCGCTCATCGACGGCGACCTCACCGAGGCGAAGAAGCACGCCAAGACCGAACCCAACTACACCGATCAGCTTCTCTCGACCCTCCGCGAGATGGACGCGTGCGCCCGCGCGATCCGTGATCGCCGCCGCGCCGCCGGCATGATCCACCTCGATCTGCCCGAGGTCGAGCTGATCTTCGACGAGAACGGGCGCGTGGTCGATGCCGAGCGCGAGGACGACGCGTTCACGCACACGCTCATCGAGATGTTCATGGTCGAGGCCAACGAGGCGCTGGCGCGGCTCTTCGAGCGCCTCAAGGTGCCCCTGCTCCGGCGCATCCACCCCGAGCCCCCGCCGGGCGATGTCGACCAGCTCCGCCAGACGGCCAAGGTCGCCGGGTTCTCGATCCCCGCGCGGCCGACGCGCCAGGAACTGCAGCGCCTGCTCGATTCAACCCGCGGCACCGCCGCGGCGCCCGCGGTGCACTTTGCCGTCCTCCGCACGCTCACCAAGGCCGAGTATTCGCCCGCGCTCATCGGGCACTTCGCGCTCGCCAGCGAGGCGTACGCGCACTTCACCAGCCCCATCCGCCGCTACCCCGATCTCACCGTGCATCGCGCGCTCGCCGAGTATCTGCGCCACACCGGCAACGGCTCGAACCCGCCGCGGAGCGATGCCGACGCCGCCCGGCTCGCCGACCGCATGCTCCAGAGCAAGAACTGTCCGGGCGACGCCGAGCTTGCCGCCGTCGGCCGCCACTGCACCCTCACCGAGATCAACGCGTCCGACGCCGAGGAGAGCCTCAAGTCGTTCCTCGTGCTCCAGCTCCTGAGCGAGCACGTGGGCGAACAGTTCCGCGGCATGGTGACCGGGTGCAGCAACGCCGGCGTGTTCATTCAGCTCGAGAAATATCTCGCTGAGGGGCTCATCAAGCGCGAGGATCTGCCCGCGCACGCCAACCGCGACGGGCGCGTCGTCGCGGGCGGATGGCGGCTCGACCCGCGCAGCGGCGCCATGGTCCACGACCAGTCCGGCCGCTCCTACAAGACCGGCGACCTCATCACCGTGACCATCGCCAACATCGACCTCGCGCTACGACGCATGGACCTGGTCGTAACCGACCCCAAGAGCCGCGAACACGGCAAGTCACGCGTCAAGACCGCCGCGGGACGTGCCGACGACGCCCTCTCCGGCGGCGGCATCGGGGGCGGGCTCAACCTCCCCAAGAGCGACGAAGAATGGCAGAAGTTCAAGTTCGGGCAAACCGGCGGCGCCCGCCGAAGCCACAAGAGCAAGAGCCGCGATCAGGGCAAGAAGAACCACCGCCGGGACAAGTGAGCCGTACGCCGCGGCACCCCACGTCTCACGACTTCGGCACGCGCTCCTCGTACCATCGCCGCTCATGACCACTTTTCCCAACGACTTCGTCTGGGGCGCGGCGACCTCGGCCTATCAGATCGAGGGCGGCTGGAACGCCGATGGCAAGGGGCCCAGCATCTGGGACGCGTTCACGCACGACGCCACTCCCGCCGGTTCGGTCGGCCACATCCCGGGCCAGGTCTTCACGCCGGGCAACGTCTTTCAGAACCACACCGGGGACGTCGGGCCCGATCATTACCACCGCTTCGCCGAGGACGTCGGGCTCATGAAGCAGATCGGCCTGCGGGCCTATCGCTTCAGCGTGTCGTGGCCGCGCGTCGTGCCCGCGGGTGATGGCAGGATCAACGCCGCGGGCCTGTCGTTCTACGACCGGCTGGTCGATGCTTTGCTCGCGGCGGACATCACGCCGTGGCTCACGCTGTTTCACTGGGACATGCCGCTGTGGGCGCATCATCGCGGCTCATGGCTGAACCGCGAGATCGCCGACTGGTTCGCCGACTACGCCGCCGCCGTGGTCGATCGCCTCTCCGACCGCGTGCGGCACTGGATGACGCTCAACGAGCCGCACATCTTCCTCGGCCCGGGCGAGCACGAGGGCCTGCAATGCAGCAACGCGCGCAAGGGGCACGCCGAGCGGCTGCTCGCGGCGCATCACGCCCTGCTCGCGCACGGGCGCGCGGCCCAGGTGATCCGCGCTCGCGCCAGGAAGCCGCCGCAGGTTGGCTGGGCGCCCATCGGCCGCATCAAGGTTCCCGCGACCAGCGCACCCGCCGACATCGAGGCCGCCCGCGCCATGACCCACGCCGTCGCCCGCAAAGACTTCTGGAACAACGCGTGGCTCGCCGATCCCGTCGTGCTGGGGCGCTATCCCGACGACGGCCTGCGCCTCTACGGCGCCGACGCGCCGCGCCCGCACCCCGGCGACATGGAGACCATCGCCCAGAAGCTCGACTTCTACGGCATCAACGTGTACGACGCCGAGCTGTGGCGCGCCGGCGCCGACGGCACACCCGAGCAGGTCCAGTTTCCCCCGGGGCATCCACAGAACGCGCTCCGATGGTTCATCATCCCCGAGGCGCTCTACTGGGGTCCGAAGTTTCTGCACGAGCGCTACAAGCTGCCGCTCGTCGTCACCGAGAACGGCCTTTCGAATCTCGACTGGGTTGATCTCGACGGCAAGGTCCGCGACCCGCAGCGCATCGACTACACGCGACGCTACCTGCGCGAGCTCCGCCGCGCCGCGAGCGAGGGCGTCCCCATCCGCGGCTACTTCCACTGGTCCCTGCTCGACAACTTCGAGTGGCAGCACGGCTACAAGGAGCGCTTCGGACTCATCCACGTCGATTACGCCACCGGCTCGCGCACGCTCAAGGAATCCGCCCACTGGTACCGCGGCATCATCGAGAGCAACGGCGCGGCACTCTGAATCAGCCGGCCTGGCCCCGCTCCCATCCGCTGCTCTCGCGCACGACCAGCTTGGTCGCCAGGCGCGTCTTGGTGGCCGGACGCCCGGGGTCATCGACGCGCCGCACGAGCGTGTCGATCGCCGCCGCACCCACCTCCGCCAGCGGCACCCGCACCGACGACAGCGCCGGACGCACGAGCGACGCCACGCGCGTGTCGTCGAATCCCACGATCTTGAGCTGCGAGGGCACGCCGACCCCCGCGTCCTGCGCCGCTTGGAGGATGCCCAGCGCGATCTCGTCATTCGCCGCCAGCACGCCCGCATTCACCAGCCCGCCCTTCTCGCCGCCCGATCGGTTCTTCTCCATCGCCCAGGCATACCCCCACTCGACGGCATACTGCCCGAAGGCGAGCTGATCGGGCCGGAGCGTCACACCCGTCGCCCGCACCACTTCCTGAAACGTCTCCGCGCGACGGCGCGTGTCATAGTTTTCGCTCGGCCCGCCCACGAAATACAAGTGCCCCGGCTGCACCGACGCGAGCAGGTGCTCGACCGCCTCGCGCGTGCCCACCGCGTTGTCCACCAGCACGCAATCAACGCCCGGGTTGTCAACGTCCGCGTCGAGCACCACCACCGGCAGCGACGACGTCGCCGCCTCTTTCCACAGCCGGTCGTTCGGCTCGGTGATCATCACCGCCAGCCCATCGAGCAGCCCGAACGCGTGCGCGAAGCCCGACGCGTCGCCGTTCTCAGGCGGATCGCCTTGGCGCGCTTCGGTTCCCACGAGCAGGTGGTACCGCAGCTTGTGGGCTTCTTCATCCGCGCCGCGCAGGAGTTCGGAGTAGAACTCCCCGTGAATATCGGGGAGCGCGATGCCCAGCACCCGGCTCTTGCGAGTCATCAGCCCTTGTGCAAAGAGGTTCGGCCGATACCCGAGCTTCTGAATCGCCTGCCGAACGCGCTCGGCCGTCTCTTGCGAAACCAGCGCCGGGCTGTTCAGCACCCGGCTGACGGTCGCCGTCGACACGCCCGCGGCAGCGGCGACGTCCTGAATGGATGGGGCGCGGTGTTGAGACACAGAAGGGAAGTTGTAAGGGGTTTCGGCCCAACGATCCACTGCACCGCCGCTAAACTGCTTACATGAAATCGCTTTCAGCCTGTCTCCTGAGCGCCTCGGCGGTTCTGGCCTCTCTCGCCGGACTCGTGCCGGCGTGTGCCGAGCGCCGCGAGCCGCCCGCCCCCGCCGTGCCCGCCAAGCCCCTCTCGAGCTACATCATCGAGGCCCCCGCGGGCGTGCCCCGACCGCCCTTTGAGTTCTCCCAGGCTGACGATCAGTTCCTCGACGACGTGCAGCGCGGCGCCTTCAACTACTTCTGGAACGCCGCCAATCCCCACTCGCAGATGGTGCCCGATCGCACGAGCAAGCACTTTCTCAGCATGGCCGGCGTCGGGTTCCAGCTCGCCTCGATCTGCATCGGCGTCGAGCGCCAGTGGATCTCCCGCGAGCAGGGCGAGGCCCGCGCCCTCCACATCCTCCGCACGCTCGAATCCCGAACCGATATCCGCAAGGCCGGCCTCTTCTATCACTTCCTCGAAGGCGACACCGCCGGTCAGCCCGGGCCCGACGCCAAGCCCCCCGAGCGCCTCGTCAGCACCATTGACTCCGCGCTCCTCTTCTGCGGCGTGCTCACCGCCTCGTCCTACTTCGGCGGCGAGATCGCGTCCATCGGCGACCGCCTCGTCGCCGACGCCAACTGGGCCCACTTCGTCCTCGGCACCTCGCCCGACACCGCCGAGGTGCATGCAAACTCGAACGGCTTCATCAGTCTCGGCTGGAAGCCCGCCGACGCCGCTGATCCGACTGGCAAGGGCGCGCTGCTTCCCTACGCCTGGATCGACTGCGGCGACGAACATCGGCTCGTCACGTTTCTTGCCGTCGCCGCCCCCAAGCCCGAGCATCGCGTACCGCCCGAGACCTACTACAAGCTTCGCCGCAAGATCGGGTCCTACGGCGACACGGGCCCGTTGGCCTACTTCCCCTGGTCGGGCGCACTCTTCGTGTCCACCTTCGCGCACTGCTTCCTCGATCACTCGCGCCTCGGGCCTGACGACCCCGCCGCGTTCGGCGTCCGCAACCGCCCGCGCGTCGACTGGTGGGAAAATGCCCGTCGCACCACCCGCCTGCATCAGATCAAGTGTGCCGAGAACCCCCTCAAGCTCCCGACGCTCTCCGCGCAGGCATGGGGCCTGACGGCCTCGGACAAAGAGAACGGCTACCTCGTCGCCGGCGTGTTCCCCGACGCCATCCCGGTCTCAGGCGCGCTGCCCGAGCTCGATTACCCGCTGTTCACGCCCAAGGACGAGTGGGGCGACGGCACCATCGCGCCGTATGCCGCGGGCTGCACAGTGATGTTCGACCCGGGCCCGGCGGTGGCCGCGATGCGGTACTACGCGTCGCTGAAGCGGGAGGATGGCACGCCCCTGGTCTGGCGCCACCCCGACAACCCGGGCCCGGCGGGCTACGGCTTCCGCGACGCGTTCAACCTGGGCACGGGATGGGCCGGTCCCGACGACCTCGCCATCGACCAGGGTCCGCTGATCGTGTCAATCGAGAACGCTCGAACGGGCCTGATCTGGAAAATGTTCGGGAAGCACCCGGTCGTGGCGCGGGGGCTGGCAGACCTGAAGCTGTGTCCGGCCAAGTAGAATTCGCGAAAAAGCTGCGCGAGGGGTTGACGAACGAGCCCTGCGCTGGCAAACTGCAAGCGGTTACAACTCTGTCGAGTCCGGTCGCCGCGTACGCACCGTCGACAGCCTGGAAGACTGGAGAGATGCCCATGAAGACCTGTGTTGCCTCCCTGGCGCTGACGGTGCTGGCCGGCGGAGCCCTCGCCGACATTTCCACCATCAACAGCCTCACGCTCAACAGCTACGAGAACTTCCGCAACCCGATGTCGGTGATCCCCAGCTCCCTGGTGTATACGGACGCCAACGGCATGCAGAGCCCGGCGCCCGTCTTCAACCAGTTCTCGCCCAGCCCGATCAACGGCGGCCATCGGCTCATGGAGACGATCCCGCAGGGCAGCGCGGGGTTCGCCAACCGGCACATGCTCTGGTTCTCCAACGATGGCGGGGCCTCGGCATACCAGCTCACCGCGGGCCAGTCCTTCCGCGTGTCGGCGTGCTTCATCATCAACACCAACCACCCCACCGGCATCGGCGCCCCGGTCAACAGCGAAACCGGCATCTGGATGCACAATCCCCGAACCAACGAAGCCGGCGTCAACTTCATCGATGAAGGCGGCGTCTGGGCCATCACCAACGGCACGTCGTTCTCCGGCGGCGTCGGTCAGGGCTTCTTCCTCTACGGCGAGGGCGGCTTCAACAACCCCGCCAACCCGCCCATCATCTTCACGGGCGACCTCATCGAGCAGACCTACGAGTACATTGCCCCGAACCACCCCGCCTCGGGCGGCATGGCTCAGTACCGCGCGACCGTGACCAATGTCACCCGCGGGATCAGCCGCACCTCGCCCTGGCTCGGGTTCAACGCGATCCCGGGCAGCATGGAAAACGGCCTGAACCCGGGCACCACGATCGGTTTCCGCTTCCAGAACGTGAACTTCCCGATCCAGGACACGATCACGACCACCGACGTGTTCAACGTGAGCATCATCCCGGCCCCGAGTGCCGCGGCGCTCATGGGTCTGGGCCTCATCGCCGCCGGTCGCCGGCGCCGCTGAGCCTGACATTGCACTGATCGTTCAAGAACCGGCCGGTCCCCGAGGGCCGGCCGGTTTTTTCATGCCCCAAACGGGCCTGACGCCGCTGCAAGGCGTGTGCACAACCTGTGAGCCTTGACCTAGGGTGTGAAGCAGGGCAGAATGGAAGCGTTTACATGCCTCGCCGCGTCCGGTGACGCTCTTCGGAGTTCCTGACTTGACGATGCTTCAAAATCGCTACGGAAACTTCGACGCCTCGGGACGGGCCTTCACCGTGACTGACCCGCGCACCCCCATGCCCTGGTGCAACGTGGTGTGCAACGGGCGCTACGGGTTTGTCGTTTCTCACAACGGCGGCGGGTTCTCGTGGTTCGATGACGCCCAGCACAACGTTCTGACCCGCTGGGAGATGGACCTTGTGCGGGATTGCTACGGGAAGTTCCTGTACGTCTCCGATCTCGAATCCGGGGATGTGTGGTCGCTCGCGCCGGCGCCGTGCCGCCCGAGCTACGACCGCTACGCCTGCACGCACACGCTCGGGAAGACGACGTTCTCGACTTCGTGCCGGGGAATCGACGCGGAGTGGACGATGTGCGTCGCGCCGGCCGACAGCGTCGAGCTCTGGTCGGTGCGTCTGACCAACACGAGCGGGCGCGGCCGGCGCGTGCGGCTCGCGTCGTACTTCGAGTGGACCTGCGGCGTCGCGCCCGACGTCAAGCGCGAGTTTCACCGCCTGTTCTTCAAGACCGACTACGACGCCAGGCGCCGCGCGGCGTTTGCGACCAAGGTCATGTGGGACATCCGGCCCAGGACCGAGCGCGAGCACTGGAACCAGCCGTGGCCGTATCACGCCGCTCATTCGATCGGCGGGGCGGCGTTCTCGCGCCCGCTCGCGATCGGCGACAAGTCGGCGTTCCTGGGGCGCTACGGGAGCACGCATGCGCCCGCGGCGATGAGCGGGCCGGACGTGCGCGAGGGCCTCGGCTTCGGGCGCTTCGGCGATGCATCGGCGGCGCTGGGGGGCGATCTTGAGCTGGCGCCGGGCCAGTCGGTGAACCTGCATTACACGATCGCCATCGGCGCGACCCGCGCCGAGGTTGAGGGGCTGATCGATCGGTATCGCGACGCGGGGGTGGTGGCCGCGGCGATCGCGGCGGCGGGTGATGCGTGGGCGCATCGGCTCTCACCCACGCGCGTGCAGACGGCGCGCGAGGATTTCGACCTGCTCAACAACCACTGGCTGCCGTACCAGGCCATCAGCGGGCGACTCTGGGGGCGCACAGGGTACTACCAGCAGTCGGGCGCGTTCGGCTATCGCGATCAGCTCCAGGACAGCCAGGTGTGGCTGCCCATCGAGCCCAAGCGCACGGCGGACCAGATCATGCTGCACGCCGAGCGGCAGTTTGCCGACGGGAGCGTGTATCACTGGTGGCACGCGCTGGCCGATTTCGGGAATCACACCGCGTGCAGCGATGATTACCTGTGGCTGCCGTTCCTCGTCAGCGCGTACATCCGCGAGACGGGCGACGCGACGATCCTGCAGCGCACGGCGAAGTGGGTGGATGACGCGACGCCGGCGACGATTGCGGAGCACTGCCGGCGCTCGATCGCGCGGACGTTCGCGCGCACGAGCGAGCGCGGGTTGCCGCTGATCGGCTCGTGCGACTGGAACGACGGGCTCTCGGCGATGGGGATCGACGAGCGCGGCGAGAGCGTCTGGCTCGGAATGTTCCTGTGCGAGATTCTCGACGACTGGGCCGAGATCCTGAGCGGTCCGGCGGTCCCCGCCGGGCTGGATCGGCTCGCCGAGGAATATCGCGCCAAGCGTGCGGCGTATGCGCAGGCGATCAACGAGCATGCGTGGGAAGGCGGCGGCTGGTATCGCTACGGCACCAAGGACAGCGGCGAGTGGGTCGGCGCGGCGAGCAGCCCCGAGGGTAAGGTGCATCTCAACGCGCAGACCTGGGCCATCCTCGCGGATATCGCGCCGCGCGAGCGGGCCGAAGCGGCTTGGACGACGGTGAAAGAGCGCCTGCTCTCGCCCTATGGACCGCTGCTCCTGTGGCCGGCCTACACCGAGCCCGATCCGACGATCGGGTATGTGACGCGCTATTGCCCGGGCTCGCGCGAGAACGGCGGCGTGTACATGCACGCGGCGACGTGGGCGCTCGCGGCGGCGTGCAAGCTCAAGGATCGCGACGCGGTCGAGCGCATCTGGGATTCGATCTCGCCGGCGTGGCGCGGGCGCGATGCGGATGCGTACTGGGCGGAGCCATACGTGACGCCGGGGAATGTCGATGGGCCGCTGAGCGACAAGCCGGGCCGCGCGGGGTGGACGTGGTACACGGGCTCGGCGGCGTGGCTGAACCGCGTGAGCATGGAGTGGATGCTGGGCGTGCGACCGGTGTTCGTGGGTGACGCGGATGGCGGCCCGGCGGGCGCTGCTGCTCTCGAAGCACACGGACGCGCATCGCACATGCCGGTGAACAAAAATGGCCACGGCCACCGGGAGAAGGCGTCCGAGGGGGACCGTCGGACCACGCAGGGCGCTCAGACGGCGCTCCTGATCGATCCGTGCCCGCCGGCGTCATTGGGGAAGGTGCGGTTTGAGCGGACGTGGCGTGGGCATCGGGTGCGTGTGAGCTTTGACGCGGGGGAATTTGCGGCGGGCGCGGAACCGCGCCTGACGGTGAACGGACAGACGATGGAGGGTCAGTTCTTGACCGAGTCGATGCTCGCCGGCGCGGGCGCCGGGCGGGCGGTTGTGGAAGTCGAGGTGCGATGGACGGCGGCTCGGGGCGGGGCCGGAGCCGTCGGGTCGCGGGCGGGGGCGCTCACGCCTGCCGTCGCGCTCAAACGATCACCCGAGCACGGGAGTGCCAACACATGAGAACGAATCAGGGCGGGACCGGGCGGTGTCGGCGGAACACGGGGTTCACGCTGGTCGAGTTGCTGGTGGTGATTGCGATCATCGCGCTGCTGGTGAGCATCTTGCTGCCGAGTTTGGTGGGGGCGAGGCAGGCAGCACGAACGGTCATTTGTGCAAGCAACGAGCGACAGCTCGGCATCGCCATCCAGACATTCATGGGGGACAAACGAGATCCTCGGTTCATTGACTTGCAGCGCATCGGCGCGCCGGGGTTCTTCTATCAAGTCGGCGTGGTCGGTCAGCTTCAGGACTATCTGGGTGGCGAAGGAGACCCGGTGTTTGACGATGACCGTCCCCCGGGTGCAACGACCAACGTTGGATACTGGGGCCAGCGCAACGCCTATGAAAACACCCACGCAGCGCGATTCCAGGAGCCGTTCGATTGTCCGTCCGCGAAGGGGCTACTCAGCGTGCGAGAACCGTCAAACGCACAGTACCTTTTCGGAGGGAGTCGCATCTTTGTTACGCCGTTCCCCGGCGCGCTCGTTGGCAACGAGCCGGTGCTGAGGTACACGGAGTACTGGTTCAATGACTCGATGACCGGCGTGATCAACGGAAAGGCGCGTGGCATGTCGAACCAGTTCCTTCGACTGATTCGTAATCCGAATGAGGCGGTGTTTGCCACTGATGCCCTCGACGAGTTCCCTCGCCACTCGGGGAAACCGTCGGAGCGAGCGAGCGGCGGGGGGGCGTTCGCGAACGTCAGCACCGGAGTGAATAATTTTCTCTTTGGCGATGGACATGTCGAGCTCAAGACGTTTCTTGAGTACCAGACAGAGCCTGATCCCTATGGCGCACCGAGTCCGTTCTACAACTGGGGTCACTTCTACCCCTGACGCGTTGGGCTTAGACTGGACAAGGGAGCACCGATGGCACAGTTCCGTCAGATCGTGCAGGACAAGCCTTGGATCGGTTGGGCCGTCGCGGGCGGCATTGGCGTGGTCGCGCTGCTGCTTGCGTTTCGCGACGGAGGGGGGGGTGATGCTTACAGTACGGCCCGCATGACGGAGATGGTCACGATCAAGTTCCTGGACACAGGTGAGACAGTTCAGATGCCACGAGGTCGGCTTGTGCGCGAGTTGATGCTTCTGAAGGGGCCGATCGATCCGGAGAAGGGGATCATAAACCCAAAGACCGGCCAGCCTACCGGATTCATATTCGACAAAGACGAATGGACGGAGACGGTTTCGAGAATCAACGAGGATAAGGCGCGTGCGCAAACTGCTACACAGGCGGAGAACGGAAAGTAACAGGAGACACGGCATGGCGTCTCGCTTTCTTGTGGCCACAATGGCCGCGGCGATGTGGCTGCGGCCGCTCGTGGTATGTGCGCAGATGCCTCCGCCCGACCAAGTCGTGCAGCGGCGGGGCGAGTGGATTCAGCGGCAGATTGCACATCCACCACCGGCTGTGATTGCCGGAGCGATGGTATACGACACGGTGCGACGTCGGATTGTTCTGTTCGGAGGTCATTCAGGCGATTCTCTTGTTGCCCCAGGATCCGTGTGGGAGTATGACGGGCTTGATTGGGTGCAGGCGTGGGATGGCTCGCAGAACGATGGCCTCGTTGGGCCTATTTGGGGGGGGGCACCTAAGGCGATATTCACTGGCAGCCTATGCATAGTGCATTGTGGCAACACACACTTTTCTGATCCCTCATACGACCATGCGAACAGCGACGAGCTTTGGTCATGGAATGGCACGAATTGGGTGAGCTTTGGCGAAGGCGGCGAAGTACCGCCCAGCGTGACCGGTCAGTGGCCACAGCGACGAAAGCTAGCGGGCATGTGCTATGACCCAATAAGGGGACGCACGCTCCTGGTCGGTGGAATCTCCGAAGTCCCTCCAAGCGGAGGACTCGTCGATAGACATCACGATGACACTTGGGAATTCGGCTGTGGCCTCGGTTGGTGCATCTTAAGCGATGCGCTTCCGATGAATCGCAATACATGTCATTCATCATTGCCGCATGGGCCCACGTTTGACACTCGCGTTCAAGCGGTTACCGCGTTCGATCCTCGGCGTCAAGTGCCTGTACTTGTTGCTGGTTGTGGCAATTTCGCCCTGTGCGACAATCAGCAAACGTTGGAGTTTAGCTCAGCCAATGTGTGGACAGACGTAGGTGGAACGTGGCCATCGCAAACAGGCCCTGCATGCACATTTCCAATTGGTGCGGTGAGCACCACTCGAGGCGTGATCGTGCTGCTCGACGGTTTCGAGACGTCGTGCACTTCTGGATTAAGGCCGCAGACTCCGGACTGTTTGACGTGGGAGCGAGACTGCGGAGTATGGCGGCTTGCGGATACGGTGGGACCTCGTGCTCGGATAGGCGCCGCAATGGCGTACGACAGCGATCGTCGAACTATGGTAATGTTCGGTGGGTACGCATCGGACGGCACCGGTGAGGCGCTGAATGAAACCTGGGAAATGCCGGACGATCTTGACGACGATGGGATCTGGAATCACTGGGAGAGACAGCCACAAGACGGAAACCGAAAAATGGCGTAATTGACACCAATGAGAACTTCGGCATTGACTACAACTGCGACGGCACCATTGATCTCGAACTAGCGGCAAAGGGTGCAACGGTCGATCACAAGGATCTTTTTGTTGAGGTCGACGAGATGACTGGGTATGGCCCCCCCATCGGAACAACTCAGATGGTCGTTGATGCGTTCGCTGCAGTGCCAGTGTCGCTGCTTGCGCGTGCTGATGGTTCCGGCGGCAACCCGGATAGCAACAGCAGCATTAGGCTTCATTTCGAAATTGATCCAGACCAAATTCCGCCGGTCGACTGGTGTCCATCCCCGAGTTGCATGACGGACGTGGATGCGATCGCCGAGGTCATAGCTTTACGGCCTACCTATTTTGGCACGGCGACTGAGCGATCGTCTCCTAACTCCTCGAATATTCTGGCCGCAAAGTCTCAGATCTATCGCTACGGCGTCTTTGCCATCAACTACAATCCCAATCGCTCGAGCGGACTCGCGGAAACTCCCGGTGAGGAATTCGCGATCACGTTGGGCCACTGGAGCGCCGCGAATCGGAGCGACACCCGGATACAGGCCGGAACGCTCATGCATGAATTTGGTCACACCCTCGGGCTGCGGCACGGGGGTGCCGATGATGTGCAATACAAACCAAACTACCGCAGTGTAATGAACTATTTATGGCAGTATCCACACCAACGAGAACTTCAACTTAGATCGAGTTGGCGATTGGATTACTCGCGAGTTACTTTGCCCATCGTGACTGAGGCAGCGATCGATGAAGCAGTTGGATTCGGAGGCGACGCCACTCTGTTCGTTCAGATTGGCACCTCCGCCTGTAACGCTGCTGTTCCCGACCCCGCACCCTATAGGATCGTTTCGGAAGGAGGGGCTGTAGACATAAACAACGACGGCGACAGCACTGACATGCTGAGCCTGAATGCGACCGGCTTGGATGAAAGCATCGGCGGAACCTGCGAGGTGCTCATTGGAGCAACAGATTGGTCTGCGATTCGTTTTCAACTTCCATCGAGAACTTTGTTACCGGTAGCAGGTGCCCAGCCGCCTGCGCCAACGATGCCTATCGAGATTGACTATTTTCGGTATCACCGGTGGGTTCGCATGAGTGATCCATGTCCACCGGACTTCAATAGTGATGGGGAGCTTTCCCCAGACGGTCTGGGCGACTATGTCAACGCGTTCTTCGCTATGCCGCCCGACCCGGCGGCAGACTTCAATCTGGATGGCGATGTTAACGCCGACGATATGGGCGATTACATCAATGCCTACTTCGCGGGTTGCTGAATGAACCCCGGCGAGATCACGCGACGCGCGGCGGTGGGGGGGCTGGCGGCCGCGGGGCTTGGGTTTGCGCTGTTCGGGCCTCGCGGCAGCCGCGAATCCGCAGGCAGGATCGACGGACGCGTCGTGCTCGATTACTGGGAGAAATGGACACGCCACGAAGGCGACGCCATGCGCGAGGTCGTTCGGCGATTCAACGAGTCGCAGGATCGCCTCCATGTGCGCTACGTGGTGACGGCGGACATCGGGCAGAAGTCGATGGTGGCGATCGCCGGGGGCGCGCCGCCGGATCTGATCGGGCTCTACGCGTTCAATGTGCCCGGGTATGCCGAGAGCGGGGCGCTGCACCCGCTCGATGAGCTGGCGCCGAAGTTCGGGGTGACGCTGGATCAGTATGCCGAGGGGGTGCGCGGCGTGATGACGCACGAGCCGCCGGGGGTGGGGGTGGGAGTGGGGGTGGGGGTGGGAACGGAAGTCCCGACTCGGAGAGTCGGGGTACACGGAGATGACTCGACTCGCGCTGTCGGGGTACCCGGAGCGCCGCCGCGATGGTTCGCGTGCGTGAACACGGCGGGGTCGGTGGCGCTCTATTACAGCAAGGCGGCGTTTCGCGATGCGGGGCTGGACCCCGAGCGCGGGCCCCGGACGATCGCGGAGCTCGACGAGTTTCATGCGCGGCTGATCAGGCGCGGACGCGGCGGCGGGGGTGGTGGTGAAGGGGGCGCGCTTGAGCGCGTCGGGTTCTTTCATCCCGAGCCGGGGTGGTGGAGCTGGATCTGGGCGTATCACTTCGGCGGAAGCATTTACGATCGCCGGCGCGATGCGGCGCTGGCGGACTCGCGCGAGAACGTGGCCGCGCTCGAGTGGATGCAGCGATACTCGCATGAGCTGGGCGTGAAGGAGTGTCAGGCGTTCAAGGAGAGTTTCGGGAACTACTTCACGCCGGAGAATCCGTTTTTGACAGGCAAGGTGGCGATGATCGTGCAGGGGCCGTGGGTGGCGAACCTGATGCCGGCGTTTGCGCCGGGGTTTGAGTATGGCGTGTGCCCGATGCCGGGGCTGGAGGCGGGCGGGCCGCCGATCGGGCATATCGACACCGACGTGATCGTGATTCCGCGCGGGGCGAGGCATCCCGAGGCGAGCATGGAGTTCATCGCCTGGACGCAGCGGCAGGACATGACCGAGTTGCTCGCGACGGCGCACTGCAAGCCCTCGCCGCTCGCACGCGCCAGTGACGAGTTCCTGGCGAATCATCCCAACCGCGGCGTGCAGGTGCACTACGACATCTTCCGCAGCCCGCGCGCGTTTCTCGCGCCGCGCACACGCGTGTGGCAGCAGTACAAGGATGAGTTCGACACCCACGTGCAGCGACTGTGGCGGCACGAAGCTTCGCCGGGAGAAGCCATGGCGCGCATGCAGGCAAGGGCACAGGGGTTCATCACGCGTGCGGCCGATCAGCGAGAGCGCCGGGCCGATTGAGCGCCCCCGAGCGCGGCGGCACAGAGGAAGGCACGAGGCATGCGGCATCGAGGCATCGAGTTCAGGCACACGCTCGCGGGACTCGCCTGGACGAGCCCGTGGCTCTTCGGCTCGGGCCTGTTCATGTTCCTGCCCATGGCGATGAGCCTGTACTACTCGTTCACGGATTTTCCGCTTCTGGAGCCGCCGATCTGGAACGCCGGCGAGAACTACTCGCGCATGTGGTCGGACACGACATTCTGGCGCGTGGTGAAGAACACGACGCTGTATGTCGCGTGGACCGTGCCGCTGGGAACGATCGCCGGCGTGATCCTCGCGGCGGTGCTGTCGAGCCGCATCCGCTTGGCGCGATTCTACCAGGCGTGCATTTTCATTCCGACGCTCGTGCCGCTGGTCGCATCGGCGATGGTGTGGATGTGGCTGTTCAACGGCGAGTTCGGGCTGGTGAACCGGTTGCTCGCGAAGGTGGGGATCGCCGGGCCGACGTGGCTTGTCGAGGAAGTGTGGGTGATGCCGGCGCTGGTGATCATGAGCCTGTGGAGCGTCGGGCAGAGCGTGGTGATCTTCGTGGCGGCGATCCAGGACGTGCCTGTGCATCTGTATGAGGCCGGGCGGCTCGATGGGATGTCCGCCGCGCGCCGCTTCTGGCACGTCACGGTCCCGATGATCTCGCCGCAGATTCTGTTCAGCGTGATCGTCGCGACGATCAACGCGGTGCAGGTGTTCGCGGTGCCGTACATCATGTTCCGCAAGCCCGACGGGCAGAACCCGGCGGGACACTTTTACAGCGTGTACCTGTACGAGAACGCGTTCGTGTATGGGCAGATGGGCTACGCGAGCGCGATGGCGTGGCTGCAGTTGCTGGTGATCGTCGCGCTCACGGGCGTGATGCTCTGGGCCAGCCGAAGGCTGGTGTACTACCGGGGGGCGGCGTGATGAATCGCATCGCCACCATGACGAGCCGCGCACGGTTGGCTCTTCACCCTCCCCCGCCCCCGGCGGGGGAGGTGGCCGAGTCATCGAGGCCGGTGGGGGAAGGGCAGTTTGAACGTTGGATTCACGGCACGAACTCCGAACTTCCCCCTCCGCCGCTCGCCGAGTCTCGCGGCACCTCCCCCGCCCGGGGCGGGGGAGGGTGGAGAGTGGGGAGGCGCACGTGAAGAGTGTCCTTCCGCGCCTCGCGCTGCATGCCGCGCTGCTGCTGCTCTGCACGGCGTTCATCCTGCCGCTGGTGTGGGTACTTTCGACATCCGCCAAGCCCGAGTCGCAGGCGGCGTCGGGTGAGATTCGGCTGCTGGCCGATCCGCCCGGGCGCACGCTCGAGTATGCCGCGGAGAACTACGCCGATGTCTGGAACGATCCCGCCGTGCGGTTCCCGCTGTATCTGCGGAACACGCTCATCGTTGCCTCGCTCTCGGTGGTGGGGATGACGTTCTCGAGCGCGATGGTGGCGTACGGGCTCTCGCGGATTCGCTGGCGCGGGCGGAGCGTGGTGTTCGCCTCGGTGCTGCTCACGATGATGATCCCGTTCCCGGTGATCATGGCGCCGCTGTTCATCGTCTTCCGCGGGATCGACCGCACGTTTGAGGCCGCGGGGCTCCTGCCGACGCTCGAATGGCTGCGGATGATCGGGACGCTCAAGCCGCTGTGGATCCCCGCGTGGTTCGGGGGCGCGTTCAACATTTTCCTGCTGCGTCAGTTCTACATGGGTCTGCCGGCGGAGCTCGACGAAGCCGCGCGGATCGACGGATGCTCGCACTGGACGATCTTCTGGCGGATCATTGTGCCGCTGAGCCGGCCCGCGCTGGCGGTGGTCGCGCTGTTTCACTTCATCTACGTCTGGAACGATTTTCTGGGACCGCTCATCTTCGTGAACGACCAGGACCAGTTCACGCTGGCGCGGGGTCTGCAGCTCTATCAAGGGCAGGCGGGGATGACCCCCTGGAACCTGCTCATGGCGGCGAGCGCGATGATGATCTCGCCGATTCTCGTCTTGTTCTTTCTGACCCAGACGACATTTGTGAAGGGGGTCGCCACGGAAGGCTTGAAAGGCTGAATCCAGGCGCAAACACGCACCGAACAGCGGGTCGTCCGGAGTCGGGTGGAAATCGGGCTGAAATCGGTGGCCAAGAAGCGGACTCTGGGCGACAATGTAAACGGTTACTTTTTCGGTTCCGTGGCCGTTCCGGCTCTCGGTGGTCACGCTCTCAGGCACACTCAAGATTCAGGAGCATCCGATGCATTGCAGGAACGTGGCGCTCAGCGCGGCGGCGATCGTGGCGGCGACGGGTTCATGGGCCAGCGCCCAGACGACCTGTGTCAACCCGCCCACCAACTGCATCACCAACCCGAGTTTCGAATCCCCCAGCCCGTTCGGCGGCGGCTCGACGCCCGACGGCTGGACCAACCATTCAGACTCCGCCGAGTGCATCTATCGCCAGAACGGGGTGAGCGTTCCCGGGAGCCCCGACGTGACGGCCCGCACCGGCACGCGCTGCGTGCAGGTCACCGCTTCGCCCTCCGGCGGCTTCCGCTCGTTCTCGACCGACCTTCGCAACTTCTTCGTGCCCAACTTCCCGTTCTACGACGTGATGATCGACTGGAACGGGGGCGACTACGTCGTCGAGGGCTGGTTCATGATCCCCGAGTCGACGCCCATCATGGGCAACGGCTTTGCGAGCATCAAGTTCACGCTCAAGGGCGCGGCCGACCCCAACCAGGACAACGTGAGCGTTGACGCCTGGGGTCTGCGCGGGCCGACGCTGTACAACATCTCCGGGCACACCTGCGGCGAATGGGTGCAGTTCCGTGCCGTGCTCACGCAGGCCGAGGCGCATCAGCAGTTCATCGACAACGGCTTCAGCGAGGCGATCGACGGGATGCCCAACCGGCTCAAGCCGGTGCTGGGGATGTGGTTCTTCGGCGAGATCGGGAGCGGGACAATCTTCTGGGATGACATTGTCGTGCGACAGGTGCAGCCGGGCGAGCCGACGCCGGAGATTCTGCCGCCCCTGGGTTCTGAACTCTGCCCGCCGTCGTGCCTGGCCGACTTCAACCAGGACGGGAGCGTTGATCCGGACGATCTGGGCGACTTCATCAATTGCTACTTCAGCGTGCCGCCGTGCGACGGCGCCGACATCAACGGCGACCTGAACGTCGACCCCGACGACCTGGGCGACTTCATCAACATTTACTTCGGCGGCTGCTGAGCCGGGAAGGCCCGCCGAGCGCCTCCTGGAGGTGCGAGAGATGAGGAGTTGAAGACAAGGGCTCGGCGCATGCCGGGCCCTTGTTCGTGCGCAGAGGCTGTGCGTGGCGACGCGAAGTCACTCGCGCTTGAAGAGGTCGAGGAAGCGATTCTCGTAGGCGGGGAAGAGCTTGTGCTCGTCGAGGAGCGTCTTGAGTTCATCGGCGGCGGCGCGGTCGGTCGCCGCGCGGTCGAAGAGCGCTTCGATCCGGCCAGCGACCTCAGGGTCGGGCGGGGGCGGGGGTGCGGGCGGGGATGCCGCGCCGGCGTTGCCCGGATTCGTGCTTCCGTCAGGCGACTGAGACTGGGCGTGATCCTCCGGCGAGGGTGCCTCGGCGTCGTCGGACGGCTGGGTGAGGTGCTCGTCGAGCGTGAGGCCGGGCAGGCTGTCTTCACCCGCGTCGCCTTCGTCCTCGACGCCGCTTTCGCTTTCAAGATCGGCGGCGGCGCGGGACTTTTCGAGCATGTCCAGGAGCGCGTCCTGCACCATCTTGCCGTGCTCGGCGAGCTCGCGCGTGTCGATGGGCAGGTTGTGCATGACGCCGAAGGTGGCCAGAACGGCCTCGGCGGCCTTGGGGTTGGGGACGGCGGCGGCGAAGGCGGGGATCTCACCCAGCAGGCAGAACCCGGGCATGCCGCGCTCGGCGGCGGCGCCGAGGAGGATGCCCGACATGCCCGCGACCGCGCCGTCGGCGAGGGTGCCGATGTGCAAGCGCTTGAGGTCGGCGCCCGAGACGGCGTCGGTGGCGGCGCCGGTGACGCGCGGGTGCCCGGCGGGGTGCAGGTTGGTCGCCAGCGACGCGAAGGTGACGATGCGTTCGACGCCCAGCTCGGCGGCCTTCTCGAGGAGCTTGTGCGCCATCGCGAAGCCGTTGGCCGTGGGCTGAGCCTCGGAGAGGAGAACGTAGAGCGGCGTGCGCGCACCCTTGGGCGTCGAGTAGAGGACGGTGCGGGGAAGGTGCGGCTTCTGCACCACGCCGTCCTTGATGAGCACGTGCTGCAGGTCGAAGAACCCCTCGGGCGAGAACTCGCCGATGGGCTTCATGCGAAGCTGGTTGACGAGCGCGCCGGCGGCGATGATGCCGACGTGCCCCATGCCGGGCCAGGCGGCGATGAGCCACGGGCGCGGACGCGGAGCGAGGGCCTTGCGCTCGGAGGCGGCGCGAGGCGACTTGGCCGACGCGTGGCCGTCGGGCGTGCCGGGGGCGGGGGACGTCTTGCCCGAGCCGGGCTTGTCAGGATCGGGCGAGTTGGGCGGAGTTGGCTGGTTCTTTCTGGTGGCCATGGTTGGTGCCTCCAGCGAAGGGGTGCAAGCGGGGTGCCAGAAGATGGGCGAAAGGGAAGCTCCTGAGGGCGTGGTGAGACTCAGAAACGGCGTTCGAGCCGGTCCAACGGCATCGGGGTGCCGGTTTGGCAGACGCCCACCGCGCCTCTGTATTCCTGTACGCACCGCCGAGGGCGATGGTCACGACTTCTCGGCAGGATCGTCAACCCGCCCCGGGCAGGCTCCGACGCGATTCCTCGCGGCGACGTCGGCCGCTTCGGGCCACCGAGGCGTACCGGCCGGCCGTCAAGGTGCGCGTCCGTTGTTCCCGCACGCGTGATCGTCGTTCCCGCACGAGCGGACTTCGCGCTCGCACGCGTGCTCAAGGCACCCGCACCTGCGTGGACGGCCGCCGCGGGCTTGATCACCCCAGCTCTGGTTACGTCTGCAACACGCCGGTCTTGAACGGCCTGGTGTAATCCCACCCGCGCGTCGCTTCCAGGGCCGCGATCAGCTCCTCGCGCGTCTTGTGCGGCTCGATGATCCGGTCGAGCCACCCGCGGGCGGCGGCGTGGCGGATGTCGGCCTGCTCGGTGTAGCCGGCGTGGATCGCCGCGTAGATCGCGGTGTGGGCCGCGGCGTCGATGGTCTCGCCCTTGCGCTTGCGGCTGGCCTCCTCGATCTGCGTGAGGACGCCCGTCGCCTGGTTCGCGCCCATGACGGCGCACTTGGCGCTGGGCCACGCGAAGGCGAGGAACTGGTCGAAGGCCCGCCCGCACATGGCGTAGTTGCCCGCGCCGTAGCTGCCCCCGGTGATCACGACGATCTTGGGGACGAGGCTGTTGGCCATGGCGTTGACCATCTTCGCGCCCGCGCGGATGATGCCCCCCTGCTCGCTGTCGCGCCCGACCATGAAGCCCGTCGTATCGTGGAAGAACACCAGCGGGATCTTCCGCTGGTTGCAGTCCATGATGAACCGCGCGGCTTTGTCGGCCGAGTCGTCGTAGATCACCCCGGGCATCTGCGTGGCGGATTTCGGTCCGGTCGCGCTCCCGGGCATCTGCCGCTGCACGAGTTTCTTCTGATTCGCGACGATGCCGACGGCGTGTCCGCCGATCTTGGCGTAGGCGCAGACGATGGACTGGCCGTAGTCGGCCTTGTACTCGTCGAGGTCGGGGGCGAGGGTGGCGTGGTTGGACCGGCCGTCGGGCTCGCCGCGCGAATCGACGATGCACGCGAGCAGGTCCTTGACGTCGTACTGCGCGCCGGGCTTGTCGGTGAAGACGGCGTACACGTCCTCGGCGGGACGGAAGGGCGAGGCGCCGCGGGCCCTGGCGGGTGCGTGCCCGGCGCCGGGGTACTTGCCGACCAGCGCCCGCAGCCGTGTGAGGCACGCCGCGTCGTCCTTCTCCCTGAAGTCGATCGTGCCGGAGATGGAGGCGTGCATGGCCGCGCCGCCGAGCTCCTCGTCGGTGACCTGCTGCCCGATCGCGGCCTTCACGAGTGCGGGCCCGGCGAGATAGAGCCCCGAGCCCTCGGTCATGAGGAGCGTGTCGCAGAGCACGGGCAGATAGCCGCCGCCGGCGACGCAATAGCCCATGATCGCCGCGATCTGCGGGATGCCCTCGGCCGAGAGCACCGCGTTGTTGCGGAAGATGCGCCCGAAGTCGTCGGTGTCGGGGAAGACATCCTCCTGCATGGGCAGAAAGACGCCCGCGGAATCGACGAGGTAGATGAGCGGCAGACGGGCCATCTGCGCGATGGCCTGGGCGCGGATGATCTTCTTGCAGGTCATCGGGAAGAACGCGCCGGCCTTCACCGTCGCGTCGTTGGCGATGATCATGCAGCGCACGCCGGAGACGACGCCGACGCCCGTCACCACGCCCGCCGCGGGGGCGCCGCCGAACTCGGGGTACATCGCATGGGCGGCCCAGAGTCCATATTCCTGGATGATCGATCCGGGATCGACGAGCTTTTCGAGGCGCTCGCGCGCGGTGAGGCGGCCCTTCTCGTGCTGACGGTCGATCGCGGCCGCGCCGCCGCCCTGGCGGATCTTCGCTTCCTGCGCGAGATACTGGGCCGTGAGTTCGCGGAGGGAGGGGATAGCAGTCGGAGCCGGTGTGGGGATCGGGGCGCTCATCGGGCACAGCGTAGGGAAGGCCCCATTTCGGGACAGGGCGGCCCGTCGCGGCGCATCCTCAGATCGTGGCCCCCGCGCACCGCAGCCCGAACGACCCGCCCGCGCCCCGCTCGGCGCGCGGGCTGTCCGGCGCGCTCATCGGATTCCTCGGGGCCACGGCGCTCTCGCTTGTCGTGCTCGCCTGCGCGACGGCGTGGTGGGCGGCCAGCGGTGTGTTCCCGTGGCGGGCGGCCCTGCTGCTCATCGGCGCCGCGTGGGTCATCAACCTTGGCTACGGCCTGCGCCGGGCCATGGGTCGACCCGGCGGCCCGGCTTCGCAACGGGACCAACGCGGGATTCCATGACGATCCGCCCGACACTTTCCGACCTCGAACGCTAAACTCGGTACGGGACTCAATGGAGGGACCGGGAGGGGGCGGGCGGCGTGCGGAGGCGATGATTGTCGTCGGTCAAACCCACTGAAACCGATGCGCAGGTGCCGGTCGCCGTGGCCGCCGCGGTCTCGCGCTACTGGGAGGAGCGCCGGCAGGGGCGGGCCGCGTCGATCGACCAGTGCATGGCGACGCTTCCGAACGAGCCGGACTATGTCCACAACCGGGCGACGGCGATCAAGGTCATCGCGAGCCAGGCGTCGCAGTTGTCGTCGGTGACGGATGAGACCGACCCGGGCCGCGCCGCGTGGGAGACGCTGGCGACGCAGATCGGCCCGACGACCGCGCAGGCGATGTCGGCCAAGGGGCCGATCCCGCAGATCGACGGGTACGACCTGGTCGCCTGCCTCGGGCAGGGGGGCATGGGCGCGGTGTACGAGGGGTATCAGCGCTCGACCGGGCGACGCGTGGCGATCAAGTTCCTGCTCGATCGGCTCGGGAGCTCGGACGCCGCGCGGCAGCGCTTCGAGCGCGAGGTGGAGGTCGTGGCGCGTCTGCAGCACCCGGGGATCGTCTCGGTGCTCGATTCGGGCGTGAAGCGCGGCAAGTACTTCTACGTCATGGAGTTTGTCGAGGGCCGGCCGCTCGACGAGACGACGCGCCCGGGCACGTGGGCGGTGCGCGAGGCGCTCGAGCTCATGGTGAAGGTGTGCGACGCGGTCGACTACGCCCACCAGCGCGGCGTGCTCCATCGCGATCTCAAGCCCAGCAACGTGGTGATCGACGCCGCGGGCGCGCCGCACCTGCTCGACTTCGGCCTGGCCAAGGTCTTCGACCCCAACGAGGCGCCGAGCGGCCCGCACGGGGCGATGGGGCTGACGATCTCGGGGCCGGGGCAGCTCATGGGCACGCTGGCGTACATGGCGTCGGAGCAGGCCAAGGGCAAGAACGACGAAGCGAGCGTGCGGACGGATGAATATGCCTTGGCGGCGATGACCTACGAGCTGCTCACGGGGCGGCTCCCGTGCCTGATGGGCGCTTCGGTGGCGGAGACGCTCAACGGCATCATCGCGATTCCCCCGCCCGCGCCGACATCGCTGCGGAAAGGGCTGTCGCGGGATCTCGACGCGGTGCTGCTCAAGGGCCTGGAGAAGGCGCCCGAGAAGCGCTACGCGACCGTGGGGGAGTTCGCGGCGGACCTGCGCCGCCACCTCTCGGGCGAGCCGGTGCAGGCGCGTCGCGTGGGGCAGATCGGGCGGGCGCGCCGGTGGGTCGCGCGGAACCGGGCGATCAGCACGGTCATCGGGGCGGCGGTGGTGACGATCGTCACGGTCTCGGTGGTGCTCATGTCGCGCGTGGTGCGCGAGCGCGACATGGCGCGCGACAACTTCGTCATTCTCCGCAGCATTCTCGAAGCCGCCGACCCCGAACGCACCACCGGCGTGACCGTTCTTCAGCTCCTCGACGGGGCGGCGAACCGGCTTGACGATTCGCCCCCGGAGCGCGACACGACCGAAGCGGAGATCCGCGAGATCATCGGAGGCGTCTACCGCAAGTTCATGGAGTACGAGAAGGCGCGCGTGAACCAGGCCAAGGCGCTGGCGATCCGCGAGCGGCACGCCCGCGGCGACGACCCCGCCGTCGCCGAGGCGATCCACAATCTCGCGGCGAGCTACTGGTGGGACGGGAAGTACACCGAGGCCGAGGCGCTTTACCTGCGCGCGCTGGCGATGCGCGAGCGGCTCCACCCCGACGGCGATCCGACGGTGGCGATGAGCATGTCACACCTGGCGGCGTGCCGGCTCCGCATGGGCAAGAAGGCGGAGGCGCGCGACCTCTATCAGAAGGCGCTGGACCTGCGCCGGCGCCTCTACGGGGCCGAGCACGAAGAGGTGGCGCAGTCGATCAACAACCTGGCCCGGTGCTTCCTCGAAGCCGAGCAGTATGACCTCGCCGAGCGGCAGTTCGGCCAGGCGCTGGGCATGATCCGAAAGCTCAAGGGCGATTCGGACAAGGGGACGGCGGCGGCGTCGCAGAACCTGGCCGAGTGCCTCGTGCGGCGCGGGGAGGTCGCGGCGTTTGCCGGAGAGGTCGATGCCGCGAGACAGGCCGCGGAAGCCGCGAGGGAGCCGTTCGAGCGGGCGCTGCGCATCCGCACGAAGACGTACCCGCAGGGGCATCACCTGGTCGCCGCGTCGCTGACGGGGATGGCGCGCGCGGAGCTGCTGCTGGGCGAGCCCAACGCGCTGGCGCGGGCGGCAGACCTGGCGCGGCGCGGGCTGGACATGGTCCGAAAGTTCCGGCGCGCCGACACGCCGCAGGTCGGCGAAGCACTGGAGACGCTCGGCCTCGTGCAGCTTCGCACGGGCGATCCGGAGGCGGTGACCAACCTGCGCCTGGCGGTGGAGATCGCGGAGAAAGCACGACCTCCGGCCGAGCTGCTCGTCGCCAGGCTTCGGCGCGAGCTCGCGGTGGCGCTGGCGAAATCGGGAGTGCATCCGGAGGCGATCGCGACGATCAATCTGTCGCTGGCGGCGCTCAAGCGGCTTCGCGGCGAAGAGGACGCGGAGACGCGCCGCACGGGCGACATGTTGAAGGAGATCAGTGCCGCCGCCGGCCAGGCGCCCGAGTCTGCCGGAGCCGCGAAGGTCCTGGTCCGCCCGAACCCGTAGCGACGCTCATCGGCGGCGCCGCGCGCTCAGCAGGCCCGTGCCGCCGAGCAGGAGGATCGCCGCCGACGGTGCGGGGACATCGAAGCGGCCGACGCCGGTCATCTCGATCTGATAGTCGCCGGTCTGGCCCATGCCGGTCCAGTCGATGTGCGGCCGGAGCCCCCCGATGCCGTCGGCGCCCGAGATTTCGGTGGGCGAAGCGAACGAGAAGATGGGCCCGTTGGCGCTCACGGGGATTCGCCCGGCGCCGGAGACCGCGATCGCGTAGACGCCAGGAAAGAGCACGTCGGCCCCGGTCAGGTCGGTCGCGGGGCGCGTGAGGAGCGGATTCATGGAGAAGGGCGTGTCGTTGTTGGCCAGGAGGCCGAAGGCCTCACCCGGGAGCGTGACGTTGAAGAGCCACAGTTGCGCGTCGAAGCCCGCGGCGGTGATGTGAAAGCTGAAGGTGCTCGGGCTGAGAATCTGCAGGAGGTACATGTCTTCGAAGTCGGCGATGCCCGCCGCGTTGCCGCCAAAGCCGGCATCGAGCCGCCCGACGATCGTCACGATCTCTTCGGTGCCGGCGAGGATCGGCTGCGCGCTGGCGAGCGTGCTGCCCGCGTCGGGGCCGCCCATGCGACCGCCTTCGATCCAGTCCGGTCCAGCCACGGCCGGCGCGGCACACAAGGACGTCCCGAGCAACAACGAAGCGCGCATTGATCGCATCTTTCTCTCTCCTCGTCAGCATGTCGGCGCGGCGGGCTCAGACGAGCAAAACGCCGACCTCAACCGAGCCGAGCATACCGGAATCCGGCGGTGCGCGGGGGGAAATCTTGGAATTCTGCCGGACTGAGCGCGGTTCGGATGCCGTCAGATGCCCCAGGGTCTGGTGCGTGGTGTTTGGGGTTTCGACTCAGGGGTTTTGCCCGGGAGAGCTTCACGACGGGCTGCGGGGAGGCGTTGGCTTACCCCAGCACGCGGTGCAGTTCGGCTTCGGTGGTCAGGCCCAGGGCGATCTTGTCGCGGCAATCGTCGGCGAGGGTGCGCATGCCGTCGGCCCGGGCCGCGTCGGCAATGGTCACGCTGTCGGCGCGCTGCGCGGTCAGGCGGCGGACGGTGTCGGTCATGAGCATGATCTCGTAGATCGCGACGCGCCCGAAGTACTTCGACGCGAAGCAGCGCTCGCACGGGGAGCCGTCGATCGTGCCGGTGCCGCCGCACGTCTTGCATGTGCGGCGCACGAGCCGCTGCGCGAGCACGGCGAGCAGCGTGCTGGTCACCAGGTACGGCTCGATGCCGATGTCCATGAGGCGGGCGATGGCGCTGGGCGCGTCGTTGGTGTGGAGCGTCGCGAGCACGAGGTGGCCCGTGAGCGAGGCCTGCACGGCGAGCTGGGCGGTCTCCTGGTCGCGCACTTCGCCGACGAGGATGACATCGGGGTCCTGGCGGAGGAGGGCGCGGAGGCCGGCGGCGAAGGTGACGCCGCGCTTGACATTGACCTGGGTCTGACTGATGCCGTCGAGGTGGTATTCGACGGGGTCTTCGACGGTCATGACGTTTCGAGAGGCGCGGTCGACGTTGCCGAGCGCGCCGTAGAGGGTGGTGGTCTTGCCGCTGCCGGTCGGGCCGGTGACGAGGATGATGCCGGTGGGCCGCTCGATGAGAGAGATGAGGATTTTCTGCTGTGCCTTGGTCATCCCGACCTGGTCGAGCGAGAGCTGGGTCTGCGACTGGTCGAGGAGGCGGAGGACGATGCGTTCGCCGTAGACATTGGGGATGACCGAGAGGCGGATGTCGATCTTGCGGTTGCCGACGCGGACGGACGTGTGTCCGTCCTGCGGCGAGTGCCGGTTGGCGATATCGAGCTCGGTCATGACCTTGAGGCGCGAGCTGATGGCGGCGGCGAGAGAGAGCGGCGGCGTGAAGACATCCTGGAGCATCCCGTCGATGCGGAAGCGGATAACCAGGCGCGTCTCCATCGGGTGAACGTGAATGTCGGAAGCGCGACGGCGGAGTGCCTCGAAGAGAATCATGTTCACCAGGCGGATGACCGGCGTCTGGCGGGCGAGCTGGAGGAGGTCGGTGGCTTCCTTGATCGAACCGGCGGCCTTGGCGATCGCGCCTTCGTCGAGGGGCATTTCCTCGACAATCTGCGAGACGAGATCCTGCTTCTGCTCGTAGCCGCGGTTGATGAGGTTGGTCACCGCGCCGCGGGGCGAAAGGAGCAGGCGCACGGGCATGCCCAGCCGGTCTTCGAGAATGGAGAAGAGCGCGGGCTGAAGTGGCTGGCTGGTGGCGACGGTCATCACGCCGCCGTCGGATGAAAGCCCGGCGACCTGGTGTTCACGCGCGAGGGCCGCGGGGACTCGTTCGAAGAACGGGGCGGCGGAATCCTGCAGTCGGGGCTCGCTCTGGAAGGGGAGGCCGGTCCGCTGGGCGAGCTTCTCAAGGCCGGTGTGTTCGTCGATGGCCAGGAGCGACAGGAGCACGTCCCACGGCTCACTGTCGGACCCGGGCAGATCGGGGAAGGCCTTGATCTGGTCGGCCTTGAGCCCGAAGGGGCCGAAGAGTTGCGCCACGCGGGGCCAGTCGCGCGTCGCGAGGGCGGTGGGGGCGTTCGCGCCCGCGCTGCCGCGGCCGTTCTCGCCCGTCCGTGCTGGGAGTTGCGACTTGGCCATGGGTCAGGGGCGAGGGCGGGTGACGGGGTTGTCGATGGTGAGCGTGCTCGGGGCCGTCGGCGGCGGCTCGGAGGGGTTGGTGGTTGAGCCGTCGGTGGCGGGAGCGGAGGGCGCCGGGCGCGCGGGCATCGGCGCGGGAACGGGCGTGCCCGGCGTGCGGAGCGTGCCGATCTCGATCCGCTCGGGGCGCGACGCCGGAACGTCGGTGCGCTCGCGATCGGTGAGAAGCTTCGAGGGCCCCTCGGCGAGGAGGCGGAGATCGTTGAAGTTGGGGTCGCGCATGACCTTGGGCGTGACGAAGATGTAGAGCGTGGTGCGCTGGTTGTTCTTGCGGTCGTCCTTGAAGAGCTGACCGAGGATGGGGATATCGCCCAGGAACGGCACCTTGAAGACCGTGTTGGTGATGTTCTCGAACGTGAGCCCGCCGATCACGATGGTGGAGTCGGACGGGAGCGTGACGGAGTCGGAGAAGATCGTGTTGCGCTGGCTGGGCGGCGGCAGGACCACCGAGCCGTTGCCGCTGCTCACCGAATCGCCCGTGAAGGAGGAGAGCTCGATCTCGTATTCGAGGTTGAGGTAGCCGCCTTCGCTGATGTGCGGGGTGACCGAGAGCGTGGTGCCGGCCTCGGCGTCCTGCCCGGAGGAAGTGACCGTGGCGTTGTTGGAAACGGTGGTGGCCGAGGTGGGCACGCGGTTGATGCTGCTGATCTCGGCGGTGAAGTTGTCGTCGACGAGGAGCTGAGGCGTGGAGACGATGCGGGCGTCGGTCTTGCTGGCGATGGCGTTGATGATGATGGGCACCTGGTCGGCGCGGATGATCGCCGACGTGAGACCCTGGAGCCCGGCGGCGACGGTCTTGGGGCTGGTGAAGCCGCCGGTGGTGGTCATGCCGCTGGTGGACGTGAGCGACCCGAGTCCGAAGTTGGTGTTGATGCCGCCCGCGGCGTCGCCGAACGCAAGGATCTGGGTCTCGAACGCGAGGCGGAAGGAGTCGTTGTCGGTGACGGCGATGATCTTGACGTCGATGAAGACCTGCGGGCGACGGAGGTCGAGGCGGTTGATGAGCTTGGCGAACTGAGGCTGAAGAACCTTGGGCGCCTTGACGACGACCTGGTTGTTGGCCTCGTCGGCGAGCACGAAGACGTCCTCGGACCCCTGGATCGCGCCGAGTTCGGTGTTGTTCGGATCGACGGGCGCCGCCTGGCCCTGGTTGAGCGCGGTGTTGAGTGCAAAGTTGGGGCGCTGCGTGCTGGGAAGCTGGCTCAGGTCGCGCGAGCGCCGGCTGCCGCTGCCCGTGCCCGATTCGTCGCGCCGGCTGCGCCGGTCGCGCTGCGAGCTCCCCAGGAGCGACCCGCTCGGAGCCTGGTTGTTGATGAGCGCCGTCACCACGTCGGCGAGTTCGACCGCCTTGGCATGCTTGAGCTTGTAGAACTCAAAGACGGGAATCTGCCCCTCGGCAAACGGGCCGAAGTCCTGGGCGAGCTGCGCCACGCGGACGTGCTGCTCCTCGGTGCCGTAGTACATGAACCCGCGCCCTTCGGGGTCGAGGATGAACATCGGCCCGCCCTCGGACATGGCGTCGCGCTGCCCGGCGGCGCCGAAGGTCGGGTTGATCGCGGTGTTGATCTGCGATTCGCGCCGCGCGCCCGTGAGCGACGTGCCCCCTGTGGAGGGCAGGCTGACGATCTCGCCCAGTCCCTCGCGCTTCCCGAGCGTCGCGAGGTGCTCGGACAGCAGGCCCACGCGGTAGAACCGGCCGCTGAGCTGGTTGGGCGAGTCGATCACTTCGAGCAGCTTGCGGATGAAGACCGTCTCGTCCTCGCGCCCGCGGAAGAGCAGCGCGTTGCTCTTGGGGTCGGGAACAAGCCGCCCGGCGATGTTCGAAAGCGCCTGCTGGTTGGCGCTGAGGCCCGCGGCGTTCTGGGCGGCGGCGATGGCCGCGGCCTGCGGGTTGGTCTGCGTCTGGGTCGTCCCGCCACCCAGGAGTTCGGAAAGGCGCTGCTTGGCCGATGACGCTGAGGCGTGCTTGAGGTCGAAGCGTGCGAGCTCCTGTCGGCTCTGCTCGGTGACGAGCAGATCGACCATCCGCCGCACCTGGTCGATGCGGTCGGGCGCATCGGTCATGAGGATCACGCCGAGGTCGTCGAGGAACGCGATCGGACCGCCGACACCTGCGGGCTGCATGCCCGGCGTGGGGATGCCGGGCGTGCCGCCTGCGCCCTTGAGCGCGATCTGGATCGCCTGCTGGAGGCTCGAGGGGCGCAGGCCGCGGGTGGCGATGATCTGGGTCGTGGCGAGGGCGTGATCGTCGATGTAGCCCTGGTTGTCGGAGAGCGAGCGGATGTAGTGGACGTCGTTCTCCTTCACGAGCGTCGCGCCGTTCTGGCGCAGCAGCGAGACGAGGAAGGGAACGATGCGGTCGATGGGAAGGACGATCTCGCGGTCGAAGAAGACCTGCTTGTCGATGATCGCGGCGTCCGTCACGATGACGTTGCGGAGCTGCGCGTATTCGAGCATCGACTCGATGAGAAACTTGATCTTCACGCCGTCGGCGAAGGGCCCGATGATGAACCGATCCCCGACGATCCGGCCCTGCGCACGATCAAGCTCGGCGCCGGTGGGCCGGTCGGGCGCGCTCGCGCCGGGCGCGCCGGGTTGAGTCACGGGCTGGTTCGGCGCTGCCGGGCGGATGGTGGGAATCTCGCCCACGCCGGGGCCCTTTCCGGGCTTGGCGCCGGGCGCGGGCGGCACGGGGATGCCGGTCGGCTGCGCGGCGCGCGCTGGTTCAGCCTGCACGGGCGCGGCGAACGCCAGCCCTGCGGCGAGCGCGAGGAGCAGCGGGGTGCGTGCCGGGCGCGGCGCGGCCGAGTCGTGATGCTTGAGCATGATGAGTGCGTCCCTCGCGGCGAGTGCTCGTGGTCGAAAGGATCGCCGAGTCCGTTCGGCGAGTCTAACGGTAGCACGCCGGGGATGATGCCCATGCCCCGGAATTCACCGGCGCAACGCGCCTCGGGCCCCGGGGCCGGGCACGTTCAGGCCGCGGGAGCTTTGTGAATGTGCTCGAGTCTCCCGAGCGCATCGCGGAGTCCGGGAAATGACACCCGGCGGATGGCTTCGTCGACGCTCACCCATTCGCGCTTGCGCTCGTCCATCTCGGGCCAGCGTTCGAGCACGCGGTGCACCCGCATCGCAAAGAGCATGACGCGCCATGCGCGGTCGAGCTTCTCAAACTCGTAGTGCCCGATCACTTCGTCGCCGGTCGTGCCCAGCAGGCCCGCCTCCTCCAGTGCTTCGATCTCGGCGGCTTCCTTGGCGTCCTTCCCAGGGTCGATCTTCCCCTTGGGGACAATCCACCCCGCGCCCGAGCGGCTCGTCACGAGGAGCACCTGCATCTCGCCGTCGGGCCGATGCCGGAAGGGAATCACGCCCGCCTGAATCTGTGGTTCCGTCTTGCCCATGCGGACCTCCTGTCCTGTTGGATACCGGGAACCCGGCTCGTCCTGATCCGACGAGGCGGCAGACTAGCGACTCAGGCGTGGAGATCGACAATCCACAGTGATCTCGAGACCTAAGCTTGCACGATGACTGCCGCTGAAACAAGCCATGACGCCACCGTTCACGCAACCGGCACGCTCCAGGGCGCCGAGTTTGACCTGGAGGCCCTGACGCTCGACCACGCCGCCCGCGCCGAAGTGCTCGAGCGAGCCTTCGACTTCCGAGGCGACGTGACCCTTCGTTTATCGGACGGGCGCGTCGTGTCGGGCTATATCTTTGATCGGCGTCGCGGGCCCGACGGGCGACCCGAAGACGGCGTCGTGCGACTCCTGCCGCAGGACTCGGATCAGAAGGTCACGATCCGCTATCCCGAGATTCGGCGGATCGAGTTCGGCAAGGACGCCGCCCACGGCAAGACCTGGGAGAACTGGGTCAAGCGCTACGTCGAGAAGAAGCTGAGCGGCGAGCGGGCGAGCATCGAGTCCGAGCAGATCTAAGCCGCCTGGGAAGGCTCATGGGCCGCGAAGCAGGTCATCGACCGCTCGCGCGCGGTGAGCGTCGTCTTCAAACAGGCGAGCGACCTTCTCGCCGGCGCGCCAGTCGCGTTCGCGCTGGCGGCGATCGAGTTCCTCGGTTGGCAAGGGGCGTGAGCGGTCGCGGGCCGCGGGCAATGGCTCGCCGGTCCTGGGCTCGCCCTGCGAAGCGCTCTGGTTGAGCCGGGCCTGGAGTCGAGTCGAAGGGCGGTCGGGGGCTTCAAAGCCGGACGCGGGCAGGCCCCCCACGACGTACACGGTGTCGGGCGGGATTTCGACCAGCAGGCCCTTGCTTGTCTCGGTGTAGCGCCCCCGGGGGAAGACGGCGACCAGCCCCCCGCCGCCCGAAATCCGGGCAAACCGCCCGGCGTAGGGCGAAAGCGCGTCTGGGCTGATGCGGTACAGGTCGCTGAAGCCGTCGGGCCGGCGCAGATCGGTGCCGAGGTCGCGGGCGGTGACGAAGAGGGGGTTGATGTCGGCCTCGCCCGCCTCGGCACGCGTGAAGATTGGCCGCGGGCGGGCGGGCGAATCGCTTCCCGTCCCCTGCGCGCCGCCCGAGCCCGACGCGAGGGTCAGAGCCAAAAGCAAGCCGAGTTGGGTCGAAGGGCCGGCCATTGCTGCTTCAGGATATCGGCTCGTCGGGTTCGTCGGGCGAGCAGAGTACGTTGAGGCGCGTTTCCAGAGCTTCGAGGCGGGCGGCCAGCCGGCGCAGCCGGGCTTCGAGGTCGAGCGACTGTGCGGTCAGGCTTTCGATCGCCCGCTCGTTGAAGGTCGTGGCCTCTTCAACGCGCAGCAGCCGATCGCTCCGGGGCGATGCATCCTCGGGCGGGCGTGTCGACGAGCCTTCCGGGAACATGACGGCACCTCGCGGGCACGATAGGCTCCCGCCCATGAATTGGAACATGCTCAAGGCGGCGGGACTGTGCTCGGTGTTGGCTGGATCTTCCCTCGCGCCCGCGGCTGAGGAACGGGTCGAACTCGACCGCGCCGCACCGCTCACCGTCGACATGAGCGGCGCCTATGCCCAGGACCCGGTCAAGCGCGATGACCCCGCAGCGCCCGCCGAGCCCTTGCCGCGTTTCGGGCACACGGGCGGCTGGTGGCTCACCGTCGGCGGCGGAGTCGCCAATGACTTCGGTGAAGAGACTGATTACAACCTCCACGTCGCCGCGAGCACCTTCATCGCTCGCGACCTCGAGTTCGCCGTCGAGCTCAGCGCGTGGTACTTCGCGCAGGACGGCGAAGACACCGGCGGCGTCAATCCCAACATGATCTTCCGCTGGCACTTCCTCCACGATGAGGCCTACTCGTGGACGATCTACGGCGACGCCGGCATCGGCCTGCTCTTTGCCTTCGACGACGTCCCCTCGCAAGGCACCAGTTTCGACTTCACGCCCCGCGTCGGCGGCGGCGCGACGTTCGACCTGGGCGACGACGTCCGCCTGCAGGTCGGCGTGCGCTACCACCACATCTCCAATGGACGCATCCAGGGCGATGACCAGAACCCCGGGCGGGACTCGATCATGTTCTACCTGGGTGTGGTCTTTCCGCTCTAGGACCCGTACGGGAACCAGCGGATTCCCTGATGCCGAACCGAGGCCCACCCGCGTTCGGGGGCGCGGTTTGGCTCGATGGGGCACTGGCGAACCGCCGCGATTCGTGGTATGTTCAGGGGGAGGGGTGGGTGAGCGCCTGTCGCGTTCTGCGGGGGGCGGGTGTTGACGGCGTTGCTGAGGTTCCTTTGTCGAGAGACGTGCAATGGGATATCACGCCCACGGGTCCGGGTCGCTGGTGGCTGCGCGCCGCGCGGGTTGGCGGGCGTTCACGCTCGTCGAGCTGCTCGTGGTGATCGCGATCATCGCGCTGCTCATTTCGATCATCCTGCCCGGGCTGGGGTGCACGCGCAAGACCGGTCGGCAGGTGCAGAACGCCGCCAATCTCAAGAACCTGATCACCGCGGTGCATTCCTACGCGGGCGAGTACCGGGAACAGATCGCGACGTTCTCATGGCAGGCGGGGGGACGGTACCAGCTTGCGACCGGCATGAGCGCCGGAGGGCAGATCACTACGACGACGTTCACCGGGACGTCGGACCTTCTCGCCGCGGCCGCGCAGGCGCTTGACATCATTCGGCGCCGCTCGCAGCCCGAGTGCGTCGGAATGCCGACGCAGAACAACTGGATTCCGCACCCGACGTACAACCACCTGGTGCTCATGGACTACCTGGCGGCGCGCCTGCCCGACCCGATGATCGTCGCGCCCGAGGATCGTTTCCGCCTGCGCCTGGCCGAGGGGCTGCGCGCGTCGGGCAACGCCCTGGCGTTCTGCCAGAGCCTGAGCGGGCCGCAATACAACGGCATGCGCATCACCTGGCCGTACAGCAGCAGCTACCAGATGACGCCCGCGGCGTACACACCCAACCGCGAGTCGGGTGACAACGGGCTGCTTCGCCAGGGTGACAATCAGATCTTCTACGTGTATCAGCAGGGGTCAGCCGGGCGGTACAAGCTCGGCGGGCGCAAGCTCTCCGAGGTGCTCTTCGCGGCGCAGAAGGTGTGCATCATGGAGGACGTGAGCCGGCAGCTCTGCGGCAAGAACGAGATGCCCTGGCTGTACGACCAGGCGCAGGCGACGGTGGCGACCTACGACGGTGCCGTGCACGCGCCGCGGACGATCGACTGCAACACCGGCGGGTACACGCGGCTCAACGGGCGGAAGATCGCCGCCATCATGGCGTATGAGCCGCAGACGGCGTGGGGGTATCCGACCTGGCCGACCGGGGAGGATCCGCGCGAGCTCACGCTCTTCGGGCGCTATCGCTGGACGCACGAGGGCCTTCGCGGGATCGACTTCGGCGGGCGCGAGCCGGACATCTTTGAGAATCGCCAGTAGGCGCGATCAGGTTCCGCGCGCCAGCCGCGAACGTGACAGGGCCACCGCTTCGGCGCTCGCATCGAACCCCAGCGCGCGCCGCTGCAGGCGTGCTGCGGCCACAAGCGTCGTCCCGCTCCCGCAGCACGGATCGAGCACGAGCCCCGATGGCGGACAGCACGCCCTGACGAGCCGTTCGAGCAGGGCCAGCGGCTTCTGCGTTGGATAGCCCGCCCGCTCCCGCGCCATGTTGTTGATCGACGGGATATCGAGCACGTCGGTCGATTTCTTGAGTTGCCCGCGGAGTCGCGCGCTCGTCGCGGGCACGCGCGGCGGCTCGAACCAGTACGCCTCCGGGTCCACGCAATAGAAGAAAATGTCGTCGTGCTTGCGGGCAAATCGCCGCGCCGACGAACCCCCGAGTCCGTATGACCAGATCAGATGGTTCACGAACCGGTCGGCGCCGAGCAGATCATCGAGCAGGAGGCGTACGTGATGACTGGAGCGCCAGTCGACGTGCATGAGCACGCTCGCCGTCGGCCTGAGCGCCGGAAGCGTCGCCACCAGGCGCTCGCGCAGCCACTGCACGTGGGCGGCGGGTGAATCGAAGCCGTCGGCGTAGCGCCCGGCGCGCCCCACCCGCGTGAGGCCCGTGTTGAACGGCGGATCGGCGTAGAGCAGGTCGACCGAGCCGGGCGCGAGGGTCCGGGCGAGATCGAGCCAGTCGCCCCGCTCGACGCGCGGGGTCGCAAGAACATCGACAGCCGCGGGTGCGGCGGCCGGACGCGATGCCGAGCGTGCGGGGACGCGGGGACGAACGGTTTGCACGCCGGCGCGGCTCACAAGCGCCCCCGGCTGGATTCGAACCAGCGACCGCCGGATTAGAAATCCGGAGCTCTATCCAACTGAGCTACGAGGGCCGGTCGCAGGAGTCTATGCGAGGGCTCAGACCATCCCGTGCACGAGCAGGCTGGGGGGGGCATCCGATTCCATGATCGCCGCCAGCGGGTCGTCGGCCGCCTCGCCCGCGATCGGCACCGCGACCACGCCCCCGATCGGCCCGCCCAGCGGACCTGAGAGCAGGAAGCTCGCGGGGTGGAAGCCCAGCCCGCGGGCGGCCCCCGTGGTTCCCATCGCCAGGAGCGTGCTCGGGTCGGTTCCATCGCGCCGGTAGAGCAGGCGCATCTCGTCGAGCGTGCTCATGCCTCCCGTCGCGGGGTCGGCGGCCTGGGCCGGCAGGTTGAGAAGCGAGTCGGTGCCGAGGATGACGTTGACCCCGGCGGCGAGAAGCTCGCGGTAGCGGTGCGGGCCGAGTCGATCGGGCGCGCCGAAGTACGCCGAGGCTCGCGGGCAATACGCAACGCTCGTGCGCGACTTCACGAGGACTTCGATGTCGGCGTCGTCGCAGTGATTCACGTGGGCGGCGACGAACCGCGCCTGCCGCAGCGCCGGCTCGAGCCAGCGCACCGGCGTCACGCCCGGGTTCGTGAACGTCGACTCCATCGACTCATCCCACGCGTCGACTTCGCGGAGCAGGTCGGCGAGCGGGCCCGTGCCCGAGGCGACAAACTCGAGTTCCTCGGGCGACTCCGAGAGGTGCGTCGCGACGCGCACGCCCATGTGCCGGGCGAACGACGCGACTTCCTGGAACAGCTCGAGCGAAACGCTGTAGGGCGCGTGCGGCTGGAGCCCAAGACGGACCGGTCCGCCCTCGGCGCTCGAGCGCGCCACGTCGAGGGCGATGGCCTTGAGCAACGCCGCGGCCCGGGGCTCGTGCGCGCCGATCCCGAAGAACTCGAGGTAGCTCACCCCGCTGAGGCTCGAGTTGCTCAACGCCTCCGCGGCCCAGGCACAGGGCACTCCCTGCACGGCACCCGCGATATCACCCACCGCGACCACGCCCCCGGCGAGGGACAGCTCCACCCCCCGGGCGACAGCGGCGGCGACCGACTCGCGCGTCTGGGCGCGGCGCGAGCGCACCTGGTTCACCCACGCGACGAACCCGTCGGCGGGCTCGTGCGCGATCGGACCGATGCTCGTCAGGTCGAGGTGCGTGTGCGCGTTGATCAGCCCGGGGATCAGGACCGCGTCGGGGCACTCGACCGCGCGGGCGCCGGGCGCAAGCGCGTGCCGAGATACGTCGTCGGGCGTGCCCGCCGCCAGCAGTTCGCAGCGCACGCCGGGCGTGTCTCCCAGCACGGCATTGAGCCGGACGAGGACGGCACCCGGGGCGGCAAGAACCCCTCCCGCGTCGCACGCCGCTCGACCGCGGATGAACAGCAGCGCGGGCGCCGGGTCGGAGGGGTTGAGCGCGCGTGAAGGGTTCATGCGTCGGGCCGGGCGGGGTCGATACTGGTGGGCAGCGGACAGCCCGGGGGCGTCGCGGCGTGCCCCGGCTGCCAATCATTGCCTGTCGGGATCGGAACCTGCCGGGTCAGGTCGCCGGGGTCCCAGGTCCCCTGGAGTGCATCATGTCGAGCTTCACCAATCGTTTCACCGGTCTGGCGTCCCTGGCGATCGTGCTCGCCGGTCTGGCGGCGGGCGGGTGTGTCAAGCAGGGCAACTATGACAATCTCTACGAGTCGAACCGGGCGCTGGAGGCTCGGAACCAGGAGCTCATGGAGATGCTCCGGACGCGCGAGGCGACCATCGCCGACCTGCAGGCGCGGATCAACTCCGCCGAGGCGACCTTTGGCTCCACCAGTTCGACCGTGCAGCAGCTCCGCGACCAGCTCGCCAGGATGAAGGAGGAGTACGCGGCTCTGGCCGCCCGCCTGGCCAATATCCAGTTCGGCCCGCTCGATGCGGCCACGGACGAGGCCCTCCAGCAGCTCGCGGCGCAGTATCCCGATCAGATCGAATACGACTCGGCCCGCGGCGTGATCCGGTTCAAGAGCGACATCACGTTTTCGTCCGGTTCGTATGAGCTGTCGGCGTCGGGTCAGCAGGCGGTCGCCGCCCTCGGGCGCGTGCTCGGGCAGTTGCCCTCCGCCCAGCAGTATGACGTCGTGGTCGTCGGGCACACCGATGCCCAGCGTGTGCGACAGGTCTCGGGCCGGCGCTTCATCAACAACGACGAACTCTCCGCTTTCCGTGCCATCAGCGTCACGAGCGCCATCGGCGCCGGCGGCGTCGATAAGCGCCGCCTGATGTTCGCCGGCTTCGGCGAGAGCCGGCCCGCCGTCCCCAACTCGGGCAGCGGGAACACCCCCGCCAACCGGCGTGTCGAAGTCTTCCTCACGCGCAGCCTCCCCACCGGCGGCGTCGGTGCCGAATCGGGCGTCGTTCCGCCCGGCGGCGCGAGCGCCCCGGCCAACCCGGCGGCGAACCCCGACTTCATGAAGTGATCAAGCGGGCGCGCGGTTCTCCGGCCTGTCGCCGGGCCGATGCGGCTCGGGCTCGGCCTTATACTGACTCCCTTCCGTCGGCCCGGCGCGATCTCTTTGGCCGTTCACGGCGGCAAGCGGGTGAAGGCAGGTCGGGGGCTGGCCGAAGAGGCAGGCGGGACCGCCGCGTGATTCCCGCGCCGGCCCGGAAACCCGGTTCTCGAGCCGATCTCGCCATTCCCCGGCGGGGCGGGTCCGATAAGAGGCGACTCCATGCTCCTGTGCGGCATCCATGACGGGCACAACTCGGCGGCAGCCATTGTGAAGGACGGCGTGCTCGTCGGCGCGCTCCAGGAAGAACGCGTCAGCCGGGTCAAGAACTGGCACGGGTTCCCCGAGCAGGCGATCGAGACGCTGCTCAAGAGTGTCGGGGCGGGCTGGGGAGACGTGGACCGGTACCTGTTCAACGGGAACGAGTACTACCTGCCGCCGGGCGGGAGGCCGGGCGACCGCGAAGCCCAGTGCCGGATCTACAAGAACAACGCCACGATGATGGGCTCGATTCGGCAGCAGTTGCGCAAGACGCCCCTGCGGAACGTGGTGCAGAGCCAGCGCCAGGAGCAGCGCCTCGCCGGGCTTCTGGGTCGCGGGGTGAAGCGCGAGCGGATCGTGCCGATGGACCATCACGGGTGCCACGCGGCGGCGGCGTATTACGGGCGCGGGGCCGACCCCGAGTCGCTGGTCATCACCCTCGACGGCGCGGGCGACGGCGTCTGCGCGACGGTGAGCGTCCCGAAGAACGGCAAGCTCGAGCGCCTGCACGCCATCGACGAGGAGCACTCGATTGGCATCCTCTGGAACATCATCACCGCGATCATGGGCATGGTGCCCAATGAGCACGAGTACAAGATGATGGGCATGGCGCCCTATGCCGGCGGCAAGCGCGCCAAGTCGGTCGAGGACATCTTCGCCCGGGCGTACCGCACGGTCGAAGGCGGTTGGGAGCGGACCGGCGGCCTTCCCGAGGCCAACTACGCGTATCTCTACTGGCGCGAGGCGCTCGAAATGGCGCGGTTCGATTACATCTTCGCCGGGCTTCAGAGCTTCACCGAAGACCTCATCGCCCCGTGGGTGCAGCACTGGCTGCGCAAGACCGGGCGCCGGCGGCTGTGCCTCTCGGGCGGCGTCTTCATGAACGTCAAGCTCAACAAGATCCTCTGCGAGCTGCCCGAGGTCGACGACGTGTACGTCTTCCCCTCCTGCGGCGACGAGACGAACACGATGGGCGCGTGCTGGCAGTTCCTCGAGCAGCAGGGGAAGGCCGACACGATCAAGCCCATGGGGCCGTTCTATCTCGGGCTGGAGCCGACGCGCGAGCAGTATGACAAGGCCGCGGCGGACGCGAAGGCCAGGGGGTTCATCGTCGAGCAGCCGGGCGATGTCGAGGACGCCGTGGCGACGCTGCTGGCATCGGGCGAGGTCGTGGCGCGGTGCAATGGGCGGGAGGAGTTCGGCGCGCGGGCCTTGGGGAACCGTTCGATCATGGCGGATCCTTCGCGTCGCGAGGTGGTGCGGGTGATCAACAAGGCGATCAAGTCGCGCGACTTCTGGATGCCGTTTGCGTGCTCGATGCTCGACGAGGCCGCGCACGAATATCTCAAGAATCCCAAGGGGATCAAGGCCCCCTACATGATCCTGACCTTTGACAGCCTGAACACGGAGAAGATCATCGCCGGGTGCCACCCGGAGGATGGAACGGTGCGCCCGCAGATCGTGACGCCCGACTGGAACCCGACGTATCACCGGACGCTGAAACTCTTCCGCGAGAAGACGGGGCGCGGGGCGATCCTGAACACGTCGCTGAACCTGCACGGCGAACCGATGGTGAGCACGCCGGCGGACTCGATCGACGTGATGGCGCGGTCGGGGCTGAACAACCTGTGCATGGGGCCGTACGTGATCCGCAAGCCGGGATCGATGCGCCAGTAGGCTCGCCCGCTGCACCCTTTTGACGCGAGGAGACGCGATGCCCAGCAGCGTGGACGCCCCATCGACCCGAAGCCCGGGGATCAGCCCCGGTCAGAACAGCGGAGCCTCGGGCCTGCTCGCCGGTCTTCGTGCTCGCTTCGGCGATGTCGTCGGCTGCCCGACCTGTGGCGGTGAGCCGCGGGCCTCGGCGGACGATCGGGCCGTGACCTGCGGCGGGTCGTGCGGGCGCGTGCTCGCGGCGGCGCGCGATGGGGTGCTCGATTTCGCCTCGCCCATGAGCGATGACCGTGGGAGCCAGAGCGGATTCGGGTATCAATGGGAGAAGGTGCTGCGCGGAAAGCTCGACGAGCAGATCGTCTACAACAACACGCCCGAGGACCTTTGGCATGGCCTGCAGGAGTGGATGCGCCTGCCCGACCGGCTCGACGGGTGGCGCACGCTCGACGTGGGGTGCGGACACGGGCAGTATTGCCGGGTGCTTGCCGATCGCGGGGCGAAGGCGATGGGATGCGACCTTTCGGAGGTGGTGTATCGGGCGACCGCGGAGAATGCGGCGTCGCCGAGGCCGCGCGAGACGACGTTTGTGCGCTGCGACATCCTCGACTTCCCACTCAGGGCGAGGAGCTTCGACCTGGTGCTCTCGATCGGGATGGCGCATCACACGCCTGACACGAAGCGCGCGGTGATGGCGGCGGCGGAGTGCGTGGCGCCGGGCGGGCAGATGCTCCTGTACATCTATGAGCTCGGGCCGGGCGGCGTCGGCTATATCACGCTGCGGCATCGGTTCCCGCTGCCGGGCATGCTGCCGCGACCGCTGATGCTCCTGACGTGCAAGCTCATGAGCGTGCCGCTGGCGTTCGGACTGGCGGCTCGGCGGCGGAAGCTGCCCGACGCGCGCACTTTTCAGGCGGCGTTCCTCGGGCTGGTCGACGCGTACCTGCCGACGTATTCGGATCGGCGTCGGCCGGAGGAGTGCATCCTGTGGCTGCGCGAGGCGGGGCTGGCGGAGGTGAAGCGCGTGGCGCCGTGCTTCTTCTACGGGCGCCGGCCGCGATGAACCTTCCCGGCGGCCAGCGCTGAAGCGGGCGGCGACGCGCCGTAGCAAGGGCTACACTCCATGCATGGCAGCGACAAAGGGTCGATCGGGGCGATCACGCCGGGCGGGCACGGCACGCGGCGCTGACGACGCCGAGCGGAGCGCCGAGGCCTCGGCACAGGGCCACCGGCGCACGCGCCAGGCGCACGTCACCGAGACCGCGCAGGACTATGTTGAAGCAGTGGCCGACCTGATCGAGACCCGCGGCGAGGCGCGCGTCGTCGACCTGGCGCGGCGGCTCGGCGTCACGCACGTGACCATCACCCAGACCATCGCCCGTCTCAAGAAACAGGGCCTGCTCCGCAGCGAGCCGTACCGATCGATCTTCCTGACGGACGCGGGGCGCGCCATGGCGATGGAAGCGCGACGGCGCCACGAGATTGTCCTTTCATTCCTCCGGGCGATCGGCGTCCCCGAGGCGATCGCCCAGACCGACGCCGAGGGGATCGAGCATCACGTGAGCCCCGAAACGCTCGCGGCCATGCAGCGGCTCTCGCGCCGACGCGGGCGCTGACGCCTGCCGGGCGCAAAGTCCCGCTGCCCCTCCCCGTTCCCCCTCAATCACAGGCCATGAACCGGGTCGATTCCCGAGTTGGAACGGCCGGCATGGATTCGCCTGGTCGTCATGGTGTAGTAAGGGCTACAGTAGGCCATGCTACACACGCTCGCCTCGCGGACAGCTCTGATCCTGCATGCGTTGACGCCGGCGGATGCCGCCGCCGACAAGCGCGCGTTCACCCTTTTCAATCCCACGCCCCGCGAGCTCATGCGGCCCATGAGCGCCGATCGGCCCGACGCGACGGAGAGCCCGGTGACCGTCGATGCCGGGCACGTGCAGCTTGAGATGAGCTTCATCGACGCCGGGTTTGACACGCGCACGGGCCGGGCGGAGAAGACGCGCGCGGTCCAGATCGCGCCGTTCAATCTCAAGATCGGCCTGCTCGACACGATCGATCTTCAGGTCGTGCTCACGCCCTCCGCGCGGGAGCGCATCGAGGATCGTGGGACGGACTCCGTGATGACGAGCCTCGGCACCGGCGATCTCACGCTCCGGCTCAAGCACAATCTCTGGGGGAACGACCCGGATCCCGCGACCGATCCCGGCGCGCCTGTCACGGCCCTGGGCGTCATGCCGTTCATCACGTTTCCAACCGGCGCCGACGAGTTCTCCGCCGGCGGCGTCGAGGGCGGAATCATCGTGCCCTTCTCGATCGTGCTCCCGGGCGGGCTGGAACTCGGTCTGATGGGCGAAGTCGATTTCGTACGCGACGCCGACGAGCGGCCCGTTGAGTGGTTCCACACCGTGGTGCTGGGGGGCGAGGTGGTCGAGGGCGTGCGGCTGTTCGTTGAGTATGCCGGGCGCGCCTCCACCCGGGCCACCTATCTCGCGGCGGTGAACACGGGCGCGGTGCTCACGCTGTCGGGAGACCTGTCGCTGGATGTCGGTGTCAGGCTCGGCGTCAGCGAACAGGCCGAGGACATCGGCCTGTTCGTCGGCATGTCGCTGCGGTACTAGCAGCCATGACGAGTGGGGGGGACAGGAGGGGGCGCATTAGCGGGTTCGGCAAGATTTAGTGTGTCCTACTATCAAGGCGGCTCCGAGTCGCCGATTGCTCGGGAGTCCACCATGAACATTGCTCGCGGCTTCATCCTGGTCCTGGCCGTGCTCGTCGCGGGGGCGATCGCGCTCCTTCCGGCGGGCTGTGGCGATGGGCGCGCGACCGTGCCGTCGAAGGGCCGGCCAAAGGTCGTGGCGACGGTGGGCATGATCGCTGATGTGGCGCGGGAGATTGCCGGCGACCGCGCGAGCGTGACGGGCCTCATGGGCGAAGGCGTCGATCCGCACCTGTACAAGGCCTCTCCCGGCGACATTCGCCTGCTCGACGAGGCGGATCTCGTGCTGTACAACGGGCTGCTGCTCGAAGGCCGGATGGTCGATGTGCTCGTGAAGATGGCCGCGCGCCGCCCGACGGTGGCGGTGACCGAGCGTTTGGACGCCGGGCAGCTCCGCGAACCCGAGGAGATGAAGGGGCACGCCGATCCGCACGTGTGGTTCGATGTGTCGCTCTGGCGGCGGGCGGCGGAGCGCATCCGCGATGCGCTTATCGAGCTCGACCCGTCGGGGCGCGAGCACTACCGCGTGCGCGCCGAGGCGTACATGAAGGCCCTCGACGAGCTGCACGAATGGTGCGGGCGCGAGCTGGCGCGGGTCCCGCGCGAGCGGCGCGTGCTCATCACGGCCCACGACGCGTTCGGCTACTTCGGGCGCGCGTACGACGTCGAGGTTCGCGCGATCCAGGGCGTGAGCACCGACAGCGAGGCCTCGGTGCGGGCGATCAACGAGCTCGTGCGGATCATCGTCGAGCGGCGCATCGGCGCGGTCTTTGTCGAGAGCAGCGTGCCTCCGAAGACCGTCGAAGCGCTCGTCGAAGGGTGCCGGGCGCGCGGACACATGGTGCGCGTCGGGGGCGAACTCTTCAGCGACGCGCTCGGCCCGGCGGGTACGCCCGAGGGCACCTACATCGGCATGGTTCGGCACAACGTGAACACGATCGTGAACGCGCTCCTGCCCGAGGGCGACGGAAGGAAGGGCGGATGAGCGTGCCGGCGTCGCAGCATGGTTCGAGCCCGGCGCCGAGCGTCATGCCCGAGCGACAGGCGGTCGCCGCGCCCGCAACTTCGCCTGATACCGCCCCCGCCGTCGACGTGCACGATGTCACGGTCGCCTATGACCGCAAGCCCGTGCTGTGGGACATCGACGTGCGGATCCCCGCGGAGCGGCTCGTCGCGATCATCGGGCCCAATGGTGCCGGCAAGTCGACGCTCATGAAGGCCGTCCTCGGGCTCGTGCCGATCGCGAGCGGGCGCATTGAGATCCTGGGGCGTTCGCTCCGCGCCGTTCGCGCGCAGATCGGCTATGTGCCGCAGCGGGAGACCGTCGATTGGGACTTTCCCGTCGACGCGCTGGGCGTGGTGCTCATGGGGCGCTACGGGCGGCTGGGGTGGCTGCGGCGCCCGGGGCGAAAGGACCGCGAAGCGGCGATGCAGGCGCTCGAGCAGGTGGGAATCGCTGACCTCGCGCACCGCCAGATCAGCGAGCTCTCGGGCGGGCAGCAGCAGCGCGTGTTCCTGGCGCGAGCGCTCGTGCAGGACGCCACGCTCTATTTCATGGACGAGCCCTTCGCCGGAGTCGATGCCGCCACGGAGGCGGCGATCGTCGAGCTTCTCCGCGCGATGCGCGCACGCGGGAAGACGGTCGTCGCCGTTCATCACGATCTCCAGACCGTCCGCCACTATTTCGACCACGTGGTCATGCTCAACATGCACCTGGTGGCGGCTGGTCCGGTCGGCGATGCGTTCACGATCGACAACCTGCACCAGACCTACGGCGGGCGGCTCACGCTTCTCGACGCGGCGGCGGAAGCCGTGCGCATGGGCCGCGCGCCGGGACGGCCGGTCACCGGCGGCGGAGCGGGGGCGGCGTCTTCGAGTCCTGCCCGCGATCCCGGTGCGCCGGGCGGGAGCGCTCCGTGAAAGCGCCCGACCCCGAGTCCACCCTGAGCGTCCTGGCTCGACTCGTCTCGCTCACCGATCCGAACACGCAGACGGTGCTCATCGGGGCCGCGGTGCTCGGGCTTGGCGCGGGCGTGGTCGGGGCTCTGGCGGTGCTGCGTCGGCGTGCGCTGCTGGGCGATTGCGTGGCGCACGCGTCGCTCCCGGGAATCTGCCTGGCGTTCATGATCGTGGGCGAACGCAGCCTGCCCGTCTTCATGGCCGGCGCGTGCGTGCTCGGGCTGGCGGCCGTCGCGTGCATCGCCGTGGTGCGTGCCTACACGCGCGTCAAGGAAGACGCGGCCATCGGCATCGCCCTCGCGTCGTTCTTCGGCCTGGGCATCGTCCTTCTCACGCGCCTGCAGAAGGTGGGGAGCGGCAACCGCGCGGGGCTCGATCGTTTCCTCTTCGGGCAGGCGGCCACCATGGTGCGGCAGGACGTGATGCTCATCGGCGGCATTGTGCTGGTCGCGCTCGCGGTCGTGGTCGTGCTCGTCAAGGAGTTCGGGCTGCTGTGCTTCGACCGCGAGTTCGCCGCCGCGTCGGGTCGCCGCGTGCTGGCGCTGGATTTCCTGCTCATGGCCCTGGTCTGCGTGTGCACGGTCGCGGGGCTGCCCGCGGTCGGGGTGGTGCTCATGGCGGCGCTGCTCATCATCCCCGCTGTCGCGGCGCGCCTCTGGGTCACGCGGTTCGGGCCCATGCTGGTCCTCTCCGGCACGATCGGTGCGGCGTCCGGCGCCATGGGCACGCTCCTCAGCGCCGGCCTTCCGGCGCCCAGCGCCTCGACCGGCGCCGCCGGCGCGGGGTGGCCCACCGGCCCGCTCATCACGCTCGTGGCGGCGCTGATTTTCGGAGTGTCGCTCGTTGGCGCTCCGCGTCGCGGGCTCCTCGCCGCGGGCCTGCGGACATGGCGCCTCCGCCGTGCCCTCGCGGGTCGCGGGCTGCACGGCCCGCTCGACTCGCGATTCGCACCCGCCGGCACGGGCGCATCCGGACCGGAGGCGCGCCCATGAGGCCGTTCACGTCCACGCTCGCGCTTTCCTCGGTTGATTGGTGGACGATCGCCATCGGCGTCTGCTGCTGCGTGGCCTGCGGAACGATCGGGTGCTACCTCGTTCTCCGCCGCATGTCGATGCTCGGCGACGCCATTTCGCATGCGATCCTCCCCGGGCTCGCGGGCGGGTTCCTGCTCAGCGGCAGCCGCGATGTGCTGCCCATGCTTGCCGGTGCGGCGGCGGCGGGCCTCGCCACGGCCTCTCTTTCCGCCGCGCTCACACGCGTCGCGCGTGTGGCCGAGGACGCTTCACTCGGCGTGGTGTTCACCACCATGTTCGCGCTCGGCGTGATCCTGCTGGCGATCCTGCCCTCGAGCATCGATCTCGACCCGAGCTGCGTGCTCTACGGCAGCCTCGAGCTCGCGCCGCTCAGCACCAACAGCTTCCTGGGCTTCACGGTGCCCGACACGTTTCCGCGGCTGGCCATCTTCGCCGCGATCAACGTCGGCGTTGCGGCGCTGTTCGCCAAGGAGATCAAGATCGTCGCGTTCGACGCGGGTCTTGCCGCGACCATGGGCATCAGTGCCGGGCTCGTGCACGGCGCCGTCATGGCCCTTGTCGCGGCGACCTCGGTCGTGTCATTCGAGGCCGTCGGATCGGTCCTCGTGGTCGCGATGCTCATCGCCCCGGGCGCCACGGCTCACTTGCTCACCGATCGCTTCGGGCGCATGTTCGTGATCGCGGGCGTCGCGGGCACCACCGCGGCGGTGGGGGGGTACCTGCTCGCTGTCGCGTGGAACTCGAGCGTCGCGGGGATGATCAGCGTCGTCGCCGGGGCGCAGTTCGCACTCGCGGCCCTCGCCGCACCTCGGCACGGCGTGCTCGCGCGCGTGGCTCGCCAGAGCGCGCTCGCTCTGCGCATCGCCCGCGAAGACGCGCTGGGCATGCTCTTCCGCTGGCACGAGCACGCGGGCGCCGAAGTGCCGCTGCCGGCGACCGACATCATCAAAGGGCTCGAGCGCCCGATCCTGGCGCGACTGGCCATCGGCGGCATCCGGCGCGCGCGCCTCGCCCGGCGCCAGGGCACCGGCTATCGACTCACACCCGCCGGGTTCTGGACCGCGGGCGGAGTGGTCCGCTCGCACCGCCTGTGGGAGGTCTTCCTGGCGCAGCGTCTGGGCCTGCCGCTTGACCATCTGCACGCCCCCTCGCACCGTGCCGAGCACTTCATCTCACCGGAGATGCGCGCCCAGCTTGCGCGTGAACTTGGGGTAGCGACCGACCCGCATGGGCGTCCGATTCCTGAGGCGGGTGAGACGGCTTGAAGGGTTCGGTGCGTGCGCCGGTGCCGTGCAGTCTCATATAATGCCCCGAGGTCGCTTGCCGCGGGCTCGCTCTACTCGGGAGATCGCATGTCCAATCAGCAACCACACGGCTCGACGCCCGCGTGCGGGCCGCTCGGCCCCGCGTGCCACACCCCGACGCCCACTCGACCGTCGTCCGCCGTTACCCACGCGGGGACGGTGCGCCCGAGCGAGACCAAGGGCCTCGACCCGCACGCCGTGACCATCTCAGGACTCGTTCTCGACCCGGCCTACGGGCCGGGGACGCGCGGTCCGGGCCAGGCCTCGAGCGGCCAGGCGGCCAAGGCCGACGGCAGCGGCGGCAACCTGCCCGCGCCCGGGCCCGAGGTGCCCGTTTCACTCGCAAACATCGAACGCGATATCGCCGCCCCGGGCAAGTTCCCGTTCACGCGCGGCCTCTTCCCGCTCGGCTACCGCTCGCGGCTCTGGACCATGCGCCAGTTCGCCGGGTTCGGATCGGCCGATGACACCAACGCCCGCTTCAAGTACCTCCTCGAACAGGCCAGGTCGTCGACCGCGGCGAACACCGGTTTGAGCACGGCGTTCGACCTTCCCACGCTCATGGGGCGCGACTCCGACGACCCGCTCTCCTGCGGCGAAGTGGGCAAGTGCGGCGTCGCCATCAGCACCATCGAAGACATGCACCGCCTCTACGCCGACATCCCGGTTGACAGGGTGACCGTCAGCCAGACCATCAACGGCCCGGCGTGCGTGATCTGGGCCCTTTACCTCGCCCACGCCCTGCAGCGCGGCATGGACTGGAAGAACCTCGGCGGCACGCTCCAGAACGACATCCTCAAGGAGTTTCACGCCCAGAACGAGTTCATCTATCCGCCCGAGGCGAGCGTGAAGCTCGTCGTCGACACCATCGAGTTCCAGTCGCGCTTCCTGCCGAAGTGGAACAGCGTGTCCATCAGCGGGTACCACATCCGCGAGGCGGGCAGCACGGCGACGCAGGAGCTCGCCTTCACGCTCCGCGACGGGCTCGAGTACGTCGAAGCGTGCCTCGAGCGCGGGCTCCCGCTTGATGAGTTCGCCCCGCGACTCTCGTTCTTCTTCAACTCGCACAACGAGTTCTTCGAAGAGATCTGCAAGCTCCGCGCCGCCCGGCGCATCTGGGCGCGGGCCATGAAGGGTCGCTACGGCGCCACGAACGAACGCTCCATGTTCATGAAGACCCACGTGCAGACCGCCGGGTGCAGCCTCACCGAGCAGCAGCCGCTCAACAACATCGTGCGCGTCGCCTACCAGGCGATGGCCGGCGTCCTCGGCGGGTGCCAGAGCCTTCACACCGACAGCATGGACGAAACGCTCGGCCTGCCCACCGAGCAGGCCGTGACCGTCGCCCTGCGCACCCAGCAGATTCTCGCGCACGAGACAGGTGTGACGCGCGTCGCCGACCCGCTCGGCGGCGCATGGTTCATCGAACACCTCACCGACGTCATGGAGCGCGAAGCCCTCGACTACATCGCCGAGATCGACCGCATGGGCGACGCGGGCAATGGCAAGCCGGCTGCACGGCCCAGCGGCAAGGCTGAGCCGGGCGATCTCACCGGGCACGGCGCCTACACCAGGCAGCCCGCCTACGGCCGCGGCGTCGTCAGCGGCATCAACAAGGGCTACTTCCGCCGCCAGATCGCCGAAGCGAGCTATCGCTTCAGCGAAGAGTGCGAGGCGGGCGACCGCATCACCGTCGGCGTCAACGCCTACATCGACCCCGATGAGAAGCGCCCGATCGAGATTCTCCAGATTCCGCACAGCGTCGAGGTTGAGCAGTGCGAGCGCCTCGCGGCGTTCAAGAAGCGGCGCGACAAGGCCGCCGTCGCCCGGGCGCTCGACAACATCCGTGCCGCCTGCCAGGGCAAGCCGGCGCCGGCGCTCTCTCCCCAGGTCGTGGCCTTGCGGGCCCCAAGCCCGCTGCACGCAACCAACGTCATGCCCGCGCTCGTCGATGCCGCGCTCGCCAACTGCACCCTCGGCGAGATGGTGCAGGCCATGGCCGACATCTACGGGCGCTACACCGGCGGGCCTGAGTGGTGAGTTCGACGGCGTTCCGCCCGCTCATCCGACCCAGCGGGCTGATTCCCAGGGCAACGCCGCCACCGGCACCGCCGCGCTCGCCGACGCCGTCGGCTGAATCCCCTCGCGTGCCTCCGACTCCGGGGGCTTCGCTTCTGACATGGACGCAATCTCGCGCGCGAGCATCGGCGCAAACGCCAGTTTTGTGGGCCACGCGATCGCCACCGCCCCGCGCCTGACCACGACCGGCACATCGGGCCGCGACCCGTCCGGCGTCAGCCCCTCCGCACGGTTGATCCGCCCCGTCGCCCAGCGCACGTCAGGTCCATCCAGGTTCACCCAGGGCACGCACGCCGCCAGCTCGCGCCGCGCCGCCGCGATCTGCTCACGCTCATCGCGCGTCACGCCCTCCTCGGCCAGGCTTCCACCGACATACCACACCCGTTCGGCGCCGCCCTCGCACTCGGCGGTCGTAATCGTCACCCGCGGCGTTGTGCTCGCGCCCAGGCAGTGCCCGAACACCCGTGGCAGCCGCGTGCTCGGCCCGCGCACCATCACCATGTGCAACGCTCGTCGCTGCATCCGCGCCGCATCGCGCATGCCCGCAAGTGCCGCCAGTTGCTCGTTGCCTTCACCCGCGGCACACACCACCAGCCGCGACCGCACCTGCATTGCCCCCTCGCGCAGCCGGGCGCAAACGCCGCCCGATCCATCAATCGCCTCGACCTCTTCGACCTTCCGGATGCACGATTCGTGCCCCCGCGCCAGCGCTTCGATCACCGCTCGCCCCGGCAAGACCGGCTCCGCCACGCGGTAGACGTCGATTCCCCGCGGGGCGCCGGCAAACTCGCTCGGCCACGAGCCGCGCTCCAGCCGTTCCGGGCGCGTCCGGATCACCACACTCGCCGCCGCCGCCGCGAACTTCGAGACCAGACCCGGCGTCGTCCACAGGTGCTGCTCGCGCGCGAGCGGTCGCACGCTCGACAGGTCCACTCCCGTGCCGTCTCCCGTCCCGCGCCCCGACAGGCATCCGCTCCAGACCTCGGGCATCGCCGCGATCGCCCGCGACGCCGCCGACGACTCACCTGTGAGCGCGTACTTGATCCCGCCGTGGATGATCCCCTGCGACCAGATCGTCTGCCCCGCACCCAAGGCCTCGCGCTCCAGCAGCACCACGCGACGGCCATCATGCCGAAGGCGCGCCAGCGTCCACAGCCCGGCGACCCCGCCGCCGATGATGCAGACGTCAACTTCGATGGCTCGCTCGTGCAACCCGGGTCATCGTTGGAGCATCAGAGCGTGCGGGCGAACCAGGTCCTGTTCATCCGGGCGCGCAGTACCATCGGGTCTGCTCCGCCGCCCCGCCTGCCCACCGAGTGAACCTTTCAGCGCCATCCCGGCCTCGCCCGCGACTCCGAGTCTTCCTCGCGGTCTATGCCGCGCTCCTCGCCTGCTCCTGGCTCGTGCAATCGCTCCGCCCCGCGCCCGTGGACCCGCTCCCGCCCGGCGTGCAGTTCGCCGAGCTGCCCATGATGACGGGCGAAGGTCCCGCGCCCGCGCGGGAGCCCCAAGCCGCCTGCCGGGTCGCGTATCGCCGCTGGTCGCCCGAGGGCACGACTGCCGGCCCACCCGTCCTTCTCCTCCACGGCTCGCCCGGCGAATCCGCGAATCTCCGCGACCTCGGCGCGCGACTCGCCGCCGCCGGCCGCGACGTCATCGCCCCCGACCTTCCCGGCTTCGGCTTCTCGACGCGCGATGTTCCCAGTTTCTCCATCCGCGCTCACGCGCACAGCTCGCGGGCGCTGCTCGATCACCTGAAGATCGATCGCGTCCACGTCGTCGGCTGGTCCATGGGCGGCGGCGTCGCGCTCCATCTCGCCGACAACGCGCCGCGCCGCGTCGCCTCGCTCACGCTCCTCGGCGCGATCGGCGATCAGGCCTACGAAGGCTCAGGTTCCTATTTCTTCGAGCACGCCAAGTACGCCGCGGGATACCTGCCCCTGGTCATCGGGCCCCGGCTGCTGCCTCACTTCGGCCTCCTCGGCAACGACTTCCAGCCTTCCGTGCGCCGCTCGTTCATCCGCAACTTCTGGGACACCGATCAGCGTCCCCTCACGGACCTCATGCGCCGGCTCAAAGCGCCCACGCTCATCGTTCACGGGCGCCGCGACTTCCTCGTCCCCGATGTCGCCGCGGAGCGTCACCACGCCCTCATCCGGCCCAGCCGCCTTGTCATGCTCCCGTTCTCGCACTTCATGCCCCTCCCCGAGCCCATGGGCCGGCCCGGCGTCGTGGCCGATCAGCTCGCGCCGTTCCTCGCTCGGCATGATCAGCCCGGCGTCCCCGCCCAGCGCCGCGCCGACATCCTCGCTCCGCCCCCACGCTGGTTCCTGGGCGAGACCATCGGCGCCCCGGCCGCCGCTTTTCTCCGCGGCGACGGCGTCAGCGACGCCCGCGCGCCCTGGTGGCTCGTCATGCTCCTCATCGCGCTCCCGGCGATGCGCTGGCCGCGCCTCACCGCGCTTGTCGCCATGACGCTCGTCGCCGAAGTTCTCCTCGATCTCGGCCTCGCCGCGGCGTCCCTCGTGCTCGGCGCCCTGGTCCGCTCCCTCTTTCTCGGTCCGCGCGCTTCGCTGCCGCCCGCACCGTCATTCAACCCCGCTTCGTCGCCGCGCTCACCTGTCGCCTGGATCCGCTCCGTGCTCCTGGGCACACTCCGCGGCGCCGGCATCGCCCTGGCCGCCTCGATCATCGCTCCCACCATCGTCGCGCCCCTCGGCGAAGCCTGGCGCGCGCCGGGCCTTCTCATCGGCACCGCCCCCGGCCTTCTCGCCCTCGTCTTCGTCACCGACATCGTCACTGCCCGCGGGCGGCGCGAGTTCATGCGCGCCTGCCGACGCTGGAGACATCACGAGTTCTGGCCCACATGGCTTTTCTACTTCCCGCTCTTCCCCTATCTGGTCTGGCTCGCCATGCGCCATCGCCACCCGCTCGCGTTCCTCGCCGCCAACCCCGGCATCGAGAACGGCGGCGGCTGGATCGAGGAATCCAAGTTCAGGATTGTCGAGGCGCTGGAGCAGTCCGGCGCGCCGGTGCTCCCGGCGCGCCTCATCCCCGCCGGCGCGTCGCCCGAAGCGCGCGCCGCGCAGACCCTCGCGATCATCCACGCCGATCCGCGCTTCGCCTTTCCCGTCATCCTCAAGCCCGACCGCGCCGAGCGCGGCTTTGCCGTTGCCCTCGCCCGCGCCGCCGCCGATGTCGCCGCCTACTTCGAACGCATGCACGACGACGCCCTCCTCCAGCAGTTTCACCCCGGCCCGCACGAGTGCGGCATCATGTGGGTGCGCCACCCGCCCCGCGCGGAAACCGCCACTCCCGCACTCGCCGGCCGCATCTTCGCCATCACCGCCAAGACCTTTCCCGAAGTCACCGGCGACGGCGAGCGCCCGCTCAAGCAACTCATCCTCGACCACCCACGCTTTCAGTGCCAGGCCCACGTCTTTCTCACGCGCCACGCCCACCAGCTCGATCGCGTGCTCGCCCCGGGTCAGACGCTCCGCCTCGCCCAGGCCGGGAACCACTGCCAGGGCACCATGTTCGCCGACGGCTCGGCCCTCATCACGCCTCGACTCGAAGCCGCGATCGACCGCATCGCGTCCGCCTTCCCCGGCGGCTTCGACTTCGGTCGCTTCGATCTGCGCTTCGCCTCGGCGTCCGACCTCGCCGACGGACGCGGGCTGGCCATCATCGAACTCAACGGCACCTCGTCAGAAGCAACGGCCCTCTACGACCCGAATCGCTCGCTCCTGTGGGCCTATCGCCTGCTCTTCCGCCAGTGGGCCGCCCTCTTCGCCCTCGGGGCGGCCCGCATGCGCGAAGGCCGCCGCCCGCCCGGATTCCTGCACATGCTCCGCCTCGTCCGCCGGCATTACGCCACGCGCGCCGGCTCTCCCGTCTCCGATTGAACCGCCGGCGCATCCGCCGAGGCCCGATGCGCCCGCGCCCTGTTATGCTCCGCCCATGGACCAGCTCGCTTCTCAGGCCGTTGCCGGCGTTCGCACAGGAATGATGGTCGGCCTCGGCACGGGCCGGGCCGCGGCCCGCGGCGTGCACGCCCTCGCTCAGCGCGTCAAGGCCGAATCGCTCTCCATCAGCTGCGTCGCGACCAGCATCGCCACCGCCGAGCTCGCGACGTCGCTCGGCCTCAAGGTCGTCGACTTCGCACAAGTCGAGCGCGTCGACTTTCTCTTTGACGGCGCCGACGAGCTCGACCCGCACGGCCGCATGCTCAAGGGCGGCGGCGGCGCCATGACGCGCGAGCGCATCGTCGCCGCGGCAAGCACCCACTGCGTGAACATCCTCGATGACTCCAAGCTCGTCAAGCACCTGGGCGAACGCTACCCGCTGCCCATCGAGATCATCCCGATGGCCCTTGCGAGCGTGCGCGCTCGCCTGTCCAAAGACCTCAAGCTCGAAGGCCCCGTCCGCAAGAAACAAGACGCCGCGGGCAAGCCCGGAACCGACGACCTGATCTCTGACAACGGCAACTACATCATGGACGTGAAACTGACGCCCGCGCACGACGTGGAAGCGATCGCCGCCCGCCTCGACGCCATGGCCGGCGTGGTCGACCACGGCCTCTTCCTGCGAGAGGCACAGGTCATCCTGATTGAGGACAAGTCGGGGAATGTGACGAAGCGTCAGCGCCAGAGCTGACCCGCGCGATTACTTCTTCGCGCCGAGAACCTTCGCCTTCAATCGGGCGTTCAGCCGGCTCTTCCGCCGCGCCGCCTGGTTCTTGTGGATCACGCCCTTCTGGGCGACCCGATCGATGGTGCGCGCGGCACTCTGATACGCCTTCTTCGCATCGTCATTCGACCCGTGCAGGATCTTCTCAAGGCACTCCTTGATCGCCTCGCGCATCTGCACCTTCCGCCAGCGATTCCTCGCCGCGGCGGATTCGTTCTGACGGACGCGCTTCTGAGCCGAAAGTGAGTGAGCCATGAGGGGCCTGAATCCTGATGCCGAGGGTCTGGAACGCCGGGCCGCGGAGCACGCATTCGCGCCCGCGGCCGCCCCATCTCGCTTCGAGTCGGGCCCCAAGGATAGATGCCCGACCCCTTCCCGACAACCCCGGTGCGCCCTTGGCCCGCCCCCGCCCCCTCACCACCCCGCTCCTTCACCCAGCATCGGGGGTTTTCGCTTCCCCACCGCCCGAGCTATCATCTCCTTCCGCGTCCTGTCGGCGTCCCACGTCCCCCTACCCGGAGCTCCTTCATGTACAACGACAACCACCGCCCCCGTGGACACGGTCATGGCCGCGGCCCGCGTGACGACTTTGACGGCCGCGAACGCCGCGGGGTCCCCCTTTCCGAGCTCGACCCCGCCATCACCGACGTCTCCCGCCGCGTCATCGGGTCGGCCATCGACGTGCACAAGACGCTCGGTCCCGGCTACCCCGTCGAGGTCTATCTCAAAGCCCTCTGCTCCGAGCTCGAACAGGCGGGCGTCAGGTTCACGCTCGGGCACCGCTTCGCTGTCAAGTACAAGGGCAAGGAAGTCGGCCACACTCAGCCCTGCACGTTCATCGACGATCGCTTCCTTGTCGAGGTCATGGCCGTCCACAAGGAGATCGGGTACGTCGAGCGGGCCACGCTCCGCGCCCAGCTCCGCGCGGGCGAGCTGCAGCTCGGCCTGATCATCAACTTTGCCGAGCGTCGCCTCAAGGACGGCCTCGTCCGCGTGCTCAACCCCGAGAAGATCGCCTCCCTCCGTGAGGCCGACCATCTCGGGCACGACCACGCCGACGACGGGCACGATGCGCCCATCGACCCCGATCGACCCGCCTGATCGCCGTCGCGGCGTCTCGGCTCCTTTCGCCAGCCCCTACGATTGTCCATGCCTCCACGCGTCGTCATCACCGGCATGGGCTGGGTCACGCCCCTGGGTCACGATCTGGCCACCGTCTGGCAGGCGCTCCTCGAAGGCCGCAGCGGCATGGGCCGCATCTCCCGCTTCGACGCGGGCACCTTCAAGACCGATTTCGCCGCCGAGGTCAAGAACTACCGCTTCGAGGAGTTCATCGACGACGCCGAGGCTCATCGCGACGCCGGCCTCAACACCAAGTTCGCTCTGGGCGCCGGGTCTCAGGCCATGCGCCAGTCGGGCCTTGACGCCTTCGCCGCGAAGGGCAAGCTCAACCGCCGCCGCTTCGGCGTCTACCTCGGTTCGGGCGAAGGCACGCTCGACTTTGACAACTACGCCCATGCCCATCTCGCCGGCTGGGATGAATCCGCCCGGCGCGTCAGCGGCGTCGCCTTCGCCAAGGCCGGCTTCGCCAGCATGTCGCCCGTCCGCGAGATCGAGCAGGAAGCCAACATGACGCTCAGCCACGTCGCCTGGGCCTTCGGCGCCCGCGGGCCGGCGAGCAACTGCCTCACCGCCTGCGCCGCCAGCACCCAGGCCATCGGCGAAGCCTTCGAGATCATCCGTCGCGGCGACGTCGACGCCATGCTCGCCGGCGGCGCTCACACCATGATCCACCCCCTCGGCGTCACCGGGTTCATCCGCCTCACCGCGCTCTCGGCCCGACGCGAAGACCCCACCAAGGCCGCCCGCCCGTTCGATCAGTCGCGCGACGGCTTCGTCATGGGCGAAGGCGCCGGCATGCTCGTCATCGAGACCCTCGATCACGCCCTCGCCCGCGGCGCCACGCCCCTCGCCGAGATCACCGGTTACGGCTCCTCCGCCGATGCCTTCCGCATCACCGACATGCACGACGAAGGCCGCGGGCCGCAGAACGCCATGCTCGGCGCGCTCCGCCAGGCCGGCATCAACCCCCGCGAGCCCGCCGACGACGGCCGCCCCCCGATCCACTACATCTGTGCCCACGGCACCGGCACGAAGGAAAACGACAAGATCGAAACCCACGCCATCAAGCAGGTCTTCGGCCACCTCGCGCCCAAAATCCCCGTCTCCTCCATCAAGAGCATGATGGGCCACCTCATCGCCGCCGCCGGCGTCGTCGAACTCATCACCTGCGTCCAGGCCATCCGCACCGGCTGGGTCCCGCCCACGATGAACTACGCCACGCCCGACGGCGGACTCGACCTCGACTACATCCCCAACAAGGCCCGGCGCATCTGCGACGAGAACGGCAACAGCCTCGTCCGCGTCTGCATGAGCCCTAACTACGGTTTCGGCGGGCAGAATGACGCCCTCGTCGTCCGCGCCATGCAGTAAGCCGCTTACGACCCTCGACCGGCACGCTCGTGGTTCGCATACCGGCACCGCCGGACGCCCACGTACGTGAGCATCTCGAACCACAGCAGCCCGATCACCAATCCCGCGCCGATCGACTTCAGCACGCCGGCGATCGGCGCCGGTTCGCCCTCCGAAAGCGCCCACGGCACGATCGCCGTCGCCACCATCAGCACGTTCCCGATCAGCGCGCCCCCGACCCAGCCCGCGCTCGCGTGCGCACACACTGCATCCGCCACCGCCGGCGTCACGCGCCACCCGCGCATCCGCCCCAACACCTGGATCCCGCCGCGCTCGATGTTCGTCAGCGCGCCCAGAAACAGCATGGCCGGCAGCGCCAGCACCACCGACCCCAGCATCAGGAGCACGCCTGCCGCACGGCCCGCGGCACCCATGATCTCAACCAATCCGAGCGCAAGACACAGGCCGATGAACGCCGCTGCCGGCACGATCGACAGGTGCGCCGTCCACAGGTCCGACATGGCCGTCAGCGCCCACACGCGCCGATCCGATTCGGGCGCCGCGATCCGAATCTCGTCAAAGAGTCTGCGAGGGCGCGTCCACGCCGCCCAGTAGGCGTGCCACGCCGCGCGCGTCCCGCCCACTCGCTGCCATGCCGAGCCGGGCCGCCGCTCCGGCAGCGACTGCGCAACCGCCCGCCCGCATTCCGGGCACGCGCCCGACCCGGGCAACCCTTCGATGTCATACCCGCACCGCTCGCACAGCAACGCACCCGGTCGGATCACGTTTCGCGCCCCGCGATCCGCGCGGCTTCGCGCAGGTGCGCCGCGCTCGTCGTCCCCAGCACCGCGCACGCCACGCCCGGCCGTTCCAGCACCCAGCGCAGCGAATCCGCCCCGAGCCTTCCTCCCGCGAGGGCCTTCTTCACGAGCACACCCACGCCCCGCGCCGCCGCCGCTTCCGCCACCGCGAGCATCGATCGGTCCTGCTCGTTGAGCGTGATCATGATCGCGTCGCATCCGCGATCGATCGCGCTCAGGCCGCCGCGCGCCGTCGCGACCGAAGCGCCGATGGCCCGGGTCTTGCCCGCGTGCCGCGCCGCCAAGAGCGCCCCGAGTGCCTCGCCCGCCTCCAGCACTCCGGCGTCATCCGTCGCGCTCGAAAAGTGCAGCAGCACGAGATCAAGCGTCTCGACGTCCAGTCGCATCAGGCTCCGATCAATGCTCGCCGCGATCGCTGCGGGAGAGAAGTCATGGTGCGATCCCCCTCCCGCTTCCGCCCCTCCCGCCCTCGACGCGTCGAACTCCTCGCCGACCTTCGTGCAGATCATCCACGCCTCGGGCGGCCCGGCCCGAGAGAGCAGCCGCCCCAACCGCTCTTCGCTAATCCCGTACGCCGGCGCCGTGTCGATCAGGTTTACGCCGAGCTCCCGCGCCGTGCGGAGCAGATCGAGGGCCTCATCGTCGCTGGGCATCCGCGCGGGCGACGCGAGTTTCAGCCCCGCGGTCCGTCCGAGCGCGACCGTCCCCAGCCCCACGGGGCCCACCGCCATGCCCGTCCGACCCAGTATCCGCGCGCGCACGGGCCATGGTACGAACTCCCCCGCGCCGCCGACGCCCCGGGCCGCTCGACCTACCCTCCGCGATGCTCAAGGCGCTGGTCAAGTGGGGGCTCTTCGGCGTCGCGCTCTTCGTCGCCGGGCCCATCGCCTCCGTTGCCACCAGTCAGCTCCGCGGCGTCGATGGCGGAACGACCACGCCCCTCCTCTCCACCACTCCGCTCCTCGGCGTTCTGGGGCTGTTGGCCGCCGTCGCCATCGCCGCCGCCGTTGGCGTACTTTCCGCACGCCTGGTCAACTTCCAGTCCGCATGCTTTCACGCGGGCATGGTCCTGGCCTGGGCCGCCGCCGGCACCGGGACCATCGACGCGGTGGCCCGCTCGTCGCAGAGCCCATCGCTCGGCTGGTGGCTCGCCGCCGAAGGCGCCCTCGCGCTCGCCGCGGGGTCCGCAGCCGCCTGGTTCATCGCTCACGCCGCCGGTGTCGCACGTTTCGCACCCCTCCGTCCTGCCGCCGGTGCTGCAAGGAGTGCCCGCTCCGAAGGCATCGATGGCCCCGCTGCCGACGCCCTTACGTTCACCATCGCCCTCGGATCGGCCCTTGTCGGAGCGTGGGTCATCGGCCAGAACTTCCTCAAGGGACAGGCGATCGCCGCCGCCGCACTCGGCGCCGCCCTGGCCGCTGCCGTCGCCATCATGGTCAATTCTCGCGCCCGCCCGTGGCTGATCCTCTCCGGAGCCATGGCCGCGGCCCTGGTCGGCCCATTGGTCGGGGCAGTCATGCACGGCTCCTCGCCCGATCGCGGGTTCCTGCCCGCCGCGACCACCATGACCGGCCTGCTCCGCGTCAGCGGCGTCCTGCCCCTCGACTGGCTCGCCGGGGCCCTCATGGGCGTCCCGCTTGGCCTTTCCCTCGGCGGCTGGATCGGCGACGGGCGACATCCCCACACCGCCCCGAAGGCCCCGCCGACCGGCTCAACGGCAGCACAATCGGGCTGATTCCCTACCCAGCCGCCACGGGCCCGAATTTTCAGCGCTTCCGGCGTCGCCGTTTCGGCCAACCCCTTGTCGGCGATGGTCTTGCGTCAACCCGCCTCGAAAAAAATCTGCATCCGTTTGCAACCATCAGGCCCCGCGCAGGCGTACCGACTGGCACGCCCCGGAGGAGACTTCCCCCCGGGCGTCCGATTCGCCCGTTTCGTCAGGATTTGACCCCCACGAGACCCGGTGCCCGGCACTTCGCTGGGCGCTGGGTTTTTTTCTGCGCGATTCGGATGGCGATCAGCCCGGCGGCCGCGCAGCGCGAAACTCCAGCTCTGTTTCCGCCGGCAGCTTTTCCAGGCGCGTGATCCGGTGCCGGGGATACCGCAGGGGCGGCTGCCCTTCCCACCACACTTCGAACGTCATCGCGACCTTGGTTCCCGGCGTCAGGCCATCAAGGCTCACGCCAGGGCCGGGCTCGAATTCCATGGTCATGGCGCTCATGCCCACGATCTCGCCCTTGCTCCCCATCCAGTTATCAATCGCTTCGTGCCGCACGCGGAACGCCGAGCGCGGGTTGGCCGGGTCGGGCAACTCAAACACCTCGCCCCGCACCGTGTACACCTGCATCGCCTGGTTCTGATCGGCCGGCGTCGCGGCTGTCGGGGTTGCCGCGGCGTTCTTGCGCCGATCGCACGCCGCCCCCGCGGCCACAACCGCCACAGCGGCCAGGAGCGCAGCGATCGCGCCTGCACGGGGTGCGCGTCGTGCCGTGCTTGACAGCAAAGTGATCATGTCAGTCCCGGCGCGTGGCAACCCCGGGCGAGCCGTTCAGGCCTTCTCGACCTTGATGCAGTCGGCGATGGACTGCAGATCGGGAGCGAGCGTGACGGAGTAGACCATGGTCCACGTCGCACCCTTGGCGACCTTGATGATCTTGCCGCACGACTCGCGCTTGGTCCAGTCGCGGTTGCCGCGGTTGTACACCACGAGGTTCTGCTGGCGCTTGCGGTGGGCGTTCCGCAGGCCGCGAGCCACCGAAGGCTGGAGGCGCATGAGGCGTTCGAGCGTCTTGCGGTTTGCGGCGTTGCGCGGCGCCTTGGCGATCGTGCACTTGATGGACTGGCCGGCCTTGAACTGGTCGAGCATGGCGAAACCTCGGGTCGTTTGGGGCGTAGAGCATAGGCGGGGACCGCGTTTGCGACCACGCGGTTCGGGATCGGGACGGCCCAAAGCCCGTGCCGACGCCCAAACGCAACCGCCCCCGTTTCGGGCAATCTGGGCAAGACCAAGGAGGCACCGTGAGACGCTCAACGCTGGCACTCGCCCTGGCCTTCTCACTCGCCCCGGCGACCGGGGCGCTGGCTCGTCCCGAGCCCGGGACCGGCTCGGCGAAGGCGACGGCGTCCGCCCAAGTCGAGGCGAGCCCCAAGGCGACGACCAAGGCCGGGGCTCAAACACCCTCGGCATCGGCTCCCGTCCGCGACGATGCCTCGCCTCGACCCCAGTTCTCCGCGCCGATCTCGGTGCCGGAGTCTGCCCGCGCGGGAGAGGCCAACCGCCTGCAGCGCGAGGCCGAAGAAGCCGCGGCGGCCGCCGAGGCCGAGCGCGTGGCGAGCGAGCGCGCCACCACGTTTACCTCGTCCACCGTCCTCCGCGCCGACGACCGCCGCTACGGGTTCACGATCTTCCGCAGACTTTTTCCGATCCGCTCCACGCACGGACCCGTCGCGCGGCCGGGTTGGCATTCGCCGCGATCGGGCCAGTGGTGTGACACGCCGCGCGTGCCGGCGCCTGTGCCGCCCGCACCCGCGAAGGCGCCGAGGATCGCCGCCAAGGCGCCCGTTGCCGCGCCGCGATCAAAGTAGTCTGTCACGAGCGTTTGATCAGGTTGAGCACGCCCGCGCCGAGCGTGCCCGCGAGCACGAGCCCGATCCCGCCGTAGATCGCGTCCCACCAGTCGAAGTACCCGAGGAACGCCTCCGCGCGGTCCGCCGCGAACTTCTCATCTGCTTCGACCTGAAGCTGCGCCTGCTTAGCGGCACGATACTGCTGCTGCCAGCCCGGCCCGCTCGTCTCCCAGCGCGTGCTCATTTCCTGCCAGATCTCAGGCGGATAGTGCTCCTGCGCCCTGGCATTCTCCAGGCTGAAACCGCTCGGCCAGTAGAACGTCTTGCCTTGATCCGCGAGTTCCTTCGCCACCTCGCGCGCGTACTGGCCCTTGGCGGCGACCGCATCGAGCGACACTTCACCCGGATGCACCGGCCCCAGCGTGAGCGTCAGGAGCACGGCGGACCCGCCCTTGCCGATCACCCCCATGAGCAACGCAAAGATGAGCGCATACAGCGCCGACCTGCCCGCGGCGAACTCGCGCGACGCCAGGAACACCGCCCCGCCCGTGACCACGCCGACCACGATTCCCATCCACGCCGCCGGCTCGCTCAGCGCGTACGCCGCGCCGACCCATGCGCCCGCGCCCGCCGTGCCTCCGATGATCGCGGCGATCAGCCAGCGCCGGGGCTTCTGGCGCGATTCCATCGTCGCCTGCCTGCGCCCGGCGCTCGACGGATCGAGCTTCCCCAGCTTGGTCTTCACCGGCTTGCCTGCGCGCAGGTTGTACCCGCACGCCACGCAGATCTCCGCGTCGTGCGGCACCGGTTTGTCGCACTGCGGACACGGGCGCGACTCAGGCCGCTCGTACAGGCTCGCGATGTCGGGCGCCGCCCGCCCCCCTTTCGCATCCGCGCACGTCTTGCACGTGTAACGCCCCTCGGCGTCCTTCAGTCGGTCCACCGTCGAGCAGTCCTTTCCGCACACGATGCAGATCTTCGTCGGCGCAGAAGCAGGTGATGGGCTGGCGGCCATGAAGCCTCCGGATGTGCAAATTCCCCGGCGAGTCGAGCACAGAACGATACGACAGGAAGGGCGGTTGCGCGCAACGCTCACCTATCCTCATCCCGGAGGCCCCATGAACGTCCGCTCAAAGTTCGTGTTTGCCGCGTTTTTTCTGGTTCTCGGGGTCTTCCTGGCGCGCTTGCCGCAGACCATCGTCGCCACGCGAACATGGGTCGCGGCGATGGGCGGCTACGCCAACACCTCCGACGCCGATGTCAACTGGCGAGCCGCGTTCGAGGACGTCGTCGAGATCGTCCGGCGTGAGTACGTTGAGCCGGTGAGCGACGAGCAGCTCTACAAGGGCGCGATCGCCGGGCTCACCGAGTCGCTCAATGACCCCTACACCGAGTTCATCGCTCCCTCCGACCGCGGCGCGTTCGAGAAGGACCTCACGGGCCAGTTCGTCGGCATCGGCGCCTCGGTCAACGTCCGCAACGGGTGGCTCACCATCGCCTACCCGCTCGAACAGTCGCCCGCCTACCGCGCGGGTCTGCGCCCGGGCGACCAGGTCCGCGCCATCGACGGCACCTCCACCGAAGGCAAGAGCGCCGACGATTGTGTCAAGATCCTTGTCGGCCAGCCCGGCACCAAGGTGCGCCTCACGATCGTTCGCGAGGAGACGCCCGAGCCCTTCGATGTGACCATCACCCGAGCCCCGATCGCCGCCCGTGCCGTCAAGGGCTTTCGCTACGACTCGCTCAAGGAGGAATGGGACTACCGCATCGATGCGACGAGCGGGATCGCCTACGTGCGCATCGACCAGTTCACGCCCGGCGTCGCCGACGAGTTCCGTAACGCACTCGCGGCGTCCGGCGTCACGCGCGATTGCCGGGGGCTCATCATCGACCTTCGCGACAACCCTGGCGGCCTCATGGACCAGGCCATCGAGATCGTCGACACCTTCCTGAATTCCGGCACGATCGTCTCCACCAAGGGGCGCGACGCGGGCGGGGAGATCTTCTCTGCGCGCCGCGGCGCCGTCGGCGATCTCCCCGTCGCCATCCTTCTCAACCAGGGCAGCGCTTCCGCGAGCGAGATTGTCGCCGGGGCGCTCGCCGACAACGGTCGCGCCACGGTCGTCGGTACGCGAAGCTACGGCAAGGGCCTCGTGCAGCGCGTCGAGCCGCTCGCCCACGTGCCCGGCGCGCAGCTCAAGATCACCGAGCAGCACTACTACCTCCCCTCGGGCCGAATGATCCATCGAACCGACGACGCGCCGGTGTGGGGCGTCGATCCGTCGCCGGGCTTCTACGTCGCCCTGACCGACGAGCAGCAGCGCCGCGTCTGGGAGGTCAAGCGCGCGATGGAGACCATCCGCCCGCCCGTCATCACCGCGGATGACCGGCTCATTCCCGCCGCGCCTCCCGCCGCCGAGCGCGCGCTCGCCGACCTCATCACCGGCGATGAAGCGCGCTGGAGCGATCCGGGGTGGATCGCAACGTCCCTTGCCGACCCGCAACTGGCGGCGGCGGTCAAGGCCGTGCAGCTCCGCGTCGCGGATGGGAAGTGGACCCCCACCGGCTCGCCCGAACCGGACCTCAAGCAATCGATCGCCTCGGCGGAGCTGCTCCGCCTCGAACGCGAGCGCGAACGCGCCGGCCGGTTTCTCGATCGGCTCGACGAGCGCATCGCGGCCGTCGCCGGCGGCAAGGTGCCCCCGCGAAATGCCCCGCCCGCGGACCTCTGGCCCGACGCAACCGACCTCACCGGCGGACGCCTTGAAGTCTTCGACAAAAACGGCAAGCTCATCGCCCGCCTTGACATCACCGGCCCCGACGTTGAACGCTGGCTGTTCGACGCCGACGTAAGAGCAAGCGACGCGGCGAAAAACTGAGGGCGGCCAAGTTCTTCGGGTGGGATTCCACCGACGCCGAGTGCCCGGTCTTCGAGGCCGTCTTGATCATCCCCGCTTCGCATCCACGTGGGCTTGCTTCCCCCGACCAATCCGACGGGGACCGCTGGACCGCCCGTGAGCGTGCGGGGTGTGGCGAGGAGAGGGAGGGACGGGGGGTGGGGGTGGGGGTGGGGGGGTGGGGCGGTCGGGAACCGCACGGATGGGGGGTTCGTATGGTTCCGGGGCGGCCTCCAAGGGGGGGGCCGTGGTTCTACCATTTGGCCGGCGTTTCTCGCCGCGCGCGGTGGGAGGCGGGTCGGGGGGTGCAGGGGTCGGGGGGGTCGGGGGAATGCGGAGAAACTGCATGGTCACCACGAATCGCACGCGTCGCGCATTCACGATGATGGAAGCGCTCATCGTCATTGCCGTCATCGCGCTCCTGTCGGCGATCAGTCTCACCGTCGCCGTGCGCTCCAGCAGCAGCGGCAAGATCCGCGCCACCGAGCACATTCTCAAGACCGTCGACCAGATCATCACCGAGTACGCCGCCACCACCGGCGGGAAGGTCCCGCCCTACGTCACCGACGAGCTCGGCACGGCGTATCCGCTCGTGGACGGCGTCCACGCGTCGACCGGCTTCACCCAGCCGTCGCTCTCGCTGTTCCTCCTCGAAGCTTCGCGCGTCAACCTCACCGAGCAGATGCTGCGGAACATCGACTCGCAGTTCATCCAGCGAACGTTTGTCATCGGCGTCGGCTGGCCCGCCGGGTTTCCGCAGTCGACCCTTTCAGGCTTCGACGGCGTCCGCATCGTTGACGGCTTCGGCATGCCCCTGCGTCTCGTGCATCCCGCGTTTCACGGCGGCCATGGCACGTACTTCAAGCGCTCCGGATCCGACCCCGCCGATTTCACGCAGGAAGACACCACCCGCGGCAACCTGATCGTGCCGGGCCCGCCCGCCGTCGGCGTCCTCCGCGAGCCGGCTGAGTTTCTGCGCAGTTGCCTCCCCGGCCCGTATGCCTACGGCGACGTCGGCATCCCCCAGGGACACGCCGACGAAGGCCGCTGCATCGCCAATCGGCCGTACGTCTATTCGAGCGGGATCGACCGCAACCCCGGCACGCGCATGGACAACATCTACGTCGGCACCAAGCCCCAGTGGCCGGCGGAAACGGCGGCGATCTTCACGAGCGTTCCCTGACGCGTGCTAGATCAGCCGCGCGTCGCGCGTCGCCGGGAACGTCGAGCGCCACTCGCGCAGGGAGTTCAGGTCGATCCTGACGCGCAGCACGCCGGGCTCTTCGCCGAGTTGTCCCAGCGCCTCGCCGCGCGGCCCAAAGGCGACGGTCGCGCCCGCGTACGTCAGGTGCGGGTCGGCGCCGGCGCGGTTCACGCAGAGCATGTACGCCTGGTTTTCGATCGCGCGGGCCTGCGCGAGGATGGTGCGGTGCAGCGCGCGCGGCGCGGGCCAGTTGGCCCCGAGCGCAAACACCTCGGCGCCGAGCTTCATCCCGCGACGGAACAATTCCGGAAAGCGCAGGTCGTAGCAGATCGCCGGGCACACCGTCGTGACCTGCTCGCCCGCGCGCCAGGGATACGCGATGACCTGCTCGCCCCCGGCGAAGAACTCGGTCTCGCGTCCGAAGGAGAACGGGTGAATCTTGTCGTACTCGGCGACGAGCTCGCCGTCGGGCCCGATGATCGACGCCCGGTTGCGGCCCTTGCCGTCGGGGCCTGCCACCGAACGCGCGCCCTGCAGCGTGATCTCGTGCTCGCGTGCGAGGCGCTTCAGAAACGCGAGCGTCGCGCCGTCGCGGTCGGCCGTCACGTCGAGCCGGAACGAGAACCCCGTGTCGAACATCTCGGGCAGGAGCACGAGGTCGCCCGGCTCCGGGGGCGACGCGCGGAGCATCGCCTCGATCCGCCGGTAGTTCTCCGCCTTGTCCTCCCAGGCGATGTCAGACTGAACGAGCAGCGCATGCATGCGCGGAGCGTAGGGGTGCGGGCGCTCACGGCTCGTGGTCGCCGTGATCTCCGCCCTCCCCTTCTTCCCCGTGCTCGTGCCCCCCGTGCTCGTGCCGATCGTGCATCTCGCGCTCGAACTTCTTCCGCTGGTCATCCAGCGCGCCCGCGGCGACCGCCAGCTCGACGAGCGGGAGGAAGGGCGCGACGCGCCCCGCCGACGCCGCCGCCCGAACCAGCGCCGACCGATCGCCCTCGCAGCGGAAGACGTAGTCATCGCCGGCCCAACTGCTCCAGCCCACGGTGCAGCGGGCGCCGTCAAGCAGTTCCGCGTACGTCGGCGTGACCAGCGCGGGGTTGCGGGCTTCGCCCTCGGCGACCTCGCGCGAGCGCACGAGGTTCCCCACCATCGAGCCGATCATCGAGACCAGCGGGTACCCCTCGCGGAGCGTGCGTGCCGTGTCATTGAACGAGAACGTGATCATCCCGCCCGTCCCGCGGCCCGCGAGCGCCTCGGCGATCCTCGGGTTGTCGAGAATCCCCGCGCCGTTGGCGCTCGCCGCCTGGCGCGCCGCCGCGATCGCTCCCTGCGGCGAAAGCGCCAGCACAAGCCGCTCGGGCGTCATCCCCGCGGTGACTTCGATCGGCACCGGCAGCCCGGGGAAGGAAATGGACATGAAGCCGCACCCGGGCGCGCGCTCGTCGGTCCAGCGTCGCACCTGCGCGTAGCCGCGCGCGCCCTCGGGCTTGCGCAGTTCCGAGTTGACGGCCTCCGCGACCTTCTGAACCGCCGCGTCGAAGCGCCGCCCGTCCTTGAGCGAGAGCACCGCGGCGATCGAGTACATCCCGCCGCCGCCGGTCGAATCCGAGAGGTACAGCGCGTAGGCGCCCCCAAGCTGCCCGATGAGGTCGCCGATGAGATCGACGCCCGTAACCCGCGTGAACTCATCGAGTCCCTCCTGCGCCTCGGGCTGCTGCGAAAGCCGCGTGAGATGCCCGAGCAGCGTCGCCGCATTGACGCGCCCGACATGCCCCCAGTGCGCGTCCGCCGGCACGGCGCGCAGGTCGGCGGGCGTGAGCGCTTCGCGCGAGAGGCCGATCAGATCGGCGTGCGCCGCCGCCCCCGAGATGGTCGTGAGCGAGAGGGACCTGTCGGGGGTGTGCCCGGCGAGATAGGTTGCGGTGAGCGCGGGCCGGCCCTCGCCGCCGAAGACGCCGCTCTCGCGCACATGCCGGAGCGCCTGCGCCGCGCCGGGGTCGTTCGCCGCGAGCACCTCGGCGAATTCGAAGAACGGCGCCAGCGGCGCGGCATCAAACCGCACGCGCGTGTGCGCCTCGAACCCCGGGACCTGTGCTGCGAACAGCCCCTCGTCGCTTCGCCCCTCATCTGCGAGCGTGCCGGCGCGAATCTCATAGGCCCACGGCGAGCCCGCGCCCTTTCCCGCGCCCGCCGTTTCGTGCGGTCCGAAACGCACGACGCCGAGCGGGGTCACCACTTCGCTCATGCCCGGATACTCCGCGCTCTCGCGCGGGCGGAGCGGCGCGCCCGACATCAGCCGCTTCACCAGCCCTGCGTCGCGTCGCGCCGCCTCGCCGTCCGGACGTCCGAACGACACGAGCAACCCCGCACCCATGAACCCGCCCTGGTTCTCCGCGCTGTATTCGAGCACCATCCGCATCGGTGCGTTCACCAGTCCGCTCAGCAGCGCGAACGCCTCCGGCGGCGGCGGCTCCTCGCCCGGCGGAATCTCCCCCGGCACCTCACGGATCCGCGCGGGCAGCAGATCAAGGGCCCGGCGCAGAGCCGCATCCTTCGGCGAGACCAGCATCCGGTCCCAGTCGTTCGTCTCGACGATCAGCACCCGAGACGACGCCGGCGCCTCGTTCTTTTCCTTCGCGCCGCCCTGAGCGTGCGTTCCCCCCGCGGACATGAGCAGAACCGACACCGAGACGGCAAGCGGGATCGTGCGCATGGAATGCTCCTGTATTCGGCAAGGCCGGCCGGTTCTGCATTGTTGGGGAGCCACCCCCCACGTATTTCGTGCTCGGACCGGCGATGGAACCGTGCAGAGACCGAAGCGCGGCGTGTACCATCGCCGCCGCGTGTCTACACCTGATCGATCCCGACCCCCCGCGCCCCACGAGCCGACCCGCCCCAGCCACGGCGCGCCCGCACGCATTCTCATGATCCGACCCAGCGCTCTGGGCGATGTTTGCCGTACGGTCCCGGTGCTGGCGAGCCTCCGGCGGGCGTGGCCCGAGACGCGCATCGACTGGCTCGTGAGGGATGTGTTCGCTGACGCGATCAGCGCCCATCCGGCTCTGGCTGGAAGCGCGGGAGCTTCGGGCGGCGGCGAAGTTGTCCCTTTCCCCCGCCGCAGTCTCGAGCGCTGGTGGCTCCCGGGCAGCGCCGGATCACGCGTGCTCACGGCCCTGCTTGGCCGCCTGCGCTCGGCGCGGTACGACGTCGTGCTCGATTGCCAGGGTCTGCTGCGCAGCGGCCTGCTCACGCTCGCGACCGGCGCGCCGATGCGAATCGGCCACGCCGATGCCCGTGAGGGCGCACCGGCCGCGTACACCCACGCGGTCGACCCCGCCGGCGCCGTGCACACCGTTGACCGCATGCTCACGCTGCTGTCGCCGCTGGGCGTCGAGGTCGTGCGCGACATGCGCCTGTACGCGCCGCCGGCGGACCTTGCGGCCGTCGACGCCGATGCACGACCGGGCGCCGGTGCAGAAGGAAGGGCCTGGCGCACCGCGCTCTTCGCCCCCACGAGCCGATGGGTGGGCAAGCGGTGGCCCGCCGAGCGCTTTGCCGACCTCGCCCGGCGTCTCCTCGCGCGCGGGTTTGATCGCATTGCCGTGGTCGGGACATCCGACGAGCGCGATCAGTGCGCCCCGCTCGCGGCGCTGGCGGCGAGCGAGCCGCGCGTCATTGACCTCATCGGTGCGACCAGCGTGGGGCGTCTGATGGCCCTGGTTGCGCGGAGCGCGCTGGTCGTCGCCAATGACTCCGCCGCGCTGCACATGGCTGTCGGCTTCGACCGGCCCATCGTCGCGCTGTACGGTCCGACCGATGTTTCGCTCGTGGGCCCGTATGGCCGCGGCGCCGACGTGGTCCAGCACCTTCGACCCGGGGAAGCGCTCGCGCACAAGGACGAAGGCGCCGGCCGCGCGATGATGGAGCGGATCAGCGTGGACGAGGTCGAGGCCCGCGCGCTGGCCGCCGCGGCTCGTGCGACCTGACCGACCGCCTCGACGCGGGGCCCGGCAGCCCGCGCGCCGGCCCGGCGCGGTACCATCCCTTCGTGCTCATTCCGCTCGCGACAGATCGCCCGCGCCGGCGGCGCATGATCATCACGCCGGTCCTCCTCGGCCTGAACCTGCTCGTCTTTGCCTGCATGACCGGGCTGGAGCGCGTCAACCCCGACGCCTATGTGCGCGTGCTTCACGCGCTCTGGCTCAACCCGGGCGACCTGCAACCGTGGGGCTTCATCACCTCATGCTTCGTCCACGGCGGATGGCTGCACATCGGCTTCAACATGCTCTTCCTGTGGGTGTTCGGCCCGCCCATGGAAGATCGCCTGGGCCGAATCGGGTTCTCCACCTACTACCTGCTCGGCGGGGTCGCCGCGTGCGCCCTGCACGTCGCGTTCGATCGTTCTCCCGTCGTGGGCGCGTCGGGCGCGATTGCCGCGGTCACCGGCGGGTTCGTCATCCTGTTCCCGGGCACGCAGATCCGGTGCCTGTGGCTGCTGGGACTCAGTCAATCGTGGGTGAGCGCGCCGTGGTTCGTCGGCTTCGCGGTCGTCCTCGACTTCATCCTCACGCAGTTCGGCGGACACACCGGCATCGCCCACCTCGCCCACCTCGGGGGCTACGCGTTCGGCGCGGGCGTGAGCTTCGGACTGCTCGCGACCGGGATCCTGCCGCGGGAGGAGTATGACGTGTTTGCGATGTTGCGTCAGGCACACCGGCGGCGCGTGATCCGCGAGGCGGTGAGCGAGCGCGAGCGCGAAGTGGCACGACGGCTCGACCCGCGCGAGGGGCCGAACGCCGAGGCCGATCGCGCGCTCGCCGAGGCACGCGCCGAGGTCTCGCGCCGTGCCGCCGCCCGCGACTGGGACGCCGCCACCGGCGCCTACGCCGACCTGCTCGAACGCTTCTCCCGGGCGCCGCGTGCGCAGACCACGCTCACCCGCGATGCACAGCTCGAGATCGGCAATCGCTTGTTTACGGCTTCGCGCGACCAGCTTGCCGCCGAGGCGTATGAGCGGTTCGTCGGCGCCTTTGCCGCCGACCCCGAAGCGCCGAGGGTGATGCTTATGCTCGCGCTGGTGTGCGTGCGTCGCCTGGGCGATCGACCCCGCGGCCGCCGGGCGCTCGAGCAGATCGGATCGCGCCTGAGCGACCCCGATGAGCGGGCGCTCGCCGACGCCCTGCGCGCCGAGGCCGCGGAGCACGTGTCCGCGCCGCCGGCCGCGTAAGTGCGGAGATGATTACTGCGTGTCGGGCGTGCCGCCCGGCGCGTGCGCGGGGTCGAAGCGGCGCAGCAGGCGGACCACAAGCGGATCGACACGCGTCGGATCATGTGGCTGTCCCATCGCGGCCCGATACGAGTCGGCGTAGACCCCGCTGCCGTAGAGATCGGGAAAGCGCGGCCCCGCGAACGTCAGTCGCAGCGAGAGAGCGAGGGCCCCGCACCCCAGCGCGCTGAACACGATCACGTACGCCCACGCGAGCACGGCGCCCGCGCGGATCATCCAGAGCGGCCTCAGCGACTCGACGACGAGCGCGCCCAGGATCGGCAGCACCGGGAGCAGGAACCGAGGGTCGGCGAACGGCCACGCCAGCAGAATCGCGGCGTAGGCGAGAAGCACCACATGCGTCGGCGCCAGCCGCGCCCGCGCGTTCCAGAGCCCGACGAGCACGAGCGCCGCGCCGACAAGCCCCGCCGCGATCAGCACGCCGCGCGCTGGCGCAGGCACGACGCTCTCGGGCACGTTCAGCAGCGTCTGACCAAGGTCGCTGAGGCGGAAGCCCGCGATCCTGGCGGCGATCTCGAGCAGGCTCAGACCCTGCACTTCGTCGCGCAGCCCGGCCCAGTACGAGGTCCTTGTGAGCACCCATGCGCCGGCCCCCGCGCTGACCGCCGCGACCGACAGCACCCCCACGCCGAAGAACGGGCGACGCGAAAGGAAGCGCGCGCCGGCACTCAGGCCCGGTGCGCCGCCGAGGGCCGCCCACGCCAGCCCGGGAAGCAGCGCGATCCCCACAGTCCGAGTCAGGACGCAGGCCACCGCCAGGGCCGCACCGAGCGAGAGCCATCCACCCCGTCCGGTCCACGCCGGCCGCGCGCTCCACGGCGCGCTCGCCGCACGCTCCATGGCCAGGATCGCTGCAGCCGCCAGCCCGAAGAACACGACGTCGGTCACCACGAGTGCCGCGTGCTTCACGACGACCCAGGAAAGCGCGGTGAGCAGCAGAATGACGCGGCGCGCCGGCGCCCCTCCGGGCAGCGCCGAAAACGCCCGCGCCAGCACGCGATCGAACATCCACAGCCCGACCGCAAGCATGAGCACGTTGAGCGGCACCAGCCCCGCCGGCCCGGCCAGCCCGAACGCGTGCAGCGCCCGCACGATCATCGGGTAGAGCACCGGGTGCTGGCTCCGCATGTCCGGGTTCCACCCGCGCCCGGCGAGATGGTTCTCGACCATCTCCAGCAGGAGCACCGAGTCAAAGTTCACCCGCAGGGGCGAAAGCACGGCCAAGGCGTGCGCCAGCAGCACGAGCGCGATCGCCGTGGCGACGACTCGCGCGACACGCGCGCGAACGTCATGGACGCTCTTGGTCGTGTCCACGCAAGCTGCGGGCTCGCCGGCCATGGCACGATTATCGGCTCTTCGCCTCAGGCGGGTGATTGGTGCAACCAGGTCAGCGCTTCGCCGCCGCCGCCGATTCAGCTTCTCGCCATGCCGTCGCCAGGTCGGTGCACCCGATCAGGTTCGGCCGCTTCGCCGGGTCGAGTTTCGAGAGCCGCGCGAGCATGGCCTTCTGGCGCGGCGACAGGACCGACTGCGCATCGCCTCCCGCCCCCGCTGCCGCGTTGGCGCGGGTTGCCTGCAGCGGCGTCATGGGAAGGGCGGCGAGCGCCGTGCGCCGGAGCTGGTACTTGTCATCTTGTGTGGACGGCCGCATGGGCTCGTCGCCGCCGCGACCCGGGAGTCGGCAGGCCATTTCGCGCGCCGTGGCTTCGAGCGCTTCGCGCGTGACCCGCGCCGGGTCGAACATCACTTCGACGACTTCTTCGCCGCCGACGAAACCGGAGCGCGTCGAGAGCACGCCCTCGATCGCCCCGAGGCGGACCTCGCCTTCCCAGAAGCAATGCATCGCGAACACGGCGCGCTCCGATGGCGCCTGCTCCTGGTGCAGGAGCGCCAGGTAGGCCGGCACCGGTCGCTTTGAATCCGCAAGCGCCTTGACCATCGCCCCGACGATCCCGCGCGGGGTGTAGTCGCCGTCCACCCGCGGCGACAGCGCACGCCGCTCGGCGTCCACGATCCGCACCACCGGGTTGTTCCACGCCGGCTCACCGAACGATTTGAGCACGGCCGCGTCGGCGCCGCCCATGTTGTTGAAGATCGCCACCGGCTCAAACAAGTCCTCGATCGCCTCGACAATGAGCGGGTGCGTGAGCACCGTCTGCCCGAATGAAACGCACGTGTGGCAGCCCGGCACTTCGTCAAAGAGCACGAACACCGGCTTGCCCGAGGCCCGGCTTGCCGCGAGCGCTCGATCGAAATCCCGACCCCAGCGCACGTGCCCGAGCTCGGGGTGCCGGGTCGTCTCAACCGGCGTTCGCCCGGCGGGCGCAGCGCCCGCGGGAGGCTCAGTCGCCCCGTGAGCGGCGTCAAGCATGAGGGAGACTCCAGCTACGCCGACGAGCAGGATCACGCCTGAGCGGCGGAAGGCGAACGTCTGCATGGATGCTTCCTCGCGGGGCGTGGTGCGGCAAGGGTACAGCGCCCGAATCGGGCGGGCGGGCGGCGCTCCCGGTTGGATGCTCGCCGCGTGCCGCCCGTGTCGTGCCCGCTCCGGGCGGGCCGAAAGAGGGGTCGTCGGGCGCGTTCGTGAAGTTGGAACTGATCCGGCCCGATCCTCGCACCTGCGCCGGCGGGTGGGCGTAGTAGTTGCTACGGAGGTGCGAAGATGCCCAACTCAGGCAAGATCGATACGCGCCCGGCGGCAAAGCGGAGGGGCAAGCGCCCGCGCGGCGCCCCGGAAGGCTCGCACCAGGGCGGCGCGCCGCGCGGTTCGACCCGGCTCGAACCCTCGCACGCGCACGACCAGGTCCGTTTCGACCGTGCGCCGCGGGAACTGAAACAAAAGCTCCGGCGCGGCAACGCAGGCCGCGGGGCTGGCGTCGATGCGTGAAGAGCGCAGCAGCGTCAAGAAGGAGGGGCAGCAACGTCCGCGAATGCAAGCGCGGGCGTGTGCGTGGCCGCAGCCAGCGAAGGTGATAATGCCCCTGTCCGTTCCGTCGTCATTGCTCCGAGAATCTAAATCGAACGGACTCGACGTTGAGCGTGAATCGGTAGGTGTAGCGCTCCTGAGCATTCTCAAACTCAAGATGCAGGTGCGATGTGTGAGTCACGGCCTTCTCGATGGCCTTGGTCAGCAGCGCTGCCCTGGTCGCAGGCACGATAGACGTCCAGTGGAACGCCGGGAACGAAGGGTCATTGATGCAAGGCATGTTGGGCAAGTCATCCTCAGCAAGACTTGGCGCCGTGCCGCGACCACGCAGCAACGGCGTAATGCAATCCAATCCGATCGTCGATTCCGATTTCGGCGGAAGCAGTGCAACCATTGTCGGCGAAGCGCACGGGTCAGCATCAGTGGGCTGGCGAATCTCCAGTCGTCGAAATGTATCGTCCCACCCGATAAGCCAGCACCTCTGCGCGTCAAGTCGAATCGTCACCCCTCGCGAGTGAGACACTGTAAGTATTGGACCAAACACGCCGACCGCAAAGGTCACGGTCAGCAAGCCGTCTTGGTACTGTGAAGGCGTCAGCAGTGTTCCCGCCGAGTACTGAGCAGCATCGCCCATGCGCTCGAACGCGGTAACTCGGAATGTGCCAGTCAGATCGAGATGGTACATACGCTCGTGTGCGGAGTATTTTGTACGATGCCTAGATTGCTTGGTGATCAGCGTCGGTGCGAGGGACGGCTCTTGCTCCGAGAGTCGAGACGCACAGCCTGCAACGAAAAGCATGGCCGCCGCAAGACTGGCAATCGTGGTGCGCATGATCACTCGCTCGAAAAGAGTCCCGATGCGGTGACAAGTCGGACGCGAATGGCACTGTTGATCGGGTCGCGGACACGCAGAACGAGCGTGTATTGGGAGCGAGGCGCAAGCAATGGGACATGAAGATCAAGGCGATCGCGCCCCGTCAAAACATCGACGCTTCGAATCGGTGATCCGTCTGATTGTCGCACGACTGATGGAACGCTTGCATCAGTTACGGGTGACGGAAGTTCGACGACTAGACGGCAGTTGAATTCAGCGGCGCCGCCTGTGTTACAGATTCGAACAGTCAACTCAGTCCGCGATTCGTTCAGCGTATGGCTAATGCCTGGGCGAGGGGTAAACAAGGTCCAGTTTGTCGCCGCAACTAAGAACGCAACTAAGAGTCCAGATACTGAACCGGCGACAAGGCCTCCAACTGTGTTTATCAGAAGCGCGTTGCGGTTATCGTGAATCCAGTTTGTCACAAAACGCCGCGTCAGGTGTCCCCGACGCGGCGATGCTTCTCAGTAGTCCATGTCGTCCATGCCGCCGCCGCCGGCTGCGCCCTTGGACTTCTTTTCCTTGATATCGACGATGGCGCAGTCGGTGGTGAGGAGGAGGCCGGCGATGCTCGCGGCGTTCTGGAGGGCGACGCGCTCGACCTTGGTGGGGACGATGACGCCCATCTTGAGCAGGTCGCCGTATTCGTGGGTGAGGGCGTTGTAGCCGAAGTTGACGCTGGACTCTTCCTCGACCTTGTTGGCGACGATGGACCCGTCGAGGCCGCAGTTGGCGGCGATCTGCTTGACGGGCGCGACGACGGCGCGGTGGACGATGTCCATGCCGATGCGCTCATCGCCGCGGGCGTTCTTCTTGAGCTTGTCGATGGCGCGGCGGGCCTTGACGACGGCGACCCCGCCGCCGGGCAGGATGCCCTCCTCGACCGCCGCTCGGCTGGCGTGGAGCGCGTCCTCGACGCGGGCCTTCTTCTCCTTCATCTCCACCTCGGTGGCGGCGCCGACGTTGATCTGGGCGACGCCCCCGGCGAGCTTGGCGAGGCGCTCTTCGAGCTTCTCGCGGTCGTAATCGCTCGTGGTCGCCTCGATCTGGTGGCGGATCTGCTCGATGCGACCCTTGATCTCCGAAGGCTTGCCCGCGCCCTCGACGATGGTGGTGTTGTCCTTGTCGATGGTGACCTTGGCGGCGCGGCCGAGGTCGGAGAGTTCGAGCTTCTCAAGCTCGATGCCCAGCTCTTCCATCACCGCCTTGCCGCCGGTGAGGGTGGCGATGTCGCCGAGCATTTCCTTGCGGCGGTCGCCGAAGCCCGGCGCCTTGACGGCGGCGATCTTGAGCGTGCCGCGGAGCTTGTTGACGACGAGCGTGGCGAGGGCCTCGCCTTCGACGTCTTCAGCGATGATCAGGAGCGGCGCGCCGACCTCGACGATCTTGTTCAGCAGCGGAAGCATGTCCTTCGCGCTGCTCAGCTTCTTCTCGAAGATGAGGATGTACGGCTTCTCGAGCGTGCATTCCATCGTCGCGGCGTTGGTCACAAAGTGCGGCGAGAGGAAGCCCTTGTCAAACTGCATGCCTTCGAGGAGCTCGACCTCGGTGGAGAGCGACTTGCCCTCTTCGACGGTGATGACGCCGTCCTTCCCGACCTTGTCCATCGCCTGGGCGATGATCTTGCCGATTTCCTCGTCCTGGTTGGCCGAGCACGTGCCGACCTGGGCGATTTCCTTCGAGGAATCGACCTTCTTGCTCATCTTGGCGAGTTCATCGACGAGGGCGGCGACGGCCATGTCGATGCCGCGCTTGATCTCGTTGGGATTGGCCCCGGCGGTGATGTTCTTGAGACCTTCCTGGAAGATGGACTCGGCATAGATGGTGGCGGTGGTGGTGCCGTCGCCGGCGTCCTTGGAGGTCTTGGAGGCGACTTCCTTGACGAGCTGAGCGCCCATGTTTTCGTAGGCGTCCTCGACTTCGATCTCCTTGGCGACCGTGACGCCGTCCTTGGTGACGGTGGGAGCGCCGAAGGACTTCTGGAGAACGACGACCCGGCCGGACGGGCCGAGGGTGACCTTGACGGCGCGGGCAAGTTTCTTGACGCCCTGAAGGATTCGTTCGCGGGCGTCCGTGTCGAATGCGATCTGCTTGGCGGGCATGAGTCAGTTCCTTTCTGAGTCGCGTGTCGCGAGTCGCGAGACGCGAGGGTCAATCCTTCGATATGAGGGTGGCCTTGGCCTCCAGGCGACGAGCCACGGAGAGCCGAAGACCGCCGATGATGCGACCGACCTCGGCCGCGGCGTTCATGAGCGATTCGAACCGCTCGCTGGTCAGGTAGCCGACGTCGAGTGCGACGTACAACTGGGCCCGGACCTCCGCGCACGTTGCGCGGGCGACGGCGAGCGCCTGGTGGAATTCGCGGGGGTGGGCTCGCTCAAACCCCTCCGCGATGTTGGACAGAATGGAAACGGCGGCGCGCTGGATCTGGCTCGCGAGCGCGAAGTCCCGGGCGAATCGTGGCTCGCGCGTGGCCAGGTAGACCTCCTTGACGAGTGACCGGGCCTTCTGCCAGGCGATCAGATCCTCGAACCGCCCGGCGCGCGACCTCGGCGTGGCGGCACCGAGGTTCGAACGCGATTGATTCGCTGTGGGCATGGGGACTCTCACGACTCGCGACTCGACCCTCGCGTCCTTACTCGATGACGGCGAGCACCTCGTCTTCGCTCATGACGAGGAACTCCTTGCCGTCGATCTTGATCTCCGTCCCGGCGTAGGACGAGAAGAGCACCTTGTCGCCCTTGCGGACGGTGAGGGGGATGAGCTCGCCCGTGTCGGAGTTGAGCGAGCCGGTGCCGACGGCTTCGATCACGCCGGTCTTGGGCGTGTCCTTGGCCTTCTCGGGCAGGTAGATGCCCGACTCGGTCTTGGACGCGGCCTCGTCGCGCTTGACGAGGATCTTGTCGTGAAGTGGACGAAAACCGGAAACCGACGATGACTTCGACATGGGAAACTCCGAGAGGCTTACTGAAACGTCACACGTGAGACGTGATTCAAAACCCGTGGTTCAATGAGGCCAACTAATCCGAACGGCGAGCCGTGCGCTCCCGCTCACACAAACCCCGGCCCCTTCCGTGGATCCTCATACAACCGCTGCGGCGTCGCCGCGGAGCCTGAAGTCCGCTCGTCGCACGCCCCCGGCCAGCGGCTGGAATAGAACCGGTTGAGCATGCGCCGCATGACGTCGAGCATGAGCTCGATGTCCGCCGCCGACCGATCGACGACCGCAAACGCTCCGCAGCGAAGCGCCGCCGACATGCACCGGGCCGCGTCGCGATGCCCGCGCGGCGCCTGAATCACCACCGTCGGCGGGGGCGCGCTCATCCGCGACAGCAACTCCAGAATCCGCGTCCCGCCCTCTTCGATCTCGCGATCGCGCGAATCATCCAGCGGGAGCGTCAGGTCCACCACCGCAATATGCACCGTCGTCTGCCGGATCACCTGCTCGGCCTGCCGCGCTGTCTGCGCTCGCATCGACCGGATTCCCAGCGGGTCAAGCAGCGACGGCAACCGGTCCGTCCAACTGTCCGGCCGCCACGCCGGGGCCGTCAGCAGCAGGTTCAGCCTTCCGCCGCCGGCCACCGGGCGATCCTGCCCCGGCCCATCATCTCCGCCGCCGGGCCGTCCGACCATCCCACCGCCGCCCCCGGCCGCGCCACCGCCCCGCTGCGAGGCTCGGCCACGGGCTTCAGGCTGTCCTGGAACAAAGACCATCGCGCAAGTGCCAAGGCAACCCCGATGCCTCAGGCCCACGCGCCGATCGGAGGTGCCGCGAAAGCCATTCTCCCCGGAATCCGCACGGAAACGCCTTCAAACCGGCACTGCTCGGGGGCCCGGTCCCGACGTCGGCGTCCCCTTCCTGCCACCCCACTCACCCCGGGTCGACCCGGTTGCCAAATCGGCAGCCAGCGCCGGGGCCGAATATACGAACATCCCCCTTCCGGGTTGCCTCTCTTGGCGGTAGAATGCCGCGTGATGGACGCGGTCACGATCGTGCTCGGCGTATTGCTCCTGGCGGCGCTCGCCGGCGTGGTCATCCTGCTCGTCCAGCGTGGCACGCTGGTCGCCCGCGCCAACGCGGCGGAGGCGCTCCGGACGGCGGCTGCGCAGGAGGCTGAATCGGCGCGGGTCGAGGCTGCGCGGCTGGGCGCGCGCCTCGAACAAATTGAAGCCGAGCGCAAGCGCGGCGAAGAGCAACTCCAGGCGATCAAGGCGGAGTTCACGTCGGTGTTCAAGGCGCTGGCGAGTGACACCCTGCGCAGCAGCAGCGCCGACTTCCTGCGCCTCGCCGAGCAGAAGCTGGGCGAAAAGTCGGCGCAGGCGGCGGCGGAAATGGAGCAGCGCCGCTCGGCGGTCGAGCACCTGGTGAAGCCGATCGCTGACACGCTGGCGAAGACCGACGCCGTCCTGCGCGAGCTCGAGAACGCGCGCGGCGCCGCCTACGCCGGGCTGATGCAGCAGGTGCGCACGATGCAGGACCTGGGCGGGGCGCTCCGCAGCGAAACGGGAAAGCTCGTGCGCGCCCTGGGGAAGCCGGATGTGCGCGGGAAGTATGGCGAGTGGCACCTCCGGCGCGTCGTCGAGATGGCCGGTCTGGCCGAGGGGCGCGATTTCCGCGTGCAGGATTCGACCGTGGACGCCGACGGCAAGGTGCTGAAGCCCGACATGATCGTGTTCATGCCGAACGATCGAAACATCGTGATCGACGCCAAGTGCAACATCTCGGCGTACGTGGAGGCGATCGACAAGGAAGGCGCGGAGCGCGATGCGTGTCTCGAGCGGTTCGCCCGGCACGTGACCGACCAGGTGACGGCGCTGGGCAAGAAGGGCTATTACGCCGAGTACCCCGGGTCGCCTGAGTTCGTGGTGATGTTCATCCCCGGGGACCAGTACCTTGACGCGGTGCAGGGGCTTCGGCCGGAGCTGATCGAGCACGCCTGGCGGAACAAGGTGGTCATCGTCACGCCGACGACGCTGCTGGGCCTGCTGAGCGCGGTGGCGCTCACGCTGCAGGAGCAGAAGCTGGCCGAGGAAGCCGCGACGCTTCGGACGCTGGGTTCGGAGCTGCACCAGCGGGTGCAGGTGGCGCTCGCACACGCGGTGGGGCTGGGGAAGGCGCTCAATGCCGCGGTCGATCGCTACAACGATTTCATCGCCTCGACGGAGCGCAACCTTCTCAGCACCGCGCGCCGCTTCGAGCGCGAGGGCGTCAAATCCGGCAAGGCGCTGCAAACCGACGACGCCATGGCGCCGATCACGGTTCGCGCGGAAGCGCCCACCAAGGCCGCCGCCATGCTCCCGTTCGAGGCTGACCGCGCCGGATGATTCTGGACGAGGAATCACTTCCGGCGGAGGGGGAATCCGCACGGAACCCGGTGTTTACACCGTGCGCGCCATCGGCTGTTCGAGCCGGGCGCGCACCACGCGATTCCGCCCGCCGCGCTTGGCCTGATACAGCGCGTCATCGGCCCGCTCGACGAGTTGCATGCTCGTGAGCGCCGAGGCGCCCGCCACGCCGGCGACGCCGACCGAAACCGTCACGTTGCGGTCCGGGTGCCGCGGCCACGTCTGCTTCGCCATCGCGCAGCGGATCCGCTCGCACACCACTTCCGCATCGTCCGGCCCCGTGTTGGGCATGAGCAGGGCGAACTCCTCGCCGCCATAGCGGCACGGCACGTCGGTCCCGCGGCACGACGCCTGGATCAGTCGTCCAAGCCCGACCAGCACCTCGTCGCCTGCCGGGTGCCCGAACGTGTCATTCACCTTCTTGAAATGGTCGCAGTCGATGAGCGCGAGCGAGAGCGCGTGACCGTGCCGCTGGTTCTCCGCCAGGGACTGGGCCAGCCGGCGGTCAAACTGCGTCCGGTTCCCCAGCCCCGTCAGGCCGTCGATCTCCGCGCGCTCGGCGAGCAACCGCAGCAATCGCTCGAGCCGGAGCACCGAGCGCAGCCGCGCCCGGAGTTCGGCCACATCGCCCGGCAGATCCAGCGCCTTGCTCACGTAGTCCGTCGCCCCGAGGTCAAACGCCGTCACCTTGGCGTCCGAATCGCTCGTGCCCGAGAGAATCACCACGGGGATGGTGGCGGTGGCGGGGTCGCCCTTCAACTCGCGAAGCACGCCGAAGCCATCGAGGTCCGGCATTTCCAGATCGAGGAGAATCGCGGACGGGTGCTGCGCCCGAGCCGCCTCAAGACCCTCTGCGCCCGACGACGCACAGAGCAGTTCGAGATGCTCATACTTGAGCCGCGCGGCCAGCAGCTTGTGCACGAACGCCGAGTCGTCGATCAGGAGCACCTTGGGCTTTGTCTCGTTCGTCTGCACCGGAACATACTCCGCGGCTATGGAGACCCGGATTCACACGACCACGCGCCCGCACACGTCGATCAGCTCTTGAAACCGCCGGCGCACCTCGCCCACATCCTGTTCGTTCCTCGCTTCGCCGTGGTTCAGTTCGGCGAGCTTCTGCTGAAAGCGCTCGGCCGCCGCCCCCAGCGTCGAATAGCCGCACCCGGTGCCTTCGCGGCCAAGCTGCCGCACCGCCGCCCCAAGCTCGTCCAGCCTCAACTCGCTCCACAGCCGCTGCAGCGTCTCCAGGCGCGCCGGCAGCGACCGGGCAAACAGCGACAGGATCTCGCCCATGTCGGCATCGTCGGCGTAGACGCTGCGCACGGTCTTCGGGCTTTGATCCGTCGTGGGCATCGAGGAGCGCTCCGCGCTCCATCATCGACCACCCGAACCCCGAAGTTGACGCCTTTTCCCCGGGTGCAGGGGGAGTGCCCGTCGAACAGGTGGCGGCTCAGCCCTTCGCGACAACCTCGAACGCACGCCCGCTCGCCCCCCCGTCACGGTTGAGTATCTTCTTCGGATCAGCCTTGAGCCACGACGACAGGATCCCTGCGTACACCCCGCGGAAGTCCTGCGTGTACTTGAGGTCCCCCGAGTCCAGGTCCTGCAGGCTCGGATGCGGGTTGAGTACCCCGGCCTTCACCATGGGTCCGAAAACCATCAGCGGCGCCGCGGTGCCGTGGTCGGTTCCTGCGCTCCCGTTCTGTCCGACGCGGCGTCCGAACTCGGAGAACGTCATCGTGAGCACGCGTCCGTCGTTCCCCTGCGCCTTGAGATCCTGGTAGAACGCCTTGAGCGCTCCGCCGACCTGCGTCAGCAACTGGGCGTGCCGCCCGTTCTCGCCGCCCTGGCCCGCGTGGGTGTCAAACCCGCCGATCGACGCGTAGTAGACGCGCGTCTTCAGCCCCGCGGCGATCATCGACGCGATCATCTGCAGGTTCCGGCCGAGGTCGCCTTGCTGGGGATAGGTCACGCGCGCCTTCGCCGCCACCGCTTTGCGGATCGTCTCGCTGCTCACCTGCGCGTCCATCGCGGTCCGCGTCAGGAACGCCGCTGACGAGTTGGGATCCACTCCCTCCGCGCCCCCCGCGCGCGCGATCTCGTCATACCCGCGGCTCACATCCTTCCCGAGTCCGCGTCCGCTCCAGCGGAACAGGTCCGCCGACTCGAACGCGATCGGCTTCACCACCTGCCCCTGCATCGCCAGCGGCGCTTCGCGCCCGATGGCAATGCCCGCCTGCGGCATCGGCTCCGGCCGGCCCGATTCGCCCTTCCCAAACCCGCAGCACTCGGAGTCGAAGTAACGCCCGAGCCACCCATCGCCGGTGCCGGTCGTGTCGGCGGTGTGCCAGATGTCCATGCTCTTGAAGTGGGACCGGTTGGGGTTGGGATACCCCACGCCCTGCACGATGCCGCAGAGGCCGTCGTCGTACAGGTCCTTGATCCCCGTGAGGCTCGGGTGGAGCCCGACCTCGTTGTTCTTCCCGAGTTTGAGAACGCGGTCTTCCTTGATCCCGATCACCGGTCGCGCGCGGTAATACTCAGGCATCGAATACGGCACGACCGTGTTCAGCCCGTCGTTGCCGCCGGAGAGCTGCACGACGACGAGAATCCGATCCTCGGGCACGCCGGGGATCGACCCGCCCCAGGCGCTCATGGGCAGCCCGAGCGCCGTGGAATCGAGAAAGTACGGAATCGACAGCGCGGCCGACGCGAGCGTGAGGCCATCGCGAATGAATCGGCGGCGAGTGAAGGCGAGCGGATCGGGCGTGAGCATGGCGTGCTCCAAAGCGTGTTCGAACCGGGGTCAACTCATCGTGGGGCGACTCAGCACAATTGGTATTCAGGCATGGCCGTCACAAGCAGAAGCAGGTCCGCGAGCGTGCCCGCGTTCATTTCGCCGCGCGAGGCCAGGAACTCGCGTGCCGCGCTGCGCCCGGCCAGGTCGGTGCGCCCCACCGCGAACTCGAGCACCGCATCGAGCCGTTCATCGGGCGACGCGCTCTTCACGCGCGGGTCGATCGCCGCCAGGCGCGACTCCAGCACCCCGGCGTCAAACTTCTCCTCGTCGGCCAGCGCGTCGCGTCCCTGCGGGCGCTTTCCCGTGAGCATGTACACGAGCGTGTTCTGGCGTACGAACATCGTGGACGTGTTGATCCAGCTTCGCCCGCCTTCCCAGCCCTTGACGCTCGGCGGGAACATGATCGCCTGCCCCATCATGTTCATCGCCTCCAGCAGCGTCTGCAGATCTCGGGCCGGGAGGTTCAGCGAGCGGATCGCCCCGACCACCAGTTCAACGGGCGACTTGATCTGCTCGCACATGATCCGCCGGTCGTAGAAGTGCCGGCTCAGGAACACCTTGCGCAGCACCGGACGGAGTTCGTAGCGGTTGCGCGAGAGGTCCGAGGCCATCTCGTGCATCACCCCTTCGGCCGCGCGATCGATCGGAGCGCGACCCGTCGGGTAGTCCGCCACGAAGTACCGGTAGAGTCGCCGCGCCATGTACCGCGAGCACTCGGGAGTGTCGAGGATCGCCTCGACGAACCCGTCGCCGTCGAGCGGCCCGCGCCGCCCGAGGATGTTCTTGACGCCGGTGTCGTGGTTGCTTGTCTGAAACCGGAACTCGTCATCGACAAACGTGAAGCCGGTGAGCGCCCGCGCGCCTTCCTTGATGTCCTGCTCGGTGTAGTTGCCGACGCCGAGCGAGAACAACTCCATCAGCTCCCGCGCGAGGTTCTCGTTGGGCTTGTTTTTCCGGGAGTCGTTCTGGTCGAGGTACGCGAGCATGGCCGGGTCGCGGATGAGCGCCCGGAGCAGCTCGCCGTAGTTTCCCGCGGCGTGCTTGCGGAACAACTGGTTCTGCCGATACATGTGATACGAGTCTTCGATCGTCCGGTACGAGGTTGCGAGCAGCCCGTGCCAGAAGAGCGTGAGCTTTTCTTCGAGCGGGCGGCCGGTCTCGATCATCCGCTTGAGCCACCATCGGCGGATCGATTGAATCTGCTCGCGATCCTTGCGCTCGGCCTCCTGCCGGCGCGTGCGGATCATCGCCAGCGTTTCTTCATCGCGGGCCGACGCGGCGCGGCGCTGCATCTGCCGCTCCTCCTGCGTCGCCGGCCTCATGATGTCCTTGTCAAACGGCTCCGGGCTTCCTTCATCGATCCCGCCCGGCGCGCGATCAAACTGCACCAGATACTCCACGGACTTTTCCGGTCCCCAATCCGCGAGCAGCTTGATCTGCTCGGGCGAGCCCCCGAACCCCGCGCGCCACAGCAGGTGCCGCGCATGTGCCAGCCCGAACTCCTTCGCCGGCAGAGGCGCCAGCGAGTTTGGAACCTGCGGCTGCCCGAGCGGCGCCTTTGCGGGCTTCGGCGCTCGCGCGTTGTTTGGCGGCGGGGCGGAGGCCGGGGGCGGAGGCGTGGGTGTGTTGCTGGGCATGGTGAACTCCCGGGCGACCTCCGCGGACCCGCCAACGCCGTGGCGTCGGCGCTCACGCGGCGACCCATGAACAACGACCAACCTCCCCGCGCCATTGCACCCCGTAAGGCCGGTTCGCTCCACAGGATATCGGCAGGTCCGGTCTCCTCTTTCGGAATCCGCCGGCGGGGGGTTCTGATCGCGCACCCACCCCGACCGACTACCATGGCCTCCCATGGCATCCCCGACCATCACGATCAACGGCCGCGCGTGCTCGTTCAGCCCCGGCGAGGTCATCACCCAGGTCTCGAATCGCGAGGGAATCGAGATCCCGCAGTATTGCTACCACGAGGGCCTGTCCATCGTGGCCAGTTGCCGCATCTGCCTCGGCGAAATCTGGATGCCCGACAAGGCAACCGGCAAGCTCGTCCCGCACATGGGCGGGAAACTCATGCCCACCTGCCAGACCCAGTGCATGGACGGGATGGTCGTCTACACCGACAGTCCGAAGGCGGTGGCGAACCAGAAGGCCGTGATGGAGTATCTGCTCATCAACCACCCGCTCGATTGCCCCGTCTGCGACCAGGCCGGCGAGTGCACCCTGCAGGACTTCAGCTACCAGTACGGCCGAGGCGCCAGCCGCTTTGAGGAAACCAAGGTCAAGCAGCCCAAGAAGGATGTCGGCCCGCACGTCTACCTCTACAGCGATCGCTGCATCATGTGCACCCGCTGCGTCCGGTTCACGCGCGAAGTCAGCGGCACCGCCGAGCTGCTCGTCGCCGGTCGCGGCAACCGCGAAGAGATCGACGTCTTCCCGGGTCGCCCGCTCGACAATCCTCTCGCCGCCAATGTCGTCGACCTCTGCCCCGTCGGCGCGCTGCTCGACAAGGACTTTCTCTTCGCGCAGCGCGTCTGGTTCCTCAAGAGCACGCCCTCCATCGACGGAATCACCGCCAGCGGCGACAACATCCTGATCGAGCACAACGACGGCAAGGTCTACCGCCTCAAGCCGCGGACCAACATGGCGGTCAACAAGTGGTGGATCACCGACGAAGTGCGCTACGGCTGGAAGTTCATCCACCGCGAAGACCGCCTGAACGGCCCCCGCCGCAAGCAGTTCGGCGTGCAGGTGCCGACCGATTTCGAGCGCGCCTGCCGCGACGCCGTCGCGGGCCTCAAGGCCGCGGTGAGCGGAGGCAAGCACGTCGCTGTGCTCGTCAGCCCCATGCTCACCTGCGAAGAGGCGTACGTGCTCGGCGAAGCCGCCCGCGCCATCGACCCCCAGGCGATCCTCGCGGTCGGCCCCATTCCCACCAGCGGCAGCGACCAGACCTTCCCTCCCGGCGCGAGCAACGGATTCACGGTCTACGCCGAGAAGTGCCCCAACGCCCGCGGCGTGCGCCGTGTCCTCGAGGCTGTCAATGGCACTCGGGGCTCGCGCGTGCTGAGTTTCGGTGAGTTTGAAGCCGAGTGCCGCGCCGGCAGGATCGCCGCGGCGATCGTCACCGGCAACTACCCCAGCGACTGGGCCAGTGATGACCTGGCCAGCGCCCTGAACGGAAAGTTCCTCGTCCTTCTCGATACGCTCCCCGGCAAGCTGAGCGAACGTGCCGACATCCTGCTTCCCAGCGTGACCTGGGCCGAAAAGGCCGGCACGTTCGAGAACGCCCGCGGCATGCTGCAGGCCTTCGAGCAAGCCATTCCGCCCGTCGGCAGCGTCGCCGCTCCGGGCGGCGGGCGCGTCACCCTCGGCGCGCGCCAGGAAGGCCAGATCGCCCTCGACCTGCTTGCCGAAACCCGCCCGGCCCGAGCCAACGCCGAACTCGGCGCCGACGAGACTCCCAGCGAGCACTTCAACGCGGCCGACATTCGCCGCCGCATGGCCATCCGCCACGCACCGCTGAACGTGTTCGCCACCGACGTCACCACGCCAAGCGTGCCCGTCGAGCAGGAAGCGGACATGGCGGTGGTGGAGCTGTAGCGAAGACGACTTTCAGCGGAACCTTCGCATGTCCGACATCTGGATCATCGTGACCACGGCCGTGCTCTTTCCGCTGTTTGGGCTGGGCGTGTTTTTCTTCTGGCGGTACAAGTACGGCGTGTGGTCGCCGGCGCACCGCGCGCGCACGCAGCGCCGCGAGGACGTGCGCGTGATCCGAACCGACGAAGCGCCGAAAGCCTGACGCCGTGTTCTCCGTGCGGCTGCGTGGGCGGAAGCCAGGTCAGCGACCGCGACGTCCGCGTCCCGCGCTGTGCCAGCCGTTCCGGGCCGGTGCGGCCGACTCGCGCCGGGGCGCCGAATCGCGCCTGGGCGTCTGAGGCCGATCGTGCGTGTCGCGGGTGGGAGCGCCGTGACGCGAGCCTGGGTGCCCGCCGCTCCGCCCGCGAGGAGCCGCGCGTGACGCGGAACCGTGGGCGGCGCCCGCATGAGCGCGGGGGTGCGTGCTGATCGAGTGCTCGCTCAGGTCGGTGCGCATCTTGAGCGCGGGGATCGACTCGGGCACCGGCGCCGTGGGGATGCGCTTGCCGGTGACGCGCTCGATGTCGCGCAGAAGGTCGCGCTCGCTCGGGTCGCAGAAGGAAACGGCGATCCCCGTCGCGCCGGCGCGCCCCGTGCGCCCGATTCGGTGGACGTAGGCCTCGGGCTCCATCGGCAGGTCGAAGTTCACGACGTGCGTGATGCCGTCGACATCGAGCCCGCGGGCGGCGACGTCGGTCGCCACGAGCACGCGCACGCGTCCATCGCGGAACGCATCAAGGGCGCGTTCGCGCTGGTTCTGGCCCTTGTTGCCGTGGATCGCGGTGGCCGAGATGCCGGCGAGGTGGAGCTTGCGGCAGAGCTTGTCGGCCCCGTGCTTGGTCTTCGTGAAGACCACCGCACGCTGCACGGCGTGCGCCTCGAGCATGTGCCCGAGGAACGGAAGCTTGTCGGCACGCGGCAGGTGATAGAGCTTCTGCTCGATGAGCGGGACGGTCGTTGCCGCGGGCGCCACGGTCACCTTCACCGGATCGCGCAGAAGCGCCTCGGCAAGGTGCATGATCTCGCGCGGCATGGTCGCCGAGAAGAGCAGGGTCTGCCGCGGCGTGCCCCGCGGCAGCGCCGCCACGATGCGCCGGATGGGCTGAATGAAGCCCATGTCGAGCATGCGGTCGGCCTCATCGAGAACGAACATGGATACGGCCGACAGATCAACAAGCCCCTGTTCGAGCAGGTCGATGAGGCGTCCGGGCGTGGCGACGAGGACGTCGACGCCGTGACGGAGCGCCTGAACCTGCGGGTTCTGCCCCACGCCGCCGAAGATGACCGTGCCGCGAAGGCCCGTTCCCTTGCCATAGGTCGCGAAGCTCTGGGCGATCTGCGTAGCGAGTTCGCGCGTAGGGGAGAGGATGAGCGCCCGGGGCAGGCGCGCGGGGCGCGTGCCGTGCGCAGCGCTCGGCGAGCCGCCGGCGGGCGGCGTCATCAGCCGTTGAAGAATCGGCAGCGCGAACGCGGCCGTCTTGCCGGTGCCCGTCTGCGCGCACCCGAGCACATCGCGCCCGGAAAGCAGCGCGGGGATGCTTCGCGCCTGAATCGGCGTGGGGGTCAGGTAGCCCTCGGCCGCGAGGTTCTTCAGCAGCGCCGGCGCGATGCCCAGTGCCTCGAACGCGCCCGTGGCGGGCGTGCTGGCCGGCGCGCTCGATGAGAGCACCGGCACGCTCGCGTGCGGGGCCGGCGCGGCCGGGGTCGCCGCGCGAGACGATTGGCCGGAAGACGAATGAACGGACGGACGGACGGACGACTGATCGGACGAACTCTTGCTGAACAACGAACAACTCCTTGGACCGCGCGAGCAGGCAGCGAGGGCCGCTCGGGGCCGAGTGTTTCGGGCATCCTTGCACCAAACCGATTGGAGCAAACGAGGCCGTACTGGGTGACCCGCCGGCGAGGCCGGGGGTCGTGCGAGCGCCCGATGCGGATCGGCCGAGGGGGCCAATCACGCACATTTCAGACGCTGCCAGCAGTTTCCCAGACGATCCAGACCCGGCTCTTGCACGGGTCAAAGCGAGACTGAGGCCACTGGCGAAGGCGAATCCTAGGCGCGGAAAGCGCCCCGGTCGCGGAAGATGCAGAGCGACACAAGACGGAACGCAGAAAGCGGCCGAAAGCAAGAACACGGGCGTTCTGCCTGTGCAACGTGCCGCCTGCCGCGATCGTGAGTGCCCCGTGTGGTCATCGGCTGGAAAAGCAGAAGGGTTGAGTCGAATGGGCGACCCGGATGCGGACAAGCGCGGACCCGAGGAATCCGACTTGAGATGAATGCTCGCTCGCTGACGCTCGCATGTCGTCGTTGCTGCCGGTCGCACCCGACTACCCTCGCTCATGCCGCTGCTCGGGGTCAACATCGATCACGTCGCCACGCTGCGGCAGGCTCGCTATCGGGGACAGGAGGCCGGCATCGCTCCCGGCGAGCCCGATCCGGTTCGCGCGGCACACGAAGCCGAGCTTGGCGGCGCCGAGATCATCACGGTCCATCTGCGCGAAGATCGGCGGCACATCAACGACCGCGATCTGCGCCGCTTGCGCGAGGCGATTCACGCGCGGCTGAATCTCGAGATGGCCGCCACGGACGAAATGGTGGGCATCGCTCGCGCGCTCTCGCCCGTGCCCCAGATGTGCACGCTTGTGCCCGAAGGGCGACAGGAAGTCACGACGGAGGGAGGGCTCGACGTGGCGTCGCAGGTCGAGCGGCTCGGCGGGGTCGTGTCGCGGCTGCACGACGCGGGGATTGTCGTGTCGGCGTTCATCGACGCCCAGGCTCGGCAGGTCGACGCCGCCCAGGCCGCGGGGTTTGACGCGTGCGAGATTCACACGGGTCCGTTTGCATCGGCGTTCGCTCGCGCCGGCGGCGACAGCGCGTCCGCGGTTCTCGCGAAGGCGGTTGCGCAGGTGGGGGACGCGGGCCATCGCATCCGTGCCGGCGGGATGCGCTTCAACGCGGGGCACGCGCTGAGCTACCTGAACGTCCGCACGATCGCGGGTCTGCCGGGCGTGGCGGAGCTGCACATCGGGCACGCGATCGTGAGCCGCGCGGTGTTCACGGGCCTGCGCGACGCGGTGCGAGAGATGAAGCGGCTGATGGAGTCAGCGTGACCCTCGGCGTCTGACGGGCGGCCGCCGGCCGCGGCCCGCGTGCAGGTACAATCTCTCATGTCGCTCCTCGCCCATCATCGCGCCATGCTTGCGTACGAGTCGGAGGCCAATCGGCGCGTGCTCGCGGCGCTGCGCTCCGTGCCCGAGGCCAAGCGGGGCCAGGGCTCAGCCGGCGGCGCCGAGTTTCGCCGCGCCTGCGGAATACTCGCGCACGGCCAAATGGCTCGGCGGATGTGGCTGTCGCGCCTGGGCGCGATCGCCCGCCCGGAGTGGGTCATGTTTCCCGATTGGCCGCTGGAACGCCTCGAAGCGGAGATGAGTGAGCTTGATCGATTGTGGGGCAACTACCTGGAAACGCTGCGCGCGGGCGATCTCGAGCCCGGCGCGCGCGTCGTTCACTATCAAAGCAATGACGGCGCCGCGTGGGAGTCGAGCATCGACGAGATACTCACGCACGTGCACAACCACTCGACCTATCACCGGGGGCAGGTCGCGCTGCTCATCGCCGCGTGCGCGGGCGAGCGGCCCGTGACGGATTTCATCGTCATGACAAGGCGCCCCGCGTGAGGGCGCCGGGGGCATGCGGAGAGGACGCGGCGCCGGTGGATTCGCCGAGCGCGGGCGTCGGAGCCCTGGTGAGCGCGCTCGAGGCCGTCGAGGACGAGCGCGTAAGCCTGGCCCGCGCGGGCGGGCGGGTGCTTGCTCAGCGGGTGGTCGCCGACCGGCCGAGCCCGGCCATGGACTACAGCGCGATGGACGGATTCGCGGTCCGAGCGGACGATGTCGCCGGCCCGGGGGCAGGGGGGACGCGGAGCGAAGGGAGAGGGCCGCGGCTTCGCGTGCTGGGCGAGCTGCGCATCGGACGCGAACCGCCGGCGCTGCCCGCCGAGCCCGGCGCGGCCCTGCGCATCGTGACGGGCGCACCGATCCCGGCTGGGGCTGATGCGGTGATCATGCGCGAGCGCACACGCGCAGTCGATGGCGGCGGCAGCGCGGGGGACGGCGCGACCGAGATTGAAATCGACGCGGCCCATGCGCGGGAAGTGTGCGCCGGGATGAACATCCGGCGCACGGGCGAAAACGCGGCGATCGGCGCCGTGCTGCTCGAGCCGGGGATGGAGGTCACCGCCCCGGTGGCGGGCGTGCTGGCAAGCGTCGGCGCCGGCGAGCCGCGGGTGCATCGGCGCGTCCGCGTCGCGATTCTTTCCACGGGCGATGAGCTGGTCGATCCGACGTCGAAGGTGGCGCCCACGCAATGGCAGGTCCGGGACAGCAACGCGCCAGCCCTGGGCGCCATGCTCGCGACGCGCGCGTGGATCGAGGTGCTGCCGGCGGGGCGATTGCCCGATGATCGCGCGGCGATCGTGCGCGAAGTCGGCGAGACGCTGGCCCGCGTCGACGCGCTGCTCCTCACCGGTGGCGTCTCGATGGGCGAGCGTGACTTTGTCCCCGGCGTGCTGGCTGAGCTGGGCGTGCGGACCCTCTTCCACAAACTGCGGCAACGGCCGGGCCGGCCCGTGCTCGCGGGTGTCGATCGACGCGGAGTGCCCGTGCTGGCGCTCCCGGGCAACCCGGTGTCGGTGCTGGTGACCGCGCGCCGGCTGGCGCTCGCGGCGCTGCGGCGGCGAGCAGGCTTTGCACAGCCCGATCCGCCGCCGGCGCGGGTCTTGATCGTGAATCCGGATGAGAAGTCGATCGACCTGTGGTGGCACCGGCTCGCGTCGCTTGAGCCGGGGGTCGAGGGACGCGCGCGCCTGGTCGACGCGCGCGGGTCGGGAGACGTGGTGGGCGCGGGGCGGAGCGACGGGTTCGTGGAGATGCCCCCGGGCGCGAAGGGTCCGGGTCCGTGGGCGTTCTACGCGTGGTGAAGGGGCGGTCAGCCGAGGATGACGATCTCGACCCGCCGGCTGGCGGCCTTGGTCGCCTTGGGCTTGGCCGAACCCATGCCGACGGACTCGATGCGGCTGGCCGAGATGCCGCGGGAGACGAGGTAGCGCTCAACGGCGGCGGCGCGGGCGGCGGAGAGTGCGTCGTTGGTGCCCCACTTGCTCTTGCGGATCGGGTCGGAATCGGTGTACCCCTCGACGCGGATGGAGTTGCCGGCGTACTGACGCTTGATGGTCGAGGCGATCTTGTCGAGCTCGCGCTTGCCGGCGGCCGAGATCGAATCGGATCCTGAGGCGAAGAGCACATCGCCGGCGACCGTGAGCCGGGCGACGTCGGGCGCGCCGGAGCCGCCGCGCGGCGCGGGGGCGTACGGATCGTTGCCGGTGAACGTCGGCTGAGCCTGACGCGAGTTGGCAAGGTCGGAGAGGAGCTGCTGGTTCTGGGCGGTGAGCGAGCCGTTGGTGTCCTTCAGGCCGGCGTTCTCGGCACGAAGCTGCTCGTTCTCCGATTGAAGCTGCGCGAGCGCTTCCTTGTCCTTGTTGCAGGCGCCGAGGCCGAGCGAGAGCACCGCGGTGGCGGCGAGCAGACCGAACCGACGAATCGTGTCAAAGCGCATCGCGGAACTCCTCTTCTTGGCGGGACCAAAGGCTCGCGGTGCGTGTCCGCCGCGCGAGCCCGAAAGGCTGTACAGGCGATCAGTTGGAGAGCACGACGATCTCGACGCGCCGGCTGGCGGCCTTGGTGGCCTTGGGGTTGGCCGAGCCCATGCCGACCGACTCGATGCGCGTGCTCGAGACGCCCCGCGAGACGAGGTATTTCTCGACTTCGCGGGCGCGGGCCAGGCTGAGGGCCTCGTTGGTGCCCCACTTGCTCTTGCGGATGGGATCGGAGTCGGTGTAGCCCTCGACGCGGACCATGGCGCCGGAGAACTCGGAGTTGATCCGCTGCGCGGCCTTGTCGAGCTCGGCCTTGCCCGCCGCCATGATCGTCGTCGAGCCGGAAGCGAAGAGCTTGTCGCCGCTGACTTCGATGCGCGTCTCGCGCGTGGGCGCAGCACGCATGGTGGTGGAGTTGCCGGTGTCCCACGAGCCCCGGCCGGGGCCGCCGGTGGCGGGCGCCGGGTTCTGCGGCTGCATGGTGGCGATCTGCTGTTGCGCGGTCTGGAGCTGGGTCGAGAGTTGCTGCTTCTCGGTGCGGAGCTCTTCGTTCTCCTGGATGAGGCGCGTCTGCTCGTCCTTGAGTTTCTGCTCGTTGCAGCCCACGCTCGTCGCGCCCGCGATGACGAGCATGACGACTCCGACCCGTGCGATGATCCGACCTGTCATTCGAACCTCCGTGAAAGTGCGCTGGTGATGGCTCCGCCTTCAGCGCGTCGCGCGGCGCGTTCGGGCTCGGGGTCGCCGCGCGGCGGCCCGCCGGTGCGCTCCGTACGAACCGCTCGATGGTAATCCCACGCGCGTCGACTTGAAAGCGCCCACTACGGGAAATTGATCGGCAATCCACCCTCCGGAACCGCGACAAGAATGTTCAGTCCCTTGAGGATCGCCGGGCGGAACACGAGCACCAGCAGCGTCGCGACAGCCAGGAAGGGTCCGTACGGCATGGCCCGCTGCACCTTGCCCCCGGACATCGCCGACACCAGCGCCCAGGCGACCCCGACGAACGCCGCCCCGAAAAACGCGAGAACGGCGTAGATCCACCCCACGCAGGCACCGACGGCCGCGAGCAGGTGCACGTCGCCCATGCCCATCGCCTCTTTCCCGAAGGCCAGCGAACCCCCGATCCGCACGGTCCAGACAATCCCCCCGCCCACAAGGTACCCCAGCAGGACACCGCCCAATGCCTCAAGCCACAGGGGCGTGAAGTGAGGCTCCATGACGAACCCCACGACTCCATCCGGAAGGGGTTTGGCGGCCGGCCAGGTCCAGGACGCCAGCAGAAAGCCGACGTAGCCGAGAGCCGCGGGCGGGGCGAGAAAAGCCAGTTCCTTCACCATCTCTCGGCGGGCGTGGGGGTACTGAATCCACATCTGCGCGGGCGAGTGCTCGGCGGTGCCCGGGCTCGCCGGCTGAGCCGCTGCGGATTCAGTGGAGGCAACGCTTTCGCCCGCCGGCGCGCGCGGCACGTCCGGCGCATCGGCCCCGGCCGGCGCATCGGCTTTCAGGGCTTCCTGTTCCCACGCGTCGTAGTCGTTGAATGAGCGGGTAATGAGCCCGAAGTGCAGCATGAGGAGGGAGACGCCGACGCCCAGAACCGCCCCGGCGACGGCCCCGAACACCCGGTATGTCCCGGTGGTCGGGATCACCCATCGGTACTCAGGGTGAAGCTCCATGTATCGCGGCAGGTGGCCGCCGGCAAAGAACTGGACATACGACGCGTGCGCGAGGTGGAAGACGATGGCGGCGATGGTCGCGGCCCACGGAAGGACCAGGGGGATGGTGTAGGTCTTCGCGTCGATGATCGTCATCGCCGCGAGGCACCCCGTGAGAATCAGGATCAGGACCATGTAGGGCCAGGTCTGCCAGGGGCCGATCGCGGCCCAGGGGGGCTGCAGGAGCTTCCAGTCGATGCCGAGGAAGACCGGTCCGCTCCCGTACTGGTTGGGAATGACGTACCAGAGGGCGACCAGGAGCGTGAAAAGGCCGGCGACCATGGCCTCGACGATGGGGTATTCCGGAGAGATCGGCGAGCGGCAGAAGCGGCAGCGGCCCCGAAGGATCAGCCAGCCGAGCACGGGGATGTTTTCGCGCCAGGTCAGGCGCGTCTCGCAGGCGGGGCAGCGCGACGGCGGCGTCACCACGCTCTGCCCGAGCGGGATCCGGTACGCGAGGACGTTGATCAGTGAGCCCACGCAGGCGCCCCAGGCGGCCACAAAGACCAGCGGGAACACCCGGGCGATGAGGATCACGGCATCAGGCGGGAGTTCGGGCATCGGCATTCCTTGCACGCTATCGGCAGATCGAGCCGCCGGCCTGCGCGCGCGGAGGGTGTTTCCGCCATCCCGGCGCGCCGCTCATCTCCCCGACTTCGCGGCAGCGACGCTCCGTCAGGTCCTGCCCGTGCCGCTCGCCCCCTCGGAACCGCCGGGTGATTCGAGTTCCTTGTTCATCTGTGCGGTGAGATCGGAGACGCGTTGCTCGACCTGCTCAAGGACGCCTCGGCAGCGCTTGAGCAGCGCGACCCCGCGTTCATACTGGGCGATGGAATCTTCAAGCCCGACTTCGCCCGACTCGATTCGGCGCACGATCGATTCGACTTCTTCGAGCGCCTGTTCGAAGGTGGGCTGATCGGGCTTCCGGGGCACATCGGGCATGGCGGAGCGTAGCCGACGCGGGCGTGGCGGGCCCCTCGGCTGGCGGCTGGTACCCTGTCCTCATGGGCACGCCGACACCGATTCCGCCGCCGAAGCCGCTGCTGTATTCGGATTACATCAATGATCGCGCGGTAGTGGAGTCGCTGCTCATGCGCCCAGTGCCGGCGGGGGTGGATGCGGCGCAGTGGCCCCGCACGCCGGACGGGTGGCGGCCCGGCGACGATTGGCCGACGGGCGGGAACTGGTGCCATGAGGAAGTGCTGTTCATCCGCACGCACCAGGCCTTTGAGGTGTGGTTCGCGTTGATCCTGCATGAGTTGACGTCCGTGGTGCGCGAGGCAGGGGCCATGGTGAGCGGGGCGGGAGGCGGAGCAGTGGCGCCGGTGGATTTCGCGGCCCGCGCCAGGGCGGCGGGGCAGGCCGGCTTGCCGGAACAGTGGACCGCGGCGCGGCGCGTGATCTCCAGCGCGGCCGGCACCGACCCGGCGGCCGCGGCGGGGCTGGGGCTCATCGGCATGCCCGGACGCGTCGGTCAGGCGGCAGCGCTGGGCCCGCGCGCGGGGGAGTCGGAGGAGTTCAACCACGCGCTCGTCCGCTGGACCCAACGCCTGCGCCGGGCCGCGGCGGCGTTGCTCTGCACGCTGCCGTTCTTTGACGTCCTCGCGACCATGACGCCCGCGGAGTTCCTGCGATTCCGCGATCGGCTTCAGCCGGCGTCAGGATTCGGGTCCGTGCAGTTCCGCGAGCTCGAGCTGCTGCTGGGGCTGCGCGAGCTGCACGAGACAAAGCTGCGGCCGACGGCGGGTACGAGTGACGCCGAGCCGGGAGAGCCCGCGCCGCCCGCGCCGATGCTGAGGCCCACGGCGCAGACACCCGGACACGAGCGGGCAACATCGTTCTACCAGGCGCAGCCGCCGTGGGGGTGGGAACGCGTCTCGCGGCGGGCCAGAGAATCAACCCTCCGCGACGTGGTGTACGCGCTCCTGAGTGCCGCGCACGCGGCGGGGTCACGGGCCGAAGGCCCGGAGCGCGGTCTGCCCGACCTCCGGACGCCGGCTGTCGATCGGTTTCTCGCGCGGGCGCTCGAGCGACTCATCGACGACCAGTATCGCGGGCTGGGCGCGCGCCGGCTCGATGAGGCCGGCGCTCGGCACTTCGCGGCGGCCGCCGGTGGGCTTGATGCCGCCCTCCAGCACCGAGAGACGCTCGTCGCCGCCTTCATCGAGATGCACCCCGAGCAGGAGCGGTTCGCGCAGTTCCTGGAGGCCTGCCTGGAGATGGATGGCGCGCTCCTGCGGTGGCGCGACCGGCACATCCGCTTTGTCGAGGCCATCATCGGCATGCGCCGAGGGACCGGCGGCGGCGGGATCAGCTACCTGCGGACGACCACGGCGGCCGAACGCGGCCCGCAATTCACCCTCGCCTTTCCCTGCCTGTGGCAGGCGCGCAGCTTCGTTCAGGGGAGTTGAAAATCTGCGCGCGTCCGCGGTCAATCGACCAGTTGCTCCCACGACCCGGGCACGATGACCATGGGGACAGGCGTCTGGAAGAATCCGGGGGGCGGAGCGCTGGCGCTGGCGTTGTCGTAGGAGAGCGTGAGCGAGCCCGTCGTCGACAGGGTGCCGGCGCACACGAGGTTGCCGACGATCTTGGGCGAGTTGGAGGTGGAGATGTTGCCCGAGGCGTAGACGAGCCCGCGAATTTCGGAGGGGTACGAATCAGTCGAATCGGCGTCGCCGACGCCCTGGTATGGGGTGCCTGCTGGGTTGAAGTTGGTGCCGGCGCTGACTTCGGAGAGCGAAGTCGAGCTGCTGAAATCGAGCGCGATGGACCCATCAACGAGGAGGACCGGGTAGCCCGCGGTGGTGGGGGACCAGTTCAGGGAGCCCTTGATGGAGGAGCCCGCGCCGGGGTTGCGGAGGATGAGGGTCCCCACGATGCGGCAGTCGTAGATGTCGAGGTTGTTGCCCGCGCAGTCGATGAAATAGATTCCGGCCGCGCTCTTGCCGCCGCCGGCGACGCCCGAGTCAGGACTGATGAGCGCGTTGTGAAGGGTCTTTCGACCGGCGACAGAAGGAATGCTGGCCCAGGTCACCGACACGGCGCGACTGATCCACGTGGTGAAGACGCCGGCAGCGGGAAGCTCGCGAGCGGGCTGAAGAGCGACAACCGTGCCTGTGAAGGTCACGCCGGTCACGACCGTAGTTGCTTCGACCCGCCCGGAGATCGAGGCGAGCACGGCGGCGACGCTCACGTTCGAGGCGAGCGTCTGGTCATTGGAGAGGGCGGTGCCGGTGTGCGTCTGCAGGCCGCCGCTGCATGCCGCGACCTGCAGGCACGAGAGCGGGGTCACGCGTGAGTTGAGGGTGACCTTGAGCTTGGCACGCCCGCGGTTGCTCACCGCGACGGACGTGAGCGTCACGGGGTCGCCCTCGGTATTGGAAATGTTGCCGTCGACCGGATCGACGGCGGTGACGCTGAAGGTCGCCGTCGCAGTCGAGCGATTGGAGAGGATCGCGCCGCCGGCGTAGGTGGTGCGCCAGTTGGCGTCGCCGGCGAGCGTCTCCAGGGCGGCGTCGATTCCGGCCTCGGCGGCCAGTCGCGAGCGCCACGCTTCGACACCCAGCTCCGCTGTCGAGCGGCGCACGCCGGCGGCATAGAGCGCGCCGATCCCGGCGGTCACCAGCAGCACGGAAGCCCCGAGCACGAGCACATAGGCGGACCCCGGGCGCGTGCCCGGGCGGCGAAGCGGCGTGCGCGCGAAATGGGAAGGGCGGACGTGCATCTCAGCGCTCCATGCGGTCGCGGGACTTGCTGCGGTAGGCGTTGGCTTCGAGGATCTTGCGGCCGGATTTTTTCACGATTACGAGCACGCGCTTGACACCGGTCTCGCTGGCGCGCGTCGCGGTCAGGTCGTCGGGCTTGACCCACGTGACGCGGACTTCGCGCGACCAGGCGGACAGGCCGGCGATCGCGGCGCCCGCCGAGTCCTTCACCGGGTTCTCGACGTGCCCGTGGTAGTCATCGAGGTCGTCGTAGCTCGATTCGAGGCCGAGCGTTTCGCCGAGGTCGAGACCGAGCAGCCCCGGAGTGGGGTCTTCATAGGACAGGAGCATCACGCGCGCAAGCATGCTCTCGGCGAGCTGGCGCGCCTGCTCACGATCGACGGCAAGCTGGTCCGCAGCGCGGGCGGTGGCAACGGTCCTCGCGCCCGCCACCGCGATGACCGACAGCATGAGCATCGCCAGCGCGGCCTCGACCAGCGACATCCCGCGGCGCCGAGGCGCTTCCGCTCGCACGCGCGCCCGACAGATCGTCACGGTCAGGTGCGTCATCACGAGCCTCCCAGCGCCGGGCCGGTCGCCGACGGGCTGTTGAGCGTGCGGACGGTCGTGCTGAGCGGGGAGGTGGCGGCGGCAGACTGGGCGAGAATGTCCACGCTCTTCATCCGATAGGTCGTCGTGCTCACCGTGGTCTTCGTGGAATACTCGTACGTGCCGTAGACCTCGAACGGCGCGTCGTAGCGATTGCGGCCGGAGGAGGGAACCCACGAGGAGCCGGCGTTGGTGGAGTAGGTGAAGGTCGGCGTGTCGCTGGGCGCGGAGATGGAGTCGAGGTAGCGCAGATAGGCGGCGGTGCTGGCGGTGCCCTTGATCACGATGCAGAGCCCGGCGGTGGGTTCGGCACCAAAGCGCACGTCGCTGAAGCCGAAGTCTTCCCATCGCTGCCCGACCTCAAGGGCGACCTGGCTCTTGGAGGCGCTCGAGCCGACCTGGGTGGTGCTGGCCAGCGGCGCGGTGCCCGGGGTCATGATGGAGACGGTGACGCTGCCCGCGGTCGCGCGGCGCATCATGAGGCGCACGCGCGTGATGTCGATGCGGGACGTAGCGGCGGGCAGGGTGAGCGCGTCGATCTTGAAGTACTGCGCCCCGAACATGCCCGTGGAGACGCCCAGCTCGCGCGAGGTCGGCGTGATGCCGGTCCAGCCGGTGAAGCTTGACAAAAGCACTTCGGAGCTTGTCGTGGGCGTATCCACCTGTGCCGAGGTGGTTCGGCTGGTGGTGGCGTAGCGCAGGGCAAAGTTGCTCATCGGCCCGGTGATGGACACGGCGGCCTTGCCATTCTCGGTGCGCCGGAGGGGCGAGCCGCTCCCCGCCCACGTGTAGTCGATCTGCTCCGGCTGCCCGTCCTTGTCGCGGTCGGCCAGCGTGAAGGAGACGCCGGTGGCCGAGGCGTTGGTGATCGTGAGCGCGCAGGAAAGCTCCGCGGAGAGGCGCGAGAGCGCGTCCCCCGCGCCCGAGCCGGTGGGCTGGGCCTTGGGGTTGCCGCCGGCGGCGCGCGCGGTCATCACCACGAGCGAGCCGACGGCGCCGACGAGCACCGACGTCACGAGCAGCGCCATCGCAAGCTCGATGAGCGTGAACGCACGCGCGGCACAAGTTCGGCCCGTCCGGGCACGCCGAGTTGTGGACTCCCGACTCAGGCTGTGAAGCGTCTTCATGGGATTCCTTCCGAGGAAACGGTCGCCCGGCCGCTGGCCGCGTCGAGCGTGATGCGCCGGCCTTCCTTCCCGGCGCCAATGAGCACGCTTCCCCCGGCCGCGGGCGTGCCGAATCCGTTGAACGTGGCGGTCGAACTCCCGCCGAAGCTGGCCGATATCAGCGCGACGCGATAGGGCTCGCCGCCCAGGCTGATCTTCATGCTGGCCTTGTGACGGTCAGGCCCCGTCGGCGCGGCCGTCGAGGTGTAGCCGCAGGTGGGAATGTCAAAGGTCACGCTGTGCCCGGCGCTCTGCGCCCGCGCATAGGCGCCGACATACTCAAGATCGGCCGCAATCCGCTTGGCCGCGGCGTCGAGGCGGTAACGCTGAATGGCGTGGGCGTAGCGCGGGACGGCCACCGCCGACGCGATCGCCAGCACGCTGAGCACGAGCACGAGCTCAACGAGAGTGAAGGCGCTCCGGCGACGGGATGGGAGTCGCGCCCGAGTCATGGATATGCCCGAGATCGGTGATTCGTCGTGAGATCTGGGCCGTGGAGCACACGGTCGGCGGTTCTCGGTCCTGCGCGGGGTGGTCCCCTCCCGAGAGCTTGCGCCGATTCACGCGGCAGCCGCGCTGGGCGCCTCGGGCGAAGCCGAGGGATCATCGGCCGCGTGCCGCCGGACAAGCTCGTCGTACTCGGTGAAATCCATGCGGACAAAGTGGGGAACCATCTCGCTGTCGAGCTGGGACCCGGCACAGCGGCGCATTTCGTCGAGCACCTTCTCGCGCGGCAGAGCCGAGCGGTACGAACGCGTCGAGCTCATGGCGTCGAAGGTGTCGGCAAGGGCGACCACGCGCGCGAACAGGGGGATGTTCATGCCCTTGAGGCCGTGCGGATAGCCGCGCCCGTCGATGCGCTCGTGGTGATAGAGCACTCCGGGCAGAATGTCCTCGAGGAGGGGAATGTCCTTGAGGATGTTGTAGCCGATTTCCGGGTGCTTCTTGATGTGGCCGAACTCGTCGTCGGTGAGCTTGCCGCGCTTGCCGAGAACGCCCTCGGGCACGCCGATCTTGCCGACGTCGTGAACGAGTCCGCAGATGTGCAGGCGTTCGCCGGCGTCCTCCCCGAGGCCGAGAGCACGGGCCAGCTGGCGTGCAAGATGGGCGACGCGTTCGCTGTGACCGCGGGTGTAGCGGTCCTTGGCGTCGATCGAGGCGGTCATCGCGCGGAGGGTTCCCATGAACATCGCCTGGTGGTCGGCGTAGAGGAGCGCGTTGTCGAGGAAGGCGGCGACGTATCCGCCGGCGGCCTCGAGGAGGTGCATGTCGTAGCTGGAGACCTGGGGGTCATCGCCGGACTTGTCGCCGCAGAGCAGCGCGCCGAGGATGCGCTTCCCGCGCACGATGGGCTGGACGAGGATCTGCGAGCAGCCGGGAAGGGGCGCGCCGTCGAGTTCGTTCATGATGCGCGGGCGGGTGTCGCTGGGGATCTCGCTGGCGAAGCTCTGCATGCGGCGTTCGATGAGCTGTTCGGGCGTGCTCGAGACGCCCTTGACGACGAACTTCTCGCCCGTGAGGCGGGCACACTTGGGGTCGGCGTCCAGCCACGCGCCGACCCAGCCGAAGTTCATCGACGCAAGCAGCCGCTCGCACACGAGATGTGTGAACGCGCCCGGGCGGCTGAGGCTGCTCATCGAGCGCCCGAGGGAGTAGAGCAGGTCGATGGTCTCGAACCCGTCGGTGAGCTGGCGCGTGAAGCCCTCGATGGTCTCGGTGTCCTGGGCGCGCTGGCGCGCATCGTCGAGCATCCAGGTGAGCGTCTGCTTGAGCGAACGAGCCGACGCCTCGCTGTGGCGCGCCATCGGCGCCATGGCGGCACGCATCGCGCGCTGGTCGAGTTGGGCCGACGCGCACCCGGCGGCGAACCACTCATCGAGCAGGGCCTCGGGCGAAAGAGCCATCGCGATCAGGTGCCCGGCGCGCTCGCGCCGCTCCACAACCTGAACGGGGATGAGCCAGCAGCCCGGGAAGGCCTGCCGCACCTCGGCCTCGTCCTCGGCGGCCCACTCATGGGCGATGCCGTTGACCAGCCTCGTCACCGCGCCGGAACGGAGCCACAGGCCGATGGGTGGCCCGTGGGCCGGGGGCGCGATGACCTTGCCCGCCGAGTCGCTGCGCCACGTGGGCAGGCCGAGCGCGGCACAGCGATCGTGGATGGGCCCGGCGAACGGTCTCTTGATTCCCGTGTGAAGCGTCATGCGGCCTCGCTGGTCGCGGTCGCGATCCCGAGGATGTCCTGCACCCGCGCAAGGACCTCCCTGGCACTGAAAGGCTTGCTCATGAGATGGCGGATGTTCGTGCGGGCGAGCTGCTCGTCGGTCACGACGTAGCCGCGCGCCGTGAGCAGCACCGCGGGCACGTGCGCCGTCGAGGGGTCCAGCTTCAGCGCCATCGCCAGCTCCATCCCGCTCATCATGGGCATCTGCAGATCGGTCACGACGGCGTCGGGGACTTCCTCGAGCGCGAGTTGCAGCGCTTCCTCGCCGTCGGCCGCCTCCCGCACGCGAAAGCCCGACGCGCGGAGCTTCGAGGCGACGACGGTGCGGATATGGTGCTCGTCATCGGCGACGATAATGCTCCAGGCTTGTTTGGCGTGACTGGACACGTGGTCCTCCCTGGCGCGCGATCGCGCTGTCGCGAGAGCAGGTCGGTCCGCACGGGCCGCCACTTTCCGGGGTGAACGCGGCGGGGCACGATCGAGTGACTCGCGGATCGGCTGGGCGGATGGCGAGCGGCCGATAAGTCGCGCCGAGCGCCGACGAATGAACCGCTACGCCGTGAGCAGTCGCTCGCGGATCGCCAGGCGCACCAGTTCGGCGCGCGAATGGATGCGGAGCTTGGCCATGAGATGCTGCGCGTGGTTGTCGACGGTCTTGACGCTCAACGAGAGCAGGGCGGCGACCTGCTTCATCGAGAGTCCGCGGGCGAGTTGTACGAAGACCTCGATCTCGCGCGGCGAGAGATCGGCGACTCGCGGACGCGGTTCGCCCTCGAAAAGCCACGGCTGCGCTCGCTCGGCGCCGTGCCGGCGCGCCACCGGCGAGATGTAGCGCCCCCCGCCCGCCGCCGTACGCACCGCGTCCATCACCGCCTGCGGCTCGTCGCCGGTCGACAGGTAGCCGGCGATCCGCGGATCGCGAGCGAAGTCGACCCACGCCGCGGTGCCGGAGGGGCCGATGAGGACAAAGGCGGACGAGACGCCCGCCTCGCGCGCCGCGCTCGCGAGATCGAGAGCCGTCGGGCCGGGCGCGTCCGTGTCGATGAGCACAACGTCGGGTCGACACGTGAGCACCAGGTCGAGCCCGGTGCGGGCGTCCTCGGCAATCCCGACGATCCGCGCAACGCTCCGGCTCTCCAGCACGAGCCGCAGGGCTTCGCGGTACAGACGCCGGTGATCAATGAGCACGCCGGAGGGCAGGTGCCCGTGCGCGCGAGCGCGGCGGGCAGTCGCCTTCGGCGGCGCCGGCTCCTCCGGGGCTGCTGACCGTGGATGGGCGTCGTCGAACAGCAGGCGAACCTCCGCAGAAAAACCGTTGGCAAACGAGGCGGTTTCCCGGGGGTAGGATGCCTGTGGATGTCAGGATGGGCAAGGGGGATTCGCCCCGGTAACCTGCACGGGCCTTCAAATACAGCCAAACCGGGGAGAAAGCGTCGCGCACACTCTGCAGGGCCGCGTGCGCCGCGCGGATACCGGACGTGGATGCTGCGCGACGCGCGCCGTTCCTCGCGTTCGTGTGATGACTCAAGCGCAGGATTCGCGTCACGCGCGGCGCGGTGCTCATGCCGAGCGCGCCAGACGCAGCGGCGCCTGACACGCCGAGAGCGCCGTGCGCCGGCGACGGAGGAACGTCCGGAGATCGACGCCGGTCGCCTCGGCAGCGCGGCGCGATGACAGGCCGCGCACGATCGTGAGCTCGAGCGCGGACGCCATCGGCTCGGCCAGCTCGCGGAGCACGCGCGCCAGGTCGATGCCGATCTCGGCGCTCACCGGCTCGAGCGCGTGGTCGGGCACCTCGTCGAGCGGGCGCTCGCGCCCGCGCCGCGCAACATCGCGCACCGCGTTGCGCACCGCGGCCAGCACATACGCCCGATCCAGCACCCGCTCCGCCGGGCGCGCGTAGAGCAGGATGCGCAGAAACGCCTCCTGCACGGCATCGTCAGCGCCGTGCGGAGACGTCAATCGGCGCGCCAGCCTCAGGGCGGCGCGACCATGCTCGAGGTAGAGCGCCTCCACCGCCTCACGCGCGTCGGGTGGTTCACGCCGCCCGCTCGCTCCTTCACGTGCGCCCTCGCCCACGCGATTGAGATCGCCCGGCGGCGGCCAATCGTCGGCCTCGGGCGGCTGCCCGGCGCTTCGCGGCGGGCGTGGACAAGCCAGGGGCGCGCTCATGCTCATGGTGCAGGCCTTCGAAAGGGAGGTGAACCACCGGCCGGTCGGGTGCGAGTGTGACGGCGCGCCGCCCCGGGGACAAGGGGGCGTTCGCCCCAGGTGCTCCGAACATCACCCGGCTCGTCATTCTCGATCGCGGCGAGCAGCGCGTCGACGAGTTCCCCCGCGGCGCGGGCCGCGCCGGGAAAGAGCGACGTCAGTTCGCCCACGCTCAGCCCGTGCCGGGCGGCGGCGAGAGTGAGCAGCTCGTGCGTGAGCAGCCCGTGACGATCGGGGAACAGCGCAATGCTGCCCAGCGAGCGCGCGGTCGCGGCGGCGCCTTCGCACAGCCGGTCGAGCAGGCGGACCGGATCGAGTTCGCCGGCGGCGAGCAGTTCGTGAAAGCGGGCGTGAGAGCGACGGTGCCGCACAATGCCCGGCGCGCCGTTTCCAGCTCGCCGGACGTACGCAAGGAGAAGGCCGGGAATGCGCCGTGGGGCGGGAGCTTCCGTGCTCGCCGCGATCGTCCGTGATCCGCCGACGCACATTCCGTCATTCGCGTGTCCGCCGATAACAACCCTTCAGGACCAAGTCAGGTCATGGGGTAATGCCCTCAGCCCATAGGGCGGGTGGGTGAAACTCGCCATGAGAATCGAGCTCATTCCGGCCTCGCGCGTCAACGCCGGATCGGCCTCGACACGGGAATTCCCAGGAAGGGCGCGCACTCGCGCGCGCTCATCGAGGGCGCGCCTCAAAAAGTTTTGCAGGCACGACGCCGCCGTGGGGCGCTCAATCGAAGTTGCCTGAGCACAATCGCCCGGAGCGCTGCGCGACGCACGCGCGCACCGCCGGCTCATGGACAACGTGCGCAGGAGCGGCGCGAGCCGCGACATCCGCGCGAACCGGTCGCGCAAGGTTGTGCGATGGCGCGGCCGCTTCAACACGGGGTGAAATACACGTTGATGAAGTCGCCAAGGTCGTCAGCATCGACGTTGGCGTCGTCGTTGAAGTCGGCGCGGTCGCACGAGGGGGTGGCGAAATAGCAGTTGATGAAATCACCCAGGTCGTCGGCGTCGGTGGTGAGATCTCGATTGAAATCACCCGGGCAGGGGAAGAGGGCCAGCCCGCGCGCCGCCGCCACCATGCCGCTGGTGTTCGCAAACAGGGTCGAACGCTCGCCGGTGGACGTGAACGCCCCGTCGCCGTCGAGGTCGACCAGCGCGATGATGCGCGGGCCGGACGTATCGGAGACGAGCACGCGCCCGTCAGACAGCGCGAGCACATCGACGGCATTGAACCCCGCCTCGGCCGTCGAGAACACGATCGACGACTCCATCTCGTCCAGCGCGTCGTTGTCCGCGTTGCGGTCTTCGCCACGGACGAGCTGGTCATTGCCCCCGCTGGCGATCTGGAGGGTGTAGAACGCGCGCTCGCGCAGCGGGTCGGGTTCCAGGGCGAAGCCCGCGCTCGCCGGCGTGCCCGCAAGGTTGCTCGCGCCGAACCACACCACGAACTCCGCCGCGTCGTCGATGAACCCGCTCGCGTCGGCGTCGCGCAGGCGGAAGATGCCCTGCCCCGCCGCCGAGGAGTTGCGCAAGTACAACGCGCCGTCGGCGCCGAAGGCGATCTCGGCGGGGCTGAACGAGCCGTTGGTCCCGAAGCCGTTGATCGTGACGTAGCCGGCGATCTCGCCTTCGTCGTCGATGTCGCCGTCGTCGGTGAGGTCCTGGCCGCGGAAGATCTGATCAGGCCCCGAGGCGTTGCCGGCGGTGCAGAGGTAGACAAACTCATCCTCGAGCGTGGCGAACCCGTTGGGCGCGGCGAACACGGCGCCGGAGGCATTGGCCGGCGACGCACCGATGCGCGACTCTCCCTCGCCCTGCGCGTCGCCGTTGAAGTCACGGTCGCGGAGCACGATCCAGTGCCGCGCCCCCGCGTCGGCATCGCCGTAGATCACCTCGCCGAACAGCGTCGCGCTGAGGGTGTTCGGATTGAGCGGTCCGGGCGTGCCCGCGGCATTGGCCGCCGAGTAGAACAGGGCGAGCTCCGCGGGCTCATCGATCATCCCGTTGCCGTTGCGGTCGGTCATGATCCAGATCGCGTCAGAGTCGCGGTCGGCGAGCAGAAACCGGAGCTGGGCGTCGGCAGACGCCAGGCAGGCGCTCGCGGCAAGCAGCGCGCCGGCACGCGAACACAGGCAGGATCGCGTCATGGGCATTCCGTCCCTCTCTGCCCGGGCTCGCGCCGCGCGCGGCGACGCACCCTCGGCGGTTGACCCCCGAGTCCCATCGCAGTATACCGCACGCCCACCGAGCGGCAAGCCCCGAACCGCCGGCGGACCGTCCGCCGTCTTGCACGAGGTTTGCGCGCCGCACGAGGTCGGGCCCGCTCGAAACCGCGTCCGACGCAGCCACCTGCAGGGGCGGGCGCGGTGTCATGACACCGTACGATGAACCGCTGGTCCGGTCGCGGAGGTGATATGACCCCAGAGTCAAGAATCGCGTGGGCGCTCGTGGCCGTGACGGCGACGGGTTCAGCCTTGCTCGGCAGCGCGGCGCCGATTCCTCCGGAGGCGAGGGAAATCGCCGCCGAAGTGGCTGAGCTCGCCGGCGCAATCGAGGATCTCGACGAGGAGGATGAGCAGGAGGTCTACCGCCTGGGGATGGAGCTGGCGCGGGCTGATGCATCGGCGGGGTACTACGCCATGCAGGAGAAGTGGGACACGATCACCGACTCCAGCGTCCGTCAGCGGTTCATTCAGTTCTTCGGGGCCTCGCGCCTGGGAGAAGCGCGCAATCGTCTGCAGAAGCGGCTCATCGACTGCATGAACCTGGGCGTGCGCGATGCCGCGCCCCTGGTGCAGGTCGCCGCGCTGCGCGTGCTCAAGCAGATCAGCCTGCGCGATTTCGCCGAGGATTTCAGCGGGTACGACGCCTGGTACGCGTCGGTGAAGGGCAAGGACGCCAACGAAGTGCTCGCGGCGTCCGCCGAGGAATGGGTCAGGAAATCGTCGGCGGCCCGCGGCAACGAAATCCGTGCCGTCGTCGATTTCTTCGAAGAAGCCGGGCAGCTCATGATGGAGATCGACGCGTCGCGCTCCGCCGCGATGCGCGCCGGGTGGGCCGACATGCTCGTCGGATGGCTCAAGGCCGATGACCTCTCGGCACAGGCGGCCATGCGCCTGGCGACGAGCGTCAAGTTCCGCAAGAAAGAACTGCAGGACGTGATCCTGCCCCTGTGCAAGAAGGACGGCGGCGCGAACATCTCCGTGCGCTGCTGGGCCATCGCCGTCATGGGCGATACGCGCTCCGAATGGGCGTGCGAGGAGCTGCTCGGGATTCTCCGCGCGAGCTTCGAGACCAAGACCGACCTGCGGGCCATGCTCGCGCCCATGAGCCGGGCGCTGGCCTCGATCGGCGACGCCCGCGCGATCCCCATGCTCATCGGGGCCGCCGAGGCCGAGGGTTCTCCCGCTGCCATGAACACCGTGGGTCAGTACGGGCTTGGCCCGCTCACCGGCGTGCGTCAGAACGAATCACGCGACGCGTCGTGGTGGCGGACCTGGTGGTCGGCCAATCGCGATCGCTACGGCCCCAAGGCGAACGCCCTCGACGTGCCCAGCCTGCTCACTGATGAGGAACGGGCGGCGCGCGACGCCGCCGCCGCGGATGATCGTGCAAAACGAGCCTTGGAGGCTGAACTCAAAGACATTCCCGCGGCCACGGTCTCCGCCGGTTATGACAACGACCAGCGCTACAACCTCATCGGCTACAGGCCAGGGAAAGCAGCCCCGGAGGCTGGTTTCAAACTGCTCGTCGTGCTGTCAGATGATGGAACGCCCGAACACAGGGCCTGGAGCCAGCGCCTGTGGCGTGACGCGTTGGGCGATGGGTGGATCATCGCGCAAGTCGTTGCCCCATCATGGGATAGAGAAGGTGACGAGGTCGTCTGGAGCACCCGGCGCCACAAGCGACCCGGCGCGCGGTTCACAACCGAGGAGCTGGTCTCGGCGGTCGTGGCGGATGCCGACAAGCGCGCCGGGGTCGACTCCAAGGGCGTGTACCTCCTCGGTTGGGGGAGCGGAGGGCACGCGGCGTACGCCCTGGGGCTGCAGAAAAAGCCCGATGTGCCGTTGGCGGGGGTGATGGTCGCGATAAGCGAGTTCAAGCCCGAGGAGACTGACGGGCTCGGCGAAGCCAAGGGGCGGAAGTTCTACATCCTGCACGGTTCCAAGGATGAACGGGTGCCGACGCGGCACGCGCAGGTGGCCCTGGAGTCGCTGACCAAGAGCGGTGCGCGCGCGCACGCGGAGTTGTTCGACGGCGGGCACGAGTGGCCCAAGGACTATTCCGGTGCCGTGAAGGCCGGGCTGGAGTGGCTGGAGAAGTAGAGCGGGCGCGGGTTGGGTGAGGGTTGGGGGCGCGTCGGCGAGATACTGACAATCGCGGCGCGGGCGGGCGCGGAGTGAACCTCGGGTTGACTCTCGATGCTCAATCTGGTGCAATAGTGAGGCGGGCCGGGAAACCGGGACGTGCGGCGGTCGTACGGACATGGCTGGGTTTTCGTTGCCGGGCCGGCAACAATCCCGCCCGCCCAGGGTTGCGCGGCGGGGATTTGGAAGGAAGGGCGCGTGCGATGGAGTGAGCATCGCGGCCCCGGATCGGCTCGCTTCGTGGGGAATGCACGGCTGGGGCAGGGGTGAATTGACCGGCGGTCCGGGCCGCCGGGAAAGGTGGTTGAGCATGGCTGGCAACGTGTGCTGGGGCATCGAGGTCGGGGCGGGCGCCGTCAAGGCCGTGAAGCTGGAGCGGACGGCCGAAGGCGTGAACGTCGTCGACTACGCGCTCATTCCGCACAAGAAGGTGCTGAGCACACCGGAGATCGATGAGAAGGAAGCCCGGCGGGTGGCGCTGGGAGCACTCATCGCGCAGCATGAGTTGAAGGGGGCGTCGCTGGCGGTGAGCGTGCCGGGGCACAGCACGTTTGCTCGGTTTGCGAAGTTGCCGCCGGTGGAGCCGAAGAAGATCCCCGACATCGTGAAGTTCGAAGCGGTGCAGCAGATTCCGTTTCCGATCGATGACGTGGAGTGGGACTACCAGACGTTCGCGTCGCCCGACATGCCCGACGTCGAGGTGGGCATCTTCGCGATGACGCGCGAGAAGGTGATGGAGACGCTGGCCAAGTGGCAGGACATCGGGTCCATGCCCGAGACGCTCACGCTCTCGCCCCTGGCGGCGTACAACGCGATCAGCTTCGATCAGCAGTTCAGCGCGGGCACGCCCGGGACGGTGATCCTCGACGTGGGCACGACCTCGACCGACCTGATCGTCGCCGAGGGCGGGCGGTTGTGGATCCGCACGTTCCCGATCGGCGGGCACCAGTTCACCGAGGCGCTGGTGACGGCGTTCAACCTCTCCTATTCGAAGGCCGAGAAGCTGAAGAAGGAAGCGGAAAGCACGCAGCACACGCGGCACGTGCTGCAGGCGATGCGTCCGGTCTTCGGCGACCTGGCGCAGGACGTGCAGCGCTCGATCGGGTATTACCAGTCCACGCACAAGCACGCCAAGCTCACGCGGCTCATCGGGCTGGGCAACACGTTCAACCTGCCGGGCCTGCGCAAGTTCCTCAGCCAGCAGCTTCAGATCGAGGTGATCAAGCTCGAAGGGTGGAGCCGGATCAAGGTTGACGGCCCGGCGGAGCGGAACGCGGAGTTCCAGGAGCACGCGGTGCAGTTTGCCACCGCCGTCGGGTGCGCGCTGCAGGGCCTGGGCCTGGAGACGATCAATGCGAACCTCATGCCGGTGGCGGTGGTGCGCGAGGCGGTGTGGGCGCGGAAGACGCCGTGGTTCATTGCGGCGGCGTGCCTGGGCGTGGCGGCGGGCGGGGCGTTCTTCGTGGGTCCGTTGATGGATCGCACGTCCTTGGCGAGCCGGCCCAAGCCGCCGGAGATCGACAGCGCCAAGCGCGAGGCGCAGGCGCTCTCGGCACGCTGGAAGGAAGCGGAGGGTGCGTACAAGAGCGACCTGCGGGCGGAGAGCGCGATGCTCCTGCTGCAGAACCGCGACGTGTATGCGTACCTGCTCGACGATCTCGGGCGGATGATGAGCCTGGCCAAGGAGCGCGCCCCGGAGGATCGGACGGGTCCGAACCGGGTGAGCCTGCGCGAGTGGGAGACGGCGTACCTGGCGGCGCCCGCGATGCCCGAGGATTTCGGGGCGATGCCGGTGCGTCCGGGCGGGCAGGCCGATCCGAACGCCGACAAGCCGCGCGTGCACGTAAAGCTGCGCCTCGAGACGACCAAGCCGGAAGCGGAGGCGGACCGGCTCGTGAACGACGCCGTGATCAAGTGGGTCAGCGACAACGCCAAGCGCGCGGGCGTACCGTACGAGTACGCCATCAACATCCGCACGGCGATCACGAAGCGGGAGTTTGAGAAGGTGCAGGACCAGGCCGCGGCGGCGCGGCAGCCCGGGTACATCCCGCCGGAGCCGGAGCCGATGGAGGACCCGGAGCCGGAGCGCCCGCGTCCGGGCACGGGTCGTCGGCCGGTGCCGACGCCCCCGGGCGGGTTGATGCCCCCGCGACAGGCGCCCAAGACGTATGGCGCGCCGACGGGCGGAGGCGACAGCAAGCCCGGCGCCGAGGACGTGAACAAGATCGCGCCGCTCCCGACGCCGGAGCCGTTCGGGCCCCCGGGCTCGACGGTGATGGTCTACACGGTGGAGTTCGACGCGATCATGAAGGGGCCGGCGCCGAAGGAGGGCGGACAGTAATGGACCTGATCAAACGACGCTGGCTCCCGTTCACGCTGCTGCTGGTGGTGCTGCTGTCGGTGCCGACGCTTGTGTACTTCGCGCTGGGGTACAAGCAGGCGCTGCGCGACCGGGTGGCGAAGGAAGTGCAGTCGGACATCTCGGCGATTACCTCGCCGGGCGGGCCGCTCAAGATTGCCTACCAGGTGCCCCCGGCGGGCTCGCGCGAGGCCATCGAGTACAAGTTCCCGCCGAACGAGCTGGCGATCACGAAGTTCAAGACCTGGCGCGATCAGCAGCAGTCTGAACTCACCAAGGTCGTGAACGCGGCTCTCGAGTTCAACCGCGGGAACCGCGGCGTGCTGCTCAGCGGGATCTTCCCCGAGCCGGCGCCGGCCGACCTGGCGATCAAGCCGCTGGAGTTCAGGCGGATCTACGTCGAGCGGGCGCATGAGGAGCTGCTCCGTCGGCTGCGGGCCGGCGCGCCGCTTGACCCGGCGGCGCTGGCGCAGGAGCTGAAGGACCGCCAGGCGGATGCGGTGCGCGTCGAGACCGGGCGAGAGAACGTCGAGTTTTCCCAGCTTCCGACGGATATCCAGGCGAAGATCACGCGGGCGATGCTCGAGTACCGGGTGCGCCGCTACGGCGAGCGGGCCGCGTCGCTCTCGTTCTTCTGCACGCCCGAGGCGTTCCGCCTGCCGTCGAGCACGGGCGAGGCGCCGACGATCGCCGACTGCTTCACGTGGCAGTGGGACTACTGGGTGCGCGAGGACATTCTGAGCGCGATCGCGGCGGCGAACGCGCCGCGCGCCGACCTGGGCGTGCCCGGGGCGATCATCAAGCGCGTCGAGTCGCTGGCGATCGAGCCGCTCACCCTCGCCGTGGTCGATCCGAACAACCCGGGGCTGGCGCCCTATCCGCCCGGAAGCGACCGGCTTGTGCCCATCGAGCCCTCGGCGAGCCTCACCGGACGCGTGAGCGGGCCGCTCTCGACCAACACCTTCTGCGACGTGCGCAAGGTGACGCTCGAGGTGGTGGCGGAGGCGCGGCGCCTGCCGGCGTTCATCGACGCGCTGAGCGCAACGAACTTCATGACGGTGCTCGACTGCGACCTCACGCAGGCGAAGGTCGCCGACGATCTGAAAGAGGGGTACTACTACGGCCCCGAGCCGGTGGTGCGGGCGCGCCTGCTCATCGAGACTCTCTGGCTTCGCGAGTGGATGCTCCCGATGGTGCCCAAGCAGTTGCGCATGGAGCTGCTCATGCCCGAGATCCCGGCGCCCGAGCCGGCGATGAACCCCGACGGCACGCCCGCGACCCCGGCCTCCGGCGGTCAGGGCTGAGCGTGCGCGACTTCGATCCCGTCCATCTCTGATCCTTCGACACGATTCCCTGATTCCCGATCCTGGAGCTGACCATGGCCGTTCGACGCATCGGCGCTCTTGAACAGAATGTTGAGAAGCTGGCCCTCGGGGTGACGGGCGCGGCGCTGCTGGGCGTGCTCGCGTGGCAGTTTCTGCCCATGAGCCGGACATCGGTCTCGGTGCCGGTGGGAGCAAAGCGGGGCGAGCCGGTGCCGGTCACGGAGGCGTACGAGCTGGTGGCCGAGAAGGCACGCGAGCTGAAGCGCGACATGGGTACGACGCAACTGCCGCCCGACTTTCCCGACGTGAAATCGGTCGGCCTGCTCGACGAGTTCAACAAGCGCCACGCCGGACCGGTGACCAGCGGCAAGCCGCTCGCGGCGGCGTTCGGCGACACGCTGCCGCCCACGCTCCGGCCCGATGGAGGCGTGCAGATCGATCCAAGCCGGGGCGAAGTCACCTACGTGCTTCCCACGGTCCCGCCCGTGATGAACCTGTGCGCATCGGCGTTTGTATCGACCATCGCGGCGGAGGAAGTGGCCGCGGCTCCCGAGCTGCAGACGCTCGTCGCCCCGACCGAGCCGCACAACCTTGCCGCCGTGTCGGTCGAGGGCGTGTTCGACGGGAAAGCCCTCCGCGCGGCACTCATGGCCGACCCGGACGGCGATGGCCCCAAGCGCGGGCTGCCCCCCGCATGGTGGGACGCAAACCGCACGAGCCTGCTCGCCGTCGAGCTTCGACGCGAAGAATTTGTCGACGGCAACTGGACCGGCCTGACCGTGGTGCCGCCGATGCCCGGACGCTTCAACGCGATCTCGCGGCTCAAGGACATCAAGGGCCTTGACCAGATGGACGCGCTCTTGACGGAAGTGGCCGCGCGAGCTGAAGACGTGCTGCGCCCCGAGTGGTTTCATCGGCCTGAGATCGGCGGGGTGGCCATCGGCCAGGAGTGGATCACGCCGTGCGAGGACGTGGCGGTCGATGCCTCGGCCCTGAGCGAGAAGGCGCGTCTGGAGCGGGACCTCAAGACCAAGACAAAGGGTCGCGAAGCCGTGCAGCGCCGGCTCGACGAACTGCGCCGGCAGGGCGGCGGCGCCCGCCCCGGTCCGGGACGCCCCTTCCCGGGTCGGCCCGGCCAGCCGGGAAGAGGTGGCGGTAGCGGCGCGGGCGGGACCGTCGACAACACGCGCCAGATCGAGGCGCTCGAGCGCAGGCTGGCGACGTTTGACGCGGAGATCAAAAAGCTGCGCGAGGGGCTGGGGATCACAGGTGACGCGCGCGAGGCGTTGCCGCGGCTGGAGATGTCGCTTCTCGATGACTCGGCGGTGCAGGTGTGGGCACACGACCTGACGGCGAAGCGCGGCAAGACCTACCGCTACTCGCTGCGCGTCTGGATCAACAACCCCGCGTTCCGCAAAGCCAACGCGGGCGAGGAACTCTCCGCGAGCCCGGCCCTCACAGGGACGGACTCAGCTTGGTCGTCACCGGTGGTGGTGCCGCCCGAGGCCTACTACTTCATCACCAGCGCGGAAGATCGCGATCAGGGCCCGCTGGGGCGCGGGGCGCGGGCCTCGGCAGAGTTGTTCCGGTTTGAATGGGGCTACTGGCGCCGGGGCGTAGTCACGCTCGACCCGGGTGACCCGCTCGTGGCGACCAAGGTGAAGATCCCCGACGTGGAGAAGCTGCGGACGCTCAAGCCGGCGATGCCCGGGACGATGGCGCCCGGGATGCCGACGCTGCCGCCGGGGACGCCCAACGCCCCCGGACGGGGGCTCCCGACGCCGGGGCAGTTGCTGCCGCCGAGCGCACCGGGCGCGCCTCAGCCAGGGCCGGGGGGCCAGCCGCCGGCAGACCTGGGTCCGATGACCACCGAAATCGAGATCGCGCGGGATGCGTTCCTGCTCGACGTGGCGCTGAACCTGACCGCCGGCACGCGCGACGCCTTCCAGGTGTACCTGCGGGACGAAGGCGGGCAGATCGTGATCCGCGACCCCTTGGCGGACAAGAACGACGAGACGTACAAGCGGCTGATCCGGTCGTTCCGAGAAGGGGACGAGCGAGCTGCGAAGTACGCCGACGAAATCACCGGCCGCCCGCCCGACCAACGCGGCCCGGGTCGAATCGACCCTGAGTTGCCGCTGCCCCCGCCTCCTCCCCCCCCGGGTGGCGGCGGCGGCGGAGGCGGCGGCGGCGGCGGTGGTGGCTGAATGGTTATTCGGACTGTGTATGGGATCGAAAAGACGGTGGATGGCGTGTGGAGCGTGAAGGTTTTTTGAGGGCGGGCTTGACAGGGAAAAAGCGGCACCTAGACTCCTCACCCGCTCCGGGCCGCTTGGGTCCGGGGCAGCTGACTCGCAACAAGGGGATTCAACACGATACCTGCGTTCGAGAATGCCAAGATCGTTGGCCTGCGAGGCTCTTTGACAACCGGATACGGATGGGTGTCGTCTTCGACGGCGTCGGCATGGGTGCAAGCCCAGGCCGGGTCGGCGCTGCGTCGGCATTCGTCGGACCGGGTCAAACCGGGCCGATGAAGCGGCGTCGAAGATCACGATCTTGATTTGAAAGGCAATACGAGCGTAACTGATTGGCTCTTGGGACACGAGAGTTCCGCCGCGAGGCGGAGCTGCAATCGGTCGGCGTGGTCAACCCGCAAGGGAGGATTCTCGACGATCGGTTGGCGTGATCCCGCAAGGGCGCACGGTGGATGTCTTGGCGTCAAGAGGCGATGAAGGACGTAGGAACCTGCGAAAAACCCAGGGGAGCTGGTAACCGAGCATTTGATCCTGGGGTCTCCGAATGGGGCAACCCACCCGCAAGGGTACTTCACTCTGAATGCATAGGGGTGAAGAGCGAACGTGGTGAACTGAAACATCTCAGTAATCACAGGAAAGGAAAGCAAAAGCGACTCCGTCAGTAGCGGCGAGCGAACGCGGATAAAACAGTGGAAACGTGAACCGGATGGAATCCCGGGCCAAAGAAGGTGAAAGCCCTGTAGCCGGAAGCTGTCTATGCCCACGATTAGGTTCGGGCTCGTGGAACCCGGACTGAACATGGGGGGTCCACCCTCCAAGGCTGAGCACTCCTTGACGACCGATAGCGAACCAGTAAGGCGACTGAACGATGAAAAGCACCCCGACGAGGGGAATGAAAGAGCACCTGAAACCGTGCGCTTACAAGCGGTCGGAGCGGCGCAAGCCGTGACGGCGTGCCTTTTGCATAATGAGCCGGCGAGTTGGTCTGTACGGCGAGTCTAAGCGTTAACGACGCGGAGACGGAGCGAAAGCGAGTCTGACAAGGGCGCTAAGTCGTACGGGCTAGACACGAAACCTAAGTGATCTACCGTTGGCCAGACTGAAGGACGGGTAACTCCGTCTGGAGGGTCGAACGCATGAACGTTGAAAAGTTCTGCGATGAGCTGACGGGAGGACTAAAAGTGTAATCAAACTGGGAGATAGCTTGTTCTCCCCGAAATACCTTTAGGGGTAGCCTCAGAAATCAGCCTGTGGAGGTAGAGCGACTGGATCGATAAAGGGGCCCACAAGGTCGCCTTGTTGAACCAAACTCCGAATGCCATGGGCGTAGTTCTGGGAGAAAGACTTCGAGTGACAATATCCGAGGTCAAAAGGAGAAAAATCCTGACCGCCAGCTAAGGTCCCTAATTCATGCTCAGTTCGAAAGGAAGTCAGAGTGCTGAGACATCCAGGATGTTGGCTTAGAAGCAGCCATCATTTAAAGAGTGCGTAACAGCTCACTGGACGAGGATTCTGGCGCCGATAATGATCGGGAATAAGCATGAAGCCGAAGCTGCGGGCTCTGCAAAGAGCGGTAGGGGAGCGTTGCTGGGGCTGTGAAGCGGAGCGGGAACACTCCGTGGAGCGTCAGCAAGTGAATATGCCGGCTTGAGTAACGATAAAGCAGGTGAAAATCCTGCTCGCCGTAAGCCCAAGGTTTCCTGGGGAAGGGAAATCCGCCCAGGGTTAGCCGGGACCTAAGACGAGGCCGAAAGGCGTAGTCGATGGACACACGGTCAATATTCCGTGGCCGGTGCGGGAACGAATCGTGGATCTCTGCGGGACTGTCAGATGTCCAGGCCCTTGAGGCCGATGCAGGGTGAAGGGGTTCCTCGAAAAAACCGCACATCAGCCCGTACCAAAACCGACACAGGTGGGCGAGGCGAATAGCCTCAGGCGCTCGAGAGAACGGTCGTGAAGGAACTAGGCAAGTTCACCCCGTAAGTTCGCAAGAAGGGGGCCCTAACCCGCAAGGGAAGGGCGCAGAGAAGAGGCTCTGGGAACTGTTTATCAAAAACACAGCTCTGTGCAAAGACGCAAGTCGACGTATACAGAGTGACGCTTGCCCGATACCGGAATGTCAAGGAAGGAGGTTAGCGCAAGCGAAGCTTTCGACCTAAGCACCGGTGAATGGCGGCCGTAACTATGACGGTCCTAAGGTAGCGAAGTTCCTTGTCGGGTAAGTTCCGACGCGCATGAATAGCGTAATCACTGGAGCACTGTCTCCACGACCGACTCGGTGAAATAGAAGTGGCGGTGAAGATGCCGCCTCCCCGCAGCAAGACGGAAAGACCCCGTGGACCTTCACTGTAGGTTCTTATTGGTCACGAGCATACTCTGCGTAGCATAGGTGGGAGCCTTTGACCTTTGGGTTTCGGCCCAAAGCAGGCAACAAGTGAAATACCACCCTGAGCACGTTTGTGGCCTAACCTCGATTCCCATGAAGCTGGGCGAGGAACAGTGAGAGCTGGGCAGTTTGACTGGGGCGGTCTCCTCCAAAAGAGTAACGGAGGAGTGCAAAGGTCGGCTCAGCACGGATGGAAACCGTGCCAAGAGTGCAAGGGCATAAGCCGGCTTTACAGCAAGACCGACGGGTCGCGCTGTTACGAAAGTAGGCCCTCGTGATCCTGCGATCCCGTGTGGAAGGGTCGTAGCTCAACGGATAAAAGGTACCCCGGGGATAACAGGCTGATCGCGCCCGAGCGTCCATAGCGGCGGCGCGGTTTGGCACCTCGATGTCGGCCCATCACATCCTGGGACTGAAGGCGGCCCCAAGGGTTCGGCTGTTCGCCGATTAAAGTGGTACGCGAGCTGGGTTCAGACCGGCGTGAGCCAGGTCGGTCCCTATCTGTTGTGGGTGTTCCATGCTTGAGAGGAGTCAATCTTAGTACGAGAGGATTGGATTGGACGTACCCCTGGTGATCCAGTTGTGCTGCTAAGCACACCGCTGGGTAGCTACGTACGGCAGGGATAACCGCTGAAAGCATCTAAGCGGGAAGCCCCCCTCAAAACGAGGCATGGTTGTAGCAATACGAAAGACCCCTGGTAGACCACCAGGTTGATCGGCCGCAAGTGCACGGGTCGTGAGGCCCTTAGCTGAGCGGTACGAACGGTCGAAGGGATCACGCCAACCCTTCGCCGCGATTCGCATCCCTGCGTCTCGCGTCGTCCGGTGTGGTGTCCCCAAGTGTCAGTCGTTCGCTCGTGTTCTTTTCTTCAAGATCTTCACCCATCCGCATCTTCACTGGCGCGCCGGTGCGCCTCGTCTCTCCCGAGACGTCCTCGCACCGTCGCCCAGTTCAGGACTTCGCCCGCGGCTCCCGAAAGGGCTCCGCGAGCTTTGTCGGTGACCATAAGCTCCGGGAAACACCTGTTCCCATCCCGAACACAGCAGTTAAGCCGGAGCTGCCGATGATACTGCCTAGCGGGAAAGTAGGTCGTCGCCGGCGCTTGACCCCTTCAAGGTAAACCTTGGAGGGGTCTTTTCATTTCCGCCCGCCTTGTCAATGCAGCGGGTCCGCGCGCCGGCCGATGCTCCCTTCTCTGCGGCCCGGCCCGGTTCCTTCTACGCTTCGCCGCTCATGACCACGAAATCGCCTCTCCTCGGCAAGCGCATCATCGTCACCGGCGGCGCCGGTTTCGTCGGGCGCGTGGTGGTCGCTTCGCTCAAGGCCCGTGGCGTCGCCGAGCCCGACATCTTCATCCCGCGTCGGCGGGACTTCGACCTCACCCGCGAGGCCGACGTGCAGCGCCTCTACCAGACAGCCTTCGGCGGTGCCGAGCGCACCGATATCGTGATTCATCTCGCCGCCGAGGTCGGCGGCATCGGCGCCAATCGCGACAACCCGGGACGCTACTTCTTCGCCAACATGGCCATGGCCCTGCACCTGATCGAGCAGGCGCGCATCGACGGCCTCGCCTCGCGCGGCGGCAAGTTCGTCCAGGTCGGCACGATCTGTGCCTATCCGAAGTTCACGCCCGTGCCGTTTCAGGAGGATGATCTCTGGGAGGGCTACCCGGAGGAGACCAACGCGCCCTACGGCGTCGCGAAGAAGGCCGCGTGGCAGATGCTCGACGCGTACCGCATGCAGTACGGCATGAAGTCCGCGTACGTGCTGCCGGTCAATCTCTACGGCCCGCATGACAACTTCGACCTGCACACCAGCCACGTCATCCCCGCGCTCATCCGCAAGTGCCTCGAGGCCCAGGCCCGCGGCGAGAAGAAGATCGTCTGCTGGGGCACGGGCTCGGCGTCGCGCGAGTTTCTCTACGTGGACGATGTCGCCGAGGGAATCATCCGCGCGGCGGAAGTGATGGACGACCCCACGCCCATCAACCTCGGCGCCTCGTTCGAGATCAAGATCCGCGACCTTGTCGAACTCATCGTGCGCCTGACCGGCTTCAAGGGTGCGATCGAGTGGGACGCCACCAAGCCCGACGGCCAGCCGCGGCGATGCCTCGACTGCACACGCGCGGAGGAACTGCTCGGCTGGAAGGCGCGCGTGAGCTTCGAGGATGGTCTGAAGAAGACCATCGACTGGTATCGCTCCGCTCGCGCAACGGCCTGAACGCTTTCGTGTGGCGAACGGCTCCCGATCGTGACGTTGCCCGGCAATCGGCCCTCGTCGCGGAACGACACGGGCTTTGTTTGTAGGCATTTCGACGCGATCGAGCCGCAGGCGGATCGACTCGTCGCCTCGCCCGAACTGGAACTCGCATTTCTCCCCGTCGAGCGCGATGCTCGTATGACCGGAGAGCGGTGGCGCGGCGGCGCGCCGCCTGCTCAGCCCATTCGTGCTCGGCGGCGTTGTAAAGACCCTCGCCGAGTGCGAGTAAAAAAGGATCCCCATGACTCGTCCTCGTTTCCGTGCATGTTCGTCGATCATGAGTGCGGTGCTGGCGTGCGGGTTGCACGCAGCGTCCGCTTCGGCTCAGCTTCTGCCCGCCACCATCGGGCTCGATGAGGGCCCCACAGCACAGGTATTCGTGTTCGGCGGCGGGCGCGTGCCGTTCTCGTTTCAGCCCTACCCGGGCTTCACCGGCGGCGTACGCGTCGCCATGGGCGACATCACCGGCGACGGCGAACCTGATGTGATCACCGGCGCAGGCCCGGGTTCGCCCGGCGGGCACATCCGCGTGTTCGACGGAACCAGCAACGCAGTCATCAGTTCGTTCTTTGCCTTTGGGCCCGGTTTCACCGGCGGCGTGCATGTGGCCTCGGGTGATGTGAATGGCGATGGACGCGACGACATCATCACCGGCGCGGACGCGGGCGGCGGCCCGCACGTCAAGGTCTTCGACGGCGCCACGGGCGGCGAGATTCGCTCATTCTTCGCCTATGGAACAGGTTTTCTGGGCGGCGTGCGCGTCGCCGCGGGCGATGTCAACGGCGACGGATTCGACGACATCATCACCGGCGCGGGCGCCGGCGGCGGCCCGCACGTCAAGGTCTTCGACGGCGCCACGCACGCCGAGCTGCACTCGTTCTTCGCCTTCCCGGGATTCCTGGGCGGCGTGTACGTGGCGTCGGGCGACGTGAACGGCGACGGTCTCGACGACATCATCACCGGGCCCGATGCGGGCGGTCCCTCGATCGTGCGCGCGTTCAGTCCCCTCAACGTGCAGCAGCCCTGGCAGTTCCCGATCGGCGGAAGCGGCCCTTCCACTTCAGACCTGCGCGTCGGCACGACCTTTCGCCGGCCCGTCCCCAACGAGCCCAACGGCATCATCGCCATCCTCATCGGCCTGCTGGTCGACAACACCCCGACGCTTCTGCGGCTCAACCCCGCGACGGGCGAGGCAAGCACCATGCAGTCCTTCGGCAACTTCCCGGGCGTGGGCCTGTTTGTCGCCGGCAACCCCGGGCCGCGGCGTCCGGTGTGCCGCGTCGATTTCAACGGTGACGGGAACGTCGACCCCGACGACCTGGGCGATTTCATCAACTGCTTCTTCAGTGTGCCCCCGTGCGACCGGGCCGACTTCAACAGCGACGGCAACGTCGACCCCGACGACCTGGGTGACTTCATCAACGAGTTCTTCGCGCGGAACTGCGGCTGAACGATCGCTTCGGACTCAATGAGATTGCAAGTGCCCGCGTGAGCCCGTGCTGGGCTCGCGCGGCGCTTGCGCGCGCGCCAAGCCGTCCACAATAGGGGAACCTTCGGCGACCTGAGTGAGGGCGATGGACGTAGCAAGAGAGGGGGCGTTGTCCGCATTGTGGAATCCCGGCCATGCCGCTGCCGCGCACGCAGGATGAGCGAATCCCGCCTGGCTGGGACTACAACCCGGCCTCGTGGCCGCAGCGCGTGCCGATCATCGTGCTCGCGACGGTCGGTTTCGGCATCGCGTCCTATCTGGCGCTCTACCAGTATCGGGTGGTCGGAACAGTGTGGGAGCCGCTCTTTGGCGAGGGGAGCCGGACGGTGTTGAACTCGAAGCTGTCGCGCGTGCTGCCGGTGTCGGATGCAGCGCTGGGAGCTGCGGGGTACCTCGCCGACGCGGTGACGGGCCTCATTGGAGGGGTGCGTCGCTGGCGGACGTTGCCGTGGCTGGTGATTCTTTTTGGCGTGTTCGTTGGGCCGCTGGGCGCGGTGAGCATCGGGCTGGTGATCGCGCAGCCGGTGCTGTACGACTCGTGGTGCACGTTGTGCCTGGTGACCGCGGTGATCTCGGTGCTGATGATCGGCCCGGCGATGGATGAAGTGCTCGCGAGTCTGCAGCACATCCGGCGGGCGCCTGTCCAGCGGAATGACGGATCGGCGTGGCGAGCATTCTGGGGTCTGAAGGATCGCACGAGCGTGCAGGGGACGACTGAACTTGCGTGAGGGACCGGACCATGTGGGCGCACCTGCTGGCCATCGGATGCGGGCTCTGGTTGATGGCGTCGCCTGACGTGCTGGCCCTTGCGCGTCCCGCGGCGGTGAGCGCGTGGGTCGCCGGGACGCTGGCCGTTACGACGTCAACAGTGGCGCTCTGGGAGGCGACCCGACCGATGCGATGGATGACCGTGCTGATCGCCGCGTGGCTTGTGGCCGCGCCGCTGTGTATTGAACATGAGTGGGTGTCGGGCGTGAACAGCGTGCTCTGCGGAACCGTGATCGGCTTGCTCTCATGCCGGCGAGGGCCGCTGACGCATTCGTTCGGGTCGGGCTGGGCGGGCCTGTGGGGGTCGGTGGGGCGGACGTGAGCGGAGACAAGTCCGGACCCGCCCGATGGCTGACGCGAGGCGCCGCGCTCCGGGAGCGCCGCCCGCATGATTCGCGCGCGGGTTGAACAACGCACAGGGGGCATCATGCGACACAAGAACACGGTGCTCATCACGGGCAGCAGCGGGCTCATCGGATCATCGCTCGTTCGATCACTGGGCAGGAGCTACAACGTTGTGGGCATCGACCGGGCGGGCCCGCCGTACCCGCCGATCGAAGCCGAGTGCGTCGGTGCCGATCTGACGTCGCCGGAGTCGATCCGGCGGGCGCTGGAGCGAGTGTCGTACGCCTATGGGAACTCGCTGGCGGCCGTGGTGCACCTGGCGGCGTACTACGACTTTTCAGGGGCATCGAGCGAGCTCTACGAGACGCTGTCGGTCAACGGCACGCGCGAGCTGCTCCGTCAGCTTCAGGCATTTGACGTCGGCGTGTTCGTGTTCTCGAGCACGATGCTGCTGCACGCCCCATGCAGGCCCGACCAGCGGATCAACGAAGAAAGTCCGCTCCAGCCGAAGTGGGCTTATCCGCGGTCGAAAGTCGAGGCCGAGCGGGTGATCCGCGAGGAGGCGGGCGGGATGCCGGCGCTGGCGCTGCGCATCGCAGGCGTGTATGACGATCATGGGCGCTCGCTCCCGCTGGCGCACCAGATCAGACGTATCGACGCCGAGCGGCTGACGAGCCGCGTCTTCCCGGGGAATACCTCGTGCGGTCAGACGTTCGTGCATCTCGACGACACGGTCGCGGCATTCGAACGCGCCATCGAGCGGCGGGCCTCGCTGCGCGGGTTCATGCCCATTCTGATCGGCGAAGGGGAGACGCTGAGCTATGACGAGCTGCAGCGGACCATCTCGCGCCTCCTTCACGGGGAAGAGATCGAGACGGTTGAGATTCCCAAGTCGTTGGCGCGCGCAGGTGCCTGGATCAGGGAGTACGCGCCGTTCGCCGAGGAACCCTTCATCAAGCCGTGGATGGTCGGGCTGGCCGATGATCACTACGCGATCGACATCGCGCGCGCGGAGCAGGTGCTCGGTTGGCGCCCGCGCCGCTCGCTGCGGGCCACGCTGCCGCGGATCATCGCGTCGCTGCGGCGCGACCCGAAGGAGTGGTACGCAGCCAACGGCCTGGAGGCGCCGTCGGCCGCGGAGGAGAGCGGAGACCGGGTGAGGAGATGAGCGAAATGCGCGGGCCAATGATCGCTCGTGCCGCCCACCCGGGTTCATCACGTCGCGATCATCTGCTCGGACTACCAGGCGTCGAAGCGCTTTTACGTCGAGGTGGTGGGTCTGCGCGTGGTGCGCGAGGTGTACCGTGCCGAGCGGCGCTCGCATAAGGGCGACCTGGCCCTGCCCGACGGGACGCAGATCGAGTTGTTTTCGTTTCCCGGCGCGCCGCCGCGGGCGAGCTATCCCGAGGCGCGGGGGCTGCGGCACCTGGCGCTGGCGGTGGGCGATCTCGACGCGGAGGTGGAGCGCCTGCGCGGGCTGGGCGTGCCGGTCGAGCCGGTGCGCATCGACGAGCACACGGGCAAGCGCTTCACGTTCTTTGCCGATCCCGACGGCTTGCCGCTGGAGCTGTATGAGAACGCCTGATCGCGCGCCGGGAGTGGGAGGGGCGCGACCACGCGATCACTTGAGCGAAGCCATGTCGATGACAAATCGGTACTTCACGTCGCTCTTGAGCATGCGCTCGTAGGCGCGGTTGATGTCCTGGATGGGGATCATCTCGATATCGCACACCACGTTCGATCTGGCGCAGAAGTCCAGCATTTCCTGGGTTTCGGGCATGCCGCCGATGGCCGAGCCGGCGATGCTGCGGCGTTGCATGATGAGCGGCCAGATCGAGGGCGAGGGGTGAGGATGCTCGGGCGCGCCGACCAGGCAGAGCGTGCCGCTCGTGCGCAGGAGCGATGTGAACGCATCAAGATTGTGCGAGGCGGCGACGGTGTTGAGGATGAAGTCGAAGCTCCCCGCGTGCTTGTTCATCTCGGCTTCATTCTTCGAGATCACCACTTCGTCGGCGCCGAGGCGCTTGCCGTCTTCGATCTTCGAAGGCGAGGTGGTGAAGAGAACGGTGTGGCAGCCGAACGCGCGGGAGAACTTGACGCCCATGTGCCCGAGCCCGCCCAGGCCCACGATGCCGACCTTCTTGCCCTTGGTCGCGCCCCAGTGCTTGAGCGGCGAATACGTGGTGATGCCCGCGCACAGGAGCGGGGCCGCCGCGGCGAGGTTGAGCGACGCGGGTACGCGCACGCAGAACCGCTCGGCAACGACGATCCCCTTGGAGTAGCCCCCATAGGTCATCTTCCCGGGGAAGTGCTTGTCGGGGCTGTTGTACGTCCACACGGGGCCCTTGGTGCAATACTGCTCGAGGCCGGCCGAGCAGCTCGGGCAGTCGCGGCACGAATCGACCATGCACCCGACCGCGGCGAGATCGCCCGGCTTGAAGTTCTTCACCTCGCCGCCGACCCTGCTCACGCGACCGACAATCTCGTGCCCCGGCACGACGGGGAACGTAATGCCGGGCCATTCCCCGCGGGCGGTGTGCAGATCGGAGTGGCAGACGCCGCAGTATTGAATGTCGATCGCCACGTCGCGCGGACCCGGGTCTCGGCGCTCAATCGAATGCAGCGCGAGCGGCGAAGTGGCGGTGAGGGCGGCGAAGGCGGGAGTGGGGGAGGGCATGAGTGGCTCCTTGCGGGCGGGCGTTCGTGGTCGGTGTGGCGGTCGCGTGAGTGGGAACCGGGCGATCAGCATCGACCATAGACAGGCACCAGCCCGCCGCGGGTCGAGGCGTTCTCGGGTGAGGCAAGGAACGCGATCGTCGCGGCGACTTCGTCGAGCGTCGCCCACTTTGAAAAGTCGGCGTCGGGCATCGCCCGGCGGTTGGCGCGGGTGTCCATGATCGAGGGCACGACGGCGTTCACGAAGATGCCGTCGGCGACGACTTCCTCGGCCAGCGCGGTCGTCAACGTGGCGACCGCGGCCTTGGACATCGAGTACGCCGTCATGTTCGCACCCGCGCGGGCTTCAAGCGCGGGGCGCGCGGTGACGTTCACAATCCGCCCGCGGCCTTCGCGAGCCGTGCCGACGACCGACGCCGACCGCATCCGGCGCACGGCCTCCCGGCAGCAGAGAAAGCACGTGAGCGCGTTGGTGTTCAGCATGTCGTGCACGTTCGCGAGCGTCGTGTCGGCGATCGGCGAATAGAGGAAGCCGCCGGCACAGTGAATCGACGCCCAGAGACCGGGCACGGCGTCATAGAACTTCGCGACGACGGCCTCGTCGGTCATCTCGCCGCCCATCGAGACACGCACGCGCTCGTGCCCGCGGAACTCAAACCGCTCGAGCTCGCGCGGCTCGACGCAGGGGATGTGACACGTGCCGCCGCCGGCAAGGATGAGCTTGACCACCGACGACCCCAGCGCGCCGGTGCCCCCGGTGATGACCACGTGCCGGTCGCGGAACGAGAGCGTCGGCAGCGGGGCGGGGGCGGGAGTTGATGATGGCGCGGGCGTCGGCATGGGTGGATGGTACGAAGGGGTTGAGCGGCTGAACCGGCGCCGGGAAGTTTGGTGGAGGGCGTGGGGAGACGGGGGCTGGGGGGGTTGGGGCGTCTGGCGGCGGGCCCGCTCCTACCGTTGCGCATGCTCTCTCCTCTCTCACGCGGATCGGTCGTGGCGCGGGTGGCCTGCTCGGCGGCCCTCGGCGCTTCGATGCTCCTGCTCGGCGGATGTTTCGGCTACAACAACGTCGAGCCCATTGACGGGGCCGTCGGGTTCGAGAACCCCAACTCGCCTCCCGTCCCGCAGGCGATGGCCACGGCCCTGCAGTGGGTCGCGCTGCGCTATCCGCCGGGGATGGACCGGCTCGAGGTGGGGCCGGAGCGCCCGCTCATCGCGGTGAACTTCCCCGTGGGAGCGCGCCGGGATACGTGCGAGTACGTGTGCCGGAACACGGGTCCGTGGGCGTCGCCGCTCACGCGCGAGAACGACACGCTGCCCGTGTATCACATTGCGCGCGTGTGGACGCGCGGGCTGTACGCGACGGTGGACATCTACCGCCCGGCCAGCCAGCTCGGGCCGACGCCCGAGGGCGCGGGCGTGCCGGGGGCCGACGGCGGGTCAGTGCTCTACCAGTGCATCACGGTGCAACTCCGCTCGGGCATCGGCTCGTACGACGTCTACGCGCACCGCGTGTGGCCGATCGGTTCGTTCACCGTGCCCGGACTGCACTACCTCGAGCCGGGGCACAACGGGCGGACCCAGCCGGCCGAGTTTGAGCCGAGCGGGACGATTCCGCCCCTGCCGGGCGAGCCGCGAACACGCGCAACCGGCGCTGAAGCGCCGTTCCCCTCGGATGCAGCGCCGGCACGCGATCCCCGCGAGCAGCCGGCCAGACCGGATCCGAGTGCGCCACCCTCTTCGCCCGCGGCCACGCCCCCCGCGCCGGGCGGCGTCCCGACGTCGACCGACGTGCCGCCGGGCCTGCAACCGCCGAGGACCACGCCCGCCGACGACATGCAGGGAACGTGGCCCCGGAACTGAGGCTGGTTCGAAACGGCGCCGACCCGGTGCGCCGATGTGGCGGAACGTGCCGGATCGAGCATCTCTGTGTTGGTCGCCAGCCATGGGGGCCAAGGGATGGAACAGGTTCGATTGGACGGTCACATGAGCGACGTGCGCGAACCGCGCGAGGCGGGGGCGGCCGAGTCGCCCACTGCCATGTCGGTGCCCGGCGTCGCGGCACCCGCGGGCCCGCGCGATGAGCTGGTCGAGCGCTTCCTCAGCGATCGCGATGTGCCGTGCCCTTCGTGCGGCTACAACCTGCGCGGGAGCCGCGCGACGGCGTGCCCGGAATGCGGGAAGTCCCTGCGACTGGCTCTCGTGCCCACCAAGCGGCTCGCCGGCTACGGGCTTTTCGTCCTGCTCGCGCTCGCCTGGGTATTCCTCGCGTCAGGAATGAACGCGACGCGGCAGTTCCGCTCGGCGTACGCCATCGCGCAGTCGGCCACGCAGCGCGGCCTGTTCTCTTGGTCCGTCACGACGACGACCATCAACGGGCGCACGACCACGACGACCCGGAGCAGCCCGAGCAACCCGACACCGGTGCCGCTCACCGTGCCCGGAATGCCTCAGCAGATCATCATGACGCCCGGCCCGCAGGGCACGATGACGTTTCAGACAGGCCCCGGAGCCACCGGTCCGGTTCGGCCCGCATGGAATGCCGTGCCCGCATCGCAATGGTGGACGCTCGGGTGGTGGGGGGGATTGGCCCTGACGGCGCTGCTGGGCTTGCTGGCGATGGCGGTCATGCGGCTGCGATCGCGCGAATGGAGCCCTGCCGCGACGCGCGGCATGGTCGGGCTCGCGAGCCTGCTGTTCGTGCTCTACAGCGGGTATCACGTGCAGTTGTTCGCGCGCGAGATGTTCTGGTGGTGAGTCCGACGGCGCGAGCGCGGGTCGCGCCCTCCCGGCGCATTCAGGCGATCCGTGCGGTCTCTCGGATGAGCGTTTCGAACGTGCCGAGGCGCTCGGGCGCGTCGACGCCGACTTCAGGCCCGAGCGTCCGCGGGTCCCGATGCGTGTAGCCGCCGTCGGGCCGCAGGTCCCACGCGCACCGCGAATCGGCAGCCATGATGTCGATCAGGCGCTGGAGCTTGGCCCGGCAGACCGAATCGAGAACGGGGGCGGCGGCCTCGACGCGCGCGTCGAGATTCCGGCTCATCCAGTCGCCGCTGCCGATGTACCAGTCGCCCTCGAGCGGATCGGCGCGGCCCGCGCCGAAGTGAAAGATGCGGGAGTGCTCGAGAAACCGCCCGACGACGCTGGTGACGCTGATGTTCTCGCTCAACCCCTCGATCCCCGGACGCAGCGTGCAGAACCCGCGCACGAACAGCGCAATGCGCACGCCCGCCTGCGAGGCGCGGTACAGCTCGCGGATCACCGCGGCGTCCTCGAGGGCGTTCATCTTGGCGACGATCCGCCCACCGACGGGGCTCTCGCCGCGCGCGTGCGCTTCGGCGATCGAGGCCTCGCGCCGGATCGACTGAAGAAACGTGCGCTTCATGGTCGCGGGCGCGACGAGTAGCCTGTGGTAGTCGCTCTTGCGCGAGCGGCCGGTGAGCAGGTTGAACAGATCGACCACGTCTTCGGTGAGGCGCGGGTCGCAGGTCAGCAGGCCGAGGTCGGTGTACAGCTTCGCCGTCGCGGGGTTGTAGTTGCCCGTCCCGATGTGCGCGTAGCAGCGCGGGCCGTCGCTCTCGCGCCGCACGACCAGGGCGGCCTTGCAGTGCGTCTTGAGCCCCACCACGCCGTACGCCACGTGCACGCCGGCCTTCTCGAGCGCCTGCGCCAGTCGCACGTTGCGGCTCTCATCAAAGCGCGCCTGCAGCTCCACCAGGCACGCCACCTGCTTGCCGTTCTCCGCGGCCTTGATCAGGTGCTGCAGGAACGGCGAGTCGCGCGATGTGCGATAGATCGTCTGCTTGATCGCCAGCACGCTGGGGTCGGCGGCGGCCTCGGCGATGAACCGCTCCGTCGTCGCCACGAAGCTCTCGTACGGATGATGCACGAGCAGGTCCCCCCGCCGGATCACCTCAAAGATGCTCTCACCGGCGGCGACACGCGGCGGAACCACCGGCAGCCACGGGGCATACTTGAGGTCCGCACGCGGCAGGTCCGCGATCTCCAGCAGCGACCGGAAATCGAGCAGCCCCTGCGAAATGTCCGTGTCCTCCGGCTTGATCTTGAACATCTCGACGATCTCGCGCGCGATCTGCGGCGACGCCTCGCGCGCCAGCTCCAGCCGAACCACGTTCGCGAATCGACGCCGCTTGAGCTGCGCCTCGACAAAATCAAGCAGGTTGTCGGCGTCCTCGGCTTCCATCGTGGCGGCGCCCTCGGCCGCGCGGGTCACGCGGAAGGGCACCACCTCCGTGATCTTCATCCCCGGGAACAGGTCGTCGAGATTGTGCCGGATGAGCTCCCAGAGCTGGACAAAGCGCCCGCGCCCCAGGTCGCGCTTCGTGCCCGTCAAGCTCGGTGCCGGCACGCCCGCCGTCCCGTCGGGCGGATCGATCCGCACCCACTGCGGCATCGCCGGCGGCACCTTCACCCGCGCGAAAAGCTGCTCCTGGCTCCCCGGCTCCTGAAGCATCACGCCCAGGTTCTGCGACAGATTGCTGATGAACGGGAATCGATGCCCCGGGTCCACCGCGAGCGGCGTAAGCACCGGGAAAACGTTCGTGCGAAACCACGCCTCGGCCCAGCGCCGCTCGTCGTCGCTCAACTCGGTGTAGTTGAGCAACTCGATCCCCTCGGTCGCCAGGTGCGGGCGAAGCTGCGCGTAGATCGCCTCCTGCTGTCCTTCGAGATGCTCAAACGTCGCACGCACGTGCGCGAGCACCTTGTCGGCCGGCAGGCCGTCGTCGGTCTCGCGCCGAACCTCGGCGGCGAGCTTCAGCCACCCCACCCGCTTCATCACGAACTCGTCGAGGTTGCTGGTGAAGATCGCCAGGAATCGCAGGCGCTCCAGCAGCGGGATCGAGTCGTCCTGTGCAAGGTGCAGGACGCGCGCGTTGAACTCGAGCCACGAAAAATCCCGGTTGAAGCTCGTCGCGTCGGGGCGGATGTCGGGGCGCGGCAATGCCACGGCCGGCGAGAGCGTCGGCGCGGGCGAAGTGCCACGGGCGCGTTCACCTCCTCGCGCCGGCGCCTCGCCTGATGACGCCGCCGCACCGCCGGTCGCCCCCGCGACGCGCGGGACCGTGGTTCGTCGTGTGTGCTTGGACGGAGGCTTGCTCATCGGGCCGTACTCTTCGGCGCAGCGGGATCGCCGTGCGCGGCAGGGTCAGTCGGCGCACGAGCGCGCCACTCCGCCACGCACCCGGGCGCCTCGGTCACCTCGACGCGCTCGATCCGCAGTCCCTGCGACCACTCTGATTTCGGATATCGGGCCAGGCGAGTTCTCAGCAGTTCGGTCAATCCTTCGCCAATGTTCTGCGCGACCGCTTCCGCCGAGGGGTTCCGCTCACCGAACGTTCGGGTTTCATTCAGGTTCTGATTCTGGAAGGGTGCGATGAGCTCCCGCAGGTCTGCCTCAAGGGCGTGGAAGTCCCAGAGCAGCCCATCGGCGTCGAGCGTGGTCCCCACCAGCGTGGCCGTCACGTGCCAGTCGTGCCCGTGCAATGGCTCACGGACCCCGCCGATGACCAGGGCGTGGGCGGCGGAAAACACGGCTTGAACGCGGATCGCAAACACGTCCGCAAGGGTAGTGCGTTCGCGTCGGCCGCATTCCGAGCGTGCCAGGCCGCGCACCCGGGTGACGATGGCCTAGGCGCACCCGCCGAAGAAGATATTGATGTAGTCGCCCAGGTCGTCGGGGTCGATGTTCCCGTCGCGGTTGGCGTCGGCGCCGGGGCAGGGCAGGGTGAAGAAGCAGTTGAGGAAGTCGCCCAGATCGTCAGGATCGACCTCGCCGTCGCGGTTGAAGTCGCGCGGGCAGTTCGCAGCGGAGAAGACCAGGGGAACGCCCGGCGTGGCCGACGCGCCGGATTGATCACGCACGACGACGCTGTAGACGGCGATGTCGGACGACGTGACATTGGCGAGGTTGAGCGTGCGCGAACGGGCGCCGCTCACGAGCGTCCCGCGAGACGTCACTCCATCGCTGATCGGCACGCCGTCGCGCCGCCAGAGATAGGTCACCGGTCCATCGGCCACGCCGACGCGGACATCGAAGCGGGCGGCGGCGGCAGCGCCGACGCGCGCAATCGGCTCGGCGCGTTCGACCTGCGGACCGGGCGCGCTCATCGGCGGCCGTCCGTACACCAGCGCGACATAGCCCAGCGACTCGACGCGCTCCACCTCCGCGCGGATTTCCGCGAGCGTCGCCTCCCGGCCCTCGGCCTCCGCCTCCGGCGTGGTGCTGATCGCCGCCCAGGTTTCGTGTCCGGGGTTGAGGAAATCGGCGAGCAGGTGCGGCGTGCGGATGCGGATCGCTTCGTGAAACGTCGGCGCCAGCGTGTGCATGAAGTCGGGCAGCGCATGCTCCGTGACGAACTTCACGTGCGGCGCGCGGGCACGCATCTGGAGCATCCACTGATACAGCCGCGACGGGTTGCTCAGGCGGAACGCGTCGAGTCCGATCAGCCGCGCGCCCGCGGCGACGGCCTGGTCGAGCTCGTCAAACGCCAGCGTGCGATGCTCCGGGTTCTCCGGGTTGAGCCCTTCGATCGTCGGCTGCTCCCAGCCGCGCGTGATGGTGATGCTGTTGCCCCACCAGAATCCCAGGTCGATGCCCGCCGCGCCCAGGCGTGTCAGTTCGCCGAAAGTGTCCCACGCCACGGGCAGATCGCGGATGGGAGACATGAACCGGAAGGGGAAGTTGAGCCCGGTGTGCGCGGGCATCACGCCCGAGGGCGCCCAGAGCATGAGGCGCTCATACCCCCGTGACGGCGAGTTGAGCAGCGCGTTCGTCCACGGCCCCCAGCCCCAGAGATCGGGCCGCAGCTCGGGAATCTTGTACCCGCGCGGGTTCAGCGGGCCGAGGTCGCTCACCTGCGCGAGCCCTTCGCCCGCGACGCGCCGTCCGTCGCGTACATACGTCACTTCGCCGTAGCGCTCGTGGAAATACGCCCGGTACGTGTCGAGCGTGGTCAGGAAGCTCTCGTCATGCACGGCGCCCCGGCAGGCGACGGTGTAGACGCGCGTCGAGTGCGCCGGAATCTCGCCGAAGGAAATCTCCAGCGACCAGTGCGGACCGCCGCGATCGGCGCTCGCCTCGGGCACGCCCGTGAGAATGAACTCCACCGCGTGGGCATACTCGAGCACCGGATAGAGGACCGAAATGCCCAGCGTGTGGGTCCGGTCGGCCAGAACGACCACCGGGCTGTAGAGGTCATTGGGGTAGCGGGCGATCGAGCGCGGCGCGTCGTACCCGGGCAACGGGCGCGTCGATGAGTCATCGAGGAAAAAGTACGAGTCGTCGTGCGGACCGAAGCGGATCCCGTCGAGCACGACACGCGTCATCCCCGCGGGCTGGTCGCCCGTGTTGATGTAGGTGAACACAAGATTGCCGCCGCGCTCGGCAGGCTCGAACCGCACCTGCGGCTGCAGGCCCGTGTTGTACAGCAGTCGGTGCGTTGAGCCGCCCATGAGCACGCGCGGGCGCGGTGCGTGCTCATCGCGAAGCTCGATCTGCTGCCCGTTGAACGAGCAGGAGAACGGCGGGCCATCGCTCCCCGCGGGTCCGTTCTTCTCGCTCTGAAGTGTCTGGGCGTGGGCGCAGGTGCAGAGGCTCGCCAGCGCGATCATCCGGGCGAAAATCGTGTGCATGATGTGTGGCGATGCTCCGGCGCAGGGGCGTTGCGCGGGCACGAATATATCAGCAGTTCCGCCGCGCTCAAGCCGCTGCCCCTGGAAAACCCCCAGATTGCCTAAATCCCCACGAAATCGGCGGCAGCACCCTGCGGCGGTCGCTCCAGCACCCGCATCGCGAGGATCGTCACGTCATCCGCCGCCGCCTTCACCCCGCAGTAGTTCCGAAGCTCCGCCGTCAGATGCTCGACAATGGCCGCGGCCGTCACCGGGTGCCTCGCCCCGCCCGGCTGCGCTTCAGGACGCGAAAGCAATTCGAGCACGGCGGCCTTGATCCGCTCCCGCCCGAACGTGCGCCCCTCGAAATTCATCGCTTCAGACAGCCCGTCGGTATACGCCAGCAGCACATCGCGCGGCCGCAGGTCGAACTGCCCAAGCTGGTAGCGCTGGCTGGGATCAATGCCCAGCACCATCCCGCCGGCGAGCAGCTCATCCACATCCTCCATCCGCGGCGGCCGGTGCTCGGGCACGCGAAAGATCAGCGGCGGATCGTGCCCGGCGCCGCAATACGTCAGCCGCAGCGTGATCGGGTCGGCCATCGCCAGCCACAGCGTCGCGAACTCGCCTTCAAGCGTGTCGCGAACCATCGCCTTGTTCAGGCGGCTCATCACTTCGTCCAGTTGATCGATGTCGAGCGTGTGCGCCCGCAGGCTGGCACGAACCGCCGACATCAGCAGCGCCGCGGGCACGCCCTTGCCCACCACGTCGCACACCGCCAGCGCCAGGCGGCCGCGCCGCTCGAACAGATCGTAAAAGTCGCCGCCCAGATGAAACGAGGGCGCATACCGCGCCGCAAGATCGAACGGCGGCACCTCGGGTAGCCGCTGCGGGAGCATGCGCCTCTGCACGTCGGCGGCGATCCGCACCTGCCGCTTGATCTGCTGATCCTCCTGCCGAAGCTGGCGCAGCGTCGCATGCGCGAGCACCATCGCGGCGTGGTCGGCGATCGAACGGAGCAGGCGCCGGTCCTCCTGCGAAAACTCCCGCGGCGTTCGCGTATACAGCCGGATCAGCCCCGCGGCTCGCCCCTGGTACATCAGCCCCGTCAGCGCCAGGCTGATGAGCCCCTCTCCCTTGGGCCGCTCGGGCTCGAGAATCCGCGGGTCGCGCTGGATGTTCTCGATGCACACCACCTCGCCCGAGAGGGCCGCGGCACGAATCGTCCCGTCGACCGACAGCGGGCGGCTCCGCTGCAGCCACGCGGGGCTCAGCCCGCGCGCGGCACGATGCAGCAGCGTCCCGTCCGGCTCGATCACCGAGATGCTCCCCGCGTCGCAGTTCAAAACGTCAAGCGCAATCTCGAGCGCCGATTCGAGCACCGTCCCCGGCTCGGTCGCGCGCACCAGCATCGACGACAGCCGGAACATCGCCGAGAGCTCGTCGGCTCGGTGCTGCAGCGCAAGCTGCTCCTGGCACGACTCGGCGGCGGTGCTCGCCAGGAGCGTCACGGCTCGTTCCAGCGCGCGGCGCTGCACCGGGTTGTCCACGCCCCAGTCGGCCGTCATGACGATCGCGCCGATCTCACCCACGCTCAGCCGCAACGGCGCGACGAACAGGTCGGCCCGCGCATCAAACGCTCGGCCCACCAGCGAAAACGCTCGCGACGCGCCCTCGTGCGATTCCACGCACCGCCAGTTCCGCCCGCCGGTCGAATCGTCGGCATCGCACGGAATGATCACGCGCCCGTCGGCGTCGCGCAGCCAGATCGGCACGCCCGCCAGCCGCGCCATCTCGTCGCACAATCGCGCGATCGACCCATCGGTGATGAATCCCGACAGCGTCGCGCGGGCCGACCCATCCCGAAGAATGGGTGAGCGTTCGCCGTCCGGGTTGCCGACGCCGGGTGAGACCTTCACGACCGATCCGGTGAGAATGGGCGAGGGTTCGAGCGAAAGGTGATTGTTCGGTGGCGCGGTCACGGCGGCTCGCAGGAGAGGACCAGCAAAAACAAGTTTAGTCGAGCCGAGACCGGCCGCGAGGTGTTTCCGCCCTGACCACGCAAGAACACGCTCTCCCGAGCCATTATCGGGCCACGCGCGACGAAAGATCGACGCTCGTCACCGGTGGTGCGGCCGCCCGACCGCGCACCAGCCGTTGGCCTCGTCCGGTCCACGTCGGTCGCCCGCGACGCGGCTGGTCGGCCTCCTCTTCGAGCTCCGCCGCCATCCGTCGGATGCGATCGGCCCACTTCTCCGTCGAAAGCTGCTCGCGCAGCCCGTCGGCCCAGAGCGGAAAGGCGAACGGCGTGAGGCGCTCCGTCGTGCGGATAACGATCTCCTGGCCCGCCAGACGCTCCAGCGCGCCGCGAAGCCGCTCGACTTCGAGCTGGCGATCCAGCACTTCGCGCCGCGCCTGGTCGAGCAGCAGGCTCCCGGGGTCGAACTGCGCCAGCACGTCATAGAACATGTCGCTGGATGCCTGCACATGCCGCATCCGCCGCTGCTCCCCCGGATACGTCGGCAGAATCAGCCCCGCGATCCGCGCAACGTCGCGGAACTGCCGGCGCGAAAGCTCCGCGGCGTTCAGGCACCCGAGCAGGTCGTCCGCGAGCGCCTCCGTCGAGAGCGCCCGGCGCCACTGCTGGCTCGTCGGCGCCAGCGCGTCGGCGCTCGCCAGCTCGAAGCCGAAATCGTTGCAACTGAACGAGAACGACCGCGGCGACTCGCGCGCCAGCCGCGACGCCACCAGCGCCGCCAGCCCCTCGTGCACGAGCCGCCCCTCCAGCGGGTAGACAAACACATGGTGCGCGGCGACGCGACCGCTCGGATGCCGCGTCAGCGTGTGCTCGATGAGCAGCTCGCCCGGACGCGGAATGCTCGACCACTCGCCCTGAAGCCGAAGCAGCGGCTCGGCGGCCTGCATCACCGGTCCCTCAAAAACGCCGCGCGCCGCCCGGGCGAGCTGCTCGCGCACCGCGGTGGCAAGCTGCGTCGACATGGGCATCCGCGCGCCGGCCCAGCTCGGCACGCTCCCGCTCGTACGCTGCGCCGGCATCGTGTACGCCGTCATCCCGCGGATGCGCACGAGCCGCAGCAGCCGCCCGGCAAACGCGAACACGTCGCCGGCCTTGAGCCGCGCGATGAATCCCTCCTCAACCGTCCCGAGCGCGGTCCCCTCGCCGCGGCCCGACTTGCTCACGCGCACGAGCATCGCCGGGTCGGAAGTGATCGTGCCGATGTTGAGCCGATGCAGGCGCAGGATCGCCGGCGTCGCAACGCGGAGCCGGAGAGACTCGGGCGCTCCTTCGCTGGCAGCCGCGCTCGGCGCCGGCGCAAGCCGCGCATACTGCGGATACGCCCGCAGCGCCGGCCCGCCGCCCGTCAGGAAATCAAGGCACCACTGCCATTGCTCTTCGCTCAGACCGGCGAACGAGTGCGTCGTGCGCACTTCGTCGAGGACCTCGCCCGGGTCGATGCCCCGTTCGCCCAGCCCCGCCGCGAGCGTCACCACGTGCTGCACGAGCACGTCCAGCGCCAGGCGGATCGGCGTGCGCGATTCGAGGTCGCGCGCCCGGATCGCCTGCTCCGCCGCCGCAAACTCCACGAGCTCGAGCGCATTCGTCGGCACGCACACGATCCGGCTCGTGCGTCCCGGCTGATGCCCGCTGCGCCCCGCGCGCTGCAGCAGCCGCGCCACGCCCTTGGGGCTTCCGATCTGGATCACCTGGTCGACCGGCTGAAAATCCACGCCCAGGTCGAGACTCGACGTGCACACCACGCAGCGCAGCGTGCCCGCACGCAGATGGTCCTCCACGCGCCGCCGCACATCCGCCCCGATCGACCCGTGATGCAGCCCCACGTGCCCGATCAGCGACGGCTCATGCCGCTGGAGCTGCTGAAACCAGATCTCCGTCTGCGAGCGCGTGTTCGTAAACGCCAGCGTCGCGCTCACGCCCGGATCGCGCACCCGCTCGACCACCCGCGGCAACAGGCGTATCCCCAGGTGCCCCGCCCACGGAAACCGTTCGATGTCCGGCGGAATCAGCGTCATCACCTCCACCGCCTTGCGCTCGTCGGCCGAGATCAGCGCCGGCGGGTGCGGCACCGGCAGTGGAGGGGCTGTCCCGTCATCCATGCCCGGGCGCGTGCCGCGCGTGCCCACGAGCACGCGCATCGCTTCGTCGAGGTTTCCCAGCGTTGCGGAGAGGCCCCACGTGCGGAGCCCCGGCGCGAGTCGGCGCAGCCGCGCGAGGCACAACTCCGTTTGCACGCCGCGCTTCGTGCCGAGCAGCTCGTGCCACTCGTCGGCGATGACGCAGCGCAGCGACGCGAACTGCTCGTGCGAGCCCGGGTATGAAAGCAGGAGCGACAGGCTCTCGGGCGTGGTGATGAGCGCCGTCGGCAGGCGCTGACGCTGCCGCGCCTTCAGCGACGCGCGCGTGTCGCCCGTGCGCCCCTCGATCAGCCAGCCCGTCTCGAGCCCGCGCGCCGCGGCCTCGAGCGCCTGCAGCGTGTCGCCCGCCAGCGCCCGCAGCGGCGTGATCCACACCACGCGCAGCGGCGGCGCCACCCCGCGCATCGGCGCCCGTGCGCGCGCGGGCCGTCCCGGCTCCCCGCGCCGGCGCAGCGACAGGTCTTCCAGCAGGGGCCCCAGCCACGCGGCGAGCGTCTTGCCCGTCCCCGTCGGCGCGTGAATCAGCCCGTCGCGCCCTTCCAGATACGCCCGCCACGCCGCGACTTGGAAATCGAACGCTGTCCACCCGCGCGACGAAAACCACTGCCGCGCCGCCCACAGCGGATCCGCACCGCTCGCGGCGTTCGTTCCATCCAGCGCTGGCTCGGGCGGCCGGGCGATCACGCAACACCCTAGCCAGGCTCCGACATGCAGGCCGAACCAAACCCGAGCAAAAGCCGAGGACGCCCCGAAGGCCATTCAATACCCAACGCTCATGAAGGACTTCTGGACGCTCGCGCGACTCATGCTGCATCGACGGGGAACGCTGCTCGGAGCGGCCACGTTCGCGTGCCTCTCCGCCGGCGGCCTCGGCGCGGGGCTCCTGGGCATCGCCCCGATCCTCGATGTCGTGCTCGGCAAGGGTCAGGATCTTCCCGGGATCGTCCGCGAGTGGTCGCAGCGCCTGCCCGACGCGCTCCGCCCGGGCCCGGCGCTCTACGACGCCCTCCCCGAGGGTCGCTTTACCGCCGTCGTCATCGTGGTCGCCGCCCTCGGCGTCCTCACCGTGCTCGGCGCGGCGGCGAACTTCCTTCATCAGTACCTGGCGCTCACCGTCGTCAGCTCGACCGTCGGCGCGATCCGCGTTCGTGCCTTCGAGCACGTCGTGCATCTGCCTCTGCGCACGCTTCTCGGCACGGGCATCGGCGCAAAGCCCGGCGCCGCCGCCGCGAGCACCGCCTCCGGCACCGCCGCCGACTCGGTGAGTCGCATCATCAACGACTCGACGGCCCTGGGCTCGGGGTTCAACGCGCTGCTCTCCAAGGCGCTCCCGCAGGTGACCAAGGGTTTCGCCGCCCTGCTTGTCGCGCTCCTCCTCAACTGGAAAGTGGCGGGCGTGGCGCTGCTGGTCGCGCCCGCGCTGGCCTGGGTGATCCGCACCCTCGGGAAGCGCATCCGCCGGGCCACGCGCGCCGCGCTCCAGGGCCAGGCGGGTCTGTACCACGCCGCGGCCGAGGTGCTCCGCGGCCTGCGCGTCGTGAAAGTCCACACCACCGAGCACGCTGAGACCGAGCGCTTCCGCGGACTCTCCGACACCGTCGTGCGGCAGGAGTTCCGCGTGCGCACGGCACGCGCGCTCTCCAGTCCGCTCGTCGAAACCCTCGCGATCATCGTCCTCGGCACGCTCGTGCTCGTCGCCGCCAAGGCCATCATCGACGGCAAGCTCGAGCCGACCGAGTTCATCCTCGTCATCGGCGCCCTGGGCGTCGCCGGCGCTTCGCTCAAGCCGCTCACCTCGCTCTGGAGCGACATCCAGCAGGCCGGCGCCGCCGCCACGCGCCTGCGCGAGCTTCTCGATCTGCCCGGCGAATCGCGCGCGGGCACGCCCGGGAGCATTTCGTTGCCCCGGCACGTTCAATCCATCGCCTTCGAGGGTGTCACGCTCAGGTACCCCGGCTCGCACGCGCCCGCGGTCGCCGATCTTTCGCTCCGCATTCCTCACGGTGCGACCGTGGCCTTCGTCGGGCCGAACGGCAGCGGCAAGACCTCGCTCCTCTCGCTCATCCCGCGACTCTTCGAGCCCGAAGCCGGGCGCGTCTGCATCGACGAGATCGACATCGCGCGCGTCGACCTCGGCTCGCTCCGCCGCCAGATCGGTGTCGTCACCCAGGACACCGTGCTCTTCAAGGGCACCATCCGCGGGAACATCGCCTACGGCATGCCCGGCGTCACGGACGAGCGCATCCGCGAGGCCGCGCGGCGCGCCCACGCCGAGGAGTTCATCCTCGCGCGACCCGGCGGATACGACAGCGAGCTGAGCGAAGACGGGGGCGGGCTCTCGGGCGGGCAGCGCCAGCGCATCGCCATCGCCCGCGCCATTCTTCGCGACCCCGCCATTCTCATTCTCGACGAAGCCACGAGCATGATCGACGCCGAGAGCGAGCACCACATCGCCGCGGCAATTGACGAGTTCGTCTCGCACGCGCCCGGCGCCGCACGCCGCACCTGCCTGATCGTCGCCCACCGCCTCAGCACCGTCATGCACGCCGACCTGATCGTCGTCATGGACGCGGGTCGCCTCGCCGACGCCGGCACGCACGATGAACTCATGGCACGCTGCGCGCTCTACAGGTCGCTGGCGCAGCACCAGCTCGTGAGCGGCGCCGGCAAGGAGAGCGCCCCAGCCGCCGCCGCTCGCGCGCACGAGATCGAGCCCGCCGCCGGCGCGGCACGCTCCTAGGCTCGACACCCCTCCCGCCCGCACCCGGCCCCTCGACGGACGACCCATGCACGACCCTTCGGCCCAGGGCAACGACTTCTTCAAGTGCGACTTCTGCCGGCGCGCCTGGGCCGAAGACCGCCCCATGGTCGAGGGGCACCACGGCTCGCTCATCTGCGCATCGTGCCTCACCGTCGCGTACTCGGCCGTGGTGCACCAGTCGAGCGGCGCCGACCTCGCCGGGGGCACGTGCACGATGTGCCTCGAACCGCGCGACGAGCCGCAGTGGCAGAGCCCGCTCCACCCCGAGGCCCGCGTCTGCCGGCGCTGCATCAAGCAATCGGCCGGGGTGCTCGAACACGACGAGGAGTTTGCGTGGAAGCGCCCGTGATCGCTGACAGCGCCCGCGACGCGGCCCTCGCCTTCATCGCCCGGCAGGCGGGGAAGTACCCGCGCCTCGATCTCGCGCCGCTGGATTCGGGAGCGCTCGCCCCGCGCGACGCCGCGTTCGCGCACGCGATCGTCGCCGGCGTCCTCCGCCGGTGGCTCACGCTCCGCGCCCTTCTCCAGACGCGTCTCGCGCAGCCGTTCGAGAGCATCGAGCCGGGCGTCAAGAGCGCCCTGCTCTGCGGCGCGGCGCAGGTCTTCCTGCTCGACCGCGTCCCGGCGCACGCGGCGATCAACCACGCCGTCGGCTGGAGCAAGCGCGTCGTCCGCCCCGGCGCGGGCGGGTTGGTCAACGCCGTGCTGCGGCGCGTCGCCGAGCTGCGGGCGGTCGACTCGCCGCGCGAGCCGTACGCGGGCCGGCGCGACGAACTGCCCATGCCCGACGGCACGAGCCTCCGCCTTCGCGAGCCTGTGTTCGCCGAGCCCGAGTTCGACCGGCTCGCCGAGGCGACCGGCCACCCGCGACACCAGCTCGAAGCCTGGCGCGAGGCCCACGGCGAGCAGCGCGTGCGTGCGCTCGCGCTGCACAGCCTCTGCGACGCGCCGACGATTCTGCGCTGGCCCGCGGGCCTGACCATGGAGCGCGCGGGCATCGAGCCGCACGAGTGCCCCGGATTTGCCGTCTTTCGCGGCACCCACGCCGAGCTCCTGGCCATCCTCCAGACCCGCGATGACGTCTGGGTGCAGGATCCCGCCTCCGCCGGGGCGATCGCGTCCATCGCCGACCTGCGTCCGCGCTTCATCATCGACTTCTGCGCCGGTCTGGGCACCAAGACGCGCCAGCTCGCGCACACGTTTCCCGACGCGCGGATCGTCGCCAGCGACACCGACGAGCGGCGGCTCGAGGCGCTTCGCGCACTCGCGGGCACGCGCGCCGACCGCCTCCGCGTCGTCCGCCCCGAGCGGCTCATCGACTTTGCCGGGCAGGCCGATCTTGTCGTGCTCGATGTGCCGTGCTCGAACACGGGCGTGCTCGCGCGCCGCCCCGAGGCCAAGTACCGCTTCAACCGCACGTCCATCGCCGAGCTCACCGGCATCCAGCGGCAGATCATCGCCGACGCACTTCGCCTGCTGAGTCCGGGCCAGGGCCGGTCGCCCCCCGGCATCATTCTGTACAGCACATGCAGCCTCGAGCCGGTCGAGAACCAGGCGCACATCGCGTGGGCCAGGGAGTGGCACCGCCTCGAGCCCTCGCGCGAGCGGCTCGAGTTCCCTGCCGGCGGTCCGGGCCTTCCCGACTCGACCTACACCGATGGCGCGTACAGCGTGGTGCTCGGGCGCGGGCCGATCTGAACGAGCCTGACCGGCCAGACCTGCCCGCTACGCTTGGCCCATGCCATCCTCTTCCGTTCGTGCCGAGCTGCTGGCCGAGTCGATCCAGGCGTGCAAGCTCCTCCTCGGGCGCTATCTCGCGGGGTTCAACGACGTGACCCACGTGCGCCAGACGCCCGACCTGCCCAACCACGTCGCCTGGTGCCTGGGGCACACCGCCCTCACGATGCACCGCGTGGCGGAGATGCTCGACGGACGACCGCTCCCGGCGAGCGACTTTGTCAAGGGCGACGGCACCAGCGGCTCGCGTGACAAGGGAATCATCGACTCCGAAGCCGTGGCCTTCGGGTCGATTCCCGAAGAGCGGCACGACCGCTACCCGCGACTGGCCCGGTGCGTCGAGATCTACAACGCCGCCTGCGATCGCCTCGCCGAGGCGGTGCGCTCGGCCCCCGATGCCAGGCTCGACGAGATGGTGAACTGGGGGCAGGCGTCGACGCCGCTGCGGATGCTCGTGATCCGCATGGTCTTTCACAACGGCTTTCACACCGGCGAGATCGCCGACACGCGCCGGGCGCTGGGCTTCAAGTCGATCTTCGCGTGAGCGACGACGAGCCCGCCGCTGCATCCGCGCGATGCCTCGAAAGCTCGAATCGTTGAGTGGAGGTTCTCCGAGAGGTGCGACGGTCGCGGTCGGACTGATGGGGAACGGCACGAGGTGCGATCGCGCGCCGGGAGTGTGTTGAATCGAAGGGGGAATGGGCGGTGAAGAAGAAGGCATCGGGGCGTCAGGCATGGGGCATCGAGGCGAAGAGGCGGGCGGGTTGACAGGCGGCGGCGAGGGCGTATCGCGGGTTCGGGGGCCGGCGGGCGGGCGCGGCAATGTCGAGCAGCGCGCGACGGCGCAGAGGCACTGCGCGGCCAGACGCGGGTTGCCGGCGTTGATGGATTCATCGGCCAGGCTCAGCAAGTGGCTCATCGCCTGCAGGCGTGCCTTGACGAGGCGCAGGTGCGCGTCGGAGAGCGGGTCGAGCGGATCGAGCGGCGCGGTGAGCGGACTGGCGAGGATGCGGACGCCCCAGGTGTTGAGGTCTTCGGGCGGGACATCGTCTGGCTGACGGGTGGGATGAGCGATCATGGTTTGCTCCGATCGTGCGATGGGTGCACGGGGAGCAGTGTGCGGGCGCGGCGGGGTCGCCGCCAGTGAACGCCGGGCGAGTACCGCCATTTCGCGCGCAAACGTGGTAGATCGGACCCGATTCCGCCCCATTCGCCTACCCTCTTCGTCCACGCCCTTTCGGAGTTCCGTGCCCCGATGCTGCTCTTTGCCGTGTTCGAAAACGACCTCCCGGCGAAGCAGTGGCCGTTGCGCCACGCCCACCTGCTCGGTGCGGATGAGATCGTCATTCCCGGGGAAGTGCGGTTCGACCGGGGGTTGATCCGCTGCGAACGCCGGGCCGAGGGCGCGGCAGGGCTGGCGCTGCAGTATCCCGTCGATTCCGGAGCCGAGGGCGGTCCTCCGGCGCTTGTCGTGCTCCGCACCGCGCTTTTGCCGCAGCGGACGCTGCCGTATCTCCTGAGCCTTGAGCTTGCGCGTCACCGGCTCATGTTCATCCTGAACAAGCTGGAGGAATGGGCGTTTTTCGACCTTCCGGCCGACGATCCGATCTCGAAGCTCGTCGAGGAGACGCGCCAGGCGACGACGTGGGCGATGCTTCTGGCCAAGGGCGGCAGCGGCCCGCACGGCGAGTGGTACAGCCCCGAAGCGGATCACGCGGCCCGACAGGCGCTCGCCGTGGGGCTCCAGGCCGGCGAGCTCATCGCGCGCCGGCAGGCCGACGTGCAGCACACGCGCCGCATAACGGGCGAGCTCGCCCGGTATGCGAGCATGCCGCTCCCGCACAACGCGATCACCGATCACGAGGCGCGCGCCAGCCGGGAAGCATCGATCGGCTCGCCCGGCGTGATCCTGCCCGAGATGCCCAAGGTGGGCTGCTCGGTCAACCCGGCCCTGGCGACCCCGGAGCTGCAGGCCCAGATCGCCCAGTCCTGTGACTTTGTCGCCATGCCCATGCGGTGGGTCGACATGGAGCCGGTCGAAGGCAAGTACACCTTCAAGCCGACCGATGCGTGGGTCGAGTGGGCGGTGACCAAGGCCAAGCTGCCCGTGACGGCGGGCCCGCTCATCGACCTCCGTCCCGGGAACATTCCCGACTTTCTCTACATCTGGGAGCACGACTACGAGACGCTGCGCGACGTGATCATCGAGCACGTCAAGGCGCTCGTGACGCGCTACCGGCGGGCCGTGGGAACCTGGAACGTCTGCAGCGGGCTGCAATCCGGCAGCGCGTTCGTGCTCTCGCCTGAGCAGATCGTCGACCTCACGCGCACCTGCGTCCTCCTCGTCAAGAAGCTTCAGCCCTCTGCGCGCGTGATCGCCGAGATCGCTCAGCCCTGGGGCGAGTACGGCGGCCTCCCGGGCAACACCACGCGCTCCATCCCTCCTGCGACGTATGCCGAGCTCATGAACCAGCTCGGCCTGGAGATCGATGCGCTGGGCCTGCGCATCCAGATGGGGCACAACGAACCCGGGCGCGCCACCCGCGACGTGCTTGCGATTTCGCATCTGCTCGACCGCTTCGCCGCCTGCGATCGTCCGGTGTCCATCACGGCGCTGGGCGTTCCGAGCCGTCCGCCCGCGCCGCCCGCGGCGGGCGGCGTCACCGACGCCGTGCCGCCCGACCCGGGATATTGGCACGGACCCTGGTCGCCTCAGATCCAGTCCGAATGGCTCCGCATGGTCGGCGCCATGGCCCTCGGCAAGCCGTTCGTCCAGAGCATCTGCTGGCAGGATCTCTACGACGCCGACGCCGGCGCCGAGATGCCCGGCGGCGGGCTGACGACGCTCGGGGGCGGCCCGAAGCCCGGCATGCGCGTGCTCGCCGACCTGCGTGCCGCGGTGCGCGAGAAGCGACCGCACCTGGGGTGATCGGCGGGCGGCGCCGCGTGCCCGTGCTTCAGAGCCCGGCTCACTTGCTCATGTCATCCTGCACCGGCTTCATCGTCATGCCCAGCCGGGCCATGATGAATCCGTAGACGTCGACGTTCTCTTCGATCTGCTGCGCCAGTGAGGACCCGATCCCGTGCCCGGCGTTGGCGCTCGTGCGCAGCAGGAACAGCCCTTCCGGGTCCGCGGCCTGCAGGCGCGCGATCATCTTGCGGCTCTGCATCGGGTCCACCCGGGGGTCGTTCGCGCCCGTGAGCATGAGCACCGCGGGGTAGCGTACACCGTCGCGCACATGGTGCAGAGGCGAATACGCGTAGAGCGCCGCGAACTGGGCCTTGTCCTTCACCGTCCCGAACTCGGTGATGTTGAACGCGCCGTTGGGCGAGAGCTCGACGCGGAGCATGTCATAGATGCCCACCACGCTCACCACGCACGCGCAGAGATCCGGGTGCTGCGTCAAGGTCGCTCCCATGAGCAGCCCGCCGTTCGATCCGCCCATGATGCACAGTCGGCTTTTCTTGGTGTATCCGCGCGCGATGACGTGGTTGGCCGCCGCGTGGAAGTCGTCGAACACGTTCTGCTTCTGCGTCAGGTTACCCTGCCGGTGCCACTCTTCGCCGTACTCGCCGCCCCCGCGGATGTTGGCGATCACGTATACCCCGCCCTGCTCGATGAAGGCGCGCCGCCGCGGCGAAAACGTCGGCGTGATGTTCACGCCGTAGCCTCCGTAGCCGTACACCAGCGTCGGGTTGTTCCCGTTCAGGAGGGTTCCCTTGCGCCGGATGATGTGCACGGGCACCTGGGTCCCGTCCTTGCTCGTGGCAAACTCGCGCACCACTTCGCAGTCCGAGTAGTCCGCCGGCGATGTCTGGAACAACGCCGTCTTCTTCAGGTCGCTCCCGCGCACCACGTACCACGCCGCCGGCGTCAGGTACGTCTCCGCGCTCACGAGCATGTCCGTGCCGAGCGCCACCACTTCGTTCACCGTGCAGATCGGCGGCAGCACCGGCTGCTGCGGCGCGGGTGCGAACGGGAATCCGCTTCTCGTGTCAAACACGCGAAGCTCGTTGGGCCCGCCCGCCTGGTACAGCACCACGAGGGTGTCGCCGATGACCTTCAGCCCCTTCGAATCAAAGAAGTCCGTCTCGATGGCCAGTTTCGGGTCCTGCGGCACGACCTCCACCCACTCCGGGCCTGTCACGCCCAGCGACTTGAGCGACATGCGCATTACTTTGCCGCGAAGCGCGTCCTTGTTGCTCACCGCGTACACAAACCCGTCGTGCCCGAACACCATGTGCACGATGAGGTCTTCGTACCTGGTGAGCTGCGTCCACTTGCCCGGCGCGTTGGAACCGTCGGTGCCGCGCGTCTCCTGCCTGAGGAAGTGCATGAACTCCCCGCCGTCGCCGTTCTGCACGCTGGCGAGCGTGAAGCCACCGCCCTCCACCTCTTCGAGCATGATCTCGGCGATCCTGGGGAATTCCTTGCCGACTTCATACCGGTCGGCTTTCTCAGGGGTTCCCAGCGCGTGGTAGTAGACCTGCACATGGAAGTCGAGCTCGCCTTCCGGGCGCTCCCCCGCGCGCGGATAGCGCGTGTAGTAGAACCCTCTGCCGTCGGCGGTCCATGCCAGCGAGCCCCCGGCGGTTCCGCCGTGGGCACGCGGGATCACGTCACCCGTTCGCGCCCCCGTCGCGACGTTGAACACGTGCACGGTGCCCGACTCGCTCCCGCCTTCCGACATGGACACCGCGACCAGCGTGCCGTCGGGGGAGGGAACGTACCAGTCGATGGTCGTCCCCCCGCTCGGGTCGATCTGGTTCGGATCAACCAGGGTTCGAGCCTGCGCGGGCTGATCGGGCGACGCCAGCACGACGAGCATCGGCTGCTGCTTCGCGGGCTCATGCTTGATGGCGAAGATCTGCCGCGACGCATCCGCGCCCGCCACCACGAGATGAGCAAACTCGACCGATCCGCCGCTGAGCAGCCGGGTGATCCTCGTTCGCAGCGCCTCCACCCCCGGCAGGGCATCGAGATGCTCGCGTGCGTGCGCATTCTGTGCCTCGCTCCACGCCTTCACCGCGGGGTCGTCCCAGTTCTCAAGCCACTGGTACTCGTCAACGACTTCGACCCCGTGGTACGTGTTCGTCACCTGCTTCTGCGGCGTCTCCGGCGGCTTGTTGGCCGCGGCGGCCGGGCCCGTGACAACAACAAGCACAAGAGCGAGCGCGATCGAGAGCGTGTGCATGATTCCTCCTGGCGCCGCGCGCCATGATCTGCCCAATGGTACGACCCGCGCCTACCGAATCTGCTCCGCACAGCCCGCGAGCCACGAGCGCTCGGGCAGGGCGTACGGCCTGAACTTTTCGATCGTCCCCTGCTCCTCGCTGGCAAACAGAGCCCGGTTTGGCCCGATGAGCCCCGCCGTCGCGACGTCGATGAGCGCTGACGAGTCCGCGGCGCTCATCTGGAAGAGCACGCGCTGGTCAAACTCGCGGAGCGCCGATCGCTCAAGCGTCCGATTGAAACTCGACACCGTGTCGACCCAGACGAGCGTGTGCACGCCCGTCGCCGGCCCCTCGCGGAGGAGCTTGAGGAACAACTTGTCCGGCGCGGCGTCTGCCCCGTCGCTTCCGCCGAAGTCGAACTCGTTTTCAGGCCGCCGCAGCGACCGGAAGCGCTGCAGCCCGTAGATGAACACGAAGATCGGCAGTGCGTCGGGCTGTTCGCTGGCCGCTCGGCGCTCCACCTCGCCCGCAAGCTCACGCATGAGTCGATCGACGTCGCGGTAGGCGGTGATCCGCGCTTCGGTTCCGAGGTGGCGAGCCACCTCGTCGAGGTGTCCCGCCGTCGATGCATCGGCGGGCGTTCCGTCGAGGAAGTGCATCCGGAAGTTCCCTTTGGAATCGCCCGCATCGCGCCGCCGGCACTGTGCCGCGATGCTCACGGCCGCGGTTGTGAACATGGCCAGCGCCGACTCATCCTTCTGACCGACGATGAGGAGATTGGCGGCGGACTGGCGGCGGAAGACCGCCGCGGTGGATTCCCGGATCGCGATGGGCTCCCCGATCCATGCCGCGATTGCGCCGGGCCGCACGGTGCCGCGGCCGGCGAGAAGTTCGCTCAGCGCGGGGTTCCGCTCGACGCGTGCCGGCGCGCTTCCCTCGAAGACGATGGCCGGCTCGCGCGGCGGCCCTGCGCTCTCCGCGCGCCGCTGGCGCGCCTGCACCAGTTCAAGGTAATGGTCGCGCTTTTCCTCGGGCAGCCACGCGACCTGGAACGGGGAGTTTCCTTCGATCGCTCCGCTCGCATCGTTGTAGATCGCCTCGCCCGGACGCGACAGCAGCCGAGCCGCCGGGTTGTCGTCGCTCAGGATGAGATAGGAATCCGCCTCGCTGCACTGGAGGGCGATGCGCACGGCCATTTGTCCGATCGTGCTCCGCGCGAGCGAGTACGCGCCGCCGAGGGTCTGGCTCCCCAGCACGGCGTGCATCCCGAATGCGCGTCCCTGGCGCACCAGCCGATCCAGCAGCAGCGACGCCTCCTGCGCGAGCTTGTCATCCTCGACAAACAGCTCCTGGAACTCATCCACGATCAGCAGCACGCGCGGCATGCGCTCGCCCGGGTGCCGCGACCGATACCCGGCGATGTCCTGTGTCTCGGCCGCCCGGAACAGCTCCCCGCGCCGCTTGAGCTCGGCATCCAGCCGGCGCAGCACGCTCAGCCCGAATTCGCGCTCGCTCTCGATCGCGATGACCCGCGCGTGCGGCACCTCGTGGGCGGCATACGTCTTGAACTCGACACCCTTCTTGAAGTCCACCAGGTAGAGCTCAACCTCATCGGGCGCATACCACGTCGCCAGGCTCGTGATGAGCGCGTGCAGCAGCGTCGACTTCCCCGACCCCGTCCGCCCGGCGATGAGCGCATGCTGCGCCGTCCCGCGCCCGAGCGTGAGGTGCTGCAGCTTCGTCGCGCCCGCCCGCCCGATCGGCACCGTCACCTCGCGGGCGCTGGTGCTCACCCACAAGCCTGCGCCCGCCTCGCCGCCCGACGTCGGCGCGGGCGGGGCGATCATCTCGAACGGCACCTGCACGCGCGAGCGGTCCTTTGCCTGCCGACCCACCATGTGCACGAGCGCGTTGAACCGATCATCCGCCGGCGGCGCTTCGATCCGCAGCGGCAGCACGCCAAACGCCGCGTCGTCCGACGCGAACGCGCTCCCCTTCCAGGTCAGTTGCACCGGCGCTTTGGCCAGATCGTTCTTCATGAGCCCCTGGGGCAAGGCCTGCCGCGTGTCCCACGCGATGAGCGTGTACACCCCGCAGCGCGGGCCGGAGTCGAGAATGCTCGCCAGCCGCTTGGCCGCGATTTCGTTGAACCCTGAGGGCAGATCAGCCACGACCAGGAAGCGATACGGCTCCGCGACTTCGCCCGCGTGCGCGTTGTACTCCTCGATCGTGCGGAACTGGTTCCGCAGGTACTTCTGGATCACGTTCTCCATGTGCTCGGTCAGGTCGGTCAGCCTCTGCTCGATATGCCGCGGCTCGGTCCAGATCCGATCGCCCACCAGCGCGGGCTCGTAATCGGCCAGGTGCATGAACGCGGCGAAGTTCTGACCCAGCCCCACCGGATCGAGAATGGTGAACCGAGCCTTCCCGGGAGGAAACGTCGTGAGCACCCGCAGCATGGTCGATTGCAGGAGCGCCAGGGCATCGCTCCGCCCCGCCGCGCCGGTCTTCACGACCATCGAGCACCGGTCGGGCAGCTCGAGCGACAGCGGCAGCTCGATCCGCCGCGACTCCGGCACCCCTTCCACCCGGTACTCCGCGTCGCTCGTCAATCCGCCCGGGAGTGCCGCCAGGTCGAGCGAGAGCCACCCGACTGCGAGCGCCGGCGGCGCAACTTCGCTCGGCCGCCAGCCGCCGGAGCCGGGTCCGGCCTCGGCGTTTCCCCACAGGGGATGATTCCAGGGCACGCACGCGGCCCGCACCATCTCCGCCCGCTCGCGGCTGTCGCTCAGCGCCGCGCGCATCCCCGAAATGTACCACGCGCGCAGCTCCTCGCGCGATCGTGCCGTCCGTTCCTGAAGCTCGCCGCTCGCGCGCTCGCGCGCTTCGTCCGCCTCGCGCAGCGCCTGGTCGCGGCGCCGGTCCGCCTCGCGCTCCGCGGCCTGCCGCGACTGGAGGATGGCCGCGGCCGCCGCGTCGTGCCGCGCCTGCAGCTCGCGCGTCTGCCCGGCGTGCGCCTCCTCCGCATGGTGCGATTTTTCGCGTCGTGCCCGGTTCAGTTCGTCGCGCTTGGCCGCCGCCTTGGTGTGCGCGCTGCGCACATCCGTCTCGCGCGTGTGCCGGATGTGCGCTTCGGCGCGCCGGCGCTGCTCCGCCGCAAGCTCCAGCCACCGTTCCCCCGCCGCCCGCGCCTCGGCCAGCGCAAAGCCCAGCCCTGCGCGCACGTCCTGGACCCGGCGTTGCGCCCACCACCGCGCCAGCACCAGCAGAGCCACGCCCGCGAGCACTCCGGCGCCGGCTCCGACCAGCAGCGCCCGCGTGTCGCTCCACCCCGTCCGCGCTCCCGCCGCCGCCGCCGCGCCTGCGCCAGCCATCATCACCCACGCCACCGGCCACAGCCCAGCAAAGGCCCGAGGCAGGATCATCCGCTCAAGTTGCCGCGCGCGTGCTTCGCTCGCCTGCGACATTTCGTTGAGCCGCCTCGACGCATCGCTTTCGCCCCACGACGCCGCGCCTTCGGGCGCGGGCGGGCGCTCGAGCCGTCCCATCCGGCATGCGCGCAGAAAGCGCGCTCCGCGCTCTTCGATCTGCCTCAGCTTTTCTCCCGCCGCTCCCAGCTCCCGACGCATGACTTCAAACTGCTCGCCGGGCTTCGGGCTGCTCGTTTCATACAGCGAGTCCGCCATCCACACGCGATCCGTCAGCCACTTCTCGATCGCCGCGTCATCGCTTGCCGCCCGCTCCCGGATCGTGCTCAGCGTGACCCCCAGCGTCTGCCGCGCCGCCTCCAGTTGCTGCTCCAGCGGCGTGACATGCTCGCGCGTCTCGCGCTGGGCGCGCTCGCGAGCCTCGTGCATCGTCCGCGCGTGCTGCGCGATGGCCGCTTCGCGCGCACGCTCGTGCTCGGCGACAATCTGCGCCCGGCCGCGCTCCAGGGCTTCGTCGATCTCCCGGTGCCGCCTGGCGCGATCGCCAAGCAGGAGCGAGAAGTCGCCAATGAGTGCACGGACTCGATCTGTGAGCGGACCACTGGTCATGCGCGCTCGCGAGCGATCAATCAACTCCCGCCGCTCCAACGGCAAACGTAGGTCGTGCCTCGCGCCCGCCCCGCCTACCCCTCGGGCGCGCAGTCGCGCCGCGCCGCCGCGCATACTTCTCCGATCCGGCCCATCGCGCCCATCGCCCCCAGCACCGCCGACTCCAGCGGCGCCAGGTGCCGCTCTTCGAACTCCCGCCGCGCCGCATCATCCCACTGCTGCTTGACCCGTTCGTACCGGAGCTTGAGTTCCTTGAGCGCGTCCTTCAGCCGAGCCTGGGCGACCGCGGTGCTCATGGGTACACCTGCCGATCGTCCGGCCCGATCATCGCCTCGATCCCGGCCTCGCTCGGTGTTTCGTCCGCACGGTCCGGCAATCCCGCCCCGCCCATGACAACAACCAGGTACCCCGCCGGCAACATGAGCACCTCGGCCAGCGCCGGCCGGACGCGCAGCAGATCCGCCACTGTCGTTGCCACGAACTCGCGCGCCGCCTCGCCTCCCGCTCCGCCATCCAGCCCCGCCGAGCCGACGTGCCATCCCGAATCTCCCGCGGGCGTCCCTGCGAGACGCTCGAGGTAATACGCGCCGCTTTCAAGCGCCCCGGCCTCGACGACCACGCGCTCTTCGCGCCCCGCCGCAGCCGGCACTGTCCCCGTCTGCGCCAGCACGCCTCCGTGCGGGCCGCCGAGGTGCAACCCTTCGCTCTCGCGCGTCACCAACCGCATCGTCTCGAGCGTGGCGCGGACTGCCAGCCTCGGCGTGCGCCGTCGCAGGACCGCAAACACCGAGGGCGGCGCGGGTTCATCCGCCGACGCCGGCGCACGCGGCGGCGCGCCGCTCGTGCTCGCCCCCTGCGCGGCTCGTGCCGCGGCGTACCCCTCGAGCGACTTGGTCATGCGGTCCAGCGTGAGCATCGCCGACGGAAGGTCGCGTGAAAGTGCATCCATCAGCGGCTGAATCGCACCCTTGTACAGGGTCGTTTCCCGTTCGAGCACTGGAAACCACGTCCGGATCCGCCGCGCCTTTTCCAGCGCCGCCTCCTCGCGTTCCCGCGCCCGCTGCGCCGCTCGCCGCTCCACCATCGCCGTCGGGTTCGTGTCCCCGATCCCGCTCAGCTCCCGCCGCCTGACTTCCGCCCGCGCCGCCTCGGCCTGCTCGTGCCGCTGCCGCGCCTGCGCCTGCCAATACGCCACCTGGTCATGTCGAAGCCACTGCTCCGTCCGCACCGCTTCCGCGTCAGCCTCCCCGACCGCCGCCGACGCTTCGTCGATGAACCGCTGAATCCCGGCCTTGAGGTCCCGGAGAGCATCGACCGAGGTCACGCGAGCGGCTGGCATTCATTTCTCCGCGGCACGGGCAAGAGGTTGGTCGTGCGGGTGTGAGAATGAGGGCGACGGTGGGGGGTATGAGCGGGAGGCGTAGGCAGGGGCGTGGTGGAGGTGATTGGTGCCGGTGGTGGTTGGGGGGAGGTACGGTCCGCCCGCCGACCCTTTCGCACGAATTGTTGGCACCAGAACCGGGGCCGGTTCGCCCGCCGCACCGGACCCGCCAAAGATTCGGCCCCGTGCGTTTTTCGGTTCGGCCGTTCCGAGGCGCGCGCCCGGGCTATTCCGCTTCCCCGTTTCCCCACTCGCCCCCTCTTCCCCTCACCCACACCTCTCGCCCACGGAGTTGACATGCGGATTGTCATGCTGGGCTGGGAGTTCCCCCCGTTCATCGCCGGCGGTCTCGGCACCGCGTGCTTCGGCCTCACCCGCGCGCTGGATCGAGCGGGCCACGAGATCGTGTTCGTTCTCCCGCGCCCGGTCAACGACGCCCTGGCCACGCATGTCCGGCTCCTCAGCCCGCCCGACCTCCCCCGCACCCTCCGACAACCCGCCGGCGCCCTCGACCCGGCCCTCGTCGGGCCCGAGTTCGCGGCGCTCGCCGGCTCCCTCGGACCCGTGCCCTTTCCGTTCGCGCACACCACCCTGATCGGCGTGCCCGCGGGCTTTCGCTCGCCATACCCCGGCGGCGGCGCCGTCGCGGGGCGCGCGCGCCCGCGCATCGTGCGCCAGGGCCTCTTCCAGGGCGAGGCGGACGTCGAGCTGACCGACGACGACGAAGTCGACGCCGTCGTGAGCGCGCCCGCCACCACCCGCACCACCCACGGCTTCGGCACGACGGGCCCTGGGGCGGGTTACCAGGGCGACCTCTTTGCCGATGCCGACCGCTATGCGCGCCTGGTCGTTGCGCTGCTCCGCGGCCAGCGCTTCGACGTCATCCACGCGCACGACTGGCTCACCTTCCCCGCCGGCATGGCCCTCGCGCGCGTCACGGGCCGGCCGCTCATCACGCACATCCACAGCACCGAGTTCGACCGCTCCGGCGAGCATGTGAACCAGCGCGTCTACGACGTCGAACGCCGCGGCATGATGGCCGCGATGCGCATCATCTGCGTCAGCGAGCTTACCAAGTCGATCTGCACGCGCCGCTACGGAGTCTCGGGTGATCGCGTGGATGTCGTCTACAACGGCGTCGACAACGAGTCCCACCAGCCCCTGCCGGGCTCACGCGTCAGCTCGAAAGACAAGATCGTGCTGTTCCTCGGCCGCATCACGATGCAGAAAGGCCCGGAGTACTTCATCGCCGCCGCCAAGCGCGTCCTCGAACGCGTCCCCGAAGCCAAGTTCATCATGGCGGGCAGCGGCGACATGGAGCTCCGCATGATCGAGCTCGCGGCGAACCTCGGCATCGGGCATCGCGTGCTCTTCACCGGCTTCCTCCGCGGTCCCGACGTCGATCGCGTCTACCGAATGGCCGATTGCTACGTCATGCCCAGCGTCAGCGAGCCCTTCGGCATCGCGCCGCTCGAAGCCATCCGCAATGACGTCCCCGTGATCATCAGCCGGCAGAGCGGCGTCAGCGAAGTGCTCACGCACTGCCTCAAGGTCGATTTCTGGGACATCGACGAGATGGCCAACAAGATCATCGCGGTCCTGCGTCATCCGCCGCTCGGGCAGACCATGCGCTCGCACAGCGGGTTCGAGCTCCGTCGCCTGACCTGGGATGGCGCCGCGAGCAAGTGCGCCGAGTCCTACGGCCGCGCGCTTGCGCTCGCCGGCGCGCACGAACGGCCCGCGCACTCACTCTGATTTCCTGGCGACCCGGCCCCGCCGGTGCGCCCCGCCGCCGCGACGATTACTCGCCCGCTTCCACTGTCCCCGGGCGCTTCTTGATCTCCTCGGCCGCCGCCTTCGCTTCCTGGATCTCGACTTCGCGCTTCTGCACCTCTTCCGGCGTCATCGGCGTTTCGACGACCGGCTCGGGCCCGCTCCCGCCGAAGGTCGAGTAGGCAAAGTACGCGCCCGCGATCACCAGCAGGCCGATCGCCAGCGCGAGCTTCAGCTTCGCCGATGAGTCAAGCCCCTGCGCCTTGGCGGCGCGCTTCGAGTTCGTGGCCATGCGCTTCCTTCACTCTGGGTGCGACGTTCCTCGCGGCTCAGGCGCCCGAGGTCTTCGTGTTCGGGTTCTTCGTCTGGATCTCTTCCTGCTTCTTCTGTTCCTGGATCTGCCGCGTGCGCTCTTCCTTCACCTCGGGCGTGATCACCGTTTCTTCCGCCGCCGGCGCGCCGCCCCCGAACAGGCTGATGTCAAATACGTAGGTGACCAGCACCACGCCCGCGACCAGCAGCGCCACTGCGGACAACGCAACCTTGATCTTCGAAGCCTTGTCCAGACCCTCGGCTTGTGCTTTCAGTGCCATGTGTGCCCTCCAGAAATCCGGGAGATTCCGGATCATCCTATCCACCGAGGGCACGCCGCGCACAGGCGTACAGATTCCGCACGCCGTCCCTCCGCGCCTCGCGCCGGTCGCCCTCTTCGAAGCCGCGAGTACTATGCCCGCTTCCGGTCCCCTCGGCCGTTCCCTCCCGGCACACTCGCCAACCCCACCTCCCACCCGCGCGCCCCGCGCGCAGGATCATCCGCATGGCGTCCGTCTGCATCTATTTCCAGGTTCACCAGCCCAACCGGCTCCGTCGCTACTCCGTCTTCGACTCCGACCCCTTTTACTTCGACTCCGCCAAGAACGCCGAGATCTGCCGAAAGATCGCGGAGAAGTGCTACCGGCCGGCCACCAACCTCATCCTCGACCTTGTCCGAAGGCACCAGGGTCGCTTCAAGGTCGCCTACTCCATCTCCGGCGTCTGCCTGGACCAGTGGGCCGAGTTCTGCCCCGACGTCATCGACACGTTCAAGCGCCTCAGCGACACCGGCTGCTGCGAGTTCCTCGGCGAGACCTACCACCATTCCCTCAGCTTTCTCTACTCCCGGGAGGAGTTCGCCGAGCAGGTGGCCCTCCATTCCCGCAGGATCCAGGACACCTTCGGCCAGACCCCGCGCGTCTTCCGCAACACCGAGCTCATTTACAACAACGACCTGGCCCACTTCGTCGCCGGCATGCCCGATCGGCATGCCGAGGGCGGCTCCAAGCCGCGCTGGCTCGGCGCCATCTGCGAAGGGGCTGACCACCTCCTCGGCTACCGCTCCCCCAACTACGTCTACAAGCCCCCGCACACCGGTCTTGGCCCTCACGGCAAGCCCTTCGGTGTCCTCCTCAAGAACTACCGGCTCTCTGACGACGTCGCCTTCCGCTTCTCCAACCGCGCCTGGGCCGAGTGGCCCCTCACCGCCGAGAAGTTCGCCCGGTGGGTTCACCAGATCAACGGCGACGGCTACCTCTGCAACCTCTTCATGGACTACGAAACCTTCGGCGAGCACCAGTGGGCCGACACCGGCATCTTCAACTTTCTCGACGCGCTCCCCGAAAAAATCTTCGACATCGCCCCGGGGCACAACGACTTCTGCACCCCCAGCGAGGCCTTCCATCGTTTCGACCCCGTCGGCGAGTACGACGTCCCCCACATGATCTCCTGGGCCGACACCGAGCGCGACCTCTCCGCATGGCTCGGCAACGCCATGCAATCCAACGCCCTCAACGAAACCTACCGCCTCGAACGTGCCGTCAAGCAGATGGTCCAGCGCGCCCGCGCGTCCGGCGATGAGCACGCCATCGCCATGGCCCACTTCGTCCTCCAGGACTGGCGCAAGATCACCACGAGCGATCACTTTTACTACATGTGCACGAAGTACTGGGCCGACGGCGACGTGCACAAGTACTTCTCGCCCTACGAGAGCCCGTACGACGCGTACATCAACTTCATGAACGTGCTCGACAACCTGCGCAGCCGCTCGGGCGCGTGAGCAGCCGGTCACGCCTTTCGCGCCGCCAGGTACATCATCGACCCGCCGGGATCAGCCGAGTGTGTGAGGGCGAACCACGCCCGCGCCGCCGCCACGCGCATCGGCCAGAATCGGTACGTCCGGTTCATCTCGCGCCCGAGCTCGCGTTCGAGGCTGAAGCACGCTCGCGCCGGTCGCGGCGACTGAAACCGCGACAGCCCCGCGCGCAGCGCGTTCTCCCACGCCGTGTACGACAGCGTCGCCTCGACCCGCAGCCCGGGGACCGATTCGATGCATCGCTTCAAGGTCGCGGGCGAAAAGTCACTGACGTGCGAATGCGGGATCCACTTTGCAAACCGCGGGCCGAGCCGCCGCACCGCTGCTGATTCGAAGTTGTCCGTGTTGATGATGACCCACCCGCCCGGCCTGCACAACGACGCCAGCTCGGCGACAAACGCGCGCGGGTCGGGCACGTGCTCGATGACCTCAAAGCACGCGACGGCGTCAAAGCTCGCCGGCGCAAGCCCCGCCTCGCCCACGAGCCGCTCGATGATCCGCACGCCCAGGTGCTCATTGCCCCACGCCGCTTCCTGCACGCTCGGCTCCGTGCCGACGCCGTCGATTCCGTGCCGGTCAGAAAGTCGACGCAGCAGAAACCCGTACCCGGTTCCGACGTCCAGGAATGTCCTGACGCCGCGGAGGTCGATGAGCCGTCGCAGCGCCGCTTCATTCACAAACGAGTTCAGCTCCTGCCCCTTGCGGTGCCACGGGCTTGCGAACACCTCGCGGTAATACCGTTTCATGCCCTCCGGCGTCATGACGAACGCCGGGTAGATGAACCCGCACGCGCCGCACTTGAGCACGGGGATATCCGCGAAATCGATATGGACGCTCGCGCGCTCGCGTCCCGCGTCGCACAGGGGGCACGCCGCGCGCGACACGAATCCATCCGGAGGCGCGCCGTTCATGCGAGCTCCAGCTCCGTCTGCAGTCCCCCGAGTTCGTTGGCGGCCTTCTCATCCCCGAGTCGCCGCGCCACCGCCAGCCCCTCGCTCGCGATGCGTTTGGCCTCGTCCACGCGCCCCAGCGCCGCGAGCGAGCGAGCCTTGAAGAAGAACGCGTAGCAGTGCCCGGGCTCGACTTCGATCAGCCGGTCATACAACCCGATCGCCGCTTCGTGCTCGCCGCGCTTGGCTTCTTCCTGCGCGATCCCGTAGAGCACAAACCCATCGCGCGGGTTTGCGTCCAGGAGCGTGCGCAGCTTCGCCAGTCGGTCCATCACGTCGGCTTCACACCTTCAGTCGCTTCACGGCCGGAAACAGCATCCCGGCCAGGTTCGCGCACAGCCGCGTCGACAGCCGGTCGTATGACTCAAAATGCTCCTCCACCTGCTTCTGCATTTCCGCCGGCGTCACCCCCGCCTGCGCCATCTCCTTCCGGCACGCCTCATCGCGCAGGAATCCCTCGATCTGCCCCTTCGTGTACTCAAAGTGATACTGAAATCCAAAGGACCTCAGGCCCGCCCGGAAACACTGCACCCGGCACTCCTTCGACCCCGCGAGCACCGTCGCCCCCTCGGGCAGCTTCGTCACTTCCTGAAAGTGATTCTGAAACTGGTACGTTCCCCACGGAATTCCCCCCAGCATTGCTTCCACATTCCCCGCCGGCGTCTGCGTCACGCGGCAGAATCCCCACCCCGCCTTCGCGGCCGGTCCGACGTCGCCGCCCAGCGCCTTCGCCAGCAACTGGTGCCCAAGGCAGATCCCGATCACCGGCAACTGCCGCTCGTGCGCCCGCCGAAGATAATCAATCTCCGCCGCGATCCACGGATGCTCCGGGTCGCCGACATTCATCCGCCCGCCGAGTGAAATCACGCCCTGCACGTTGTCAAGGTCGACCGGGATTCCGCGTGCGCCCGCCGACGTCTTTGCGGCCAGGTCCGGCCGCCGGATGTCGGTGGTGAACCCAAGATCCCGAAGAATCGGCGCGAGCCTTCCGAGCCCGACCGACGCGCTTTCCCCGTGCTGCAACACCAGAATCGGCATGGTCGATCGTACTCGTCCGATGTCCGCGCGTCAGCCCGATGCCGCGCCGTCGGTTCCGCTCCACGTGCGATACGGCCGCGCCGCGAGGTTTGAGTTCCGATACCGCGGGTCCGCCGACACCTCCGCCCCCAGCCACGCCGGGCGCGCAAACGCCTGGTCCGGCGCGCTCAGCTCCACTTCCGCCAGTACAAGCCCCGCGTTCTCCCCGGCAAACACATCCACCTCGAACACCAGCGGCCGCCCGCCGGTGCCGCTTCCGGCCGCCGGGACTCGATACCGCGTCTTCTCCACCACCGGCCCGACGCACAGGCGTTCGAGCATCTGCGCGGCATCGCGCGCCGGGATTTCATACTCAAATTCTTCGCGCGACACGCCCGTCGGATCGGCGGGCCCCTTGATCGTCAGGTACCCCCGCGACCCCGCGAGCCGCACGCGCACCGTCCGCCCCGGCGCCGATGACAGATACCCCTGCCGAAGCACCACCCCCTCGGGCGGATTGGCCATCGTCCGCCACGCGTCCGAGGTCACCAGGAATTTGCGCTCGATCTCAACGCCCACGCCGACAGCATACGCCCTCACGCCTTCGTGCCGCCCGCGCGCATCCGCTCGATCTGCGCCACCGCGAGCTGGTCGCACCGCTCGTTCTCCGCGTGCCCCGTGTGCCCGCGAATCCAGTGAAACGACACTTCGTGCGCCTGCATCAGTTCGTCCAGCCGTTCCCACAGGTCCTGGTTCTTGACCGGCTTCTTCGCCGCTGTCTTCCATCCCCGCGCCTTCCACTGCGGCAACCACTCGCGCAAGCCATCCAGCACATACTTGGAATCGCTCGTCAAATCCACCCGGCTCGCCCGCTGCAGGGCCGAGAGCCCTTCGATCACGGCCGTCAGCTCCATCCGGTTGTTCGTCGTCTCGCGCTCGCCCCCGCTCCCTTCCTTCCGCTTCCCCGTTCCGGGATGCTTGAGCACATACCCCCACCCGCCCGGCCCGGGATTCCCCGAGCAGGCCCCATCAGTAAACAGGCATACGTGTGGTCGAGCGGCCGACATGGGTGCTCAGCGTAGCGCCGATCACGCCGACCAAAGCGCCGCCCCGCTTCTTCCCGCGCCTCGGTGTATAGACTGCCGGACGCCCTCCGGATTCTTCCTCGCAGCGCCCGATGAACTCCAACCCGCCCATCCCCAGGCCGTCGCCCGAGACCCGTCCCCGGCCATCACCCGACGCCGCGCCGACCGATCTCTCCTTTCTCCGCCAGTGGCGCGGCCGCTTCATCGTCATGGAAGGCCCCGACGGCTCCGGCAAGAGCACCCAGTATCGCCGCCTCGCCGAAGCCCTCGCCGTCGTCGGCGTCCCCGTCTGTCAGGTCCGCGAGCCGGGTGGCACCGTGACCGGCGAGCGGATCCGCGCCGTGCTCCTCGACAAGGCCCACACCGGCATGTCCGTGCGCTGCGAGATGCTGCTCTACATGGCCAGCCGCGCTGAGCTCGTCGAGCACCGCATCGCCCCCGCCCTGCAGCGCGGCGAGCTCGTCCTCGCCGACCGCTTTGTTTCGTCGACCCTTGCCTATCAGGGCGCCGCCGGCGGACTCCCTGCCGCCGACATCGCCGCCGTCGCGCGTGTCGCCACCCGCGGCATCCAGCCCGACCTCATCCTTCTCTTCGATATCGACCAGGCCGCCGCCGCCCGTCGCCTCTCGCCGCTGCTCGACCGCATGGAAGCCAAGGGCGAAGCCTTCCATCGCCGCGTGCGCCAGGGCTATCTCGATCTTGCCGCTTCCGACCCGCGCCGCTATTCGATCATCGACGCCTCGCGCGATGCCGACGTCGTGTGGACCAGCGTCCTCCGCGCCCTGCAGGAGCGCGGCGACTTCAGCGCCCGGTGAAATTCAAAACGGCCGCCGCGGCCAGTTGGGCCGCGTCGGCCGCGTGCTGAGGCTTGGTTGTTCGATCCGTCACCGCGGGCGCTCGATATCCGCCCTCGCGAATATCAGATCGAAGGTTCTGAATCGTCCGCCACCTGCTTGCTGTTGCACCCCGTCTCCGCCGCGCCGGGGCAGGTCGTGCCGCCTTGGGGCGACTCCGCCACCATCGGCTCGCTCGCGCCCGTCCCGCACGGCAGGATTCGCGTCTCCATCGCCCGCGGTTCCATCATCGTCTGCCCCGCGTGCTCGCTCCACGCCTTCGCCCCCACCGCGCCGCCGCACAGCAGCGTGAAGAGCGCCATCGTCCCGAGCGCGCGACCGGATCGTGTTGCGTGGGGTGCTTCCATGCTGAACTCCATTCTCTCATGTTGAGGCGAGCGACCACGCGGCTCTCTGCCGCGCCGGTCCGCGCTGCCGTCCGACCTGTGCCCTCCGCGTTTCGCGTCGCAAGAGGCAGGTTCGTCCATCAAGATGCGCGGCTCGTCCGCACCCGTCATGATTCTCGCCGCGTTCACCCGCCCCGGCACGCCTCCCGTCTCCGCTTCGTACGATCTTCACGTGACCCGGGATGCCAACCCAACACGCCCGCCGCCCGAGCCCCCGCTCAGCGAATCGCTCGTTCACGAGCGCATCTACGCGCGCTCCGGCAGCCTCGGACCCCGCGTCCCCGTCGGACCGGGTGACGACGCCGCCCTCATCCTCGCCGAGCCCGATCGCCGCGTGCTCCTCACCGTCGATCAGCTTATCGAGGGCCGTCACTTTCTCGGACCCGCCCTCGCCGAGCCCGGAATCGACGGCATCGCCCGCAAGGCCATCGCGCGGAGCGTCTCCGACATCGCCGCCATGGCCGGCGCTCCGGTCTGGGCCCTGGCCACCGGCGCGCTTCCTCCCGGCGCGCCCCAGCGCCTCGTCGATCTCCTGTTTGATCGCATGGCTCACTGGGCCGAGCACTGGCGCTGCCCCCTCGTCGGCGGCGACGTCGCCACGCTCCGCTCCGCCGCCGACCCCGTTGTCCTCTCCGTCACCATCGGCGCCGATCCTCATCCGGCGCGCGGCGCCGTGCTCCGCTCCGGCGCCCGTGCCGGCGACGCGCTCTTCATCACCGGCCGTCTCGGCGGCTCGCTCACCTCCGGACGCCACCTTTCATTCGAGCCCCGGCTCCTCGAGGCTCGCTGGCTCGCCGAGACCCTCGGCCACGCGCTCCACGCCATGATCGATCTCTCCGACGGCCTCGGCCGCGACGCCGCCCGACTCGCCCGGGCTTCCGCCGTCCAGGCGCGACTCCACGAATCGCTCATTCCCCTCCACCCCGACGCGGGGCCCTCGGCACTCAGCGACGGCGAAGATTACGAACTCCTCTTTGCCGTTCCGCCCGAAACGTCCCTGCCCGCCGCCTGCCCGATTACCGCGACACCCATCACCCGCATCGGCGCCTGCACGCCCGGCCACGGCTGCCTCCTCATCCGCCCCGACGGTCGCGAACTCGACGCCAGCGCCCTCGGGTGGGATCATCGCTAGCAACCGCCCGACGAGCCCCATGCAAGCCACGCTCGAAATCACGAGCATCTCGCCCGAGCAGACCGCCGCGCTCGGCGCTGCGCTCGGCGCGCTGCTCCGTGAAGGCGACGTCCTCGCGCTCCACGGCGACCTCGGCGCGGGAAAGACGTGCCTCGTCCGCGGCATCGCCGCCGGCCTCGGCCTCGACACCGCTCAGGTCAGCAGCCCCACGTTCGTCATCGTCTCCGAGTACACCGCCCGCGCGCCGGGCCGCGCCGGCCTCGTCCCCGTCCTCATGCACGTCGACGCCTACCGCCTCTCCGGCCCCGACGATCTCGATTCCATTGGCTGGGAACGCGTGATCGACGGCTCGTCGATCGTCGTCGTCGAATGGGCCGAGCGGCTCTCCGCGCCTGCGCACGAAGACCGCGACCCGCACGCCGGATCGTCCGCCCACGGTCCGCTCGGCGATCCCGCGTTCCTCGGCCACGTCCATCTCGCCGCGCACGGCGCGCCCGACACTCGCCGCATCCGCCTCGACGCGCCGCCTGCATGGGCCCAGCGCCCCGGCTGGAGCGCGCTCCTCGCCCTCGCTCGCGCCGGCGTCGACCGCTGCCCGACCTGCCGCGCTCTTCTCCGGCCCGATCAGCGCGACGGCCCCCACGCGCCGTTCTGCTCCGAGCGCTGCCGCGGCGCCGACCTCGGCCGCTGGTTCGCGGGTCAGTACATGATCTCGCGAGAAGTGCGCGAAGACGACGCCGCGTCTTCCGGGCCATGACCGCGTCGCGGCCACGCGCGCTGCTGAATGGTGCGCCTTCGTGCGCTCACGCCGCGATGTCCAGCCGCGGGCGGGCGCGCTCCGCCAGGTCCAGCTTCCGCGCCTGCGACTCCGCGGCCTGCTCCGCGATCTCCGCGCGCTGCCGGCGCGCAATCGCTTCGGCGGCCTCGCGCTCGCGCCGCTCGATTTCCGCGATCCGATCCGCCCGCGCCTCGGCCGCGCGTCGCTGCGCCGCCGCCGCCTGCGACTTCTCGCGCGCTTCCGCCGCCCGCCGATTCGATTCCTCCACCACGGCCGAGAGGACCTTGAAGTTCTCCGAGCGCGCCACCGCCACGACCAGCGACGCGTTCTCCGGCGTGAATGCAATCTCCATGCGCGATCTCCAGCGGGTGCGCCGGGTTCGGTCGGCAGACGCGCTGCCGCGTCCGAGAACCCCCGGCATCACGCCTTCGACCGATCCCGCGCGCGACTTCAGGCCCCTCTCCGGGCTTCCGCTCTTCTCTCTCGCGCCGCGCCCGCGCAATCGCGCCACCCGTCCCAGACCGACCCGCGCCGGCCCGCCGCGCGGCCCGATAGTCCGAATCGCACCATCGACGTACCATTCCCCGCCCGGACGGAACCCGCCCGCCCGCGCATCTCCATTCCTCTGAATCGCCCGCGCCTCGTACCGTTTCCCTTCCTCTCCGCCTGGCCGTCCCGCCGCCTTCTCACTCATTCGGAGCAGCCCGTGCAGACCACTCGCCGTTCGTTCCTCGGCTCCACCGTCGGCCTTTCCCTCGCCGCCATCGCCGGCACGCCGCTGGCTCGCGCCGCGTCCTGGGCGTCGGGCCCGGCGCGTTCGCCGCTCAAGCTGCTTCTCCTCGGCGGCACCGGCTTTCTCGGCCCGGCGCTCATCGACGCCGCCAAGGCTCGCGGGCACGCCGTCACCACCTTCAACCGCGGGCGGCGCGAGAAGTACGTCGGCGCCCGCGACGGCGTCGAGAAGCTCTACGGCAACCGCGACCCGGAGAAGCACGCCGGGTTCAAGGTCGTCGACGGCAAGGAGATCGATGACGAATCCACGCCCAAGGGACTCGTCGAGCTCGAAGGCCGCTCGTGGGACGCCGTGATCGACACCTCGGGCCAGATTCCGCGCCACGTCCGCGCCTCGGCTTCCCTCCTTGCCAAGTCCTGCGGGCAATACCTCTACACCTCGAGCCTCTCCGCCTACAAGAGCAACGAGACGCCGAATACCGATGAGTCCGCCGAGACCGCCACGCTCGAAGACCCCACCGTCGAAACCATGGGGCAGAGCTTCGAGAACTACGGCGGGCTCAAGCGCCTCTGCGAGCAGGCCGCCGAAAGCGCCTTCGGCGCCCGCGCCACCAACATCCGGCCCGGCTACATCGTCGGCCCCGGCGACACGAGCGACCGATTCACGTATTGGCCCGTGCGCATCTCCCGCGGCGGCGAAGTCCTCTGCCCCGGAACCGACGCCGAGCCTGTGCAGTTCATCGACGTCCGCGACCTCGCCGAGTGGATGATTCACTGTGCCGAGGCGAAGGTCACGGGGTACTTCAACGCCACCGGCCCCGCGAGCACATGCACCAATGGGCAGCTCCTCGCCGCGTGCGAGCGCGCCGCGCCCACACCTGACAAGCCGCGCTCGCTCACGTGGGTGCCGTACGACTTCCTCGCCCAGCACGACATCGGCCCCGGAGCGCTGCCGATCCTCCTGCCGAGCACGGGCGAAACCGCCGGCTTCCACACGCGCAGCGTGGCGAAGGCGGTCGCGGCGGGACTGAAGTTCCGCCCCGCGGAGACGACATGCCGGGATCTGGTTGCCTGGTGGCCGCAAGCCGTGGAACTCCGCGCGAAGGTTGCCAGGCAGCAGGCCGAGGACTTTGAGAAGCAGGGCCGCCCCGCGCCGAGTTTCCCTCCCGCCGACCGCCTGCGCGCCGGCATTCCGCCGGAGAAGGAAGCCGAGGTCCTCAAGGCCTGGGCGGAATCCAAGCCCAAGGGCTGAACCGGCGGCCGGGGCCACACGTTGCGCCCCCGGGCGGTGTCCGGCTTCTCGTGCGAGGACGCCGCGGCACACTTCGCAGTCGATCGCCCGCGCCCCGAACGCGCCCGGGCGCTTCGCTCATCGAGCTGCTCGTCTCGATCGCCATCATCCTCGTGATCGCCGCGGTCGTGCTCTGGGCGCTGGTCAAGCTGTACCGGCTCGTCAAGGCGCTCATCGACGGCGGCGTGTCGAGCATCTAGCGGTCGAGGCTACTTTGCCGGGTACTCAAACACCCCGCGACCAGTCTTGTCGCCCAGCCGGCCGGCGGTGACCAGTTGCTTGAGCAGCGGGCACGCGCGGTAGCGGTCGTTGTTGAGCCCCTCGGCGAGCACGTTCATGATGTGCACGCAGGTGTCGAGGCCGATGAAATCGGCCAGGCGCAGCGGGCCCATGGGGAAGTTGCAGCCGAGCTTCATGATTCCGTCGATTGCGTCCGGCTCCGCCACGCCTTCCATCCACGCGTAGAACGCCTCGTTGATCATGGGCATGAGCACGCGGTTGGAGATGAACCCCGCGCGGTCGTGCGCCTTCAGCGGCGTCTTGCCCAGCCGCGTCGCGAGGGCGATCGTCCGCTCGACAACCACGGGCGACGTCTGCATCGCCGGGATGACCTCGACCAGTTGCATCAGCGGCACGGGGTTGAAGAAGTGCATGCCGACCACGCGCGAGGCGGTCGGCCCCGCGGCGGCGGCGATCTCGGTGATGCTGATGCTGCTGGTGTTGGTCGCGAGGACCACCTGCTCGCCCGGGTACATCGCCGCGAGCTTGGTAAAGAGCTCTCGCTTCACGCCCGCGTTCTCGACGACCGCTTCGATGATCCAGTCGCAGCCCGCGAGCCCTTCGAGGCGATCGACAAACGAAACGCGCGACAGTGCCGCGTCAGCATCCGCCTGCGCGATCTTCCCCTTCTCGACGAACTTGCCGAGCGACTTCTTATGCACGCCCCTGCACTTCTCTGCCGCGGCGGGCGCCGCGTCGAACACGATCACCTTGATCCCGCTCACGGCCGCGATCTGGGCGATCCCGCCGCCCATCTGCCCTGCCCCAAGAACTCCCAGTGTGCGTATCTCGCTCATGCGGGCCTCCACAAAGAAGGAATCCGGCAGCGTAGGCGATCACCCGGGCGAGCCCGAACGCGAAAGAGCGCCCCGGCCCCCTCTTCTCCACGGCGCCTCGCGCCGGCTCCCGCCTAGTGTCGGCCCATGAGCGCCTCGCTCGAAATGGTCCCGCCGCGAGATTACGTGCTGGCGCGCGACGTGTGCTCTTACGGCTATTTCGTGCTCGAGCCCAACCGGTGGGATCCGCGCGCCCGCACGTTTCGACGCGTGCTGTCGCTCCCCGGCGGCGCGGCGACGCTCATCATCGAGCAGCCGGCGCCGTGTGGGTCGCGCTCGGTGCGGGCGGCGCGCGGGCGGCCGCTGATCGTGAGCGCCGATCGCGCGCTGACGCCCCACGACGCGGACGCGGCACGCGAGCAACTCGCGCGGATGCTTCGGCTCGATGAAGACCATCTGCACGTGCGGCGGTTTCATCGGCTCGACCCGCGCTGGAGAGCATCGGGCCGCGCGCGGCTGTTGCGCTCGCCGACGCTGTTCGAAGATGTGATCAAGACCGTCACGTCGTGCAACGTCACGTGGCCCGGCACCGTGAGCATGAACCGCCGCCTCTGCGAAGTGTTCGGCGACCGGTCGCCAAGCGGGCACCGCGCGTTCCCATCGCCGCGAGTGCTGGCGCGGCAGCGGCCGAGCACGCTTCGCGCCCGCTGCGCCGTCGGCTATCGCGACGGGCGCATCGTCGAGCTTGCCAAGCTCTTCGCGCGCGGCAAGATCGACGAAGCGCGCTGGCACGACCAGGCGACGCCCGACGCGGAGCTGCTCGAGGAACTCATCGAACTTCCCGGCGTCGGCCCGTACGCCGCGCACAACATCCTGCAGTTGCTCGGGCGCTACGGGCGCTTGCCGCTCGATACCGAAAGCGTGCGGCACGGGCGCTCCGTGCTGGGCTTCCGCGGGAACGCGCGCACGGTGATGAAGCGCGTGGACCGGCACTTTGCGCCGTTCGGCGACCAGAAGTTCCGCTCATACTGGTTCGAGCTCTGGACGGCGTACGAACAGCAGAAAGGCCGCAGCGACGCCTGGGAGCGGGAAGGCCAGGCGCTGGGTGCGTAGGCGAATCGGCACGCGCGCAGGGCTCGCTTTTCCACGCCGCGCTAGACTCCGCCCCCATGTCTGATGCTCCTGCTCATGCCCGCGCCGTCGAGGGGTTTGACCCCGTGGAGATTCTCGTGGCCCGCGCGACCGCGGCGATCGAGGCGGCGGTGGCGCGCCCGGCGGGTGATTCATCCGGACCGATCGACGCGGCGATCTCGCCCAGCAAGAACGCCAGGTTCGGCGACTTTCAGTGCAACGCCGCGATGGCGCTGGGAAAGCAGCTCGGGCGGAACCCGCGGGAGGTGGCGTCGGCGATCGTGGAGAAACTGGCGCCGATGATCGCCGACCTCGCCGAGCCGCTGACGCCGGCGAGCATCGCCGGGCCGGGGTTCATCAACATCACGCTCAAGCCCGCGGCGATTGCGCGGCTGCTTGAACGGCTCGACGCGCCGGATCTCGGCCTGCCCGCGGCCAGCGGCGCGGCGCGGCTGCGCGTCGTCGTCGATCTGTGCGGGGTGAACCTGGCGAAGGAGATGCACGTCGGGCACCTGCGGGCGACGGTGATCGGCGACACGCTCGCGCGGGTGATGGCGCGGCTCGGGCACGAAGTGTTCCGGCAGAACCACGTCGGCGACTGGGGCCTGCCGATCGCGATGGTGACGGCGCGCATTCAGCGGCTCGCCGCGGCGGGCGAGATTGACCTTGCGCGGATCACGCTGGAGGATCTTGACGCCGCGTACAAGGCCGCGCAGCGCGAGTGCCAGAGCGATGACAAGGGGCTGGAGCTTGCGCGGCGATGGCACATGGGCCCGAAGCTGGCGGCGGAGCTGGAGGCCCAGATCGCCGACGCGGGCGAGGCGATGAGCGCGGCGAAGGCGACGCTCGTGAAGCTGCAGGCGCACGACCCCGCGGTCTTCGCGGTGTGGCAGCGGATCAGCGACGTGACCATGGAAGCGTGCCTGCGGAACTGCGCGCGGCTGAACGCGGACGTGCGCGCGGAGCATTCGGCCGGCGAATCGAGCTATTCGACCCAGCTCGCCGGCCTGGTGGAGGATCTGGTCAAGCGCGGCATCGCGGTTGAGAGCGACGGGGCGCTGGTGGTGCGGCTCGAGGACGTGGGGATCGGGGAGCCGTGCATCGTGCGGAAATCCGACGGCGGGTTCATCTACGCGACGACGGATATCGCGGCGTGCCGGCATCGGGCGCAGAAGCTCGGCGGGGGGGCGGACCGCGTGATCTACGCGGTGGATGCGCGGCAGGCGCTGCACTTCCGGCAGGTGTTTGCCGCGGCCGAGAAGGCCGGGTACACGCGCAATCCGCGCGGGCGGCTCGCAAGCTTCGAGCACGCGGCGTTCGGCATGATGCTCGGGTCCGACGGCAAGCCGTTCAAGACCCGCAGCGGGCAGAGCGCGAGGCTCGCGGACCTCATCGACGATTCGGAAGAGCGTGCGCTCGCCGAGGTGAACCAGTTGAACCCGGACCTGCCGGAGGCGGAGCGGCGCGAGATCGCGCGGGCGGTGGCGGTCGCGGCGATCCGCTACGCCGACCTGTCGAGCGAGCGGACGAAGGACTACGTGTTCTCGCTGGAGCGGATGGTGCAGTTCCAGGGGAACACGGGGCCGTACCTGATGTATGCGCTGGCGCGGATCAACGCGATCTTCCGCAAGGCGGCGGAAGAGGGAATCGCGGCGCCGAAGGGCGCGGCGTTTGCAATCGTCGAGCCGCCCGAGAAGACGCTCGCGCTCGCGCTCCTGCGGTACCCGGGCGTGGTGCGCGGGGTGGGCGATTCGCTCCTGCCGCACAGGCTGTGTCAGTATCTGTACGAGCTGGCGGGCGCGTACGCGTCGTTCTATGAATCGTGCCACGTGCTCAAGGCGCCCGACGCGGCGACGCGCGAATCGCGCCTGCGGCTGTGCGGGCTCACGCAGCGGGTGCTGGCCGATGGGCTGGCGGTGCTGGGGATTCCCCGGGTCGAACGGATGTAGCCCGCTGGTTCCTATGATCGGCGACTGGTTTTTGACGGCCGACTTTCCGGGTGCTCACCATGCCTTTCACGCTCAAGCCGCACGACCCCGCTTCCGGATTCGATGTCGACGTCGAGACGACGTCGTACCTCGAGAAGTCGGTGGACACGGGCGATCGGTGGGTGCTGAACTTCGGCCCGCAGCACCCGGCGACGCACACGACGCTGCGCGTGGTGCTGGAGCTGGACGGGGAGCGGATCGTGCGATGCGTGCCGCACATCGGGTACCTGCACTCGGGGTTTGAGAAGCTCGCCGAGGCGATGGACTACAACCAGTATGTCGCGGTCGTCTCGCGGATGGATTACCTTTCGCCGATCGTGAACGACATCGCGTGGCATCACGCGGTGGAGAAGCTGTTCGACATCGAGATCACGCCGCGCTGCAAGGTGCTGCGGACGATCATGTGCGAGCTGGGCCGGATTCAGAATCACCTGCTGTGCACGGGGGCGGCGGCGCTGGACCTGGGCGGGTTCACGGCGTTCATCTACGGCTTCAACTCGCGCGAGCCCATCTACGACATCGTCGACTACGTGTCGGGCCAGCGCTTTCACCCGGACTGGACGCGCGTCGGCGGGCTGATGCAGGATCTTCCCGACGAGGCGACCTTCAAGAAGCTCGTGAAGAACTTCATCGGGAGCGACCTGCCCAAGACGCTCCACGACATGGAGAGCCTGGTGCTGCGGAACCGGATCTTCATGGACCGGACGCAGGGCGTGGGCGTGATGAGCAGGGAGGACGCGATCGCGTGGGGGTGGTCAGGGCCGCTGGCGCGGGCCAGCGGGGTGAAGCGCGACGTGCGCAAGGATGAGCCGTACCTCTGCTACAAGGACAACTGGGACGGGCAGGGCGCGCCCGCGGTGAAGTTCTCGGTGCCGATCTGTGAGGACGGCGACTGCTACGCGCGGTTCCTGGTGCGGATGGAGGAGATGCGCCAGTCGGTCAAGATCATCGAGCAGCTCATCGACAACATCCCCGGGGGGCCGGTCGATGCGTTCGCCGACGCGAAGATGACCAAGCCGCCCAAGAGCCAGGTGTACGGGTCGATCGAAGGGCTGATCCAGCACTTTGAGCTCATCATGACCAATCGCGGATGGAAAGCGCCGATCGCCGAGTGCTACGCGGCGATTGAGAGCCCCAATGGGGAGCTTGGGTACTTCATCGTGGCCGACGGCGGCCCGCGGCCGTGGCGCGCCAAGACCCGCCCGCCGTGCTTCATCAACTACTCGGCGATGGCGAAGCTGACCGAGGGACACCTGGTGAGCGACGTGGTGGCGATCCTGGGGAGCATCAACGTGGTGGCCGCGGAGCTGGATCGATAAGCGACGCTGAACGGGGTGAGGCTGAGCGCGGGCACGTGTGCCGCCAAAAAAAAGAAGGCCCGCGAGCGTGTGCCCGCGGGCCTTTGGAGATGCCGAAACAAACGGTCGGTCATCGAACGATCGAGCCTGGATCAGGCGCGACGGCGACGGCCGAGGGCGAGAACGCCCAGACCCGCGAGGGCGGCAGCGCCCGGGGCGGGGACGATGGTGAGCTTGTACTCGCCGCTGTTGGAGCCGCCGACGACGTTGAAGCCGTTGGCGAAGGTGGAGTTGAAGGTGGAGAGAGCGAGGTAGTAGGTGCCGGCGTCGAGGGACGTGAGGGAGGCGCCACCAGCGGTGCCGCCGGCCTGCTCGCCGTTGAGGTCGACGCCCGAGCCGCCGCCGACGCGGATGCGGCTGGTGAAGTTGCCGAAGCCGCTGATCCCGCCGACATCGTCGTTGCTGGCGAGGAGGAAGCCGAGGGAGTTGTAGAGGCCGATCTCGGTGTCGAGCGAGCCACCGGCGCCGCCGGTGCCGAGGCTGCCGAGGGTGAAGAAGTCGAGGGGGTTGGTGCCGGCGGCGACATCAAGGCGGAACCAGACGACTTCGCCGGAGGCGATGGCGCCCATCTGCATGGCGGGGTAGTTGCCGTTGGAGACGGTGCCGAGGTCGATGGAGGGGGGGACGGGGGGGGCGATGAAGGCGTTGAAGGTGATGTCGAGGTTGGTCCATTCGGCATCGATGCTGGCAACGCCGCCGTCATCGAACGACTCGAAAAAGTTGAGGGTCCAGGTCTGGCCGAACGGGTCGAAGGGGATGCCCGTGAGGCCGGTAACGGCGGAGGTGCCGACGACATTGGTGGAGCCGGTGAAGTTCCCGAGGGTGGTGAAGCCGCCGCTGTTCCCAGTGCCGTTCCCGGAAGTGATGGTGCGGATGCGGGCTTCGCTGGCGAACGTGCCGGTGTTGACCTCGGTGAGCGTGCCGTTGACGGAGATGGTCCCGTCCCACAGGAAGCTGTTGGAGAACGTGATCATCGCGGTGCCGTTGACGGCGTTCCCTGCGGGGCCGTTGGAGACGATGGGCCCGGCGAAGTTGAACGTCTCCTGAGCGGAGGCGACGGTGCCGAGGGCCAGGGCGGCGCCGGCGGCGAGCATGAGTCCACGGATCTTCATATGCACTCTCCTCTAATCGAGCCCCGTGTCAGCGGGGCGAACACAGATGGGCGGCGGTGCCGCGAGACGTCGACGCGGCCCCACCACTGAATTCACACGCCAGCCACGAGACTGGCGCATCAGACGAACAAGCCAAAGCGGATCAAACTCTCTCTCTGCTTACTCTCTACGACTCACACGAACGCGGCCCGGATGGGCCAGCTTTGCGCAAGTCTAATGCTCATGAGGCCGGTCGCAAGCGGATTCCACAAGTTTTTGCCTGCAAGCGGTTGCAGGCGGGTGATCGGTCGTGCGCGCGAAAAAGCGCGGCAAAAAAAGAGAGGACCCTGTGAACTCAATCGCAGGGCCCCTGGAGGAGAGAGTACTTGTTTGGGAGGGCCGACTGCGCGGGGGATTGCCCCAACACACTCACTCACTGCCCTCGATTTCAGTATACCGCCGATCCCACTATCGGCAAGCGCAACGCACAGAATCCGTGAAGTCCGAAGGAGTCCCCCAAACTTCCACGGGTTATTCAAAGCAGACTACAAACACAATCCGACCAAAGCCTGCCGAACGTCGCACCGTCACAAAGTGCCGATTTGATGGTCTGCCCGCGGAGGGCGTGCCGGTAGTCGTTGAGCCGGTCTGGCGCGAGGGCGAGTCCGGCGCTTCGCTCGACGTAGTCGTCCGGGCTGTCAGCGATGAACTCGGGGAGGCCGGCGGCGTGAAGGAGCGACGCGCCGACGCGGCTTGCGTGCAACGGCGGGTGCCAGGGTGGCTGGGCGGCCAGGGTGATGACGGGGACGCCCATGATGAGGGCTTCGCAGGTGGTGGTGGTGCCGCAGTAGGGGGAGGCGTCGAGGGCGATGTCGATGCGGGCGTAGGCGGCGAGGTGGCCTGCGGGATCGGGAATGAACCCGAGGAGGTCGGCGCGGGAAGCGGGGATGCCGGTGGCGGCGAGTCGGTCGGCGACGTCGGCGCGGACGGCGGGGTCGTCAAGCCCGCGGCACTTGATGAGCAGGCGCGAGCCGGGGACGCGGTCGAGCACGCGCGCCCACAGGGCGAAGAGGCCGGAGTTGAGTTTCGGCAGCATGTTGAAGGAGCCGAAGGTGAGGGGACGGCCGGGCGGTCGCGGCGCGACCTCGGGGAGCGCGTCGGGCGGGTGATAGCAGGTGAAGCAGGGGTCGAGGCGGACGAGGCGCTCGGTGCAGGCGTCGTCGGCCGCGGCGGAGGGGCCGGGCGGATCGGTGAGGGAATCGACGAGGCGGAAATCGATGGCGGCGAGGCCGGTGGTGGCGGGGTAGCCGATGTGCGTGGCCTGGCGCGGCGCGGGGCGGAGGGCGAAGGCGCCGAGGTGGGATTCCTTGGTGTGGCCGGCGGCGTCGATGAGGAGATCGAGCGCGTCGGCGGCGATGGATTCAGCGAGGGCGGGGGGGCTGATGCCCGGGAGGTCGCGCCAGCGCGCGGGGTCGATGAATCGGCGGAGGTCGCGCGTGACGCTGTCGGCGCCGCGGGTGGTGGAGTAGACGAAGAGGTCGATGAGCGCGCGGTCGTGATGCTCGAGGATGGGGCGGAGGAAGTAGGCGACGGAGTGACGGCGCAGGTCGGGGGAGACGATGCCGACGCGGGCGCGGTCGCCTGGGGCGCGCGGGCGCGCGGGTCGCGGCGCGGATGCGGGGAGCGATCGTGGGCGAGCGGCTTCGGCGTCGCGCATGATGAGTTGCGCGGCGTGCTGGTGTGCGGCGCGGATGGCGGCGGGCGCGAGGTTGCGGACGAAGTTGGTGCCGTAGGCGCGGGCGACGGCGAGGTCGGTGGAATCGGGGCAGACGAGGAGGCCCTGCTCGTGGACGGCCAGGGCTTCCTCGGCACGGCCGACGCCGCGAAGGGCGTTGCCTTCTTTCAGCCAGAAATCAGGGTCGGCTGGGTGGAGCGCGCGAGCGCGGCGAGCGGTGTCGCGTGCTTCGATGAAGCGGTCGGATTCGAGGAGGAGCCAGGAGAGGAGGCGCGGGGGCTCGGGATGACCGGGGGCGACGGCGGCGGCGGAATGGGCGGCGCGTTCGAGCGCGGGCCTGTCGCCGCGGGCGAGGGCGATCTTGGCGAGGAGGAGCCGCGGGGCGGGGTCGTGCGGCGCGAGTTGAGCGGCGCGAAAGGCGTGGTGCTCGGCCTGGGCGAACTCGCCCAGATGTGCGAGGCATTCGGCGAGGATGGCGGCGAGGTCGGCGTCGCGCGGGCGGCGGGCGACGAGGGGCAGGAGGAGGGATTTGGCGCGGATGAAGTCGCCGGCGGCGAGGGCCTGCTGAAGCGGGCCGGGAGCGGCGCCGGCGCTGCCGGGTGAGGAGTGAGCGCCGGGCATGGGTCAGCGACTCCCGACCCGTGCGCGCCAGGCTTCGAGCATGGCGTGGTCGGAGAGGTCATAGCGGAGAGGCGTGATGGTGATGCGTCCCTCGGCGAGTTCCTGCACGTCGGAGCCGGGCTCGGTGGCGTGGAAGTCCATGGGCGTGCCGGCGGACCAGTAGTAGGTTTCGCCGAGGGGGTTGACGTTTTTCTGGTAGGCGTCGACGGTGCCGTGGACGTTCATGGGGCAGACGGAGATGGGGGGCATGGGCATGTCGGATTCGACGAGGGGGATGTTGATGCTCAGGCAGGTGTGGGGCTTGAGGGCGGCGGCGTGGGGCGCGGGGCCGAGGATGGCGTCGATGGCGGCGCGGGCGAAGCGGGCGCCGAGGTCGTAGCGGGGCTTGCCTCGGCCTTTGTTCATGGAGACGGCGATGGCGGGGACGCCGAGGAAGGCGGCTTCGAGCGCGGCGGCGACGGTGCCGGAGTAGAGGACGTTGATGCCGGAGTTGGCGCCTTCGTTCATGCCGCTGATGACCAGGTCGGGTCGGGAGCCCTTGCCGAAGCGCTCGGCCCAGAGTGCCGAGAGGGCGAGTTTGACGCAATCGGCGGGGCGGCCGTCGACGGCGATGCCGGACATGCGGTCGTTGACGTCGACTTCGCGGGTGATGAGGGGCTGGCGGAAGGTGATGCCATGGCCTGTGGCGGACTGGACGGTGAGGGGCGCGACGGGGAGGATGCGGTCGGCGAGGCGAGAGCCGAAGTGGCCCTGGTGATCGATGAGGGCGTCGAAGAGGGAGGAGATTCCGGTGGCGTGGATGCCGTCGTCGTTGCAGAGGAGGACGTTCATTCCCGAGGGTACCGGGAGCAAGCGGGGGAGAGGAGCGGCGGCTGATCGGGTTTTGCAAGGATTGAGCGGAATGTCCGGCGCAAAGGGTCGAAATTGGATTAGACTCTGGGAGTTGAATCGCCGGGGAGGCTGGGGGTGGGGAATCTCGGATCAGATTCGCCCAAATGGGCGAATAGACTTGTTCAGAGGTGGGTGGAGGGTGGGTGGGGGAAGGGAAGCGGGGTGGCGGGCAAAGCGCCGCCGGGTGTGTTGGGGGAATGGTGCCTGTTCGCAGGAGTGGTGTATGCGCCGAGAAAAGAACGCGAGCGTGATCGGGGTGCGGGGCGTGGAGTCGGCTCGTCGCGGTTTCACCATCGCGGAGTTGATGATCGTGCTCATCATTCTCGGCGTGGTGCTGTCGATCATCCTCCCGTCGCTGCGCGCAGTGTCTGCGCGGGCGAAGGCGGCGGTGACGACGACGACGATGAGCAGCCTGGCGTCGGCGGGCGGGTTGTTCTCGAACGATAACAACGGGCGAGCGCCGGGATACTTCACGGCGGCGCAGATGGGGCATCAGGCCAATGACACGCGCGGGATGCCGGCGATGACGAACATTCTGCTCGACCTGATGCCGGGCGTGACCGCCAAGCCGGCGATGCCGGGGACGGGCGTGATCGAGATCGGGCCGACGACGGGCGACGTGATCAACCTGGACCTGAACCAGTATGCGGGGACGCGGATTCAGACGCCGGGCGGGCAGGCGCGGTCGTACTTCCGGCCGGACCCGAAGTATTTCTTTGCGCCGATCGAAGAGGGCGGGAACGCCGCCCTCGCGCGGCAGGGTCAGGAATCGGGCACGCTGAACCATCTGTATGTGCCGAACCTGCACGATGCGTACGGCTCGCCGATCCTGGCGTGGCAGGAGGACGATCGCGCGGCGAACACGTTTGCGGCGAGGGACAGCTCGACGAACCCGGGCACGGTGGCGCGGTTCTACTGGGCGTCGAATGCGTGCTTCCTGCGGGCCAAGGCGCTGGGCCGATTGCAGACCAACCAGGACAGCGAGAGCATGCTGCGCGGAACGGGTTCGCGCAGCGGCGATCCGCTCGGGTCGATGACGGGGTTGCTCGGCAATCCGGCCTTCCCGGGCAACGGTTTCGACCCGATCAAGGCGCGCGGGCCGCTGGTGTTTCATTCGGCCGGCGCCAACGGCGTGTTCCTGGGCGAGGATGAGCGCGGCGCCAAGACCGCGGTGGACGGCGGCGGGGCTCCCCGTCCGCTGTTCTATATCCCGGGCCAGGACCCGTTCCGCAACGGGGACTTTGACGACCTGGTCGTGAGCGCCGGGAACTGAACCGCGTAGGCGCGGTTCCGGCGAAGATGCACTTGACGCGCAGGGCGATTTCGGCGAGCGTTGGCGCTCGTGCCTGAACCTGCGCCTGTATCTGCGACGGGGAGTGCGACTGGAATCGCGCCTGGCACAGCGCCGAAGGGCGCGACGGCGCCGCGTGCGCGCGGGCGGGGCGTGTCGATGGATGTCGATGCGTCCGCGTCGGGCGAGCGCGAGGAGCCGCGGCGCGGGCTGGTGGCGTTTGCGTGCTTTGCCGGCGGGCTGGCGGCGGGGGACATGATGCCGGGATCGTCACCGGCGCTGTGGTTCGGCGTGGCGTGCGCGGCGGCGGCGACGGCGCTGCTGGCGTCGGGGCGCGTGGTGGCGGTGATGCTTGGTGCCGGGGCGCTTGCGTTCGCGGGCGGGTGGATCGTGCTGCGGGCGCACCAGGAGCCGGCGGACAGTCTGGCGCGCCTGTCGGGAACGGCGCCGGTGGCGCCGGTGCTGGTTCGCGGGACGGTGCTGGATGTGCCGCACGCGGAAGAGGGGGCGGGGGCGCGGGCGTTCTCGCGGTTCACGCTCGGGGTGCGCGAAGCGGAGACACGCCGAGGGCCGGCGGCGTGCCGGGGCGTGTGCGAGGTGTTTGTTGCGGGGCGAGTCGAAGTGAGGCCCGGGGAGCGGGTGGAGGCGCGGGGCTTCTTTGTGCCGGTGAGTGCGCCGATGAACCCGGGCGAGCGTGATGAGCGGCCGTGGGCGCGGCAGGAGGGTCGCGCAGGGCGGATCTCGGTGGAGTCGGCGGAACTGGTGAGGGCGTGGGGCGAGCGGGCGGGCGTGGTTGAGGCGGTGGGGATGCGCGTGCGGCGCGCGGTGTGGGAGCTGCGCGGGTTCGCGGGGCGCGCGCTCGCGGGGACGATGGGCGCGGCGGCTGAGGACGAGGACGAGCGCTCGAGAGGATCGGCGCTCATCGGGGCGCTGATTCTCGGCCGGACCGACCCGGCGCTGCGGCCCGTGGCGGGGGCGCTGTCGCGGCTGGGGCAGGTGCATGTGCTGTCGATCAGCGGGTTTCACCTGGCGGTGATGGCGGCGCTGGCGCTGTTTGTGATCCGGCTCACGGGCGAGCGCGGGTGGGTGGAGCCGGCGCTGGTGGCGGGGCTGGTGGTGCTGTACCTGCTCGTGGTGCCAGCGCAGGCGCCGATTCTCCGCTCGGGGTTCATGGTGCTGGCGCTGCTGGCGGCGGAGGCGACGGGCCGGCGGTATGACCGGCTGAACCTGCTGGGGTGGATTGCGATTGCGCTGCTGGTGTGGCGGCCGATGGACCTGTGGTCGGCGGGGTTTCAGTTGAGCTTCGGGGTGACGGGGGCGCTGGTGTGGCTGGGGGCGCGGTTTCACCGGCGCGTGTTTGAGCCGCGGATCGTCGGGCGGCTGGCGGAGCTGCAGGCGGCGCGCGACCCGGGGCTGCGCTCGGCGCCGGCGATCCTGTGGACGTGGACGACGGGGCTCGTGAGCACGAGCGTGCTGTGCTGGCTGGTCGCGACGCCCACGGTGATGCACCACGTGGGCATCGTGAGCCCGGCGGGGGCGGCATCGAGCGTGATCCTGGTGCCGGTGTTCACGCTGGCGCTGTGGCTGGGATTCGTGCTGCTGGTGGCGGGCGCGCTGTGGCCGGCGGCGGGGTCGGCCGCGGGGGCGGTGCTTGAGGGCGTGGGTGAGATGGCGGCGCGGCTGGCGCTGGCGCTTGACGGGTTGCCGTTCATGGCGGTGAATGTGCCGCCGGTGTCGGCGGGGTGGGCGGCGTGCGCGACGGTGGTGGCGGTGCTGTGGGTGCGTGAGCCGCGGCGGCCTCGGTGGGAGGTGCTGGCGGCGGGCGCGATCGTGCTGGCGTGGCTGGTGTGGATGCTTGCGAGCGCGGGCGGCGTTGCGCGCGGGGCGGCGCTGCGGGTCGACGCGCTGGCGACGGGTGACTCATCAGCGGTGATCGTGCGCGCGGCGGAGAGCGACCAGGCGGTCTTGTGGATCGCGGCGGTGGATGAGGGATCGGCGTCGGCGCTGCGGCGGACCGTGGCGCAGGCGGCGCGGGCGCTGCGGTGCTGGCGCGTGCGGACGATCATCATCGGCGGCGGGCGCGTCGAGAGCCTGGAGGTCCTGCCGGAGCTGTGCCAGGCGCTGGGGACGCGGGACGTGCTCCTGCCGGCGGGGTACGCGGCGCGGGCGGCGGAAGAGCCGGGAGGAGCGCACGGGGCGTTGATGCGCGGGCTCGCGAGTGCGGGCGTGCGCGTGCGCGACGTGCGCGGGGGCGACGTGGTGCGCATCGGCGCGGCGCGGATCGCGCTGCATGATCCGGAGTCGGCGCTCGGCGGAGCGGAGACGCCCGGGGTGCTCGCCGCGGAGATCGTCGGCGTGCATGAGCGCGGGGAGGCGAGGGTCCTGCTGATGGGGCACGTGCGGAGCGCAGCGCTGGCGGCAGCGAGCGGCGCGGGGTTTGAGAGCGTGGTGGCGGTGGAGCTGCCGGCGCGGCGACTCTCGCGCGAGGCGGAGGATCGGCTGCGCGGGGCGGGCGTGAAGCTGGCGTGGCGGAGCGAGGGTGCGCGGCTCGGGGCGCGCGGGGAGCGCGGGCCGGCGGGCGTGCTCGCGCGCTCGACCGGCGCGGATGGAGCGCTGTGGATCGAGGTGAGCCGCGAGGGGGAGGTGCGGCATGGGGTCCGTCTCAAATGAAACGCCCCCGGCTGCGGGCGCAGTCGGGGGCGGTGGTGGTTGCGCGGGTGAACGAGGGGGTCACCCGTCACACGAGGGCGTGTGGATCAGCAGCCGGCGAAGTAGTCGTTGATGAAGTCGCCGAGGTCGTCGGGGTCGATGTTGCCGTCGTTGTTGTAGTCGGAGCCTGGGCACGGGGGCTGTGAGAAGAAGCAGTTGATCATGTCGCCGAGGTCATCGGGGTCGAGGTTGCCGTCGTTGTTGAAGTCGGCTGGGCAGTTGACGGCCTGGTACTGGAAGTTGAAGTCGACGAGGAGCTGGCCGGCCGGGATGGGGTCCTTGGCGGCGACGCGGAACTTGTAGGTTGTGCCGGAGGAGACGGCGTAGTTGAGAATCTGGGAATCGAGGTTGTTGGCGCTGATGTTGTCGCTGCAGCCGATTTCGGGGGCGATGAGGCAGAAGGGGGTGGTGTTGGTGGGGCAGCGGGAGTGGATGGTGAGGACGGTGTCGTAGTTGCTGCCGGCGGTGTTGACGTTGATGCGGCCGCTGAACTGCGGGGAGAAGGTGTACCAGACGGAGCGGGAGTTGGCGCTCAAGCCGTCGCAGGACGGGTTGGGCTCGCAGGCGCCGCCGAGGGTGGCGTAGAAGACATCTTCCCGGGCGGGGTTGAAGTTGGTGATGCCGCCGGGGACGTTGCCGCCGGGGATGACGGTGGCGGAGGCGCACTCGTCGTTGAAGACGGCATCGGGGCCGTACTGGAAGTTGAAGTCGAGGTAGCCGCCCGGGCCGGTGCCGAAGGAGGTGATCTTGATGATGTAGGTGGTGCCGGCGGTGACGTTGAGGGGGCCGATGGCGGAATCGAGGCCGTCGCCGCCGTCGTCATCGCAGGCGAGCTGGACGACGTTGGAGCAGGCGCCGACGACGACGTTGAAGAAGCGGCAGCCGGCGAAGACGGACATGACGGTGTCATACCCGCTGCCGTTGGTGGTCATCTGGATGCGGCCGTTGTGAGCGGGGGTGAAGCTGTAGAAGACGCTGTGCCCGTTGTTGGTGGAGCCGCAGGTCTCATCGTTTTCGCAGAGGCCGGTGTCGGAGGCGCTGGTGGTGTCGAGGATGGGGGGGTTGAAGGAGAAGACGCCGGTCTCGGGGTCGTTGATGACGGTGGCGGTCTGGCAGGTGTCGTTGGAGGGCGGTGGAGGCGGAGCGAACTGGAGGTTGAAGTCGAGGGTGCCACCTCCGGAGAGGGAGCCGAACTTGGAGACCTTGATGATGTAGGATTCGCCGCGATCGACATCGAGGGACGGAATGAGGGAGAGGAGGCCGGTGCCGCCGTCGTCGTTGCAGGCGAGTTGGGTGGGGTTCGTGCCGGGGTCACCGTTGACGGTGGGGCGGCAGCCGGTGAAGACGGAGAGGACGGTGTCGTAGTCGGAGCCTTCGGTGTTGATGCCGATGCGCCCGTTGCTGGGGGCGACGAAGCGGAAGAAGACGGTGTTGTTGACGGCACCGACGCAGGATTCGTCGGGCTCGAGGCGCGAGCCGGTGGCCCAGGCGGTGCTGAAAGGCGTGGGGAGAAAGTTGTTGTTGGCGTCGAGGGTGACGGTGCGCGGAGAGGCGCAGTCGTCACCGGTGGGGGCGTTTTCGATGAGGGCGTTGTAGGCGTTGATGAAGCCGTTGGAGAAGAAGGTGTCGTTTCCGGCGGCGCCGAGGTCGACACAGGAGTTGAAGAGGGTGACGCGGGCGGTGCTGGGGGTCGAGTGGATGTGCTGCGAGAGGAAGAGGGCGCCGACGCCGGCGGCGAGTGGCGAGGCGGCGGAGGTGCCGGAGAAGTAGGTGAAGTTGCCTCCGGCGTAGCCGTTGGCGCCGGTGCGGTCGGTGGTGCGGATGGAGGAGCCGCCGGAGCAGAGGTCGCAGTTGGTGCCGTAGTTGCTGAAGGAGGTGAGGGTGCCGTCGAAGTCGAGGGCGGAAACGGAGATGGTGAAGGGGCCGGAGCCCGGGAAGCCGGAGCCGTTGTCGCCGATGCCGTCGGCGCCGCCGTTGCCGGCGGAGGCGAAGTGGAGGACGCCCGAGTTGACCCAGGTGTCGGTGTACATGTCCTCGATCGCGTCGTTCTGGCCGACGCCGAAGGAGGCGTTGGAGACTCGGGCGTTGTTGTCGCGTCCCCAGTCGAGGGCGTTGACGACCCAGGCGGAGGAGTACGCGGCGAAGCTGCTGGAGCAGGGGCCGGTGGCCTGGTCGCCGATCTTGGCGCCGAGGACGCTGCAGGAGCCGGCGGTGCCGGCGGTGTCGACGGAGTTCTGCATGGTGGCGGCGGCGCAGCCGGCGACGGCGGTGCCGTGGTCGTCGCAGGTGCCGGGGTCACCGGTGCCGACGCCGGCGACGGCGCCGGTGGTGAAGTCGCGCCCGTTGACCCAGTTGAGGTCGGGGTGGGTGGACTGAGTGCCCGAGTCCATGATGAGGACGCGGACGGTTGATGTGCCGGTGGTGATGTCCCAGGCGAGGTCGGTGTCCATGTCCTGGTCGGAAACCGCGCCGACGAACTGGGCGGTGTTGCGGTGGGCCCACTGGGTGTTGAAGAGCGGGTCGTTGGGCGTGAGCGCGTGGAGGTCCATCGTTTCAAGAGCGGCGGGGGTGGCCCACTTGTACATGCCGCTCTCGACGAGGGCGTTGATCTGACCGAGCACGGCGAAGCCGTTGCGCGCCGTGGAGCGGATGGCCAGGGCGCGATCCATCTTGCCGAGGTTCGGGTTGACGACTTCGAACCCGGGGAGCGTGGCGAAGGCGACGGCGGCGGGGTCCTGGTCTTCGCGGATGCGGACGAGGGCCTCGTCGGTGGGCATATAGAACCCGCCCTCGATGAAGGCGTTCTCGAAGACCGGGGACGCCATGCGGATGTCGGGCGACTTGATCGCCTTTTCGATGAGCGCGTTCATGGCGGCTGCGTCGGCGGCGGGCTGGGCGAGCTTGAGCATCGCCCAACTGTTCACGGCGCGGTGGCCGTCGGGGGCGACTTCGAGCCCGGCGGCGCGGGCGGCGGCGATGGCCGCGGCGATGACTTCGTCCTTGGTGCCTTGGCGCGTCACGAGCAGGCCGATCTCGAAGCCGCGGAGGCGCATGGGGACGGCGTTGCCGCGGACGTAGTGGAAGTTGGGCGTGTTGCCGCGTTCGACGGCGGGCCCGCGCGCGATGACCTGGGCGAGGATCTCGTCCTGCCCGCGGCGCTTGGCCTCGACGATCATCTCATCGGTGAGGAGCGGACGGTCGTCGCGGATGGGCGCGGCGACGGAGCCGTAGGGGAGCTGGGCGTCCGGCTTGACGACTTCGTCGGCGAGCGAAGGGGCGGCCAGCCCGGCACACAGATACACACACAGCACGTGATTTCGCGTCATGTCCGATCTCCTGTTGAAAAGCTCCGCGCGCTACGCCACCCTCAACCAACCTCTCCGGCGGGCCACCGGCGCGGCGCGCGAGCATACCTCGGCATGCGAACGGGGCGAGAGGAAGGGCTAGAAATCGAAGTGGATGAGGCGGTGATCGGGTTCGGTTGGCAACCCGAAGGAATGTACGGTCGTGTGTTGTTGGCGCAGCAAAAAGCCCCGGGCCGTGAGGTGACCCGGGGCTGGAGGCTTGTCAGGCACCGATCCGAAAGGGCGATTGGCGCAGGATTCCGGGAGGATCAGCAACCGGCGAAGTAAGCGTTGATGAAGTCGCCGAGATCATCGGGGTCGATGTTGGCGTCGCCGTTGAAGTCGGCGCCGGGGCAGGGGGGCATGGAGAAGTAGCAGTTGATGAAATCGCCGAGGTCGTCGGGGTCGAGGTTGCCGTCGCCGTTGAAGTCGGCGGGGCAGTTGTCGGCCTGGTACTGGAGGTTGAAGTCGAGGATGCCGTCGCCGTTGCCGTTGGGGACGAACTCGTCCTTGGAGCCGACCATGAAGTAGTAGGTGGTGCCGCCTGAGACGGAGAAGTTGAGGATCTGCGAGTCGAGGTTGAGGGTGCTGATGTTGTCGTTGCAGGCGAGGGTGGTGCCGACGCTGAGGCAGATGGGCGGGTTGGGGAAGGGCTGGGGGATGAGGGTGGCGCAGCTCGTCTGGATGAGGAGGTAGGTGTCGTACCCGCTGCCGACGGTGTTGACGTTGATGGCGCCGGAGTACTGGGGCGTGAAGCGGTACCAGACGGAGTGGTAGAGGACGGGGCCCGGGCGGCCGCAGGCGTCGGGATCGCAGGCGCTGGAGGTGGCGTAGAAGACGTCGGACGGCGCGGGGTTGTAGTTGGTGATGCCGCCGGGGATGTTGTTGCCGGGGATGATGGTGGCGGCGGAGCAGCCGTTGTTGTCGGGGATGGAGCGGGAGTAGGAGAAGTTGAAGTCGAGGAGGCGGGCGACGTTGGTGGTGGAGGTGCCGAAGCGGGAGACTTCGATGATGTAGGCGGAGCCGCGTGTGACGGCGAAGCTCTGGATGCGGGACTGGAGGTTGCCGCTGGCGATGTCGTCATTGCAGGCGTAGTGGGTGGGCTGGAGGCAGGAGGGGGGGTTGGGCGGGAGGATGAGGCCGAGGCCGCAGCCGGAGTGAATGGAGAGGACGGTGTCGTAGTTGGAGCCGATGGTGTCGACGGTGATGGTGCCGTCGTGTTCGGGGACGAAGCGGTAGAAGACGCTGTCGCTGTTGGTGGTTGAGCCGCAGGTCTCATCGGGCTCGCAGGTCGAAGAGCCGGCGTGGAAGGTGTCGTAGACGGGCGGGTTGAAGTTGAAGTTGCCGGTTTCGGGGTCGTCGATTTCGACGGCGTTGGAGCAGAGGTCGTTGGCGGGGACGGCGAAGTTGAAGGCGAAGTTGAAGTCGAGGGTGCCGCCGCCGGAGAGGGTGCCGAACTTGGAGACGCGGATGAGGGCGGTATCGCCGGCGTTCATGGAGAAGGAGACCTGCGACTGGAGGGTGCCGTTGAAGTCGTCGTTGCAGGCCGTCTGGGCGGGCGAGGCGGTGAGGTCGCCGTTGGCGTTGAAGGAGGGGCAGCCGTCGAAGACGGAGATGACGGTGTCGTAGGCGCTGCCGGCGGTGTGGATGACGACGGTGCCGTCGTGATCGGCGGTGAAGCGGAAGAAGACGGAGTTCTGATCGCTGCCGGTGCAGGAGGGATCGGGCTCGAGGCGCGAGGGCGTGGCCCAGGTGGTGTCCATGATCCAGTGGTAGACGACGTTGCCGCCGTTGGGGTTGATGATGTTGGGCGTGTTGCAGTCGTCGTTGGCGGGGGCGTTTTCCTTGAGTGCGCCGAAGGCGTTGATGTGCCCGCGCTGGAAGGTGGTGTCGATGCCGGCGGCGCCGATGTCGACGCAGGAGGCGAAGATGGCGGTGCGTGCCTGAGAAGGCGTGGCGAAGCCGTGCTGGCTGAAGAAGAGGAGGCCGACGCCCGCGGCGAGGGGCGAGGCGGCGGAAGTGCCTGAGAAGTAGGTGTAGTCGCCTCCGGTGCCGCTGGTGCCGTTGTACCCGTTGGTGCCGGTGCGGTCGGTGGCGCGGACGACGGTGCCGCCGGCGCACAGGTCGCAGTTGGTGCCGAAGTTGCTGAAGCCGGACTTGGTGCCGTCGGGGTCGACGGCGATCACGGAGATGGTGAAGGGGGCCGAGCCGGGGAAGCCGGAACCGTTGTCGCCGATGCTGTCGGAACCGCCGTTGCCGGCGGAGGCGAAGTGGAGGAGGCCGGAGTTCCAGGCGGAGGTGTACATGTCCTCGACGGCGTCATCCTGCCCGACGCCGATGGAGGCGTTGGTGACCTTGGCGCCGTTGTCGCGTCCCCAATCGATGGCGTTGACGAGCCATTCGTTGGAGTAGGCGGCGAAGCGGCTGGAGCAGGGGCCGGTTTCCTGGTCGCCGATCTTGCCGGACATGACCTGGCAGGCGCCGCCGGTGCCGGCGACGCCGGTGCTGTTGTTGATGAGGGCGGCGGCGCACCCGGCGACGGCGGTGCCGTGGTTGTCACAGGCGTTCCCCGGTGCACCGTTGCCGATGCCGTTGGCTTCGCCGGTGGTGAAGTCGCGCCCGTCGAACCAGTCGTAATCGGGATGGGTGGTCTGCACGCCGGAGTCCATGACGAAGACGCGGACGGCGGAGCGGCCGGTGGTGATGTCCCAGGCCTGGTCGGTGTCCATGTCGAAATCGACGAGCCCGAACACGTTGGAGCCGCTGATGATCCAGTCCTGGCCGGTGTTGCGGTGAACCCACTGGAGGTTGAAGTCGGTGTCGTTGGGGGTGAGGACGTGCTGCTCGAGGGTTTCGAGGGCGGCGGGGGTGGACCATGCGAAGGCGCCGGACTCGAAAAGGCGGTTGGCCTGCGCGAGGATCTGGAAGCCGTTGCGGAGGGTGGAACGGAGGGTCATGGCGCCGTCCATGCTGCCCAGGCGCGCGTTGGCCACCTCGAAGCCGCCGGCGAGGGTGTTGATGGTGTCCACGACGTCGAGCTCGGCCTTGACGCGGACGAGGACGCGATCGGTGGGCATGTAGTACCCGCCGTCGATGAAGGCGTTTTCAAACACGGGCGACGCGACGCGCACGCCGGGGGCCTTGAGAACCTGCTCGATGAGGGCGTTCATGGCGTTGGCGTCGGCGGCGGGCTTGGAGAGGCGGAGAATCGCCCAACTGTTGGATGCGCGGTGGCCGGCGGGTTCGATTTCGAGACCGGCGGCACGGGCGGCGGCGACGGCCGCTTCGATGACTTCGGCCTTGGCGCCGACCTTGTCCACGAGGAGACCGATCTCAGAGCCGCGCAGAACCTTGGGCACGGCGTGCCCGCGGATGTAGTGGTAGTTCGGGGTCGCGCCGGCTTCGGGCGCGGGAGCGCGGGCGATCACGCCGGCGAGGATTTCGTCCTGTCCGCGGCGCTTGGCCTCGGCATAGGCGGCGTCATCGAATGACGGGCGATCGGTGCGGACGGGCACGCTCGCCGAGCCGTAGGGACGCTGGAGGTCGGACTTGGAGACGACTTGATCGGCCGCGAGGGGGGCGGTGAGCCCGGCGCAGGCGAGCAGGCAGAACAGACGGACACGAATCATGGATACCTCCTCAGCCGGTCACGCCGGGGGGGGACGCCCCGCCCATGAGGAGCGGAGGCCCGGCGGCCGACGAAAGCCAATGCGCCGATTGCGGGAGGTTTGGCTAGGGATCGAAGCAGATGGCGAGCTGGGGAAAATGCGAGTTGAAGGAGGGTCCGGGAACGCGTCCACGTCTCGCCGCGCACCGCCAGCGGCGCTGTCGGGAGCGGGGGGTTGGGAATGAACGCGGGTGCGCGCACGCACCGGGCCGGAGTGAGGCGTGGAGCGAGCGTGGATTTGACCCGTGGTGTCGGGGCCTTATCATCACCGACTTGCATTGGGTGCCTGCGGCCGGATGCAGGGGAACATTTTGGCCGCTGTAGCTCAGTGGTAGAGCGCATCCTTGGTAAGGCTGAGGTCATGGGTTCAAATCCCATCAGCGGCTCTTGACCCGGCCTTCTCGAAGGGACATCACCTCCCATCAAGGAAGTTGGGGAGGCCCCGGTCGGCTTGGGGCTTGACTGGTCTTTCCACGGAAGGGCGACAACAATCCCCCCTCCCACCCCCCGACGATGACGGCGGGGGGCTCGCCCGAACGGGCGGGTTCCAGTGGGCGGGTCATTCAACCGGCGGTCGGGCGAAGCACGCTCCTCCCGTCATTTCGATTCAGAAGCACGTCTAGATAGAGAAGGAACTTCGTCATGGCCAAGGGCACATTCACTCGCACCAAGCCTCACGTGAACGTTGGCACGATCGGTCACATCGACCACGGCAAGTCGACGCTGACTGCCGCGCTTTCGGCCCGCTCGGCCGCGAAGTTCGGCGGGCAGATCAAGTCGTACGCCGAGATCACCAAGGGCGGCACGGTCCGCGACTCGAACAAGACGGTGACGATTCACTCGTCGCACACGGAGTATGAAACCCAGAAGCGGCACTATGCCCACGTGGACTGCCCGGGCCACGCCGACTTCGTGAAGAACATGATCACCGGCGCCGCGCAGATGGACGGGGCGATCCTCGTCGTCTCGGCCGCCGACGGCCCGATGCCGCAGACGCGCGAGCACGTGCTGCTGGCGCGTCAGGTCGGCGTGCCCTACATCGTCGTCTTCCTCAACAAGGTCGACCTGGTCGACGATCCCGAGCTGCTCATGCTCGTGGAGGAGGAAGTGCGCGACCTGCTGAAGAAGTACAACTTCCCGGGCGACAAGACGCCGGTCATCAAGGGTCAGTCCAAGGCCGCGCTCGAGAACCCCAAGGACGACACGATCTGCAAGCCCATCGACGAGTTGCTGGAGGCCATCGACAGCTACATCCCCGAGCCGGTGCGCGAGAAGGACAAGCCGTTCCTCATGTCGATCGAAGACGTGTTCTCGATCAAGGGCCGCGGCACCGTCGCCACGGGCCGTATCGACCGCGGCGTCGTCAAGGTCGGCGATGAAGTCGAGATCGTCGGGATCAAGAAGGAAACCAGCAAGACCGTCGTCACCGGCGTCGAAATGTTCCAGAAGACCCTCGACAGCGGTGAGGCCGGCGACAACGTCGGGGCCCTGCTCCGCGGCGTGGAGAAGGACGCGATCGAGCGCGGGCAGGTGCTCTGCAAGCCCGGATCGATCAAGCCCCACACCAAGTTCAAGGGCGAGGTCTACGTCCTGAGCAAGGACGAAGGCGGGCGTCACACGCCGTTCTTCAGCAACTACAAGCCCCAGTTCTACTTCCGCACCACCGACGTCACCGGCGCCGTCACGCTCCCCAAGGGCGTCGAGATGTGCATGCCCGGCGACAACGTGACGCTCGAAGTCGACCTCCAGGGCAAGCCCGTCGCGATGGAGAAGGGCCTCCGCTTCGCCGTCCGCGAAGGCGGCCGCACCGTGGGCTCGGGCGTTGTGACTGAGATCATCGAGTAAGCAGAACGATTCGGCACCCGGAGCGCGGGCGACGGAGTGCAATTCGAGAACACATGGCAACGGTCCGCGGCAACACCGCGGGCCGTTGTTGCTTTTGCACGACGACTCGCCTCGCATCCCGCGGGATGCCGCCTGGCGGCCCGGAACACCGTACGGCACCGGACTGAGTGGAAGGGTTCTCGTTGGCCTTTTGAGACGGAGAACAGGCGTGGCCGGAAACGCTCCAGGTGCTGCCGATCTGGCGTCGGGTGCCGGGCTGGACTATCATCCCGGCACAACCAGCGGCGTCAGCGCCCGGCGGGATGGCGGCCCTGTGGCCAAAGACCGCGTCCGAGGCACGCACCGCGATCAAGACACCCCTGCCCCAGGCGGCCCGCGGATTGCTCCCGGGCCGTTATCAATCCCGCCTTCCGCTCCTTGAACACCCCTTCTCCCCCCTTTACCCCCGCTGCACCGCCCGCACCACGTCCGCCCGTCCCGGGCTGAATTGATCGGAGATGACCCATGGCCAAAGGCAAGTCCGTCGCCCGCGAACACGTCTGGCTGCAGTGCAGCGACTGCGGCGACCTCAACTACCGCACCGAGATTCAGACCAAGGGCGGCATCAGCGACAAGGTCAAGGCAGGCTTCAAGAAGTACTGCCCGCGCACGCGCGGGCACACGCTGCACAAGATCAAACGAAAGTAGTCTTCGCTCCCGAAAGCGCCCGGGCCGTCTTGGCGGCCCGGGTTGGGACCGGCTGAAACGCCGGTCCGCGGCCTGGTCCTGGGTTTGCGCCCATGGCCGCAAGCGCGTCAAAGCGAGTGGGACCGTAGCCAGTGCTTCGCTCGATTCCGATACGCCGGTAGCTCAATTGGTAGAGCAGCGGATTCCAAATCCGCAGGTTGCGGGTTCGATTCCCTCCCGGCGTGCTTGCAGAAGTGATGAGTGCGGAGTCCCGGGCCCGGCGGCTCGCGACGAGTTTCAAGCTGGACAATCACATGGCACTTGGCATCTATAAACCGAAGGAAGGCTACTGGATGCGCGTGATGACCGCGTGCATGGTGGCCACGATCACGCTGGCGTCGGCGGGGTGGCTGTGGGGTCAGGGGGCGCTGATCGCTGACAAGGTGCCCCGCGCGGGGTATTTCGTTGAGTTGACGCTGACCAAGGGCACACCGGCGGCGGGCATGACGGTGGAGATCCTGGGCCAGCCGGAGACCGCCGACGCGCCGCCGCCGCTCATCGGCACGACGACCATCGAGGAATGGCGCGACGCCAATCGGATTGTGCGGGTGAAGCTGCCCGTGATGCAGGACAAGCACGAGATCGGCGAGGCGACGGCGATGCGGACGTCGGACGGAGTGTTGGCCGCCGCGGTGGCGCCGCGCTCGGTGCGGGCGATCGCGTCGATCGAGCCGCTGTATGTGCAGGGCGGGCTGGCGTTCGTGGTGATCCTGGCGGGAGCGGTGGTGGCGCTGTGGCTGGCGGGGATTCGCCGCGGGACGGTGGATTTCCTGATTGCGACGGATTCGGAGATGAAGCGCGTGAACTGGTCGACGCCGCGGGAGATCCGCGGGTCAACGTTCGTGGTGATCGGCGCGTGCTTCTTCCTGTCGGCGGCGCTGTTCGTGTTTGATTTCATCTTCCAGTTCGTGTTCAAGTCGATCGGCGTGCTGGCGGGTTGAGCCGGCCGCGCCGGAGAAGGAAGACCCTCATGAGCGATCAAGAATCCGCCGCGGCGCATCCGGCAACACCTCCAGTCGAGGCCGGCGCCGGTGCGCCGGCGCCGGGCATGGGCGCCGACGGCATTCCGAACTCGGAGTTCCGCCCGGGCGACCCGATGGTGCGTCCGGGGATGAACTGGTTCGTGCTGCGCGTCGCGAGCAACAAGGAATCGAGCGTGCGCGACACGCTGCTCCGCAAGGTGCAGATCGAGCACATGAGCCATCTCGTCGGGCGCATCCTCGTGCCGACGGAGAAGACCAAGACGATCAAGGCGGGCAAGCAGCGGATCCAGGAGACCAAGCTCTATCCGGGCTACGTGTTCGTCGAGATGAAGCTCGAGGATGACGGGCGCATCCCGCAGGACGTCTTCTTCCTCATCAAGGAGACCACGGGCGTCGGCGACTTCGTCGGCACCAAGGGCCGCCCGACGCCGATGAAGGAAGTCGAGATCGAGAAGATGCTCGCGGCGAGCCTGAAGCCCGAGGATCAGCCGCAGGTGAAGATGGTCTTCGAGAAGGGCGAGACGGTCCTGATCAAGGAGGGCCCGTTCCAGAGCTACGAAGGCACCGTCGACGAACTGCTGCCCGACAAGGGCCTCGTGCGCGTGCTCGTGACGATCTTCGGCCGGCAGGCGCCGGTCGAGCTCGAAGAGTGGCAGATCGGGAAGTCCGATCGCGAGTGAGATCGGGCAGGCGCCCGACCGGACCCAGCCCAACGGCGCCTGGCCGGGTGCGCAGGTAGACTGGCGGCGTGGCGCTCCTGCTCGGGATCGACATCGGCACCTCGGCGACCAAGGCCGTGCTCTGCGAAGAGGACGGCGCGATCGTCGCGTCGTGCGCGAGCGAGCACCCGATCGCGCGGCCGGCGCCGGGATGGAGCGAGCAGTCGCCCGAGGATTGGTGGGACTCGACGATTCGCGCGGTGCGTGGCGTGCTCGAACGGGCGCCCGGCGCGGCGGAGCGCGTGGCCGCCATTGGCCTCAGCGGGCAGATGCATGGCTCCGTCCTGCTGGGCGCTTCGGGGACCGAAGGCGGGCGGGCGGCGGCGCTGCGGCCGGCAATCCTGTGGAACGATCAGCGGTCGGCGCGTGAGTGCGCGGAGATCGAGGCGGCGGTCGGTGGTCGGCGGCGATTGGTCGAACTGAGCGGGAACGCCGCGCTGCCGGGGTTCACGCTGCCGAAACTTCTGTGGCTGCGCCGTCATGAGCCGGAACTGTGGGCGCGCGTGCGGCAGGTGTGCCTGCCGAAGGATTTCATCGCGATGCGGCTGACGGGCGCGCTGGCGACGGATGTCGGCGACGCCGCGGGAACGCTGCTGCTCGATGTCGAGCGGCGGACGTGGTCGCCCGCGCTGCTCGGGGCGCTTGGGATGGATGAGGCGCTGCTGCCGCCGGTGGTCGAGTCGGCGACGGTCGTCGGCGGCGTGACGCGCTGGGCGGCTGAGCGGACCGGCATGCGAGAAGGCGTGCCGGTGGCGACCGGCAGCGGCGACAACATGTGCGGCGCGGTCGGGGCAGGCGTCGTCGCGCCGGGCGTCGTGCTGGCGAGCCTGGGGACCAGCGGCGTGATCCTCGCGCACAGCGAGCGGGCGCTGCGCGATCTGCCGGCGACGGGCCCGCGCGAGACCGCGATGCCCGGGCGGCTGCACTGCATGTGCGCCGCGACCGATCCGCGCGGGTGGTGCGTCACCGGGTGCATGCTCTCGGCGGGCGGGGCGCTCGCGTGGGCCCGCGGCGTGCTCGCGCCCGAGGCGTCGTTCGATGACCTGCTGCGCGAGGCGGAGCGCGCGCCGGCAGGGTGCGAGGGGCTGGTCTTCCTGCCGCATCTCACGGGCGAGCGCTGTCCGCACGCCGACCCGCTCGCGCGCGGGGGGTGGATCGGCCTGACCGCTCGGCACACGCGGGCGCACCTCATCCGCAGCGTGGTCGAGGGCGTGACGTTCGGCATGGGCGAGATTCTCGACCTCGTGCGCGGGCTGGGCATTCGGCCGCATGCCGTGCGATTGACCGGCGGGGGCAACCGCTCGCGGCTGTGGCGACAGTTGCAGGCGGATGTCTTCGAGACGCCGGTGGAAACGTCGGATGATGAAGGCGGATGCGCGCTGGGGGCGGCGATCATCGGCGCGTCGGCGATCGGGCGCGGGCCGGTCGGCGAGCTCGCGGCGCTCACGGTGCGCGTGGGCGAGAAGATCGAGCCGCAGACGCCGGCGTGCGCTCAGACTCGCGCGGCCAAGCAACTCTTCGCGCACGTATTCGCTGATCTGAGAATGCGGTTCCCGGAGATGGCGGGCGTCGCGGGCGCGGGCGGCGCGCGCGCCGGCGGCGTGGCCGGCGGGTCGGCGTGAGGCACGCGCTATCGCGCGCCGCCCCTGGGCGCTTCGTCGAGCGTGATGACGTCGCCGCGCATCGGTTCGAGGACCCGGGCGACTCCCCGTTCGCGCAGCCTGGCGGCGAGCGCGGCGCGCGGGGCCGGCTCGCCGTGATTGAGGACGAAGCGAGGCCAGCCCTCATTGCCGGCGCGCGAGGCCGATTCGTTCAGGCCGCCGCCGCGGAAGTGCTCGGCCCACTCGAGCAGCTCCGTCTGACCGGCGTGTGCTGAAAGCCCGCCGAGAGTGTGCACGCGGGCGCGGACGGCGACGGTGTCGCCGAAGATCCGCACGGTGTCGGCGCCGTCGACAAGGCGGCGGCCGAGCGAGCCGTGGGCCTGGTATCCGACGATGACGACGCTGGTCTCTCGCTTCCAGAGATTGTGCCGGAGGTGGTGGAGGATTCGCCCGCCGGTGCACATGCCGGAGGCGGCGATGACGACGAGCCCGCCGCGGAGGGTGTTGAGGGCCTTGGATTCTTCGGCGCGGCTGATGAGTCGGAGGCCGTCGGGCGCGAGCGGCTCGTGCCCGGCTTCAAAGAGTTCGGCGGCGGCCCGGTCGTAGAGGCGCGCGTGCCGCGCGTACACCTCAAACGCCGAGACGGCCATGGGGCTGTCGACGCAGATGGGGAACTTCGGCACGCGGCCGGTGCGCTCGAGCGAGCCGAGGTGATAGACCAGCGCCTGCGAGCGCCCGACGGCGAAAGCGGGGATGAGGACCTTCTGCCTGGCCCAGACGCCATTCTTGACGATCTCCTGCAGCTCTTCGATGGTCGCTTCGCGCGAGCGGTGATCGCGGTCGCCATAGGTCGATTCGAGGAAGACCAGGTCGGCCTTGCTGGGCGGGGCCGGATCGCGGAGCAGGGCCATGCCCTTGGGTCCGACGTCGCCCGAGAAGACGATGGTGCGCTTCGGCCGCGGGCCCATGGCGGCGACGGTCAGCTCGACGCTGGCGGAACCGAGGATGTGCCCGGCCTCGACCCAGCGGGCGCGCACGCCGCGGGCCACGTCGATCGTGCGGTCATACTCGACGGGCTTGAGGAGGCCGAGCACGGGCTCGACGTCTTCAGGGGTGTAGAGCGGCGCGACCGGGGGCAGGCCCATGCGTTCGCGGCGCGACGAGGCGCGAGCGGCGTCGGCAACCTGGAGATTGCCGGCGTCACGGAGCATGATGACGGCGAGCTCGCACGTCGCCGACGTGGCGTAGATCGGGCCGCGGTAGCCGCAGCGCGTGAGCAGCGGGACGCGGCCGATGTGATCGATGTGGGCGTGGGTGAGGATGACGGCATCGAGTCGTTCGCACTCGATGGGGAGCGCTTCGAAGTTTCGCTGCCAGTCGTCGCGCCCGCCCTGGTGCATGCCGTAGTCGATGAGCACGCGCGATTGCCCGGTTTCGATGAGCGTGCACGAGCCGGTGACTTCTCCCGCGGCGCCAAAGACCTGGATGCGCATGAGCGAGTCTACAACCGGTTTCGCCGGGATGCCGGGCGAGGTCAGAACGCGTGTCGATCGCCGCGCGCCAGGCTGCGCCCCCATAGCCTCTGCCATGACCGGCCCGGGAACACCAACACCGTCCGCGGATCGTCCCGCGACGCGCGCCGCCACGCGCCTGGCGTTCCTGGTCGCCGGCTTCGGCATGGCGTGCTGGGCGCCTCTGGTGCCGTTTGCCAAGCAGCGACTGGGCGTCGATGACCGGACGCTCGGGCTGCTGCTGCTGTGCCTCGGTGTCGGCTCGGTGTGCGCGCTGGTGGTGACGGGGGTGTTGAGCGCGCGCTGCGGGAGTCGGCCGATCATCGTGCTCAGCGGCGCCGGTCTGGCCGCCACGCTTCCGCTGCTCGGGCTGGCTCACACGCCCATGACGCTCGGGCCGGCGCTCTTTGCGTTCGGCGCTTCGCTCGGCTCGCTCGACGTGGCCATGAACGTGCACGCGGTCGAGGTTGAGCGTGCCGCGGGGCGACCGCTCATGTCGGGGTTTCACGCGCTCTTCAGCATCGGCGGGTTCGCGGGCGCCGGGCTGGTCACCCTGCTGCTCTCGGCGGGCGCCGCGGTCGTCGACGCCACGTTGATGTGCTCCGCACTCATGGCCATCGCGATCGCCGCGGCGTGGCCGGGGCTGCTGCGCGCGGAGCGTTCGGACGGAGGGCCGCTGCTGGTCATGCCGCGGGGCGTGGTGCTCGTGCTGGCGGGAATGGCGGCGATCCTCTTCCTGATCGAGGGAGCGATCCTCGATTGGGGCGCGCTCCTGATGACGGGCGCCGGACTCGTGGGGCCCGATCGTGGCGGCCTCGGGTACGTCGTCTTCTCGATCGCCATGACCGTCGGGCGCTTCAGCGGCGACGCGCTGGCGGAGTGCCTCGGGGATCGCGCGATGCTCGTGTCCGGCGGCGTAGTCGCGATCGCCGGGCTGATGGTGCTGCTCACCGCGCCGCATGCCGCGGCCGCGATGTTCGGATTCCTGCTCGTCGGCCTGGGCGCGTCCAACCTGGTGCCCGTGCTCTTCAGGCGGGCCGGGTCGCAGCCGGCGATGCCCCCGGGCCTGGCGATCGCCGCGGTCACGACCACCGGCTACGCAGGCATTCTCCTCGGGCCGGCGGCAGTCGGATTCGTCGCCGAGGCACTCAGCCTTCCGGCGGCGTTCTGGATGCTGGCGGGTCTGTGCGCCGTGGTGCCGCTCGCGGCGGGCATCGTCACGAAACGGAGCGTGACCACTCCGCACTAACGGCGGGTGACGAAGACCGAACCTTGGGCGTCGAAGCCCCACTTGAAGCACCGCTGGCGCATCCAACAATCACGGTGTCAGGCTCCGGCTCGCACCTGAATCCCGGGTCGCGGGCGGAGCGAATTCGACGGGGGTCGGCCGGCAGGCCCTCAAGGAGATCGCCCCATGACTGCCTCTACACCGGCCGCCGGCCGCCGCTGGGTCAGGATTCTCGGCTTTGTCTGCATCTTCCTGGCGCTGGGCCTGGGCGTGCTCATCGCGTTCGCACCGGCGATCGCTTCGAGCATGGCCCCGGGGATTGTGCAGTCCGCGGCGCGCGAGCGCGTCAAGGGTGAGGTCGCGGTCGGGTCGGCGAGCCTGTCGTGGTTTGGTCCGATGAAGTTCGAGCAGGTCGAGCTCCGCGACCCCGCGGGCAAACCGGTCGCGGTCGTGAACGCCGAGGCGACCGTGGGCCTGTGGTCGCTGCTGGGCGGATCGATGGACCTGGGCACGATCACGCTCTCGGGCAAGGCCGACCTGGTGCGCTACCCCGACGGCACGACGAACCTCGACGCGGCGACCGCACCGAAATCGCCGCCGCCGCCGGCGCCGGTGCCCGGGCCTGCTGCGCAGCCGCTGGCGCTCCCGTCGGGCTTGAATGCCAAGGTGGTTGTTTCGGGGTTCGATGTTTCGTACCGCGAGAATGACGCCGCCGGCAGCCCGGTGACATCGACGTCGCTTCAGGGCGTCCGCGGGGAGGCGTCCGTGACCACGGGCGCTGCGCCCAAGGCGGCTCTTGAGTTCACCGGCGGCGTCGCCGGCGGTCCGGGCGCGGCGGGTGACGCCTCCAGCACCGGCTCACTCAAGATTTCGATCAAGCTCGACAACTTCGCCGATGCGCAGGGGCGCCTCACGCCCGACGCGGCCAAGGTCGATGCCACGATCGAGAGCGGCACGCTGCCGGTGCCGCTGCTCGATGCGCTCGCGCGCCAGGGCGGCCTGCTCAGCGCCGCGCTGGGGCCGACGGCGTCGCTTTCGGTCATCGCCAAGGGCGGCATGGCGGCCGGCGACGCGCAACTGCAGCTCCGAAGTCCCAACGCCAGCGCCGATCTCGACCTGGCGCTCAAGGACGGCGCGATCGCCGCGCGCAAGCCGGGAACGATCGCGCTTCGCTCGACGTCGTTCCTCGACAAGCACCCCGCGCTCAAGGAGCAGCTCGCCCGTGCGGGCGTGGCGATTTCGCAGTGGCCCAGCGTCGATCTGCAGGTGAACGCCCTGAGCCTGCCCATCCCCGCGCCGGGCGCCAAGTCGCCCGCCGGGCAGCCCGACCTCCGTGGCGTCGCCCTCGACGTGCAGGCGCGCACCACGTACTTCGCCGGCACGCTCCGAACGGCGAGCGCTGCGCCGAGCGGCGAGCCCGCAGGCGATCCTTCCACCCCCGCCCCCGCAGACGCGGGCGCGACGCGTGCCGTGCAGTCCTTCGGGATTCAACCCGCCACGCTCTCGATTCAATCCACCGACCTGGCCGCGGGCGTGAAGCTCGTCGCCGCGACGTCGGCCATCCTCGACAAGCAGTCGGCAGGGGCGATCAACGCCACGATCGAGGCGGGCGGCCTGCTCGATGAGCAGGGGCGACTGGCGCTCGTGAACGGGTTGCCGCGCACGCTCTCGGGCTCATTCACTGCGACCGGCGTCTCTTCGTCGCTCATCGCGCCCTTCCTTGGCCCGGATTCACCCGTGAATCCGCTCGAAGACCTGGGCTCGACCGTCGACGTCGTGTCGTCATTTCGTTCCGCCGGGCCGGCGGGCGCGGGTGCTGCTCCTGCCGGCGCGAAGTCTTCGCTTCCGCCAATGGATGTTGACGCGTCGATCACGAGCCAGAACGTCCGGGTCGAGGCGCCGCTGCGACTGAGCGCCGGCGTGCTCTCATCCCGCGGCGAGGTGACCGTCGGCGTGAAAGCCGCCGCGCCGCTCGTGCGCCGTGTGCTCGCGGCGCAGGCCGCCGATGCCCCGCCCCTGGGCCGCGTGGCCGGCGACGCCGAGGTGCGCATCGCGGTGTCCGATCTTGCCGTGCCGTTGCCGACGGGCGAAGCGCCGATGAACCTGGCCGCGATCGCCGGCGCGATTCGCGCGCAGGTGCAGCGCTTCGATTTCACGCCCACGGGCGCGCCGGGCGCCGGCGGGGCGCTCGGCGTGCGCGATCTCGTCGCCGATGTCCGCCTCGTCCCGGGAAAGCCCACCGTGTTCACGCTTGTCGGCGGCCTGGCGCACGCCGATCGTCCGTTCTCGCTTGATTCACGCCTTGAACTCACCGGCCTCGACGCGGCCCTCGCGCCCAAGGCGGCGCGCACGGCCATCGTCCCCGGTCTTGGCCCGGTGCGTGTCGCCGGCACGCTCACGTTTACCGATGTCCCCTCGTCGCTGGCCGACCTTGCGCCGGCAGCGGGCCAGCCCGCCGCCCCGGCCCGACCCGGATCGGGCGCGCCGGGTGCCGCACCGGCCGTCGATGCCGCGCGCCTGGTGCGAGAGCTTCTCAACGGAATCGTCGGCGATCGCGCGACGGTCGCCCTCACGTTCGAGCCCGGTGCGACGCCTGCCGATGGTCAAAAGCTCGGCGCGGCGATCACCGGCGCGGGCTTGTCGGCCCGCGTCGATGCCGCGCTCACGCCCGCCTCTTTGAGCGTCAGCACGCTCGCCGCCGACGCGACCGTTCGACCCGAGACGGTGCGCGGGTTGCTCAAGGCCGCGGGCCAGGACCAGGGGAATCTCGCCGGGGTCGCCACGCGCGGCCCGGCCAAGCTGGCGATCCGCCTCGATCCGGTCAGTATTCCCCTCGCCGTGCCCTCACCCGCGGGCGGCGGCTTCCCCACGCCCGATTTTGCCCGCGCGGGCGTCGCCAACGTGAGCGCCGCGATCGCCGAGCCGCTCGTGGTCTCCGGCATTCCCTTCGGCGAGAACGCGATGACCGGCGGCGTGCGCGAGTTCCGCGCCACCGCGGCCGTGCCTCTGGCCATGCTCGCCGGCCCGGGCGCGGGCGACCCGCTCCGCGCGACGATTCGCGGCACGCTCCTGCTCGACGAGAACCGGCCCATCGGCGCGCTCGCCGTCGATGCCACCGCCCCGCGCGACCTGAGCGCCGTCGACGCCACCGCCCAGATCAGCGGCCTGAACACGCTCGCCGTCGACGGAATGCTCAACAAGCCCGGGCTCGTCTCCGGCGCGCTCGGCGATACCGCCGATGTGTCGATCTCGATGCGGCAGGAGCTCAAGAGCGCCGGCGCGGCCGACGCGGCCGGCGCGGCCGACGCGGCAGCCGCCAGGCCGCTTCGCGCCAAGGTGCAGGTGAGCAAGTCGCCTCGCCTCACGACCGATCCGCTCGACGTGGTGATCGACCAGACGCGCATCGCGCTGCTCACGCCGGCGAAGGCGACCTGGACGCTCGACCCCGCGTGGGCCGACACGTTCATCCTCGCCCCGGCGCCGGGCAAGACGCAGGCCTTCCGTCTCGTCGGTCCGACTCCGCTCGCCGTGGACATCCAGACGCTCTCGATCGGCCGTCGCGAAACGGCCGGCGGGCTGGTGACGTCGGACTACCTGCGCCCGGGCGTCTTCGCGGTGTCGCTCACGGCGAGCGCGTCGAAGGTGCAGATTCAGCCGCTCGAATCCGGCGCCGCGGGCGCGCCCGTGGCGCTCGAGAACCTCACCGCCACCGTGAAAACGTCAACCCCCCCCGCGCAGGCGCTGACCATCGACATCCGCGCCGCGTCGGTCTCCGGCGGGGGCGTCTCCTCACGCGAGCCGGTGACCTTCGAAGCCGTGGTGCGCGATTTCGCCACCGGCGGCGGCGCCTTCAACCGCGAGGGCTACGACGCCGACCTCACGCTCCGCGCTCCGTCGGTTCCGACCGCCCTCGTCGACGCCGTCGCGGGCACGAACGGCCGCCTCGTCGATCTCCTCGGCACGCAGGTCCGCGCCGGCCTCAACGCGCGAAACTTCTCGCCGCGCCAGGGCTCCTCGGGCCGGTTCGACCTCGACATCCGCGCGTTCCGCCCGCCGTCGACCGAGCCCTCCGGTCTCGTCACTCTCGCCGCACCGGTGCGCGACGGGCTCATCCTCACGGGCCAGGGCGGCGCCGACGCGCGCCCGTTCCGCGTCGAGCTTGCCGAGTTCAACGTCGGCGAACGCGACCGACTCGTCCAGACCCTCGGCATCATCGCCACCATGAGCAAGGCCCGCACTGACGCCCAGGGCAAGCCCAATCCCGCCGTCCTTCAGAGCGCCAACCTCTCCATCCCTCTCGACCCCAACCGCGGGAACCTCCGCCGCGTCAGCGGTGACATCGACGTCTCGCTCGGCACCGTCAACTATTCCCTGCGCTCCGGCTTCTCGGGGCTCATCCAGTCCGGCATGCTCAAGGATCTCACCCGCGACGTCAAGCAGCCCGCGATGAAGCCCTTCCGCGTCTCGATTCGCGAGGGCGTCGCCTCGTACGACAACGTCGAAATCCCCCTCAAGGTCGGCCTCGGACTCGGCGAAGAGATCATCCTCATCCCCGTCTCCGGCAAGGTCGATCTCGTCGATCAGACCATCGACGGCGTCGTCGACCTTCCCCTCAGCATCGTCTCCGGCCCGGTGCTCTCCATCTTCCCCATCGGCTTCACCGACCTGCGCTCCAAGATGCTCAACGCCCTGGGCAACAAGGACGCCTCAAGCGCCGACCAGGAACAGGCCAAGCGCGCCGGCGGCATCCGCATCCCCATTCGCATCCGCGGTCCGCTCGACAGCCCCAAGTTCGAGCCCAGCCTCGACCTCTTCGGTTCACGCAACTCGGGCACACGCCCCGAAGACATGCTCAAGAACTTCGGCGACGCCATCAAGGACATCGGCGAGGGCTTCAAGGACCTGTTCAAGCCGCGAAAGTGAGCCGTGAAATCACGGCCGGAAGAGGCGCCGGTTCCCCTGCGGGCCGGGAAAGCCTTCCATCTGCAGCCTCAGCCCTTCGATCTGGGCCTGCACCGACATGCGCTGCTGCATGAGCGCGATCCGCAACTGCTGGGCTTCGAGCCGCTCCCGATCGGACAGTTGCGGCTGGATGAGCAGCTTGGTCTGCTCCATGATCTGCTCGTCGATCCGCACGAGCTGCGTGTTCAGCCGCCGCACCTGCTCCCGCGCAAAGCGCGGGTCACCCGTGACGGCGTACTTCGCCTGCCGGGTCGGATCGATCAGTCCGCTCGTGTCATTGTCGCGGTTGTCCCCGCCCGAGACGATGCCCGCCGCCAGGCCTTCGCCCTCCTGAGCCCGCGAGTTGAGTTCGCGATCAATCGCGCCGGCCAGCCGATCCTCGAGCGCCGGGAGCACCGGCGCCTGCAGCACGTTCGCGAGAGCGCCCGCGCGAGACCCGAGCCGCAGCTTCCACGCCGCCGCCAGGTCCGCGGATGCCAGTTGCTCCATGTTGCCCCCGGCGACCGGCAGGTTGGAGAACCGGCCCAGGGGGACATCGAGCGTCACTTCTTCGCCGCCGCGGATCACGGTCATCTTCACCACGTCGCCCGGATCGTGACAGATGATGTACGGTCGCACGCAGTCCATCCCAAGCCCGCCGGTGGCGGTCAGCCCGCGCACGCTCACGCCCGCGACCGCGACCAGGTCGTCGCCCGCCTTGAGCACGCGCGACGAGGGGAACTGCTCAAAGACATTGCTGATGGTCAGCGGCGACGCCGGAGCCTCAAACCCGCGGAGCAGCCCGAAGGAAACACCCATCGCAGCGCGCGGCGACTGCGAAAACACCTCGCGCGCCACTTCCGACACGCGCGCCCGCTGCTCCGGCGAAAGCTTGTCCCCGCCTCCGCCGACGAGCAGCCCTTCAAGCTCCTCCAGCGTCGCGCCCCGATCGCGCAGCTCGGCCGACGCCCGCTCGCGCACTTCAAACTCCGGCGCGCCCAGATCGGCGATCACGGCGTCAAGCGAACGCTGCGCCGCCCCTTCGGCCTGCCCCGGTGGATTGCCCGCATCGTCCGGCCCCGCGGCGCGCACCGGCACCGACCACCCCGCCGCGAGCAGCAAAACCGCCGCCATGCTCAGGCCCTGCATGCGCATCTCCGACAGATCATACCGGGTCAACCGGCGCTCGGGTCGCACGGATTCGTTCCGATTCCGGATCGAGGGGCTACAAACAGAGCGCAAACAAGCAGCCCGTTGCATGACTCGGGCCGGTCCGCCCGCGGCCCGCTTCACTCGATGTTCTGCACCTGCTCCTTGATCCGGTCGATCGCTCCCTTGATCTCCACGATCGCGCGAGAAATCGTCGTATCGCCCGACTTGCTTGCCATCGTGTTCGCCTCGCGGAGCATCTCCTGCGCCAGGAAATCGAGCGTTCGGCCGACCGGCTTTTCGCCCGCGCTGGTGAGCAGTTGCGTGAACTGGTCCATGTGCCCCGACAGGCGCGTGATCTCTTCCGAGATATCCGACCGCTCGGCGTACACCGCGATCTCGCGGATGATCTCCACCGAATCCACCTTCAAGTCCGCGTCCTTCAGCATCATCTCGATCCGCTGCCGGAGACGGATCTCATAGTCCTGCACGACCTGCGGCGCCCGAGCCGCGACGGTCTTCAGCCGGTCGAGGATCACATCGCGCTGCGCCACCAGATCCTCGACCAGCGCCGCCCCTTCGCGCAGGCGCATCGCCAGCAGGTTCGCACACGCCTTGTCGAGCAGGCGCAGGAACTCGACCCGCGCGCGCTCGTGCCGCGCCGCTTCGTTTCCCGGGGGCTGCAACACGCCCGGGAGGCCCAGCAGCGCCCCGAGCTCGATCCGCACTTCGCCCGCCGCGACCTGCGGCGTCTCCTTGAGCTGCCGCACGTATTCACCCAGCGCCAGGTGATTGATCGCGTGCGCCGCCGCCCCGGTCGCCTCGCCAAAGGTCGCCTTGAGCGTGACCGACCCGCGCGTCAGGCGCCGGCGAAGCTCCGACTCAATCTCCGCTTCGAGCCCTTCAAACTCATCCGGCAGGCGGATCACCGCCTTGAAGTAGCGGTTGTTCAGCGAGCGCAGTTCGAGATATGCGTGCGTCCCATCCGCGGAGTGAGACGTCGCCTCGCCGTAGCCGGTCATGCTTCGAATCAATGGAGGTTCCTCATCGGGCCGAGCATGATAGAGCCGACACCCGCGCCTCCGCCCCGATCGGGCCGTGGCCGCGGCTCGGCATCGGCGCGCCCTCCCCATCTATTGTTCCAGCCCGCTCGTACCGATAAGAGGCCGACCCGTGAGCACCAGGAACGGCACTTCGCCGAACGCATCCCGTCGAGCCCTCATCTCCGGCATCACCGGGCAGGATGGCTCCTATCTCGCCGAGCTCTTGCTCTCCAAGGGCTACGAGGTCCACGGCATCATCCGCCGCGCCTCCAGTTTCAACACCGAACGAATCGACCACATCTACCGCGACCCGCATTACAAGACCCGCGGCGCGCGCATGACGCTGCACTACGGCGACCTCTGCGACGGCAACATCCTCGCCAAGCTCATGCGCGTCGTCCACCCCGACGAGGTCTACAACCTCGGCGCCCAGTCGCACGTGCGCGTCTCCTTCGATTTGCCCGTCTACACCGCCGACTCCGTCGCCATGGGCGCCCTCAAGCTCCTCGAAGCCGTCCGCGAGTATCAGCACGAGACCGGGCGCTCCGTGCGCTATTACCAGGCCTCATCCAGCGAGCAGTACGGCAAGGTCGTCGAAGTTCCCCAGAAGGAAACCACCCCCTTCTACCCGCGCTCGCCCTACGCCTGCGCCAAGGTCATGGCCCACTGGGCCACCGTCAACTACCGCGAGTCCTACGGCCTTCACGCCTCCTGCGGCATCCTCTTCAATCACGAATCCGAACGCCGCGGCGAAACCTTCGTTACCCGAAAGATCACCCGCGCCGTCGGACGAATCAAGATGGGCCTGCAGGACAAGGTCTACCTCGGCAACCTCGACGCCAGGCGCGACTGGGGCTACGCGAAGGACTATGTCGAAGCCATGTGGCTGATGCTTCAGCAGAAGAAGCCCGGCGATTACGTCATCGCCACCGGCCGCACCACGAGCGTCCGCGACTTCGCCCAGCTCTGCTTCGACTGCGCCGGGCTTTCCTGGAAGAAGCACGTCGCCTTCGACGAGCGCTACCTGCGACCGGCGGAAGTCGACCTGCTCCTGGGCGATCCGAGCAAGGCCCGGCGCGTGCTCAAGTGGAAGCCGCGCACGAGCGTCGAGCAGCTCGCGCGCATCATGGTCGATCACGATCTCGAACTTGCCCGCCAGGAGCGCACCCTGCGCGACGCCGGGCACAAGATCGCCGCGGGCAAGGGCCACGATCAGTAGTGTGAGGACCGGCGGGACCATCGCCGGCGAACCCGCCGCTTCAGGCGCTCTGCCCGCCGCCCGGGTCGCGCCCGTCTTCGATCGCCGCGATCTCTTCAAGCCGCCGCAGGTGCCGCCCGCCCTGGAACGGCGTGCCCAGCCAGACCTCCACGATCTTCTCGATCAGCCGCTGTCCGAGCAGGTCGGCGGAAAGGCAGATCACGTTGGCGTCGTTGTGCGTCCGGCTGATCTGGGCTGTCAGCTCGTCATGCGCGAGAGCCGCGCGGACACCCTTCACCTTGTTGGCGGCGATGCACATCCCGATGCCGGTCCCGCAGATGAGGACGCCGCGTTCCGCCTCGCCGCGCGACACCGATTGCCCGACCAGGTGCGCCTGGATCGGGTAGTCGAGCGCCGTCCCGCCGAGATCGCCCAGCACCGTGACTTCGTGACCGGCTGATCTCAGTCGCTCGGCGAGCTGGCGCGCCGAACTCGCCCCGCGATGATCAGCGCTCAGGGCGAGTTTCATGCCGGATCCTCCTGGAGGCGACGCTCGATCATGGTCCGCAGCGCCCGCGCCACCTCATCGTACCGCTCCTGGGGCGAGCCGATCGGGTCGGGCACGTCGCGCCCCGCCGGGTCGAGCAGACGCGTCTTGGATGCCGCCGAGGGGTCGAGCGAAAGCACCGCCCGCTGATGGGCGCGCGTCATCACGTAGATCTCATCCGCCGACGCGATGATGCCCGCCGAGAGCGGCCGCGCCCGGCCCGCCGGCGGATCAAGCCCCAGTCCCCGCACCGCCTTCACCGCCTCAGGACTCACGCCCGCGCCCGCCAGCGCCCCGACTCCCGCCGACTGCGATTCCACACCCGCACCGATCGCCCGCCCCACGCTGCGCGCAATCGCCTCGGCCATCGGGCTTCGGCACGTGTTCCCTGTGCACACAAACAACATCGTCCGCTCTGCCGCCCGACGCACAAACGCCTCGTCGTATGGCCCCGGCTCTACGAGCGCCCAGCCGGAGATCGGCGTGGGACCGCTCGAACGCGTGAGCCGCACCACCGCCGAAGGTCGGCGAAGGGTGGTAGCCTCCGTGCCCGCGAACGCGCGTACTTCAACGCCCGCCGCTGAAAGGGCTTCTCGTGCCGCGCGCGCATCGACCGCGGGTGGACCGCCGGCGGCCTGCGGAATCGCCTCCGCCACGACCGGAACGATCGTGCGAGTCAGAATCTCACCCGCCATCACGTCGCTCGGCACGCGCACCGCCGCCAGGGACTCATTCGTAAAGACGCCCGCCCGCACGCCCAGGCTCGTGGACGCCGCAAGCAACTCGGCCCCGCCCGCCTCAATCCAAAAAGTGATCGGCCCCGGTGCCAGCTTTCGAATGAGTCGGCGGTGAAGCGCCGGCAGCCCCGGAAGGGCCGAGAACACCGACGCAGTCGATGGGGCATGCCAGGTTGACGCCAAATCCCCGAGATCTCGGCCTGCAAGGCTGCTTCTGGCGTGACGAAGTCGACCCACAGCGTCGTCCGCGGAGGCATTGGCAGCCAGGGCGTAGACCGTCTCGGTCGGAAAAACCGCGAGGGAACCAGCCTGCAAGGCCGTGCACACGGCTGCGGAGGTCTGGGGTTGCGCGGAATGTGAAGGCAAACGAGGCATGGGGGGAGACGGGTGGGGAAAGGCGAGGGTTTTCCACGCACTGACCGGACAAGTTTAGGCTTTTTTTGGGTCGATTTCGAGCAGGTTCGGTTCAGGATTGGGGCGTTTTTGATGTCTGCGATGGTTTTGCGCAATCTCCTGATTTTTCCAGTAGGTCGGGTTGACGAATCTGGGCCATGAGGTATCTTTGTGCTGGAGTGTCGTCTCGTCTCGGCTGCGCTGAGGTTGCGGATGGCACGTCCTTTCCGGTAAGGAAGACCGGAAGCGGGCGTGTTGTCGCGTAGAAGCAAGCCTCACGCAGCTTAGATGAACTGTCGTGGAGTCACATCCACGAGAGGGGAGGATCGCGTGAAGGTTCAGAATCGTTTCATTCTCTCTTCGGCCTTGGCGCTTGCCGCGCTGGCCGGAAGTACGTCGGCGGCCCCGGAGCTGCGCGACCTCGGGTTTGGCTGGCAGGTTCTGCTGCCCGACGCCGACGTTGTCGACATTGTCGTCGATGAGGCGGCGAGCAACTCCAGCCAACTGGTGCTCGAGAAGTTCGCGACGTTCATGGACGTCTCGGCTCTGGACCTGGTGTTCACGCAGACCGGCCCCGGCGCCGCTCCGCGGATCATCATCACCGATGAGTACATCGGCAACCAGACCGGGCAGTCGTGGGTGTCGTTCACGAACTCGCTCGTGGACTTCAGCAACGGCTCAGCCGTGTTCAACGTCGGCGCCTCCGCCGGCCTGAGCATCGCCCCGTTCACCACGACCACCTACCAAGCCGGGAATACCTCGGTGACCTATGCCGGCGGGATGATTCCCAATGCCGGCTTCTGGTTCCCCGGGGTCGCCGCGGGCGCTCTGGTGGTCGATGTGACCTTCGGCGCCGGCAACACGTCGTTCACACTCCGGGAGATCCCGGCGGTGCCGACGCCCGGCTCGACCGCTCTCGGGGCTGCTGCGATCGGCTTGCTGGCCGCTCGCCGTCGCCGGTGAGATCGGGATGGACCACCGGCGGGCGTTGTCCCGCCTGGCCGGTGGGGTAGGGGGGGGGTTGGGTTGGGCAGAGAACGCACGCGTCGCTCGCACTCGACGCTGACTCAAGGCAGGAACTACGGGGAGATCCGGAAGTGAGCACCACGAAGAACATCATGATCGCGACGGGCGCCGCGGCCCTTTTGGCCGCCGCGGGTGTTTCGTCGGCCGATCCGATCATTCAAAACCTGGGCGGTGGATGGCAGGTCACGATCTTCGATCCGGACAATGTGTCGATCGAAGTGAACAACGCCGGCACCATCGGTGCCGACGGTCGCCTGATCATCACCAAGCGCGCCACGGTTTCTCGCCTCAGCAGCGAGGGCGTTCCCGACCCGATCGTGCTGGTCTTCCAGCAGATCGCGCCGGACGCCGGCACCGTGCCCCGCATCGACATCACCGAAGAAGTCATCAACAACCAGACCGGCCAGCTCTGGACCGCGTACCGCCAGGTGCTCGCGCAGTCCGGGCACGTCACCTTCAACCAGGCCCTGTCCGCCGGCTTCTCGATCGACCCCTTCCTCTTCACGAACTACACCGTGACGAGCGACTCGGTGATCTACAGCGGCGGCTCGGGCGTCCCCAGCGGCGGGACCTTCAACCCGGGCAACACTGCCGGCGAGCTGGTCATCGACATCGACCTGGCGGCCCCGGTTCCCGTGACCTTCGCCCTCAAGGAAATCCCCATCCCCTCGCCCGGCGCTGTGAGCGTGCTGGCGTTGGGCGTGCTCGCCGCGGCTCGCCGCCGCCGCTGAGCAGGACGGTTTCAAACGCAGGTGCTTCGCAGGCCGCCCGCCCAGCGCGGGCGGCTTGTTTTTTGCACACGTTTTGAGCCGCGAAGGCCCGCACGGTGCCGGCGCCAGCGCTTCGCCCGGTAGACTCGCGGCATGAACCACGCCCTGGTCATCGGCATCGCGGCGGGCACGCTCATTCTGGCTCAGCCCTCGTCGCGCGAGCCGTCGTCCCTGCCCGCGGATGCAGAGGCGCCGTCTTCAGCCAGGCGCCTGCCCGCCGTGGACAAGCCGCATCCGCTGATCTGCGAGATTCTGTACGCGGTGCCCACGGGAGAATCCGGCGATGCCAGCGGCGACGGGACGCGCAGCGCCACGGGCGACGAGTTCATCGAACTGGTCAATCCGCACGACACGCCGATCGAGCTGCGCGGCTACACACTCACCGATCGCTCGATGGGCAAGGGGAACGCGCTGAAGTTTGAGTTTCCGGCGTGCACGCTCGCGCCCGGCGGCGTGGTCGTGGTCTTCAACGGGTTTGAGACCACCTTCGGCTCATCGGCGGGAGAAAGCGACAAGGCCGGGGGGGCCGACCGGCGGTTTCACGGCGCGAGGGTCTTTTCGATGCGCGCGACGTCGAGCCGCCAGGCGCTTTCGAACACGGGAGATGCGGTCGTCCTCTTCGCCCCCGACGGCTCGGCGGTGCAGCGCGTCAAGTGGGGGAAAGTCGACGGCAAGCTGCCCGATGCGCGGCTCAACGAAGACGCGCCAACGACCAATCGCGGCTCGGTGCAGCGCGACGGCGTGCACCGCGGGAGCCGGTTTGCCGCGCACGCCGAGGTGCGGGCCGACGGGTCGAGCGAGGGCGTGCGCTATAGTCCGGGCCTGTTTGTGATGCGCGACAAGGCCCGGCCCGACGCCGACCCGCAAGAAGAGGCGGACAAGCCCGAGCCGACCAGGAAGCGCAAGTGAGCCCGGCGGCCGGCAGCGACGGAACCCCATCATGGCGTGGATCACCAAGAACTCAGCGGGAATGAAAGTCGCCCGGCGATCGGAGCCGTACCTCACGCAGGCGATCAAGGATGAGTTGACGCGCGACGTGCTCCCGCGGTTTGCGGTGAAGCAGGGGGCGCTCATCCCGACGCTGCACCGGGTGCAGGAGGAGTGGGGCTGGTTGCCGTGGCAGGCGCTGGAAGAAGTAGCGGCGTTCATCGGGATCACGCCGGCGGAGGTGTGGGACTGCGCGAGTTTCTATGAGGAGTTCTGGCTGCAGCCGAAGGGCGCGCACGTGATCGCGGTCTGCCGGAGCGTGGCATGCGAGGTGTGCGACCACAAGAAGATCACCGACGCGTGCAGGACGAAACTGGGGATCGACGTGGGTGAGACGACCGACGACGGGAAATACACACTGGTGGAACTGGAGTGCCTGGGGCTGTGCGAAGGCGCCCCGGCGTGCCTGGTCGATCACGACATGCACATGAACGCGACGCCGGAATCAATCGTGAAGGCGATCGATGAGGCGGGAACATCCGGCCGGCACGGCGGGCACTGAGCATTTGCCTCTGCCGGTCGCCGAGCGAATCCACGGCACCCCCGCCAGTTCACCGGCCCACGGACGATGACCGAACGCGGGTGCGTCTGGGAGGATCGGGGTTCAACCCGGTGCCGGGGGCTCCAATAGCCTTGATGTGATGTCCCTGTCGCGGGCCATCGTGCCGCTGATCGTGGCGCTGGCGCTCGTGCTGCCGCGGGTCGAGTGCGCACCCTTGGGAGCGACGCGTGCGTGCCCGGTCGGCTGCGGCGGCTGCTGCGGTGAACGCAGCGGCGAGTGAGCCGCAGGCGAGAGCCGGCATCAACGGCCGGGCGCACGGGCGCCGGGCCTTTCTCGTTTTGCGCAGCGCGGGTGTGCCGGCACGGGGCGGCTTGAGCCCATCACCGCCGCAGCCCGCCTCTATGATCGGCTCCTGAAAAAAGGAGTCCGTTCATGGCATGGTTGAAGGTCGCCGAGGCGCTCAAGGCCCCGGTCGGAACGGCGGTGACGATCAAGGGCTGGGTCCGCACGCGGCGTGACAGCAAGGCCGAGGGCGGGCTGTCGTTCGTGCATGTCCACGATGGTTCGTGCTTCGACGCGATCCAGGCGGTGTGCAAGGGCGGCGAGCCGAGCGCGGGCGGGCTTGTGAACTATGCGAGCGAGGTCGCGAAACTGACGACGCACTGTGCCGTGGAGGTCGATGGAGCGATCGTGCAGAATCCGAAGGGGGGCAACGAGATCGCGGCGAGCGCGGTGCGTGTGGTCGGCTGGGTCGAGAATCCGGATCACTATCCGATCCAGCCCAAGCCGCACACGATGGAGTTTCTGCGCGAGCAGGCCCACCTGCGCCCGCGGACCAACACGTTCGGCGCGGTGGCGCGCGTCCGGCACTGCCTGGCGATGGCGATCCACCGGTTCTTTCACGAGCGCGGGTTCTACTGGGTGCACACGCCGATCATCACGGCGAGCGATTGCGAGGGCGCGGGGCAGATGTTCCGCGTGAGCACGCTGGACTTCGTGAACCTTCCGCGGCAGGGCGCGGCAGCGGGGCCGGGCAAGCCGCCCGCCGCCGACGCGCCGATCGATTTCGGCAAGGACTTCTTCGGGAAGGAATCGCACCTGACGGTGAGCGGGCAGCTCAATGTCGAGACGTACTGCATGGCGCTCTCGCGGGTGTACACGTTCGGGCCGACGTTTCGAGCCGAGAACAGCAACACGAGCCGGCACCTCGCCGAGTTCTGGATGATCGAGCCGGAGATCGCGTTTGCGGATCTGGCGGCCAACGCGACGCTCGCGGAGGAGATGCTCAAGTACCTGTTCGCGGCGGTGCTGACCGAGCGGGCCGATGACATGAAGTTCTTCGCCGAGCGGATCGACAAGACGTGCATCGAGCGGCTGAACGAGGTGATCGCCAAGCCCTTCCTGCGCTTGTCGTACACCGAGGGCGTGCGCGTGCTGGAGGATGCGATCCGCAAGGGGCAGAAGAAGTTTGAGTATCCGGTGAAGTGGGGGAGTGACCTGCAGAGCGAGCACGAGCGGTTCCTGACCGAGGAGCATTTCAAGCAGCCGGTGGTGCTCATGAACTATCCCAAGAACATCAAGGCGTTCTACATGCGCCAGAACGACCCCGGCACCGACGGCGCGCCGACTGACAATGCCAGCAAGGGCGAAACGGTCGCCGCGATGGATATTCTCGTCCCGGGGATCGGCGAGATCGTCGGCGGGAGCCAGCGCGAGGAGCGGCTCGACAGGCTCGACCAGCGCATCGCGGAGATGGGTTTGCCCGCGAAGGAGTACTGGTGGTACCGCGATCTGCGGCGCTATGGGACGGTGCCGCACGCTGGATTCGGGCTGGGATTCGAGCGGCTGATGCTCTTCGCCACCGGCATGCAGAACATCCGCGATGTGATCCCGTTCCCGCGCGCGCCGGGGCAGGCGGAGTTCTGAGCGAGCGGCCTCCGCTTGGCTACTCCTCGCCGTCGGGCTTCTGCTCTTGGGCGAGCTTGCCGACGCTCTCGCGCCAGGCCGTGTCGAGCTCGGCGAAGGTCTTGGCCGTGACGGCGACGCTTGCTTCGTCCAAGGTCTTGCCGGAGCCGAGCAGGCGGACCCAGGTGTTTCGTGCCGCGTCGCCGAACGTGCGGCTGAACCAACGGACGAAGTGCTCGCCCTGCTTGTAGACGTGGCCCATGAGTTCATTGGGCGTCTTGCGGAAGTCGGCCATCTGGTTCCACTCGGCGAGCTTGCCGGCCTTGTGCCATGCGAGCACGCGCCGATTGGCGCCGCGCCCCTCTCCGCCGCTCGGGCCGGCCGGGTCGCTCGTGGTGACGTGCCCCGCGGCGAAATCGGCGAGCCCCTCGAGCAGCCACCAGGGCTGCTGATCGGAATCGGGCATGAGCTCGAACGTGGCGACGTGCCCGTACTCGTGCCCGAGCAGGTTTTTGAGCTGCGCCTCGCGCGTGCGCCCGCGCGAGAGGATCTTGACCGATTCGTGCGGCTCGTTCCACCCGCCCAGCCCGTCGGTGTAGGAGAGATAGATGGACGCCTGGAGGTGAAGCATCGACGAGTACAGCTTGACCTCCTGCACGCGTGTGATCTTGAGGCCGAACAGTTCATCGACGCGCGAGCGGATGCCCGGCATCAGGTCGGCCGCCAGCTTGGCCGGTGCGTCGAGCCCGCTGTCGAGGGGAAACCGCACGCGCACGCCGTGAAACCCGGTCGTCTCGTCGGCGGGGCGCTCGACGGCGTCCCACAGTTCGCCGCGGTAGAGCCAGCGCCCGTCGGTCCGGACGAACTCGACCGGATACTTCACCTCGCGGAGCTTGCGCCCCGGCTCATCGACATCGTCGCCCATGCGCCACGACATCTTGAGCATGAAGGTGGCGCGCTCGGGACCGAAAGCGGGCGCGAACACGGACCGCGCGGGCGCGTCGCCCTCGCGCGCATCGCCCGGCTTCGCAGCGTCCTTTGGCGCTTCAGGCTCCGCGCTGCCGGCGGGCTCCTCTTCACTGACAGTCAGCATGAACTCGACGGGCCTGTGGCGCTTCAGATCCGCGGCCCACATCTGCTGCTCGCGATGGAAGATCGGGTCATCCGCCGCGACGTGCGCGAGGTACGCCTCGGCGTCGCCCGCGAGCACGGCACGCTCCATCTCGTCGAGCACGAGGCGCACGTTCGGCAGATCGGCACGGGATGTCGCCGCGGCGAGGAACGCGAGTGAGAACGTGAGAGCCCAAACTGTTCGGCGCGTGAGGAGCATGGCCAAGGGTACCGGCTCGGCCTGTTCGGGGTTGCCGCAGGCCCATGGCGAGGAGCATGGCCCTGAGTCGCGGACCCGTACAGTTCCCCGTGCCCCGCTACAGACTCACGCTCGCCTACGACGGAACGAACTTCTGCGGCTGGCAGAAGCAGGAGCCGCCGGAGGGCGCGGGAACGCCGGCTGGCGAGAGCGTGACGCGTGAGACCGGCGCCGCGTACGCCGCGTGGACGCCGCGGATGAGTTCAAGCCGCGAGGGCCGGGTCGCCCTTCGCACGGTGCAGGGCGTGGTCGAGCAGGCTGTGCGCGAAGTGGTGCGCGAGCCGGTTGAACTGATCGGCGCAAGCCGCACCGACTCCGGCGTGCACGCGCGCGGGCAGATCGCGGCGTTCTCCTGCGAGCCTCGTGCCGAAGGGCGGCTTGGCCATGCGGTCGAACCAGCGGGAGTCGGCGAAGCATCGCGGCACCAGGGCATGGAGATGAGCGCAGAGCCGCCCGCGGCCGGGCCGAAGGGCATTGGGTGGCCGCTGGAGCGCGGGTGCGATCGGCTTGTCGCGGCGATCAACTCACGATTGCCCGACGACGTGCTCGTGGCGGCTGCCGACGCCGTGCCGCATGATTTCGACCCCGTCGCGGCGGGGTGCAAGGCGTACTCGTACACATTCCATTGCTCGCGTGCCCGACCGCTGTGGGACCGCGCGTTCGTGCACCACGTGTGGGACGCGCGCGGGCTGAACGCCGGTGCGATGAACGAGGCCGGAGCGCTGCTCGTGGGCGAGCACGATTTCGCGGCGTTCGCAGCAGCGGGTCACGGGCGACTGAGCACGGTGCGGCGGGTGATCGAGTGTCGCGTGTCGCCGGTCGGCCCGGAGCGCGTGCGATTGGATATCACGGGCAACGGGTTCCTGTGGAACATGGTGCGGATCATCGCGGGCACGCTGCTGCAGGTGGGCCTGGGCCAGCGGACGCCGGCGGACGTGGGACGGATTCTCGAAGGCCGCGACCGGACCAAGGCCGGGCCGACGTTGCCGCCGACGGGGCTGTGCCTGGAGTGGATCCGGTACGGATCGTCGGTCGATATACTTCGGTAATGGCCTCCGGCGTGGGAACAGGTGTGTACAGCGTGATCGAGGCGTCGCGCCTTACGGGTATCGCCGCGCCGCGCATACGGAGATGGTTTCGTGGATACTCGTATTCTGCGAATGGCCGGGGGCGGCGGATGCCGCCTGTTGTTCGTGGGGCTTCGCGGGAAGTGGATGGTCAGCTTCAGATTTCATTCCTGGATCTGATTGAGATCCGGCTGATCGAGCGGTTTCTGGGGATTGGGATTGGGTGGCGCGAACTTCGTCGCGCGGCGGAGGTTGGTGCGGACCTGCTCGGCACGAACCACCCATTTGCCAGCTTGCGGTTCCGAACGGACGGCCGGAGGATGTTCGCGGACATCGTCTCGGATGATCAAGAGCGCCGCCTGGTTGCGTTGAGAGATCGCCAACAGGTGTTCCGGCAGGTTATCGAGCCGGCGCTGAGCGGCGTGGAGTTCGACGCGACCCAAGCCGTTCGCTGGTGGCCTCTCGGCGAGCGACGTCAAGTGGTGATCGACCCTCGCGTCTGCTTCGGAAAGCCGGTAGGCGCTCGGAGCGGCGTGCCCGCGGTCGTTCTCTCGCAGTACGCCCGTGCGCACGGTGATCAGGCGGCCGCACGCTGGTACGACGTAAGCGTGTCGGAAGTCCGAGACGCCGTCGAGTTCGCGCGGCGCCACGCAGCATGAAGTTCTTTTTCGACAACTGCGTTTCTCGCCGGCTCGCGACCGCGATGAACGCACTTGTTGAACCCGAGCATTCCGTGGTCCACCTGTGTGATCGATGGCCCCGTGCCGATCGGGAAACGATCGCTGACACCGAGTGGATCAGATCGCTCGGCACCGAAGCCGGATGGATCGTCATCAGCGGCGATATCCGAATTCGCAGCCGACCGGCTGAGCGAGACGCCCTCCGTGCCGCCCGGCTCACGACCTTCTTTCTCGCGGACGGATACCCAAAGCTCGAAAAATGGGAACAGGTTCGTTGGTTGATTGACAAATGGCCGGAGATCGTTGATCTTGCTGAGCGAGTCGCGCCCGGCAGCACATTCCGAGTGCCCAAGCGCGGCCGGATCGAAACGGTCTGATGCGCATCCTCCACGTCTCAACACGGCTGATTCTCGGCGGTTCGCAGGAGAACACCGTGCTCTCCTGCGAGGGCCAGGCCCGGCTCGGGCACGACGTGCACCTGGCCTTCGGGCCGATCTATGGGCCGGAGGGCTCGCTTCTCGAGCGCGTGCAGGGGTTTCGCACGCCCGGCGGCCGCGGCATCACCACGCACGTCGTGCCCGATCTCATCCGCGCCATTCACCCGTTCCGCGATTGGCGCGCGCGGGCGCAACTCCGGGCGCTCATCGCGCGGCTGAAGCCTGACATCGTGCACACGCACAGCAGCAAGGCGGGGATCATCGGCCGCATCGCCGCATGGCGAGCGCAAGGCGTTTCGCGCCCGGGAATCATCCACACGATCCACGGCCCGCCGTTCATGCCGGTCGAGGGCTCGGCGCTGAGCCGCGCCAGGACGCGAGCCGTGAACAAGCTCTATGAGATCGCCGAGCGCGTCGCGGCCCGGCGCTGCCACGCGATCGTCTCGGTCTGCGACGAGATGACGCGCCAGTTCCTCGCCCGCGGCATCGGCACGCCCGATCGGTACGTCACCGTGTACTCCGGCATGGAATCCGAACGGTTTCTAGCGCCCGATCCGGGCGAATCTCGCGATGAAGTCCGCGCGCGCCTTGCTCTCGCCCCCGGCCGATTCGTCATCGGCACCGTCGCCCGCCTCGCCCAGCACAAGGGGCACGACGACCTGCTCGATGCGCTGGGGCGCGATCTCGCCAAGCAACCGGAATGGGCCCTGCTCTGGGTCGGCGACGGCTGGTGGCGCGAGCGTCTCGTCGCCCGTGCCCGCGAGCTCGGTTTGCGCGTCCACGAGCTCGATCGCCCGCGCGCCTCATCGCCCGATTCGCCGGCCGCGGGCCAGCGCCTGCCGCAGGTCTATCTCACGGGCCTCGTGCCGCCTGAGCGTGTGCCCGGGCTCATCCGCGCGATGGACGTGCTGGCGCACCCGAGCCTGCGCGAGGGGCTCCCGCGCACGGTGCCGCAGGCGCTGCTCTGCGGCGTCTGCCCCGTGGCATATGACGTCGACGGCACGCGCGAAGCGTGCATCGAGGGCCAGACCGGCCGGCTCGTGCCCGCGGGCGATCTCCCCGGCTTGCGAGAAGCCGTCGTCGGACTCTGGCGCGAGCCGAGCGAGCGCGATCGCCTCGCCCGGCGTGGGCGCGAGCTTTGCCGCGAGCGCTTCAGCGCTGAGACCATGGTGCGCGGGCTCGAGGCGGTGTACGCGCATGCGCTCGCCAGGGCGCGCGAGCCAGGCTAGCGGCCGCCGCGCGCGGTCCGACGTGCCCGATCCAGAAACCGCTCTTCGCGCTCCGCGGCGCTCTCGGCGTTGCGCCATGCCCAGCGGTACGTCGTACCGACCGACCAGAGCGCTCGGAGCATCAGGTACACCACGGGCGTGAGCAGCACGGAGAACACCAGGAGCGAGATGAACGTCGCCATCCGCGAAACGCCCAGCATGAACGGCACGATCGGCAGAAGGGTCAGGACCGCGCCGGCGAGCGGGATGCCGAACGCCAGCCCCTGAAACCGGTTCGCCGCGTAGTCGTCCGAGCCGTGGTACGCCAGTTCGCGCAGCATGAAGCACACAGGCGTGAGTGCGATGCAGGCCAGGGCCGCGGCGGCGTATCCCCCGAGCTGGAGCCCGACGCCCGAGCGCAGACTCGCTTCTTCGATGAAAATGCCCGAAATCGTGAGCCCTTCGCTCACGATCCACAGCGCCTGCGGCAGGACGATCGCAGCGCGTGTCCAACCCGGGCGACCGGCGAGCAGGTACGCGGGGGTCGGTGCGCCGCCGGTGTACTCCGGGTCGCGGGTGGTCAAGAGCACAACGCCCAGCCACCACAGGATCGTCGCGGGGAACACGCCGAGAGCATGAATGACGAGCGGCAAAGCGGGCGGCACATCGATCACCGTGACATTGAACCCGCGCTGCAGCCACAGCGCGAGGTAGCCCATGGTCATGACCCACGCGCCGAGGGCCATGCACGTCGCACCGCCGGCGTGCCGCGCGAGCACGCGCGCGGGATAGTCGGTGATCGGCCGGACGGTGACAGCGCTGGCGCGCGAGCCGAGCGGGATGGCCCGCCCGCATTCCGGGCATGTCCCGCCGGTGCGCAGGCCGCGCAGGCTGTACCCGCACGCGCACGTGCGGTCGGCATCGATCACGCCGCCCGACACCTTGTCTCGCAGCCACCGGGGATCGACGTTCATGGAATCACCAGTGCGAGGGAAACGAGCGTCATTCGAACAGGGCCGGCACGTGGGCTCTTCACGTGTGTCCAGGGTTCCATCGGACACCGCCGGGCGGGATCTGGATGAATCGATGGCGCCGGATCATTCGCCCATCGGGCTGTGGCCGCGGACGGCCGTGAGGGCGAAGATGATCCCGAGCACGGCGATTCCCGCGAGCATGCCCCACCAGAGCACCGACCCCGGCGGGAAGGCGCCGCCGCCGCGTCTGCCTCCGAGCGGCTGCCACGCGAGCAGCGTGTAGAGCGCGTAGGCGAACGCCAGGATGGACATGATGCCGCTCGGAAACCGCACCAGCGTCTGACGCATTGAAGGCTCCAGGCAGCGCGCGACAAAGCGGCGCGGTCAGCGGGTCTTTGGCCTTGGCGTGAAACCCATTTCGAGCTCGATGCCCTCGACCCACGCATGCAGCACGAGCATGTGCAGTTCCTGGATGCGGTCGGACCCCGTCCCCGGAAAGACCAGTTCGATGTCGCACAGACCGCGGGCCCTCCCCCCGCCCTGCGCGAGCAGGCCGATGGTGTGCAGTCCGCCGGCGCGGGCCGCCTCGATCGCGGCGACGATGTTGAGCGAGTTGCCCGAGGTCGAGAGCGCGATGAGCGTGTCGCCGGGGCGACCGAGCGCCTGCACCCAGCGCGAGAACACGCGCTCGAATCCGTAGTCGTTGGCCGTGCAGGTGATGTGCCCGGCGTCGGTGCAGGCGATCGCGGCGAGCGGGGGTCGGTCGTGGCGGAAGCGGCCCGTCAGTTCTTCGCAGAAGTGCATGGCGTCGCAGGCCGAGCCGCCGTTGCCGCACGCGAGGATCTTGCTCCCGGCGCGAAACCGATCGGCGAGCATGGCGGGCACGGCGGCGGCCTGATCGCACAGGCCGGCATCGGCGAGCAGCGAGTCCAGAGCCGCGCGGGCTGAGCGAAAGGCGTCGAGCATCAGGGAGCGAGTTTATCCACGAAAAAGGGGCTGCCCGATCAGGTAGATCGGGCAGCCCCAAAAGAGAGAAAGCACGGGATGCGGATTCAGCGATCAGCGGCGACGACGGAAAGCCGCGATCGCGCCGAGGCCCAGGAGCGACGCCGCGCCCGGGGTCGGGATGACGGTGAAGTCGGTGATGGCGGCGCCGACGGTACCGATGGACGTGGCGATGCCCGAGCCGAGGCTCAGGGAGTAGAAGGTGGCGACTCCGCCGCTGAGGTTGGAGACGAAGGCCATCTGCGTGGGGCCGAAGACGTCGAAGCCGGCGTCATCGGTGAGGTCGAAGCCCAGCAGGTTGGCGCGGGGTGTGACGATGCCGCCGTTGAACGAAGCGTTGCCGCCGGCCTGAGAGCCGACTTCGCCCAGGACATCGCGTTCGGAATCAATGATGTACTGGCGGATGCTGCCGACCGGCGCGCCGACGCCGAACTGGAAGCTGTTGTACGCCGTGCCGACCGCGCGGGGGATGGCGGGGCCGTCGGTGTAGGTGAGGGCCGTGTCGAGGGCGGCGTTGGCGCCGTTGACGGGGTTCAGGCGGCGGTTGAAGCCGTCGGTCCCGACGAAGCGGATGCGGTCAACAGTCGGGTTGAAATCGAAACCGACGTTGGTGGTGGCGGCGGCGGGGGTGAAGCCGGTGCCGATCGCCGTCGCCGTGCCGTCGAACCCGAGCGACATCAGGCGATTCTCGGAAGTGACGATGACGAGGTCACCGGTCACGCTGGCGGGCCGGGCGTCGATGCCGCGGACCAGCTCGGACGTGTTCAAGCCGGAAATGGCCACGTCGCTGAGCAGCACGCCGGGGGCCGACGTGTCGAACGACACGAGGCGGCCGTCATTGGTGACGCCCCAGGCCGTGAGCTGGGCGGAAGCCGAACCGGCGAGCACGCCGGTCGCGAGCAGAGCAAGAGAAAGGCTGCGAGTCATAGGGTCTCCTTGTGGTCCTCCCGAACCAAAAAACACACACCACGAGCCGGCCGACGGGTGGCCGATATCCCGGAAGGAATTGACAATGTGAGTGGGTGCGCGGTCCGCGCACAATCACTCCTTCCTTCCGAGTCACAACATACCACACGAACACGGCGGTGCCAGTTCTCGGCCGTTGAAAGTTTCGTGACCGGCCTCGGAGGCTGAATGCACGAGAGTGTGCACAAACATGGCCACGGGGAACCCCTTGAGTTATCCGAACGGCATCTGAACTGGCCCGGGTGCAACCGGCCTCCGATCTGGCCGATGGTGGTTTTTCCCGGGTGTGCGCGCCGGGCACGGAGCCGCGATATGACCCTGGCAGCAAATGTGGTCGACTGGACACGCCGTTCGATGGCGCGAGGTGAGTCGTTCGCGACCGCGCTGGGGTTTGGCGCGCTGCTGGTGATGATGTGCGTGCTTTCCGGCGCGGCGTGGTGGACGCTGCACACGCACGGGGCGACCCAGGAGCAAGACCGCCGGGACCGTCTTCAGATGGTCGCGGGCCTTCTCTCGGGAAGCGCCGAATCGCTGCTCACGGCCGGGGGAGAAACCGAGCTTTCAAGCCTTCGACGCATGGTCGCGGAAGCGTCCTTGAACTACGGCCTGTCGCGTTGCCGAGTCGTGCTGCCCGACAACCAGGTGCTGGCCGACGCGTCGCCGCGGGCCATCACGATCACGCGGCTGCCGGCGACGTGGCCCAAGGCCGCCCCCGGCGGGAGCGAACCCGTGCAGCCGGACGAGATCAGCGTTCCGATCCGCGTTCCGGGCCGGGGCAATGCGACGCTGCAGATCGCCCTGGGCGAACGGGCGGCGTTCTCCTCGGCGTGGGAGATGATGGCGGGGATCGGCGCGATCTCGGCGTTTGGATTGATTGGCCTGGGGCTGCTGCATCGCCTGGCCTCGGCGCGGCTGCGCGTGCTCGGGGCCATTCGCGAGGCGCTGGACGCCGCGGAAAAGGGTGAACAGGCCGCGTCGGCGCTGGCGGTGTCCTCGGCGCTGGGACCGTCGGCGAATACGTGGAACGCGCTGCTGAGCGAGCGCGACCAGATGCGTGAGAAGATGCTCGCGGGGAAGGCGATCGAGAAGCTCGCGACGCGTTCGAGGAACGACGCGGACCTGGCCAGCGCGTGCGATGCGATGTGGCACGGGCTGGTGCTGGTCGATCCGTCGCTCACGGTGCGCTACGCCAACGGCGCGGCGGCCGTGTTTCTTGGTCAGAAGCGCGAGGACATGAACGGGAAGACGATCGACAGCATCCTGCAGGCGCCGGCGGCGCTGGAGGCCATCCGCGGGATCATCGCGGGGAAGATCCGCGGGAAGCAGATCGTGGAGATCAAGAGCGACCGCACCGCGACGCCGCCCAAGCCGGACGGCGAGGGTGATCGCCGGGGCGCCGGCACGCGCCCGTCGTGGGGCGGGGGGGTGCTGCGTCTGTCGATCCGGCCCGTGCGGCGCGACGACTCGGCGGCGGCGATGATCCTGGTCGAGGATGTCACGCAGCAGCGTGTCGCCGACGAAGCGCGCAATGCCTTCGTGGCCCAGGCGACGCACGAGCTGCGCACGCCGCTGACGAACATGCGGCTGTACATCGAGCAGTTGCAGGAGGACACGGTGAAGGATCCGGCCGAGCGCGCCAAGGCGATCAACGTCGTGAGCCAGGAGAGCCGTCGCCTGGAGCGGATCGTCGGGGACATGCTCAGCGTCGCCGAGATCGAAGCCGGCTCGCTCCGACTCAACACCGGCGACGTTCGACTGGCGACCATCTTCACCGAGCTTCAGAATGATTTCGAGAAGCTCGCCCATGACAAGGAGATCGCGCTCAAGTTCGATCTTCCTCCGAAGTTCCCCGTGATGCGCGGCGACCGCGACAAGATCGTGCTCGCGGCTCACAACCTCATCGGCAACGCCATCAAGTACACGCCCGTGGGCGGTCACGTCACGGTCCGGGTCGAGGAAGGCCACGGGCAGCTCACGATGGAAGTGATCGACAACGGGATCGGCGTGCGCGAGGACGAGCACGAGAAGATCTTCGAGCGGTTCTACCGCGCGCAGGACAAGCGCGTGGGGGGCATCACCGGTTCCGGGCTGGGCCTGGCGCTTGCGCGAGAAGTCGTCCGCATGCATGGAGGCGACATCATCATCCGCTCGCAGCTCGACAAGGGCAGCACCTTCGTGATGACCCTGCCGATCGCCGCGGCTCCCGCCGCGGGCGCCCGGAGGCAGGCCGCCTGAGTAGCACCCACGGAGCGAGCCGATGGAGATCCTCGAGAATCGACATGGCGCCGTGACCGTGCTGAAGCCCATCGGGCCGCTGGTGGGTCCGGATGGCGATCGCTTCAAGGCCCACGTGCAGGAGGTCATGGTCAAGTCGCTCGGGCGCTTCGTGGTCGACGCGTCGGCCATTCCCCTGGTCGACAGCCGCGGGCTCGAAGTGCTCGTTGAACTTGCCAGCGACCTGGGCGACAGCGGGCAGGCGCTCCGGCTGTGCGGCTGCGGCGAGACCGTGCGCGAGGTGCTGGAGATCACCGACCTGTCGGCGCAGTTTGAGCATTACACCGACGTGAACACCGCCGTGAGAAGCTTCCTGTGACGAGCCCGCCCGCCAACCGGTCGCCGGAGGCGCCCCCGCCCAGCCAGGGCGGAGCGGGCGCGGGGAAGGACGCCGCGCGCCCCGCGGGCGCCGGTTCGGGCGGGCGAGCGGGCGGCAGCGGGAAGATTCGCGTGGGCGAGGCGCTGGTCGCCGAGGGCGCGATCTCGCAGGAGCAGCTCGACGCCGCGCTGGCCGAGCAGACCAAGACCAAGGCCAAGCTGGGCGAGCTGCTCGTGCAGCGGAACATCATCAACCCGGGGACGCTCGTGCGCGCCCTGGCGCGGACGGTCGGGCTTCCGGGCGTGGCGCTGCGCCACGGCCTCGCCGACCCGGCGCTCATGCAGATGATTTCTGCCGAGGAGTGCGCCCGGCACAAGTGCCTGCCGCTGTTCAAGGTGCACGGGGTGCTCACGGTGGCGATGGCCGAGCCGGGGAGCCTGCCGACGATCGACCGCCTGAAGCAGTTGAGCGGGTGCAAGATTCGCCCGGTGCTCGCGCTCGACGCGAACATCCAGGAGTATCTGGGTCGCTCGGGCAGCGCCGATGCTTCCGGCGGCTCGCACGACGTGCAGGCGTTCCTCACGAGCCTGTCGGAGTCGGACGTCGAAGTGGTGGAGCGCGAGCGCGTGGACGAGGGGCCGACGACGGACCTCGACCGCATGGTCGCGGGCTCGCCGATCGTCAACCTCGTGAACATCGCGTTTCTCACGGCGGTGAAGGACAAGGCCAGCGACATTCACATCGAGCCGGAGAAGAAGGGCACGCGCATCCGCTACCGCATCGACGGCGTGCTTCGCGACCTGATGCGCCCGCCCGCGGGCATGCACGCGGCCATCGTCTCCCGCGTCAAGGTCATCGGGAAGATGGACATCGCCGAAAAGCGCCTCCCGCAGGAGGGGCGCGTGCGCATCGTGGCCGAGGGGCGCGACATCGATCTGCGTGTCTCGAGCATGCCCACGCTGCTGGGCGAGAAGATCGTCGTCCGAATCCTCGACAAGCAGAACCTCAAGGTGCGCCTCGAAGACCTCGGCTTCCGGCCCGAGGCGCTCATGACCTTCAACACCATCCTCAAGCAGCCGCACGGGCTCGTGCTGGTCACCGGCCCGACCGGCAGCGGCAAGACCACGACGCTCTATTCCGCGCTCGACCTGCTCCGATCGCCCGAAGTGAACCTGCTCACGGTCGAGGACCCGGTGGAGTATCAGCTCGACCTGGTGAACCAGATCCAGGTGAACGAGCAGATCGGGCTCAGCTTTGCGCGGGCGCTGAGGTCGATCCTGCGTCAGGACCCCGACGTGATCATGGTCGGTGAGATTCGCGACCACGAAACCGCGGCGGTCGCCGTGCAGGCCGCCCTCACCGGGCACCTCGTGCTGGCGACGCTGCACACCAACGACGCGCCCGGCTCGGCGGCGCGGCTCACGGACATGGGGATCGAGTCGTACCTGCTCTCGAGCGCGCTCAACGGCGCCGTCGCGCAGCGTCTGGCGCGCACGATCTGCCCGAGCTGCGCGACCAAGTACTACCCCACCGAACAGGTGCTCAGCGACGCCGGGCTCGAGGATCAGGCCGGGCGCAGCTTCCGCAAGGGCGCGGGCTGCATCCAATGCCACGACTCGGGCTTTCAGGGTCGGCGCGGCATCTACGAGGTCATGGAAGTCACGCCCGAGCTGCGCCGCATGATCCACCGCGGCGCGCCCACGCACGAACTCCGGGAGCGCATCGGTGTCGCCGGCGGGCTCAACCTGCGGCAGGAAGGCGTGCTCATCGCCCTCGAAGGGCACACGAGCCTCGAAGAAGTGCTGCGCGTCACCCAGGACGAGGGCGTCGATCTCGAAAAGCCGGACGGCGCGCCGGCGGGTTCGATTGCTCCCGCGCCGGCTCCCGCTGCCGCCCCGGCGCCAACACCGAGCTCCAAGCGCCTTGAGAAGGAGGCCGCGTGAAGTTCGCCTACTCGGGCTATGACCGCACGGGCAAGGCCGTTTCGGGCACGTTTGAGGCCGACAGCCTCGATGCCGCGCGCGACGCGCTTCGCCGCGACGGCATCTTCGCCACGAGCGTTGGGCAGAACGGCGCGGGCGGCGCCGGCGATTCGCGCGGAAAGCGTGGCGGCGGCTTCTCGCTCTTCGGCGGGTCGCGCATCCGCCAGGTCACCGGCTTCACGCGACAGCTCGCCGTCCTCGTCTCCACGGGCACCACCGTGGTCGATGCCATCGTCGTCCTTGAAAGGCAGACTCCTCCCGGTGCATGGCAGTTGGTGATCGCCGACCTTCGCCGGCGCGTCGAAGAGGGTGCGCAGCTCTCCGAAGCGATGGCCCAGCACCCGGCGTGGTTCAACTCCGTGGCGCGCAGCCTTGTGGCCGCGGGCGAGAGCCGGGGCAAGCTGGGCGAGATGCTCGAGCGCCTCGCGGCGCTGTGCCGCCAGCAGCTCAAGATTCGCGGGGCGCTCACCGGCGCGATGGTCTACCCCTGCCTGCTCATGGTGATTGCCGTCGCGGTGATCATCACCATGATCACCTTCGTCATGCCGCGTTTTGAAGGGCTCTTTGAGAGCCTCGGCGCGCCGCTCCCGCCCACGACCGCGGCACTCATGGCCGCCAGCCACTGGCTCCGCGAGTGGTGGTGGGCGGTGCTCATCGGCCTGGGGCTGGTCGGCGCCGGCGCGTACCAGGTGCTGCGCTCCGACGCCGGGAAGCTCGCGCTCGACCGCACGCTCGTGCGCCTGCCGCAGATCGGCGGGATGACCCGGGCGTTTGCGACGGCCCGGATCGCGCGTCTCCTCGGCGTGCTCGTTGAAGGGCGCGTCGGGCTCTTCGAAGCGCTCGAGCTCACCCGCGCCGCCACGCCCAACCGTCTCTACCAGGACCTCCTCAGGCGCGCCGAAGAGGCCGTCGAGAAGGGCGAACCCGTCAGCACCGCGTTTGACGACCCCCTGCTCATCAACCCCGCGGTCTGTGCCGCCCTCCGCAGCGGCGAACGCACCGGGCGCGTCGGCTCGGTCCTCATCAGCCTCGCTGATTTCATGGACGAAGACAACGAAGTCGTCATCAAGTCGCTTACGTCCATCCTCGAGCCCGTCATCCTCATCGTGCTCGGTCTGGTCGTCGGCACCATGGCGACGAGCATGTTCCTGCCTCTCTTCGATCTCTCGGCCAACGCGTCCGGAGGTGCCCCGTGATCGGAATGTACGTGACGCCGATCGGCCTCGATATCGGCGGCCGCTGGATCAAGGCCGTGCAGCTCCGGCGCGCCGGCCCGCACTCCTCGCGCCTGCGCGTTCACGCGGCCGTGCGCTTCCAGCGGTCGGGCGACAACATCGGTCCCACGCTCTCGCGAGAGGAAGTGGTCCGGGCCGCCGACGTGCTGGCGCGCCACGCTTTCAGCGGTCGCGCCGTGGTCATCCCGCTCCCCGCGCCCGCGCAGTTCAGTTGCCCCATCCGCCTCCCCGCGAGAGATTCCGGCGCCCCGCTCGACCAGATCGCCCTCTCTCAGCTCGCCGATCACGCGCGCCTCGGGCCCGAGGCCATGGTCGGCGCCTGGTGGGAGGCCCCCACCGGCGGCACCCCCAAGGAGACCTCGGGCTTCGCGCTCGGCGGACGGCGCAAGGACGTTGAGTCGATGCTCGACGCGTTCGCCGGCTCGGGGCTCGACCCCATCGCCGTCGATGCGCGCCCGTGCGCCCTCGTGCGCGCCTGTGCGCCCATGCTCACCGCGGGCACGAGCGCCCTCTCCGCGACCATCGATATCGGCTCGGCCTCGGGCACGCTCAGCGTCGCTCACGCCGGTCGCCTTGTCTACGAGCGCACGCTCCCTGAGTTCGGGACCTCCGCCGTGCGGCAGATGCTCGCCGACGAGCTCGAAGTCGAGCCCGACGTGGCCGATTATCTGCTTTCGCGGATCGGCCTCGGCCCCCCGCCGCCCGATTGCCCGCCGGACTCGGCCAAGGTGATCGAGGACGCGCAGGAACTCATGGGGCAGCACTTCTCCGGGATGGCGCGGGAGCTGCAGACTTCGCTCAGCTACGCCGCCGGCGCGGCCGGGGCCGACCCGCAGGGGGCGGTCTTCCTCGTCGGAGGCGGCGCGCTCACGCCTGGTCTGGCCGAGCGCATCGGCGCCGAAATGCAGTGCCCGGCCCGCTCGATCAGCCTCGATGATCTCGCCCTGGTCCCCGGGCATGTCACGCCCGACGCCCGCTCATGTTCGATGGTCGTGGCGGCGGGCCTGGCGCTGAACGATGCGCGGGCTGTCGCCCTGGAGGTGGCCGCATGATTGCCGTCAACCTCATTCCCGATTCGCGCCGCGTCGGGCGGCGCTCCACCTCGCGCATGAAGGCGTGGGTGGCGTTCAACCTCGTGTGGATGATCGCGCTGGTGGTCGTCGGCCTGATGTTCGGCTCGAGTTCCAGCAACCCCCACGACGTTGCGCTCGAGGAGCGCCTGCGCCTGGCGAAAGAGCGGCTCGAAGGCGCGCAGGCGCGCGATCGTGCCGCGCTCGCCGCGTTCCAGAGCGCTCAGCTCGCCGTCCACACCGCTCGCCGCGCCGCCGATCGCCCGGACTGGAGCCTGCTCCTGGCGCTTCTCGAAGAGCATCGCGGCAACGACATCATGATCGAATCGATCGACGTCGCCGGGGGCATGATCGAAGAGGAGCCCCGCCCCGACGCCAAGCCCTCACGCCCAACCAAGCCCGGGGCGGCCAAGAAGAAAGTCGAGCGCTACACCGTCGTCCTCACGGGGGTGGCGGCGTCGCCCGGCGCCGCGTCCGCGCTCGTCCTCCGGCTCGAGCAGACCGGCCTGTTCGCGAAGCTGCAGCTCGGCGAGACGCGCCCGCGCGATGTCGAAGGCATCGCCCGCACCGCGTTCCGCATCGACTGCACCCTGCGCGAGAAGACCGCGCCGATCACCGATGCCGACTCCGCGTCCGCTCGGGCGCGGCCCCCGTTCGGCGCCATGCGCACCGATGCCGACGCCGGACCTGCACTGGAGAAGCCATGAACGCCCCGCGCGCACCTCGTCTCATCCCCAGGCTCGACGCCCCGGCGCTCGGCGTGGCCTGCGCCATCTTTGCCGGCGCGTGGTACGCCTTGATCGAGCCCGCCCGGCGCCACGGCGCCCATTCCGCCACGCTCCGCGCCGAGCTGGCCGACGTCGAGGCCATGGCCGTCTCCTCCGAGGGCTCCATCCGCATCCGCGACGAAGGCACCAGGGCCCTGCGCGCCGAGCTCGCTGACCTGGGCGTGCGCCTCCAGCCCGCCACCCAGCTCAATCACCGCGTCCAGGAACTCACCGAGCTCGCCGGCGTCCGCGGCATCCGCGTTGAGCAGATCCGCCCGGGCAGCCCCGAGTCCGACGCCGTCGCCGTCGCCATCCCGATCAAGCTCATGGGCCAGAGCGGGTACGCCCAGGTTCAGTCCTTCCTGAGCGCCCTGCGCAAGCGCTTCCCGGACGTCTCGGTTTCCGGACTCAAGATGCAGCGCGGATCCGCGCCGCTCGATCAGAAGCCCGTGGCCGCGATGATCGAGTTCGACCTTGCCTGGCATGCGCTCCCTGCCGGTTCTGCGGGCGCCGCGCGAGCCGCCGCCGCCGATTCTCCTTGACGCTTCCCACCCCGTTTCGTCTAGTTGAAACGTGGCAGGCAACAACACCCAACGGAAGGTACTGGCGGGCATCCTCGGCGTGGGCATCCTCGCGCTCGTGGCTGACCGCTTCTTTTCTGAACAGCCCCTCACGGGGCCCAGCGACGCGCAGGCGACTGACGCGATCGCCGGCGACGCCATCGCTCCGGCGCCCAAAGCGCCCGCCGAGCGCGTCGTGACCGTTCAGGACCAGCTCAAGCGCGTCGCCCAGGCCCGGTCCGGCTCCGGCGCCCTCCGCGACCCGCTCGACGCTCCGCCGGCGTGGGTCCAGGAACTGCTCGAAGCGGCACGCAAGCGCGACGCCGAGGCCAAAGCGCCCCCGAGCGACGCACCCATCCCCGCCCCGACCCATCTCCGCCTTGTCGGCGTGGTCATCCGGAACGTCGCCGGCGTTCAGAAGACCGTTGCCGTCGTCGAGGTCACCGATGCCTCCCGGCGGAGCACCGTGAGCGTGGCCCTGGGCGAATCGATCGGGGCCTACGACGTGGTGGAGATCCATCCGCCCACCTCCGATGCCGCCGGTCCGAGGGCCGCGTCGATCGTTCTCGAACGTGAGGGCAGGCGGTTCACCGTCCCGAATCCGTAAGCCGCGACGTTATCGGCCGAGCGCAAGACCGATCACGGGAATTGATCCAAGACTCGCCCCTTCAGGTCTCAAGGCGAAGTGCCCCGGCGTCGATAGCGTGAGGGTCGCCATCGAATTTCCCTCACGCAAGAACGAACAACGGAGACAGCGCATGCTTCCTCGCACTTCTCGCCGCGGCTTCAGCCTGATTGAACTCGTCATCGTGGTCGTGATCATCGGCATCATCGCCGCGATCGCGATCCCCCGCATGAGCCGCGGCGCGGGCGGCGCGCAGGAGTCGGCGCTCCAGTCCAACCTCGCGACCATGCGCAACGCCATCGACCTCTACTACACCGAGCACAGCAACGTCTTTCCCGTCGCCGCCACCTTCGCCGCGCAGATGACCCAGTTCAGCAGCGACGCCGGCACCACCCAGGCCACCAAGGACGCGACCTTCATCTACGGGCCCTACCTCCGCGCCATCCCCGCGCTCCCCGTCGGCGCCAAGAAGGGCAGCAACGGTGTCGACACCGCCGACGGCGCCGGCATCGGCTGGATCTACACCAACGCCACCGGCCAGATCCGAGCCAACACCACCACCGAAGTCGACAGCCGCGGCGTGCTGTACAACACGTACTGATCCGCCCGCCAACTTCGATCGCGCGAAGACGCCCGGCTCGCCGGGCGTTTTTTTTTTCATGCGCGAGCGGTCGTACACAAACACGATCCAAAACGGTAATTTGGGTACCCTGATTGCGTGCCCGGTTGTGTTCAGCCTTGGCAATTGAACCGGATTCCGCATTTTCATTCCGGGCCGTTCCGGGTAAGCTGGCGCCTGGCGCTGCGCCATCGTGACGCAGCAACAAGCACGGCTCGGGCGGTCGCCAGTCCTGTTGTGTGTGCGCAGCCTCCGCCCTCGCCCATTCTCGGAGCGAGGTCCATGCTCAAGTCCCTTTTCGCCGTCCTGGCACTGACCTTCACCCTCGGCGCCACCGCGGTCGCCTCGGCCAACCCCGCCGTGCGGCGAGACTTCCTGCCCGACGGGCTCGGGTTCACCGAGAACCCGGAAGTCGAAGGTCGCGTCCGCTTCCGTTTCAACGAATGCACCCAGGAAACCACCATCCGCCTCAACATTGACGGGCTCGTCCCCGGGCAGACCTATGGCGTCCTCTGGCTTTCCGACGGCCCCGCGCTCGATAACCCGGCCGCGTTCACCGCAGACGCCGAAGGCGAAGGTCGCTACGTCGACTTCCAGATCGGCGACGCGTCGGGCGACCCCGTGGTCATCATCTACATCGATGATCCCCTCTCCGGCACGCCTGGCCTCTATGACCTCGGCGAGGACCGCGCCTTCAGCTATCTGCCCTTCACGCGCATCCGCGTCTTCGAGCCCGCCGGCCTCTGCACCCTCGAAAACCCCTGCGTCGAAGGCATGGCCACGATCCGCTACGAGACCGACCTCGGCGCCACCAGCGTCCGACTCAACATCAAGGACCTGCGCCCCAACACCACCTACGGCGTCAAGTTCGAAGCCGAGGTCGGCGCGGGCTTTGACAACCCCGCCGCCTTCACCACCAACCACCGCGGCAACGGCAAGTTCTTCGACGACGGCACCATCGGCGTCTCCACCCTCAACGTCGTCATCACCATCTACCGCAACAACGACCCCATGGGCGACCCCTTCGGCTTCGATCTCAGCGAAGTGCGCGCCGTCGGTGATTCCGCCAACGACGAAGGTTGCGACTGAATCGGCGGCGTGACCGCCCGGTTGCGCTCAACGCACAGTCAACAAGCCACCGCCCGGACGGCCGTCGTCCGGGCGTTTTTTTGTTTGATGGCATCTCAAATCGCGTACCGCATCACCGGCGGCGCGGCCAGCCCGCTCACCACGCTCCACAGCGGCCGCTCGTTCCGATCGCTGTGCCAGCGCTGAAACGGACCATCCTCCCGCTCGGCATGCACATCCAGCCCCGGCCCCCCGATGAACACCGCGCGATGGATGAGCAGGCGATCCTCGCTCGCAAACTCCGCCTCGGCGGCCACGCCGGTGATCGCATCGACCACCCGCTCGAACAGGCTCGGGTCGCTCCGCAAGAGCACCTCGGCATCGCGCCAGACGTAGTAGCGGTGCCGCGCCACGTCCGCTTCGCCGCGGATGGGCGCCTCGCTCGAGCGCGAGCGCAGCCGGTCGATCACGCCCCCGCGCCCGTCAATGCTCCGCGCCATCGGCTCGCCCCGCGGGAGCGCCCGCTCGAGCTGGCGGCACAGCGAATCAAGGTCGCGCACGATCGCGCCGTTGATCACGCAGGTCTGGGCCTGCGGCAAGCGCTGCAGGAACCAGGCCATCTCCAGCCCGAAGCGCTCGCGCGTGCTCAGGTTGCGCGACCACGCCACGAGGTGATGCTCATCGAGCGCCTGTGCCGCCCGGGAGAGCCATCCCGACGCGCCGCCCCGATCACCGGTTCCGCGGATCAAGCCGACCATCAGGCCGTCCTCGCTTTCTGGCGTCGCGGGCACTTCCGCCGACCGCCGATCCGGCCCTCCTCGCTTATTGTGCGCTACGAACCCCCCGGCGTCACTGTTCCACAGGAAACCCGGTGTCGCGTTCACGCCGCCAGGGCCTGAACGCGCAGGGTGCATGGCCCGCACAGTCACCCCGTCGATCCGTCTATTTCTTTTCGGGCCGAGCCTGCGCGGCTGGAGCGGGTTCGGTGAGCACCGAGACGCGTGTGCCGTGGACCGAGTCGTGCGAGACGGTCGCCGCGTCGCGGACAACCGTGACGCCTTCAGGGGTCAGAACGTTGATGGAGACGCCCGGCGCCGGCCAGATCGACACGCTCCCGCGCACGAGTTCGACGAGCCCGCGCGTGGCCGAGGGCTCGTCGCCGCCGGTGCTAATCGCCCCGAGCCGCGCTCGGGTGAGCCGCCCCAGCCGCACGACAGACGCCTGGTCGAACGTCAGGGAGATCGAGCCTCGCAGGCCGGTGCGCACGTCGAGGATCGAGCTGGACTCATCGCCCGCCTTGGCCGGCGAGCGCCACTTGTCGATGAGCGTGCCGCCGATGGCCGGGAACACCTTGCGCGTTTCGACGTCGCCCGCCGGCCCGCTCACGCTTCGGACTTCGGTGCGAACTCCCTGCCGTGAAAGCGCGTCAGTCGCGGGTTCCTCGGGCTGATCCGCAGGGCGTGCCGCTTCACTCGGTGCCGCGGGGGTGGCGGCCTGCGTGGGCGTGCTCGCCGGCTGCTGGCTCGCCGCGGGCGACGCGGCCTCTGTTCGCGCTCCCGCCGCCGCCGACGACGAGGGCGCACGCGCCATCGACTCGAGATCAATCGGCGGCTCTTTCGGCGCTGTGCCCTGCCCCGACGCACACGTCGCCGACATGCACGCAGCCAGCATCGCGACGCCGGCGCTCCGCCAGACGCCCGTTGTGCCTCGCGATCGACCAGTTTCCTTCAGCATCTTTTCGCCTCACTGCGTTAGAGGTTCTTCAACGTGGCTTCTGCGGCACCGGAGTCCCCGGCATCCACGGATTCGGCTTCGGCGCGGGCGGCTGCTCCGACGCCGGCGGCGCCGTGGGCGGCAGGTCGGGCAGCGGCTCAGGCCGAACCGTCGGCACGGGCGCGGGCGGCGGCGGCGATGCAGGCGGCGGCGCCGGCTCGAGATCAATCGGCGCCGGGCGCGCCGGCTCGGAAGCCCCGAATTCCTCAAAAGACTCGTTCCGTGTCATCGTCGGCGCGGGCGGCATCGGCGCGGCCGCCGCACCGATCGTCTCCCCGCGCTCGATCATCCCCTGCACGCCGTCCAACAGCGCGAGCAGGTCCGGCCCGCTCAGCGTCGTCGCGGCCCCCCGATCGGCCCGAACCAGCCCCGCTGCCGCCGCCCGCTCCATGGCGCTGGCCGGAGCGATCGATTCTCCGTTGACCGCCAGCACCGCGACGGCACTCGCTTCGCCAACCGAAACCGACATCTGCGGGCTCGACCAGTCGCCCAGGCCCGCTTCGCTGGCCCGCTGGGCATTCTCGGCAAACGACGCCGTCGCCTCGCCCGTCTTGGCCAGAAGCATCCCCCGCAGGAGCGCCTGCCGGCTGACGGCCGGTGTTTGATTCAGGGCGTCAAAGAACTCCAGATCGGAGCTCATGCTCGCAGGTGCCGGGCGATTCTGTACACTCCCCCCCGTCTGGCAACCACCGGCAATGAGCACCACCGCGAGCAGACCGCTGCCGACCCTCAAGCTCATGGGCAAGCTCCTGTGCAAGAAACCGATCCGGGTACTCTCCGCTTCCGCCGCTGAAAAAGCAAGCGGACGATCCATCCAAATTCCAAACACAATTAGGGCCCTGTTCTCCACGAACTTGTGCGATCCCGGGCCTACGAATTGGGCGTATTCATACAGCAGATTCCCTAGCTTGCCCCATGAGAGGAAGGACCCTACTCGATGATCAAGTCCCTCGAACTCGCGTGTGACACGATGGAACGTGTGTGCGAACTGCCCGGTGTGGCGGTCTTGGATTGGTGCGACCGTGCCGCGGCAACCCTGAGTCGGTTGCATTTGCCGTCTGGTGCGATGGTGGCGGTGGGCCGGATCGATGACAACGGCAACGTGACCGCGGTGGAGAACTCCGGCGCGGCATGGTGCGGCGAAACCAAGGACGCCGACGAAGAGGGAGCTGGCAAGGCGGTTTCCGCTCCATTGCCGGCCCCAGCTCGTCTGGAAACGATCCGAGACTCGGTTGCGCAAGGCGTTCACCTTGGTTGGGGACTTCCGCTCGCATCCGGCTCACGAGTCGTGACGCAGCGGCTGGTTCCCGCCGTTTCCCGCAGGGCCGCGTCGCGCCTGAATCGAAGCTGGGACGCACTGGCCAACTGCGACTTGCTGCTCGGATGTGCCCCCATTCCCGGCGGTCCTTCCGAACGCCGCCTTGTTGCCGAGGTCGCGCTTGTGAACTGTCCGCCCGAGCAGCTGGCGCTTTTCCAATCCGTGCTCTCGGCGGTGCTTCCGCACATCGCGGCGCGCTTCCGGCACGCGCTGGGCCGCGAGCGCCACGACCGGCGCGACTGGCTCACGGCGCGCGAAGAAGCGATCCTGTGGCGCCTCGTCGCCGGCAAGAAGGTGCCGCAGATCGCTGAAGAGCTGCACCGGAGCATCTACACGGTGCACGATCATGTGAAGTCGCTGCATCGGAAGCTGGGTGCGTCGAACCGCGGGCAGCTTGTGTCGCGGGCGCTGGGCCACCTCGGCCCGCTCGTGGCCGATGCCGCGGACGCGATGCCGGATGATTCCGACGATGACGGATCGTCCTCAACGCCGCGGCGATCGACGCTCGTGCGATGAGTTGAGCAGGATCACCTGGCTGGCCGGCGCCGCGCGCGATCATCGCGCGTCGTCTTCGCGCGCCGACGGCAAGTCCAGCCGCTGGGCGATCGACCGCGCAATCCGATCGGCCAGGCGCGGATCATCGCCGATGTCGACCGTGTAGGTCGGCTCCATGCCGCGGGCGGCGAGCTGCGGGTCGCTCGAGCGCGAGCTCAGGCGGATCGCGCCGGTCTCGAGCCGCCACCCGGGACGCTGCCGGCGAAACATCGACACTTCAACCCGCAGCGTGAGCGGCTCGTTCAGTTCGCGCAGGTCCTTCCACCCCGGGGCGCCGATGGCGGGCGTGCCCGCGGGCGGGACAAACGTCACCCGCGCCACGCGCGTCTGGCGGTTGGCCAGTTCCTCCAGTTCCTGCCCGACGCCCGACTGCTCCTGGTCCCACGGCGTCGCCAGCCCGGCGGTCGCCTTGGTCCGCGTGGTGATCACGCCCGCCGAGGCGTCCACGCGCTCCAGCGAAAAGTCGAGCTCGCGCAGGGTTTCCTTGGCCGCGTCGAAGGCCCGGGTGTACTGGTCAGCGGGGATGCGCACATCCACCGGGCGCGGCGCAGCGCACGCGCCCATCAGGGCGGGCAGGGCGCCAAGGATCACCAGCCGCGTCAGCCGCATGCCCGAGCGTATGCCCCGCGCGGCCGCCGCCTCATGACCCTTGCACGCCCACTTCGGCATGATCGGCCCGGCGCGCGCCGGGCGTGGGCGCTCGCGCTCGGCTGCACCTGCACCGGAGGGCTCGCTCTCGCGTTCGGCTGCGACCGCGCGCCGTCGGCGCCGGCACCGGCGCGTGCCGAGAGCGAGCCGCGCATCGTCGCCCTTGGTCCGGCCATTGCCCGCACGCTCGCCGATGCCGGGCATCAAGACAATCTCGTCGGGCGACACGCCTTCGACCTGTGGACGGATGATTCGATCCCCGTGTGCGGGGACCAGGGCGGCGTCGATTACGAAGCGCTGCTGGCCGCCCGACCGACGCACGTGCTGCTGCAGTGGGGCCGGCGCGAGTTGCCGCCGCGGCTTGAACGTTTGGCGCGCCAGCGCGGTTGGATCGTGCGCAACGACCCGTTGCTGTCGCTCGATGAAGTGACCGCGTCGTGCGACGAGCTCTGGCGGATGTTCGAGGGGAGCGTGGGCGCGCCGCCGAGCGAGCGGATGGCGCGAGCGCTGGATGGGGCGCGGATCGACCCCGCGCGGGTCGGGCGCGTGCTGCTGCTCGCGGGCGTGCGCCCGCCGACGGCCCTCGGCCCGGGGTCGTATCACCACGACATGCTCGTTCGGCTGGGAGCGCGCCCGGCGCTGGAGCGCGGCGCGCCATACGTGACGCTTGACGCCGAGGACCTGCTGCGGCTCGCGCCGGAGGCGATCGTGCTCGTGCAGCCGCGCTGGGGCGTGGCGTCACCGCCGGGGTCCGAGCCGCGCCTGCTGAGCCCGGACGAAGCCCGCGCTCGGCTCGGCCGCCTGGGCCGGCTCGACCTGCCCGCGCTGCGCGAGGGACGCGTCGCCGTCATCGATGACCCGATGGCTTTCGTTCCGGGGAGCAACTTGGTGAATGTCGCCGCGGCCCTGCGCGATCAGCTCGAAGCGTGGTCCCGCTGACAGGCCCTGAAACCGTCCGGTTGACCCGCGATCCGAACCACCCAATACTTCCGTCCCTCGCGGCGACGCCGTGAGCCGTCTGCAAACCTGCCGAGGCATTCTTTGATTGAGGAGTGCCCGGCCCGCCCCGCCCGGTAGGCGGCGAGATTGCCCGGTTTTTCGGGCCTGGTGGGCGATTTGAAGCCGAGAGGCTCGATCGTCGCCGGGGCTCGAGTTGGAGTTGCCATGCCCGCCGCCACTGTTTCCAATCGTGCTCAGAGCACCCTTGCTCAGCAAAACAACCGGGTCAAGACGACTTGGCGCGTGGTCGACGCCGAGGGCGTTTCGCTCGGTCGCCTGGCGGCGGAAGTCGCGCAGGTGCTCATGGGCAAGCACCGCCCGGAGTACACGCCGCACGTCGATTGCGGCGACCCGGTGATCATCATCAACGGCTCGAAGGTGGCGCTCACGGGCCGCAAGGCCGAGCAGCGGCTCAAGCTGCACTACACCGGCTATCCGGGCGGGCTGAAGGCCCAGACCTACGGGCAGGTGCGCGAGCGTCAGCCGGAGAAGCTCATCTCCGACGCGGTGCGGCGCATGCTCCCCAAGAACCGCCTCGGCCGCGTGATGCTCGGCAAGCTCCGGGTGGTCCCGGGGACCGAACACGAGTTCGCCGACAAGAAGCCGGTTGAGCTCAAGATCTGATCCCAACCCGTGCGTGCAACACGCAGGTCACCGTCAGAAACCGATTTCGGAACTTTCGACTCAGCACCGCCTCGACCCAGGATTCCCCCATGCCCGGACGACCGCACTCGAATCGACCCGCCGACGGCCTTGACATCCCCAGCGTCCTCGACGTCGACACGACGCCCGAGGGCGGCGTGGCGCCGAGTGCCGCCCCCGCGGCCCGCCCGCTTCGTGCCGCCAAGCCCGCCAAGGGCGGGTGGTGGTGGGGCACGGGCCGTCGCAAGCGCGCCGTCGCCCGCGTGCGCATCCGTCCGACCACGGGCAGCGAAGGCGGCAAGGTCACCATCTGCCTCGCCGGCAAGAAGACCAAGACCGTGGATCAGTACTTCGCCGAGGAGCGCGACCGCGGCGACGCCGTCGGCCCTCTCAAGGTCACCGGCACGGCGGGCAAGCTCGACGTGTTCGTCCGCCTCTCGGGCGGCGGGTACATGGGCCAGGCCGGCGCCATGATGATGGGCATCGCCCGTGCCCTGCGCGATTACGACCCGACCACCGAGCCCGCGCTCCGCGACGCCGGGATGCTCACCCGCGACGCCCGCGAGGTCGAGCGCAAGAAGTACGGCCAGTCGGGCGCGCGGCGCCGATTCCAGTTCAGCAAGCGTTGATCGAACGATCGCCGGGTTCACACACCAACCGCGAGCAAGGGCTCGCGGTTTTTCTTTGGCCGCCCGTCCCTACCCTCTCGCATGTTCGGCCTGTTCGATTCGCGACGATACCTGATTCCCTTCAGGTCCAGCCTGCTCCCGCAGATCTTCACCGACACGCTGGTGATCGGCGGGGGCGTGGGCGGGCTTCGCGCAGCGATCGCCGCCGCTCAGCACGGGGAGACCATCGTCCTGCTGAAGGACGACCCGCAGACGAGCAACACGGCATGGGCGCAGGGGGGCATCGCGGTCGTGCTCGACCAGTCCGACACGCTCGACGCGCACGTGCAGGACACGCTCGAAGCGGGGGCGGGCCTGTGCGATGAGCGGGCCGTGCGCGTCGTGGTCGAGCAGGGCCCGGCTCGCATCCGCGAGCTCATGGACTGGGGCATGCGATTCGACCGCGCGCCGGGGTCATCCGCGCCGGCGCTCGGGCGCGAGGGCGGTCACCAGGCCGATCGCATCGTCCACGCCGACGGCGACGCCACGGGGCGAGAGCTCATGCGCTGCCTCTGGGAGCGCGCCACCGGCACGCCGGGCGTGCGCCTCTTCCGCCACTGCTTCGCGCTCGATCTGATCACCACCGGCAGCGAACCCGGCTCGCCCTGCATGGGCGCCATCACGCATCACCCCAAGCACGGGCTCCAGGTCATCTGGGCCCGCGCCACGATCCTCGCCGCCGGCGGCGCGGGCATGCTCTTCCGCGAGACGACCAACCCCAAGACGGCCAGCGGCGACGGGATCGCCATCGCGTATCGCGCGGGCGCGACGATCGCCGATGTCGCGTTCATGCAGTTCCACCCCACGACGCTCTACCTTGCCGGCGCGTCGCGTTCGCTCATCACCGAGGCCGTGCGCGGCGCCGGGGGCCTGCTGCTCGATGAGGGCGGCGAGCGCTTCATGCCCGAGGCGCACCCGCTCGCCGAGCTTGCTCCGCGCGATGTCGTCACCCGCGCCATCATGAACCGCCTGGCGCAGCGCGGCGGGACCAACGTGTATCTCGACGTGCGCCCGATCGCCAACTTCTCCTCGCGCTTCCCGGGGATCGCCCAGCTCCTCGCCCGGTTCGATCTCGACCCCGCCAAGGACCCCATCCCCGTTCATCCCGCGGCACACTACATGATCGGCGGCGTCGTGAGCGATGCCTGCGGGCGCACCGATGTCCCCGGGCTCTACGCCGTCGGCGAGTGCTCGAGCACCGGCCTGCACGGGGCCAACCGGCTCGCGAGCAACTCGCTTCTCGAGGGGCTCGTCATGGGCGAGATCGCCGGGCGCACCGCCGCGGAACTCACGCAGGTCGGAAAGGACCGGACCGGCAACGGCACGGCCCCGGCGAACGGCTGGGGTGTCACGCCGCGGAGCGCGCCGATCGCCGTCGTCTCCGATATTCGCCCGAGCGAGCAGGCGGAGATCGACCTGTCCGACGTGCTCTCGTCGCTGCGTTCGTGCATGTGGCGCAACGTGGGGATCGAGCGCACCGGTCCGCGCCTGCGCGACGCGATCGAGATGATCGACTTCTGGGCACGCTACACGCTCGACAAGATCTTCGACGCCCCCGAAGGGTGGCAGGTGCAGAACATGCTGCTCGTCGCCGGGCTCATGGCGCGTTCCGCCGCCTGGCGCGAGGAATCGCGCGGGTGCCATTGGCGCGGCGACACGCCCACACCCGTCGATCGATTCCGCGCGCACGATCTTTGGCGGCGCGGCCGGAGCGAGCCGACGACGCGCGCCCTCGCGTGAGCCGCGGGGCCCTCCCGCATACGCTCGCCCCGTGCCCAGCCCGACGCCACGAGCGCGCCCGATCAACACGATGCCCGCGGGCGATCTGCGCGGGCTGTTCCTCGCGGTCTTTCTGCTCTTTGCGCCGATGCCCGCGCTCGTGATGGCCGCGCCGCAGCAGCCCTTCGCCCCGGCGTATGTGCTGGCCTCGGCGCTCCTCGGCGGGCTGATCGCCGTCGGCTGGGCCGCGGTCTTTGTCCTGCAGCGATTCGCCTGGCTGCTGGCGGTGATTCCGCTTTCGGCGCTCGTGCCGATGGGCGCGAACTTCGGGCTGCACGCACTGGGGCTGCGTCCCGCAGTCAGCGTTGAGCGCGCCGCCGACGTGCGCACGGTGTACATGGTGCTCACGATCGCGAGCGTGGTCGCGGGGTACGTGCTGCTGGTGACGGTGATCCGGCGCTTCGAGCGCGTGAGCGAGCGCAGCCGCGCGGAGCTTGAGATCGCCTCGCGCGTGCACGCGTTTCTCGTGCCGCGGGCCGATCTCCGTCTGGCCGAGGCGGAGGTCTTCGGGCGCTCGACGCCTTCGAGCGAGATGGGCGGCGACCTCATCGACGTGGTGCCGGGCGGGAGGGCCGACGCGAACGCCGCGCGCCAGCGACTCGACGTCGTTCTCGCCGACGTTTCGGGTCATGGCGTCGGTGCGGGGATCGTCATGGCGATGCTCAAGTCGAGCCTGCGCACGCGTCTGCTCCGGGCGGGCGAGCTTCGCGAAGTGGTCGGCGACGCCAACCGCGCGCTCACCGACCTCACCGAGCCCAGCATGTTCGCGACCATGGCCGCCGTGCGCCTCGGCGCGCCGGGCGAGGTCGAGTACGCCCTCGCGGGCCACCTGCCGATCCTGCACTACCGCGCCGGCGCGCGCTCGTGGACGCAGTACGACAACCAGAATCTGCCCCTGGGCATCGACGCCGACGAAGTGTTCATCACCGGGCGCGCGCGCGTCGAGCCGGGCGACCTGCTCTTCATGATCACCGACGGCCTCACCGAGGTGCGCGACGCCGCGGGGCGCGAACTCACGCTTGAAGGCGTGACGGCGATCATCGAGCGCGTCGCCTCGACCGCCGGGCCCGAGACGCCGCTGGCGGAGCTCGACGAGCAGATCGGGCGAAGCGTGCGCGAGCATGGTCCCGCGAGCGATGATCAATCGATCGTCATCGTGCGCGTGCGCCGGTGATTCGCGTGCGCGGCGCGGTCAACCTGCAGGCGCCGGCGTGGTCACAGCCGTTCAGGCCGCTCGACCGTGCGCTCCGAGCGCACGTTGCCCGTGTTGAGCGTCGCCATCGGCTCGAAGAGCAGCACCCAGGCTTCGTCGCTCGCCACGGGCAGATGTTCGACGCCGCGCGGCACGATCAGGAACTCGCCCGCCGAGAGCTCGATGTCGCGATCGCGCAGGCGCATCGTGAACGCTCCGCGCACGACCAGGAACATTTCATCCTCGCGTTCGTGCGCGTGCCAGATGAACTCGCCGCGGAGCTTCACGAGCTTGACCGCACACTCGTTCACCTCGCCTTCCAGGCGCGGACGCCACGGCTCGGGAATCTGCGCAAACGCGTCGGCGAGATTGACCTTGTCCATGCTCTATCCTTGTCGTCCATGGCCCGCAAGGACAAGAACGCCGCCTCCGCCGAGCGCGTCATCGAGAATCGGCGCGCTCGCTTCGACTACACGATCGGCGAGACGATCGAGTGCGGGATGAAGCTCTTCGGCGGCGAGGTGAAGAGCGTGCGTGCCGGGCAGGTGTCGCTCGGTGAGGGGTACGTGCGCGCCGAGGCCGAGCCGCCCGCGCTGTGGCTTCACGGCGTCAACATCGCGCACTACGCCCCGGCGCGCACCGCCCTCCCCTCAAGCCCGACGCGCACGCGCCGCCTGCTCGCCCACAAGCGCGAGATCCTGCGACTCTGGAAAGCCCAGCAGATCAAGGGCAACACCATCGTGCCGCTCAAGGTCTACTTCAAGAACGGGTTCGCCAAGTGCCTTGTGGGCGTGGGCGAAGGACGGAAGAAAGCCGACAAGCGCCAGGCGATCGCCGCGCGGGAAACCAAGCGCGACATCCAGCGGGCGATCTCGAAACGGGCGTGAGGCGACGCCGGAACGAAAGCGAGCGGGCCGCCTTCGCGGGCCGCTCGCGCGTCGTGTCGTCGGTGTGTTCATCGGCCAGCGGCGGCCGCGAAGATCAGGCGGCGCGGAGGCCGTAGCCGCCGTTGGTGCTGCCCGTGCAGGTGTTGGTGTTGAAGGGGTTGTTGAATGTGAAGGGCGGCGTGAAGTTGAACGGCGCATTGAACGGCGTCGTGAAGTTGAACGGGGAGTTGAAGGTCGTGTTGAAGTTGAAGGGCGTGGTGTTGAAGCCGAACGGGCTGTTCATCGAGCCGAAGAAGGGCGTGTTCGTGAACGTGGGGAACCCGCCGAACGAGTTGAACGGCCCGAAGTTCGGATTGAACCCGTTGGAGCCATTGAACCCGTTGAACGTGTTGAAGCCGTTGGTCGGTGTGCCGAACCAGAACGGGTTGGTGAACCCGTTGAAGTTGCCGAAGCCGTTGAAGTTCGGCGTGCCGAAGTTCGGATTGAAGTTGAACGGCGTGTTGAACGGCGTGTTCGTATTGAAGCCGAAGAAGTTGAAGGGGCTCGTGAACCCGAAGGGGTTGACGAAGGGTGAGCCGAAGTTCGGGTTGAAGCCCGTGTTGCCGTGGAACGCATAGTTCACGGGGCTGTACGCGCCCCAGGGGAAGTTGAACCCGTTGTTGAATCCGTTGTTGAAGCCGGGGTTCGGGGTGCCGGGGTTGCCCGGGTTGCCGGTGTTCGGCGTGTTGGCGCCGAACGTGTTGGGGTTGGTCGTCGTGCAGTTCATCAAGGTGCTCCTGATCTGAAGATGCGCCGGGTGGGCGGGCTCACCGCTCTGCCCATCGCGCGTCGGCGAACGGCCGTCGCGTCGAGCGTGAGGACGGGAATGGTGGGGATTTGCCATGCCGACTCCGTGCTGCGTGCTCGAGGGTTCCCTCCGCGCGATCGGACAGCGCCGGGCGCGAGGCATCCGCTCTGAACGTGGGATCGGCCACCCTGAAGAGGAACTTTGGCCCCGCGCGCCATTCCGGCGCCAATCCGGTGCGTTTGGAGGTGTGCAAACCGCGCTCGGCCTTTGAGGCGGGTTCGGCGTCCAGCGCGGCAAAGCCTCAAGTGCTGAGGGGCTGGGCGTGGGGCTTAGATGCCCTTGCCGGCGCGGGCGCGGGCTGTGCGGACCAGAGCCGTCGCGCGGGCCTTGTCGCGGGCCACCGAAGCTCCGCCGCCTGTCTCCGGTCGACGGGCGCTCGCCTCCGCAAGCGATGCCTCGGCCTCGGCCAGGACGATCGATTCCGCCGGGGTGGCCCGGGTCGTCAGGATCGTGAGCCGGTTGGAGATCATCTGCGCAAAGCCTTCTTCGATGACGTACGCCCGGTCGCCCCCGGCCGCGCCCTTCTCGCCTTCGAAATGCACCGAAAGCTCGCCGACACCCAGCTTGATCACCATTGCCGCCCGGTCGGGCAAAATGCCCATTAGCCCGTCGTGCGCAGGCAATGTGGCGGAGGTCGCCCGGGAGTCCATGAGCTTGCCCTGCGGCGTGATGAGACGAAACTGGAAAGTCTTGCCGGCCAAGGGAGTTTCTCCGGGAATCGAAGGGGTCAAGCATAGGCGCGGCCTCCCGATCGATGCCCGCACGTTCCCGCCCGTGCCCGCTCGCGCGAGCCCGTCCGACTCGACTTGCACGCCCCGGCCCGCTGCCACCGCCTCCCGCGAGTGCCTCCGGCGCGGCCCCCCTGCCCCGTCCGATGCCGGCAGGCGTTCCGCCCGGCGAATCCGCCGAGCCGCCCCGGCTCACGCCGCACGCCGCGTTGCCCGAGCCGGTCGTCGCGGGCGGAGCGCGAGGATGTCCTGACAAGCCGGGTGGTCGGCAAGGGCCACGTGGTGGAGGCGCGTCTCGGCCGCGTTCACCAGCGCGCGAGCCGCCTCTCCCAGCGTCTCCTGCCGCGCGCCGAGCTGCCAGATCGTGATCGCGGCGTCGATCTCATCCCCGAAAAAGCGGCCCTCAGCAGACACCAGTTGTCGGGCACAGCGATCCGCCCCGGCACGCGCCCGGTCCGCACAGGGCGCTTCCGCCGACGCAAAATCCGCCAGCGCCAGGTACTCCGCAATCCCCGCCAGCGCGATGACTCGCCCGGCAGCGTCGCGAGCCAGTCCGCCCGCGCCGACCGCCGCCCCGGCACCCCCTGCCTCCCCGGTGCCGGAGGCCGGTCCATCGTCGAGGCCCGCGAGCACCAGGTTGAGCAGGGTTTCGAGTTCGAGAGTGGGGGTGTAGCTGAGTTCGACGGCGCGGCGAAGCGCCGCCCCGAGCGCTGCCAGGCGGATGTTCCACTCGTGCTTCACCCGGGCCCCCGCGGCCAGCGGAAAAGGCGAGCCATTCCGTGCGACCGCCGCGAGCAGCCGCACCGAATCTCCACGATTCGCAAACCGAACAAGCTTGCCGATGCACAGCATGTGGCGGCTCCTTATCCGAAATACCGAACCAATTATACGGTATCTGATAAGGTGTGTCAAGGTATTTGTTTGGTATTCGCTTCTGCTCGCAGAGGCCCAGCCAGTGAGGCTGAAACCATCAGGTGCTTGGCAGAACACCGACGGTCCTGAGGGCCGATCGGATGCCCTTCACCGGGTCGCCGCGGTCGCGCCAATCGGCGAGCACGCCTGCTGAGGCCGCGCGGTATTGCTGGAGGCGGGCCGGGTCGGTGACGTCGAGCAACGCAGCCGTGAGAGCGTCGAGGTCGCTTGGGGGGAAGGTGCGGCCGTTGACGCCGTCGCGGACCAGTTCGCCCGCCGCCCCGACGGTGTTGGTGGCGACGATGGCCATGCCGGCGCAGGCGGACTCGTTGATGACCACGCCCCAGGGCTCATAGACGCTGGGGAGCAGGAACACGTCGGAACTCTTGTAGATGGCGCTGATGACGTCCTGATTGCCGATGAACCCGGTGAAGCGGACGCGCGACGAAAGGGCGGCGGGCACGCGCTGTTCGCACGCGCGGCGGAGGTCGCCGTCGCCGATCATCACCAGGTCCCAATCGGTGCGCTGCCCGGCGAGGCGTGCGAAGGCGTCGATGGCCAGGTCGGGGCGCTTGGCGGGGATGAAGCGGCCGCAGAAGACGATCCGCCGTCGGTGCGGCTGGAAACCGAAGCGTTCGCGTGCCGCGTCGATCGTCGCCGGGGGCAGGTTCTCGATGAGCGCGTAGTCGGGCTCATAAGGCACGTAGAAGATGCGCTCGTCGCGCGCCCCGTACTTGCGGAAGAACTCGGCGCCGAACGAGCCGCAGGGCATTACGCCGGCGCAGGCGCGCACGACGCGCGAGACGACGACGCGCTTGATGAGCGCTTTGATGCCGCTGACCTGCTCACCCTTGATGTTGGAATCGCCCACGAGGAACACGGGCAGGCGATGGCGCGTGCACCATCGCAGCACGCGAAGGCGGCCGGGGTCGTTGTACCCGCAGAGCAGCAGGGCGGCGGGCCGAGGCGATTGCTCGGCGAGCCAGCGGCAGATGCGCCCGCCCTTGGCCCACTCGCGCGGGATGGAGGACACGCGCGAGGAGGCGTTCACGCTGTCGCCCTGCCCGAAGCGGAACACCCGCGCCTGGTCGCCCGCCGAGAGGGTCCACCCCTGGTCGGCCACGTCGTGCGTGTAGACGGTGAGCAGGCGAACCTCGGGCAACTCGCGGTCGATCCGCGCGTGCAGCGCCAAGCGATACGGCGTCGGGACGTTGGTCAGAACGACGATGGTGGCGGGAGCTGTCAAGAGGCCGGGTTCCAGGACGGTCGATGCGAGGCTGAGGGACGGAGAGTGTAAGAGATCGGACGAATCGCCAGCGGCGCGGGCGGCGTGCCGTGCTAGTGATTCACTCCCGGCCGTTCCACCAGTTTCATCGTCTTCCACTTGCCGCGCGTGAAGCGCACGAGCAGATAAAGCCCGAGCGCGATGATGTATGCCGCGGCTCCCGCCCAGGGGCCCAGCGAACCCCACTCGGGGAAGAGGCGCGAGGCGAGGTGACCGCCGCCGGCGAGCAGGAGCCACGAGAGCGCGACGGTCACGACGCCGGGCCAGACGGTATCGCCCGCGCCGCGCAGGATGCCGATGATCGTGATCCCCAGCCCGTCAAAGAGCTGGAAGAGCGCGGCGATGAGGAGCAGGTTGAGCGCGATGTCGATGACGGCGGGGTCGCTTGAGAAGACGCTCGTCATGGGCCCGCGGAAGAGCACGAACGCCAGCCCGCACAGGCCCATGTACCCCGCCGAGAGCGCGATCCCGAGCCGGGCCCGCTGGGCCGCGAGGTCGGGCCGGCCCATGCCCAGGTAGCGACCGATGATCGCGGTCATGGCGAAGGAGATGCCCACGGCGGGCATGAACGAGAGGTGCATGTAGCGGTGGACGACCCAGGTCGCGGTGTTGTGGTGTTCGCCGAAGGAAGCGACGAGCACGAGCACGAAGTACCCCCAGCAGATCATCTCGTTGCCGAAGGTGAGCGCGCCGGGCCAGCCGATCTTCCAGATGTCGCGCAGGTGGTGGAACGAGATGGGCCACGCGGCCCGCGTCCCGAAGTCGCGATTGAAGGTCGGTCCCAGGAAGACGCACATGGGGATGGCGAGCTCGACGCCCGAGCCGATGAGCGTGGCGATCGCCGCCCCGACCACGCCCAGGGCGGGCGCGCCGAGATTCCCGTAGATGAGGATCCAGTTGAACAGGATATTGACGAGGTTCCCGGCGACCGCCGCGATGAGCACAATGTTGGGCCGGTGCATCCCGTAGAAATACTGCGAGATCGCGCGGGTGCTCATCGAGACGAAGGCGCCGGCGATGAGGATGTTGGCGTACGACACTTCCAGGTCGATGAGTCGCGGCGCGTGCCCGGCCCAGGCGAAGAGTGCGGGCAGCGCGAGCGCGTAGGGAAACATGAGGATCGCGACGAACGCCGCGATCCAGATTCCGTTCCAGCCGTAGGCGGAGCCGCGCGCGGGCGAGCCGGCGCCGAGGTTCTGCGCGACGTAGGTGTTGACCACGCTCACAAGCCCGGCGCAGATCGACATGGGAATCCACGCGGCGAGCCCGCCGTTGCCCTGCGCGGAGAGATAGACGTCGTCGGTGGGGTCGATGCGCGCGACCATGAGCGCGTCGATGAACTGCATCGCCGTGTAACTGGTCATGGTCGCGACCGACGGGGCGGCGACGCGGAAGATCTCGCGGAGCGGATGGTCCGGATCAGCCTCGGAAGCGGGTCCGGGGGGGACTTCGGCTCCGCTGGTCATGCCCGCGCCGGCGGGCGTCGGTTCGACCGGGGCCGCGGCGACCGCGCCGCCTGAGGCGCCGATCAAGTCGGGCTCGGCCTGCGAGGCGGGATTGGATGCGGGGGTAGCCATGGCGCGGGCGCGTCGGGAAGCGAATCGGTGCGTCGGGGGTCGGGTTCGATCGGCGCCGCGCGGTTACAAGCGGCGGCGGCGGCGCGATAACGCTCGATGATATGTGCCCCGATGGGGGGCTTTGCGGGCAAGGGTGCAGCGTGAGCGTCGTCCTTTGGATTCGTTCCTTATTTGTACCGCGCGGGAGGTCGATGCTGAGGCATCTTCGAGGTGTCGCGGGGGCCAAGGACGGCTCGCCGCCTGCCCCTTCCGACCCACGGGCAGCGCCTCGACCCACGCGGAGGCCATTGCCATGCGCCCCACCCCGCCGTTTGACGCTGACCCCCGGCCGCACGCGACTCCCGCGTTCACGCTCGTCGAGTTGCTCGTGACCACGGCGATCGTGATCACGCTCATCGCGATTCTCATCCCCGTGCTCCGCGGCGCCCGCGAAGCGGCGCGCTCCGCCAAGTGCGCGTCAAACCTGCACCAGCTCGCGCTCGGGTGCGCGGCGTACGCCACCGACCGGCGCGTGCTCCCCGTCCGAACGACCGAATCGAACCTCGCCGTCACGCTCGAAATGCACCCCGAGCTGTGGGACTGTCCATCCAACGACGGCATCGAAGGCGTGCCGATCGATTCATATTTCTACCCCGCGAGCGGCATCGCGTTTCTGAACCCCTCGGGCTCGGGCAACGTCAACCGCTGGGACATCGTCACCCGCGCGTTCGAACAGAACCCGCGGCTCCCGCTCATCCACGACATGTGGGTCTGGCACGGCTTCCGCAATGTCGCCGGCTTCGACGGCGCCATCACGCGCGACTTCGAGCACAACATGGAAATCGTCGCGATTGACCCCAACGGCGGGCGCTAATCGGACGCCTGAGTGGCGAGGCTTGCCGCCAGCGCGATCGCCGCCTCCATTGAACTCGGGTCAGCGCGCCCCGTCCCGGCGATATCGAACGCCGTGCCGTGCGCGGGCGACGTGCGGATGATCCGCCGCTCTTCCCACGAGAGCCCGACCGTCACGTTCACTGCGCGCTCGCGATCGAGCAGCTTCACCGGGATCAGCCCCTGGTCGTGGTAGATCGCCACCACCAGATCAAACCGTCCGCGTGCGGCGGCGAGAAACACCGAGTCGCCGGGGAGCGGGCCGGTCGCGTCGATCCGCGGCGAGCGGTCACCATCCGCGCCCCCGGCGCGTGCCGCGGCGACCGCGGGCGCGATGACCCGGTCGTCTTCCTCGCCGAGCACGCCGTGCTCGCCCGCGTGCGGGTTGAGGCCCGCGACGGCGATCCGCGGTGCGGCGATCCCCTGCTCCCGGCACGCCTGGTCGCCCAGCTCGATGCACTCGAGCACACGGGCCGTCGAGAGCGCCCGCGGCACCCGCGCCAGCGGAATGTGCGTCGTCACAAGAATCACGCGCAGCGAGGGCCCGACAAACAGCATGGCGCTCCGCGGCGACGCGAACTCGTGCGCCAGCACCTCGGTGTGGCCGGGGTAGTGAATGCCCGCGGCCGACCACGCTTCCTTGGCGATCGGCGCCGTGACGATGGCGCTCGCCGAGCCCGATTCGCCCGGCTCGCGCTTGCACGCCTCGATCGCGCAGGTGAGCACGTCGAAGCTGTGCCGCCCGCCCTCGGGCGTGGGGCGCGGCGCGCCCGCGGGCCGGTTGAACGGACGGTGCACCAGTTGCACGCGAGCGCCGGGCGATTGCGACCACATGGGTTCGATCCCGGCGCGCCCCGCCGCCGCGACGAGCGTCGGCTCGTGCCCGAAGAGCAGCACGCGGCATCCGCGGGTCGTGCCGGCGGCCGCGAGAGCCGCCAGCGCCTTGACCGTCACCTCCGGGCCGATGCCCAGAGGATCGCCGGCGGTGATGGCAAGTGTGGGAGTGTCGATGGCGATGGTATTGTCCCGTGACACCCCGCGGTGCGCCCGCTGGCGCGCGTTGACCACGGCGAGCCGCTCGTTACTCGCAGGGCCCGGTCGATACGCCCTCGAGCGTGTCGGCGGGGAGCAGGTGGCTCTGCCGGCGCAGTTCGCAGTGGAGGACCATGCGGTAGTGCGCGAGGCGAGTCGTCGAGTCGTCGAGGTTGCCGCCGAAGGTGCGCGAGAGATCCTTGTAGATGAGCTTGACGGGGATCTCGGTGATGCGGAGGCCCTGGGCGACGGCCTGGACCCAGAATTGCATGGGGAACGCGTAGCCGGTTTCGGTGAGCTTGAGACGGCGAAGCGCGTCGACGCGATGAGCCTTGAACCCGCAGAATGAATCGGTGAGTCCGCCGGGCGGGAGCGCGTAGCCGAGCCGCTCGTTGATCTCGGCGGTGATCTCGACGTTGATCGCGCGCCGGTCGGGCGGAGGCGTGGTGTCGGCGTCCATCGAGCAGCGGTAGCGCGACCCGCTCACGATGTCCCAGCGGTTCTCGCGGGCCGCGTCGATGAACAGGGGGATGCGCTCGGGCTCGTGCTGCTCGTCGCAATCCATGGTGATGACCCAGTCGTACCCGTGGCACGACGCGTAGCTGAACGCGTCGCGCAGCGAGCGCCCGTACCCGCGGTTGCGCGCATGACGGATCACCTCGACCGGGAACTTGCACAGCATTTGCGGCGAGCGGTCGGTCGAGCCGTCGTCAATCACGAGCACGTCGTCGGCGTATTCGAGCACGTGCGCGACGACGCCGGGGATGTACTTTTCCTCGTTATAGATCGGGATGGCGATGAGTGTGCGCACGGGTGAGCATAGGAACCCCGCGGGCCTTTCCCGCGTCGCCGCCGCTCGGCGCCGCGGCTCAGCACGGCGAGAAGTAGGTGTTGATGAAGTCGCCCAGATCGTCGGGGTCGACACTCCCGTCGCGGTTGAAGTCGGCCTGGAGGCAGGGCGGGTTGGAGAAGTAGCAGTTGATGTAATCACCCAGGTCGTCGGGGTCGATGCTCCCGTCGCCGTTGAAGTCGGCCGCGCAGCAGGCCCCGGCACACAGGCTGTAGAAGATCTGCCCGAAGTATTCGTCGTCGCAGGTGCCGCCGACCTCACGGATCTCGAGCCGGTCGAAGGGTGTCGGCGACGAGACGCCGACGAAGGCGGTTGTGTCGTCGGGGCGGCTGAACTGGAACTGCGCCACCGGGGCGCCGCCGCGGAGGAGCGTTACGGTGAACGACGAGTTCGCGCACGGGCACAAGCCCGAGCAGGGGTGATAAAGGACGGTCGTCATCGTTGCCTCAGCGAACATGAACCCTGCCGCCCGAACGGGCGCACTGAAATCCACGTTGAGGTTCTCGCGCCCGTCGATGGCGATGTCGTGACCGGGCACCAGCGTGGTCCAGTCCGGCCCCACCGAGACGTGCCCCCCCGAGCCAACCCACAGGCCCGAACTCGGGCTCGCGACGGTCAGCGTCACCATCCCATGGTGAAAGCTCGCGTTGGCATCCCCTGCGAGCCGCCCTTGGTTCGGCCAGGGGTCGTTGGGCACGGCGCCGGTCTGCGCGACAAAAACGGAGAGGTCGTCAAACTGCGCCAGTTGAGCCGACGAAACAGCCGACGCCGCCGCGACGGCGGCCGCTGCCGTCAGCGCCCGCCTCGCGCAGGTGGCTTCAAATTGACCATGCAACGCCACGTCCGCCTCCGATGTTCGATCTTGACGACGAGACCACACACGCTGCAAGCGTGCCCGACGAACCGCCGGTCGGCAAGGCCAAATTCGCGTCATTCACGAACCCAACCGGTCACTTTGACATGTCGGTGCCCGCCGAGCTGGTCGGCCTGGTCATGCCTGCCGGCAGTCCATCGAGCATCCCGAGCTGCCACATCAGGAAGATGCGCTGGTCGGCGGTGTCGCGGATGCGGAGGTTCAGCGGCTTGCCCTGTCCGTGCCCCGCCTCGCGATCGACCCACAGCAGGATCGGGTGCTTCTCCTGGTCGCTGCTCGTGGCGGCGCGCAGAGCCGCGGCCATCTTCCGCGCGTGCAGCGGGTGTACGCGCGAGTCATTCTCACCCGCCGTCAGCATCACCGCCGGATACTTCGTGCCCTTCCTGATGTTGTGATACGGGGAGTACTTGAAGATGTAATCGAACTCCTGCTTGCTCGCGGCCGCGTTGCCGTACTCCGTCACCCAGTACTTCGCCATGAGGAAGTCCTGGAAGCGCACCATGTCGAGCAGGGGGACCGCGACGATCGCCGCGGCAAAGAGGTCGGGCCGCTGCGTCACCATCGCGCCGGTGAGCAGGCCGCCGTTCGACCCGCCCATGCACGCGAGCCGTTTCGGATTCGTGTATTTCTGCTTGACGAGATACTCGCCCGCGGCGATGAAGTCATCGAAGCAGTTCTGCTTGCGCTCGAACATGCCCGCTTCGTGCCATTTTTCGCCGAACTCGCCCCCGCCGCGGATATTGGCGACGGCGTAGACCCCGCCCGCGTCGAACCACTGGAAGTTGGTGGCGGAGAAGGAAGGCGTCATGCTCTGCATGAACCCGCCGTAGCCGTAGAGCAGCGTCGGGTTGTTGCCGTCGAGCTTGAGGCCCTTCTTGTGGACGATGAACATGGGCACCTTGGTGCCGTCCTTGCTCGTGAACCATTCCTGCCTGACCTCGACGGTCGAGGGATCGACGGGAACGTCGGGCCGCTCCCAGAGCGCGGGTTCGGCCGAGGGCTTGGCCAGATCGACACGGAAGATCGTCGTCGGGTAGTTGTAACTCGTGAACGTGAGGAACGCCTCGGTGCGGTCCTGCTCGGTCGAGAGGCCCGCCGAGCCGATCCCCGGGAGCTTGAGCTGACCCAGCGGCTTCCCGGTGAAGTCGAACAGCTCGATCTGCGTCGTGGCGTTCTTGAGGTACGTGACCGCGAGAATGCCCTTGGCGACGCTCACGCCGGTCATCACGGCGTCGGAGCGCTCGGGGATGATCGGCTGCCAGTTCGAGCGCGCCGGCTTGCGCAGATCGACCTCGAACACCTGCCCGTTGGGCGCATCCAGCGTGGTCTGAAGGAACATCGTGTCGCCCACGATGTCGCCGCCGCTGGCGCACGGCTGGCCCACGACGATGTCGATCCGGGTGAGCTTGCCCGAGGCGCGATACGCGTCAAAGTCGGCGACCCACAGGTCGTTGTTCCGCGTGCCCGTGGCGTACGAGAGCACCAGCCAGCGCCCGTCCTTGCTCAGCCCGCCATACGGCCCGTATGTCGTCGCCAGCTTCTTGTCCTCGCTGGGCGTGAGCTGGCGCAGCAGCAGCGTGTCGCTCGCGGCGTACCCCGTCCACCCGTCGAGCTTCATGAACCGCACCTGCCCGGTGTACGCCGAGCGCACGTCGGCGAGATTGCGATACACAAACCCCGACCCATCGGGCAGCCACGACACCGCGCCGACCTTCGAGCCGATCGTGCCCGGCAGATCCGCGCCGGTGTCGATATCCATGAACCGTGCGACGGCGATCTCATCGCCCGCGCGATAGGTGCCATAAGCCAGCACCTTGCCATCCCACGAAGGTGAGGTCCACGCGATGGTCGTGAGCCCCGAAGGATCGATGACGGCGGGGTCGAGCAGCAGCTTGGGCTTGCCGTCGTGCCCTTCGCGCATGAAGTATCGCGCCTGGTTCTCGCTTCCCTCGCGCTTGGAGTAGAAATAGCGGTTCCCGATCATGCGCGGGGCGCTCACGCCGCCGACTTCCATGAGCGGGCGGAGCTTTGCCTCAAGTTCCTTGCGGCCCGGCAGGTTGTCGAGCACCGAGCGCGTGTACTCGTTCTGCTGATCGGTCCACGAAGCGACTTCGGGCGTCACGCGGCCCATCTGCCTGGGGTCGGAGTTGTCACCCTCCAGCCAGCGGTAGTCGTCGGTGATCGGCACCCCGTGCACGGTGTCGGTCACCGGCCGGGCGGGCGTCGTCGGGGGCCCGGCAGGGACCGCGGCCGCCGCCGATGCGACCAGGACGAGCAGGGAGAGCGACCGAATTCCGTGAATCACCATGCGAAACTCCCGTGTATGTGCCGCCAGAGTCTAGGGATGAAGGCCCGGCGGGCTTCACCATCCTCAAGGGATGCGCCGGTTGACCAGCCCCGCTCATTTCCGTGCGGAATGTGGACGGGTTCCGGAGTATGGGGATTTCCAGCGCCTGTCGCCTCGCGTTCGGTGACATGGGCGGCGACGGCCGGCCCGCGCGGGACTCGGCTCCGTTCAAGCGAGAGTCAACGGCCGGTGCAGCATGCGGATCGGCCCCATCGCCGCCGTGCCCTCTTTCAGCAGCAGGCTCGACAGCGCCCTCGAAGCGTCGATCTCCGCGACGATGATCGCGCCCAGCCGGTCGCGCGTCATCCCCTTCGGCGTCGGCCCCTCCCACGCCACCACGAAATCAAAATGCGGGCCATGCTTCAGCACCCGGTACGGCAGGCTCAAACCCTCGAAGCGCCCGATGAGCAGCCCGAACCGCAGGTACGGCTGCACCAGCTTGAACTGCTCCGCCCGCGCGTTGGCCGCCAGCACCTCGCGACTCGACAGCTCGCCCTGCCGACACTCCATCGCCACCCGCGGCTTCCACTTTCCGTGCGGCCCTTCGTCGAGCACGACGAGGTCGGCCTGGTTGAAGATGATCTTGTGCCGCGCGCCCTTGCTCGTGTAGTCCGACACCTGGAAGCCCGACGCAAGTTCGAGTTCCGCCGACACCTTGACCGCCTCGCCCGTCGGATAAACCGCGCCCAGGTGCTCCTGCACAAGGCGTTCGAGCGACTTCAGCCAGGTCGAATCGGGGTTGGCCATCGGGGTTCTCGTCGGCGCGCGGGTCGAGGCCGGTGCAAGCGGAGTACCCGCGGCGTGCATCCCGCCTGTCGTGTCTTCGCCCGGCGCCAGGAAGATAGGGGTCCCGCGCTCGGGGGAATGCGGGTCGTAGCCGCCAGGCGGGGGCGAAGCAGAGGGTGACGAGCGATGATGAAAGCTCATGTGCACATGGGGAGAGTCGCCGTCGACCCGGGGTCGTGAGGCCCTGCTCGTAGAATCCCGCGTGCCCGAGACGCACTCCGATCCTTCGCCCGACCGCGGTCAAGACGCCGGCGCCGCCGTCCCGCTCCCGCACTGGGGCAGCGAATCGCGCCCGGCGCGCCTCGAGCGCCTCGGGCTCAAGGCGCGGGCGCTCCCGCGCGTCCCGGGCGTCTACCTGATGAAGGACCACAAGGGCGTGGTGCTCTACGTCGGCAAGGCCGCCTCGCTCCCCGATCGCGTCGGGTCGTATTTCGTGCCCTCGGCGGATCTCGGCTTCAAGAAGCAGCCGCTGCTCGACCGCGTGCACGACTTCGACACGCTCGAATGCGAAGGCGAGTGGGAGGCGCTGCTCACCGAGAACCGGCTGATCAAGGACCTCAAGCCGCGGTTCAACGTGCGGCTCACCGATGGCAAGACCTTTCCCTACCTGGTGATCACGATGCGTGAGGACTTTCCGCGCGTGTTCGTGACTCGAAACCCCACCGGCGCGGGCGATGAGCACCTGGGCCAGTTGCTGCGCGGCGCCCGTGTCTTCGGGCCGTTCACCAATGCCGGAGCGCTGCGAGACGCCGTGCAGGTGATGCAGCGCGTCTTCAGGTTCCGCACGTGCTCGCTCGACATCGTCGCGGGCGACGAAAAGAACAAGCACTTTCGCCCGTGCCTGCTCTGGGCCATCGGCCAGTGCACCGCGCCCTGCGCCGACAAGATCGCGCCCGACGCCTACCGCGCCGACATCGACCGCTTTACGCGCTTTCTCGGCACGCGCCGCTCCGTCCTCGTGCGCGAGATGACCGAGCAGATGGATCAGTTCGCACGCGACCTCAAGTTCGAGCACGCCGCCGCCCTGCGCGATCAGCTCAAGGCGCTTCAGAAACTCGACGAGCGCGGCGAGCGCTCCGACGGCTATCAGCCCGAGACCGAGATCGCCTGGATCGACCCCCGCAAGGGCTGCACCGCCCTGCAGAAGGTCCTCGCCCTCGACGCCCCCGTCCGATGCGTCGAAGCCATCGACATTGCCCACCTGGCCGGGAACGAAACCGTCGGCAGCAAGGTCTGCTTCGTCGACGGCCGCCCGTTCAAGGACGAGTACCGCCGATACAAAGTCCGCTCGGTCGACAACGACGACTACCGCGCCATCCGCGAAGTCGTCAGCCGGCGCTACCGCGACGCCGGCGCGGGTCAGGAGCTCTACCCCGAGGTCATCCTGATCGACGGCGGCCTCGGCCAGCTCCACGCGGCGATGGAAGCCTTCGAGCAGCTCGACGTGAAGCCGCCCATGGTCATCTCGCTTGCGAAGAAGGAAGAGCTGATCTTTGTCCAGCGCGAGAGCGAGCCGCTGCGCCTGCCCAGAACCAACGCCGCCCTGCGCCTGTGCATGGCCATCCGCGACGAGGCCCACCGCTTCGCGCAGAGCTACCACCACGTGCTGCGTCGGAAGAGAACGACGGGTGAATAGGGCGAGCGCACCCCAGACTTCGCACGCGTTCTTCGCGGCGGTGTCCGCTTCGTGAGTTCCGGCATGCTCTGGGCAACCACACTCATCGCGGGCACGCTCGTTCTCCTGCCTCAGCCGGCAGCCCGGCCTGCGCCCGCCCCTGTCGATCCCCGCATCACGTGGCTGCGCGATCACGCCATCTCCGTCCGCACCATCGACGAGCCCGCGCTCGACCAGCCCGAGGACTTCAGCGACCTCGAGCCCCTTCGCGCCATGATCGGGAGCGCCCGGGTTGTCGGTCTCGGTGAGCAATCCCACGGCGACGGCGCCACCTTCAAAGCCAAGTGCCGCCTTGTTCGCTTCCTCCATCAGCAGATGGGCTTCGACGTGCTCGCGTGGGAATCGGGCCTGTTCGATTGCCGGCGCGTGGATGAGCTTTTTGCGGCGGGCGTCGCGCCGGCCGACGCCGCCACCATCGCCGAGCAGCACGGCGTGTTCGGCATCTGGGCCCAGAGCGCTCAGGCCAAACCGGTGCTCGAGTACGCCGCGCGCACGCAGAAGACCGACCGCCGCCTCATCATGGCCGGGTTCGACAATCAGTACACGTCGAGCGCCTCGCGGCGACAGCACGCATCCTGGCTCGATTCCTTCTTCACGCGCCTTGCCGATCGCGGGTGCAAGCTTCCAGAGCCCGTCGTCTCCAGCGGCGTCGATGCCGTGCGCTGGATGGCGGCCCGTCTTCGCGAAACCGGTGCCGCCCCGCGCGGCGACCCCGACCGGCTCGCTGAATCGCGCGCCGCCGTCCGCGCGCTCATCACGCTCATCGAGGACCAGCGCGCCTATCTGGCCCGTCATGAAGAGCCCCGCGAGATCGAGTTTGCCCGCCTCACCCTCCTGAACCTGCTCACCTTCGACCGCGCCTCCCGCGAGACGGACCGTCAGAACATCAGCAACACCCCGCGCGAGGTCTTGCAGCTCCGCGATCAGCGCATGGGCGAAAACCTCGTCTTCCTCGCGCGCGAGTACTTCAAGGGCAAGCGGCTCATCGTGTGGGCGGCGAGCTCGCACCTCCTCCGCAACGGCGGCGAATGCACGAGCCTCTACGGACCCGAGAATCGCGGCGGCGATTTCAAGCCCTTGGGCCACTTCGCTGCCGAGGGACTCGGGCGCGACTACTTCGTCATCACCTTCAGCGCGCACCAGGGCGCCATCGGCCGCCCGTGGTCGGCGCCGACGCCCATCGCGCGCAGCGAGCCCGGAGATCTCGAAGCGCTCATGGCCGACGCGGGCCTGAGCCTCGCGATCGTCCCGCTCAATCCCGCCGCCGACGACCCCGAAGCCGCGTGGCTGAGGGAGCCGCAGGTGATGCGCCCGATGGGCTACGGGCGGGAGCGGGCTGTCTGGGGCCGATGCTTCGACGCTCTCTTCTTCACCCGCGACATGACGCCGAGCACGCGGTGAGCAGCCGCGCTCGACGCGCGGCATGAACGGTTGAGGCGCGACGCCTGACAGAGCCGCGGCATCGATCCAAGCGCCCGCCGCCGCTTGATTCCCACTACCCTCCACCCATGGCCCGCGCTCCCGATCCCGCGATCGCCCGCCGCGAAGCGACCATGATCGTGCGCGCCCTTCGCGACCGCGGACACGTCGCCTACTTCGCCGGCGGCTGCGTGCGCGACGAGCTGCTCGGCCTCCACCCGACCGATTACGACGTCGCCACCGACGCCCGCCCGGAACAGGTCCGCGCCGCGTTCCGCCGGGTGCACGAAGTCGGCGCCGCCTTCGGGGTCATGCTCGTGCCCACGAACGGCGTCACCATCGAAGTCGCCACCTTCCGCACCGAGGGCACGTATTCCGATCGCCGTCGGCCCGATTCCGTGTCCTTCGCGACGCCCGAGCTTGACGCCGCCCGGCGTGATTTCACCATCAACGCGCTCTTTCTCGATCCGCTCGCGCCGCCGACGCCGCTCCCTCCGCCCTTGCCGCGCGTCGAAGGCGCGCTCATCGATCTCGTTGGGGGCGTCGACGATCTCCGCGCCGGCGTCATCCGCGCCGTCGGTGATCCTCACCGGCGTCTTGCCGAGGACCACCTGCGGGCGCTCCGGGCCGTGCGCTTTGCCGCCCGATTGGGCTTTTCGATCGCCCCCGACACGACGTCGGCCATCCGCGAGCACGCCCGCGAACTCGAGGGCGTCTCCCGCGAACGCATCGGCGAGGAGGTTCGCCGCATGCTCGATCACCCCTCCCGCGGCACCGCGGCCGCCCTCCTCAACAGCCTCGCGCTCGATGCACCCGTCCTCCAGGAGCCGCCTCGCCCGTCCAGCCCGGACACAGCCGGGGAACCGTCGATCCTCGCACGCCTTCCCCGGTCCGCCCCGCACCCCACCGCCCTCGCTGCCTGGGCCCTTGACCGCCACGCTGGCGCCGGCGTCGCGGCTGGCACCCTCGTGGAACCAGCCAGACAGGCCCTGATCGCTGGCTGGCGCCGAGCCCTGTGCCTGAGCAACAAGGACCGCGATGCCCTCGACGACACGCTGGCGGCCCATGCCGTGCTGATCAAGAATTGGGCCGAACTCGGAATTGCCCCGCGAAAGAGGGCCTTCGGCCGGATGGAGTTTCGGGAAGCGTTGGTCATCCTGGGGGTGTCGGCAAAGAGCCTTGCTTCAGCGATATCAAGCGATCTTGCTGCCATTGGCGTTGATCTTACGCGATCTCCGCCATCTCCATGGGTGAATGGAGGCGACTTGATCCGCCTGGGATTGAAGCCCGGACCGGCGTTCAAGCGAATACTCAACGCGGTGTACGACGCCCAGTTGGATGGCTCGGCAGGGTCAAAGGCCGAAGCTTTGGAACTTGCCCGCCGGTTGCGAGTCTAATGTGGCGAGGCACGGTTCCCGGGCTCGCTGTCGACTTGCAGAGCGTGCACGACCGGCAGATTGTGCTCCCGTTCGCAAAGGAAAGCCATGAGCAAAGCCAAACTGATTCGAGCTCTCGTGATGGGCGTGATGGTGTCTGCGCTCCCGCTGACCGCGACGCCCACCGCCTCCGCTCAGCCCAAGGACGACGACAAGATGGAAGAGAAGGCGCCCAAGGTGCCTTCGGACGTCCCCGCCGACCGCAAGCTCATCTACCGCATCGACCTGGTCGGCAACTTCGGGCACGAGGTGACGTTCACGCCGCTCAAGAAGATCATGGACGACGCGAAGAAGTGGAACCCGGATTACCTGGTGTTCTACGTGAACCTGTCCTTTGAGCGCTACGGGCAGACGTTCTCCGAGCATGAAGCCAATCCCGCCCTCACGTCCTATGCCTTCAATCAGCTCGAAACCGCCCGCGAGCTCCAGACGCTCATGACCGACCGCATCCGCGATGACCCGGACTGGAAGACCCGCACCGGCGAGAAGCCGCAGCTCATCATGTGGGTCAAGCGCGCCCTGGGCGGGGCGGCGTTCGTGCCCTTCGTGGCCCCCAAGATCTACTACACCTCCGACGGGCAGCACGGCGGCATCGGGTACCTCGAGTACATCTTTGCCGGGGTGGGTGATTACGACGCCCGCGAGAAGCAGTACTCCCTCCGCATGGGTCGTGCCGAAGGTCTCGCCTACAAGGGCGGGCACGAGCCTCTCATCATCCGCGCCATGGCCTTCATGCGTGAGTGGCTGTCGGTGTCATACGTCGGCGGCAAGCCCGTCTTCTTCCGCGACAACAGCGGGGACGAGCTGCTCACCGACGACGGCGATGCCGAGGCGGGCCGGCGTGATTCCTTCGACGACGCCCTCCGCGGGCACGGGAACGACTGCCTGAACCTCGACGCCTCCTCGGCGCTCAAGCTCGGCCTCTCCGCCGGGACCATCGACACCAACGAGGACCTCGCCGACGCCCTGGGCATCGCCCGCAGCTTCACCCTCGTCCGCGGGAAGTCCTCCGAGGTCATCAAGCGCTGGGGCAAGGACGTGAACGCCGCGGAGCGCGAGCTCAACAACAAGTACCGCGAGTTCCAGCGCACGCCCATCGAGGGCCAGACCCCATCCGACCGCAATCGCGGCCGCGGCAAGCGCCTCCGCCTCCTCAAGGAAATGATTGAGATCTTCAACAAGTACGGCGAGGCCATGAACCCGCGCGAAATCCAGCAGGTTCCCCCCAAGAATGAGCTCGAAATCGGCATCGAGCAGATCAAGCAGCAGATGCGGCAGGACCGCTGAGCCGCCCTCCGACCCATCCACCGAGTCCAGTTTGGAGAAATGTCCATGTTCCGAATGAAAAACGGCTTGCGAAACCTCGTGTTGAGCGTCGTGGCCTCGGCATCCGTCCTGCTCTTGGCTTCTGACATCCTGGCGGACACCTTCAAGATGAAGGATGGTCGCACCATCGAGTGCGAAGTCGTCCGCGAGGAGGACACCTTCTGGGTTGTCAAGCTCGCCAGCGGCCAGACCGAATACCTCGACAAGGCCGATGTTCGCGAGGTCATCCGCACGGCGCCCGCCAAGCCGGCTGAGACCAAGCCCGCTGAAGCCAAGCCTGAGGCGGCCAAGCCCGCGGATTCGGCCCAGAAGAAGGACGAGCCCGCCAAGACCACTCCGCCGGCTTCCACCGCCGCTCCCTCCAAGGATGGCGCCAAGCGCCCCCGCTCGATCGACGGCGTCTCCCGCGTCGCCGTCCTCAACTTCGGTCCGCCCTCCGCCTGGCAGGGGAAGATCGACAGCACCGTCGGCATCCAGATCAACGCCAAGGCCTGGAAAGACGCCATCCCTCTCCTTGAAAAGGACAAGGTGGACGTCGTCGTTGTCCGGGTCAACTCGGGCGGCGGCTATCTCCTCGAGCTCACGCGCTTCCACGACGTCTTCGAGAACGAGTACAAGAAGCGCTTCCGCACCGTCGCGTGGATCGAGTCGGCCATCTCCGCCGCGTGCATGAGCCCGTGGGTCATCGAAGAGTGGTACTTCATGCCCGAAGGCAACGCCGGCGCCTGCACCGGATGGTTCGGCAACCTGCAGATGATGCAGGGCCCCGAGCTGCTCGAAGTGCTCTACCAGATGGAGAAGGTCTCCGCGCTGGGCCGGCACGCCAAGGAGATCATGCGCTCCATGCAGATCGTCGAGCCCCTGTCCTGCAACATCGACGCCAACAACAACGTCACCTGGTTCCAGGATGAGACCGGCAAGTACCTTGTGAACCCCGCGGGCGAAATCCTCACGTTCAACGCGCGCGACGCCGTCAAGTACGGCTTTGCCAAGGGCATCGCCGCAACGGAGGAAGAGCTCGTCAAGGTCATGGGCCTCAACGAAGTCGAGTTCGTGGGCAAGGCCGCCACGAAGTACATCGACGACAACATGAAGAAGAACGACGAGGCCGACAAGACCTGGCAGGACGTCCTCCGCAAGTACCTCGTCGCCGTCAACGGCGCCGTCGCCCTCCAGGGCGAGCAGAACCGCGACCGCCGGCTGATCGAGGTTGGTGTCGCCAAGCGTCACCTGAACAAGCTCGAGGATCTGCTCAAGGTCAACCCGCTTCTCTCGGGTCAGCTCCGGCCGGGGTGGATGCAGGAGCAGCGCGAGCTGCTCAAGCAGCTCGCCCAGTAACGAGCGCCCGATCGCTTCCAGGCGTCTCCCGCGGCCCCGTCTTTCAGGCGGGGCCGTTTTCTTGCGCGCTCCGCCGCGCGGTCAACAATCCGCCATGAACCCGCCCGAGCACTGGTCGGCCGACGATTTCCGCCGTCATGCCCACGCCGCCGTCGACTTCATCGCCGACTACTGGGATCGCCTCCGCTCGCCCGCCGCCCCCTGGCCCGTGCGCAGCGCTCGCCGCCCGGGCGAGACCGCGGCCCTGCTTCCCGACGCCCCGCCGCAGCGCCCCGAGCCCTGGGACGCGATCGCGGCCGACCTCGATCGCGTTGTTCTTCCCGGGCTCACGCACTGGCAATCGCCCAACTTCTTCGGCTACTTCCCCGCCAACATCTCCGGGCCGTCGGTCATCGGCGAGCTGCTCTCCGCGGGCCTGGGCGTCCAGGGGATGCTGTGGTCCACGTCGCCCGCCTGCACCGAGATCGAAACGCGCATGCTCGACTGGATGGCGCGAGCCGTCGACCTCCCGCGGCGCTTCTGGTCGACGGCGGAGAGCGGTGGGGGGGTGATCCAGGGCACGGCGAGCGAAGCCACGCTCGTCGCGCTCGTCGCCGCCCGCGCGCGAGCCCGTGCCTGCGACCGGGCCGACCAGCCGCCCGGTGTCGACGAGCGCTTCGTCGTCTACACCTCCCGGCAGGCGCACTCATCGGTCGTTAAAGCGGCCATGATCGCCGGCCTTTCGCGCGACGTCCAGGAGCGAGATGGGCTCGTCGGTGGGCCTGCTTCAGGCGTGCGCCTCATCGACACCGACGATCAGCATCGCCTTCGACCCGACCTGCTCGAACAGGCCATCGCGGCCGACCGGGCCGCGCGCCGGCGACCGTGCATGGTCGTCGCGACCGTCGGCACGACGGGCTGCGCGGCGATCGACGACGTCCGCGCGATCGGGACCATCTGCGCCCGCGAGAGACTCTGGCTGCATGTCGACGCCGCCCACGCCGGCTCGGCGTGCATCTGCCCGGAGCACCGCGCGATCATCGACGGCATCGAGCTTGCCGACTCGTGGTCGTTCAACCCGCACAAGTGGCTGCTCACCAACTTCGACTGCGCCCTGATGTGGACCGCGGACCGTGCCGCGCTCGTCGGCGCGCTCTCGATCACGCCCGAGTACCTGCGCAACGCCGCGTCCGACGCGGGCGTCGTGTGGGACTATCGCGACTGGCAGATCCCGCTCGGGCGGCGCTTCCGCGCGCTCAAGCTGTGGCTCGTGATGCGGAGCTATGGGCTCGACGGCCTGCGTGCGCACATCCGCGAGCACGTGCGCCTCGCCGAGCTGTTTGAGTCGCTCGTGCGCTCGGACGATCGCTTCGAGATCGTCACTCCCGCGCGCCTCGGGCTCGTCTGCTTCCGCCTGTGCGCCGGCGACGACCCGACGCGCCGCCTCCTCGAACGCGTGAACGCCGACGGTCGAGTCTTCCTTTCACACGCCGTCCTGCCCGTGAGTGCGGGCACGCCCGGCGCGCCCGCAGACCGATTCGTCATCCGCATGGCCGTGGGCGGCCGGTTTACGGGCGAGGCACACGTGCGTGCCGCGTGGCAGCATCTCGGCGCGGCCGCGGGCACCTAGGGTTCCTTGCCCGCGACGTTCCGCTTCGGCTCCGATGACGTCCGCTCCGACCAACCAGCCGGACCCTCCAGTTCCCGCTCGGGCCCCGGCGCCCAGCCGCGTGATCGCCGCCATTCAGTTGCGAGGCGAGCCCGCCCGGCCCGAGGAGATCGAGGCCATCCCGCTGCTCACCGATGCTGCTCGCTTCGTCGCCCAGCACCCCGGGTGCATCCGCAGGCGAACCTTCGCCCGCGGCGAAGTCATCTGCACGCAAGGCGAAGCGGGGCGCACGGCGTACTACCTGCTCAGCGGCTCAGCGATCGTGCACCTGGAAAGCCGCTCGCGCTCAAAATCCAAGCGCCGGACCGACCTCTGGTCGCGCGTGAAGTCGATCCTCACGAGCGACATCACCCCGCACGGCCTGCGCGAGCGCGAAGACCGCCCGATTGCCGTTGACGCCTCCGCCATGGTCTCCGAGCGCCGCCGGCTCGCGGTGCTCGGCGCCGGAAGCCTCTTCGGCGAGATCGCGTGCCTGACGCGCCAGCCGCGATCGGCGACGGTGACGGCGGCCGAGCCGTGCGAAGTCCTGGAGATCATCCGCACGGTGCTCGATCGGCTGCGCGATCGCTCGGAGGCGTTCCGCGCGGTCATCGCCGAGGCCGATCGGCGCAAGCTCGCGGCCCTTCTGCGCGTCAGCCGCCTGTTCCGCGATCTCTCGCCCGAAGCCATCGACCTGCTCCGCGCGCGGGCGACGTCCGTGCGGATTGCGCCAGGAGAGAACATCTTCCGGCAATGGCAGGCCGCCGACGCCCTGTATGTGATCCGCGTCGGACAGGTCCGCGTGTCGCAGCTCGTCGGCACGAGCGGCGAAGTCACCATCTGCTACCTGGGCGAGGGCGATGTCTTCGGCGAAGACGCGCTGCTCGAAGGCGGATCGCGCCCGGTCACCTGCACGGCCTACGGCTCCGACGCGAACATGCGTCAGTGGTACGCCCACCCCGTTCCGCGCGCCATCCGTTCCACCGCGGTCGAAGTCTTTCGCATCGCGCGCGACGATTGCCTCGAGGCCTTCCGCATCGACCCGCGCTTCCGCCGGCGCATCGAGAGCCTCGCACGCCGCCGAAAGGAGAAGGACCGCACGGAGCGCCTCACGAGCGTTTCGCTCCCGGTGCTCTCGCCTCAGGCCGAGGCCATGGGCCTGCCGCAGGGTCAGCGCCTGTTGCTCATCGATCTGGATTCCTGCACGCGCTGCGATCAGTGCGTGCAGGCGTGCGTCGCGGCCCATGACGACGGCCTGCCGCGGCTGGTGCGCGAAGGCCCGCGCATCGATCACTACCAGGCCCCTTCACGCTGCCGCTCCTGCCTCGACCCGGTCTGCATGATCGGCTGCCCCGTCGGGTCCATCGGGCGGAAGTCCGACTTCTCGATGTTCATCGAGGACTGGTGCATCGGCTGCGGCATCTGCGCCTCCAATTGTCCGTACGGCTCGATCCAGCTCCACGATCGCGACCCGCGCATGCACCCGGTTCCCGAGGGCAGTGAGCACGAGTTCGTCAGGTCCGGGCCCGTGCCGAAGATCGCCGCCGTCTGCGACCAGTGCCACGCGCTGCCGACCGGCCCGGCCTGCCAATACGCCTGCCCCCACGATTCGATCGTCATCACGGATGCGTCCAAGGCGTTCGATCTGCAGGTGGCGGCGGTGGGTGATTCGCTCAGCTTCGGCGGCAGCCTCACCCTCGGCAGCCGGACGTTCGGCGCGAGCACGTCGATGTCGGCGCCGCCGCGGGGAGGTCCGCGGGGCGCGGGGCGCTAGCTCGTGCGCCGGCGCTCGGCTTCGGTGCGCACACGCGCGAGCTTCTCGCGGAAGAGCAGGCCGATCTGGTATTCGTAGCACGCCGTGAGCGCCGCCAGCCGCAGGCCCGCGCGCCCGTCCAGGAAACCCAGGCGCACGAAGTACATGAACACGAAGCGCACGAGGGCCCTGAACGGCGTGCGCGGCCACACCTCGCGCCGGATCCACTGTCGAAACCGCAGCGTCCCGCGGAACAGCTTCTGCGCCCGCTCCCCGCCTGGCGAAAGCCCCTGACGCTGCCGCACCCACTCCTCGCTTTCCATGTCCGCATACCGGATGTGCTTGCGGATCCACTCTTGAAGGCTCTCGCGCCGGATGTGCAGCATCTCGTGCTTGAGATACTCCGTCGGCCCGGTGCAGACCATGTGCTCGTGCACGGCACGATCCTCATATCGCGCCCGCCCGCGCCTGAAGAACCGCAGGTTCCATGAAGGATACAGCCCGCCGTGCCGCACTTCGGTTCCCTTGTAGATCACCACGCGGTTCACGTAGTACCCGTCGACGGGCCCGCGCGCGTCGGCGATGCGGAACAGCTCCTCGCGCAGCTCGGGGGTGATGCGCTCGTCGGCGTCGAGAATGAACACCCATTCCCCGCGGAACGGCAGGTTGTCCAGCCCCCAGTTCTTCTGCTTGGCGTAGTCGATGAACGTGTGCTCGACGACGTGCGCGCCGCTGCGCCGCGCCAGTTCCTGCGTCCCGTCGGTCGAGAATGAATCGAGGATGTACACATCCCCCACCGCGCGCGCGTTCTCGATCGCCTCGGCGATGTGCGTCACCTCGTTGAGCGTCGGGATCAGGATGTCGATCCCGTGCCCGCGCTCATACAGCCGCTCCGGCGTGATCTTGCTCATGCCAGCGCTCCCGATGGGCGCGCGGGCGTCGCCGCCGCCGCTCCGGAACGTTCGTCAGGCCGCAGCGACGCGATCGGCGTCCCGGCGGGGCGCGCGCCCGGGTCATCACCCACGCGCGCGGCACTCTCTTCGAGCATGCGCCGGATGTGCTCGTCCGTCTCCAGCGACCAGCGCTCCCGAAGCTCGCGGATCTTGAGCTCGATCCAGTACTCGTACATGGAGATCATGAGGCAATAGTGCATCCCCGCCAGGCCGTCCAGGAATCCCATCCGCGCGACAAAGCTGTACAGGAACCGCCACACCGCGCGCATCGGCAGAAAGTACGACAGGTTCTTCGCCGCTCGCCGGCGTGCGATCCCGTCATTCTGAAACACGGTCCTCAGCGGCGGTCGCCTCGCCGCCCGGATCGCCAGCCCCTCGCGTGCCTCGCGCTCCGAGTATCCGTTGTGCTTGGTCATCCACTCCAGCAGCCCCTTGCTGAACGCGTAGTGCATGTACGGCTGCTTCATCGTCCCCACGCTTCCCTGCGGGTCCTCGCGCTGCCCATGCCCGAAGTCCATGAACCGGCACTTGCCGTACCGGAAGAGCCGCACCTGGTACGACGGGTAGTTCCCGCTGCGCTTCAGCCACCGCCCCAGGAAGATCATCTTGCTCGGGCACAGATAGCACACGTGCTCGCCGCGCTCGCCGTCGATCCCGATCAGGTCGACCATCTCGCGGATCACCCCCGGCGTGAAGCGCTCGTCGGCGTCCAGGTGAAAGTGCCACGGATGCTTGCAGGGGATGTGATCGATCGCCCAGTTCCGCTGGTCGCCGAAGCTCTTGAACCGGTGCACGTGCACCTGCGCGCCGAGGCTCCGCGCGATCTCCGCCGTCCCGTCGGTGCTCCCCGAATCGAGCACGTGAATGTCGTCGCTCCACGCGCACGAGCGGATGCACTCGGCGATGTTTCCCTCTTCGTTGTAGGTCAGGATGACCACCGACACCGGGGGCCTCGGGCCTTCGTACCGCGCGAAACCGCCGCGGCCGGTCCCGTCGTCAAGCTGCACATCCACTCGATCGCCCATGAGTCTCCGATCATCTCCGCCGAACCCCCGCCCGCCCAAGTTGCGCCTCTCGCGCCCGGGGAACCGACCCGGATCGTAGTTCGCACAGGTCCGTCATCCTGAATCGGCCCGATCGCCGCCGCCCTCCAGCCCCTCGGGCCGTCGGCGTCCTCCTTTCCAGTCACCAGCCCCGACCTACGGTCCGCCCATGCTCCGGGTGCTCCAGGTCACCGAGTCCATCACCGCCAGCGCCGGCGGCACCTCCACGGCCTTCGTCGAAATCGTCGAAGCCCTCCGCACCCAGGCCGCCGAAGGCCGCGCCTCCGTCCGCGCCATCACGCAGGACCTCCCCGCCGGCGACGAGGCGGCCCGATGGATCAGCGGGCACGAGCCCGGCGTCTGGACTTTTACTGGTCGCCCGGGCCGTCTTGCTCCGGGTGGCGGGGCGCTCGCGCGCGAAGCGGTCCGCGTCCTCGATGCCGGCGAGATCGATGTCGTTCACCTTCACGGCCTCTGGCTCATCGACCTGGTCGCCATCGCCGCCCAGGCCCGTCGCCGCGGCATTCCCGTCGTCTGGCAGCCCCACGGCATGCTCGTCCACGCCGCCCTTAGGCACAAGGTCTGGAAGAAGCGGCTCTTTCGACTGCTTTCGGGCCTCTCCCGAGAGCTCGCCTCGGCACGCGCCGCGATCTTCACCAGCGACACCGAGCGCGACACGAGCGATCTCTCGATCCTCGGCCGCGCGACGCGCCGCGAAGTCGTGCCTCTGCCCGTCGCCATTCCCTTCGCCGAATCCGCCCTCCCCGGCCTCATCGAAGCGGGCCGCGACCGCTGGCTGAAGTCCGAGTCGGCCGACCCCGGCCGATCGCTCTACGCCGGCGCGCCCAAGCCCGACTTCACCACGCCGCTGCTCACGTTCATCGGCCGGCTCCATCCCGTCAAGCGCCTCGAGCTGGCCATCGCCGCCCTCACGATCGTCCGCCGCGAGGTCCCGGGGACGCGCCTCCTCCTCATCGGCGAGGGCGACGAGCCCTACGTCCAATCACTCCGCGATCTCGCTCGCCGCGAAGGCGTCCTCGATGCGATCATCTTCGCGGGGTGGCTCAACGGCCAGCCGAAATGGGAGGCCCTCGCCGCCGGCGACGCGCTGCTCATCCAGTCCGAGTTCGAGAACTTCGGCTATGCCATCGTCGAGTCCCTTGTCGCCGGCACGCCCGCGGTGATGACGCGCAACCTCTCCCTCGCCGCGGCAGTCGAGGACATCGGCGCCGGTGCTGCCGCCGACCCCGACCCCGCCTCTCTTGCCCGTGCCGTGCTGGCCATCCTCGCGCGCCGCGACCGCCGCGACATGGGCCACCGCGGCCGCCGATGGGTCGAGGAGAGCTTCTCGCGCCAGGCGGTGGGCGCTCGCCTGCTCAGCCTGTACCAGTCGCTGCGGGCGTGAGCGGGGCCCGCCCCGCCGACGGGCGCACCCTCATACCCTTCCCGCATGCCTGATCCCTCCACCTCCGCCCCGCACGACCCCCACGCCGTCATCAACGAGGTCCGTGCCGCCTATGGCAAGCTCCGCGAGCAGATCGCCAAGGTCATCGTCGGGCAGGATCAGGTCGTCGATCAGATCCTCATGGCGATCTTCTGCCGCGGGCACGCCCTCGTTGTCGGCGTCCCCGGTCTCGCCAAGACGCTGCTCATCTCCACCATCGCCAAGACCCTCTCGCTGGGCTTCTCGCGCGTGCAGTTCACGCCCGACCTCATGCCCTCCGACATCACCGGCACCGAGGTGATTGAAGAGGACAAGTCCAGCGGCACCCGCACGCTCCGCTTCGTCAAGGGCCCCATCTTCGCCAACGTCATCCTCGCCGACGAGATCAACCGCACCCCGCCCAAGACCCAGGCCGCGCTGCTCGAAGCCATGCAGGAGCGTCAGGTGACCGTCGGCGGGATGCAACACAAGCTCCCCGCGCCCTTCTTCGTCCTCGCGACGCAGAACCCCATCGAGCAGGAAGGCACCTACCCCCTCCCCGAAGCACAGCTCGACCGCTTCATGTTCGAGGTCAAGATCAGCTACCCCAGCGCCGACGAGGAACTGCTCATCGTGAAGCGCTCCACCACCACGGGCGCCGCGCAGCCCACGGCGGTCCTCACCGCCGCCGACATTCAGCGCGTGCAGGAGCTCGTCCGCTCCACCCCCGTCGCCGACCACGTGCTCCGCTACGCCCTGCGCCTCGTGCGCACGACGCGCATCAAGGAGCCCATGGACGCGGGCCACCCGCGCCCGAAGATGGTCGAGCAGTACGTCGGCTGGGGCGCCGGCCCGCGCGCCAGCGAGTACATGATCCTCGCCGCCAAGGCCCGCGCCATCCTCGCGGGCTCGCTCGCCGTCACCCCCGAGCACGTCCGCGACATCGCCAAGCCGGTGCTGCGTCACCGCATCCTCACGAACTTCAACGCCGAAGCCGACGGCGTCACCACGGACCACATCATCGACTCGCTCCTCAAGGAAACGCCGGTCGAGGGCCTCACCCCGGATGAGAAGCGCCACATGGACGCCGTCGTCAAGGGGTGAACAGCTCGAGCGTGCATTCGCACCGTGAACCGTGCACCGTGCACCGTGCACCGTGCACCGTGCACCGTGCACCGTGCCACACAAGTCGCTTCGACTTGTGTGCGCTCCGCCCCCGCGCGCCGCCCCCCCCTGACCAGCGACCCGCGGCGTCATCCCGCGTCCGGCGTACTCCCCGTTCGATGCTGATTCGCCCGTACACTCGCCCATGAGCACCCGCACGCGTGCCCGTTTCGCGGCGTTCGCCTTCAGCGTCTCCTGCGCACTCAGCCAGACCATCGCCGAGCCGCCGCCGGCCGCGTCGGTCTTCGAGCAGCACGCCGTCGCGGCCGATCATCCGCTCGCCTCGCAGGCCGGTGCAGAGATGCTCGCACGCGGCGGAAACGCTGTCGACGCCGCCGTCGCCACCAGTTTCGCCCTTTCGGTGGTTCGCCCGTTCTCCTGCGGGATTGGCGGCGGCGGATTCATGGTCGTCTACCTGCGCGAGCATCCGCGCATGCGGATCGAAGCGGGCGGCCTGCGCGCCGCGCTGAACTATCGCGAGACCGCGCCTGCCGCCGTCACGCCCGATTACTTCGAGAAACTCGCCGGGGATGCGCGAGGACGCTCAGCCAGCGCCATCGGCGCCAAGGCCGTGGGCGTGCCGGGCACCGTCGCCGGGCTGCTCGAAGCGCTCCATCGCTGGGGGACGCTCGATCGCGCGACGGTGATGGCGCCCGCCATCCGCCTCGCGCGGGAAGGATTTGCCGTCGACGACGCCTACGCCCGCGCGGCTCGCGCCGCCATCGACGGCTTCAACGAGCACCCCGATCGCAAGTCGCGCTTCACCTTCACGTGGCGGCGATTCCTGGGCGAGGGCGCCGTCAAGCCCGGCGATGTCATCAGGCTTCCGGAGCAGGCCGACACGCTCGACGCCATCGCCCGCGACGGCCGCGACGCGTTCTACGCCGGTGCGATCGCTCGCGCAATCGTCGCCGCGATTGCCTCCGACGCCGATGGCGGCGGCGCGCTCACGCTCGCGGACCTCGCGGGCTATGCGCCCGCCGATGCCGAGCCGCTCACGTTCACGTTCCGCTCGCGGACGTTCCTGGGCATGCCCCCGCCGAGCAGCGGCGGCGTGTGCATGGCGCAGACCCTTGGGATTCTCGAGCGCACCGCCCTCGCGCCGCAGATCGAGCATGGCCTCTCGCCCGGATACCTGCACTTCCTCGTCGAGTCGTTCAAGCACGCGTTCGCCGATCGCGCCCGCTGGCTCGGCGATCCGGCGTTCGTCGATGTTCCGCTCGCGCGGATGCTGGATCCGCAGAACCTGACCGCGCTCGCCGGCGGCATCACCCTCGGGCGCGTGCGCGGCGCCTACGGCACGCCCGACCCGGAGCCGCGCGTGCCCCCGGACGATGACGGCGGCACGAGCCACCTCTGCGTGCTCGACGCGCGCGGCAATGCCGTCGCCTGCACCGAGACGATCAACCTCGAGTTCGGCTCGCTCCTGGCCGCCGGCGGGTTCTGCCTCAACAACGAAATGGACGACTTCACGACGATCCGCGGCGAGGCGAACGCGTTCGGGCTGAGACAGAGCGACGCGAATCTCCCCGCGCCCGGCAAGCGCCCGCTCTCGAGCATGTCGCCGACGATTGTCCTCGACGCCGGCGATCCGCCCCGCGTGGAGCTTGTCGCGGGCGCGTCGGGCGGGCCGCGGATCATCACGGCGACGACGCAGGCGATCCTGAACGCGATCCTGTTTGGGAAGGATGCGGGCGCTGCCGTCGCGTTCCCCCGGGTTCATCACCAGTGGATGCCCAACGTGCTCGAGTGCGACGCGGAGTATTCGGAGATGCGCTGGAAGGGCGTGCGTTTCGTCGATTGGCTGCGCAAGCAGCGCCATGAGATCAAGCGCGCCACGCGTGACGCGGCGGTGCAGCTCATTCACGCGCGCGGTCCCGGCGTGATCGAGGCGGCGAGCGACCCGCGCAAGGGCGGCGCGCCGGCCGGACGGTGACGCACACGCCTGTGTGCGCGTCAATCGCCGAAGATCGCGCACATGCCGCGGCATGTGCGCTCGCTGCTCCTGGCGAAGTCGCCCGCGATCATCTGCCGGATGACGCCGTCGATTTCCTTGCGCACCTTGTCGAGGCGCAGCTCCCCCAGGTCGATCACGCCGCGATCCCCGGTCGCAAGCACCCAGTATTCGGCGACGCCCGTGAGCGGGGTGTCCCCCATGCGGCTCTGGACGGCGAGTGCGTAGATGCCGAGCTGCAGGTCGTCGGGCGCGGGCTCGAGCAGCTTCCTGGTCGGCTCGCCGGTCTTGTAGTCGACGATGCGTGTGCCGCCCGCGCGGCCCGGCGTGGGCGCGAGCTGATCGAGGCGATCGATCCGCGCCATGAAACGATGCACGTGGCCGTCGAGCGGATAGTCGAACTCGATCTCCTGCTCGATCTCGCTGACGTGGAGCGTCTCCGAGTGCAGCCGCCGATGAAACACGCGGAGCTGAGCTTCGAGCCGGCGAAGCTCCGAGCGGTCGACTTCGCGGTACCTCGGCGTCTGAGCGAGGAAGAGCTCGCGCCCGAGGGCGACGAGGCGATCGGCGTCGGGACGCGGCGTGGGCACATCGGCATTCTCCGCGGCGGTCCACTCGCGATAGAAGCGCTCGATCGCCTTGTGCGCGACAAAGCCGAAGCTGGCGCGATCGCTGCTCGGCTCGCTCAGGCCGAGCACGTGCTTGGCGTAGTAGCAGCGCGGGCACGAGCGAAAATCGCTGATCTGCTGGTGCGAGAGGTGCAGCGGCGGGGGGAGCGCCCGGAACGGGTATGCGCCGGCGGCGGGCGCGGGCGCGGGGTGATGAGCGCGGCGCAAGCTCGCGTCAAGCGCCACCCACGAGGCGCTCTCGGTGATCCATTCCGGGGCGGGCTCGGCGCGGTCGATCGCGCCGATGATCGCCAGCCGGCCCGCGGCGTCGCGGAGCACCTCGCCCGCGGCGTGCAGGTCGTCGGCGGAGATGGCTGACCGGTCGACGCCGGCGAGCGCGTGTGCCGCGGCTTCTCGGGCGTCGGATCGCGCCCGGGCGATGGCCTCGCGCGGCGGGGGTGCGGGCGCGAGCCCGCTTGCTTCGCGCTCGAGGGCGCCGCGCGGCGCACTTGTCGTGATGCCGGGCACGCCCGCGGCGGTCGCCGACGCCAGCACGTCGGCCTGCGCGTGCACGTCGATCGCTGGTCCGTGATCGCGATCGCGGATGAGCTCTTCGAGCAGGTGCACGCTGCTCGAAGCGCCCTTGTTCCACTTGGCGAGCAGGATGAGTCGCCGCTTGGCGCGCGTGCAGGCGACGTAGAAGAGGCGGCGTTCTTCGGCTTCCTTGCGGTCGGCGGGCGAGCGCGTGTCGCCGGCGCGGTCGATGAGGTGCTGGTCATCGGGGAGCGCGGGCGTTTCGACCTTGATCGTGGGGAAGCCGTGGCGCGGCGTGATACGGGGGACGAAGACGGTGTCGAACTCGAGGCCCTTGGCGCCGTGGGCGGTGAGGAGCTGGACGCCGCGGCCTTCGTCGTCGCCGGCGTCGGAGTCGGTGCGCGGACCGTCGATGCGGCCTTCCCATTCGCTGGTGAAGTCGCGCTCCTTGTCGTCGAGATCGCGGTAGTAGGCGAGGAAGGCGGCGAGATCGCCCGGCGCGGGGAGGCGGCTCTGGCGCTCGCGCGCGAAGCGGAGCACGGCGACAAGAGCGGCGACGCGGGCGGCAAGTGCCGCGCCCGAGCGCAGGTCGGCGTGGGCCGCGTCGATCGTCGTCATGACGCGGAAGATCGCCTCTTCAGCCCGGAGCGACGAAGCATCGGCGCGGAGCTGGTCGTGCATGCGCAGCAGGAGCCGAAGGCCGGCGAGGTCGTCCGGTCGCGGCGGCGGGGCCAGAAGATCGGCGCGGTCGGCGTGCCAGCGGAGCCATTCGATGAAAGACTCGGTCGGCGCGTCGGAGTCGGCGCCCGTGCCGCGTCGCGAGCGTGCGGCCTTGTACAGCCGCTCCCAGCGGGCGGCCTCCTCGGTCGCGATGCTCACGGGCGGTCGCCAGAGCGCGCGCCTGACGGCCCAGGTGGCGCCGGGGTCGGTGAGCAGCTCGAGCCATGCCAGCACATCGTGCACGCCGTCATCGTCGGCCACGTCGCGGCGTTCGCGCATCGAGTAGTCGATCTGGTGCAGGTCAAACGCGGCGGCGATGCGCGCCAGGTCGCGCCAGTTCCGCCCGATCACCGCGACTTGATCGAGTGTCATCCCGGGCCGGCGCCGCAGCTCGGCGAGCACCATCGCGGAGATCACGTCGGCGTCGTCGAAGTCGTGCGAGAGCTTGACCGCCTGCACGATGGCGGGCTCGCCCGGGGCATCTTCCTGCCAGCCGGGGGGGCCGGGAACGTCGGCGGGGACGATGGACTTGTCGGGCCGGAATCGCGACGAAGCCGCGGCTCGCGACATGATGTCGTTGGCGACGTCGATGACGCACGGAGCGCTGCGGAAGTTGTCGGCGAGTTCGATGGTCTGGTGGCCTGGCCAGATGCGTGCGAACTTCTGGAAGGCGCGGTCGTCGGCGCCGCGGAATTCGTAGATGGCCTGATCATCGTCGCCGACGATGCAGAGGTCGGGCCCCGGCCCTGCACCCGCCGCGGGTGGCGCGAGGAGGCGGAGCAGCTCGATCTGGGCGGCGTTGACATCCTGGAATTCGTCAACGATGACGTGCCGCCATTCGGAGCGGACGATGGACGCCGCGAGCGGGCTGGTGCGGAGCAGGCGGATGGGGAGCGTGAGCAATTCGCTCATGGAGAACCATCCGCGCTCGCGGCAGGCGCGCTCGAAGAGAGCGGTGAGGCGAGTCATGTCCTCGAAGCGGCGGAGGGCGAGCGAGCGCGCCTGGCGCTCGACGTCATCAATGGAGTCGCCGCGATCGATCGCGGCACGCTCGCGCGAGGCGTACTCGGCACAGCGCTCGGGGGTGATGGCGTTGTTCCAGATGGTTTCAATGAAGCGCGTGACTTCGTCAAGGACGCCTTCGCGCCCGAGGCCGGCGGATTCGGGGAGCAGGTCGTGAGCGTCGATGAGATCGCGGAGCAGGACGCGGCGTTCGGCGGAGTCGATGAGCCGGGGCATCGCGGGCAGCCCAAGGAGGTCGGGAAAGCGGGCGATGAGCCGCTGGCCCAGGCCGTGAAACGTGCGGACCTGCACACGCTCGGCGACAGTTGCGCCCAGTAGGCGGGCGAGGCGCTCGCGCATCTCGGTCGCCGACTTGACGGTGAAGGTGACGGCGACCACCTGCTCGGGCTCAACGCCGCGGCCGCCGTCGCTCGTCGGCGTGACGAGGTGGGCGATGCGGTGGATGATGACGCGGGTCTTGCCCGTGCCCGGGCCGGAAAGGACAACGAGGGGACCGGCGTCAAAGGTCACGGCGCTCCGCTGGGCGGGCGTGAGCGATTCGAGATGGCCCGCGGCGTTGAAGCTCATGGTGGCGCGATTGCGTGACGCGATTGACGGGCGGAACTCGGGGGACCGCGATTGTTCAGGCCCTCATGTACCAGTGCACGGCCATCTTGCCGTAGACGTGTGTTTCGGGTCCGCGGCAGCCGGGAATGGCGAGGTCCGCGGGGACGCGCTCGGTCGCCGGGCCCTCGTCCTGGGTCGTTGAGCCGGGCACGATCTCCACCTGTGCGTCGGTTTCGGCGCCGGTTTCGGCGTCGTCGTCCTCCACATCGGGCGGCTCGGGCGATCGGCGTGCGGCGGCCGGGCGACCGCCGGCGCTGTTCCTCGCATCGCGGCTCTCCGTCCGGGCGCCGCCGCGCCGCATTGCGCCGAAACGCTCGGCTCCCGGCTCATCTTCCCATCGGACGCGCGGGCGCTGGTACTTGCGCGGTCGGAGTGCGCGCGGCAGAGGCACACCGGTCGTCGGCGCCGCCGAGGACGATGTCGGCTCGGTCGTCGTGCCGACGGGCGAGCGGATCCAATGAGGCTGGGGCGTGCGGAGGATGAGGAAGCCGTCGGTCGCGAGGAGGGCGGCAAGCGCCGACGCCTGGGCCTTGACGCGCTCCCAGCCGATGGGTTCTTCGACGAGCGGGTAGGGGGGGTCCAAGAACGCGAGGTCGAGCGGGCGCGGGCAGCGCGCCGGGAGCGAGGCGCCGAGGGCGTCGCCCACGACGAGGACGCAGCGGTGATCGACGCCGAGCTTGGCGATGTTGCGGCGGAGGGCGTCGGCCGACCCGCGGTCGCGCTCGACGAAGAGACACGAGCGCGCTCCGCGGCTGAGGGCCTCGAGGCCGATGGCGCCGCTGCCGGCGAAGAGGTCGGCGACGGCGGCGTTCTTGATGCGGTCGCCGAGCATGGAGAAAACGGACTCGCGCACGCGGTCGGGCATGGGGCGCGTGGTGCGGCCGTCGGGGGCGGCGAGCATTCGGGAGCGGAATTCACCGGCAATGATGCGCACGGTGGAGGATACCACGGCTGGAACGGGAGGCGGCCTTGGGGGCGGAAAGGGACCGGACGCGCGAGGAGCCGCTACGCTCGCTCATGGCCGCGGCGAGTCCTCAGCATCCGCTTCTTGTGGCGCAGGCGCACCTGCAGGCGGGGCGGTTTGTGCAGGCCGAGCAGGCGGCGCGGCGGGTGTTGCAGCGGGATGGGCGCGACGCCGACGCCCTATTTGTGCTGGGGCTGGCGCTGCGTGAGCAGGGGCAGTGGGAGCAGGCGTGCCATTTTTTGGAGCGAGCGGTGCGTGTGCGGGCGACGGTGGAGTCGCTGGTGGCGTGGGGGGGCGTGTGCGAGCGGGTGGGGCGGTTCAACGAGGCGCAGGAGAGCTTTCTGCGCGCGATTGAGCTTGATCCTGCGCATGAGTTCGCGCGATTGCACCTGGCGGATTCGCTGCTCATGATGGGGCGGCCTGAGGAGGCCGTGCGCGCGGCGGAGCAGACGGTGGCGGCGGCGCCGGGGAACTTCCTGCATCGCGCGACTCGGGCGACGTTCATGTGCTACGCGTCGGACCGAACGCCGGCGGAGCGCATGGCGGCGCACGTGGACGTGGCGCTGGCGGTTGAACGGGTGCCCAGGCCGGCGATCCCCGCGGTCACGGGCGCTTCGCACGAGCCTGATCCGGAGCGCCCGCTTCGCGTGGCGTACCTGTCGCCGGATTTCCTGATGCACTCGGTGAGTTACTTCTTTGAGCCGATCGTCGAGCACGGGTCGCGTGAGTTTGTGCCGCACTGCTATTTTGCAAGCCAGACGAGCGACGCGACGACGGAGCGACTGAAGGCGCACGTTCGGGCACGTGCGGCGGCGGCGGTCGGGGGGGCGCGGGGAGCGGGTGACGTGGTGACGTGGCGTGACTTGCCGCGTCCGAACGAGGCGCAGGTGGCGCGGCTGCTGCGCGAGGATCGGATCGATATCGCCGTCGACCTGGCGGGGTACACGGGGTCGTCGATCCTTTGGGCGCTGCGGCAGCGGGTCGTGCCGGTGCAGGTGACGTACCTTGGATATCCGCACAGCACGGCGATGCCGAACATCGATTACCGCGTGGTCGATTCAAAGACCGACCCCCAGGGCGCGGCATCGACGCTGGCGAGCGAGCAGCTCGTGCGGCTCGATCCATCGTTCCTGTGCTACCGCGTGCCGACCGATCCGCCACCTCCTCCGGTCGCGCCGTTGGCGTGCGCGGCATCGGCAGGGTCGCCCATCACGTTTGGAAGTTTCAATCTGCTGGGCAAGGTGAGCGCGGCGACGCGGCGGACGTGGGCGCGCGTGCTCGACACCGTGCCGGGGTCGCGGCTGGTGCTGAAGGATGGGACGTTCGGCTGGCCGCAGGGGCGGGAGCGATATGCGCGGACGCTGGCCGAGGCGGGGATCGACCCGGCGCGGGTGGAAATGCTGGGCAAGACCAAATCGCGGAATGAGCACCTGGCGCTGTACGCGCGGGTCGATGTGGCGCTCGATCCGTTTCCGTACAACGGCACGACCACGACATGCGAAGCGCTCATGATGGGCGTGCCGGTGGTGACGCTGGCGGGGCAGGGGCACTGTGCCCGCGTGGGCGATTCGATCCTGCGGACAGTGGGGCTTGAGGAGTGGATCGCCGGGAGCGAGGCGGAATACGTGGCGATCGCGGCGCGCGTGGCGGCGGATCGGCCGGGGCTGGCGGCGCTGCGGGCGGGGCTGCGCGAGCGGCTCAGGTCGTCGGCGCTGTGCGATGGGCCGGGGTTCGTTCGCCGGTGGGAGGGCGCGCTGCGGCAGATGTGGCGCACGTGGTGCGCGTCGGCGGGAGGGACGGATGAGCGAAAGGCGTAAGCGGCCGCGGTGCGGAGGCCGCAGAGATCGGCAGGGGGCCGATCGTGCGTGCGAGGAAGCGGCGTCACGCTGCCGCGAATGCCCAGGAGAGGAGTTGAACCTCCATGCCCTTGCGGGCGCTACCACCTCAAGGTAGTGCGTCTGCCAATTTCGCCACCTGGGCTGATTGTGCCCACGGGCGGTTGGCCCACGGGGAGGAGAGCCTATGCAGGCTCGGCGAAGGGGTCGAGGAGACTACGCTTTGAGGATGTCGACTTCAAAGACGCCGCCGGCAAAGAACCCGGGTACCGGAGCCTCCGCGGGGGAGGAGCGGGCGGGGTCTGTTCAGGCGGGCGGAATGGCCGACGAGGTGCTTGAGCGCGTGGCTCGGTCGGCGCGCGGGGCGGGGGTCTTTGGGGATGTCGCGCTCGCGCCCGGACGGGTGGCGGCGGCCGCGAGAGACTCGGCAGAGCCGGCGTTTTACCGTGTGGAGGCGGCGGGGCCGGGAGCGGCGGCGGTGTCGCTGGTGACGCCGGCGCGGTACCTGAGCCAGTCGATCGAAGCGGACCTCGTGCACACGGGCGACAAGCTCGACGACCTGCTGGCCGATGAGCTGATCGACCAGGGCTATTCGGGGCCGGCGCTGCGGGTCGAGCACTATCGAGACACGGAGAAGCTGTTCACCTTCCGCTCGCGCGTGGAGCTTTTCGGGGCGGATCGGACGCCGCTCACAAGCGACGCGGCGGCGCGGCGACTGACGCAGATTCTGCTCGCGTACGAGGCGTGCTTCCGCCCGCTGGGCGACATGGAAGCGGGCGAAGAGGAGTGAATGAGCGCGGCGAGCGCGGGGAGGCTCCATGTCGAAGGCGATTGTCGATCCCGCCGAGCTGCGCCGGTTTGCGCAGGACCTGAAGCGGTTCAACGCGGCGCTGCAGGGGCAGATGTCGGTGCTGGCGGGGAAGCTGGGGACGCTCGGGCAGACCTGGCGCGACCAGGAGCACACGAAGTTTGTCGAGGAGTTTCAGAACACGATGAAGGTGCTGCAGCGGTTCAATGACCTGAGCGAGCAGCATGTGCCGCTGCTGATCAAGAAGGCCGAGAAGATCGAGGAATATCTGAATCAGCGGTAAAGCCGCGGTGCAGGCCGGGCGCGGCGAACGTGCCCGGCGGGGCGTCCGGGGCGCGGATGCTCGGGCGTACCCTGTCGGTTTCCATCGTTCAGGGAACACGCCGTGATGCTCAAAGCCAACATTCTCGATGCGGTCGGCAACACTCCGCTGGTGAAGCTGAACAAGGTGGTGCCGCCGAACTCGGCGACCGTGCTTGTCAAGTGCGAGTACATGAACCCCACCGGCTCGATCAAGGACCGGATGGCGGTGCACATCCTCAACGAGTCTGAAAAGGCCGGGAAGATCAAGCCCGGCGCAACGATCGTCGAGAACACCTCGGGCAACACGGGGCAGGGCGTGGCGATGTGGGCGGCGGTGCGCGGGTACCGGTGCGTGTTCACGATGCCCGACAAGATGAGCAAGGAAAAAGTGGACATGCTCAAGGCCTTCGGGGCCGAGGTGGTGATCACGCCGACCGACGTGCCGGGGGACTCGCCGCAGCACTATGTGGAGACGGCTAAGCGCATCGCGCGCGAGACGCCCGGCGCGTTCTACGTGAACCAGTATCACAACCCGCTGAACATCGATGCGCACGAGCTCTCCACGGGGAGGGAGATCTGGGAGGAGACCATCGGCGCGGGCGGCAGGCTTGACGCGGTGGTCTCGGGCGCGGGCACCGGGGGCACGGTCTCGGGCATCGGGCGGTACATGAAGAAGATGGAGGCGGCGGGGCACGCGCGCCCGCGCGTGATCGGCGTTGACCCGATCGGCAGCGTGCACTATCACTACTTCTACACGAAGACGATGCCGACGCCGCACGTGTACAAGGTCGAGGGCATCGGCGAGGACATTCTCTGCGACGCGATGGATTACAGCGTCGTCGACGAGTTTCACCAGACCAATGACCGCGAGGCGTTCACCATGGCGCGCCGCCTGGTGCGCGAGGAGGGCCTGTTCTGCGGCGGGTCGAGCGGGTGCAACGTGCACATCGCCGTCAAGATCGCCCAGCAGCTCGGCCCCGGCAAGGTCGTCGTCACGCTTCTTCCCGACTCGGCGACGCGCTACACCACCAAGTTCCTCAGCGACGCGTGGATGAAGGACTACGGGTTCCTCGGGTCCGACCGCGACCTCGGCGTCGTCGAGGACATCATCGCCGGCAAGAAGCAGAACATCATCACCGCCAGCGAGCACGACCCGCTCATGACGATCGTGGGCATGATGAAGCAGCACGGCGTCTCGCAGATCCCGATCGTCGATGCCAAGGGCCACCCCAAGGCCATGGTCCACGAGATGGACATCCTCCGCGCCCTGCAGGCCGGCACCGCCAAGACGAGCGACCCGGCGAAGGCCGTCGCGCATCACCTGGGCGGCCTCATCTACCCGAAGGCGCGGATCGAAGAGCTGTACCGCATCTTCGAAACCAACCAGGTCGCCGTCGTTGTCGAGAATGAGAAGATCGTGGGCATCATCAGCCAGATCGACGTGATCGAGTTCATGGGGAAGCGGAGCCGGTAGCGGGGGTTGATGAGTGCGACGATGCGCGCCGGCGGCCTGCGAAGCTTCACACGAGAATCGCACGTGCATCTTGACGGAACGGTTTTTCGTGCTAAGGTGTGTGCTCAGATGCTCTGTCTCTCAGCCAACCCGCGCCCGATGGACATGCGAATGTCCATGCGAAGCCCGAACGTGACGGTCGCCCGTCGCGCGTGGCTGGCGGTTGGCGGCCTGCTCGCTTGAGCGGCATCTGATCTCCCCACAAGCGAAACAGGCAACCGACGCGTTCGGGCGCCCGGACATCGCTCCACGGCTCGCTCCGCGGGATCCGTGAACATGGCCGCGCCACGGCTGCGGCACATCCGTCCTGATTGACAGTTTCATTCCGTCTCGCACACGACCGAAGCGTCGCGCGATCGCCGCGCGCACGTTCAGGAGATGACTCATGTCCGCCTTCCGCTTCGACACGCTCGCCGTCCACGCCGGGTGTCCTGATGACCCGCTCACCGGTGCCGTGACCACGCCGATCTACCAGACGACCACGTTTGCGCAGCGCGAGCTGCCCGAGCATCGCAAGCCCGAGTGGTGCTATTCGCGCACGGGCAATCCGACGCGCGCGGCGCTCGAAGAGGCCCTGGGGGCGCTTGAGTCCCCCGCCGGCCCGCCGGCCCGCGCGCTCGCCTTTGCCAGCGGTCTCGCCGCCGCGAATGCCCTGCTGCAGACGCTCAGCGTGGGGGACCACGTTGTCGCCTCGCAGGATCTCTACGGCGGGTGCTTCCGGCTGTTCACGAAAGTCTTCGCGCGCTTCGGCGTGGTGTTCTCACTGGTGGACACCACCGACCCGCATCACGTGGCCGCCGCGCTCACGCGGAGCACGCGGCTCGTGTGGCTGGAGACGCCGAGCAACCCGCTCCTGCGGATCACCGACATCCGGCGCTGCTGCGAGATCGCGCGGACGCACGGGGCGGCGAGCGTCGTCGACAACACCTTCGCGACGCCGGTCTTCCAGCGCCCGCTGGAACTCGGCGCGGACATCGTGCTGCACTCGACCACGAAATACCTCGGCGGGCACTGCGACGTGCTCGGCGGCGCGCTCATCACGAGCAACCCCGAATGGCACGAGCGCCTGCGGTTCATTCAGAACGCCACGGGCGCGACGCCCGGGCCGCAGGATTGCTTCCTGCTCTTGCGCGGGCTGAAGACGCTGCGCCTGCGCGTCGAGCAGCACGCGCGGAATGCCGCGGCAATCGCCCATCGGCTCGAACAGCACCCCGAAGTCGTGCGCGTCGCCTATCCCGGGCTTCGCCGGCATCCGCAGCACGAACTCGCCCGGCGCCAATCGAGCGGCTTCGGCTCGATCCTCAGCCTTGAACTCAAGGGCGGCATCGAGCGCGTGCGGGCCCTTGTGCCGCGGCTGCGCCTGTGGCCGCTGGCCGAGAGCCTGGGCGGGGTCAAGAGCCTGTGGTGTCACCCGGCGACGATGACTCACGCATCGGTGGACGCCGCCGAGCGGGCGCGCGTGGGCATCGGCGACGGGCTCATCCGGCTCTCGGTCGGGCTTGAAGACGCCGAGGACCTCGTGGCCGATCTCGAGCAGGCGCTCGAGGCGACCCGCGACCGGGGCGCTGCGGGCGAAGCCCACGGCGTCGCGAGTCTTCACGCCTCCAGCGTCGAGGTGCGCCCATGAGCCGCGCGCACGATCTTCAGCACTCCCGCGCTCAGCCCCTGCGCGTGGCGCTGCTGGGCTGCGGCACCGTCGGACGCGAGCTCGCGCGCCGGCTGCTCGCCGGGGCGCTTGACGGCGGGCGCAGTTCACCGCGCGTTGAACTGGTGCGGGTCCTCGTGCGGCGCGCGGAGCTGGACCGCGGCCTGCCGCCCGGGCTCCTGACCGATCGACTCGATGACGTGCTCGACGCAGAGCCCGACGCCGTGGTTGAGGTGATGGGCGGCATCGAGGCGCCGCTGGACGCCGGACGTGAAGTGCTCAGCCGCGGGGTGCCGTTCGTCACGGCGAACAAGTCGCTTCTCGCGCACCACGGCGAGGAGCTGCGGTCGCTGGCGCAGGCGCGTGGAGCACCGCTGGCGTTCGAGGCCGCCGTCGGAGCGTCGCTGCCCGTGGTCGCGGTGCTGCGGGCGCTGCGGGCGGATCGCCTGCTCGGGTTTCGCGGCGTGCTGAACGGCACGTGCAACTTCGTGCTCGATCGGCTCTCGCGTGCGAGCACGGGCCCGGGCGGCGCGCGGCTCACGCTCGACGATGCCGTGCGCGAGGCGCAGGCGCTGGGGCTGGCCGAGCCCGACCCGAGCGCCGATCTGTCCGGCCGCGACGCCGCGGAGAAGCTCTGCGTCATCGCGCAGGAACTCGGGTGGGTCGACGTGCGTTCGAGCGACGTCCGCACGAGAGGCATCGAGCGACTCACGGCGGACGACTGCGCCGCCGAGCGGCGCGAAGGCCGCGCCATTCGACTGATCGCCTCGATCGAGTTTGAGGGTGAAAGGCCGATGTTTGCCGTCGAGCCCGTCGCGCTCGACGCGCGTGACCCGCTCGCGCAACTCCCGGGCGAAGAGAACGGCGTCGTGCTGAACTGCGAGATGGCGGGGCGCGTGTTCCTGCGCGGGCGCGGCGCCGGACCGGGGCCCACGGCGTCGGCGCTGCTGGGCGATCTTGCGAGCGCGCTCGGCTTGCCGCGGGCTCCCAGCCCGCGTCTGTCGGGGCGCCCGGCACCCGCGCGCGAGCCGCGTTCGACCCGGCACAGCGTTCGTCTCGCCCGGCCGGGGGTCACGCCGGACGACGTATTCGCGGCGCTCGCGGCCGCGGGCGTCGGGGCCGAGCGGATCGAGCTTGCCCGCGACGGGGTCCGCGTGACGACCGGGCCGGCGACGCGTGCCGCCGCGGGCCGGCTGGCGGCGGATCTCGATGATGATCGGACGCTCGTGGTTCCGATCCTGGCCTCAGGATGACTCGTACCCTTGGTCGGGGGCCTGCGATCGCAGGCGCCGCATCCATGCCCGTGCGGGCGGCGAATGGCCCTGGTCAGTCGTTCGCTGCTCGTCCGGGTTTCATTCATTCGAGGAGCACCATGCACCTTCGCCGCTCGTCGCTTGCAACACTTGTGCTCGCGGCCGTCTCATTCGGGTCCCCGGCGCGGGGGTTCGCCGCGCCGCCGACCGACGCCGAGATCGACGCGGCCATTGAAGAAGTCCTCGCGCGGGTGAAGGACCTGCGGCCGCCGCAGCTCTTCGAGGCGCGAGCGCGTGCCGTGAAGGAGGTGATGGCCCGGCTGGCGATCGGCGAGCTCACGCTGCCGCAGATCGAGCGGCTTCGCGAGAAGGGGATGTTTGACGAGTCGATGCGCTCGGCGGTGTTTGATCGCCTGGGGACGCTCGCGAAGGAACCGACGATTGACGGCGCGGCCGCCGCCGCGCTTCGCATGGAGTATGTGTCCCCTGATTTCGACATTGTGCGGACGGGTCCGCAGCGCGAACAGGCTCGCGCGGGCATCGGCCGGGCGGGGGCAGAGGCCCTTCGCCACCCGAAGATCCGCGAGGCGTGGCAGGCCGAGCGCGCGCTCGATGCGCTCGGGCGATTGAACCGGGCCGACCCCGCCGCCCTCGCGGGGCCGGAGGTCATCGATGCTCTGGAGAAGGCGCTCGCGCCGGGACTCGGATGGCCGGTGATCGTGCGGCTGGCGACGCTCCTCGAGGCGCTCGCCAGCGCCGAAGCGGGGCACGCGCCCGCGGACCTGGCGCGAATCACGAGCCGCGGGCTGGCGCTGCTCAACGAGCTCAAGCCCACGTCGCCCGAAGACGAGCGCTCCGTCGCGATCCTCAACGGGTTTTTCCGCGGCGCGATGGCGCGCGGCGAGCTGCTGGGCAGGCCCGCGCCCTGGCCGACCCTGGCGTGGGCGTCTCCCGGCTTGCCGATTGATCTCAACGACCTCAAGGGCCGCGTGGTGGTCGTGCTCTTCTGGCACACGCAGGCCAAGGGCTCGGTCCGGGCGCTGGTCGCCGCCGAGAGCATCCGCAAGCGGTACGAATCGAGCCCCGTGACCGTGGTGGGAATCACGGGTGTGCAGGGTCGGGCGGTGGACTACACGACCGACCCGAAGAAGCCGCAGCGCGTCGACACGACCAGCGACCCGCAGCGCGAGTACGTGCTCACGCGCGAGCTCATGGGCCTGCGCAACGTCGACATTCACCTCGGCTTCGCGGCGACGCCCTACAACGCCGACTTCGGCGTCGTGCGCGTGCCGCTGGCGGCGGTGATCGACCCGAAGGGCATCGTGGTGATGCGTGCGGGCGACCCGCGCGAGACGATTGATCAGATCTGCGCGCGGATCGACGAGCTGCTGGAGAAGTTCGATCTGCCGCGCCCGGCCGAGACCGCGCCGGTCGCGCCCGCCGTGCCGGGCGATGCTCGCGACGATGAGTGAGCGCACGAAAAAGGCCGGGTCGTGTGACCCGGCCCTGTTCAGGCTTTCAAACCGTCACGGCTCGCGCCGGCTCAGCTGCACGGCGGGCCGAAGTACAGGTTGATGAAGTCGCCCAGGTCGTCGGGGTCGACGTTGCCGTCCATGTTGAAGTCGGCGCGGTCGCAGGGCGGAACGCTGAAGTAGCAGTTGATGAAGTCGCCGAGATCGTCGGGATCGACGTTGCCGTCGTTGTTGAAGTCCTGGCGGCAGTTGTTGAGGTTGAGGGCGACGCGGACGAGGGCCTGACCGGACTCGGCAGGCGTCCCGGAGCAGAGCGAAGCCCCGCTGCGGACGCGGACGGGGAAGTAGAGATCGCCGCCGTCGGTGATGAAGGCGAAGTCGTCGCGGAAGATGTGGACGTAGGCGTCGTCATCGAAGATGCCGTTGTTGTCGAGATCGATCGGGTCGTTCTCTCGGAGCACGATGCGCTCGCCGTTGAGCACGATGATGGCGTTGGCGGTGGTGTCGGGGGCGTCGGTGAGGCCGCCGACGATGTAGTTGCCGAGGCTGTCGCTGGCGGCGGCGAAGTAGGTGCCCACGAAGCCGGCCTCGGCCCAGTTGATGCCCGCGCCGGGGAAGATTTCCTGCCCGCGGACGGCGACCAGGGCGCCGTTGCGGACGACCCAGTCATTGCCGTCGGCGTTGGAGCCGTAGGCCATCCAGGTGCCGTCGGGGCTCATGTAGCTCATGCCGATGCTGGAGACGTTGGAGGCGAAGCCGGACCCGGGGAGGAGGGTGCCTTCCTGGATCACGACGTTGCCGTCAACGATGGTGACCGTGTCGGAAGCGGTGACGCCCGTGAGCGTGCCGCTGGCGCAGTAGTGCATGCCGTCGGCGGAGGCCGAGAACGCCCGGTCGACGGTGCTGAAGATGAACGATTCCCAGAACTCGGCGCCGATCTGTCCGCCGGGGGAGGTGATGCCTTCCTGGGCAAGGAGGTTCATGCCGTCGCCTGAGAAGATGGCGGTGTCGTTGGCGGTGGCGACGCCGGTCATGTTGGAGTAGAAGGAGACGGTGTTGTCGGTCTGGATGCTCGATGCGCCGGCGGCCGAGCCGTAGGCGGCGGCGAAGACGGGCAGGGCGGCCTGGCCCTGCTCAGCGGCGAACTGGAGGACGCCGCCGACGCTCTTGACGACGACCTTGCCGACGCCGGTGCTGGTGGTGTCGTAGTCGGTGCTGAAGCAGAAGTTGCCGGCGTTGTTGATGCCGGTGACCACGTCGAAGTTGGTGGTGGGCAGGGCGTTGGGCAGGAGCGTCACCCCTTCCTGCGCCACGACTTCGAAGCCCATCGAGGTGCCGCGGAGCAGCACACGGTCCATGGTGGCGTCGGCGATGTCGGTATCGGCGGACATGATCCAGAAGCTGCCGTCGGCGGAGCGGTAGGAACGGTTCATGTCCACGACGTCGCTGAAGCTCACGCCGGGCATGCCGGGCACGCTGTTGGAGCCGGGGAAGGTCGAGAAGACGCCCTTGGCCTCGGCGGTCGCGGGGGGCGTCGGCTGGACACGGATCACGGTGCTGCCGGCGTTGTTGGAGGCGAAGGCGTCGGTGGTCGTGCTGGAGCCCGAGCCGGAGAACTCGATCGGCCCGCCGATGCTGGTCATGGCGGTGATCTGCAGCGTGGCGGTCTGCCCGTCGCCGAGCGACCCGACGTCGAGCATGGCGGTCTGCCCGACGGGCGTCACCGAGGGGACGGAGGACACGAAGACGGTGCCCGCGGGGAGCGTCGTGGAGATCATGGTGTTGTCGGCGCTCGACGGCCCGAGGTTGCGGACCGTGACGGTGTAGGTCACCATGCCGCCGGCGCTCACGGTGCAGTCGGTGGTGTCGGACGTCACCGTGGTGGAAAGGTTGGCCCCGGGCGGACGGACGTAGAGCTGCTCGGTGTACGCCGCGCCGGCGTTGGTGCGGTCGGTGACGAAGTTCGTGGGGAGGTTGTCGAGGTAGGAGAGCGTGCCTTCGTCGAAGGTATAGAACCAGGTGGTCTGATCGGCGACCGGGTACCAGCGCCCGCCGCCGTAGGCGAGGCCGTCGATGTCGGTGTCGAGCGTGGCCCCGTTGACAAACGGGTACCCGCTGATGAAGACGGGGACTTCGGTGCTGTTGACGTCGAGGCGATACAGCCCGCGGCCGACGAGCCCGTTGGTCGTGCTCGTCGAGTCGTTGGTGGCGACGACGCGGTCATTGACGGCGTCGTACTCGATGCCGGTGAAGTCGCCCGAGCCGACGGCCCGGAGCAGCGTCACGGCGCCGGTCTGCCGGTTCACTTCGTAGAAGCTCGACGTGGTCGAGGCGATCAGCCGCCGGCGGATCGGGTCAAAGGCCATGCCGCCGCTCACCGTGGTGATGGGGCCGCTGAATGTGCCGATCTGGACGGGGTTGGCCATGTCGTCGTAGGAGACGCGCCAGAAGCCGGTCCCGCTGCTGAAGTAGAAGACGCGGTCGGCATCGTCGGCGGCGAGGGCCCGGACTTCGCCCATGAAGAACGTCTCGGTTCCGCCCGAGGCGACGTCAATCGCCGAGCACGGGGCCGTGCTGGCCGCGCCGCCGATCACGGCGCGCACGCGCGTGCGATCGAAGATCACGTTGCTGTCCGAAGCGCTGTTGTTGTCGAGGAAGGCATCCGCGGCGGGCCCGGTGACCGAGGCCATGGGCACCAGCGCGGTCCCGCTGTCGGCCCGGAGCGTGATCGAGTAGATCGCGCTGCCCGAGACCGCGAGCGGCCCGGTGTTGAAGGTCAGCGTGTTCCCGACCGGCGTCCCCATCGGCGTCGATTCGATGAACGTCGCGTTCGCCGGGATCGTCACCGTGAGCGTCGCGTCGCTCGTGGCATCGGGGCCGAAGTTGCTCACCGTCACCGCGTACGCCACGCTGGAGTTCACATCCATCTGCGTCACGCCCGCGTCGGCAATGCTGACGGCCAGGTCGGAGCCGGGCGGCAGCGGGCACGGGTTCAGCGTGCTCGCCGTGTTGCGCGGGTTCGGCGCGCCGACGGTGAAGTCGTTGCCGTTCACGTTCGAGTCATCGCACCCCGCGTTGTTGCGGATGACGGCGGTCGCGTTGCCCGGGGCCGCGGTGTTGGCGCCGCCCTCGTTGCAGTTGGCCGTCGTGCCGAAGCCGACGAAATCGATGATCTCGGCGCCGGTGGGGCAGGCGCCGGTGAGCGACGTGGTGTTGCTGACCAGGGCCACCTTGCCGACGGTCGCGGACATGGCGATGGACGTGGTGACGGTGTGGTCAGGCGTCGGGAGCGCCGCCCCCGTGGTCCCGGTGAGGGTCATCTGCACGAGGTAGTACTGCCCGGGCTGGAGCACGGCGCCGGTGAGGTCAGTGCGCGACCAGGTCGTGCCCGTCGCGCTGGCGTACTGGACCGACCAGCCGGTGATGTCGACCGGCGCGCCGCCGGCGTTGAAGATCTCGACGAAGTCGCGGTTGAACGGGGCCGTGGCGTTGCCGCCGCCGCCGTAGATCTGGCTGATCTTCACCTGCTGTGCCTGCACCGTCCCGGCACAGGCAATGAGGGCGAGAAGGGACACCGACAGCGGTCGCACATTACGCATCTCGAATCTCCTGAGTGTTTGGCCGGCCTGCACCCCGACCCCGCGAACTAGAAGGTACCCGAGAGATGCGCGCCCGTCACCGCTTTCCGCGGAAATTCGTACGGGCACCATGCAGAATTGGGCGTCGTTCGAAGGGCGTTTGGTCGCCGTGATGTCGCGGCCCTGCGCCCGGCTTGCCGAGCTTCTCAGGGGCTTGGCAAGGCCTTCACAATCGGGACCGACCGGGGCCTCCGGCCGGGTCGAGCCCGACCGGGCACGCGGCGAACCTACGCTCCGTGCTATGACCGATTCGCCCGAAGCCGCGTCCTCCCCGACCCCCCCGCAACCCCCTCCGCCCCCCTTCGACGCGTCGCGCCCCCACCACGCGCAACCCCGGCTCCGACCGGTCCGGGGCTTCCCGGCCCAGGCCAAGACCCCCGACGGGCAGACCCACACGATGCTCGGGCTCGCCGACGCGCGGCAGATCAGCGACAAGATGGTCCTCACCATGCCCGCGGCGCAGTTCATCCTCCCGCTCATGGACGGCACGCGCGGCGTCGACACGCTCGTGACCGAGGTCGGGCGCGGGCTCACGCGCCCGTTCCTCGAACAGCTCATCGCCCAGCTTGATGACGCCGGGCTGCTCGAAGGGCCCGCCTTCGAGGCCATGCTCCGCAAGATGCGCGAGGATTTCGACTCGCTCCCGGTGCTCCCCCCGGCGAGCTCGGCCCAGTTCGCCGAGTCGCTCGTGGAGCGCGATGAGCAGGGCGCGCCGAAGGAGAGCGACCTGACCTCCGAGCAGCAGGCCGAGCGGCTGGGCAAGGTCTTTGATGCGTGGATCGCCGAGGCGCTCAAGCAGGCGACCGACCCGAGCTGGGACGATCTGCCCCGGGCGATCGTCGCGCCGCACCTGGATTACCCGCGCGGGTGGGTGAACTACGCCTCGGTGTACGGGCGCCTGCGCGTCGCCGACCGGCCCGACCGCGTGGTCATTCTCGGGACCAACCACTTCGGCCTGGGCACGGGCGTCACCGCGTGCGACAAGGGGTACCAGACCTGCATGGGCGTGTGCGAGCTCGACGCCGACGCCGCGGCGATCCTGCGGCAGCGCCTGGGCGAGGCGGTCTTTGCGCACCGCTATGACCACGAGCGCGAGCACTCGATCGAGCTCCAGGTGCCGTGGATTCAGCACACCTTCGGCAAGGACGACCAGGGCCGCTACCCGCGCGTGCTCGGCGTGCTCGTGCACGATCCCTCCGTCAAGAACGGCGCGAGCTACGACGGCCAGGGCGTCGACCTCCAGCCCTTCGTCGACGCGCTCAAGGAGATCACGCGCCTCCCCGGCAGGACGCTCATCGTCTCCTCGGCCGATCTCTCGCACTGCGGGCCGGCCTTCGGCGACGAGCACCCCCTCGCCGGCGAAGGGCCCGAGCACGACGAGCGCCGCAACCGCATCTTCAACCACGACCGCGAGATGCTCGGGCTCGTGGGGCAGAACAAGCCGTGGGACCTGGTCGCGGCGATGTCGTGGCAGAGCAACCCGACACGCTGGTGCTCGACGGGCAACATCGTCGCGGCGCTCCTGGCCGTCGAGCCGAGCGAAGTCCGCCTGCTCAACTACGCCGCGGCGATGGACCAGCAGGGCACGACGCTCGTGTCGAGCTTCGCGGCGGCGATGATCTGAAGAGTCCGGCGGGCGGTTCAGCCGCCCACGGCGGGCTTGGCGCTCGTGGGCGTGCCCGCGGGCGGCTCGGGGTCGCGCTGCTCGGGCACGGGGCGGAGCTTCACGTCGACGCGGCGCGACTTCACCACCCACGAGGTCTGCTTGGGCGTGGCCCACTCTTCCTCCGCGGGAATGATGTCCCACTGGAGCTTCACCGGCAGCTCCGGATCGGCCGAGCGGCTGTCCCGGTAGAGATCCTCGGGCTCGGTGAAGCGCATGATGAGCTTCTTGCCCACCGGGACTTCCTTCGACCAGATCACCTGCTGCGTCACCGTGTCGACCACCGTCACCGTCTGCGGCAGCCACTCGGTGCTCTCGTAGGTGTAGCGGTCGTCGCTCCCCATCGGTCCGCCCGGGGTCCAGTAGTTCGGCAGGCACCCGCCGGACACGAGCACGCCCGACACGACGAGGAGGGAACAGGCGGAGGCAGCGGTTCGCAGGGACATTCGATTCTCCGAGGTGTGCCGGTAGTCTATCGGCGGGTCGAAGCCCGGCCGTGACATTCCTACCGTCTGTGGACGGGCGCGGTTCGCCGCCGACGCCGCCCGCCGCGCCGACATGGCTTCACCCGACCTCCCATTCCGGATCGGTCACGGCTACGACCTCCACCGCCTCGAGCCGCACCCGCCGCTGGGCAAGGGCCGCCGGATGATCGTCGGCGGGGTGGTCTTGCCCGACCCGCCCAAGGGGGCGTGGCGCGAGGGGGTGACCGGTCCGGTCGGGCCGGTGGGCCATTCCGACGGCGACGTGCTCTATCACGCCGTCACCGACGCGCTGCTGGGGGCGATCGCCCAGCAGGACATCGGCCAGCTCTTCCCCGACAGCGCCGCCGAGAACGAGGGGCGGAACTCGGAGGATTTTCTGGCCGAGGCGATGCGCCGGGTGAAGGAAGCGGGGTACCGCGTGGGGAACCTCGACTGCACGGTGGTGCTGGAGCGGCCGAAGCTCGCGCCGCACAAGGCCGAGATCCGCGCGAACCTGGCGCGCGTGCTCGAGGCGCGCGTCGAGTGCGTGAACCTCAAGGGCAAGACGCACGAGAAGGTCGACGCCGTGGGCGAGGGCCGGGCCATCGAGGCGCACGCGGTGGTGCTGCTGGTCAAGGCCTGAGTCGCGCATGGTTCGAATCTCACGGCGCAGGAGCGGCACATGGTCAGCATCTCCGTCACCTATTCCGGCCGGCACAAGTGCGACCTCGTGCACCCCGCCGGGCCCACGCTGCGGACCGATGCGCCCCGGGACATCGGGGGCGATGCCTCGGCGTTCTCGCCGACCGACCTGGTCGCGGCGGGGCTGGCCTCGTGCATCCTCACCACGCTGGCGATGTTCGCCGAGCGGCACGGCGTGAACGTCGCGGGGGCGAGCGCGACGGTCGAGAAGCACATGACCCAGCCGCCGCAGCCGCGGCGGATCGCGCGCCTGCCGGTGGTAGTGACGCTCCCGGCGAGCATCCCGGCGGAGATGCGCGAGCGGATCGAGCTGGCCGGGCGCAAGTGCCCGGTGCACGCGAGCCTGCACGCGGAGATCGACGCGCCGATTGAGTATCGGTATGCGGCGGCGACGGGCGCTGGTTGAGCTTACCCGGCACGTGAGCCCGGGCGTCGCCTTCGGGCCATGAGAGAGACGCCGCACGCCAACATGAGCGCCGACGTGCCGGGGGTCGGCACGGCACCGGCGATCCGGAACCCGTAGTCGTACGTCGAAATGCTCGGAAAGTCATCGGCTGACTGTGTGCGCACATGGTCGCCGACTATGCTGCCAGAGGCTGTACTCCATGCCGTGCCGTCAAGAACACGGATTCGCACGCCGCCACTCCCGATACGGTAGTGTTCCGTCCACTCGCTCGTCGCTCCCGAGGCGTCGAGCAGTCCCCACGGCGATTGCACTGTCGGGTACGCCCCCAACGGGATCGCGAACGGGTTCATGCCCGGGTGGGTCAACTGGTCCCAGCAGCAGTTGGTCTGGGCCAGGCCGCCGAAGGCCCCCGGCGGGCCGAAGATCGGCTGGTCATCGCTGGTGGTCGAGTACGCCCAGTAGCCGCCCTGGCCCTCGCCGTACCTGTTCGGATCATAATGAGCGGCCTTGATCCACTCATCCCACGTCGGGATCCAATAGCGCGCCCCGGGGTGATGCGTCAACTGGTCCTGGAAGATGTTGCCGATATAACTGAACGTGCTTACGTCGTACGCGCCGTTCAGGAACGCCGAGCGCTCGCTCGATTTATTATTATGAAGCCAGTTGCAGTACATCGCCGCCATGCGCCAACTGATGTTGCCCACCGGGCGCATCTCGTTGCCCGCCGGGACCCTGAACCGCTGCCCGCCGTTCTGCGCCGGCGCCCCGACGGCCCCCCACGCCCCCGGCGGGAACACGTGCGGCAGGCGGTCGCTGGCCGGCCGGTCCAGCGCCGCGTTGAAGAACTCGACCCACTGCGCGGTCGTCACCTCGAAGCGCCCGATCCGATACTCATAGTCGACCGCGCCGCGCCCGCTGGCCGAACCACCCCCCCCGCCCGGCGGCGGCATGCCGTTGAACGCCGCGTTGCCGGCCCCCCCCTGGTTGCCGATCGTGACGAACTCGATCCCCTGGTCGAAGGTGATGATCGCCCCGCTCGCCTGCGCCGTCGGCGAGAGCGGGATCGACTGCGCGAGCGCCGTCGCCACACCGCCCGGCACCCACATGCCCCACGCCCCCGCGAGCGTCATCCCCGCGACGACCGCCGCCAATGTGTGTCGCATGCCACGACCTCCCCGCCAACCATACACCACGAAGCGGGCGCAGCCAGCGACGATCTCTGCTGAATAGGCGTCTCGGCGGCCCAGGGACTTTCGCCGAGCCCGCGGCGCCCGACTCGGAGAGTCGGGGTACCCAAGGCACCAGCGCGCGGCCTGTTCGGGTCCGGCGGCGTTCTCGGTTATATGAGTTTCGACGCGCGGGATCGGCGCGTCGGGCGGCGGGGTGGGCGGGGCGAGCGCGGTGGGGGGGGGGGGGGCGGGGGGGGCGGCGAGCGAACAGGGGGGAGCGGGTCCGTCGCGTTTATTCGCGTCGCTGCCGCGATTTCCTGTCGCGTTTGCGCTGTGTGGGGGTTGTTGTCTGCTCCGGAAGAGGACTCTTGCGTTCCGGGAGAGGACCCTTTCGTCACGGAAGAGGACCCTTTCGTTCCGGGAGAGGGCTCTTCCGCCGCGGAAGAGGACCCGTTTACTCTGGAAGAGGACTCTTCCGTTCCGGAAGAGGACCCTTTTATTCCGGAAGAGGACTCTTCCAGAGCGGAAGGGTCCCTTTCCGGAGCGGACGAGGACCCTTCCAGAGCCGGAACGCGGACTCCCGCGAAAAAAGCGGACCCGAACAGCGTGAGCGCGACCCGGCCGGATCGCCGCCGACTCCCCTGTCTGCGGATGCCCGATGCCCGAGGCCTCATGCCGACGCCTTCCGGCCCGGCGACCGGCGCCGCCTCCTGCCCGCGCTGCACAACTTCCTACACTCCCCCCCATGTCCACCTGGACCCCCAAGACCACGTCGCCGTGCCTGACCAAGCGCATCCCCTGCTGGCCGCACGCCGACCCGGCCACGCGCCGCACCATCGGGATCGACGAGTATCTCAGGACCGGCGGGTACGTGGCGCTGCGCAAGGCGATCGAGACCATGACGCCCGAGCAGGTGACCGAGGAAGTCAAGAAGTCGGTCCTGCGCGGCCGCGGCGGGGCCGGGTTCCCCTGCGGCGTCAAGTGGGGATTCCTGCCCAAACCCGACGCCCACACCGGCGACGGCGGCGTGCGCTACCTCGCCATCAACGCCGACGAATCCGAACCGGCGACGTTCAAGGACCGCCTGCTCATCGACTTTGATCCCCACAGCGTGCTCGAGGGGATCGCGATCTGCTGCTACGCCTGCCGGATCCAGACGGCGTACTTCTACATCCGCGGGGAGTATCACCACCAGGCCGTCGTGTTCGAACAGGCGATCAGGGAGGCCCGCGCGCACGGGGTCTTCGGCCCGCAGGGGCTGCTCGGCGGCGCGGCGACCAAAAACCCGTGGAACGGCGGGAAGTTCCCCGTCGAGTGCCACGTGCATCGCGGCGCGGGGGCGTACATCTGCGGCGAGGAGACGGCGCTGCTCGAATCGATCGAGGGCAAGCGCGGCTGGCCCCGCAACAAGCCGCCCTTCCCGGCGATCAAGGGGCTCTTCGGCAAGCCCACGATCATCAACAACGTCGAGACGCTCGCGCACCTGCCCTTCATCATCGGCGAGGGCGCCGAGGCGTTCATGAAGCAGGGGACGGCGTCGAGCTTCCAGGGCGCGCCCCCGAGCTTCGGGACCAAGCTCATGGGCGTGAGCGGCCACGTGAACCGGCCCGGGTGCTACGAGTGCGACCTGGGCATTCCGCTCCGCGTGCTCATCGAATCGAAGGACTATTGCCAGGGGATGCGCGGTGGGAAGAAGTTCAAGGGCGCCATCGCCGGGGGCGTCTCCATGGGCGTCCTCGGGCCCGACCAGATGGACGCGGAGATGGACTTCGACATCGGGCGGAAGTACGCGGTGCTCGGGCTGGGAACGGCGTGCCCGACGGTGTTTGACGAGGACACCGACATGGTCGCGGTGGCGCGGAACATCGCGCGGTTCTTCAAGCACGAGAGCTGCGGGCAGTGCACGCCCTGCCGCGAGGGGAGCGGCTGGCTGTACCAGCTCCTGTGCCGGATCGAGGCGGGCGAGGCCCGGAGCAAGGACCTGGACCTGGCGCTGGAGATCGCGACGAGCATGGGAGCCATGCCCGGGACGACGATCTGCGGGCTCGCCGACGGCAACAACTTCGCGATCCGGACGATCCTGAACAAGTATCCCGACGAGTTCGAGAAGCGGGTGAAGCGGACGTTCGTGCAGGTGGGCGTGGGCGGGCTCACGGCGGGAGCGCGGTAGGGGCGGAGGCCGGGTGGCCATACCATCTCGGTCATGGCGATGAACTCACGTGCATGTCGCGTGCGCCGGCGGTTGGCCGCCGGGACACTGGCGCTTGGCGTTGCCGCGCTGCTGGGCGGGTGCGGGCGGCAGGAGCGGATCATTTCGATCACGTCGGAGCCAGCCGGGGCGGTGGTGTGGCTCAATGACGTGGAACTCGGGCGCACGCCGGTGGAAACGGAGTTCACGTTTTTCGGGGTGTACGACGTGCGGCTGGTGAAGGCCGGGTATGCGCCGCTGCTCACGTCGCGCGAGGCGCACGCGCCGCTGCACGAGTTTCCGGTGATCGACCTGGCGGCGACGGCGATCCCCGGGACGCGAAGGACGCGGCTGGAGTGGCATTTCGAGCTCACACCTGTGCCGACGCCGGGGACCAACGAGGAGCAAGTCGCGGCGGAGATGGGAGTGATTGAGCGGGCACGGACGTTTCGCGCGACGGCGGAATCGCAGCCGACGAGGGCGGGGGTGTCTGAGCCAATCCCCGGTGGTGCCGGGTCGCCGGCCAGGGAATGAACAGTCCGAATGAATATGCAGGGGCGTGCGATGGCGGTTGGGAGAGGCGGAGCGGGGGCTCCCAGATTCCTGCCTGAGCGAACGGGTGCACCAAAGGTGTGGAGGGCGGGTCGGTGCTGAATTTGGGGGTTGGGGTGGGGGAACCTCTTGGTGTGGGGTTCGAAACGTGGTAGACTGGGGAGGTGGGGGCGGTGTGCGCGGGGGATGGGGGATGTTGGCCGGGCCGTTCTGGTCCGGCGGAAACGGGAGCGGCACATGACGAAGAATTCTGCGCAAGTAACGCGGTGGCCCGCCGAAGGCGCGCTCAGTGCGCGCGGCGCGTTTACGCTGGTCGAGTTGCTGGTGGTGATCGCGATCATCGCGCTCCTGGTGTCGATCCTGCTGATGAGCCTTCGGCACGCGCGCGACACGGCCAAGCAGGCGGTCTGTCACAGCAACATGAAGCAGATCGCGACGGCCATGCATACCTATGCCGGCGACAACGACATGCAGTTGTGGGAGTCGGGGAACGCGGCGCCGATCTATCGGTTCTGGTACGCGGTGCCGCAGAATCAGCGGGTGGCGCCGACGGCGCCGGGCGGGCCGAACCCGGTGGTGATCGGGCCGGCGTTTGAGTACCTGTCAAACGCGGACAAGGTGTGGGAGTGTCCGACGAACAAGCGGCGGACGCGGACGCGATTTGTGTCGAACCCGAATGATCCGTTCTGGCAGCAGCCGCAGAACGCGGTGCAGCGGGTCCTGTGGGAGAATTTTCTGTCCGATCGAGCGTTGAATTTTGACTACACGATGGTGACCGGGGCCGGCGGCGCGCCGCTGGGGGCGACGGTGTTCGCGTCGTGGGACGAGCGGTGCCGGATGCGCGGGCCGCAGCAGGCACGAGCGCTGACGCTGGCGGCGTCGACCCCGCAGCTCAAGCCGCTGCACAGCGTGCCCGTCTACGTGGAAGAGGATCCGTACTGGTGGAACGAGCAGTCGCCCGACGGGCTGTGCAGCAACTGGGACGAAGTATCGGAAGTGCATTTCCGCAAGGGGCACATGGCGTTTCTCGACGGTTCGGCGCTGCTGGTGGATTTCCCCGTGGGGAGCGACCCCAACACGCAGAACGACTTTGGGGATCTCGCCGCCAATGACCTGTACGTGAGCCGCGGCGGGAACAACCTGTGGTACCAGTTGTGCCCGACGTGGCCCGGGCCGGGTGGGACGACGGCGCCCGGGACGCGGCCGTACGGGTGGCTGAAGACGCCGCGGCCTTGAGGAATCGAAGCGCCGGCGCCGCGTGACGGACGCGCGGTATCATCGCGCGTGGAGCGTTCGCGGATCGACACCGTGATGATCAGCGTCCCGCTCATGGGCGGAACGGGCGAAGCGTGGTCGCCGCGCGAGGTCACGACCGAACGGATGGTGCTTCGGCCGCTGAGCGCGGCGGACCGCGGAGCGTTCATCGACCTGCACCGCGTGAGCCGGGAGCACCTGTCGGCGTGGATGCCCGCGCCCGAGGACACGGGGCTGAACGCGGGACTGGAAGCGTATTTTGAGCGCACATTGGAGCGGAACGAGGCGGCGCTTCGCGCTGGCGGGTCGGTCCGCCTGGCCGGATTCGCTCGGGACGGGCGGATGGCGGGGCTGTTCAGCCTGAACAACATCGTGCGCGGCGTGGGGCAGATGGGGGATGCCGGGTGGCTGGTGTCGGCGGCGTTTGCGGGACAGGGGTATGCAACCGAAGGGGTGCGGGCGCTGATCGCGCTGGCGTTTGAGGCATGGCCGGTCGGGCTCGGGCTGCATCGCGTGCAGGCGGGAATCATCCCTCGGAACGAGCGGAGCATCCGCGTGGCGGAGAAGTGCGGGATGCGGCGCGAGGGGCTGGCGCTGCGATACGTGCGGATCGCGGGCGTGTGGGAGGACCACTATCTCTACGCGCGGACGGCCGAAGAAGGGCCCTGTCCGGGCGCGCCGCGCTGAGTCGGGCACTACCCTCACGCCCTATGCACATCTCTCTCGCGTGGCTCAACTCGCTCCTGGAACCCGGGAATCTCTCGGCCGACGAAGCCGAGCGCGTGCTGACCTTTGTCGGGTTCCCCATCGAGTCGGCCACGCCGATCGCCGGCGGCGACACGCTGCTTGATGTCGAGGTGACGAGCAACCGGGGCGACTGCCTCTCACACGTGGGCGTGGCGCGGGAAGTGGCGGCGGCGACGGGGCGCAGCCTGAAGATGCCGCACGCGCACACGGAGATGGACCCGGCCAAGACGCCCCGGGGTTCGATCGACGGGTACATCACGCTCGAGAACCAGGTGAGCGGGCCGATGGGCGTGGGCGGGTGCCCGATCTTCACGCTGCGGTTGATCAGCGGCGTGCGTGTCGGACCGAGCCCGGAGTGGATGGTGAAGCGCCTCGAGGCCGTGGGGCAGCGGTCGATCAACAACGTCGTCGACTGCACGAACTACGTGCTGTTTGAACTGGGGAGCCCGAGCCACGTGTTCGACCTCTCGCGGCTTCGGCCGGTGGGCGGATGGGCGGGCAACTCGGGGCTGGGCGGGAAACCGGCGGTGATCGTGCGCGGCGCGACGGCGGGCGAGAAGCTCACGCTGCTCGACGGGAAGTCGGTGGAGCTGAAGGCGGGCGAACTGGTGGTCGCCGACGGGGAGCGGGCGAGCTCGCTGGCGGGGATCATGGGCGGGTCGGAGTCGGCGGTGAGCGAGCACACGACGGATGTGGCGCTCGAGGTGGCGACGTGGTCGCCCGGGCCGATCCGCGCGTGCGCCCGGCGGCTGGGCCTTCGCACGGATGCGTCGCATCGGTTCGAACGGCGCGTCGATCCGCGGACGGTCGAAGCGGCGTCGCGGCGCGTGGCCGAGCTCATCGTGCAGACGGCCGGCGGCTCGCTCATCTCGGGCGTGCTCTGGGCGGGCGAGCCGATCCGGGCGGGCGAGCCCGTGGCGTTCCGGCCCGAGCGGTGCCGGCATGTGCTCGGGGCGGCGTTCAGCGATGAGCAGATGCGCGGGGCGCTCACGGCTCAGGGCGTGCGCGTGAGCGCCGGCGCGGACGCGGGGAGCTGGGCGTGCGAGGCGCCGGCGCATCGGCCGGATGTGAACATCGAGGAGGATCTGATCGAGGAAGTGGCGCGGACGATCGGGCTGGACAGGATTCCGGTGCACGAGCGGTTGGCGGTGCGCGTGGCGCCGCCGCAGAAGTCGGAGCTGGCGTCGCGGGAGCTTTCGCGCGTGCTGACGGGGCTGGGGTATTTTGAGACGGTGACGTTTTCGTTTGCGCGCCCGAAGGATCTGAAGGCGTTCATGCCGGCGGGCGCGGGGACGCTGAGCGTGAGCGATGACCGGCGCGGCGAGGAGGGGGCGCTGCGCGGGTCGCTGCTGCCGAGCCTGCTGGCGTGCCGGCGGGCGAACCAGCACGCGCGGGCAGCGCCGGCCGGGTCGGTGCGGTTCTACGAGATCGCAAGCGTGTTCAGCGAATCGGCGCCCGGGCGGCACGAAGAGCGGAGGATGCTCGGTCTGCTCATGGACGCGCCGGCGGGAGCCGAACCGGCGCTGGTGCGGGCGCAGCGCGCAATGCGCCTGCTGCGCGGGACGATCGAGCAGGTCGCGTGGGCGCTGCACGGGCCGGGGGTGAACCTGCGCTTCGAGGCCGGCGCGCCGGGGCGATCGGGGCTTGACCCGGGCGCGAGCGCCGTCGTGTTTCTCGAAGGGAAGGAAATCGGCAGCCTCGGGCTGGCCAGCGCCGCGGCGCTGCGCCACTTCGACCTCGATCACCCGGTCGGCGCGGGCGAACTGCTCGTCGAGCCGCTCCTGGCGGGGTACCCGCCGCGGGCGCTGGTGCGGGCGCTCCCGGCGTTCCCATCGACCGACCGCGACCTCTCGCTGGTGGTCGATGAGGGCGTGACGTGGGGGAAGGTCGAGTCGTGCCTGCTCGGCGGCGCGGGCAGCGGGAACGCGCCGCGATGGATGGAACGCCTGCAGTTCGTGTACGTCTACCGCGGCAAGCCGCTGGCGGAAGGAAAGAAATCGGTCACGCTGCGGATGACGTTCCGCGACGGGACGCGCACGCTGCGCGACGAAGAGGTGAACGCGGAGGTTGATCGGTTGATCGCGCGCGCGGGGAAGGAACTGGGAGCGGTGGTGCGCACGTGAGCGCTCGGGCGCGATCGTCGGCGGGGCGCGGGCCGCGCCCGGGCCGTCGAAGGATCAGAACGGGAGATCGACGCTGAAGGAGAAGACGCGTTCTTCGTCGCCTTCCTGCTTGACGATCGGGAAGCCGAAGTCGAAGGCGAGCGGCGCCTGGGAGAGCTGGGGGAGGTTGAGGCGCAGGCCGAGCCCGGCGGAGACGCGGTAGTCTTCGAAGCCGATGCTGTCGGTCACGGTGCCCGAGTCGATGAAGACGACGAAGCTGATGATTTTCTCGATGGCGGGGATTTCGAGCTCGGCGCCGGCGAAGAAGGACCAGGTGCCGCCGGTGGGGGCGTTGCTGGGAAGGGTGGTGGGCGGCGGCGTGGGGTTGAAGATGGAGCCGCGGGGCGAGACGCCGCGGAAGCGGTAGCCGCGGAAGGAGCGCCCGCCGAGGAAGAAGCGTTCGAAGATGGGAGCTTCGTCGCGACCCTCGGGGATGTACGAGGCGGCGGTCTTGAGGGAGAGGATGGTCTTGCGGTCGAGGTAGTCTTCGAGGAGGGTGAGGTAGAGGATGTGCTCGCCGGTGATCTTCGTGAAGTCGTAGTCGCCGCTGAGCGCGCCGACGCGTTCGAGACCGAACTCGGAGCGCGTGCCCTTGGTGGGGCGGAGGCGGTTGTCGAGGGTGGAGCGGATGAGCTTGCCGCCGAGGCCGGTGAGGAAGCTGTCGCCGGCGACGGCGAAGACGTCGGTGGAGGCGCCGGCGTCGATGTTTCGGATGTTGATGGCCTGGGCGCGGGCGAAGAGCTGGCCGTACCAGCGCTGGCCGAACTGGCGGCCGATGCCGAGGGTGCCGCCGGCGCGGTCGTCGTCGTATTCGCGGAACTCGCGCTGGGTGTAATAGAGGCTGGTGTTGAGGGAGTACTCGGAATCGAAGAGGGCGGGCTCGCCGAAGGAGATGGAGTAGTTGGAAAGCTCGGTGCCGGGGGAGAGGGCGAGCTGGAAGGACTGCCCGGCGCCGCGGAAGGCGCGGCCGGTGAAGAACTCGCCGAAGGAATCGGGCACGTCGGCGATGTCGAAGTTGCGCTGGGCGAGGGAGATCTGACCGATGAGGCCGGCATCGGAGGAGACGGCAGCGCCAAAGGTGAGGGCGCCGGTGTTCTTTTCTTCGACTTCGACGAGGACGTCGCGGTAGCCGGGGTTCGCGGGGTCCTCGGGCTGGATCGTGACCCGGGGGCCGGGGCGGCGTTCGCGCAGGCCGGCAAAGAGGTTGGACTGCGAAAGCAGGAGCTCGCTGTCGCGGATGGCGGTTTCGTCAAGCGGGCCGTCGGGCTTGACCTGCACGAGGCGGCGGACGACCTTGTCCTGCGTGAGGTCGTTGCCGCGGATGATGACCAGGCCCGTGCGGCTCTGCCTGGATTCCTGAACGGTCAGGAGCAGATCAACCTGCGGGCTGAGCGGATCGCGCAGCTCGGCCTTGCCGACGACGGCGTCGACATAGCCCATCTGGCCGTAGGCGTCGTTGATGGTTTCGACGGCCTTGCCGACCTTGTCGACGCTGTAGGTGTCACCCGGCTTGATGGGGAGGAGGGCGGCGATCTGATCGCGGGTGAAGACGGTGAGGGGCTTCTCGGTGCCGCCCGCGCCGGGGCCGGGGGCTTCGCGGTCGAGGGCCGTCACGCGAACGGAGCGGAGGGTGTAGAGCGGGCCTTCCTCGATGAGGAAGGTGACGATCGCCTCGCGCCCGTTGGGAGAGGGCCGGATGGACCGATCAGCGCGGACGTCGAGGTACCCACGATCCTTGTAGAACTTGATGAGGGCGGCGACGTCCTGGTCGAGCTGCGTGTCGTCGAGCGTGCCGGACACAAAGAACCCGGCGGTATCGGTCTTGATCTGGCTGCGGAGCAGGCGGTTGGGAAAGGCGGCGCCGCCGTCGAACCGGATGTCGGTGATCTTGAGCCGATCGCCCTCGCGGATGCGGAAGAGGACGATGCCGTTCTCGGCGAGTTCCTTTTCGTCGACGCTGACGGCGGCCTGGTAATAGCCCTTCTTGCGGTAAAGCTCCTCGATGCGCCGGCGGGTGCGATCGAGCTGAAAGCGATCGACGGGGGTCTGGGCCAGGAGGGAAATCTCGCCGCGGAGGTCCTGGTCGGAGATCTGGCGGTTGCCGACGACCTGGACGTCCTGGATGATGGGCGTTTCGACGAAGGAAAAGACGAGGGCGACGGTGGCGTCGTCGAAAGGGACAACGCGGGCGTTGATTTCGCTGAAGCGGCCGAGGCGAGTGAATCGCTGGAGGTCGCCGCGGACGGTTTCCTGCAGCAGAGGGCGGCCCTGCTGTGAGCGGAGCTGATTGCGGACGATGCCTTCGTCCACGAGCCGGAGGCCTTCGAAGCGGATCTCGCGGATGGGCCGGTTCTCGAAGGGCGAGAGCGATTCGTCGGGCGTAGCGGCCGGTGGGGGGGTGGGGGGTGCGGGGGGTGCGGGGGGTGCGGGGGGTGCGGGGGGTTGAGCGCTCCACGCGGGCGCAGCGCACGAGCAGGCGAAGGCGGCACCAGCCGCGTATCGGAGAATCAGGAGCCGAAGGGGGTGGGCCCGCCGAGACAGCATCGAGGGCGGACAATAGCCGGACTTTGCGCGTGGCACAAGGCGGGTGGGAGGTGAGGGACGAAATCCGTGAAGTCGGGCGCGGCACGGGGTCGAAGGAGGGTGGGCGGGCGAGCGGGCGGGACCCTGTCAACTTCCCCTAGGTGAGCCGCTGTATTTGCTTGAATCCGAGGGGGCAGTGCTGGACATTGTGGATGAACCCTGCGACAACTTGGTCCCGAAGGAATCGAACATCGGGCGGGAACGCCGAGCAGGAACACGACGCGCTTCAAGGACGAGCCATGCGCCCACACGCCTCGCCCGGGGTGATTCGACCCCGGATCAAGATTGTCATCGCTGCGGTTTTTTCGATGTGCGCGGGAGTCACGCTCGTGGGGGCGTTTGCGCCTCGGGCGTTTCTGGGCCTTTCGACGCCTGAACTGGCGCTGATACTCGGCATGCTCGCGTTCCCGCTGGCGACCCTGGTGTGGCTGGCGGTTGAACGGCGCGGCGCGGGCGGGAACACCGGCGCGGGTTCGGCGAGCGAGCCGGCGCCCGGCGCTTCGGCGGAGCAGGCGATGGCGCCGCACTCGACGCATGTGCCGGCGCACTTGCCGCGGGCGCAGACGCACGGGCCAACCAAGCGCCAGCCGCGGTCGGCGGAGCATCGCTCGCACGAACTGGCGTGAGGGCGCCGGGGGGAGCGGAGCGGGCGGGGCGGGCGGGGCGGGGGGGGGGGGGGGGGGGGGGGGGGGGGAGGGGTCGGAACGG
>JBFXBS010000003.1:0-392141 GCA_050182995.1 Phycisphaerales bacterium | reverse complement strand
ACCGACCGAGCCGAGACACCAGCAGGCCTGGTCGAGGACCCCGACAGAGAGGGCCGAACGAAGAACCAGAACCGTATGAAACTGTTCCGGGCTGGGTTCCCCGTGATCTCATGCCCTATTGGAGGCCCGGGCTGATCGACGAGACTTCCACCTCGGCCAAGGCCGCGGTGCTCGTCGGCACGGTCTTCCGCCTGTCCACCAGCCACTTCAACGAGTCGGGCACGCGGATCAGCGAGCAGCGCGCGTACCACCTCCTCAGCTCCTTCCCCGGCAGCGTCGGCACCAACTACGACGCCACCAAGTTCGGGTATGACCCCGCCGGGCGCCGGCTGTGGACGCGCGACGCCACCGGCACCATCACCACCACGCTCTATGACGCCCTCAGCCGCTACAGCGGCACCGAGGTCGGCACCAACGACTACGTCAACACCGAGACCTGGCGCTATTCCCAGGCCGCCACCAACAACATGACCAAGGTCGCCGAGGTCGTGTATGACGGCTCGGGCGACACCGGCGGGATCGGCAACGGCCATGTCACGCGCCGCAAGGCCTTCCTCGACAGCGATTCCCCCGCCCTGCGCCGCAACACCGACATCCTCTACGACTACCGGGGGCGCGGCATCGTCACGCTCCCCGCCGCGGCGCCGTACACGCTCATGAAGTTCGACAACCTGGGCCGCGCACTGGCCGTCGCCCAGTACAGTTCGACAAGCGGGCTCGACGCCGCCGACAACCCGCTCACGCTCGACACCAACCGCATGGCCCTCTCCGAGACGGCCTATGACCAGCTCGGCCGCGCGTTCAAGACCACGCGCCACGCCATCGACCCCGCCGACGGCTCCGACGACGACACGCTCGTCTCCGAGAACTGGTATAGCGCCGACGGCCTGCTCATCAAGACCGTCGGCGAGATGGTCATGAAGTACGAGTACGACCGGCTCAACCGGCCCGTGATCGCCGCGACCATGGCCAAGCTCAGCGACGCCGACTACGCCGCCGCCGACGACTGCGCGGGCGACATCGTGGCCCAGGAGAGCTGGACGTTCTACGAGTCCACCGACTGCGACAACGTCCTCATGTCCGCGACCATCGAGCGCTTCCACACCGACCTGGACAGCGGGGGGGGCGGCACCACCGGCCACCTCAACACCGAGACGAGCGTCACCGGCGACGTGCTCGACAAGAGCAAGATCCTCGGCCGCCTCCAGATCCACGCCGCCTGGTTCGACAGCCTCAACCGCCCCACCACCTCCGCCTCCTACGGCACGGCGGGGATCGACGGCGTCGGCGGCGGCTCCAACTTCGACCGCTCCGGCACCAGCGAGCCCACCGACTCCTCGAGTTCGATCCTGCGCACCAAGACCGTCTACAACGACAACGGCACGGTCCTCGAGCGCAGCGACGTCCACAACCGCGAGGCGCGGATGCTCTACGACGACGCCGGGCGCGTCACCTGCGAGATCGCCAACTACACCGGCGCCGGCACGCCCATCGGCACCGCCGCACGCGCCAACGACGTCTACACGCGGCACGTCTTCACCAGCGGCCTGCGCACCCAGATGTACAGCGACATCAACGGCGACGGCGACAACGAGAGCGGCGGCGACCCGACGACCGAGTGGGATTACGGCGTCACGAAGGCGGGCGTCGTGGGGATCGCCAGCGAGCAACTGCTCAGCGCCATGACCTATCCGGACGGCTCGGGAAGCGACAAGATCACCTACACCTACAACGCCCAGGGCGAGCAGCTCTCGATGGAGGATCAGGCGGAGACCAAGCACACGTACACCTATGACGGCGCCGGGCGGCGCACCGCGGACGCAGCGGTGACGATCGCCGGCGGACTCGACACCGACGTGGAGCGCATCGAGTGGGCCTATGACGGGCTCGGGCGCGTAAGCACGATCACGCAGTTCGATGACGACGCCGCGGGCGACGAGACCGACCAGGTGAAGTACACCTACGGCATCTGGGGCACGATCACCAAGTTCGAGCAGGACCACGACGACGTGGTGACGCCGGCCTCCTCCGGCTACTACTCGGTCGCGTACACCTACGAGAAGGAGACGTCGACGCGCCGGACGATCCGGCGCGCGACGATGACGCTGCCCGACGGCGGGACGGTGACGTACGAGTACCTCAGCACCGGCAACAAGCTCGACGACGACCTCTCGCGCGTGAGCGACGTGAAGGTGAGCTCGACCGTGGTCGCCGACTACCTCTACAACGGCGTAGCCACGCCCGTGCGCGTCGACTACGCCGAGCCGGGCGTCTACGCGACGTACGCCGGCGGATCGGCCGGCAGCTACACCGGCTGGGACACGTTCAACCGACCGATCGTCAGCAAGTGGACCAAGGACCTCGGCACCGATCGCGACTTCTACCGGACCGAGATCACATGGGGCGCATCCGCTACCACCGCGGGCCTCGTCACCGTGATCGACGACAAGATCCAGCCGGGTCTAGATGTCCTCTACTCCTACGACAACCTCGACCGTCTCACCCAGGCGCAGGACGGCACGTGGAACGGCTCTTCGATTTCCAGCGAGAAGCGCCAGCAGGACTGGGGCATGGATCAGTTCGGGAACTTCGTCACATTCACGTTTGACTTCGACGGCAACAACAATCTGACCGGCGGGAGCGACATCGACGACTCGAACGTCTTTGACGGCGCCAACAAGATCACTTCGCGCACCAGCAACAAAGCCGGAGGCGGAACGGTGAACACGGCGCACACGGTGCCCGGCGCCGTGACCGATGATGCGCGCAGCCACGACGTGATCGTCTACGACGCATGGAACCGATTCATCAGTTCGCAGGCCCGGGGCTCGGCCAAGATCACCGCCACCTACCGCTACGACGGCCTCGGCCACCGCATCACCTGGCATGACGACGCCACCGCCAGCGGCACGCCGCCCGACGGCTCCGATCCGGTCTATCATGTCGTGTACACCGAGGACTGGCGCATGCTGGCGGTCTACCGAGGCAGCGACTCCGATCCCAAGGAGCGGCACGTGCCGCACTTCGCCGGTCTGAACGGATTCGGCAACGTCTCACAAGGTGGCATCGACGGCGTCATTCTCCGCGACAAGGACGCGAGCACCGCGTGGTCCGCGGCCGCGAACGGGCTGGACGAACGCCGCTACATATGCCAGAACTGGCGCGGCGACGTGAGTGCCCTCATCACCGACGGCGGCATCGAGGTCGAGTGGGCCAAGTACACTTCTTATGGCGAGCCGATCTCGATCCCCGCGGGCGACGTCGACGGCGACTTCGACTTCGACGCGACTGATTACACCGCGATTGCAAGCTACGGCGGCGGCTACGACGCGCGCTACGACGTCAACCTCGACGAGAGCATCGACGCCGACGACGCCGGCGACGCCCTCAACGCCGGCGGCGGTGCTTACGTCACCACCAGCGGCTTCGGCAAAGTCTCCGGCGCGCACGTGGCGAGCAGAAAAGGCTACGCGGGTTACGAGCACGACCGAGTGATCGGCAGCCAGCTCACCCACGTCCGCCACCGCGCCTACCGCATGGACCTCGGACGGTTCATGCAGCCCGATCCGCTCGGGTATGTCGACGGGGTGAACAGGTGGGGGTATGGGCGGCAGGCACCACACATGACTACAGATCACAGTGGCTTGTGTTGCAAGAGCGGACAGAATCAACCCGAGCGCCCCTTTATCACGCCGCCAGCAGGCCGTCCACCTAACCAGCCGCCAAACGATGGTGGCCCAGGGCCTATGGACCCGCACATTCCTTTGCAACCCGCAGGCCTGCCGCCGCCGAATGAGTTTTGGAATATGCCTGGTCCACCGGGAGCTGGGCCGCAAGGCCCCGGAAGTTGCTCATACATCGAGCAAACCGTGCAACAGGTAGTATATTGCACTGGAGTGTTTTGCCTCGATCCGAGTCAGCCACAAACGATTGAGGATCGTGAATCACTGATTTTACCGCCTGGAACTCATGATCGAATCATGGATTCGTGTGGTGGAGGGTGTTGGCATTGTGAACCTCTTACCGCAGTCTCATCGTCAGCAACGTACGTAGTCGTTCGGACTCAAACATTTGGTTGTGTTACTTGTACTTGGTCTACCGAGATCCGTCGTACCGTTTACGAAGGCGTGTGCGTGTTTCTATGCGCTGGGCTTTATGAATGGTAAAGCGATGAAGTCTGTGATCGTGGCCGGGTCCCTTGTTGCGGGGTACGCGATCGGACCCACACTCTCTTTCCTGTGCCCATCACGAGATCAAGTGCCAGACTTGGGAGTGAAATCGATGGCAAGGCACATTAGCTACGTAGATGACTGCGTCGCAGCTGCGGGTCCGACGACGGCTTCTCGAGACGAGGCGTTACGGGAGTTGTTTTTTGGCGATGACACTCCAAGCGCGGTTGCGAAAGAAAATACGATGGTTGACCGATCGCCGCCGCCTGCTCTTCCTTACTGGAGTGAAATAACACCGAACTCCGCTGCAAAGTGGAATATAGATGTGCTGACTGTCGATCGAGGCGATCTATTTGAGTACGCTGGTGGATTTCCCTTTCTGTCAAGTCGTTGCACTGTGTCAATCGAGACAGCACCCATTGTGGGCCATGCGACCATGTTCAGCCTAACGACTCGGAGAGTCGAGCGTGCTTCGCCTCTCTCGCAGGCAAAATGCACGCAATACGCTCAATGGATGAGCGGGATGGTCATGTCAACTAAGCTAGTGCCAGTGCGAATCAAAGGCGGCATCGCAACGCCTGACGGACGGAGGGGTGTTGGGGTTATGCCACTCAGACCAATTTGGTGGGGGGTGGTGGGGAACGCGGTGGCTTACGCAGCGATCACCGGAGCCTTGGTTTGGTTATGGAGTGCGGGAGTTCGTGCGAATAGGCGACGACGTGGGCTCTGTGTGGCCTGCGCCTATCCAGTTCCAACGATCGGTCCGTGCCCAGAATGCGGGCAAGCACGTGTAGAATCGCAAGTTGCGTAGCACAATTACAACCTTCGACTTCGACGGCAACAACAATCTCACCGGCGGGAGTGACATCGACGACTCCAACGCCTTCGACGCAGCCCAGAAGATCACCAGCCGCACGAGCAACAAGGCCGGCGGCGGGACGGTGAACACGGCGCACACGGTGCCGGGCGCCGTGACCGACGACGCGCGGACGCTCGACGCCGTCGTGTACGACGCCTGGAACCGGCTCATCAGCGTGCAGGCGCGCGGCTCGCTGAAGGACGCCGCGATCTACCGCTACGACGGCACGGGGCACCGCATTGAATGGACCGATGACGTAACCCTGGACGGAGCCATCACTGGCGCCGACCCGGCCTATCATGTCGTGTACACCGAGGACTGGCGCATGCTGGCGGTTTACCGCGGATCAGATGCGAACCCGAAGGAGCGGCACGTGCCGCACTTCGCCGGTCTGAACGGATACGGCAACGCGGCGCAGGGTGGAATCGACGGCGAGATCCTGCGCGACCGCGACGCGAGCACCGGCTGGGCCTCAGCCGCGGACGGGCTTGACGAGCGGCGGTACATCTGTCAGAACTGGCGCGGCGACGTGAGCGCCATCATCACCGACGGCGGCATCATGATCGAGTGGACCAAGTACACCGCCTACGGCGAGCCGATCGGCCTGCCCACCGGCGACGTCGACTCCGACGGCGACTGGGACTCGACCGACTCGACCGCGATCCTTGGTCATGGCGGTGCTTATGATGCACGTTATGATGTGAACCTCGACGGCGTGATCGACGCCGACGACGCCGGCGACGCCGTGAACTACAACGGCGGCGGCACGTACACCATCGGCTCCGGCAAGGTCTCGGGCGCCAACACCGCCAATCGCAAGGGCTACGCCGGCTACGAGCACGACCGCGTCATGCCCGCGTTCCTGACCCACGTCCGCCACCGCGCCTACCGCATGGACCTCGGAAGGTTCATGCAGCCGGACCCGCTGGGGTATGTCGATGGGGTGAATCGGTGGGGGTATGGAGACAATGCTCCGATCAGGAACCGTGACCAATATGGATTAGCTAGCTGCGATACGTGTGATCAAACCACCAAGCCATCGCGTCCGGATGATCGACCACCACAACCACGGCAACCTACATCGTTTGAACAGTGCCAGGCCAATCTTAAGAATTGTCTAAACAATGATACTGGAGTGGCGCAGCAACTTCAACGTTTGTCCGCTTGCCAGCAGCGATCTGCATACAGAATGAACGGCGTGTTCTGCGCTAGTTGCCCCCCTGGCGTCCAAGGTGGCTATGATTGCAGAACCAGAACCATTATTATGTGTATGGGTCAAACAGGCGCAGGCACATGCGAAACCCTTCGACACGAGCTACAACACGCGATTGACGATTGCTTGGGCTTGCTTCCCTGCCCAGGCGGGAACGCTCCCAGCGCAACTGATTGCATATTCTTGGCATGTTCCGAAATTCGCGCCTATAACCGAGCTGGACAGTGCTGCCCGGGAGGCAGTCATTATAAACCCGGAGTATCGTACTCTGATTGCATTCGCAAGGCCGCCACGATCAGTTTGTCTGTCTTTGGTTGCCCGAGTCCGGGGCAGACCGTTGAAGACATGATGTTGACTTGCTTTGATCCGTGCGAGTCGCCCTGTCCAGACGAAGCCGGATGCGGCACACCGGTAGAGACTGAACGATGACCGATCGACGCACAGCTGTGTTGTCGCGCTACGTGATAGTGTTTATTGTAATCATGCTGTGCGGATTTGTAGTAATGATTGGTTTGAGTATGCTTGGAGTGGCATGTCCCTCCAACTACGAAACGGTGCCAAACAATGAGATCCATGAACTGACTCATCGGCTTCGCAGCGAGGCTGAGCTGCGTCTTGCGAACCTTCATGTTGATTGGCCTTATTACGTAAACATAGGACAGCTTACGCAAGAGCATGCATTGGCAACGTTTGTGTGGGCGTCCTCAACGTTTCCTGGTGACCCACTTCGTAGAACCGGGACGATCAGAGTGGAAGCGGGTTGGCCCATCCGCTGCGTGTTCGGCGAGGTCCTCACAGGGGATGTTGGCATCGTCCCGCTTCAACAACAGTTCCGCCAAAGTACTCCACTTAGTACTACCTCCGTCGTCACACTTGCAGGCTATACGTTTGTGGTTCCGCTCTGTGTTCGACCAATGCAAGCCACCTTAAACGCTCTCGCATGTGCTGCAATGATCAGCATCGTATACTTGGCTTGGACCGCGTATATGCTTGTGGTTCGCCGAAGACGAGCGGCGTCCGGAAAGTGCGTTGCGTGCTCGTACGCGATCGGCGCGTTTCATAGATGTCCAGAGTGTGGGAACCCACGAGCATAGTTGACGAGTGCGAACGCTTGACTGAGTGACGCTCGACGCAACGGTGTACGACGCCTGGAACCGGCTCATCAGCGTGCAGGGCCGCGGCTCGGGGAAGATCACCGCGACCTACCGCTACAACGGCCTCGGCCACCGCATCACCTGGCACGACGACGCCACCGCCAGCGGCCTGCCGCCGGACGGCTCCGACCCGGTGTATCATGTCGTGTACACCGAGGACTGGCGCATGCTGGCGGTTTACCGCGGATCAGATGCGAACCCGAAGGAGCGGCACGTGCCGCACTTCGCCGGCCTGAACGGCTACGGCAACGCGGCACAGGGCGGCATCGACGGCGAGATCCTGCGCGACCGTGACGCGAGCACCGCGTGGGCTGCCGCCGCCGACGGGCTCGACGAGCGGCGGTACATCTGTCAGAACTGGCGCGGCGACGTGAGCGCCATCATCACCGACGGCGGCATCATGATCGAGTGGACCAAGTACACCGCCTACGGCGAGCCGATCGGCCTGCCCACCGGCGACGTCGACTCCGACGGCGACTGGGACTCGACCGACTCGACCGCGATCCTTGGTCATGGCGGTGCTTATGATGCACGTTATGATGTGAACCTCGACGGCGTGATCGACGCCGACGACGCCGGCGACGCCGTGAACTACAACGGCGGCGGCACGTACACCATCGGCTCCGGCAAGGTCTCGGGCGCCAACACCGCCAATCGCAAGGGCTACGCCGGCTACGAGCACGACCGCGTCATGCCCGCGTTCCTGACCCACGTCCGCCACCGCGCCTATCGCATGGACCTCGGCCGCTGGATGCAGCCGGACCCGCTGGGGTACGTGGATGGGGTGAATCGCCTCGCCTATTTGCGATCTTCCCCCGTCAAGTACTCCGACCCGTTGGGACTATGGAACCCGTGGGATGACCCGAATGACGACGATCACCCCTCATGGCTGCCCACGGACTGGCCACATTGGCCGTGGAAACTTCCTTGCACAACTTGTCCCGGCTCAAGTCCCGGCTCTGGACAACCCAACCCTCCGCAACGGCACATTCCCGGCACTGGTTGGCAGATAGGGGGTGGTGGCAGTTTCGGGATGTGTGCTGTGCTCGGCACCTCTCCATTCTGCGTCTGTATTTCGGTAGAAATAACTGTCTCCGCCGGCAAATGCTGCTGCATTGGGCTTGAAGGTTTGCGGTGCTGCGAGTACACCATGATAGAAATCTGTATCGTAGCGAAAGTCGGCCTGTGTGGACTGACGCAGCCACCGGTGCCTCGTTTCCGGGAACTCGAACCCAGCGTTCCATGGCAACGACAGATTCGAACTAATTGCGGCGAGGTCGTGGAGGGCTGTCAAGGCGAGTTTGAGTTGTTCGGACAGGTTGGTCCGTTCCGAATGGAATGGAATCCAGCGACACCAGACACACCGCCCGAGATCATCATTCCTGTGAACCCGCTGGAGTGGCTCAGGTTCGAGGCGGGAGGGATGGGCTGCATGAAGTGTCGAGGCGGTATTCGCGGGAACTGCGCATGCACCACAGAGATGTAGAACGCAAGAGTAAACGGGCGTGGCTGCACGACTTATTCATGTCTATTGTCTGTTTCGTTGTTGTAATACTCTGTGTCTTTGCAACAATCAACTGGCTCCTTTGCCACCTTGCCGCGATGAGGAGCTCACAATGGCTCGCGGTCGATGCTGTAGTCATCGGCCACTCGAAACCGAGGCGGCAGGATCTGTTTTGGTTCATGGGTCCTCGACCACACGTCCTCGTGCCGTCGTACCGCTACTCATTTCAAGGCATCGAGTATGCATCTGATGCGTACAGACCCATCCCCATCGCACCGACAAGAACCGACTCGCCGGCAGAGGTGGCCGCGAAGCGATTTCCCATATCTACTCCGCTACGTGTCTTCGTCGACCCCATGTCTCCTGCGAGTTCATGTGTAGTTCCCGGAAGCCGCTCGGGCATGTCACACTATGCAGGTCCGACATTGAGTCTCGTCATCGCGGCTGTTTTTGCTCCGGTGAGCGTCTACATGTTTCGTCGCGCACAGCAAATACGTAGTGCATCGCAGGACTCCCAAGACGTTGCAGCGGACCAACCACGTCATTTCCAGTAGGTTCCACCAAGTGGGAAGCGCGGCACGACCGACCGAGTCGTGCTGACGTGCCACTGGCGTCGCGGGCTCTGACGCGTCGCCAGTGTCCGCCGGCGGGACCGTGAACCCGACGCACACCGTCCCCGGCGCCGTGACCGACGACGCGAGGACGCTCGACACGGTGGTCTACGACGCGTGGAACCGGCTCATCACCGTGCAGGGCCGCGGCTCGGGGAAGATCACCGCGATGTGCCGCTACGACGGCCTCGGCTGGCCACACTGCCCGGCCGTGCGACGCCGAAACGTGAGACTCTGAGACTTGGCCCCGAGAACGGCGTTTCCCTGCTTGCTACGAGTCGTGTCCCAGTCTCACGGCTCCAGCCCTGTGAGACGTGGTGGCGGCGAGCGGGTGGGCGGCGGCCCTCGTGTCCGGCAGCGTTGCTGAGGCTGGACGCGACAATCACCCGGACCAACTCCGCACCAAACATGGCTCGCAGAAGCGCTGCGCGCCCCACCACCGATGCCGCAAACCCCTAGTTTCCTCGCACAACTTGAGCCGGGTCTCTAGCTTTGCAAGCTCGGGGTCGAGGGTTCGAGTCCCTTCCGCTCCATTGTCGAGGCCGGGCGATCAGGCGAGCACGATCCGGTCTCGACCGGAGGTGACGCCAGCGGTGGCGTTCCGCGTGTCGATCACGAGCCGGGAAGCGCCGACGATCATCGCCCAGTCATACGCCGAGTGCGCCGTCGAGACGACCACCGCGTCAAACTCGCCCAGTGCCGTGGCCGTCAGCTCGATGCTCGTCATCTTCAGGTCATGCCGGCGCATCCGATGCGTCCGCGGCACGTGCGGGTCGTGATACTCCACCGCGGCGCCCAGTTGCGAGAATGCCTCGATCAGCTCAAAGCTCGGGCTCTCGCGCACGTCGTCGATGTCGGGCTTGTACGCCAGCCCGAGGATGAGCACCCGTGCCCCGGCGATCTTCCGCCCGCGCGACCGCAGCGCCTCCACCGTCCGCTCTACCACGTACCCGGGCATCTCGTGGTTCACCTTGCCCGCGAGCTCGACGAAACGCGCCTCCGCACCCGCCTGCTTCGCTTTCCACGAGAGGTAGAACGGATCGATCGGGATGCAGTGCCCGCCCAATCCCGGACCGGGGTAAAACGTCTGGAAGCCAAAGGGCTTCGTGCTCGCCGCGGCGATCACCTCCCAGATGTTGATCCCCATCCGATCAAAGATGACCTTGAGCTCGTTCACCATCGCGATATTCACCGCGCGATAGATGTTCTCGAGCAGCTTGGCGCTCTCGGCGATCTCGGCGCTGCCGACTTCGATGACGCGATCGATGGCGGTGGCGTAGAGCGCCGCCGCCACGCGGGCGCTGGGCGCATCGACCCCGCCCACGAGCTTCGGAATCGTCTTGACCGTGTAATCCGCCCGCCCCGGATCCTCGCGCTCAGGCGAGAACGCCAGGTAGAACCCTTCGTCGCGACCGCAGGTCAGTCCCTTCCCCTTCGCCCCCGCCAGCAGCCGCGGCAACACCACCTCGCGCGTCGTCCCCGGATACGTGGTCGACTCCAGCACGATCAGTTGCCCGGGCCGAAGCGCCCGCGCGATCGCCTCTGTCGTCTGCTCGACATAGCTCAGGTCCGGCTCGAAGGTCCCCGGCGCCAGCGGCGTCGGCACGGCGATGATGATCGCGTCCGCCTCGCTCAGTCGGCCCGCATCGCTCGTCGGCTCAAACCTCCCCGTCGCGTTCAGGTCGCGGGCAAACCCCTCGCCCAGGTGCGATAGGTACATCCGCCCGCTTCGCAGGGCCGCGATCTTCCCTGCATCGACATCCAGCCCGAGCACGCGAAAACCCGCGCCCACGAACACGCGCGTCAGCGGCAACCCGACATACCCCAGACCGATCACCGCCACAACGGCCGAGCGATCAGCTATTCGGTCCAGAAGCGACATGGGGCGATCGTACCGGCGGGCCCATCGCCACGCGAGCATTCCGCCCGGGCTGGCCCGAATCGAGATTCTGGGGTACTTTTCGAGCACTGGAGACCCACCATGCGTTCCGCTCTTGTCCTTGGCGCGGCCCTCGGTTCGCTGCACGCCGCCGCCGCCCTGGCGCAGACCTACGCCGTCGCCATCAACCAGCCCGCCTCGACGGTCACCTACGCGATCGCGCTCGACGCGCCCTTTGCGACGACGCCGGCGCTCCCGCAGAACGGCACGATCCCGGCGGCCTCCTCCTACCTCATCGGCGGTGCTGCCGCCACACCCCCGACCACCCCCGCCACGCGCACCCGACCCGCGACCTGCATCCTCTGCGGCTCCTTCACCGGCAACTGGCCCGTCGCCATCACCGCCGGCGGCATCGATGCCGACATCACCAGCGGCACCACCCCGCTCCATCCCTCCGGTGCCTTCTCCCTCGCCCTCAACGTCGCCGCCGGCACGTGCTCGATCGCCGACACCAATCTCAACCTCCTTGGCGGGGCCACCGTCCCGTTCACCGTCGGCGTCTCCGTCGGCTTCCAGTCCTTCCAGACCAACTCGCCCACCTCCACCTTCGTCATCCCCGGCGCGACCATCCCCCTCAACCAGGACGCCACCGTCTCGAGCATCATCGCCACGCAGAGCGCGCCGGGCAGCGGCACTATCTCGCCGACGGGCACGCCCGGCGTCTTCACCTTCTCCGCGCCGGTCACGCTCACACTCACGATCACAGCCACGCTCGCGGGCTCCGCCGCCCCGATCCCGCCGCAGGATGTCCCCGTCGTCATCAGCGGCATGATCGACACCAACGTCGCCGCCGCGCCGCTCTCCGCTTCCATTGATATCGACACGATGGAGACGATCCCCGGGCCCACGCCCCTCGACCCGCTCCCCTTCCCCGAGCCGATCTACGGCGGACAGCTCCGTGCGTTCATCGTGCTGGCGAGCCAGACGGTCAGCATCGCCGCCGACGCAACCATCAGCGCCACCGCGACGCGCCAGGATGAGCCCGACCCCGTTGATTTCAACGGCGACGGCAACGTCGATGCCGACGACCTGGGCGACTTCATCAACGCGTACTTCGCGATCCCGCCCGACCCGCGGACCGACTTCAACCATGACGGCAGCATCGACGCCGACGACTTGGGCGACTACATCAACGCGTACTTCAGCCGCTGAGGCTGCAACCCTGACGTTTTCAACCGGGTTTCCGCCTCTCTGCCGAGCCCTTGATTTCTTTCAGAACTGATTGAAAGATATAGGCGCATGGCGCGGACCTCCCGCAACCCGCCCTCGCGTTCCTCCGCCTCGCGTGGCGGCCAAATCTCCTCGCTCCGCCGCCTCGAGGACCGCTTCATCGCCGCCTGGGGGCAGATGGGCTCCACCTGGGGCGTCAGCCGAACCATGGCCGAGGCCCACGCGCTCCTCTACATCTCCGGCGAGCCGCTCTGCACCGACGACCTCATGGCACGCCTCCAGGTCTCCCGCGGCAACGCCTCCATGTCGCTCCGTGCGCTCCTCGACTGGGGCATCATCGCCCGCGTCCACAAACGCGGCGACCGCAAGGAGTACTTTCAGGCCGAATCCGATCCCTGGCGGGTTGTCCAGTCCGTGGTGCGCGAACGCATGAAGCGCGAAGTCCACCCCGTCGTTGCCGCTCTCGCCGAACTGCGCGACGAAGCCGCGAACGTGCGCTCAACCGGTCGGACGCCGGCGCCGCCCGGGCACGAGCGCCGTCTGGAGGACATGGTGAGCCTGCTCCGCGTCTTTGCCGCGCTGGGCGAGCGCTTCGTCGATGCGCCACCCGAGCACCTGCGCTCAACCGCGATCACGCTCTCGGAGGTGACGCCTTGAGCGCCACCCATGACACGCTCGTGCGAACCCTCGCGGCGCAGAACGCGCACAGCTCCCCGCGCACGCCGTCGGCGAACACGCCGCGCACGCACCTGCTTGAACTGACCTGGCCCGTGCATCGCCGAGGCGTGCTCGATCGCCTCGTGTGGCGGATCATGATCGATATCGCTCCGGACGACTCCGCTTCGCTGAGGGTGCGCTCATGGGCCGACAGCACGGGCATCGCGCCCGAAGGGCCGACATCCGCCCGGGGCCCCGGCACGCTCGAACTCGTCGGTCCCGATCTCTGGCATCTGTCGATCCCCTCGATCCTTTCCGCCATCATCCGCCGGCCACCCGGCGGGCCCGCGGCGCTGCTCTACGCCCACGCGCCCGTCCTCGCTGACCCGTCGATCCCCGAGGGTGGCATTGAGCAGCCGCGCCTCGAATGGAACGAGGCCTGATGGTGCCCGGGCGTTTACGGCTCGTGCCACAGTTCGCCCGATTCCAGTTCACGTCGCTCAAAGTCCGGCCCCGACCACAGGACTTTCAGATCCGCGCTGCCGCGGTTCTGGAAATACTCAACACGCATCGCATGGAGCCCCGGACCCAGCGCCGCCACGCCCGACTGTTCCTCGAACACATGCGGGCGATCGTTGTCGACGACGAGGCGGCCGTTCACCCACAGGCGGCTGCCGTCATCGGAGCCGAGGTGGAAGCGATACAGGCCGGGCGACGCGACGCGCACGTCGCCTTCGAACGCGAGCGCGAAGCGCTCCGCGCGCGGGCGCGCGCCGAGATCAATGCGCTCGCTCACGCGCGTGGGCGCGGGCCAGTCGCGGACATCGCGGAGCGCGGCAAGGTCGTCGGCGAACTCCACGATCGAGCAGCGCAGGCCCGGCCTGCCCGAGCCTGCCGCGCGTCCCGGCGCGGGCTCGACGCGCGTGAGCGTCGCGCGCGTCACCGGGCTGATGCGCTTGGCCGCCGCGCCTGAACGTCCCCGCTCAAAGCACGCCGCGGCAATCGTCGTGGTCTCGCGCAGCGTGAGGGGCCCTGACGCTAGCGCCGACGCACCCGTCGGCGTCGAACCGTCAAGCGTGTAGCGCACCTCGATCCCCGCGCGCGGAGCCGCGATCTGAACCGCGCCGCTGCCGACGAAGATCTCATCGCGCGATTCGAGCCGCGGCGGCAGGCCGATCCGCGGCTCACCAACGACATCCAGCACGATCACCGCCGCGCCGGAGCTGGTGTCAAGCGTGCCGGCATTGACCGCCACGCCGTCGTCGGTGTTGACGGCCTCCAGTTCGCGCCCGCCCAGGAACAATTGCGCGTGCCTCACGCGCGAATACAGCCCCGTCACCTCGATCCGCCCTCCGACGCTCGCGCGGTCTTCCTTCGCAGCGAAAACGTGCAGGAAGAGACGTGTGGTGTCGGCGGGGACGTCAGGAGTGCTCGGCGCGCGTGTGCATACGCCCCACGGAAAGCCCGCGGGGAACGGCCCGCGCTCCGTTCCGCGGATGGCCGCGGCATGCCGATCCATCCATGCGCCGATGTCGCGCAGGCGCTCGATCGACTCTTCGGGAATGCGCCCCGTGCCCGTCGGTCCGACGTTGAGCAGAAAGTTCCCGCCCTTCGACGCGATCTCGGCGAGCTTGCCGACCAGGTCGGTGCTCGACTTGTACGCGCGGTCCGCCTCGCAATAGCCCCAGTGGTTGTTCATCGTCATGCACGTTTCCCAGTCGCCCGCGGGCGGCGTCTCGGGGATGTACTGCTCGGGCGTCGCGTAGTCGCCCAGGTGCCGCCCGTCGACGCCGTGGCTCATGCCGCCGCCGTGCCCCACCCGGCTGTTGATGATGATGCCCGGCTGCAGCCCGCGCACGAACGCTTCAAGGTCGCGCCCGCGCTCGTCGGTCCACGTGCGTTCCCATTGCCCGTCGAACCACAGCACGCCGATCTCGCCGTAGTTGGTCAGCAGTTCGCGGAGCTGCGCCTTCATGTACGCGACATAGCGCTCGAAGTCGGCGCCGTCGGCCGATCGATCGGTCTCCCAGTCGCGCCGCGGCACGTAGTCAGGGTGATGCCAATCCATGATCGAGTAGTACCACCCGAGCTTGAGCCCTTCGGCTCGGCACGCTTCGGCCATCTCCTTCATGATGTCGCGCTTGAACGGCGTGCGCTCGACCGACCAGTCCGTCGTTGCCGTCTTGAACAGGCAAAACCCGTCGTGATGCTTGGTCGTGATCACGATGTAGCGCATGCCCGCGGCACGCGCCGCCCGCGCAATCGCCCTCGCGTCAAACTGCGCCGGGTTGAAGCGCTCGGCGAGCTTCTCGTATTCGCCGACCGGAATCCGCGCCTCCTGCCGGAGCCACTCCCCGTAGTCGGTGCGATCGCCCCACTTCCCGCCGGCGACGGCGTAGACCCCGAAGTGAATGAACATGCCGAATCGCGCTTCGCGCCACCAGGCGAGGCGATCCGTGAGCGCGCGGGAGGGAGCCGTCTCGACGGATCGTGGTTGTGCGGGAGACGAGGCGCTGGGCGCTTCGGCGCGGGTGGCGGCGTCCCGAGGCGCGCACGCTCCCGGCAGGCTTGAGCCGAACACGGCCAAAAGAAAGGCGAGAACCGAGTTGGTTCGCATGGCGAGCTCCCGATCGGATGTGATCGGGAGCATACCCGGGCCTGCGCTGTTCACGCTCGCGATTCGTTCAATCCTGGCGCAGGCGTTCGAGAGCCTTTTCCACCGCCACGCTCTCTTCGGCGCCGCGCCGCGAGAACGGGACCTGGACTTCGGCGACCAGGGGGTTGCCTTCGAGGCGGCGGCCCTTGATGGTGACCCATTCGCTGAGCGGAACCTTCATGAGGAACCCGTCGCTCATGCGGTTGTAGGTCGAAACGAGCACGGCGCCGGCAGTGCGCGAGCCGACAAGGGGCGCGCCGCGAAGTTCGCTGAGCGCTGCCGCCACGATCTCGCTCGCGCTCGCCGAGCCGCGGTTGATCAGGACGGCGATCTTCCCATCGAAGGGCTTGACGGGCGAAGAGCGCCAGGTGCGGGACTTTCGGCTCGACCACTTGGCGACGGCGACGGGGTCGTCGGGGTCGCCGTCGGTCTCGAGCTTGAAGCGCTCGGCCATCTCGCGGGAGACCTGGGTGCCGATCTGGGTGCCCGGAGGAAGAAGGCAGGAGAGGAAGTGGACCATGTTGGCGAAGTCGCCGCCGCCATTGTTGCGAAGGTCGATGACGAGGTACTTGCCCCCGCGGGCCTCGCGGAGGAGTTTCTGGATGTTGTCGCGGTCGTACCCCGCGGCGAAAGTGGGGACGGTGAGCTTGAACGCTTCTTCATCGAGGCGTTCGAGCGTTTCCGGCTCAATGGTCGAAAAGCTGGCGCGGGTGATGACGAACTCGGCGGTCGAGCCGTCCTCGCGCTCAACCTTGATGCGGACCTTGGTCCCCGCGGGACCGCGAATCTGGTCGGCGTCGGAGTACGGCTTGCCGTCAACCTCGATGATCGTGTCGCCGACGCGCACGCCGGCCTTCTGCGCGGGCGCGTTCTCGACGAGTTTCACCACGAGCACGCCCTGCCCGGAGGGCTGCGAGGTGATGCCGATGCCGGACATCGAGGTGCGGTTGATCTGGACCGCCGCCTCCGGAGGGAGGATCTCCAGGTGCGAGATGCCCAGTTCGCGCAGGGCGCGGTTGAGGACGGCGGTGAGGGTGCCGGTGCTCTCGGCGGAGTTGATGCGGTCGCGGTAGCGATCGCGGATCTCCTCCCAACGGGCAAAATCGACGCCCGCGGCGTAGGCCCGGCCTCGAACAAGTTCGTCGGCGCGCTCCACGAGCGCTTCGCGCTGTTCGGGTGTGAGGGGCTGGCTGCCGCGGCGCGACTGGGCGAACGCCCCGCTCGGAGCGAACAGCAGCGCGGCGAGCATGATCGCGGCCAAGAATCGAACAAGGGCTGCGGGAAGGCCGGGGCCGCCGATGGCAAGCCGTGTGAAGAGAGGAGCCTTGCCGATCATGCTTTTGGAGCGCGTGAGCATTCGAAAGTGTTGTACGCCGCTCGGGCCGCCTGGTTTCGTTTTCGGAGCCGGACAACCCCCCGTTTTGATCCCCCGATTGCCCCCCGGCTTGGCCGAGGCAGGACGGCAGGGGCAACGCCGGGGGGCGGGGCCGGTATTCCCGTGCATGACCCGATGGGCCTTTGCATGCGTGGCTCTTGTGGGGGTGGTGTGGGGGGGATCGGTGGCTGGAGGTCTCGGGGGGGTGGCGATCGCGGCCGGGCCGGCACAGGTGCCGGCCCCCGCAACCGCGGATCGGCTCGATCCGGTCGAGCGGTCGGGCGGCGTGGCGTCGTGGTGGACGGCGTGCGGCGCTCGTGCGCACATCCGATTCATGCCCGAGACCAAGCGAGTCAGTATCGCCATGCTGATCGCCGGGGGCGCCGTGCTCGAGCGGCGCGAGGAGCGCGGGCTGACCGAGGCGGCGGCATGGTCGTGGACAAGGCCGGAGGTGGCCGACGAAGTGCCCCCGGGGCGAGAGGATGAACTCGGGCCGGGCTCGCGCCGCAATGCCGTGCGGGTCGAAGGGTGTCCGGAAGGCGTGCTCATCCGCGCAAATGTCGCGCCCGAGCGGCTTGAGGCGGCTCTGCGGGCCATCGGCGCGATGCTCCGCGAGCCGCGCTGCGACGCAACGCGGCTGGAGCGCTGGCGCGAGCGGTCGCTGAAGATGCTCGAGGCACGTGCGGGTTCAGTCGAGCACCAGATCGCCTCGGCCATCATGGACGTGCTCGTGCCTGATGAGGTGCCGGGCGAGGGCAAGCCTCTGCCCGCTGAGGCGATCGCGGCGATGCGGCTGGAGCGCGCGCAGGCATGGCTGGTGGATCGAATCCTGACCAGCCCGATGGAGATCGCCGTTGCAGGTCCGATCGTGCTCGAAGGCGCGGCGGGGGAGCCGGACGACGCCGCGGGAGGCGGGCCGGGGAAGGACGGGTCGGCGGCGGAGCGGACGCTGCGGCGCCTGATCGACGACATATTCGCGGGGCTGCCGGAGCGCGAGCGGATCAGCCCGTTGACGTTCGCGGAGCGGCGCGTGGCCCACCGGGTCGTCGGGCCCACGAGCGAGCAGGTGCGGCTGCCGATCCCGGCGGGCACCGCCCATGTCATCGCCGGGTTCAGCGGGCCTGACATCGGAGCGCTCGAAGACGTGCGAGCGCTGTACCTGGCGGCCGAGGTCGCCAAGCGGCGGCTCGATGGGCTGTGTGGTGATGGCAAGCTGCCCGCGAGCATGTGCGCGGCAAGGCTGATGCCGGCGCGCATGCACCCGGGGCTGGGGGCCATGTTCCTGACCACGCGCGTGAGCGACAGCGACGAGGCGATCGGCGGGGCGCGCGCGGCGCTCGATCGGCTCCTGGCCGACCTGGTCGAGCGCGGCCCGCGCGAGGAGGAAGTCGTCGCGGCGGGGGCGGCGCTGGCGGATGATGCCGAGCGACGGCTCGCAGAGCCCGATTACTGGGCGGCGTGCCTGTCGATCAGCACGATCCAGGGATTGTCGCCGACGGGACTGCTCGAAGCGCCGACGGCGTATCGATCGATGTCCGCGCAGCGCGTGCGCGAGATCGTCACCAACTGGTGCGTTCCCGCCAATCGGTTCTCGCTCACGGTGCGGCCGGTTGGGCCGTGAGAGTCGCGCACGTCGAGCGCCCCGGCGCGGCGAAGGGCGCCGTCATTCTCGCCACTTCGGACCCGGGCCGTGCTCGGGCGCGGTCATGGCGAAGAGCGCGCACGCTGTGCCGTAGTTGGCCGAGCGCTTGAACACGCGATCGTTCCATGAGCCGTCGTTTTCGCGCACCGAGAAGAGCAGGGCGAGGAACCGCTCGCGGTATTCAGCGCGCTCGCCCGGCGGGAGCAGTTCGATGGCCTGACCCGCGGCGGCGTGGGCATACATGAAGTAGTAGGGCGCGACCCCGTAGGGCGCCACGTGCGTCCCCGGCTGCTGCCGCCGGGATTCCAGCCACTTCCAGTGAACGAGGAAGGCATCGAGCGCGGCACGCACGCCCGCGACCGAACCGCCGGGGTTCCGGCCCGCGAGCGCGAGCGTGGTTTCAGTGGCGAGCATGCGTCCGACAGCGCCGGGGACGCGGTCCTGCCGACGACCATCGCCCGCGCCGGAGTAATTGACGCCCCCAGCCGCGGTGCGGCCCTTCTCCAGCGTTGCCAGCGCCCGCGTGATAATGGCTTCGTCGACGGCTTCGCCCACCGAGCGCGCCAGAAACAGCGCCTGGAGCGCGGGGGCGGTCATGAATGGTGAAGGCGCACCGATGTTTTCTCGCCCCTGTGGCCGCGCATAGTTCCATCCGCCCGTTTCGGGAAGCTCAAGCGCCTCGAGGGACTGCACATACCACGTGAGCGCGGCGGCGGACTCGGCCTTCAGGCTCTCGGGGACCGCCTCTCGCCCGCGCAGTTCGGCGATGAAGAGAATGGCATAGACGTAGCCCCACGCACGAACGTCATACCCGCCCTCGTACTCGGCCGCGCTCATGAGAGGGTGGTTCCGCCGGGCGCATACGAAACGCAGTGCTCGTTCGACGGCGGCGTGCCGCGCCTGGTCGTCGGCGTACCCCGGCGCGCGGAGCAGCGCGATCGCGCTGATGGCCGTGCCTCCGACGCGATAGCCGATGGGGATCGCGCGGTTGACGCGGTACACGCCCTCGTAAGGCCACTCGGCACGCTCGGCATCTCCATCGAGCGATTCCTGCATCGACAGCAGAAGCTCGACCGAGCGCGAAATGGCGCCGGCAAGTTCATCAGGTGTGGGCGGGGCGAGCGCGGCGGGCGCGGGCGCGCTCTCGGCCGCGGGCCTGGGGCTGCTCTGGTCGCCGAGGGCGAGCGCGCCGGCGACGACGATCACGAAGGCGAAAGGGCTCATGGCACGAGCTTACCGGCGCGGAGCGATCGTGCAAGCCCGCCGGATCAGACCACCACCCCGAACGCTCGCTGGAGGGCCAGCTCGTGCGCGCGGGTGTAGGCCTCGCCCAGAACCGACCAGTCGAACTCCCAGCTCTGCGCCTCGACCTGGTTGCGGAGGGCGATGCGGCCGCGGCGGTCCATGCGGCAGAACTCGAGCATGCAGTTGGCGAGCTCCTGGCAGGCCGCATCGTACGAGCGGCCGCGCCGGCGCAGGCACCAGATTCCGGGTCGGTTGTACTCGCCGTACTTGGCCAGGCAGAACGACCCGAAGCCCGAGACATCGCTGGTGACCGCCGGTACGCCCATGGCGAGGCATTCCAGCGGGGTGTAGCCCCAGGGCTCATAGGCGCTGGGGAAAAGTCCGGCGTGGCAGCCGCGGACAAACTGCTCGTAGTCGATGCCCCAGAGCGGGTTGACGGGGCTGATGAACTCGGGGTGATAGACGACCTTCACCGGGTCATCCTTGCGGTTGAACAGCCAGACATTGCGGATCTGGTTGATCACCGGGTCGCTGCCTTCGTCGTCGAGGATGTGGGTGCAGACCAGCGGGAGTCGATCGACCTTGATCGCCTGCTGCACGCGGCGGTAGCGGAGGACCCAGCGCTCGTCGACGGCCTTGTCAAGGTCGACGCGCTGTCCCGTGGCGCCGCGCTTGAAGAGCTTGGCGCCGACGTGGCGCATGATCTCGTCGCAGACGGTGGCGAACTCGTTGAGGACGCCGCGCTGCTGGAGCGCAAACGGGTGGAGCGATCGCGCGTGCCGATGGGAGATGATGAAGAACACGACCGTGGTGTCGGACCCGCGGAGCATGGCGTTGAGGCGCGCCATCGCCTCGATGCAGACATCAAAGCCCTTGTTCCGCGGCTCGAAGCGCCCCGACGTAAAGAAATAGAGCGTCTTTTCGAGATCAAAGTCGTACGAGGGGAAGAAGTGCCCCATCGTGAAGCGGTGGATGCGCTCCTTGTACTCGGCGTGGAGCGTCTGAAACTCATGCCCGACGTTGTAGCGGTGGATGTCAAGCCCGTTGGGGAGGACGACATCGGGGCGCCGGCCCAGCAGCCCGGCGCACTCTTCCGCCGTGATGTTCGAGACCGTCGTCATCACGTGCGCGCCGTGGGTGCAGGCGCGTTCGACGCCGTGCTGGAAGCCAATGTTGTACTTGGGCGCAAGCTCGGCGTCGTGATACTGCCCGGCGGCGAGGCGGTCGTAGAACCATTCGTCGCCGCTGGCGATGTAGCGCCCCAGCAGGGTCGCATGGGTCTGGAAGACGATCCCCACGGGGAGACGCTGGTGCCGGACCATCGGGATGGCGAGCCCGCCCATCCACTCGTGGCAATGCAGCAGGATCGGCCCGACACGCCGAGGTGATGAGGTCGCTGGACGCGGCGCATCGCCGGCGTCATCGACCCCGTAGCCCGCGCCTGCCTGCTCGCACACGCGTTCAACCACACGTCGCACGGCATCGGAGAACGAAACGACCCCATCGATGAGCGGATCGCCGTTCGGCGCGGAGAGCTTGTGATCGGCCCACAGGCGGAACTTCACCTGGTTGAGCTTCTCAAAGCCCTGCCAGTGCTCGATCAGGAGCACGCGCGGACGCCCGGGGATCAGCCACCGCCCGTGGTGAATCCGCAGGCCTTCCTCTCGAAGTGCAAGCACCGCGCGGCCAAGCACGCCCGTGGGTGTGGTTTCCTCGAACTCCAGCGCCGCCTTCGCCGGCTCCCACGGGCCGATCAGGCAGTAACGCTCCCCCCAGCGCTCAACCATCGTCGGAACCTTCGAGCGTAGAACCTGGAAGATGCCGCCGACCTGGTTGCACACTTCCCATGCCACTTCGAGCAGAAGCCCCGGCGCTGGAGGCGTCGGCGGGACGGGGCCGGCGCCGGGCACGGGCTCATCCGGCGGCGCGCCGGATGTCGGCGGCGCCGGCGCCTCGGACTCGGCGCGCGCGGGCGGTGTCGCTCGATCCACAGGCTCGATCGGCGGCGGAGTGGGATTGCCCGGGACCGGGACGGGCACGGTCGTCGGCGGAAGCGGGACGCTTGGCGGAGTCGGTGCGCTCCGCGACGGTCCCGCCTTGGGAGCGGCCGCCGCGGTTCGATGCGGCGCGTGGCGGGGCTTGGTCGCTGCTTTGCGAGGCATGAACCAGTAGAGTAACCGAACTCGGCACCCAAGGGGGAGGTGGAACGCGCAAGTCACACGGTGGCGCGAACTCGGGTGAGACGGGCGCCGGAGCGGCGGATGAGCGAGATCTCGCCGCCGCCGCGGAGCCAGCGATCAAGCTCATACCGGGCGGCGCTGTCCGCACAGCGGACAGTGAGGACGCCGCGACGAAGCCCTTCGAGGTGGGCACGCGCTCGCAGCGCGGGCGGAACCAGTTCGTCAAACGCGGGGCCCAGCGCGCCCAGGTTCGTCGCGCGACGCTTGAGTTCACTCGCCGCGCGGGCGATCGGACCGGCGACCGAGAGGTCGCGCTCCGGCGGCGTGCGCAGCGCGCGCAGGCGAGCCACGAGTTGCAGGTCCTCACGCATGGACCACGCTAGGCGCGGCGGCGCCGAGCGGCGACCAGCCCGCCCAGCACCAGCATCGAGACGGCGCCAGGCGTGGGGATGCCCATGACGCGGTACGCCGCGTTGTCTTCGACGAAGCCGAGCGTGCCCATGGGGCCCTGGTTGGCGACGGTGATGAGGTTGTTGAGCGTGCCTTCGACGACGTTGTCGCTGCCGCGGACGAAGAACTCTGAACCCAGGGCATTCTGAGCCTGGATGGAGAGGAAGTACTGGCCGAAGTTGATGTTGAAGTCGAAGGGGAGGGTGATGAGGAGCGCGCCGGGGAAGTTGCCGGTCTCGCCGGGGATCGGGAACGGCTGGACCATGCCTTCGCCGTTGGAAAGGGCGAAGACCTGGGAGAAGACGTTTCCAATGGCGTTGCCGCGGATGTTGGCGAGGGTGCCGTCGTTGGAGTAGATGCTCACGCGGACCTGATCGGGGAGCAAGCCCGAAGGCGAGAAGAGAACCGCCTGCACGCCCGTCAGCGGGACGAAGCCCCCGCCGGCTCCGGCGATGCCGTTGATCTCGAAGTCATCGATGCAGGCGTTGCCGCTGCTGACGAGATAGAGCCCGGTGCCGTTGCCACCGGTGACCTGGTCGAGAAAATTGGCGGCGGATGCGGGCGCAGAAAGACCGGCGATCGCGGTGAGAATCGTGCAAAGGCCCAGTCGCATGGCGCATCGTCCCTGGCCCATAGGGGCCGCTGGGACACTCCCTCTCTCCACCACGAATGTTAAGGCCAATCGGGCCGCTCGCCAGCAAAAACCGTCAAGGGGCGACCATGCTGTACAGAATCCCTATCAGGACCCGGCCGGGACGGCACGCGAGAGCCTCGCCAGAGTCGCCAATTCCTCCATATTGGGGCGGCGGTCGTGCAGGCGAAGCGTTCCGGAGATGTGGAGAGCGGTCCGGGCGGCGTCGCGGGCCAGGGGTTCCCATCCGGCGTTGCCCGCCGCTTCGAGCGCGACGGCACGCATGCAGTGCGCCGTGTACGACTCCTGCGAGAACAAGGCGCCCGAGGCCTTGAGCATGGTAATGGCTTCCTCGGCAAGCGGCAGGGCCTGCTGAGGCGAGCGCATGGCGACCAGCACCGCGCACTTGCTCGCCGCGAAGGCGCCGACGCTGCGCTTCTGGCCGACTTCGCGCATCACGGCGAGAGCCTGGTCGTACAGCTCCAGCGACTTCTGGAACTCGGCCTTCTGGCGCAGGATGTCCGCGCGGTTGCCGACGACGCGGGCGGCATTGACGCGGTCGCCGATCTCGCGGAAAACCGATTCGGCTTCGGCGTGACACGTCAACGCCTCGTCGAGCAGCTGGTTGTCCAGCAGCGTGTTGCCCCGGTTGCCCAGGACACGGGCGAGCAGCGCGGCGTCGCCGGTCTCACGGCAAAGGGTTTCGGCCTCCTTGAAGCGCGCCGTCGCGCCGTCCGGATCGCCCCGGAGGCGGGCGATGCGACCGAGGTTGGAGAGGTTGGCGATGAGTCCCGTCGCGTTGTGCAGCTCACGGTTGATCGCCTCGGCGCGGACAAGGCAGGCCAGGGCATCGTCCAGCGCGTTGCGGCTGATCAGAATCATCGCGCGCCCGCCCAGGTTGCGGGCGACGCCCAGACGATCGTTGAGAGCGGCGTACATCTGCTCGGCGCGGGCGTGCAGCGTCGTGGCCTCGGCCAGGGCCCCGGTCTGGCGCCTCGATTCGGCGAGCGTCGTGAGCGCCTCGGCGCGCTCCGGGCCGTCCGGCAACGACTCGGCGGCGGCGCCGGCTTCGCCCGCCCACTTGGCCGCCGCCTTGTACGCGCCGAGCGTCTCGTACGCCCGCGCCAGCGCCACCGTCAGACGCACCCGGATCGGCAGCGGGACAAGATCCGGCGCGGCGCCCGCCGCCGCGAGCACCGATTCAATGGGCGCGGTGCGCTGCCCTCCCACGCCGCGAACGGCAAGATATCCCGCCATCGCCAGCACGAGCTCGGCGGCCTCGGCGGGCCGCGCCAGCGCGAGCATTCGGTCGGCCGCGTTCAGGATGTTCTCGCGCTTCTGCTCGAGGCGATCGAGGGCTTCGATCATGCGCGGGCCGACGCGCAGCGCGTCCCACGTCTGCGCGTAGCGCGTGTAGTACCGGGCGTAGCGCTCCTGCAGAGGCACGTCCGGCTTCCAGCGCGCCTCCCCGAACTCGCGCATGGCCTTGAACAGGTGAAACCGCACACCGAACGGCGTCTCTCGCGTCGTGAGCAGGCTCTTGTCCCGCAGCGTCTGCTCGGCATCCATCGCCAGCGGCGCATCCGGAAACGCCATGAGATCCACGATCTCCTCCGCCGCCTCGAGCGAAAAGCCCGTGCGGAAGATGCAATCCTGCTGAAAGCAGGACTTCTCCCAGTCCGACAGCAGCTCATACGACCACTCGATCGCGGCCTGCAGCGTCTGGTGCCGCTCGGGAAGATCGCGGCGCGACGAACGCAAAAGCTGGAACTTCTGCGAGAGGCGCTCGACCATCTGCGCCGGCGTCATGATCTTGGCGCGAGCCGCGGCGAGCTCGATGGCCAGCGGAATGCCGTCCAGCTCGGCGCACACCGTCATGACGTCGCGGGCGTTCAGCTCGTTGAGCGCAAAGGCCGGGTTGGCCTCCCGCGCACGCTCGACGAACAGGCGCACCGAATCAAACGTCGACGCGGCCGCCACGCTCGAGCCGCCGGTCAGCGGGCGGCGTTCGTCGGCGCGCGGCGGGACGGCCAGCGGCCCGAGGCGATATTCGTGTTCGCCCTGAAGACCCAGCACCGCCTGGCTGGTGACGAGGAACTTGCACTTGGGGGCGCGGGACATCCACTGGCCCACGGTGTCGACCGCGTGCTGGGCGACCTGCTCGAAGTTGTCGAGGATGAGCAGCAGCGGCTTGCGGTATTCGAGCACGTTGCCCACGAGGCGTTCGGGCGATTCACCCCCGGAAGAGAGCTGCAGCCCGAGGGCGGAAGCGACGGCGGAAGCGACGTCTTCAAGCGTGCGCGCACGGGCGAGGTTGACCACCCACACGCCGCCGGGCAGCGACTCAAGGACGAGATTACCGACGCGCATCGAGAAGCGCGTCTTGCCGGTGCCGCCCGGGCCGGAAATGGTGACGAGGCGGATGCCCGGCTCGCCGATCATGGCGGTGACTTCCGACAATTCCTTCTCGCGCCCGACGAAACTCGACAGTTGATACGGCAGATTGGTCGGGAGGCTCGTGAGCGTGGCGATGGGGGGGAAGTCTCGATGAGGCACGCGCGTGGAGAGAACCTGGTAGATGCGTTCGGGACTGTCAATGCCCTTGAGGCGGTGCTCCCCCAGGTCGGCCAGCTCGACGCCCGGGAGCTTGCCGCTGACGGCGTCGAACGTGGTCTTGCCGATGAGAATCTGCCCGCCGTGCGCGGCAGACTCGATGCGCGCAGAGCAGTTGACCATGGGCCCGAAGTAGTCGACCCGGCCGTTGCGGGGGTCGATGTCGACAATGGGCTCGCCGGTGTGGACGCCCACGCGGACCAGGATCTCGCCCGAGGCTTCGGGCCAGGCCATGACGCCGAAGGACTCGAGCGCATCGATGGCGAACTTCACGGCGTCGAGGGGATCCTGGAACGCGATCATGAACGCGTCGCCGACGGTCTTCACTTCGTAGCCGCGGTTGAGCTCAATCGCCTCGCGCATCAGGCGGTTGTGGAGTTCGAGAATCGGCGCGAACCGATCGCCGAGCTTCTCCCACAGGCTGGTCGAGCCCTGGATGTCGGTAAAAACGAGCGCGACGCGGCCGGTCGGATGGCCGCCCGCGCCCGGAACGGGCGCGGCGCTGGCAGCGGGCGACGATGGCCCGGGCGGAGGTGTGCCGGCGGGTTGGGCGTCCGACTCGGGCATGTCCGGGGAAGTCTAGTGAGCGGTGACCCGCGCCCGTCGCGGCGCGGGCGCGGCTGCCCATCCGGCGGCGACCGCCTGCTCATAGCATCGACCGAGATGGAGCTCACTCTTCACGGCCAGCGCCTGTGCCTGCTTCCCCAGCGGGCGATCTTCTGGCCGATCCAGCGCACGCTCCTGGTGGCTGATCTGCATCTCGGAAAGGCGGCAACGTTTGCCGCGGCCGGCGTGCCGGTGCCGGCGGGGTCCATGAGTGCGGACCTGGCGCGGCTGAGCGGCGTGATCGCCTCAACCCGGGCCGGGCGGGTCATCGTCCTCGGCGACCTGCTCCACGCTCGGCATGCGCACCAGCCGTCGGTCGGCGATGCGCTGAGCCAATGGCGCGAGCGGCACGCCGACACCGAGATCGTGCTCATCCGCGGGAATCACGATCGATCGGCGGGCGATCCGCCGGCGGCGCTGCGATTGAACGTCGTCGATGGGCCGTGGCTCTGCGAGCCGTTCGTGCTCGTGCACGAGCCGATCGAGGAGCACGAACGGGGATACGTGCTCGCCGGTCACGTGCACCCGGGCGTGTCGCTGCGCTCGGCGTGGGGCGGACGCGCGCGGGCCGCGTGCTTTGTCATCGGGCGTCGCCGCGGCGTGCTGCCGGCGTTCGGAGGGTTCACCGGAATGGGGCGCGTGCCCGTTCGTGAGGGCGATCGGATCATCGCCGTCGGCGCGGTGGGGGAGGACCTGGTGGAGCTCAACGCGGCGTCCGCCGGCGTGTGACGGGAATCTTCACGCGGCGAGAGCGGGCGTGTCGGCGGCGGCGGTGCCCACAAACTCGACTCCGAGCCGCTGCGAGCGCGGGCCGGTTGCGTCCGCACGGACCACCCGCGCCGAGACGAACGATGAACCGGTGACCACGGGCGAGCGATTCCAGGCGACGGCGACGGAGATGGAATCGCCGGGCGAGGCGGGGTGCGTTGAATCAAGCTCGATGAGGGCGCCGCGGGTTGAGACGTCGAGGGTGCGCGCGTGCTCGAAGCGGGCGCCGGATCGACGGCGCAAGCGACAAGGTCGTTCGATCGCGACTCGTGCCGCCTGTCGACGCTCGCTCATGCGCATGGGTCCACCTATCGGCCCGTGAGGACCGGGGCTTGACCCTCGGGGAGTTCACGTATTCGGGGCGTTCGCGAGCGTGTCAATCCGCGTCGGATGCCCCGCCGGAGCCTTCGCCAGGCTTGGAAGCAGCCTTTGAGGCTGGTTTGGCCCGCTGCTCTCGGCGCGAAAGCAGCGAGGCGAGCGAGACGCCCGAGACCGCGTTGAGCTGGGCCGCCCGGATCTTCATCAGCAGCGCTCCGGTCGCTCCGGGGCTGGGCGGGCCGGCCAGGCTCTGTCCAACCGCGACGATCTCCGCGATGGCGATGGTGTCCGCGGGACGCGCGAGGGTGTAGGTTTCTTCCCGGCCCTCGGAGATCACCCGGTTGATGATGCCGGATTCCTCGAGACGCGAAATGAGGAGGCGTGTCGTCGGCTCATCCATTCCCGAGGACTCGGCCAGGTTGGTGACCTTGGACGTCTTCCCCTGCATGAAGCGGTTGCCGATGTCGACGAGAATCGTGACGGCGTGGGCGGGCTCGAGCCAGGTCGCGCCGACACGGGTCGTGGCGCTGGCGCGGAAAGCGCTGAGCAGGGCCCCGGCGCGCCCGTGCTGCACCAGGAATGCGACCCGCAGTCCGAAGAGCACGATGAACCAGGTGATGTAGACCCACAGGAGGAAAAGCGGCATGAGGGCGAGGCTGCCGTAGAGCGTCGTGTAGCTCTCCGTGCGGAAGAAGGTCTGGAACGCGGTCTTTGCGACTTCGAGGAAGAGGCCGCCGGTGAACGCGCCCGCAAGGGCAGGAAGAAAACGCACGGCTGTGTTGGGAACCGTGGTGTACAGCACGAACAGCAGAATGGCGGCGAGGGAGATGGTGACGAGATAGCCGACGCCGCGGATGATCGTGCCGGTGAACCACCCGTCGGCAGGCGGTTTGGTCGCGGGCGATGCCGAGGTGCTTCCCGCGGCGGCGGTCGCCGGTGGTGATGGGTCGTTGCTGGTTGGAGGCGGGGACGTGTCACCTCCCGCCGGCGGCGTGGCGGGGTTGCTCGGCGTCGCAGAGGGCTCGTCTGCCGAGGTCGGTGCCGCGGTCGGAGGTGGCTGCTCACGAGGCGACTCAACGAACGAAGCGACCTGGCGGACACTCTGCTGGGCCCACTGGTTGAACTTCTCGCCGACGGCGAAGCCCATCGAGAGGAACAGGGGTCCGAGGGTGATGATCAGCCAGTAGTGGGCGATGCGCCGGCCCCACGTGCGAGGCTTGGAGGCGCCGTAGACCGTGTTGAAAGCCGACTCGATATCCACGAGCAGGGAAAGCGCGCCGTAGATGAAGACCACGGCGCTCACCGCGCCGATGGCGCCGAAGTTGATCCCCTGGAAGCCATCGACGAGCTTCTGAATCCAGGTGCCGACGCTCTCCTTATCGGTTGACAAGGCCGCGAGGCCGGAGCGCGTGAGGCCCTGGTTGATGAAGTCCTCGATGAGCTCCTTGGAGTTCGGGAACAATCGGAAAACCAGGAACGAGAGGACCAGGAAGGGGATGAGGCTGAAGACCGTGCGGTAGGCCAGAGCCGCGGCCATCCGCGGCATGGCGTCCTGGCCCAGGTAGACGCCCAGCCGCTGCAGAACCTCGCCCATGACCTCGAAGGCGGACCGCCGCCGAATGGCGAAGGCGGTGAAGGAAGGTTCGGTCTCGGGAGGCGTGGGAGGAGCGCTGGAGGCGTCGGGCGATGACGGGCTCGTTTGAGGCGAGGCTGGCGCGTGGCCTGGCTGGTTGGGGGTTGATTGGTTCATCAGGAGCCGGGGAGTCGTTGGGGGAGTCTACGAGGGAGTTTCGAGCCGCGTCCGGATTCGCGGAGCGGGTTTGCCCGCAACTTTTGGAGGGGTGGGCAATAGGCTTCACACAACGGCGTTGATTGAAAAGGGTGGATATCGGTGCGCCGCACCAGGAGCCGGTCATGAACAGTCGAATCGCGCGTGTGTCAACTCTGGTGGCCCTGGCGGCGGGGGCAGCATTCACGCTGTCGACGCCTGTTCTGGCCCAGCCGGGCGGTGGCGGGGGGGGCGGGCCGGGCATGCGCATGATGTTTGGCGGACCGGGCGGCGGTGGCGGAATGGAGCCGGCGGTCACGAGCGAACAGCTCGAGAAATACGCGCAGATGCTGCGCCTCGGGCCGGATCAGCATGATGCGGCGAAGGCGCTCTTTGACGGGTACTTCGCCGCGCACCAGGCGCGGGCAACGAAGGCGCGCGAGGCCGCGGAGGCTGCCCGCGAGGAGTTTCGCGAGTCGCGCGACCCGAGCGTGTTCCAGGAGATGGGCGAAAAGATGCGCGCCTTTCGGGAGGAGGGTCAGAAGGCCGAGAAGCAGCTCTTTGATGACATCAAGTCCGTGCTCAACCCCGACCAGATGGATGCATGGACGAAGGTGGAGCGAGCGCACCGGCGTGAGTCGGGGATGCGGCGGTCGCCGTTCTCGGTGGCGGGCGAGCGGGCGGACGTGATCGTCCTGGTGGAACGACTGGAGCTCGACGAGCAGGCGCGAGCGTCGCTGCAGCCGGTGCTCGACACGTATGCGGAGGAGCTGGACCGCGAGATCGTGAAGCGCGACGAGCTGCGGGAGAAGTCGGAGGGCGTGGGGCAGCAGGCGTTCCGCATGTTCCGACCCGGGGCCGAGCAGGACCCGGCGGCGATGGCGGAGGTCGAGAAATCGATCAAGGAGAACCGCGAGGCGATGATGCGCGTGCGGGATGTGAACCGCAAGTACGCGCGGCAGCTCGAATCGATGCTCCCCCCCGAAGCGTCGGCCCGGTTCTCAAAGGATTTCAAGCGCGCGAGCTTCCCCGATATCTATCGCGAGCAGTTCGCGTCGCGCGTCATCGCCGCGGCCGAGAAGATGGAGCTGAGCAACGAAGCCATGGACAGCCTGCGGGCGATCCGTGAGAGCTATGAGCGCGATTCGGCGGCGCTTTCGGCCCGGGCTGAAACCGTCCAGGAGGAGACCGAGGCGAACTTCACGCTGGCGGGCATGATGGGCGGGCGGAACAACGAGAAGATGCAGGAGTTGCGCACCGAGCGCCGCAATATCGAGGACACGGCCATCAAGAAGGTGCACGGGCTGCTCACGCCCGAGCAGATCGCCAAGCTCCCCGAGCGACGCGAAGAAGACGGGCGCGGCGACCGGATGCAGCGGCGTCAGCGCGACGGGAACCAGGACGGCAACCGGCAGCGCCGCGGGCGCCAGGGCGACCAGCCCGAGGTGCCGCCCGGCGGGTTCTGAGGGCTCTCGAGCCGTCGGGCTCGCGGACGTCGGGCGAACTGGATGGGTCGGATAGTCGCGGCGTCGTGCCGCGCGCGGTCGGCATCGCGCCGCGATCGACGCCCGGGTGCGCCGGATCGGTCCAAGCGCGAAGATTCTCCGGGTCAGGCCGAGCGCCGGGGCGGTCGGCGGCGTCTAGTACGTCGGAGGAGCGGCGTCGCGGCGTCGATCAGCATGGCTGATCGGATCGGTGCACATCGAGTGACTGTGTTACCCTTGTGGTAGTCGAACATGCAGCCAACGCACCAGACCACAACGCGATCCGTCGGCGACCATGAGCGGTCGAGCGACGCGCCGATGAACGGGGCGCACTCGAAGCCCGCCGCGGGAGGTGCGCCGGCCGCGATCAGTGAAAAGCCGGCGATCGATCCGCAGGCGTGCCGGCTCATCTCGGCGGAGCAGGCGGGGCGGCTGCAGGCGGTGCCCTATGCGTTCGCGGGGAAGCGGCTGCTGGTGGCGATGGCGGACGCGGGGGACCAGCAGGCGGCGGACGAGGTCGCGGTGATCTCGGGGCGGCCGATCCGCGGCGTGGCGTGCCCGCGCGAGATCTTTGATGAGATGATTCGCTCGGCGTACGGAGCGACGGCGAGCCAGATGGCCGAGGCGCTGGGTGGGGGCGGTCAGAGCGAGGACGAACTGCTCGCGAACCTACAGGCGGTGGACGCGAGCGATGTGCACCAGATGGCCGAGAACCCCTCGGTCATCAATCTCGTGAACCTGATCATTCTCGAAGCGGTCAAGTGCCGGGCGAGCGACGTGCACGTCGAGCCGTTCGATCGGCAGGTGGTGGTGAAGTATCGCGTGGACGGGGACCTGCGTCAGGCGAACTCGCCGCCGAAACAGCTTCAAGCGGCGATTACGAGCCGCATCAAGATCATGGCGGGGATGGATATCGCCGAGCGGTATGTGCCGCAGGACGGGCACATCACGCTGCGGTTTGAGGGGCGGAAGGTCGACATCCGCGTGAGCACGGTGCCGACGATCTACGGCGAGAGCGTGGTCATGCGTCTGCTCGACAAGCAGGCGGTGAACCTTGACCTGGTGTCGCTGGGGATGAGCGAGGCGCACCGGGCGCTGTTTGACAAGCTCATCGCGCTGCCGCACGGGATGGTGCTGGTGACGGGCCCGACGGGCAGCGGCAAGACGACGACGCTCTACGCCGGGCTCACGAAGCTGTATGACCCGACGCTCAAGATCATCACGATCGAGGACCCGGTGGAATACGAGTTGACGGGGATCAACCAGATCCCGGTGAACCCGGACCGCGGGCTGACGTTTGCGACGGGGCTGCGGAGCATCCTGCGGCAGGACCCCGACGTGATCATGGTCGGTGAGATTCGTGACGGCGAGACGGCGGAGATCGCCGTGCGCGCGGCGCTCACGGGTCACCTGGTGTTCGCGACGCTGCACACCAACGACGCGGCGAGCACGATCGGGCGGCTGCTTGACATGCAGATCGAGCCGTTCCTGCTGGCGAGCGTGGTGGAGGGGGTGCTCGCGCAGCGGCTCGGGCGGCGAATCTGCCAGGCGTGCAAGGCGCCGTGCTCGATTCCTGAAACGCTCCAGCACCGCGTGCTCGAGAGCGAGCGGAGCCTGTTCCCAGGGATGCGCGCGTTCAAGGGCGCGGGATGCAAGGAGTGCGAGGGCACGGGGTATCGCGGGCGGATCGGGTACTACGAGCTGCTCATGGTCACCGCGGCGACGCGGGCGGCCATCACCGCGGGCCGGACCAGCAGCCCCGAACTGCTCGCTACGGCGCAGAATCATGTCAGCATGCGGCGCGACGGATTGCTGAAAGCTTCGGCGGGCCTTACGGCGGTGGACGAAGTGCTCAAGGCGACGCAGGACGCGGAAGAGACAACAAGCGGCTGACCCGGTGCGCGCGCAGTCGAGTGTCCGGTGGTCAAGTGTTCGAATCGTTGAGTGGTCGTCGGAAAACGTGGAACGATCTTGCCGTCCTTCAGGTACACCTCGATCAATGGTCAGGCCGGCGCCGGCAATGGTGCGGGCGCGAGCGGCGTGATTGATGCGCCGGACCGGCCGGCGGCGGTGCGCATCCTGCTCGGGAAGGGGATCACGCCGATCAGTGTCGAAGCGATGAACGGCGCGGCGGCGGCAGGCGGGCGCGAGCCCAGGCCGGGCGAGGCGCAGGCCGCGAAACTGAAGAACGAGGCAACGACGGCCGGGCCGGCAGCACCGCACGCCGTGCCCGGCTCGGCGGAGGCGGCGGTGAAGGAATCGGGCGGCGGCATCCAGTTGCGGCGAAGCGCGATGTCGCTCTCGGAGACGGCGAGCTTCATTCGCGAGCTGGCGACGGCGATCCAGGCGGGGCTGCCGCTGGTGCCGGCGCTGCGCACGCTCGGCAAGCAGGGGCGCACGCCCGCGCAGAAGGCGATGCTTGGGCACCTGATCGAGCGCGTGGAGCAGGGGAGCACGCTGGCGGCGGCCGCGCAGAGCTGGGGCAAGCCGTTCGGCGAGTTGCTCGTGAGCCTGATTCGCGCGGGCGAGTCGTCGGGCAAGCTGGGCGAGGTGCTCGACCAGGCGGCCGAGCTGCTGGATCGGGACGTGGCGCTGCGCCGAAGCCTGATGTCGGCGACGCTGTACCCGGCGATCCTGACGGTGCTCACGTTCGGGGCGATCACGGTGGTGACCACGGTGATCGTGCCCCAGGTGCTGAAGCCGTTTCAGGGGCAGTTTCATCGCTTGCCGCTGCCGATGAAGATCATCAACGGGTTTGCCGAGGGCGTGGGGGCGTATTGGTGGGCGATCCTGGCGGTGGCGGCGGCGGCAGGCGTGCTGTGGCAGCGGGCCCGGCAGACGGAACCCTCGCGGACGAAGATCGACGCGCTCATCCTCAAGTTGCCGCTGTTCGGCGCGGTGGTGCGTGATGCGCTGGTGGCGCGATTCACGCGGACGCTGGGGACGCTGGTGTCGGCGGGGTTGCCGGTGCTGCAGGCGCTGCGCCTGACGGGCGCGACGATCACGAATCGAGCCATGCAGGGCGCGGTGATGGACGTGTGCGATCAGGTCGCCGCGGGCAAGACGATCGCCGAGCCGCTGGAGCGCTCCGGGCTGTTCCCGGCGCTGCTCATTCAGATCGTGGGGCTGGGGGAGCGGAGCGGGCGCCTGCCGGAGCTGCTGCGCTCGGCGGCGACAGCGCTCGACGGCCGGACCGAGGCGCGCATGAAGGTGATCACGAGCGTGTTGCCGCCGATCCTGATCGTGATCGTGGCGCTGCTGGTCGGCGGGGTGGTGGCGGCGATCATCCTGACGCTCCTGGAGATGCAGAACGCGGTGGGGTAGGTGATGTGGCCTAGCGGCAATGTGCCAAGTGCAAAGCGAGGTTGAAAACATGCGACAGCGCGGACTGAGTCGAGGGCGGGTGGCGGGCGTGGTGCGGGCGTTCACGATCGTCGAGATCATCGTGGTCGTGGTGATCATCGGGGTGCTGGCGACGCTCATCGTGCCGCGGCTGTTCAGCCGCGTTGGCCAGGCGAAGACGGCGGTCGCGAAGACCAACGCCGCGGGCCTGGCGAGCCAGGTGAAGATCCTCATGAGCGACGTGGGCGGGGTGCGCTCGGGGTGGTCGATGCGGGCGCTCATTGAGCGGCCGGGCGACGTGGACGCGGCGGCATGGAAGGGCCCGTATGTCGACAACGAGGACGCGCTGAAGGACCCGTGGGGGCGCGAGTTCATGCTCGTGGTGCCGGGGCAGCGGAACATCGATTTCGACATCGTCTCTTACGGCGCCGACGGCGTGCAGGGGGGCGAGGGCGACGACGCCGACGTGGTGGCGCCATGATGCGACGCGCGAGCCGACGAGCACGAGGGGAGAGGATGGCCGGCGCGGGCCGCGGGGTGCCGCGCGCGTTCACGATCATCGAGGTGCTCGTCGCGGTCGCGATCGTGGCGGTGCTGGCGGGAGTGATGGTGCCGCGGCTCGGCAACGTGGGTCGCCGGCAGGTCGATAACGACGCGCGGGCGGTGCTGGCGCTGGTGTCATCGGTCGGCCAGCGCGACGCGATGAGCAGCCAGGCGTACGCGATCTCGTACGACCCCGAGGCGCGGATCGTCGGATTGCTCACGCTGGTGGAGGGCGCGGCCGAGGCGGACGGGCGGATCGGCGCGCCGCAGTGGGTGGTCGCGCCGGGGCAGAGCCCGGTGGTGCTCGGCGCGGCGGAGATTCGGTCAATCGCGCTGGATGGACAAGTGCTGTCGGGCGCATGGACGGTGGAGCTTCGACCGGCGCAGCCGAGGCCGTCGATCTCGGTGCTCGTGTGCTCGCGCGACGATCCGGACGGGCCGGCGTGGCAGATCGAGCTTGACCCGGGGGCGCTCACGGGCGGGGTGGTGGGGCTGGAGTCTCCCGGCGCGTGGTCGCCCGCGGCGGCAAACGCGGTCGATCTGGATGTGTCGAGCGGAAGGGGGACGCCGTGGTGAGCGCGCGGGTCCGACCCAATCCGTGCCGGCGTTCGGGCGTGGCGCTGCTCGATGCGCTCGTGGCGGCGATCGTGCTGGGGCTGGCGCTCTCGGCGATCCTGGGCCTGAGCGGGCAGGCGCTCAACTCGCAGGTCGCGGGGGAGCAGATCGCGACGGCGGCGATGCTCGCCGACGAGCAGTTGAACCTCGTGCTGGCGCGCGGGCCCGATGATTACGCCAAGGCGTTCCCGGTCGAAGGCGCGTGCGACGCGCCGTTTGAGTCGTACCGGTTCAAGCTCGAGTTCGCCGGGGGCGCGGGCGATGCGTACTCGGTGCGCGCGACGATCTTCTGGATCGCGTTCAATGGGGAGCAGTCGATCATGGTGTCGACGGCGATAGCGCCGCGCCCGGGCGATGATCCTGATCCTGATCGGCGGCCGCTGGAGCCGGTGGAGCGTGTGCCATGAGCACGATCCGCCGCTGGCGCGGGGGACGCGCGTTCACGCTCGTGGAGCTGATCGCGGCGTCGGTGATCATGTCGGTGATCGCCGGGGGCACAGTGGTGGCGCTCTCGCGGAGCATCCGCACGCGCGACGCGGCGCGCGAGCGGTTCGAGGCGTTCTCGCGCGCGTCGGCGGCGGTCGAGGCGATCGCGCGCGACCTGCAGAACACATCGCGGGATGCCGATCCCGTGCATGCCAAGGTGGCCGTGGCGCCGGGCAGTGCGGGTGCCGGCGGGCGGCGCGATCAACTGCTCCTGCGGGTCGAGTCGTCGAGGCCGGTGCGGCCGCAATCGCTCCAGCCCGAGGCGCCGACGGCCGAGGTGCAGTATCGCGTGCAGGAGCAGGATGGGGTCGAGGGAGCGGGCGTGCTGTGGCGGCGCATCGACCCGGTGCCGGACTCGTATCCCGACGCGGGCGGGGTCGCGATGCCGCTGGTGCCGGGGATCGTGTCGATGACCGTCGAGGCCTCCGGCGGCGGCGAGTGGTATCCGCAGTGGGACTCGGACACTGACGGATATCCGCACCTGGTCCGCGTGACGGTCGTGGCCATGAGCGACAACGGGAATCGAACGGCGACAGCGCGCCGGACAATCGCGATCGACCGCACGCCCCTGCCGGATTCGCTCGCCATGCCGACGAGTGAATCGACCGAGGATGAGGGCACGACGCCCGCGGGCGGCGCCGGCGGCGCCGGAAACACCGGCGCGGGTGCGACGGGGACCGGCACAACCGGCGGCGGTGGCGGCGGTGGGATCAATGTCACGCGGCCAGGCAGAGGCGGTGGCGGGCAGCCGCCCGGTGACAGCGGTGGCCGCCCGCCGGGTGGTGGAGGTGGTGGAGGCGGCGGTGGTGCGCGACCCGGTGGTGGTGGCGGCGCGCCGCCCGGTGGCGGCGGCGGAGGTGGGGCATGAGTCGCCGCACGCGCGTTCGAGATCGAAGCGGGTTCGCCACGGCACTGGTGATCTGGGCGGTGGCGCTGGCGGCGGTCATCCTCGTGAGCCTCCAGATCCCGGCCTACCGACAGGCGATCGACGGGCGTGAAGTCGCGGCGCGGGTGCGCGCCACGTGGGCGGCCCGCGCGGGCGTCGAGCGTGTGATCGCCCGGCTTCAGCTCGAAGCGGAGGCCGCCGATCCGTTCCCGGCTTCGACGCTCTTGAGTTCGCTCGAACAGGACGCCGAGGGGCAGCTTGACCAGGCCTCGTACCTCGTCGGGAAGTACGACCCGGCCAGCGCCTCGGGCATCGGCCCGGGGGCGGCCGATGCGCAGTCGAAGCTGAACGTCAATGTGATGACGTTCGACGACCTGATGCTCGTTCCGGACATGACGGAAGAGGTTGCCGACGCCATCCTTGATTACATTGATGCGGACGACGACATCCGCGAGGCGGGGGCCGAGTCGGAGACGTACACGACCATGCCGGCGAGCTTCAAAGCGCGAAACGCTCCCATCCGCGACCTGCGCGAGCTCGAACTGGTCATCGGCGTCGTGCCGGAGCTGCTCCGCGGCGAGGACTGGAACCTCAATGGCCTCCTCGATCCCAACGAGAACGACGGCGACGCGTCGTTCCCGCGCGACAATGCGGACGGGATTCTCGACGCGGGCTGGTCGGCGCTGCTCACGGCGGCGGGCACCACCGGCGGCCTCGGGCCCTCGGGGCTCGAGCGCATCGATCTTTCCACCGCGGAAGCGAGCGAGATCGCCCAGGCGCTGGGCGTCGACGACCAGCAAGCCGAGACCATCGCCACCTACGCCCAGGGCGGATCGGCCAAGCTCGAGGACTTCATCGAGAAGAACCTGAGCACAATCGCCCAGGAGGCGGGCGGCGGAGCGGCGGCCGGGGGCGGTGGCGGTCGAGGCGGAGGAGGCGGGGGGCGCACGCCGAGAGTGCAGAATCTCACGCGCGAGCAGCTCGGGACGCTCCTCAACGAGTGCGTGATCGGCGACCCGGCCCTGGTCTCGGTCGGGAAGCTGAACGTGAACACCTGCTCGCCCGAGGCGCTCGAGAGCATCAGCGCGATCGATCCGACCATGCGCGACGCGATCCTGCTTTATCGCGATCAGGCGGGGGGCGACATGCTGAGCATCGCGGAGCTGCTCGAGATCCCGCAGATGACCGCGGGAACGCTCGCTCAGTTGTTCCCCTACCTTGATGTGCGGAGCAACGTGTTCGTGGTGACCTCGCGCGGGCGAGACGCCGCGACGGGCATCACGGTGGAGTTGATTGCCGAGATCGATCGATCGACGCAGCCGGCCACGCTGCGGAAAGTGACGGTTCGCTGAATGCGGGGACGCAGCCCCGGGAACCCTGAGCGGTAGGCACACGTTGCGGTCTGGTTGGTGTCTCTCTCCCCCCGATTTCCATGCCTTCACCAGTCCGAACAACCCGATTGAAGCGCGTGGTGGTGATCGACCGCGCGCCGGCGGCTGTCGGAGGGGGCGCGGGGGGGGGTTGGAGCGTGCTTGTTTTGCGCGTCGACCCGAACCTGGGTGTTGAGCACGCTTCGACCTATGAGGATCACGACCTGGCGGGCCTTGCGGGGGCGATCAGCCGCGCGCGGGCCGATCGGGTGGTGCGGGTCATTCCCCTGGGCCAGACCATGTGCCGACCGGTCCCCGGCGCGACGGCGCCGGCGGGCGACCCGCGCGAAGTGGCGCTCGCGCTCGAGTTGATTGCCGAGGCACAGATGGGCACGGCGGCACCGGTCCACCGGCGCAGCGCCGGGCGGCTGCCGGTCGGGGGTCTGGTGGCGGCGGGGTGGTCGGGCAACGGCATCGTCTCGCCCGAGGTGCGGATCGCCGGCCTGACCGACGCGATCTGGGTGCCGTCGGTGGCGGCGCTCTCGGCGCTGGGGGCCCAGGCCGGGGCCTCGCTGGCGGTGGCGGCCGAGCGCGACAGCGGCGCGATCGCGGTGGTTGGCGGCCGCGCGGGCGTGGGTGCCGGAGGATCGGCGGCGAGTTCGGTGGCGCGTGTGACGCGCGACGATGGCGAGGACGCCGAGGCATGGCGCGACGCGGTCGAGGCCGCGGTGCAGTCGGCCGGCGAGACGCTCGGGCTCGGCGACGTGTCACCCGGCGATGTTTCAGGCCGCGTGTCGGTGCGGGTGTTTTCGTTTGATCGCGGTGGGTCGGGGTCGCCGCGATGGCAGCTTTCGGGCGTGCCGGATCAGGACTCGGCGTGGCTCGATCGCTACGGGCTGCTGCTGGGTGCCGGGCTGGCGGCGGCGGATGACGACCCTGCGGCGCACACGCTCCTGAGCATGACGCCCGAGCCGGTGATTCCGCCTGAACCGCGCCTGCTGCAATGGACGCAGTGGCTCGCCAGGCCGGCGCGGGCCTCGGCGGTGCTGGCGGTGTGCGCGGCGATCGTGCTCGGCTGGCCGCTGGCGGCGGCGTGGATCCGGCACGACCGGCTCAGCGCGCTGGCCAAGGCGGATCGTGCCGACGAAGCGGCCGAGCTTGCCGCACGGCAACAGGCCGAGTTCTACCAGTTGCTGCGCGACCGGCGCTGGCCCATGACCAAGCTGCTTTCCGATCTCACGACGACCCTGCCTCAGGGCATGACGCTCGAGTCGGTGGCGGTTGAGTATGGTCAGCGGGTGAAGGCGAACGGAACGGCGGAGACCAGCCAGGCGCTGACGGAGTGGGTCGCCGCCCTGCGAGCCACGCGGATCTTCGACGATCCGCGCACGCCGATCCAGGATTCAACGGGCGGCGGAGTGAAGTTCGAGCTCACGGCGCAGGTGGCGCAGCCGCTGACGGTGGGGGGGAAGACAATCGCGACACCCGCGGTGCCCTTGGCGCCGGTGAGTTCGGGCCCGTCGGGTGCGAGTCCGAGTCGTTCAAGCGACGATCGCACGAGCACGAACGACTCGCGCTCGCGGACGGCGGAGCGTCGCGGCACGCCGCCTGGAGCGGCAAAGATCGAGGCGCCCGCGCCGTTGAGCGATGCGGAGATCGCCGCGATGGATCGCGCGACGGCGATGCGGGAGTGGACGCAGCGCCGGACGTTCCCGCAGAAGCACCCCGAGATCGATGAAGAAACGAAGAAGCGCCTGCTCGACGAGGCGGAAAAGTGCCAGGCGCGGATGAAGTCGCTGGCGGGAACAGGAGGGGGCTCATGACCCTGGCGGCCCGATATGCCGCGCTCCCGCGCTCCGCGAAGTGGCTGATCGTCGCGGGGGCGTTTGTCGCGGCGTACTTCCTGGCGATCGAGCCGGCGCTCGTGCACACCGCGCGGCTCAACAGCGAGGCCGACAAGCTCGCCTCGTCGCTGCAGCGAAAGTCGCAGATGCGGACGCGCGTGTCGGAGGCGGCCGCGCAGATCGAGAAGCTCGCGGGGCTGCTCGGTCAGCCCGCGCTCCCGGGCGACCCGGGCGAGCGCGACAACGCGCTGCGCAAGCGGATCAACGCGATCTTCTCCGAGCACAAGGTGCAGGGACAGAAAGTCGTCTACAAGGATCCGACGCCGATCAGCGTGCCCGAGGATTCGGTCGTGTCGCTCGTCGGCCCGGGGAAGCGCCTGGAGCGGCTGGCGGTCGATCTGACCTTTGAAACAGACATTCCCACGCTCATGGCGATCATGCAGTCGCTGGAGCGCGCCCCCGAGGTGTGCGCCGTCTCGCGCGTGAACGTCCGCAAGCTCGCGCCGCCCGGGTCTTCGAGATCGCGCGAGCGCGACGGCGGGCCGGTGCAGGTGAACCTGACCGCCGAGACTTGGGCGACGGGCAACGTGGCGCCTACGACGCGCGGGGCGCGACCCAGCACGACCGGAGGTGAGCGATGAATGCGCAGGCGCTGGAGATGATCGTCCGGCAGTCGGTGTCGCGGCAGCGCCTGCTGGGCACGGTGGCCCTCGGCGCCATGGTGCTCGCGGGCGCCGTGTTCGTGTACGGCGCGACGCCCCTGCTCGGCACGCTCGTGGCGAGCACGGGCGACCCCGCGGAGGCGGTCGCACCGGAGAAGATGACCCGGCAGCAGGGTGAGTTCAACACGCTGCTCGCAAGCGCGGGCGAGGCGATCGTGGCCCGTGAGCCGTGGGGCAAGGTGAGCATCGGGAAGCCCACGGCACGTCCGTCGGGTCCGCCCGCCGCCCCGACGCGTTACGCGGGGCCCGCGATCGTCGGCATGATCGCCGACAGCGTCTGGTTTGCTGATGGGAAGCACGTGCGCGTGGGTCAGACGGCCGAGGGCTTCGGCGGCGTGACGGTGCTGTCGGTCGACGCGCCGTGGAGCGCGCGGGTGCGATGGATGGAAGGCGAGTTCACCGTGTCGCTCTTTGATCGCGACGCGACCAAGTGGAGCCAGCCGATGAGCGTCTGGAGCGGCCCGCCGCCGATCGTGGCGGCGCCGCCCGCGCCGGCGAACGCACCTGGAGCCGCGGGCGCGACGGCCAATGGGCGCCGACCCGACGCGCAGCCGAGCGTTGCGGGAGGTCCGCCCGGAGCGCCGGGGAGCGTGCGCGGGCCGGGCGGCGCGCAGGGGCTGCCGGGGTTGCCGCCGGGCACGGTCGTGACCGGCTCGACCGGCGCGGTGATCGGCGAAGGCGTGCAGATCATTCACGGAGAGGGTGGAACGGTCGTGGTCACGTCGAGCGCGGGGAGTGCGCCTCCGCCGCCCCCCCCGCCCCCCCCGCCCCCGGCCCCAGCCGAAGAAGAACCGGAGAAATAGCGACATGAGCGCTCGACGATGGACCCACATTCCTGTGTACGCCGCGGGGCTTCTGGCCGCCGGGGGTTTGACGCTGCTTGCACGGACGCAGGCGCCCGCGCCTGCGCCCGGCGAGAGCGCGCCGACGGGCGCTCCGGCTCAGCCCGGTACGAGCGATGCCGCGCCGGCGGCTTCGCCCGTCCAGCCTGCTGAGCCTGCGCAGACACCACCCCCGGCGACGACGGTCGAGCCGCCCGCCGCGGCGACGCCTCCCGTCCCGGATCAGTTCGACGACCTGAAGCGTCGCATCCGCGCCGGGGAACCGACGGTGCTGTCGTTCAAGTCGGCGTCGGTGAGCGAGTTGTTGCCGCTGATCGTGGAGTACACGGGCAAGGTGGTCATGCCGACCGACGACATCCTGGCCCGGAAGATCACGATCGTGAACGATCGCCCGCTGGGGCGGAGCGAGGCTCTGGATCTCGTGCTGCTGGCGCTCCAGCAGCGCGATATCGCCGTGATCGAGACCGACCGGATCGTGTTCCTGCGCGACAAGGCCGAGGTTGATCGCCAGCTTGTGCCCATCATCCCGGCGAAGGAGTCGCTGCTCGAACGGCGCGACGTCGGCACGGTGGTGCAGAAGATCTTCCCGCTCGAGCACGGATCGGCGGCGAACATCGGCGAGATCGTGCGCGCGTCGTTGCCCGACTCGGCCAAGCTCACGGTCGATCTCGATTCCAACCAGGTGCTCATCACCGGCCCGATCGCGCTCCTTCAGCGGATGGAGATGCTCATCGCGTCGCTCGACAAGCCGTCGGCCAGCGCGGTGGTGACGGAAACGTTCCACCTCAAGTACGCCGACGCCGACGCGATCGCCGCGAACATCAAGGACCTCTTCCAGGATCAGTCGGACCCGCGCACGCAGGCGCAGCGCGCGGCCCTGAGCAACGCGATCCGCTCCAGCCAGCCGGGCGGCGCCGGCGCCCGGCCCCAGGGCGGGCAGCCGCAGGGTCAGCAGGGCCAGCCCCAGGCGGCGACCGCCTCGACGTTCAAGGTGTCGTCGAATCGCCAGCAGAACGCGGTGACGGTGATCGCCGAGCCGGCGATCATGGAAAAGATCCGCAATCTCATCAACGAAGAGTGGGATGTCGAAGTCGATCCGGATCGCTCGAAGCCGCGGGTGTTCAAGCTCAAGTATCTCGACCCGATCAAGGCGCGCGACACGCTCGAAGGGCTCTTCAGCGCGACGACGACGCGGACGACGTCGTTCGGCGGGTTCTTCGGCGGGTCAAGCTCGACAACGAGCCCCGGCGCGACGCGCCTGGCGGGCCAGTTCTCGTTCCAGGCGAGCCCCGAAACGCAGTCGATCATCGTCGTCGCCAAGAGCCCCGACAACATGAAGATCGTCGAGGATTTCCTCGCCGAGTTCGACAAGCCCCGGGAGGCGGGCATCCCGCGGATCGTGGAGCTGAAGCACGCGACGGCCGAGGATCTGTGCGAGCAGCTCAACGCTCTTCTCGCGCAGGAAGGCACGCCCGCCTCGGTGCGCCGCGTGAACCAGGACCTGTCGCCGCGCGAGGCCTCGGCACTTTCGCCCTTTGCGACGACTTTTGAGAGCACCGACACGGGCTTCACGCAGACGAGCGCGCGCCAGCCCGACACGCTGCAGTTCTGGTGGCAGCGCGCCCGCCTTCCGACCAGCGACGCGGGCACGTCCACCCTCGTGGGCAAGATCCGCATCGTGCCCGTGCAGCGGCGCAACGCCATGCTCGTGATGGCGCCGCCCGAGTATTCCGACGCCGTCATCGAGCTCATCGAGCGGCTCGATCGTCCGGGGCGTCAGGTGCTCATCGCCGCGATCATCTGCGAGCTCTCGGGCGAGGATTTCACGGCCCTGGGGTTCCGCTTCTCCAGCACGGCGATCAACCCGACCAACGCCGACAACACGGTGGCCGTCGGCTCGGGCGCGACGATCACCGGCGGCCCGCCGGGACCGAACCAGGTCTTCGGCGGCGTGAAGAACAACCTGCTCCCGGGCCTGTTCGATACGTCGGTGCTCAACGTCGGCGTGAACCTCAACGTGCTGCTGCAGGCGCTGGCGCAGAGGACGTCGACGCGCATCCTTTCGGAGCCGCGGATCTTCACGGGCGACAACCAGGAGGCGACGTTCTTCGACGGGCAGGACATCCCGTTCATCACCAACTCGGAAGTGAACACGCAGGGAAACCTGACGCAGTCCTTCGACTATCGGGCGGTGGGCATCAATCTTCGCGTGCGCCCGCGCATCACGCCCGAGCGCGATGTCGACCTCAAGGTTGATCTCGAGCTCTCCTCGATCCAGCCGGGCCAGACGCTCTTCGGCGGGTTCATCGTCGATCGGCGCCAGACCACGACCCAGCTCATCGTCAAGGACGGGCAGACGATCGTCATCAGCGGCATCATGCGCACCGAGGATTCCGACCTGAAGCGCAAGGTGCCGCTGCTGGGCGACATCCCCCTCATCGGCGCCCTGTTCACATCGATCGAGAAAACCAAGACCAACACCGAGCTCGTGGCCTTCATCACGCCGATCGTGGTCGAGAACCCGGGCGATTCGGACTCGATCAACAACCCGCAGCGCGAACGGCTGCAGGAGATGCGCGACGTGATGGCTCCGGAGGGCAAGCCGGCGGCGGCGAAAGCGCCCGCGGAACCTGCCGAGGGTGCGGCGGCGCCGAAGTCGCGCACGCCGCTGGCGGATCATGAGCGCTGAGCGCCGGTCGTTGGGCCGCCGTGTCTGAGGTTGGATCGAGCCGGTCGGGCCTAATTCCGAGTGACCGGCAGCACGCGCGCGGCGGCGAGAAAGTCCCGCAGCCGCTCGGCAAACGCGTCCAGGTCGCGCGGGAAGTCGTTGTGCCCCGCGACGGCTTCTTCCCAGAGCTCGGCGCTCCGGGCGACGCGCAGGAGCGCCCGGCTGTGCGCGGGCGGGATGATGTCGTCCAGGCCGCCGTGCATGAGCAGCACCGGTCCTGAAAACTCGGCGAGGGCGCGATCGTTGCGGAAGGGGTGCCGCACGATCGCCTCGGGCAGGCCGAAGCCGCCGGCGAACGACGCGACCGATGTGAAAGTGGAGAGAAGGACAATCGCCGCGGGAGGGCGTTGAACAGCGACGGCACACGCGGCCCCGCCGCCGAGTGAACGCCCGAAGTAAACGATGCGAGCCGGATCGATGTCTGGTCGCCGCGCGACTGGCTGGATGAGCGCGAGCGCCTTGGAGACGATCGCGGCTTCCGAGGGTGAGCCGGGCGCGCGCCCATAACCCGGGTACTCGACCAGGAGCACCGCGAAGCCCATCTGGCGAAGTACGTCGATTTCCGGGCTGAAGACGACCTGGTCGATGATCTCGGCGTTCCCATGAAACCAGACGGCCAGCGGCGCGGGCTCGCCGCGGCTCTCGAGCGGCTTCAACAACCATCCGACGGCGTCTGGATCTCCCGCGACCTGCACCGATTCGATCCCTGAAGGCAAGCGGCTGAGGACGGCGCTCCTGGGAATGACCGAACGCGGAAAGAGCAGGCGCTCCTGCAGGCCGAAGACCGTCGCCGCCCACGCGAGATAGGCGCCCGGCCCGACGACGCACAGCCGCTTCCACCAGGGCCAGCGCGGCCGGGCCACGGGGGCAGCCTGCGAGGCCTGCGTCCGAGTACTCGGCAATCCCATGGAAGCGCTCCGATGATGCATCCAGAACGGGGCCCGGGGGCGAATTGCACAACGGTAGGAAAGATGGTTGCCGACACGCTCAGGAGGAGGCCGATACTCTGGATGTGTAAGGCGGTCGTGCCCTTGGCCTGAGCGGAGGTGCCCGTGATTCGATCGATCCATCGTCGGCTGATGAGCGTGATGGTCGTGCTGGCGGCCGGCGCGGCGCTTGCGCCGCAAGCGGCTCGTGGCGCTCCGGCGGCGCGAGAGAGCCGTGTGTCCCAGCCGGATTCGGGCGGTGCGACGCCCGCCGGCGGCGGCAAGACCTCGCCCAAGGATCTCGCTCAGGCGGCCAAGGATTCCGGGAAACACGTCAAGCTCTGCGAAGCGATCAAGTCGGCCGGGTTCGAAGCGACGCTCAGGGAAAAGGGCAGCTTCACGTTCTTCGCCCCCACCGACGATGCCATCAGGAAGCTTCCCGCGGGCACGTGGGAGTCGTGGATGAAGCCCGAGAACAAGCCCGAGCTTCAGCGCGTCCTCAAGTATCACGTGATCAAGGGCGTCGCGATGAAGGTGGACGACTTCAAGTCCATCGCCGAGACACGCCCCACGCTGCACGGCGGAAAGCTCAAGATCGCCGTCAAGGGCGGGCGCGTGTGGCTGAATGGCAAGGCGTCGATCGTGAAGTCGGAGCCGCCGTGCACGAACGGCGAGCTCCACGTCATCGACGCGGTGCTGCTCCCGCCGCCTGAGAAGCAGCAGCCGGAGAAGAAGGATCAGGGCGAGAAGCCGGGCAAGGACGCCGACAAGCCCGGCGCGCCGAAGGGCCGGTAGGCGCGCATGCGAGGTCGCGCGTGAGGGTCGCGGAGCGGCGGCGATAGCATTGGTCCCACCGATTGCTTCCCTTGGCCGAGATTCTTCTTCATCGCGTGGCGCGCGGCGAGCAGGCCGCCATGGACGACCTTCTCGCCCGTTACGGCGGGCTGGTCTATTCGCTCGCGCGGCGGTTCTGCCTCTCCCCCGCCGAGGTCGAAGACGCCGTGCAGGAGGTGTTCATCGCCCTGTGGCAGAGCGCTTCCCGGTTCGACCCCGAGCTGGGGGCTGAGGATACGTTCGTCTCCACGGTGGCCCGTCGGCGGCTGATCGACCGGCGACGCAAGTCGCGCCGGCGCGCCAGGCACACCAGCGAGGCCGACGTCTCGCAGAACGCCGCTCCTGCCGAGACGCCCCGGACTGAGATATCGGACGATGCCGCCCGTGCGGCAGAGGTGTTCGCGACGCTCCGGCCGGAGCAGCAGCAGTGCCTGCGGTTGTCGGTGTACCAGGGGCTTTCCCACGAGGAGATCGCGGCCGCCACCGGGATGCCCCTGGGCACGGTCAAGACGCACGTCCGGAGGGGCCTTATCGCCCTCCGGGACGCGCTGGAAAAGAATCCAAAGCCCGCCGATGTGTCGAAGACACCCCCGGGGGAGGATGACGGCTGACCGGCCCCGGTCCCCAGATCCCCCCCGGACCCCATCAGCCAAAACCGGGGACTCGGAAAGAGCCGGTGAACGAAAGGGATGATGGAAACGACGCTGAACGCATGAATGACCCGCGCTCCAATCACGATGGTGACCCGAACCCCTCGGCAGGGGGGCCTCGGCCGGGCGTGCGCCGGGATGCCGAGCGGCTTGAGGAGCTGCTCGCGGAGCGCGCGGTGCAGGGCCTGGAGGCGGAAGGGCATGAGGAGCTGCGCACGCTCATGACGTCGGCGCGCGTGGATGAGAACGACGGCCTCGAGCGAGCCGCGGCGGCCTTGCACGTGGCGCTCGCGGGGACGGAGGTGCCGAGGGCAGGGGAGGGCATGCCGACGGCGCTGCGAGCGAAGCTCAGCCAGATGGGTCAGGAGTGGGCGGCGAAGCAGCGGGGCGAAGCGGCGCCGGCGCCCCGCCTGGTCGGCGGGGGCGAGCTTCCCAGTCGGACGGCCGCGAGGCCCGCAGGGTCGCGGGTGCTCACCCTCGGCGTGACGTGGGGCGGGTGGATGGTGGCGGCGGCGAGCCTGGCGCTCGTCGCGAACATCCTGCCACGGTCGAATCCGAACACGGCGCCCGGCGGCGGCACGATGGCGAGCAGGCCGGATCTTTCGCCGAATGAGCGGCTGCTTGCGCTGGAGCACCGGGCCGACACGGGTGATGAGATCGTGGCGATCGACGCGGCGGGCGCGTCGACCGGCGTGGAGGCGGAGCTTCGCCTCGACCCGCAGACGCGCGAGGGCTACCTCGCGATCGCGGGGCTCGATGTCTCCGACAAGTCCGACAAGCAGTACCAGGTGTGGGTGCTCGACGCGGGGCGCGATCATCCGGTCGACGGCGGGACGTTCGACATCCGCGGCGTGCAGGAGGGGGCGAAGGTCATCGTGCCGGTGAACCCACGCTTGCCGCTGCGGAACCCGGTGGGGTTTGCGGTGAGTGAGGAGCCGCGCGGCGGGGTGGTCGTGCCGCGGGCGGATCACATTCTCGTGCGGGCGGCGTTGCCGCTGATGGGGCCCGATCCGGCGATTGCCGAGGATCGGCCGCTGGCGCCGTAAGGCGCCGCGACGACTTACGAAGTCAGACCGAGGTGCGCGCGAACGGCACCGGCGGCGACGCCCTTCACCCGCGCGGTTTTCAGCGCCTGGGCGTGACCGGACACGATGTCCACCGACCGCGCAGGCACGCCGAGCGCCCGGGCGAGGAGCGCACAGATCGCGGCGTTGGCCTTGCCGCCTTCGGGCGGGGCGCTGATGCGGATCTTGAGGCGCGTGCCGAGGAGGCCGGCGATTTCGTCGCGGCTGGCGCCGGGGACGGCCTTGAGGTCGATGAGCGCGCCGGTGTCAGGTGCCGCGGGATCGTCGCGCACGGGTCCTGAAGCGGCGACGGGCTGAGCGGCGCTCGGGCCTTCGCTGCGGGCACGGGGCTGCGGGCGCGTGTGCCGGCGATCTAGCGCCACGTGGGCTCCTCGGCTTCGGCGATGAGGGTGGCGAGGGCGCTGCGCGCGGGGGCGAAAGAGGTGATGAGCGTTCGTGCGCCTTCGGCGCGGAGGCGCGCGTGCTTCTCGGGCGGGGCGATGCCGACGAACCCGAGGCACAGGGCGCGGGCGGTGCGGGCGTCCCACACGCCGTCGCCGATGAGGACGATGCCGCCGAACATCTCGCGGGCCACGGTCATGAGCTCGGAAGGGTCGTCGCCCGGGGACCATCGGTAGGGGACGCTCCGCGCGATGGCGAGGCGCGCGAGGTCGTCACGGGCGAGTGCATCGTCGGCGAACGCGCCGGGGATGCCGATGGTGAGCAGGCCCGCCGCGGTGAGCTTGATCATCGCCGACTCGCGCCACCCGCCCGAGGCGAGCGCGAGGCCCCAGCCCTGCTCGGCGGGCACGCCGGTGCGTTCGCGGATCATGGAAAGAAGCTGTGCGGCACCGGGGGTCGGGACGATCCGGCCCGTGACGGCGGCGACGGCGCGCAGGCGATCGAGGAAGCGGGACTGGATCGCGCCGGCTTCGTCGGCGGTGGGGGGCGTGCCGCGGGCGCGGCGAACGATCTCGGTGACCAGCGCGTTGTCGGTGGCGTGGGGGTAGTTGGCCCAGTCGGCATCGAACCCGCGCAGGCCGAGAGCGTCGTCAAAGGCGGCGACAAAGGCGGAGTCGTCGACGCCGACGGTCTGAGTGAGCGTCCCGTCGATATCGAAGATCATCAGGGGCATGAAGGGCGTGTGGGCGTGTGAAGATGCGGTGAACGAAAGAGGGCTGCATGCGCGAGTTCGGGGTTGGAGCTGCGCCAACGGCGCGGTAGATTAGGAGCATGAGCGGCGCGGCCAGCGGGCGTGCCGGGGAGCGAGATCACCATGCGCTTGGCGTGGCGGAGCATCGTGGCGGTTGTCGTTGTGTGGGGTGGCGCCGGCGCGGCGCCCGTGTTGGCGCAGTTGCGCGAGGACCAGGTGCTCGTGGTCTACGACCGGCGGATCAGCGACAGCGTGGCGGTGGCCGAGCACTATGCGGGCTCGCTCAAGGTGACGGGCGGTACGGGCTCGGTGCGCGGCGCGCGGCCGGGGGTGCGGACGCTTGATCTCGCGGAGCGCTCGCCCGGCTTGGTGCGCGACACGGCGGATGTCACGCCGGCGGACTTCGCGGCGTATCTTCGCGGGCCGATCCGCGCGCACCTGCGCGAGCACAAGATCGAACACGCCGTGCGCTGCATCTGCCTCACCAAGGGGCTTCCGCACCGGATCGTGGACTTTGATCGCGGCGTGATCGGCGACAACCCGCCGGCGGCGCAGGCGGAGTTCCTGGCGGGCGACTACGGCTCGGCGTGCGTCGATGCCGAGCTGGCGCTGCTGTGGCTTGATGTCGAACAGGGCGAGGGGGGACTGCCGGGCGATTCGTTTGCCGACGGACTGATTGCCAATCCGTTCTTTCTCTCGACATTGGGGATCAACGCGTATTCGACGCGCAACCTGCTCATGCCCAAGGTGCTGCTCGCGGCCGAGGCGCCGGCGGGCACCGTGTGGCGTTCGGTCGCGGGTCCCGCGTCGTTTCGGATCTCGCCGGGCGACATGTACCTGGTCTGCCGGCTCGATGGCAACTCGGTGGAGGCGGTGCGGGCGATGATCGATCGCTCGCGGTCGCCGCGGGTGAACGTTGATGAGGCGGCGTGCCTGCTCGATGAATCGAACTCGAACGGCTCGGCGGACGCGATCGAGAACGGCGAACTGGACAATGAGTCGATCGCTGGGCTGCGGCCGGCGGGCGATCAGGGGGACGATTACGAAGCGACGGCGAACCTGCTGGTGAAGGACGGGCGGTTCCTCGCGTTTCCGCAGACGCCCGCGCCCGGCGCGGGGCGCGGGCATGTGCTCTACAGCCGGCTGACGGGGATGGACGAGTTCTTCGTCGGCCCGCGGCTGAGCTTCGGCGGGCGCGGCCGCATCGTCGACCTGCCGGTGTTGCTGCTGGCGAGCGAAGGGAACAACCACGGCATCATCGCGGCGGGGTTTCCGGTGGTGCCGCCGGGTGCGGGAGCGCTGTACCCGCGCTCGTTCCGCTATTCCCCGGGTGCGGTGATGACGAGCATCGAATCGGCGAACGGGCGGAATTTTCACGGGCTTGGGGGCAACTTCGGGCAGGCGAGCATCAGCGATTTTCTTGAAGCGGGCGGGTGCTTTGCCATCGGGCACGTGTGGGAGCCGTTCGCGTTCTCGCTCCCGCGAAACGTGATGCTGGCGCGGAACTTCGTGCTCGGAAGCATGACGTGGGCCGAAGCGGCATACACGGCGCTCCCCACGCTGTCGTTCCAGAGCATCGTCGTGGGCGACCCGCTCGCCCGGCTCACGCGCTCGAGCGAGGATCTCGACGGAGACGGAGCGGCGACGATCTGCGACCTGGTGCTCTGGCACGGGCGACCGGCGGACCTGAACCGCTCAGGAGAAGCAGACCGGGACGACGCGCGGCTCATTGAGCGCGACGTGCGCGCGGGGGAAGTCGCGGGGATGGCGGGGCGCGCGCGACGCGGGCGGTGACGAGCAAAGGGCGCGTGAGGGCTCCGCGCGGCAAGGCGAGCGATCACGAGCGCCGGCGCGCTTCGCGTCGAAGGAGAACAAGCAGCGCCGGCCCGCCGAGGATCGCCGTGAGAATGCCCAGGGGCAGGCGACCGGCGCCGAGGTGAACGGCCTTGATGAGGGCGTCGCCGCCGACGACGATGGCGGCGCCGATGAGCCAGGAGAGGATGAGCAGGGCGCGGTGTCCGCCCTGCATGCCGGTGCTGAGCCGCGCCAGGTGCGGCGCGACGAGGCCCACGAAGCCGACCGGACCGGCGAGGGCGACGGCGCAGGCGGTGAAGAGTCCTGAGCTGATGAAGAGAGCCGCGCGGAGCCGGCCGAGGCGCACGCCGAGGCTGGTGGCTTCGTCGTCGCCGAGTGTCGCGGCGTCCATCGAGTGTCCGAGCCGGGCGCAGAAGATGGTCACCGCGAGTGAAACGCCGGCGAAAATGAGGACGGGCGGCCAATCCCAGTCATCGCTCAGCTCGCCGATGAGCACGCGGGAGGAAACGAGCGCGAGTCCGCCCGAGAGGTGCTGGATGAGGAGGATTCCCGCGCCGCACATGATGCTGACGACGACGCCGGTGAGGACGAGCTGAATGGGGTCGAGCAGTCCCCGGCGCTGCGCGAGGACGTAGACCAGCGCCAGAGCGGTCCCCGCGCCCAGGAGCGCCGGGCCGCCCTGCCAGGTGAGTGCCGCGGCGGTGCTCGCGGCGGCGCCGAGTGCCGCGCCCGATCCCGCGCTCACCCACCCGGCGATGACGACGGCAAGCGAAGCGCCCGCGGAGACGCCCAGCAGGTCGGGCGCGGCGAGGGGGTTGCGCAGGAGCGACTGAAGGACCGCGCCGGCGGCGCCGAGCGACCCGCCCACGACCACACCCATGACCACGCGCAGCGCCCGGAGTTCGAGCACGGCGGCAAGCACTTCGTGATCCGGAAGCCACGCGCCGCCTGATCCCACGAGCAGGCGCAGCACGATCGCCGCGATGAGCCCGAGGGCGACGACGACGTAACTGAGCACGGCCCGGCGCGGCACGGGCGAGCGTATGGGGGTGATGAGCCGCGCGGGGGCGGCCGCACCCACGGGTCAGATCGCCTCGGCGGGTCGGGTTTCGACGCTCGCATCGGGCGTGGGGGTGGGGGCCGGCACCGGCTGCGGCGCGGGGGCGGAGAGCGTGTGCAGGTTGCGCAGCGCGGGGAAGGCGCGTCCGACCAGGGCCACGACGCCGAGGGTGCCGACCCCGCCGCTCACGGCGGACGCGATGGGACCGAAGGCGCGGGCCACGACCGCCGACTCGAATGATCCGAGCTCATTGCTGCACTCGATGAAGAGCGAGTTGACCGCGGCGACGCGCCCGCGGAGTTCATCGGGCGTCCGCACCTGGACGAGGACATGCCGGATGATGACGCTGATGTTGTCCGCCGCGCCTGCGACAAAGAGCGCGGCGAGCGAGAGCCAGAACCACTGCGAGAAGCCAAAGACGATGGTCGCGAGCCCGAAGGCCGCGACCGACCAGAGCAGGGCGCGCCCGGCGCGCTTGAAGGGCGGTCGCCGCGCGATGAGCACCGCCATGACGAGCGCCCCGGCGAAGGGCGCCGCTCGCAGCACGCCGAGGCCGAAGCCTTCGACGTGCAGAATGCGCTCGGCGTAAATGGGCAGGAGGGCCGTGGCCCCGCCGAAGATCACCGCGAGCAGATCGAGCGTGATGGCGCCGAAGATGGTCGGCTCGCGCTGGATGTAGCGGGCCCCGGCCATGAGATTGCCCCACGACATGCCGCGCGGGCGGGTCTGCATCGTGAGCGGGCGGATGAGGGGCGCCGTCGCCGCCCCGATGAAGCAGAGGAGCGAAGTGGCGGCGAACGCGGGCCACGCCGCGCCGCGCAGGTCAATGAGCGCCCCGCCGACGAGCGGGCCGACGATCGCAGCAAGCTGAAAGAGCCCGCTGTTCCAGGTCATGGCGTTTTCGAGTGCCGCGGGAGGGACGAGCTGCGGGACGAGCGCCCCGCGCGAAGGGCCGTTGAATGCGCGGCAGATGCCGGTCGCGACGAGGAGCGCGTACGCGATCCACAGCGGCGCCTGGGCGAACGACCACCACGCCAGGCCCGCCGTCGCGATCGCGAAGCCCAGCTGCGAAACCCCCATGAGGACACGACGCGGGTACAGGTCCGCGGCATGCCCGCTCACGATCGCCAGCAGGACGACGGGCGTCGCGCGGGCCACGCCGACCCAGCCAAGCGACATCGGGTCGTGCGTGCGCTCCCACATCTCCCACAAGACCGGCACGGTGAGCAGTTGCAGGCCCATGCCGGTCGTGAGGAACCCGGCGGCGAACACCCGATACCCCGGCACGCGCACAGCGGCAAGAGCATCGGGCTGCGGCTGGTCGGTGCTCATGGCTGAACGTGCCAGGCGCGACCATCGCGCGACACGCGCCGATAGAGCGTGTCGCGCTCGACGGGTTCAAAGCCGGCTTCGCGGATGGCCTTGCGAAGGGCTCGGGCGTCGACTTCCTGGTGGGTGCCGACGTGGTCGCCGCTGCTGCCCTGGCCTGTGCCGTGGCTGAGCTTGGTGATGTCGTACCAGACGACGGTGCCGTCGACGTCATCGGCGCCGCACTGGAGCATGAGCTGGGCCATGGGCAGGGTCTGCATGATCCAGAAGGCCTTGACATGCGGGAAGTTGTCGAGCATGAGCCGCGCGATGGCAAGCGTGCGCAGGTTCTCGAGACCGGAAGGCCCGGGGAGATGCTCGAGGTCGCTTCCGTCGGGGAAAAAGGGAAGGGGGATGATGGCCTGGAAGGAACCGAAAGCACCGGAGCCGCGGGCGATGCGTGCCAGCGCCGCGTCCTGCGCCTGTCGGAGCATGTCCATGTGGACGAGGCGCTCGCGTCGGTCCTCGATGTGCCCGTAGAGCATCGTGGCGTTGGTGTTGAGCCCGAGTTCGTGGGCGATCTTGTGGACGAGCAGCCACTGGTCGGAGCGGATCTTCCCCTTGAACGCCTCATCATGCACGCGGTCGTCGAAGACCTCGGCACCGCCGCCCGGCAGGGAGCCGAGGCCCGCCTGCTTCAGCTCACTCAGCACCCAGCGGATGCCCGACTCGGGATCGGCGGCCTTGTGGACCTTGGCGATCCGCGCCAGGTGCACGATTTCGACGGCGGTGAACGCCTTGACGTGCAGATCGCTGCCCATCGAGCGAGCCGTCTCGCGGATCGTGCGCACGAGGTCGGTGTAGTAGGAAAAGGGCAGATACGGGTGAAGCCCGCCGACGGAGTGAATCTCCGTCGCGCCGGCCTCGACGGCCTGCCGAGCCTGCTCGCGGATGTAATCCATGTCGCGTGTGTACGCGCCGTCTTCGCCCTGCTTTCGGTAGAACTCGCAGAACGTGCAGGAAAGCGCACAGACGTTGGAATAGTTCAGGTGGCGGTTGATGTTGTAGTACGCAACGTCGCCGTGGAGGCGGCGGCGCACCGAATCGGCCAATCGGCAGACCGACCAGACATCCTGTGTGCGGTAGAGGAGGTCGCCGTCGTCGAGCGAGAGGCGCTCGCCGCGGGCGAGCTTGGCGGCGACAGGCTCCAACGCCGGGTCGGTCAGTTCAGCGACACGGAAGCCGGCTGGGGACTGCTCAAGCAAGGCGGGCATCGGGCATGATAGGAAGATTGAGCGGCGGACCCGGGAGTGCTTCGTGTTCGCCACTCCTGGCAAGCCGATCGGCGAACGGACCGATGCTGTGGCGAGTACCATGAATGGCCCGATATACGGGCTTTGTTCGAGCGCGTGAGAACATCGAGCGATGGTGAGCGAAAGCCAGCCAAACCGTGCGTCCGTTGCGGCCCAATCACCCGGCGCGGTCTTTGAGTCTGGGCAGACCGATCGCCCCCCGCAGTCGAGCGTGCTCCCCCTGGGCAACAAGCTGGCGCGGATGGCGTGGGGCGTCGTGTGGCTGCTGCTCTTTCGACCGTCACCGGCGTTTCTGCACGCGTGGCGCTGCATGCTGCTGCGGCTGTTCGGGGCTCGCGTGGCTCGCGGGGCGCACGTGTATCCCTCGGTGCGCATCTGGGCGCCGTGGAACCTCGCTCTTGGCGAGTTTGCGTGCCTGGGGTACCACGTCGATGTGTACTGCGTGGCTCCCGTGCGCATCGGGGCGCGCACGACCGTGAGCCAGTACTCGCATTTGTGTGCCGCGACCCACGATTACACCAAGCCGCACTATCCGCTGCTCACGATGCCCATCGAGATCGGGGACGACTGCTGGCTGGCCGCGGACACGTTTGTCGGCCCGGGCGTGACGATCGGCACGGGCGCGGTGATCGGCGCGCGCTCGACCGTGCTGCGGGACATTCCCGAGTGGGTGGTGGCGGCGGGCCATCCCGCGAAGGTGATCAAGGCGCGGGAGTATGAAGGTCGGGCGCCCGCCTGATTCGCGTGTTTGCGCGATCTTCACAGAGCGCGAAATGAAGCTCATTTCCGCGTAGTGGAGCGTGGGTGAGCGATTCTTCACATTTCGCGCGACGTATTGCCGCGCGCTGCTTGTTATGTTTTGCCCTCGTCGCGGGAGCGGCCGCCGTGCCCGCTCGTTGCGAGGCTTTGGGCAGACGGTTCGCACGATCCTGGAGAACGCCCCATGCAGCGCCGTGGATTCACGCTCATTGAGCTGCTCGTTGTCATCGCCATCATCGCGCTGCTTGTGGGCATCCTGTTGCCTTCGCTCGCCGGGGCCCGGAAGGAAGCTCGCGCGATCAAGTGTGCGACCAACGCGCGGTCGGTCGTGCAGGCCGTGGTGAGCTACACCGCCGACTACAAGGACCTGATCCCCCCGGCGTACGTCTACGGGGCGGAACAGACCGGCACCGCGTGGAACATCGCCGCTCAGCAGGGCGAGGACTTCCTCGGGCCGGAGGGATATGTGCACTGGAGCGGGTTCCTTTTCGATCAGTCCTCGGCCGCGGGCCAGGGCAGCGGCGGCCTCCCGCAGGAAGCCTTCACGTGCCCCGACGTGCCGATGGGCGGAGCGCCTTCGACCAACCCCGGCCCGGACGCCGGGCTTGAGAATGGCCAACAGCCCGCCAATGCACAGGCCTGGGACCGGCAGGCACAGCGGATGGCGTATGCAGGAAACGCGGCGATCTTCTGTCGCAACAAGTTCTCGGGCGGCACGCGCCGCCTCAATCGCCTCGTCAAGGCCGGAGAGGTGCAACTGCCCAGCAAGACCATCACGGTTTGTGAGTACCTGGTGTGGAACGGCACGTGGCAGGGCCTCATGAGCGGCTCGACCATGAAGAGCCACCGGCCCATCACGCCATTCGTCGGCGGGTCAACCGGGCAGGATGTGTACAGCGAGCCGACGCTCGGGAGCGTCCCGCGGTACTTCTACCCGAACTGGCGGAACAACATCTATCCCAACGAACGGCTCGGCCCCGGCATGATTCAGGATCCCAACACCAACCTGAACGCCGTGGGTCGGCACCACCCGGGCACGGGCATCGGCGGGGGCAACTTCGGCGGGATCGCGAACTTCGCGTTTCTGGATGGGCACGTCGAGCGGCTGCACGTGATCGACACCATCGAGAAGCGCCTGTGGGGCGACAAGTTCTACTCGATCACCGGGTCGGGCAACGCCGTCGATCAGAACTCGTTTGCCGAGTGACACCGGCTGCGACCGGTCGCGTAGACAGGCCGAACATTGGTGGGGTGTCCGCGCTCCTGTGCCGCGGAGACGTGCTGCGCGCCGACGTAAGCGTTGATAAGTTCAAGCTTGCATGAACTTGCAGTTCCTGCGCTGGCGGCGTGCGTCGCGCGATTTAGTATGTCCCTTCTCGTGCCGCGCGGTGTCGCGCCGGCTGATGATCGTCATGCACCGGTCCCCAGAGACGAAGGAGATTCAGATGAAGCAACGGCCAAACCGCATCGCCGCCCTCGCGCTGGCCTGCGGCACCATCGCCAGCATCGCCCCGCTGGCGCTCGCCCAGCCCACCGTCATCAACACCTCGGGCGCGACGCTGCTCGAGAACTTCTTCCGCGCCCGCGCATCGACGATCGACTACATCGATGTCGACGGCAACGGCGTCGCGCGCGGCTACCCGATCTCGATGAGCCAGCAGCTCGCGCCCTTCGGCCTGCCCAACCCCTTCCCCAGCAACCAGACCTGGCCGGCCAACGTGCACTGGGCCTTCATGAACTCCTCGGTCGGCTCGACCAACGGCTACCAGGAGCTGATCGATCACGGGCGCGGATACGTGACACAGCCCGGCACGAACACCAACCCCGCCGTCTCCCTCCGCATCAATGCCCGCACCGCCGCGATCTTCAATCGCAACCGATTCATCAGCGCCGGCGCCGCCAATGACGACAGCGGCGGGACCAACCCCGAAGTGCCCATCGGGCTCGGCTCCATCTTCAACTCGAACAACCCCATGGGCGCCCCGATCCGCTCAACGATGGACGGCACGTTCCGCGCCCTGTACACCTCGGCCTCGGTCGCATCGACTGCGCCCAACGAGGGGCTCGCTGCCGCCGGCGGGCTCACCGTTGATATCGCGCCGCTCGACGTGCCCACCACGTGGGCCACGCGCGTCACCGTCGGGGCTTCAAACTTCGAACTCAATCCCCTCCAGCCCGGGTACGGCAACAACCAGCGGCAGCCCGTTGACAAGGACGGTCGCCAGACCGCCAACGGCTCGCGATCCAACACGCTCGCGACGCTCACGGGCGGGGCCACCCTGTCGTCGACTCCTCCCGGCGTGTTCAACCCCGCGGCGGACGCGAACACGATCTTCGACACGTCCCTGGCGTTCGCGCCCGTGGCGCCCGTGGTCAACTTCGGTGCGGGCGTTACGCAGATCACGATCACCGAGTTGCGGCACCTCTTCGCCGCCGGTCGAATGCCCAATGGCCTCAACCTCATGGTCGTCACGCGAGACTCGGGCTCGGGCACGCGCAACGCCTGGGACAACTCGCTCGGCATCGACCCCTCCTGGGGTGTGGGCGACAACACCGGTCAGCGCAACAACGGCGTGCAGTTCGACCGCCTCGGACCCTCGTACCTGCCTTCCAACAAGCAGGGCAACAACCGCGTCGAACCCTCGGTGATCAACCACCGGCTGGGTCTCGGCTACGTCGGCCCCGAGCGCGGCGTCGAGCAGGGGTGGCTCACCGGCGGCCTCATGGAAATCGTCGATGTGCGAAACGACATCTACGGCGGCACGGCGTTTGTGCGACCGACAGTCGACAACGTGCTCGACAATGGTCCGAACGGGTTTGTCATCTCGGGTCCGGCGGTGCTGGCCTCGTTCGGTGATCCGCTCTCGGCGCCGCCCGAGAAGGGCGGGCTCGGGTGGCTCGAACCCATGGACGGTTCGGGCTTCGCCGACATCAACGGCAACGGGGTCCGCGACGCGGTCGAGCCGCGCCCGGCAAGCCTGAACCCGGCGATGCGCAACGTCGAGGCGGCGGCCTACCTCAACAACATCAATCGCTCGATCAGGGCGTTCGTCGTGCTGCCGGGCTCGGACCAGTCGGTGTTCACGCCCGGCGAGTTCGCGGCGACGCAGTTCGTGCTGCTGGGTGCGGTGGACTTTGTGAAGAACCCCATCGACCCGACTGACCTGATCCCGAATCCGAACCTGAACCAATCGCTGCAGGACTTCATCCGCACGCAGGCCGGCAGCGTCTACGCCAACCCGTCGTACCAGGCGTTTGGGAACTCGGTCGCTCCGAACACCGCCAACAGCCGCGCGGGCAAGGTTCCCCTCCGCAGCACGCTCGCGCAGCTCGGGCTGCTTGCTCCGCCGATCGTGGTCAACCCCTATTCCGACGCGGCGCTTGTCGCTGATGCGAGCCAGTACGCCATCGATGACCAGTCGATGACCGCGCCGGGCGAAATCACCGCCGGTCGGCTCACCTACGGCGCCAACCTTCCCCTCCGCAACGTCATCGCGGGTGACTTCAACGCCAACGGCGTGCGCGACATCGGCGACATCGCCGAGATGCTCAGGGCCTACCGCGAGCGTTACGAATCCACGAACTGGAACCCGCCCGCGGCAAGCGGCGCGCTGCTGGCGCTTTCGGGCACCACGGGCCAGAGCGTCGATCCAGGCCTGACCTGCATCGAGATCATCGGCGACTTCGACGGCGACGGCTCGTTCACCAAGGGCGACGTGCGCTATTACGCCGACGGCCTTCACATCGTGGCCGGCCAGCTTGACCGTCGCGCCGCCTTCACCGAGGTCGACACCGCCTACAGCAGCCTCACGAACAATGACAACTTCTTCGGCACGCTGCTGGCCACCGGCAAGGCGTACGAGCCGGGCGACTCCCGCGGCGATGTCTCCAACGCCGCGCAGCGCGTCACGCCGGGGTTCGCGCCGACCGGAGCCGACGGCGGGGCCCTCTTCTACGCCGTCGGGGCCAACAACAGCGTGGCCAAGTCGGACATCCCCGCGATGCAGCAGAATGTCATCGACGCCTTTGACATCGACCACGTGTACCGCCAGTTCCGCCAGAACGCGCGCGTCTCCGACGGCGCCCTCAACTGGTCCAGCCTGAGCGAGGCCATCGGCGGCGACCTCTCCGCCGACATGAACGCCGACCTGGTCATCGACCAGGCTGACATCACCGAGCTGGTCACCGTCATCCTCGGCACCTCCCTCGGCGACGTGGACCTCGACGGCCTCGGCAACTTCTGCGACTACCGCATCGCTCTCGCCAACCGCGCAAGCACCGGCGGCTGGGCATCGGGCGATGTCGACGGCGACGGTACCGTGACCGACGCCGACCTCGATGTCATCCGCGCCAACGCCTGCCTCCAGGACTTCAACTGCGACGGCAACGTTGACCCCGACGATCTCGGCGACTTCATCAACTGCTACTTCTCCACCCCGCCCTGCTCCGACGCCGATTTCAACGGCGACGGCAACGTCGACCCGGACGATCTGGGCGACTTCATCAACATCTACTTCGGGCCGGCCTGCTGAGCAGACCCGCACCTGTTCGCCCTGGAACCTCCGGGCGGCCTCGCATCACGCGGGGCCGCCCTTTTTCATGGCTCCCTACGATGGCGCATGACCGCCGCTCCCACCCGCCAGACTTCGTCCAACCCCGCCACGAAGGCCGCACCTGCCACCATGCGGGCCCTCTTCAAGCACCATGCCGGGCCGGAGCTCAAGCTCGACGCGGCACGATCTGTTCCGGCGCCCGGTCCGCGAGACGTGCTCATCCGCGTGACGCACGCGGGCATCTGCGGGACCGACCGGCACATCTGGGAGTGGGACGCATGGGCCGCTTCGCGCATCCCGGTGGGGATTGTCACCGGACACGAGTTCGTCGGCACGATCGTCGCGGTCGGGTCTGCCGTGACGCGCTATGAGCCGGGCCTGCGCGTCTCCGCCGAAGGGCACATCTCGCCCGGCACCGGCTACAACGCGCGCACAGGCAACGCGCACATCGCCGAGTCGATGCAGATTCTCGGCGTCGATCGCGACGGGTGCTTCGCCGAGTATGTCTGCGTGCCGGAGGAGAACGTCTGGCCGGTGCACGCGGGCATTCCGGACAAGATCGCGGCGATCCTCGACCCGCTTGGAAACGCCGTGCACACGGTGATGTCGGCCGGCGTATCAGCCAAGACCGTGCTCATCACGGGCGTGGGGATCATCGGGCTGATGGCCGTGTCGGTGGCACGGGCGGCGGGCGCGAGCCGGATCTTCGTGACCGATGTGAACCCGCAGCGGCTGGCTTTGGCGAAGAAGCTCGGCGCAACCGAGGCGTACAACACGTATGTGTCGCCGCCCCCGCGAGAGCCCACGGGCCGGGCTGCCGCCGCGACGACCTCGACACCCGACTGGATCAAGGAGCTCCGCAAAGCCACCCGCGGCGACGGCCCCGACGTGCTGCTGGAAATGTCAGGCCATCCCGCCGCGATCAGCGACGGCTTCGCCGCTCTGCGCATGGGCGGGACCGCGGCGCTGCTGGGCATCCCGAGCATGCCGTTCACCTTCGACCTGACCAACCACGTCGTGTTCAAGGCGGCGACCGTGCTGGGGATCAACGGCCGGCGGATGTTCGAAACGTGGTACCAGATGGAGTCGCTTCTGCTCTCCGGCCGACTCCAGCTCGACGAGATCATCACGCACGAGATTCCGATGGAAGAGTTTGCACGCGGGTTCCGGCTCATGCAGAGCGGCGAGGGGATCAAGATCGTGATGCGCGTGTGATCTGTGTTCCGAGAGTCAGTTTGCAGGAAGTTGACTTTGGTTGACAGCGTCCTGGCCGGTCCTCGTACGAGCGGCACCAGCGTGGAGTCGGAGAGATGATGAACCTCCCCTCTGCGAACGCTGCGATCCGACGCGACGGGATCACGCCGTTCGTGCTCACCGGCGGACGCTCGCGGCGTTTCGGGCGCGACAAGCTCGCCGAGCCGATCGAGCGTGCTGATCCCGCTTCGCGCGGCGACGTGTCTCCCGCTCGCGAGCCCATGCTCGTGGATCGTCCTCTTTCGATCCTCCGCCAAGTGTTCGGGCCGCCCGTGCGGGCCGTCGGGGCGTGCGCGCCGCGCGTGGCTTCGCGATTCGAGCAGGTCATCCGGGATTCCTTCCCCGACGCCGGGCCGATCGGCGGCGTTCTGTCGGCGCTCGAGGCCTGCGGCACCGATGTCTTCGTGCTCGCGGGCGACCTGCCGCGGATCGACGCACACACCGTGGAGTTGATCGTCCGCGCCGCCGCAGGCGAAGTATCGGCGACCGCGCCCGGCTCAGTCGGTTCTCACGGCGCGCTGGCTGTTCTCGCCTCCGGCAAGCCGGGGAGTTTCGAGCCCTGCGTCGGCGTCTACCGCGCGGCCGCGGCGCCGCTCCTGCGCGAGCGAATCACGTCTGGACGCTTCGCCCTGCGCGAGGCCATTCCTGCCGAACGCTGCCTGATCGTCCCCGTCTCGCCTGAGGCTCTTGCAAATGTGAACCGGCCGGAAGATCTGGTCGCCGTGTACGCTCGAATGGATCGAGTGGGTGACGAGCCCGCACCGGTGAAGGGCGAGCCCTCCCGACTCACGCGGGGACCTGACGCATGACCAGCCACAGATTCAGTCCGTTCATGGCGCCTCGCACGCGCCGAACCCGGGCGCTTGCGTGGTCCGACGATCCCCGCCGGACGCTCCGGCAATCGGTTGCATGGGTCGTCGTGGCGATCGTGTGTTCGTGGGCCGGGGTCGCCGGGCCTGCGCCGGCGCGCGGGGCGCAGGCGGATGACGCCGCGATCCTGCCCGAGCCCAAGCTCCAGGACGCGCTCAACGATTCGATCGGGCGTTCACGCCTGCTCGTGGTCGTGACGAGCCCCACGCGCGAGAAGGAGCGGCAGAACCGCGAGATCTGGAGCCAGCCGGCGCTGCGCGAGTGGGTCCGCTGGCACGGCGTGCTCGCGCACGTGAAGGACCGTGAAACGCTCGAAGTGCTCCGCAGCGCGGGCATGGTCATCGGCTTGCCCGATCAGCCCCTGCTGTTCAAGAGTGGCCGGCTTGAGCGCATCTTCGGGTCGAACGTCCGCGAAGACACAGGCGCGCCGGCCGGCGTGCGCCTGCGCAATGCGCCGGCCCAGGCCGCGCGAGCCAGGGTCGATGACCGGCCGACCCGGCCCGATCGAGCGGTGCGCCTGCTGCTTCGGCTCGAGTGGACGCGCGGGGCGCTCGCGCGGGCTGACGAGCCCTGGGCTGCCGCTCACGCGCAGAACAATCCGGAGCCCGACCCGCCGAAGGTGCCGTACGCCTTTCGCAACGTGAGCGAGCGCGCCGATCCGGCGCTGGGCGACGAGCGCGCCGGCGGAAAGCCCGACCCGGTCGGGCGGTGGCTCAAGCTGCTGGAATCAGGCGGCGAGGGTGACGCCGCGGCGCGGGTCGAGATGCTCACCTGGCTTTGGGAGCGCGGCCCGCAGCATCAGCCCAGCTTCAGCGCCTCGGCGCTCTCAACGCTGGCGCGCGAGTGGCACGCGCTGGGCGAGCGAGCGCCCGATGCACGGACGCGCGCCCGCGAGATTCGCGACGCGACGTCGGCTCTGCTGGCGTGGATGGGGCCCGAGGGGTGGTTTGAGTGGCTCATGCTCTCGCGCATCGCCGACGAGCATCTCGAAGTCGTCGACCTCATCGACGCGGCGCTCGATGACCCCGATGGGCGGCTCATGCTCGCGCCGGCGCAGCGCGCGACATGGGAAACAACGCTCCCGTGGCTGAACTGGGCGGCGCCCGCGGAGATTCCCGGCGGCGAGGGCGACCCGCTTGTGCCGCTCGTCCGCCTGAGCGAGCAGGTCGACGGGCCGGGGCGGAAGGCGCGGAACGCCGGCGCGCGCTCGCGCCTGAGCGAGCCCGAGCGAGCGCGCCTCGCCGAGTTTGAAGGCTGGCTGCTGCGCGTGCAGGCCGCGCGGCTCTACGCGGCGTTCCTCGGCGCGGGAGACGAAGCCCGCGCCGCCCGGGTCGCGGACGTTCTGAAGGAAGCAGCCGGCCCGGACGAAGCCGCCCTCTGGCTGACGACCGCCGCGCTCTGTGAAGGCCAGCCACGGCAGCAGCAGGGGGCGTGGCTGGAGGGCGCGCAAGACCCGATCGGCACTCGCCTGCTCGCACACGTTCGTGCGGAACTGGCTCGTCCTGCGCCGCGAAAGTGAACATCGCGCATCGCACCCGCGAACCGGCAGTGCAGGTCGGCGTATGGTCCACTTGCGAGGCATTGTGTGATTCGACACCGCTCGACATCACGGCCGCATTGGATGCCCGCGATGCTGGCGATGACGCTGCCGGCATTGCTGGCCAACGCACAGGTTCAGTTCCCGCGAAGCATGCCGCCGTCCACGCCACCAGGCGAGCCGAAGCCCGAATGGCAGCCGCTTGAAGGGTTCTCCGCGCTGCCGATCGAAGAGGCGCTTGCGGAATCGATGCGTCGTCATTGCTTGTTGATCGTGGTCTGCTACGACCCGCCCCCACACCTGCAGGGTCGCAAGCCGATGTACGACAATCCGACGATCCGCGCGTGGATCAAGTGGCACGCCCTCGCCGTGAACGTGCGCGATCCGAACATCTGTGAGCGCCTCCGCGCCATGGGCGCGAAGGTTTCGAGGGGTGGCGAATTTGAGGACCCGCTCATTTTCCGCGACGGCAAGCTGGTTCATCTCGTCGGATCCGGCTTCCACGGGTCTCCCGTCTCGATCAACGGCGTTTCGATGAAGCGGACGTGCCGCACGGCGGCATGTCTGCTGCTCCGGCTTCAGCTCACTCTCGAAGCGGCCGCGTCGATCGACCCCTTGTGGCACCATCTGCACGAGCAGCACAACCCCATGCCCGAGCCTCCGCCGCTGCCCGATCCTCTGTACCAGGGCGGCGATGGACTCGGTGAAGCGATCCCGGACCCGGGAGAACTCGACGATGGACCGCCGGACGTGCTCGCGCGACTCGCCGAGGCCCGCGCCGCCGTGAAGTCCGAACATCTTCACCTTGCCACCGGTCTCTACACATGGCTCTGGGAGCGTGCCGAAGCAGCCGACCCGGCCATGATCGGCGTTCGTCTCACGACCATTCCCGCGGAGATGAACGGTCTCGCCCGCCTGCGCGGCGGATCACGGGATCGGTTCGAGCGGCTGGCGCGCATTCAGACCGAGCGAGCGCTGTGGCTCGACTACTCCCGGCTCGACGAGTGGTTCGTGCTCAACAGCGTGGTCGACGACGAAGGACCAACCATCGCCTTTCTCGACACGTTCATCAACGATCTCGATGAGGGCTCCATGGTGCCGAGAGAGGATCTGCTGGCCTACCGCGCCATCGCGCTCCGGCCTGCGGCGGGCGAGCGGATCTCCTACAGCAAGCCCGGCCGCGCCGCGCAGATCGAGCAGAACCTTTCCCGGCTGCGGGCGGCGATCCATGTGCCGCGCCGACCGAGCATCACCGATCAGGAGTGGCTCGAGCTCCGTGAATCGCTGCGACGCGTCTATGTCTCCGAGTCGTGCCGTGCGTTCTCCGGATTCCTGCGCGCGGGCGACGACCCGCGTGCCCTCGCCGCCGCGCGCGCGGTTCTCGCCGAGTTCAATGAGCCGTTGATCCGACAGGCGCTGGTCGCCAGCGCTCTCGCCGTGGGCGAAGCGCGTCCCTTCCTGGCAACCTGGCTCGATGAAGCAGAGCAGGGGAACAACGACCTTCCGGGGCGCCGCCATCCCGCGCTTCGTCGGCAGCTCGAAGCGTCGCTCGCCGGGCGTGAGCTCGAAGTGATCGAGTCCGCGCCGCCCGCGAAGCCCTGACCTTCGCGCGAGCCGCCGGCCGCTCAATCCTCGTCGTCGTCGTCGAGCCGCTCCCGTGCCACGAGCTTCGCGTCGGTCAGTCCGCTGCTGAGCGAAACCTCGACGATCAGCGCTTCACCGGTTCGAAGCTCAACCCCGTTCTTGCGGAACTGCGGCACCAGAATCTGCGCAAGTTCCTCTAGCTGCGGGTTGTGCCCCACGAGGGCCACCACCGAATCGGCGCGCCGACGCCGGATCAGGTCCAGCACGCCCCGCGGCGGCGACCCGATCGAGAGCGCATCCGTCTCCTTGGTTTCGCAGGCGAGTTGTTCGGCGAGCCGCGCGGCCGTCTGCACCGCGCGATGCGCCGGGCTGTGCAGCAGAATCTCCGGCACGAGCTTGAGCTGCGCCAGGCGACGCCCGAGCCACTTGGCCTGCCGCTCGCCCCGAGGCTTCAGTCGCCGATCCTCGTCGCGACCGCTCTCGCTGTGACGCTGCGCCTTCCCGTGGCGGATCAGCAGGACACGAAGCGTGTCCGTGGCGGCGCGTCCGCGCACCGGGGGTTTGGCCATCGTCTTGGGCATGTCGCACAGTATGCCCGGGCGCCGCCGCCTTGTGAAGCCCGGGGACTGGATTGGGGGTTTCATGTGCATCAGCAACGCCTTTACAATCCGTCATGTCTTCCGACAAGCAGCGAGCGACCACTTCGACCGCGCGATGGCTGGGACTTGTCGGGGGACCCATCGTCGCCTTGGCGGTCTACATCCTCCTTCGCACTTTGTGGGGGGGTGCCGCCGACGCGTCCGGCCCTGAAGCGCGGGGCCTGAGCGAATCGGCCTGCCGGGTCGCCGGCGTGGCCGTGCTCATGGGAATCTGGTGGCTGTCCGAGGCCATCCCGCTCGCGGCAACGGCGCTGCTCCCCGTGGCGGCGTTCCCGCTGCTGAGCGTGATGCCGGTCAAGAACGCCGCGGCGCCCTTCGGGGATGACCTCATTTTTCTCTTCCTCGGCGGCTTTCTCCTGCAGTTGGCGATGGAGCGCTGGGGCCTGCATCGGCGCATCGCGCTCACGATCATCCTGGGCGTCGGTGCGCAGCCCGCCCGCATCGTCGCGGGCGTCATGCTCGCCACCGCTGTGCTCTCGATGTGGATCAGCAACTCCGCGGCGGCGGCGCTGATGCTGCCCATCGGCATGTCCCTCTGTCAGCTCGTGGCGTTTCGCGCTTCATCTGCGGGCGGCACGCCGCCGCACACGCTCACCACGACCGCCCCCGATGCACCCATCGACGTGCCCGGCCACCCCGACCCGCTCGTGCGCAATCTCGGGCGTTGCGTGATGATCGGGGTCGCCTGGTCCGCCACGATCGGCGGCGTCGCCACGCCCATCGGCACGCCTCCCAATGTCCTCCTGCGCGGTTACCTTCAGAGCCGGTCGATGGACGCGCCCAGCTTCGGCCAGTGGATGCTCCTCTGCGGTCCGATGAGCATCGCCTTTCTGTGCGTGGCGTGGTTCATGCTCACGCGCGTGTTCTTCCCGGTCCAATCGCGTTCCCGCGGCACGGACGTGAGAAGCCTCGGCACGCCCACGCGCGCCCTGATCCGCGATGAGATCCGCGCGCTCGGCCCCATCAAGCCGGGCGAATGGGCCACGATGAGCGTCTTCGCCCTGGCCGTGATCGGCTGGCTCTTCGGCGGGCTCATTGCGAGCTGGCTTGGCATCGTCCGGATCGTCGAGTCCGGCGGAGTCGCGCGGGCCGTTCCGTTCATCACCGATTCCGTCGTCGCCGTGACCGCCGGCGTGCTCCTCTTTGTCATTCCCGTCGATCTCCGGCGCCAGACCTTCGTGCTCGATTGGCGCGCGTTCCGGCACTTGCCCTACGGCGTGCTGCTCCTCTTCGGCGGCGGCCTCGCGCTCGCCGAGGGCATGGGCGCCACCGGGCTCGATCTCGCCGTCGGCGACGCGCTCAAGGGGCTTGATGGGCTTCACCCGCTGCTGGTCGTCCTGATCGTCGCCGGCGTCACGGTCCTGCTCAGCGAGTTCATGAGCAACACGGCGCTCGCCGCCACGCTCATTCCGATCATGGCTTCGGTCACGCTGGCCATGAACCTCGAGCCGGCGCGCCTGCTCGTTCCACTCGCCCTCGCCGCGAGCTGCGCGTTCATGATGCCCGCGGGCACTCCACCCTCAGCGATCGCATTCTCTTCCGGGTACTTCACCATCCGCGACATGGCCCGGACCGGCGCGATCATGGACCTCTTCGGCGTGCTGCTCATCAGCATCACCGTCTACACCGGCCTGGGCGTGGTCATGGGCTGGTGAGCGCCTCGACTACGGGCAGTTCGAGAAGTACGCGTTGATGAAGTCGCCAAGGTCGTCAGGATCGACGTTCCCGTCGTGGTTGAAATCAGCCTGATCGCACGGCGGCGCCGCGAAGAAGCAGTTGATGTAGTCCCCGAGATCATCGGGATTCAACTCGCCGTCGCAGTTGAAATCGGCCGGGCAGGTCGTGAGTTCAACCGCGGCCGTGGTCGTGGAGAAGCACGTGTTGCTGACGACCACGTCGTACGCACCGACGGTCGCCGGGCCGGCCGCCACGGTGAGCGTGCGCGCGTTCGCGCCGGGGATCGGCGTCCCGTTGCGTCGCCACTGGTACGAGAGCGGGGGCGTCCCTTGCGCGAGCGTCGAGAGCATCACCGATTCGCCGATGCACGCCGAGTCGCCCTGCGGCTGTTCGAGGATAATGGGCGCCGCGACGTTCATCGCCCAGCAGACCGAGCGTTCGAGGATCCCGCGCGACGCGGGCGTGGCGTTCGACCAGCTCGCGTCTTCGAAGTAGAGGAACACGCGACGCGCCGGAGTGACATACCCGCCCGTGACCGTCGCGCCGGCGTTCGCCACGACGATCGCCCCGTCCGTCGAGCCCGAGCGGCGGGCCAGCACGGTCGCGCCCGAGCCAAGGGCGCCCAGCGCCACGCTCATGTTCGAGGCGCTCGTGAACGCCGGCACATCGCCCAGCGACAGGCCGCTCGTGATCGGATGCACCGTGTTGATGATGTCCAGGGTCGTGGCTGACACCACGGCGCCGTTGTCGGTGAGCGACTCGCGGCCCGGGCGCAGCAGGGCGTTCTCCCAGAAGATGAGCGGCACATCGGCCGTGCGGAACTCGCCGCCGATGTTCCCCGAGGCGATCGTTGAAGAGGCGATCACAAGCGAATGCTCGGCGGCGAGGGCCGCGGCCGAGGGCCGGTTCCCCGGCTCATCGTCGTAGTACTGCACGTCGTACCCGAGGGCGGCGAGATGCGCCTGCACGCTCGCGTCGCTCGCCGAGGGGCTGGCCGATCCGCCGATGAGCGCGATCGACGGCACTTCGCCCACACGGATGAACGCGGGCTTGGTCTCGATCGACACGCCCGTGCTCCCTGTCACGGTGAGCGTGACGGCGTAGATGCCGTCGGCGGTGTACGTGTGCGCCGGGCTCTGCAGCGTGCTCTGTGTGCCGTCGCCGAAGTCCCAGTGCCACTCCGTCGGCCCGGGGACGGTGCTCGTGTCAGTGAACTGCACGTTGAGCGGCGCGTCGCCCGAGGTCACGCTCGCGGTGAAGTCAGCCGCGCCGACGAAGCGCACGCGCAGGATGTTCGACCCGCGGTCGATCGGAGACTGGAAGTTCAGGTCCTTGTAGAAGTCGCTGAAGTACAGCCCGTCCGGCCCGGCCGCGAGCGCGACCACGCTGGCCTTGCCTGAGCCGACGTACTCGATCAGGGGCGTCGGCCCGCTCACGCGGTTGCCCGCCGCGTCGAGCACAAACTCGCTGATCCGCTTCCCGTTGGTCTGCGGACCGGTCGCCCAGGTCGGGCCGGATTCGGAGATGAACAGATGATCCTGCTTCGAAGCGGGGTACCCGCTGCCGCCGAACGTGCCGGGCTGAATGAACGCCATGTTCACCGGGCCCACCGCCGGGTTCCAGTTGTAGATCGCGAAGTTGGCCATGCTCGCGTCGGAGCCGTTCCACAGGTAGTTGCGCCCGCTGATGACCTGGCAGATGCGATCGACCGACGGCCCGTTCTCGACTTCGTAGTGCTGGCCGTCCGACTGGCGCCAATCGCCCCCGAAGGGGTTGCGGAATCCGTACGCAAACACGTAGTCGCGCGCCGTGAGGCCGTTGGCGGCGTCATAGAACGGGTTGTCAGTCACCGGCGTTCCATTGCGGTTGATGCGCAGGATCTTCCCGCGGAAGGAACTGAGATTCTGCGCCGTCGCCGCATCGAACCCGTCGCCCACGTGCACATAGAGCTTGTCATCAGGCCCGAACGTGATGTTGCTGATCTGGTGCGACTGGCCCTGCGACTCGCCCACCATGTTCAGGATGGTCGTCTGTGTCGCGGCGGTCCGACCGCCGTTGTTGCTCGTGAAGCGCACCACGCGCGGGTAGTGCGGGGCCGCTTCCACGCCGGGCTGGCTCGAATAGAGCATCGTTGCAATCAGGTCGCCGTTCACGGGATCGACCACGACCCCGGCGACGCCCTGCTCGCCCGACCCGGGGAAGTTCCCCGTGGGATTGAAGTTCAGCAGGTTGGTCGCGTAATCCTGCACCACTCCGTTGCGGAGCACGACCTTGATCGTGCCGTACAGCTCCGTGACGTAGTACAGCGGAGCATCGGCGGCGGGCGAGGGGTTGGGCACAAACGCAATGTTGACCGGAAGCTGGAAGCCCGTGGCGACGACCTCGACTCGGTAGCCCGACTGGCGCGCGGCCCACGGCACGGGCGTGCCGCGCGCAAGCGTCGTGAAGTCAGGCGAGGTCTGCGCCGATTGGCCAACGTACGTCGACCCGCCGCTCTGCACCCAGAAGAACGCATCCATCCCCGCGTTCACGTTCAATGCCGGCAGGTAGATCGTGACCGCCGCGCCCGACCCCATCGTGCAGGTGATCTGACTCTCGGGAAGCGCCAGCGGCTCGCTGAGCGAGCCGGCGCTCACGCGCACGCGCACCGGTCCATGCACCGGCAGCGCGCCGGGGTTGTTGATCGTCATCGCGCCCAGCGCGTCGGGTGAAAACTGCAGCAGCAGTCCCCCGGTTCCGGACTCAACGCGCAGGCTCGGTGCCGTCGCGGCCACGGGCAGCGTGATCGCCGCCCCGATTGATGTGCGCCACGTCGGCACCGGCGCCGCAACGACGTCATCGGCCTCAAGCGGAAAGAGCACGCTGGCTTGCCCGGTTGTGAAGAGTCGTTCGCCGAAGGCTGACCACTCGGTGCTCGGGTTGCCGCCGCTGTCGCGATGCCGGACGCGAAGGCGATACTGAGTGCCGTCAAGCAGCGTCGTGCGCCCCGCGTGAGAGCCTTCGAACGTGCCGTCGCCCAGGTGCGTGTGCACGCGCTCAACGCCGCCGATGCACAGCGTCGACCACACCCGTGCCGAGGGCGACACCGTCCAGATCTCCCAGTCCGTGCAGACATGGGTGTCGCCCGGATCGGCGTCCATGAACGCCTCGCATTCCATGTGCACGTCGCCGGGGTTCACGATCCGGTTGAGCTGCGGCTCAGTCACCACAGGCGTGGCCGGCGGCACGTCGGCCAATGCCGTCGCCGCCACGGCAACCGTCATCGTCGCGATCACCAAGCCGGAGAATCGGTGCGCGGCACCTGAAAGACTCATGAGGGCTCCGTTCGGGGAAGTGCCTAGTGCTTTGGGATGGCACGCGGCGATCCCATAAGCAGGCGAACTGAGCCTTCACCATACTCCACAAATCCGCACGCGCCCACCGAGCGTCGGCTGCGGGAACGAGTTTTTGGTTCCACTCGGGGTGCCAGAGGCCCTGCCGGTCAGAAATTCCGGACAGGGCAACGGGCAACGACTCGGGCCATTCAATCTCAGCATCCCGCGAAGTACGCGTTGATGAAGTCACCGAGGTCATCCGGATCGGCGCCGCCGTCGCCGTTGAAATCCGCGCCCGCGCAGGGTGGGACCGCGAAGGAGCAGTTGAGGCAGTCGCCGAGAACGTCGGGGTTGACGTTGCCGTCGGCGTTGAAATCGGCGCTGCACGCCCCCGGCGCGGCGATCCGCAGAACGAGGACATCGCTGATGTCGGCGCCACCCGGCCCTACGCGTGGATCATCCGTCCCTCGCTCGCCAGCGCCGTCTCGTGCACGGCTTCGTGCATCGTCGGGTGCGCGTGCATGGTGCAGATCAGTTCCTCCGTCGTCGCTTCGAGACGGCGCGCCAGCGTCAACTCGGCGATCAGCTCCGTCGCCTGGTCGCCCAGAATGTGCGCGCCGAGGATCTCTCCCCTCGGCAGGCCGCGGATGATCTTGACGATCCCGTCGGTGTGCGCCGCGGCGATCGCCTTGCCGTGCGACTGGAACGAGAACTTGCCGATCTCGTAGTCCTTGCCCTTCACCTTGCCCTGGGCGATGAGCGCCTGCTCGGTGAAGCCCACGCTGGCGACCTGCGGCACGCAATAGGTGCAGCCCGGGACCACGGTGTAGTTGATCGCGTGCGGCTCGTGAGACTGCTTGGGGTTCTTGCCGCGCCAGGCGAGGCGCTCGACGCAGGTCACCGCCTCTTCCATCGCGACGTGCGCGAGCCAGGGCGGGCCGATCACGTCGCCCACCGCATAGATGCCGGGAAGATTCGTCTTGTAGTCGAGCGGCTCATCCTTGGTGACGCCGGGCCTGTAGTCGGTGACGATGTGGCCCTTCTCAATCTTGAGGCCGAGCGATTGATCGCAGAGCCCATCGGTGCGCCCGACGACGCCGATCGCGAGGAGCACGCGGTCGGCTTCGAGCGTCTGCTTCTTCGATTCGTCGGCCTTGCCGCCCGTGAACGGCGCCACCGTGATCTTGACCCCCGACCCCGTCTTCTCGATCGCGGTCGTGACCGTCGACGTCATGAACTTCATGCCGTGCTTGGCGTAGATCTTGAGCAGCGCGGCCGAGACATCGTGGTCCTCAACCGGCAGGATGCGGTCCATCATTTCGACCACCGTGACCTCGGTGCCCATGGAGTGGTAGAAGTAGGCGAACTCCATGCCGATGGCGCCCGCGCCGACGACCACGAGCCGCTTGGGCTTCTCCTTGTTGAACATCGCTTCGCGCGCGCCCCAGATGCGGTCGCCGTCGAACTTCGCAAAGGGCAGATCGCGCGCGACCGAGCCGGTCGCGACGAGGACGTGGTCAGCCGTGATGGTCTGCGTCGTCTTGCCCGGCGTGGCCGGCGCCGAAGTCAGCTCCTCCCTGACCGCACACTCCTGCACTTCGACCGTGACCTTCGCCTTTCCGCCTGCCGCTTCCGCCTTGGTGATCTTGGCGTTGCCGACAAAGTGCGTGATCTTGTTCTTCTTGAAGAGGAAGCCGATCCCGCCGTTGAGCTTGTTGGCGACCTCGCGCGAGCGCCCGATGATGCGGTCCCAGTCGAGCCCGACCTCGCCGCTGATCTTGAGACCCCAGAACTTTTGATCCTCGGCCGCACTGATCTTCTCCACCAGCTCGGCGTTGGCGAGGAGCGCCTTGCTCGGGATGCACCCCCAGTTGAGGCACACGCCGCCGAGCTTGGCGCGCTCGACGCACGCGACCTTGTAGCCGAGCTGTGCCGCTCGAATCGCGCCGACATACCCGGCGGGCCCGCCGCCAATGACGATGAAATCGAAGTGAGTGTCTGCCAAGGAAGGGTTCCTTTCGGTGCGACCTGCTCGTTCCCACAGCGCAAGGGGCGAGAGGGCGGCGACTATAGGAGCCGGCACGGGGTTTTCGTCCCGCGCCGAGCCTCGACCACCGGCCGGTCGGTGGTGCGTTCGGCGCTCACCCAGATTCACGCGGAACACAATTCGACGATCAACGCTTGGCCAGCCTTCGGTTCTCCCTGTATTCTGGGAGCTAAGCATGCCCGAGATTCAATCGGGGAATCAGACATGCGGAACATCTGTATGAGAAATCGATGTGTGCGCGCGCTGGTCGCCGCCTCGGGCGCAATGGCGGCAACAGCTTCGGTGACCAGCGCGCAAGTCTCTTCCTGCACCAGCGGCTCAGCCCTCGACGCGCTGATCCAGCCCGAATCCGGACTTCCGATGGGCGCCCGCGTGCGAGCCGCGTACGCCCTCAACTCCGTAACCCTCCGCGTCACCGCTGACGCCGACTTCAACGCCGACGGCGAGACCAACGCCGACGATCTCGGCGACTACATCAACTGCTACTTCGCCTCGCCCCCATGCCCCGATGGCGATTTCAACGGCGACGGCAATCACGACGCTGATGACCTGGGAGATTTCATCAACGCGTACTTTGCTTCCTGAGTTGCAATCGAGGTTCCACGCGCGGAACCCGCTGACGTTCACGCCCGGCCTCAGGCCGGAAAATCTGGGGGGAAAGGGAGATCGAATCATGCTGCGTCTTCTTGCTGCTTCGCTGCCGCTCGTGCTGGTCGCTTCCGCCTCCGCGCAGGTCCTGGCGCCGCCCTTTGACCAGACCTACTCCGTTCTGAACCTGGGCTCCATTCCGGGCGTGCCGACCAACTACGGCGGGCTCACGGTCAAGTTCGACGATCCGAACACCCTGCTCATCGGTGGCGGCGCGAACGGGGCGGCGGGTGCGATCTACGCGATTCAGGTCGCGCGCGATGTGGATGGTCACATCACGAGCTTCGTCGGCGAACCGCAGGTCGCCATCGAGGCTGCCTACAACGACGGAGGTGTGTCCTATGGGCCGGGCAACGTGCTCTTCCTGGCGCGCTGGCCCGTGAACCAGCTCGGTCAGGCGCGCCCGGGCAGCACGATCACCGACCGGATTGACGATGTCGCCGTGCTCGGAGTCGAGGGTTCGCTCGCCAGCGTGAACTTCGTGCCCGTGGGGTTCCCCGGGGCCGGTCGGATGAAGCTGTGCTCCTGGTCGGGCGGGCAGTGGAGCGACGCCTCGGTCTCGCCGGATGGCAACGGAACGTACAACATTTCGCCCATCACCGTGATTCCTGCCTCGCGGCTGGCGGGGGGGCCGGAGGGGTTCACCTACGCGCCCATCAACTCGCCAGGATTCCCGACGCCGTCGATGCTCGTCTCTGAATACAGCGCAGGCACGGTCGGCGCGTTCGAGTTGGACGAGAACGGCGACCCCATCGTCGCCTCACGCCGCGACTTCATCACCGGGCTCTTCGGCGCCGAAGGCGCCAACATCGATCCGGTGACGGGCGACTTCCTGTTCTCAACGTTCGGCGGCGGCAACCAGGTGATCGTGGTGAGCGGGTTCAGCCGCCCGTGCCGGCCTGACTTCAACGGCGACGGCACCCTCGATGCCGACGACCTCGGCGACTACATCAACTGTTACTTCTCCGTCCCCGCCTGCGACCGCGCCGACTTCAACAACGACCTCAACACCGACCCCGACGATCTCGGCGACTTCATCAACGCCTACTTCGCCGGGTGCGTGTAACCCCGCCGCAGAGACGCTTGCCAGACTACTTCGCTCGCGGCTCTGCGGTGCGCGCGGCTCGGTCGTGCTCCAGTTCCGCCCGCCACCGCGCGGCGGCTTGGCCGTCCCTGCGCGCCTCGCTCAGGTCAACCATCATCTCCGTCGCCGCCAGCGTCGATGCGTCGCCTGGCCCGCCCGCCGCGAGCAGGATCGCTCGTCCTTCGCTCAGCATCCGCTCCGCCTCCTCGAACCGCCCGAGATCGATGCACGTCCGTCCGACGGCACACGCGAAGATGCCCAACCGCGGATGCCCGGCAGGCATCGACACCCGAGCGCCCTCGAGCGCCCGCAACTGCGCCACGTATGCCTCCTCAAAACGCTTCTGCGCACGCCGAACCTTCCCCATCATGTGAAAGCCCGCTCCGGTCAGCCCGTGTGCCTCGCCCAGAACGCTCGGTGCCTGCTCGACCAGCCGCTCCGCCAGCGCTGCCGCTTCGTCGACCCGCCCGTTCTCCAGCAGCAGCCCCGCGACGTTGTACATCGACACCAGCGTCTCCAGGTGCGCATCACCCATGACCCGCCGGCGGACCTCGAGCGCCCGCACGAGCAGCGGCTCCGCTTCCGCCTTGCGCCCGCGCGTGCTCAGCTCGTGCCCAAGGTTGCCCATCACGATCAGCGTCTCAGGATGGTCCTCGCCCAGCACGCGCGTGCGGCGCTCGAGCACTTCGCGGAACAGTCCCTCGGCCTCGTTCCAGCGCCCCGTTGCCGAAAGCAGCGACGCGAGATTTGACATCGATCGAAGCGTGTCGGCGTGATCGAGCCCCAGCGTGCGCGTCTGGCCGTCGACGGCCCGCCGAAGCTGCGACTCCGCCTCGGCGTGCTCGCCCGCTTCGAGCAGCATCTTCCCGTAGTTGTTCCGCCCCAGCAGCGTCCCCGCGGCACGCTCGCCGTGCGATCGTGCCCACGCCTCGACATTCTCGCCCGTCACGCGGCGAGCATCCTCGCGCCGGTCCATCCGGTCGTACGCCGACCCGAGCAACTGCTGGGCGTTGAGCATCGCCACATGATCCCGGGGAAGATCGGCGCGCCCGATCTCGACGGCCCGCTCGAGCTGCGACGCCGCCTCCGCAAATCTCGAGATCGTGATGTATCCCTGCCCGATCGCCGCCCGCACTTCGACCTCGGCGACCGGGTTCGCGGCGAGCTCGCCCGCGCGGCGTTCAGCGTCCGCAAGAATCGCCATGAGCAGCGCCGTGTCCTTCCCGCGCGCCACGCTCGGGTCGACCCCCGTCAGCAGCGTCTTGATGAACTCGCTGACCGTGGCCGCCCGCTCGGCCTCGGACCGCGAAACCGCTTCGGCCCGCCGCGCATTCACCAGCGCCGCGCTCACGGTCGTCAGCGCCGCCACGAGCGTCACGATCACCACGCCCCCGGCGACAAAGAGCGCCTTGTACCGGCGCGCCAGCTTTCCGATCTGGTACGCCGCGCTCGGCGGGCGCGCCATGATCGGCTCATCCGCCAGGTGCCGACGGATGTCCGCGCCCATCTCCGCCGCCGATGCGTACCGGCGACCCGGATCGCGCTCCATCGCCTTCCTCACGATCGTCTCGACATCCCCGCGAAACCCGCGTGCGATCGTGCTCAGGCGCGTCGGGTCCGACTCGCGCACCATCCGCAGCGCCTCGGGCAGCGAGCGCCTCCGAACATCGTGCGGCAACTTGCCCGCGAGCAGCTCATACAGGATGACCCCCAGCGAGTAGATGTCGCTCCGCGTGTCGACGCTGCCCGCGTCGCCTCCAATCTGCTCGGGGCTCATGTACGCCACCGTGCCGATCAGCTCGCCCGTGCGCGTGTGCATCGTCGCAACGGTGCCGTCGTCGACAAGCGCCGCCACGCCGAAGTCGAGCACTCGCGCCCGACCCGACCGATCCACAATGACGTTCCCGGGCTTCAGATCCCGGTGCACCACCCCGCGCTGGTGCGCGTGATGCACCGCGTCGCACACCTGCGCGATCAGCCCCAGCTTGGCCCGCGTGCCCAACGCCGCGGCAAACGTGCTCAGCGCCTGCCCCTCAATCAGCTCCATCGCCAGGAACGATCGGCCCGTCGCCGGGTCGATCCCCGTCTCAAACACCTGGGCGATCCCCGGGTGCTGCAGACGCGCCAGCGCCGCGCCCTCCTGCTCAAAGCGCCGTCGCGCCGAACCGCTCGTCCAATCGCCGCGGATCACCTTGAGCGCCACCAGCCGCCGGGGCGAGTCCTGCTCGGCCCGATACACCACGCCCATCCCGCCCTCGCCCAGCACCTCATGCACCCGGTACGGCCCCACGCGCCCGGGCGTCGACTCCGGCTCGACGCGCCCGCTCGTCGCGACGCCCGTTCCGCTCGGCGCGGGCTGCTCCAGGAACGACGCGTCGGCGTCGTGGTGGGCCAGCAGCGACTCCACTTCTCGCCGCAACGTCTCGTCGGCTCCGCACCGCGAAGCGAGAAAAGCTCCGCGCGCCGCCGTCGGCATCGCCAGGGCCTCCGCGAACAGCTCTTCGGCTTGCCGAGGATCAGGGTTGGATCCGGTCGCCGAAGCGCTCATGCGCGGGCTCCCGCATCATCCTCGTGCAGCGAGCGGCGCAGCCACGCGCGGGCGAACGACCACTTGTTCTTCACCGTCGCCGCCGAAACTCCCAGCGCGGCCGCGGCCTGCTCGATCGAGAGCCCGGCAAAGTAGCGGAGCATCACGACGTCATGCTGCATCTCGTCGCGACGCTGAAGCTCGTCGAGCGCGCGGTCGAGCGCCACCAGGTCGACCGGCTCGGCGCCCTTGGAATCCACCGCGATCGTTCCCACGCGGGAATCAAGCGCCTCGCGCCGCCGATCGCCGCCACGCTTCGCCGCCGCGTAGCGACGCGCCCGCTCGACAAGTATGTGCCGCATCGCCCGCGCCGCCGACGCGAAAAAGTGCCCGCGCCCGTCCCATTTCACCTCGTCCCCCGCCTGCCCGCCGAGCAGCCGCAGATACGCCTCGTGCACAAGCGCCGTGGGCTGGAGCGTGTGCCCCGCGGGCTCGCGGCCAAGCTGTGACTCAGCGAGTCGGCGAAGCTCCTCGTAGACCACCGGCAGCAACTGCTCGGCGGCAAGCCGGTCGCCGCGCGTCGCCGCCTCGACCAAAACCGTCACGTCCTGTGGTTCCTTGTTGGTCATGCCCGACGGTCTGCCTCCACCTCTGCCGGGCCCGTGCTCTGGCCTCGTTCCCCTGCAGTATTCTGACCCGGAAGCCGACGCGGGCAACCATTCTCCCGTGTGCGAGCCATACGAACATCGCCGGCGAATGGTCCAAAAAACTGAAAACCCGCGGCGACCGGTGAGGGAGAGCCGCGGGTTTGAAGGATGTCGTCGGGAATCGAGTTGCTCGCAGATCAGCGCCGCCGCCGACCAGCGACAAGCCCGCTGAGACCAAGGAGCGCCAGCGTCCCCGGCGCCGGCGTCGTGATCACGTCCTGGTTGTCCGGGCCCGAGAGCAGGAACAGCTCCGGCTCCGGCAGTATCGCCGCGCTGTTGACGATGTTGAGCCACGATTGCGCAAGATCAGTCACGCCCGGCTGGAACTGCCCGAGTCCGACAAAGAACGGGCCCGCCGAAAGGTCCATGTCGATGTCGTAGGTGATGTCCCACAGCGCAAGCTGGAACGCGCCGGCGGAGTCGATGCTGTTCACCGACCCGATGAATCCGCCCCACAGCCGCGAGGCGCGCTGCGTCCGCACCGGGTCCCACAGCACCGCGGGGCCCACGCCGCCGGTCGGATCAGTGACCGACCCCAGCAGCGGGAAGACCTTGTGCGCGCCCGGGTTCTGGATCGGCACGCCGATCTCCACGCAGAACGCCGTGAACAGATCAGGAATGGTCGTGTCCACGCCCAGGCCGGGCGGCAGGTCGAGCCGATCGCCGTTGAGGCGACCAGTGTCGAACGAAGCCGGCCCCGTGAAGGGCGTCGTGGCATTCACCGCGCCTTCAAAACTGAACGAGTACGCCGTCGTGATGTTGTTGGACCCGTACGCGGCACCCGCCGCGGCCAACACACCCAAAGCAACGATCTGCATCTTCATTGCTCTCTCCTGTGGGCTCGCTCCGGGCGGTTCCGCCTTGGTGCAACGCACACCGCGCGTCACGTTCCGGACCGATCGGTCGAGGCCTGCCTCGTCCGAGTTTTCCTAGCTTGTCACCGAACTCTCTCTCGCCGCGATCGCGGCTCGCTCCTCAGGGCGATAATCCAAGATACCACAAACTTGGCGGGTCGCCAAGCAACTGAAACAGGTGGAATGCCTGTGCAGATTACTTTGAGGGGCGCAAAATCACCCGATTAGGTGTTTTTTCGTCGCGGATGATCGCGACCGGGATGAGTCGCAGGACTGTCCCGCCCGACGTGATCGCCACGGGCGTGGGAGCCCGGTCCGATGGCCGTGCGGGGTGGGCACGGGGCGCGTGAGTGGGGCGCATGAAATTCAAGCAGCTTTCTCTCTCTTGAAGTGCCCGCGAGGCCGCATGCGTACGCGACGTCAGGCCGACTGACCGGATCGGCCTGAACGCGCGTCGGCATGTGACCGGCGAGCGATGCGGAGCTTTCGCTCCGCGAACCGGGAGACCGCTCTCTCGCTCGGTCTCCCGTACTCTCTCTGATTGCCTGCTCTCTCCTTCAGGCAATCTCTCTATACCCGGGCAAAGTGGGCCCTTTCGGGATTCTGCCCGGGCTCTCCTCTCTGGCGGGGGCGTGAACTAATCGTCTCGAGTGGTCGGCGGGGTCTGCTCTCGCTCCAATCGCCGAACGTGGGGAGGAAGGAGTGTCGTGTCGGTTTTTCGTCCGTCAATCAGTGCTTTTCAGACGTCCGCCGACCACTCGAAACGATGAGTCACGCTCCTGAACAAAGAGGCTCCAGGGGGCGCTTCGGCTGGAGGTCCAGCCGGGTGGGCGGCGTCGGGAATCAGGCGAGCTCCCAAGCGGGGGGAGGAAGGAGTGTCGTGTCGGATTATCCGCTCGAAAACTCGCCCGATTCGCTGACGCCGCCGGCCCGGACGGACCGCTGCCGGCCTTGAAGCGCCTCTTCACTTGTCAACCCGCCGATCCGCGTCGCCGCGGGCGGCTGGTGGGGAACGCAAGCGACCGCGTGCACTCACGCCGACGTTGGTTCCTCAAAGGGTTCGTCTCGAGTTTCTCGAGTACGCACCCGGATTCGGTCCGGCGCGGGCGGTCGCGTCGCTCGTGCCCGTGGCCCGTCGACCCGCCGCTCGCACGCTTCCCACTCTCGTCACTCCAGGAACCATGCTCTCGAGCATCTGCTCCAGAGCGTCAGGAGAACACGGGTGCGGCAGGAAGCAGTCCGCACCCGATTGTCGCACCATCACTTCCACGTCACCCGCGTCCGGGCCTGCCACGCCCAGCACGCACGTCGGGTTCCAATGCCGCGCCAGTCGCCGGATCGTCGCCAGGGGAACGTCGCTCGCGTGGAGCGCCGGCACCTGCACGATCACCGCAAGCGGATGAGCGAGCATCACCATCTTGATCGCTGGGGGTCCACTCCTTCCATCGATCAGCCTCCACCGGTTGCGGAGCAACGCTCGAGCGATTCCGGAATCGACGTGGTCCTCGTAACACAGCACGATGACCGACGAACTCTCGACCACGGGATCGCCCTTTCGTCGCCGAAGCGACCGTGAGGCCCGAGGACATATGCGAAGTCGGTGCCAGAACACAGCGGCGCGATGCCTGAGCGAAAAACCCTGCAAAAACAGCCTTCCACGAGCACTGGCCATTCTGGACGCCCGGCCGATCCGGCTGGCGCATTTCGGCCTGCTCGATCGCGGGCAAGCTCGATTCGATCAGCCCGGCCGCGGGCGCGCACGCACCTGGCGCATTCCGGCACGTGTGCCACTTTGGCGACGGATGGTTCACCGGCCCGGAGCGGCCGCCGGCGCGTCTTCGGGCCGCTCGATCAGCCGCAGCGCCCCGAACTGCTGTTTCTGGCGCGGGTGCGACCAGACCCCCGCAAGCCGGTGAGGGTCGAAGATGCACACCCCGCAGTCGTGAAGCAGGGGAATCAGGGGCACCTGCACCTCGACCGCTCGCCGTTCCGCGCTCGCCAGCAGGTTCATGCGCCGCTCCGGATCGCGCTCATCGAGCGCCTCGTCCAAGAGCGCGTCATACTCCGGGTCGGCGAAGGCGCGGTCGTTGTTCCCGTCGCCGGTGCGGTTGATGTCCAGGAACGTCGTCGGGTCGCCGTAGTCACCGAACCAGTTCGCCGTCGTCACCATGAAGTTGTGGTTCTTGAGGTCCTCGCGAAACGCGCGGCGTTCCTTCTGCCGGAGCACGACTTCGACGCCCAGTTCACGCCGCCAGTCGCTGGCGATCGACTGGCAGACCAGGTCGTGCCCGGCATCCTTGTTGAAGAGAATCTCGATCGGGGGGAGCGTCACGCGCGTGCCCCCCGCACCCGGGCTTCCCGTCCCTTCCACGCGCACGCCCGACTCGACCAGCAGCCGGCGCGCCTCGACCGGGTCGTACCCCAATCCGCTCGGCGGCACATACCCGGCGATCGAGCCTGCCGGCGTGATCGAACCGGTCACCGGCTCCCCGATCCCGCGAAGATCCGAAATCGCCTGCTTGTCGACCGCGAGCGCAAGGGCCCGGCGGAGGCGCGGATCGCGCAGCGGGTTGGGCCGCCCGTCGGGCAGGGCCGGGGCGCAGTTCAGGTTCAGGAAGAACGTCCCAAACGACGGAAACACGTGCACGTGCAGGCGCTCGTCGGCCGGCAGACGCCGACGAATCTCAATCGGGTCCAGTGCCTCTTCTCGCAGCGAGCGGATGGCCTCCGCGTGCTCGCGCTCGGCCTGCCGCATCTGCGCCACCAGTTCGCGACGGCTCTCCGCCGCCACGTCGGTCAGCCAGTCGACCGCGCCGGTCCGGGCCGCGATCACCTGCGCGCTGGGGTCCTCGACACTGAGCATCGAGATCGATTCGATCGCGACGGCGTCGCGATTCCAATAGTGCGGGTTCTTCGTGAGGCGCATCTCGCGCTTGAACCGCCATTCCGAAAGCACGTACGGCCCGTTGGTCACGAGCGATCCGGGACGCGTCCAGCCGGGCTCGGTGACCATCCGGCCCGTTCGCGCGTCGAGCCGCTCAAACGCCTCGACCCCCGGCATCCACACCGGCGCCGTGATCTCGAGGCCGAGCACATCGAGAAAGTACGGCGTGGGCCGGGCGAGCGTGACGATAAGCGTGTGAGCGTCGGGCGCACGCACGCCGACCTGCTCGTCGTAGCGCCGCAGCGTCTCGGCCCACAGCGCCCGGGCCGCGGCTTCACGCGCGCCTCCGCCCGGCCCGCCCTGCACATGCTCCCGCACCGCCGACTCGCGCCACGCGACAAACTCGCGCACGCCGGCGATCAGCCCGAACAGGTTCAGGTAGTCCCCGCCCGTGTCCGGCAGGATCGCGCGGCACCACGATCGGCGCACATCCTCCGCCGTCACCGGCTCGCCGCTCGACCAGCGCGCTTCGGGCCGCAGGTGAAACGTGTACACGCGCTCATCGGCGGAAATGTCCCATCGCGCCGCCACGCCCGGCACGGCACGCACCACCCGCCGGCCCGTCGCCGCTTCCGCCTGCACCTCAAGCCGCACGAGCCCTTCCCACAGCGCGGCGGCCAGGCGAAGATCCTGCAGCCACGACATGCGATGCAGGTCGAGCGTGGCGATGTCGCCGCGATTGATGATCACCAGGTCCGCGCGCGGGCGCGGGCGGTCGAGGATGACCGCGAGCACGAGCGCGCCGGCGAGGAGCAGGAGAGGTACCCCGAGCTTCCACATGTCCGGAGCGTATCGACCCGCGACCGGGGTGAACCGCCATTCAGTTGGCGAGCAGGTCGCGCAGCGACTTGGCCGCCGTCTCGAGCTGCTCGGCGTCGCGGGCGGTGTTCCCGCTCAGTTCGCCCTTGGCTCGAAGGGCGGCAACCCCCGTGAGCACGTCCGAGCACATGTCGCGGATGTCGGTGCGCTGCTGAGGCGGCAGCCCGCGCGGCGTGAGCAGGGCCTGCGTCGCCGCGTTGCGCATCGCCGTCACCCCGCGCAGGAGCACCGCCAGCACGCGATCGGCCGCGGGCTCATCAGGCAGCACCTTGGCCCGGGCGCCGATGGCCTTGGCCGTCGCGGTCGAAAGCGAAGGGCGGAAGGTGGCGTCATTGACCTGGTCGGCGGGAACCTTGAGGGCGCTCTCAAAGGCCAGGACGAGGGCATCGAGCACGCGCGGGTCTTTCTCCGTGCGCACAAGCTGGGCCAGTTCGCGGACCACGTCCATGAGCTTGGCGGGAACAACCGCCGGCTCATACAGGCGAACGGCGTCAAACATCCGCCCGATGGCGCTCGCCGCCGCGAACCGCACGCTCACCCGCTCGTCCTTCAGCGACCCGAGCAGAAGATCCACGATGGACTGCGTCGCGAGCTCCCCGGCGATCTGCAGGGCGTTGACGGCCTTGAGGTCGCTCTTGTCCTTGACGAGCTGCTGAAGCGAAGGCAGGAGCCAGAGCGCGTATTCACGCCGGAAGTCGCCCGAGATGACCTTGGGGTCGATCAGGTACTTCAGAAGCGTCTCGCGCGAGCGCTTGATCTCGAGCGGGCCCTGCGAAAGACCGGGAATGTGCTGGTCGCAGAAGCCCTTGATCTGCTGGCGTTCGGCGTCGGAAAGCTGGCGCTTTTCAGGAAGGCCCTGCAGACCGCCCTGAGCCAGGGTCGGGCAGGGCGCCACCGCGAACAGAAGCAGGAGCGCCAACAAGGCCCGGAAGGTTCGTTGCATGAGCGTCGCCGATGGACTCGGGGCGGGAAAAGGGGATCGAAACCTATCAAGGGGTCGGTGCGGGGTCAAGAAACGGGTGCGCCGGCTCAGCCCCCGCCGCCCGGCTTGCCCGGCATCGTGGGCATGCCCGGCATCGGGCCCAACTTCTGCATCATCGGGCCCAGCTTGGCCATGAACGCCGACAGAAACTCTTCCTTGGTCTTGTACGTGCCGTCCTTCACGCCCGGAACAAGCTCAGCCGCGGCATCACCCAGGCCCTTGACGATCGCGCCCATGGGCCCCATGGCCGCCGCGGCGTCCGCCGGCACGTCGACGAGCCACCGCTCACCCATGCGCACCAGGGCGTGCGCCGGCAGGCCGTTCTTCGAAACGATCGCCTTGTCGCCCATCACTTCAATCTGAAGCTCAGCGGGCTTGAGATCGAATGAGGAAAAGTCCTTCAGGCTCGGGCCCAGCATCGCGCCCATGGGCGAAGCGGCGAGAATCTGCGCAAGCGTGGCGCTGAACTTCTCGCGGAGTGCCCCGTCGAGGGCCGCGAGGTTGAGCCCGGGCGTGATGAGGGTGTCCATCGCCTGCTCCTGCGCCGGCGTGGAGGCGGCAAAGAAGCCGGAGGCCGTGAGCGCGTCGCCCCGGTTCAGGGCGCCGGCAAGCTCGGTCAGCATGGCACGGATGCGCTCAGCGGCCTGCGCGTCATCCGCGGGCGGAGCCGAAGCGGGCGTGGCCGCGGTCTCGTCGGTCGCGGCCGCCGCGGGGTTCACAGGCTCGGTCGGAGCCGCCGGAGTCTCGCCGGTGAGGTTGGTCAGGATGCGCGTGATCTTCTCGATCCGCTCGGAGAGATCGGCCCCCGCGCCCGCACCCTGGAAGCCGTCGCGCGCGGCCCGGTACGCCTCCTGCGATTCGGTGCGCGCCCGGGTCGCACGCTCGCCGAACTCCGTGATCATCCCCTCGATGCCGGCCTTGCCCGGAATATTCGGCGCGGCCTCAACGATCGCCGCGAGCACCCCGGCGAACGTGCTGTCCCCGCGGGCCTGCAAAAGCTGGACGTCGCCGAGTGATTGCTGCGCGCTCGCGGCGAGAAGGTTGGCGGAAGTCTTGCCGGGTCCGGTCGCGCCCTGCCCGGCCTTGCGGGCCGACGCCGACGCATCGCGGAAGTGCCGGGCCGCGCTCTCGAGGGCCGAAGCAAGTGCGCCCCGGCGACGGTCCGCGACTTCGGAAATGGCGGCCGACAGTGCCGTCCCCGCGGCGTCGGCCGCGGCGCGGGATTCCTCGGCCGCGGTGCGCATCGTCGACGCGCGCTCGCCTACGAGCCGCTTGAGCTTGGCCACGCTTTCGCGCCGGCTGATGAGCAGTTCGATCTCGCGCCGTGCCGCATCCACCGCCGGGGCGGCGGCAAACGCCTGCCCGCGGATGCCCGACGCTCGCAGATCAAGGGCATCGGCCTCACGGGCGATCGCCGTCGCCTGCTCGAGCAGGGCCAGCGCGCCCGTCGCGTCGGTCCCGCTCATCCGCTGCTTGAGCTGCGCCGCTTCGTCACGCTTCGCCTTCGCCTGCGCAAGAACCGCGTCGGCTTCCTTTTCAAAGCCGCTCACGCGCGCCTCGGCCTTCTGCCGCTCGGCAGTGGCTTCGCCGATGAGCCGCTCGATCTCGCGTTCGCTCTTGGTGAGCGCGTCGAGCTCCGCCGCGGGGTCATAGGCCGCCGCTTCGCGCGCCCGCGCATTCTGCACCGACCAGACATCCGCGAGCGTCACGATCGTCGCCAGGCTGTTGCTCGCCAGGCGCTCGTGCTCCGCCGCCTCGGTCGCCGCGATCTCGCCCAGGCCCGACTGCGCCCGGGCCGCCAGCGTGTTCGCCGCGACCGAAATCGACGCGTCGTCCGACGAGACCAGCGGCTGCACGATCTGGAGCACTTCCTTCAGCCCCGTCTCCTTGCGCTCGGCAATGGGCGACACATTCGGCCCGCTCATCACGAACGTGAGCTTCTCCGCCGCCGACTCGATCGCCTGTTCCTCGGCGTCCGATCGCCCGCAGCCGCTGAGCGACATGATCGAAATCGCGGTTCCGGCGACAACAACACGGGCGAGTCTCAGGTTCGGCATGGCAGGGCTCGGGCAGGGTGCGGGTGGTGACGGGGTGAGGAAGAAGATGCGGGAAGCGTCACGCGGGTCCGCACGTTGAGGATGGGGGGGTCGAGTATGGGGGAAAACCGATACGAAGTCGCCCCGGGGACGGATTCCGGGACTCGGACTTTAGCAGCATGTGCGTCCCGAGGCCGGAAGCGAGGGCGCGTGTGGTACCATCGGGATCGCTTGTTGGCCGCGCTCGTCCTGCTCCCGCTCGTGCTTCAGGATCCCGATGAACGCCCTCGACTTTGAGAAGCTGGGCCTGTTCTACCTCGGTGCCGAGTACGACCTCGACGCCGGGGCTCGCGGCCCGACCCCTCTCCTCTATGACGCCCGTGACCTGGTGACCCACGCCGTCTGCGTCGGAATGACCGGCAGCGGCAAGACCGGCCTGTGCCTGGCCCTGGTGGAGGAAGCCGCGATCGACGGCATCCCGGCGATCATCATCGACCCCAAGGGCGATCTGGCCAACCTCCTGCTCACGTTTCCCGACCTCCGACCTCAGGACTTTGCGCCGTGGGTGAACCCCGAAGACGCGCTCCGATCGGGTCTCGATGTGCCGGGGTACGCCGCGCAGCAGGCTGAAGCGTGGCGCGCGGGCCTGGCGTCGTGGCATCAGGATGGCACGAGGATCGCGCGCCTGCGTGACGCCGCCGAGTTCGCCGTGTACACCCCCGGTTCGTCGGCGGGGCGGCCCATTTCCCTCCTTCGAAGTTTCCAGGCGCCGCCGCCGGGCGTCATCAGCGACCCGGAACTGCTCGCCGAGCGGATCTCGACCACCGTGGCCAGCCTCCTGAGCCTGGTGGGCGTGGCCGGCGGCGGAGGTGGCGTGGGCAGTGGCAGCGACGCCTCCGGCGGGCGCGAGCACACCCTGCTTTCGAGCATCCTCGAACACGCCTGGTCGCAGGGGCGCTCGATCGACCTCCCCTCTCTCGTGCGCCTGGTGCAGTCGCCCCACACGGCGCGCCTCGGCGTGATGGAGCTCGAGAGTTTCTACCCCGCCGCGGAGCGCTTCGACCTGGCGATGCGACTCAACGCGCTCATCGCCTCGCCCGGCTTCTCGCGCTGGACCGACGGAGAGCCCCTCGACGTCGCCACGCTGCTTCGCACGCCCGCGGGCAAGCCGCGGGTGTCGGTCTTCTCGATCGCTCACCTGGGCGACGCCGAGCGGATGTTCCTGGTGTCGCTGCTGCTCGGGCACGTCGTGGGGTGGATGCGTGGCCAGTCGGGCACGACGAGCCTGCGGGCGCTCCTGTACATGGACGAGATCGCCGGGTACTTCCCGCCCGTCGCCAACCCGCCCAGCAAGGGTCCGCTGCTCACGCTCATGAAGCAGGGGCGCGCATTTGGGCTCGGCGTGGTCCTCGCGTCGCAGAACCCCGTGGACATCGACTACAAGGGTCTCTCCAACGCCGGCACGTGGTTCATCGGGCGCCTCCAGACCCAGCAGGACAAGAACCGGGTGCTCGACGGGCTCGAAGGGGCATCGGCAAGCGCTTCGTCGGCGTTCGACCGCGCCCGGGCCGACGCGACCATCTCGCGCCTGCGCTCGCGCATCTTCCTCATGAACAACGTCCACGATGCGCACCCCACGGTCTTCGAGTCGCGCTGGTGCCTCTCCTACCTCCGCGGCCCGCTCACCCGGGATCAGCTCGCCGCGCTGAAGCCGGCGCACGCGCCCGATGCGCCGCCGAACGAAGCCGCGGCGAACGGTGCGGGCGCGCCCGCGGGCGCCGTCGCGCTGAGCGGGCCTGTCCACGCCGAGCGTCCGGTGCTGCCGCCGGACGTGCCGCAGTTCTTCGTCCCCGCGCGGGTTGAGACGGAGGTGGTGTACCAGCCGATGGTGCTGGGGAGCGCGCGGGTGCTCTACGCCGACGCGCGGGCGGGCGTGAACGAAGAGCGCTCGGTCGCGATGCTCGCGCCGCTCCTCGATGGCCCGGTGGTCGTGGATTGGGACCACGCCGTTGACCTGCCCTTCGCCGACGCCGAACTTGATCGCGAGCCGATCGGCGGAGCGAGGTTCGGTCCGCTGCCGGCGGCGGCCGCGCGGGCCCGCTCCTACGTCGACTGGCGCCGCACGTTTGCGACCGCCGTGGGGCGCCGGCAACACCTGCCGCTGTGGCGGTTCAGGGCGCTCAAGGTCCTGTCGACCCCGGGCGAGAGCGAGGCCGACTTCCGTGCGCGCCTGGCCCAGCGCGCCCGCGAAGAGCGCGATCGCGTCGCCGAGCAGCTCCGCGCCAAGTACGCCCCGCGCCTGGCAACTCTCCAGGAAAAGGTCCGCGTGGCTCGCCAGCGGGTCGAGACCCAGCGCGACCAGGCCAGCGCGGCCCAATGGTCCTCCGCCGCCTCCTTCGGCAGCGCCCTGCTGGGGGCCTTCCTCGGCCGCAAGCTCGTGAGCAGCGCCAGCGTCGGTCGGGCCGCGAGTGCCGCGCGCTCCGCATCCCGGGCGGCACGCGAGGCCGGCGATGTGCCGCGCGCCCGTGAAGACGTCGATGCCCTGCGCCGTCGGCTCGAAGAGCTCGAAGCCCGTTTCCAGAGCGAGCTCGCCGAGGACGTGGCGCGTTTCGACCCCGCCCTGGCCCCGCTCGAGCGCATCGCCATCAAGCCCCGGCCCTCGGGAATCAACGTGCGCGCCCTCGTGCTCGCCTGGGCCCCCTTCGTCGCGGGCCGGCCGGCCTGGTGACGGCGGCTCCCGACCCTCATAAACCTAGACTCGTTCGTGCTCCCCGAGCCCTCGACCAGCTCCCGCCGCGCCGCCGGTTCTCGCCGGTCCGTGGCGCGCCTCGGCGTCGTGATCCCAGGCCTGATCCTCCTCACCGGGCTCTCCGCGTGCGTCACCGAGCGGATCACCCACCCCTCCCGGCCCGTGATGCCGCCCACGCCCGCGATCCCCACCGATCCGCCCCGGTTCACGACCCGCGCCATCGGCTCGATCCGCTACGACGGCGTCACGCTCCCGATCGTCTCACCCGACGGCACGTTCATCGCGGTTCAGGTGGGCCGGCCGCCGTCATGGGCGGGTGTTCTGGCCACCGCCGGCGACCCCCTCTCGAGCCTGTGCCGGATCGCCATCCATCTCGTCGCCGACGGCACCGTGCTGCTCAGCGACGTGTTGCCGCCGAGGGGTCTGCTGTTGGGCCGCAGCGCCGATGAGCGCGGCTTTCTGGTGGAGGAGCCGCAGCCCGACGGCTCGCGGCGCATCGGCCGGTGCTCGTGGCTGAGCGGCGCGATCGAGTGGCTGGTCGATGAGCCCGGCGTCTGCTGTGCGCACGCGATCGAACTGCGCGACGGAACGCTCGCATACACCCGCCGGGCCGTCGGCGCGCCGCGGGCGGAGCTGGTGATCCGCCTGAAATCCTCCCCCGCGGGCGCGGAGCCGGTGCCGCCGATCACGCTCGCACTCCCCGATGCAACGCTGCTTTTTCCGCTCACCACGCCCGCGCAGGGGCACATCGGAGTCATCGCGGCGTCCCGCGACGCGTGCGAACTCGTGTGTGTCTCGCTTGAACCCGAGGGTCCCGCCGGCATCACCACGCGCTGCCGGCTCGATTCCATCGGAGGCGCCAGGCAGGCGTTCCGCAGCGCCGCCGGGGCGTGCGCAACGCCTCCTGATGCGGAGGTCTCCGGCGCCGCGAGCCTGCGCGACATGTTTCAGATCGCCGCGGAACGCTTCGGCGGCGCGGTGCTCGTGAACGCGCGCGATGGGCAGGTGGTGCGCCTCGCCGACCGTGCGGTCGCGACGTTTCTTGCGCTGCCCGAACCACAGGGCATGCTCGTGACGCGCGCCGACCTGGCGTTTCTCGCGCCGAATCCGGGAGCGGTCCCGATCCAGGTGAGCGTCGAGCCGCTGGTGTGCCGGGGATTGTGGGCGAGTGCCGCGGGTTTCAGCGCCTTGTGCTTCGGTCCGGCGCGGAACTCCCCTGAACCGGCGCTCATTGTGACGGAAGTGGGGGCCATTCCGGGGTCAGGAAGTGGGGGTGGGTGAGTGGTGCGGATCACTCGTTTTGGGCCGGAGTGGCGGTTTTTGAGCTTTTTGCATCCGGTTCCTTGACAGGCACAGGGGTGTGCGGTAAGTTGTACGAGTCGTGTCGGCTTTTCCGCCGTGTTCACTCACCGGACAAGTGGAAGGAAGGAGATTTCACGTGAATAAGAATGCTGTTCGTGGTCTGTTCGCCGTTACTGGCTTGGCGATGAGCGCCTCCGCGCTGCTCGCTCAGGCCCCCTCCTCTGCACAGCAGTGGGAGGTTCGGTTTGTCGTGGATTCCTCGGGCGCGTTCGCCCAGGGCCCCAACGCCACCGCCGTCGGTATCACGATGGAGGCGCGGGTGACGATTCTCCCCAACGGGTCCGCCTCGGGCACGGCCAACCTCGGCATCAGCCGCGTGGGTGGCTCGGGCACGGCGACCAGCGGGTTCCGCATCACCTTCACCGACGCCCTCTCGGCGGGTGCGGGTCTGAACCAGGGTTCGGTCGAGCAGGGTGCGACCGGCCAGGCGTTCAATGACACCAACGGGAACCCCATCACGGGTCACTTCTCGGCGTTCCGCGGCTCGTTCAGCCCCCAGAGCTTCCCCCAGTTCATGGGCTCGAACACCGATCCGGGTAACGGCATCGCGGTCAACCCCGCCACCGGCAGCCCGATCCTCACCAACCTCGTCGGCAGCCGCCAGTTCAACTTCGGCTCTGACGGCAGCGGCCCCGTCGGCGCGGGTGAGTTCACCCCGATCTACCGGATGATCTTCTTCCCCCGTGAAGTGCTCACGGCGGATGGCATCCGCAACATCACCGTCGCCGTCACGGGCATGAGCGCCCGCTACGTCTACGGCCTCCAGGGCACCAACGCTCAGACGGGCTCCACCGTCAACCTCCCGGGCGTGAACTTCTCGTTCCAGGTCCCGGCTCCGGGCGCGGCCGCGGTCGCCGGCCTCGGCGTGCTCGCCCTCGGGCGTCGTCGCCGGGCCTGATCGGCCTCGAAAGGTTCTGATCGCTTGGGCCGGACGGTCTCCGGCTGAGTGAAACACGATCCCTACACACAAGAGCCCTGCTTCGGCAGGGCTCTTGTCTTTTTTGACGCGCCGCCCCGATGCGGGGAACCTTGGTCCGAGAACTTTACCTGTCAGTTCGTGTGCTGTACGGATTCGATCGGTCCGGGAAGCCTCTCACGCAAAACTCTTCGCATTTTGGCTTGCCAAGCGGGATGATGCGCGGCAAACTATGGACTGATCACCAGGCGCGGAGACGCGCACGTTCGATGACATCTCTAGAGAGGAGAGAGTATGAGCCGAGGAGCTGTTCGAATTCTTGTGGCCACTGCCGGGCTTGCTGCCGCGAGCGTGGCGACCGTGGCCAGTGCGCAGGCTCCGTCCAGCGCGCAGCGCTGGGAGTTTGCGTTCATTCCCGATAGCACGGGCCCGTTCGCTGCGGGTGAGTCGACGACCGCGGTCGGCATCACGCTCGTGGCGCGCGTCGGCATCATGCCCAACGCCAGCGCGTCAGGCACGGCCAACTTCGGCGTGTCGCGCATCGGCGGCGGCAACGGGACGTTCTTCATGAACTTCTCCGACCCCGCGGGCGGCCCCTTCGCCAGCGGCGTGACGCACGGCCCCACCGGTGAAGGCAACGACACCAACGGGAACCCCCTCGCCGGTCACTTCGCGGCGTTCCGTGGTTCCTTCGCTCCTCAGGTCGGGCCCGATTTCGTCGGGTCGAACCTCGATGATGCCAACGGCATCTTCAGCAACATCGGCGATGACCCCCGCGTCACGTCGGTGGTCGGCAGCCGCCAGCTCAACTTCAACGGCACGCCGCTGGGCGTGGCGCAGCTTGACGGCGCCGGCAACATCATCGGCGGCGACTTCGCGCTGGTGTACCGCGTGCTGTTCCTGCCCAAGGCCGCTGCGTCGCGCAACATCACGCTGTCCTGGCAGAACATTTCGGGCCGGTACGTCTTCGGCATCCAGGGGACCAACACCCAGACCGCCTCGTCGGGGGCGCTCGCCAACGGCTCGATCACGTTCCGCGTGCCCACCCCGGGCGCCGCGGCTCTGCTCTCGCTCGGCGGCCTGGCGGCGATGCGTCGCCGTCGCGCCTGAGTTGATCGCGCTTCTTCGATTCGCCTGAGTGACAAGGAACTCCGCTTGCGGAGTTCCTTGTTTTTTTGGCGCTGCTGAAATCGGCGCGTGACGGCAAGCAGACAAGTCGAAGCGTACACCCGAAATAGAGGGCGTAAAAATAGGGGCTTTTGGAGAGTTCTGTTTATGCCGCGCAAACGAGCACAAATTTTCAGAAAGTGGCGCGTCGAACCCTTGCAAGTTGCACGGAACTGGGCATGATATGAGTCGAGAGAGGCGGCGAACCGTTTCGGTCGCCTGTCAACATAGCGCGAGAGGAGAGTTCAATGAAGAAGAGCGTTGTTCAAGGTCTTGTGGCTGTGGCCGGCTTTGCCGCCGCGGCGTCGTCGGTCCTCGCTCAGGCGCCGTCCTCGGCCCAGGTGTGGGACGTTCGCTTTGTCGTCGACCAGAGCGGTCCGTACGCTGAAGGCGCGTTCGCGACGCAGGTCGGCATCACCGTCTACGCCCGCGTCGGCATTCTGCCGAACGGGTCCGCGTCGGGCACGGCCAACCTCGGCGTGAGCCGCGTGGGCGGTTCGGGCACCGCGACGAGCGGTTTCCGCATGGTCTTCACCGATGCGTTCTCCGGCGGCCTCGGCCTCGGTCAGGGCGAAGTCTCGCAGGGCAACACGGCCGACATCGACGGCCGCGCGCTTTCGGACACGAACGGCAACCCGCTCACGGGCAGCTTCGCGCCCTTCCGCGGCTCGTTCTCCCCGCAGGCCTTCCCGGCCTTCCTCGGCTCGAATGCCGACCCCTCCAACGGCAACACCAGCAACCCCGCCACGGGCAGCCCCTCGCTGTTCAACGTCATCGGCGGCCGTCAGTTCAACTTCGGCTCCGAGGGCACGGGCGCTCACGGCAACGCCGCGACGGCCGTTGACAGCAACCCCGCCAACCTGATCGGCGACCTCGTGCCGGTCTATCGCCTGTACTACGTCCCCCGCGAGGACGGCTCGAACCCCCTCGGCCGCCTCATCACGGTGACGGTCTCGGGCATCCAGGCCCGCTACATCTACGGCCTGCAGGGCACGAACGGGCAGTCGGGCGGCACGGTGAACCTGCCTGGGCAGACGTTCACGTTCCGCGTTCCGACCCCCGGCGCTGCCGCGCTGGCCGGTCTGGCGATGGTCGCCGGCCTCCGCCGTCGCCGCGCCTGATCCGTTCGAACAAGCAAACTCGTGAGGGGTTTGCGCTTTGAACTCTAATAGGGCCTCCGCCTCGGCGGGGGCCTTATTTATTTGCGCGCCGGCACCGGTCGTCTGAGACCCGATGGCGCCGGACGCAGATCCATCGCACCTGGTGGGCGATCGAGCCGCGTCGCGGCGACGGCGCGGGTGAAGGTGGACGTGAGATTGCTCGACTTCATTTCAGCGTCGGCGCGGCTTTGACGCCGGGCCGGGTTTGCGCGCGGGCGACTGGGCGCGTGGGGCGGAGGCGCGTGATGGCGGAGCTTTGTCGCCGGTTCGGGCGGCGACGGGGGCTGGCGCCGGGCTGGCGGATTGACGTGCTTTTTCGTTGTCCTTGTCGATGCGCCAGAAGGCATCGGCCATGAGCGGAGCGGCGAGGGCGGTCCAGCCGGTCTGGTGCGTGGCGCCGCAGCCGCGACCGGTGTCGGCATGGAAGTACTCGTGGAAGAGGAGGAGGTCGCGGAAGTGGGGGTCTTCGTGGAAGAGGCGGTCGCCGCGATGGCAGGGGCGGCGGCCGTCCGCGGCGGGGAGGAAGAGCGCGCAGAGTCGATCGCGCAGATGGTCGGCGACCTCGGCGAGGTTGCGCATGTTTCCTGAGCCGGTGGGGCATTCGATCTGGAACGCGTTGCCGTAGAACCGGTGGTAGCGTTCGAGGGATTCGATGAGGAGGTAGTTGAGGGGGAACCAGATGGGCCCGCGCCAGTTGGAGTTGCCGCCGAAGAGGGAGGTGTTGGACTCGCCCGGGATGTAGTCGACGCGGTATTCCTCGTGGCCGTCGCGGAAGACGTAGGGGTGGTCCTTGTGGAAGCGGGAGATGGAGCGGACGCCGAAGGGGGAGAGGAACTCCTGCTCGTCAAGGACATAGCGGAGGACGGAGGTGAGTCGCTCGTGAGTGGGGATCGCGAGGAGGCGGTGTTTGAAGTCGGTGCGGTCGTCGCGGACCATGTGCGAGGTGTAGTCGCTGACGTCGGGGCGGTTGTCAAGGAACCACTGGAGGCGTTTCTTGAAGCCGGGGAGTGCGTCGATGGTGGACTGCGGGATGGCCTCGACGGCCATGAGGGGCATGATGCCGACGAGGGAGCGGACGCGGAGGGGGATGGGATTCCCGTGGAGCATGAGCTGGTCGTAGTAGAAGCCGTCGCGCGGGTCCCAGAGGCCGGAGCCGCCGAGGGTGTTGATGGCGTCGGCGATGTGGATGAAGTGTTCGAAGAACTTGGAGGCGATGTCTTCGTAGACGGGGTTTTCGAGGGCGAGCTCGAGGGCGATGTGGAGCATGGTGCCGCAGTAGAAGGCCATCCACGCGGTGCCGTCGGCCTGGGCGAGTGTGCCGCCGGTGGGGAGGGGGCGTGAGCGGTCGAAGACGCCGATGTTGTCGAGGCCGAGGAAGCCGCCGGCGAAGATGTTCTTGCCTTCGGCGTCCTTGCGGTTGACCCACCAGGTGAAGTTGAGGAGGAGCTTCTGGAAGGTGCGTTCGAGGAAGTCGCGATCGCGATGGCCCGGGGGCGCGGTGATCTTGTAGACGCGCCAGCAGGCCCAGGCGTGGACGGGCGGGTTGACGTCGCCGAACTGGAACTCGTAGGCGGGGATCTGCCCGTTGGGGTGCATGTACCACTCGCGCAGGAAGAGGAGGAGCTGCTCCTTGGCGAAGCGCGGATCGACCTGCGCGAAGGCGATCATGTGGAAAGCGAGATCCCACGCGGCGTACCACGGGTACTCCCACTTGTCGGGCATGGAGATGACGTCGCGGTTGAAGAGGTGGCGCCACTCGTGGTTGCGGCCGTTCTTGCGTGAGGCGGGCGGAGCAGGTTGTGCCGGGTCGCCGTCGAGCCAGTCGTCGATGACGTAGTAGAAGAACTGCTTGGTCCAGAGGAGGCCGGCGTAGGCCTGTCGCGCGACGGCGCGGCGGGCCGGAGGCAGACTCGCCGGCATGCTCGCGGCGTAAAAGGTGTCGGCCTCGGCGAGGCGGGTCGAGAAGATGGCGTCGAAGTCGGCGAAGGGCTTGGTGGGAGCCGCCGTGGCACTGCACAGACGCGAGCGGATGGTCACGCTGCCGCCAGCGGGAATGGTGAAGCGGTAGTGAGCAGCGGCCTTGGTGCCGGTGTGTGCGGGGTTGACGACGCCGGTTTCATGGTGAATGACGTGCCGATGGAAGGCGTCCTTGACGAAGGGGGCGCTGTTCGAGCTGCCGTAGAGCCGATGCAGATTGGTGTCGTTCTCGGTGAAGAGCAGATTGGGCGCGGCGCTGCCCGCGCGATCGACGGACCAGACGAACTTGCCGAGTGTCGGGTGGTGGGCGTTGACAGTGCCCGGGTCGGCGCGGTGGAGGCCGGGCTTGGTCGAGTGCCCTTCGTGCCGTGCCGCCGAGCCCCACGACCAGGTGTTGCGGAACCAGAGGGTGGGGAGGACGTGGATCGTCGCGGCGTCGGGCCCGCGATTGTGGATGGTGATCTTGATGAGCAGGTCATCGGGCCCGGCCTTGGCGTATTCGGCGACAACATCGAAGTAGCGGCCGCCATCGAGCACGCCGGTGTCGGTGAGCTCGAACTCGCCGTCGGCGCGAGAGCGGCGGCGGGCTTCGTCGCAGAGGCGGGCGTAGGGAAACTCGGCGTGGGGGTACTTGTAGAGCGCCTTCATGTAGGAGTGGGTGGGCGTCGAGTCGAGGTAGAAGTAGTGCTCCTTGGGGTCTTCGCCGCAGTTGCCTTCGGGCCCGGTGAGGCCGAAGAGGCGTTCCTTGAGGATGGGGTCTTTCTCGTTCCAGAGGGCGAGGGCGAAGCAGAGGCGGCACTCGCGGTCGGTGATGCCGAGGAGGCCGTCTTCGCCCCAGCGGTAGGCGCGGCTGCGGGCGTGGTCGTGGGGGAAGTAGGACCAGCACTCGCCGGTGGGGGAGTAGTCCTCGCGGACGGTGCCCCACTGGCGCTCGGAGAGGTAGGGCCCCCAGCGTTTCCAGTTGGCGAGGCGCTGGGCGTCCTGGGCGAGGCGGCGCGACTCGGGATCGACGAGGGCGTGGTACTCGCCGCGGACGTTGTGGAGGCTGGGCATGGGAAGAGGATTGTCTCGGAAAAGGGTGCGGGTGTCCAATCCAAAAGGAGCGGCGACGGGTTGAGGGCGCGGTAGACTGGAGACGTGCGAAGGACGCTGGCTATTCCTGTTCTCGTCTGCCTGCTGCTGGGGACGTGGGTGCAGATGCTGATGTCGGCGTGGTTGCTCAGCCGTTGGCCGGCGCACAACGTGAATCGTCCCATCGGCGTAAACCTGACCGCCGAAGAGATCGGTGACCGAGCTTGGCCATTTGATCCGCCGGGAACGTGGGCAAAGGAGTGGCCCAAAGTGAACACCTGGACCGAGTGGCACCGGTTCGGCATGCGAGGCGTGGATGCGCGGCATGTGGAGGGCGAACAGTCGGTGTTCTCGATGGAAGTGCTTTCTTCTGGCTGGCCATTGGACACGCACTACAAGCAGCAAGTCTGGTGGCCGTACCAAGATCCGGCGTTTGCGCATACCGGTCCGAATGATGTTCCCTGCGGGCCGATCGTTTCGGGGATGATTGGAAATTCGCTGATATTCAGCCTCGCGGCGTGGCTGGTGCTGTTTGCCGGGCCGTACACGGTGCGGAGCTACATCGTGGCCGCGCGGCGAGCGCGGCGGCAGTGCCCGAAGTGCGGGTATCCGATCGGAACGTCAACGGTGTGTTCGGAATGCGGGGGCCCGGTGACGCCGCGGGCAAGGTGAGGCGTCTGCGAGCGAGCCCAACGGATTGGGCGGAACGAAAACGCCGGCCCTGAGGTCGGCGTGTGAGTGTGCGTCTTGATGAGAATGGGTGGCTTGTGCGGTCTACTTGCCGCCGCCGCCGCCGCTCTCGGTGCCGCCGCCGCCACCGGAGGGGCAGCAGTTGCAACCCTTTTGACCGACAGTGCCATCGTTGCCGGTCGCCGAACCGCCTGTTGCGCCGGCCGCACCTGCTGCGCCGGGGCCATATCCGGTGATGAAACCCCCACCAAATCCGCCTGCCCCGCCGGCGCCGCCTGTCCCGAGTCCCCGAGACCCCTTGGCGCCACCGTCGCCCGGACCGCAACCACAGCCGCCGGTGCCCCCGTTGCCACCATTTCCGGCGCTTCCGGCACCTCCGGTCCCGCCGACTCCACCATTGCCTCCTATTCCGAGGAGCGCCATGCCGCCGTTGCCGCCTGCACCACCAGTTCCTCCCAAAGCATTTCCACCATTGCCACCGGCACCACCCAAGGGGCCTGCACCGGGCGGGTTGCAGCAGTTTCCGCCCAATCCTCCGCTTGCGCCGGCACCACCCATCGCGTTGCCGCCTACGCCGCCCACGCCGCCGGCACCACCGTTTCCTGATGGGGCTGTCGCATTTCCTCCGGTGCCTCCCGCTCCACCGGTACCGCCGACGGCGTTACCGCCGCTCGTACCGGCTACGCCGGCCTGGCACGCGCCACCGTTCGCGCCGCCGACACCGGCGGCACCTGTTGCAGGCGACCCTGGCGTCCCGGCAGTGCCGGTTGCTCCATCGGCAGCGTTTGCGAATACGAACAATCGGGTGACGGATTCGGCGACGGCCGTGCCACCGTCGCCACCGTTGCCGCCGTCGCCTCCGTCGCCGCCGCGGGCGCCGTGACCGTTGTTGGTGCCGAGGCCGTCGGAGCCTCGCCCCCCATCGCCGCCGACAGCGGCGGCGAAGTGGGCCGGGCCGGCGAGGATGGGTCCATAGGTTGAGCAGTTGCCGCCGTTGCCGCCGCGAGCGCCGCCGGGTCCGGCGTCGCCGCCACGACCGGCGACGAGTTGCGGGACTTCGAGGGTGACCAGGGAGCCGGAGACGAGGAGGGCACCGCCGTTGCCGCCGGGTTGACCGCGGGCGCTGGGCGAGAAGCCGTCACCCGGGCGGACGTTGCCGCGGATGATCAGACGGCCACGAGCGTAGAGGGAGATGGAGGCGCCGTGGGGGTTGGCGGCGTCGCCGGGGCGGCCGAGGAGGTCGCCTTCGATGATGATGTCGCCGTTGGCGATGACTTCGAGGTCGCCGGTGGTTCTGACGATTTTGCCGGCGGGGATGGTGTAGTTTTGGACGACGAAGCGCTGAGGCGCACCGGGCGGCGGTCCTTCATCGGGAACGGGGGCAAGAACTGATTCCGGTCGGGGAAGGGAACCCGACCCGAGTGCGGGTACTGAGAGAGTGAGCGCGAGGAAGAAGGATCGGGCGAATCTGGATCGAGAGAAGATCGACGCCATGAATTCCTCCGCAGTGAATCCGTCGCCACGGCGGAACGCCCGACGTCGTATGGATTGAAGCTACCCCGAAAGAGTGGTTCAGTCAAGTGAAGAATTGATGGTGCACGCACTCCGGGGCGTGGCCGAAGCACGCGGCGCTTGGTGACAGCGAGGTCGGTAGGTCGCCTGCAGACAGATCCACGACCGACGGTGGAGTCCGACTTTCAGCCCTAGGCAGCGCGCCAACAATGACCGATCAAGTAGACTCACCGGTTCGGCGGGCGCACGGACGCCCTGCCGGGGCGGTGGCATTCTGGAAGCACGGCCAGGGACAGGAGCCGATCGGACTTGCGGGAGCCCACAGGGAACGAACGCGGGCGGGCGATTGAAGCGACGTTGGAGCGCGCCGGGGGTGCGCGCGCCGATGGGGCGGGGGCGGAGGTGGCGGCGGCGCACGGCGTGATGGGGGTGACGCCGTGAGCACGGAACGCCGGCAGGAGAACAAGTTCATCGTCTACACCGACATCGTCGGGCACACCAAGATGCTCGGGCGGCTCGGGATGGCGTTCAGGCCGATGCGCGAGCGGCATGACGAGCTGTTCCGGCTCGCGGTGAGGCAGCACGCGGACATGTCGGTGGTGAAGGGGAGCGGGGACGGGTTCTATGCCGCGTTCGAGGACGTGGACGATGCGCTCGAGGTGGCGCTGGCGTTCCGGCGGTCGCTGGCGACGGAGGACTGGACGAAGTTCCTGCCCGAGGGGAAGAAGACGCCCGACAACTTCATCCGCTCGCGCGTGGGCATTCACAGCGGGCAGGTGCGGGTGCAGTATGACGACGGCGTGGCGGTCGATTTCGACGGGGTGCCGCGGAATGTCTGTGAGAAGGTGATGAGCAAGGCCCAGGGGAACCAGGTGCTCGTCACGCGGCAGGTGCGCGACCAGGGGAGCCTGAATTTCCGGCGGAACAGCGAGGTCGAGTGGCAGAAGTACGGGGAGTTCAAGCTCCGCGAGGTCGCCGACACGGTGGAGATCTGGGGCCTGGGCGAGGCGGAGCTGACGGCGGGCTCGGCGCCGGTGCAGGATCCGGAGCACCGGGTGATCATCTTCGCGGTGGTGCACGATCACTCGACGGTGATCGAGCAGGCGGGGCCGCAGTTTGAGGGGTTGAAGGACAAGTGGGACGCGACGTTTCAGAAGGCGATCGACGCGCACTCGCGCGACGCGTTCGTGAAGCGCCTGCCCGAGGGCTCGCTGGCGGCCTTTCGCACGCCGATCGAAGCGGTGAGGGCGGCGAGAGATTTCCGGCGGATGTGGAAGGCGGAGATGCGGACGAGCATCCATCGCCTCGAGCCCAAGACGGCCCTCGACAGCGGGCTGGTGACGTTCAGCTATGAGAACAACCGCCCATCGGACGTGCGCGACCAGCCGGTGAACATGGCGGCGAAGGTGGCCAAGACGGGGCTGACGGCGCCGTGGCAGTTGCTGCTCACGCGCCCGGTGCGCGAGGACGCGTTCAGCAACATGCCTGAGCGCGACGAGTTTGCATGGGTGTGCGTGGGGCGCAAGGCGGTGCCGGGGGAGCCCGAGCCGGTTGAGCTGTGGGATTTCCAGGACGTGCAGGTGAAGAAGGAGGACCGGGCGGTCCTGTGGGTGGATCTGACGCACATCCGCGATGACCTGAAGGCGCGGCGGGACGTGTACATCCGCTTCGTGAGCCGGCTCGACGCGATGCTCGGAGAAGCGCTGGCGCGCCGGGCCGAGCAGGCCTGGACGCTCAGCCCCGACGCGGCACGGATCGCGGCATTCCGCGACCCGGTGGAGGCGGTGCAGGCGGCGATCGACCTGCGCGACCAGGCGCTGGCGGAAGACTGGAGCCAGCAGTTCAAGAACCGGAGCAAGGGGTGGCACCCGCTCAAGCTCACGCTGCATCTGGGCGCGGTGCGCATGACCAGCGAGGACGGGCAGCGCAAGGAGATCAAGGGCGCGCCCATCGAAGGGCTCAAGTGCCTCGTCGCGGCCTGCGAGATGAGCCAGATGCTCGTGAGCCGCGAGTTCAAGGAGACGGTCTCGCGGCACCTGCCCGAGACGCTGGCCACATGGTCGCGTGTCGATGTGCCGGCGAGAAACGACGTGGCGGTGGAGGGGTTTGAGCTTGGAGCGCGCCGGCGGACGGGTCGCCCGCTGTGGCAGAAGGCCGGGGCGATCGGGGTGGCGGCGGCGGTGGTGCTCGGCGCGGGGGTGGTGGTCGGGAAGATGGTGCTCTCGCGCGGCGGGCGCGCCGATGAAGGCTTCACGGATGCCGGCGTGGCGCCGCGTGCGATGACGGAGGTGCTCGGCGAGTTCCAGAGCGAGCTCAACAAGATCACGCCGCCGGAGGGGAACGCGGAGTTTCCCAAGCTCACCGATGAGGTGTTCGGGGTCGTGACGAAGGTGGTGATCGGGGAATCGGGGTCACGGGGCCAGATGGTGTCGGGCGGGACGCAGCGCGCGATCGAAGGCGTGCTGACGCTGCTGCGCGGAGCCGCGGAAAAGGGCACGACGCGGGTGTTCGAGCCCAGCGCGATCATGGCGTTCGACAAGCCCGCGCTGTCGTCGGTGAAGGATGGCGAGCAGCTCGGAGCGTGGGTGAGGCAGGTGAGCAGTGCGGCGCGGGTGCCCATCGAGATCGACCCGCGCACGCAGATCACGCGGACGTACGAGAACCTCAAGGAAGACCTGAACCGCAAGAGCCTGGGCACGTCGAAGGAAGCGCAGGACCTCGAGCGGTCGGTTCGCCTGCCCGACGGCGTGCGCGATCTCCCGTGGGTGGAAGGGAACCGCGAAGAGATCGTCAAGGCGGTTCGAGCGGCGAGTGAGTACCTGTCACGGGAGAAGCTCGACGAGCGGATCTACAAGCTCACGAGCGGGGGCGGGGATGATCCGACGCCCGCCGGGGCGCGCAAGCTGCTGGACGAGGCGCGGACGCTCACGCGCACGACGGAGATGGAGGCGATGGTCCGGGCGGCGACCAGCGCGGCGCGGGCGCGAGCGGTGGAGCTGCGGGCGCAGAACATCGGCGAGGACCAGATCGAGCGTGAGCTCGGGGAGCTGATCAAGCCCATCGTCGATGCGGCGCGCGACCTGGCGCCCTACGACATCGAGGACCTGGTCATTGAGCACGCGCCTCAGCCCGAGCAGCTTTCGCTTCAGCAGATCTCCAAGCTCATGCGCGAGGAGCTCCCGAGGTACCGGTATCTCGATGAGAAGATGCTGAGCGTGGAGCGGGACTGGCGGTACCGGCTGGACGAAGAGCTGGTGCCGCTGCGCGGGCAGGCGCCGGCGGCGGACGTTCAAGCGGCGCTCGCGGCGGCGACCAAGGCGATCGATGAGTTTCCCTCGTTCCGCAAGCTCCCGTGGATTGTGAAGAACCGGGAGGAGATCGCGCGTGAGCGCGCCAAGGTTGACGCCGCGTTCAACGCCCTGGCCTCGGCGGTTTCGAAGCAGGCCGAGACGATCAAGGCGAGCGTGACGGCGAGCAAGACGCCCGCGCTCGGACCGATTCCCGACAATGTCGTGAAGGCGGTCGAGGCGTTTGCGGGCGACGCCTCGAAGCCATCGGGGACGATCGGGAGCGTGGCGCGAGACGTGATCAACGCGGCGTGGGAGGAATCACGCCGGCGCATGCGTTCGCCCGACGACGCGCTTCGCGAGCTGCAGCGCGTGGTGACGCAACTGCAGGCGCTGGCGCCGATGCAGGCGCGGCTGCACGGGGAAGCGATCGCCGCCGATCGGGAGAAGTATCCGGAGTTCCGCGAGCTTCCCAAGACGGTGGGGCAGCTCGAAGGGTGGCTCTCGAGGATGGCGGAGTACGTGCGGATCGAGGGCGAGGATCCGCGGCCGGGAATCGGGGCGCGCTTGGATGCGCTTGAGAAGACGTATGTCGGGACCGAAGTGGGCAAGGTGACCACGCCGCCGCGGGAGTTCCTCGACGCGCGTGTGGACTACCAGAACATCCGCGTGGACTCGTACCCGTGGATCGAGCGGAACCGGGGCTTCGTCGTGGGGCGGGCCGAGGCGCTGGCCAAGGCGCTGGAGCCGGGCGGGCCGATCGAGATCGCGCTCAAGCGGGCGGCGGAGGCGCGCGAGAGCGTGGCGCGGGTGGAGTCTTTGCGGTCGGATCTGCGTGCGGGGCTGGATCGCAGCCCGGTGGACGCGGCGGCCGAGCCGGCGATCTTTGACGAATGGCGCACGATCGTGAGCGAGGAGCGCGGGAAGCAGGCGTCGTCGGATGTCGACGAGCTGACCGGCGCGGTGCAGCGGGTGAACGGGCTGTTCGGGTTCCTGGCGGAGCTGGGACGATCGATGCCGGTGCCGGAGTTCAATGAGGAACGACCGTGGGTGCGGTCGGTGGAAGAGGCGCTGCGGGCGCAGCGTGCCGATGCGATCCGCACGGCGATTCGGGATCGCAAGGCCGGGGCGGTCGATGACGCGGGCGCGAAGCGCGCGTATGCGGAGGCGGCGAAGGCGGCGACGGAGTTCGCACGGGTGTGGAGCGCGATCGAGGATGCGTTCCGGCAAGGGGCGCAACTGGGCGATGCGCTCCCGGCGCTGGGGGGGAAGACGCTCAAGGCCGCGATTCTCGAGGTGCGGGAGAGTCCGCTGGTCAAGACCGATCGGCAGGAGACGGCGCGGGTGCGCGCGGGGCTTGATCGCCAGATCCGCAAGGCCGAGGCGCTGCTGGCGGTGGAGGGCTTCAAGGGCTCGCTCGCGGAGCTCATGCGGTACGCCGACGACACCGACGTGGGGATCGAGACGCGCATCGCGGTCTGGAACACGATGGGAGCGGAGGCGTTCCTGAACGAGAGCACGTGGCTGCGCGATCACATCCGCGTGTTCGGTCGCGTGGAGGACGGGCTGTCGGCGATGGACGCCGAGCGGGCGGGGGCGATCCGCCAGGCGCTCAAGCGCGAGAAGCCGCAGCGCTGGTTCATGTTCGTGGACCGTGCGACGAGTTTCAACGCGATCGACGTGGCGATGCGCGAGCGTGCGACGTTCGAGGTGACGGACCAGTTGATGTCGCAGGCCGATCCGCGGGTCCGGTGGAACCTGAAGGTGTGGGAAGTCGAATCGGGATTCCAGGTGCGTGATGAAGAGCGGACGCGGAGCGCGATCGCGGCGCTCCTGGCTGATGCGGGCGCAGTGGCGGTCGGGCAGGGGAAAGCGGCGGGCTTCCTGAACGATCTGCGGAGTGCCATGTCGGGCGCGGGCGGATCGGATGGCGGTGCGGGGGCCGCGGGCGCCGACCAGGTGGGTCCGGGCACGGTGGGGTGGAAGGTGGTCGAGGGCACGCTCGGAGGACCGCGGCTGACCTATCGCATGGAGGCCCCCAAGTCGAGCGAACCGTCGTGGGTGTTTGAGGGCGAACCGCCGCAGCTCACGTTCGTCAAGGTGCCCGAGGGCGGCGTCGATGCGTATATCTGCACGACCGAGCTTTCGATTCACGTGGCGTTCGAGTCCTTGCGGCGAAACCGAGAAGAAGTTTCGTTCACGGGGCTCTACCTGCGCGGGCGAGACAAAATTTCACGCACCGGACCGTTCAGTTGGGACTTCGATCAGGCGGCCCTGAGCACCGGGTACCTCGGCGGGATCAACAAGATCGACAAGGGTGCGTGGGTGTGCATGGGCACGGCGAACACCGCAAACCAGGTCTACGGCGCGGCGATCAGCACGCCCGACCGCGATTCGCCGATTCAGTACGTGTCGTTGCCCGGGGCGGTGTTCCTGGCTCGCCTGGTGGGGTGCCGATTGCCGACGCCGCGAGAGTGGAAGGCGGCGGCGGACATGCCCGGGAGCATCGCCGGGACGCCCAACTTGCGTGATCTCACGTACCGCCCGGTGTACTCGTCGGTGATGGAGGCGCGCCTGCGCTTTGGCGGATCAGTGACCGACCTGGATTCGGATACGTTCCTGTCGAAACGCGAGGAGCGGGACCGGTTCGACCAGGCGAACGACGGGGAGGTGTTTTTCTCGAGCGTTTCCCGCGGGGACGGGGTGTTCAAGCACATGATCGGAAACGTCGCCGAGCTGCTGTGTGATGATCGGGTGGCGGCGTCGGAGATCGGTCAGGGCTTGAACAAGGCCATCACGTTTGTGGAAGAGCGGAAGGACGTGCAGTCGGTGTTTGCGGTGGTGGGGGATTCGGCGATTGCGCCGCCGCAGCCGGATCCGAAGCAGCCGCGGTTCCTGACGTTCAGCCGCTCGATCGAGAACGCGATGATGAAGAAGGGGTGGTCAGACGTGGGGATGCGGCTGGCGTTTTCGGGAACGCCGCCGCGGGCGCGCGTGGCGCTGGGAGAGCAGGGGCTGCTCGTCGGAGTGCAGAAGGCGTTCCAGAACGACGTGAGGTATGTGGCGTCGAACTGAACGCGGGACTTACTGACCGGTCTCGGGGTAGCCGCTCATGGTGCCGTCGGCGAAGGCGTTGTTGGAGGGGACGAGCCCGCGCGCGACGAGAGCCGAACGGTTCATGAACACGGCGCGGCCAACGTCGTCACCGACGGCCAGCGGCATGGGCCCCATGGGCCGGCCCGCGTCGTCAATCGGCGAGGGAACGGTGCGGATGCGTGCGACGGACGGCTGCGAAACGCACCCGGCAAGACCGGCGGCGAGCATGACCAACCCGAAAGTGCCGGCAGCCAGAGACGAAGAGCGGAGCTTCATGACGATCCCCTTGGCCGCGGACATCGCGGCGAAGTACGAGATCGTCGAACTGGCCGGGTGAATGAGCGGGGAAGGCCAACGCGGGCGTGCGCGGGAGTTGCCGAATCGGCACGGCCTGCATTTCTTGCCGATCGGGGGCTGGAGACGTGGATATCAGCCCAACGGTTGAAGGTTGACGTTGGGTTCGCAAAGGGTTTAGTATGGACCCGCATTTGTTCTCGGCAGAGAGGTCGCGGCCGCGACCGCTTTGTCGGTTTCACCTTTCAGGGGTCCCACCATGAAGAAGCTGCGCCCGCGAGTCGGGGCACGTCAGTACACGCGGGCGGCAAGGATGGCTCGGCTGGCCCTGGTGCTGGCATGCGGGAGCGCCTGGGCGATCAGCGGTTCGGCCCTCGCTCAGCCCGAAGGTGAACCCGCAGCCCCCCCGACGCCCCCCGCGCCCCCGCCTCCGCCCACGGTTCCGGCGGCGTCGGTTCCTTCCGATAAGCCCGAGCTCATGGTCGGCCGGCTGGAGTTCCAGTATTCCCCCGAGCATCCGAATCTGCCGCCCATGGATGAGTTGCTCGCCAGCGCGGCGGTGCAGCTTGTGCGGGCGCCCGACGGGTTCATCGTGACGACCGAAGGGCGTGAGGAAGCCGTGGGCACGGTGACGGTCGGGTCGATCAATGAACACCTGGCGGAGTACGGGAAGACGAAGTTCTCGGTCGCCGCGGTTGAGGCGATCTTCAAGGCGGTGGCGAAGGCGCTGACCGATCGGCAGCTCATCGGCGTGCTGGTGACGACCGTGGGCGATGAGGTGCGGATCGAGTCGGTGGAGGACGGGTCTCGGCGCTTCGACGATCGGCGTGATCCGGAGGGCGAACTCGTGCTGCGCGGGCGCATCCTGATCCCGATCGTGACCGGGCTGCGCACCGTGGCGGCGGGCGATCGGCTCGGGCCGGATGAGCCGCGGATCAACAACCCGCGGCATGAGCGGATTCTGAGGGCGTCGCCGCTGCAGCGCCGCCCGGATGATCTGGACGCCCCGCGGAACGACCTGCTGCTGCGGAACGAGATTGACGACTTTGTGTTCCGGCTGAATCGGCATCCCGGACGGCGTGTGGACGTGGCGCTTTCGAATGCCGAGAACGAGTTCGGCGCCGTCGTGCTCGACTACCTGGTTCGCGAGAACAAGCCGTGGATCGTGTATCTGCAGGCTTCGAACACCGGGACGGAGCAGACCGACGAGTGGCGTGAGCGGGCGGGGTTCATTCACAACCAGCTGCTCGACAACGACGACACGTTCCAGATCGATTTCATCACCGGCGGGTTTGACTCGACGAACATCGTGAACGCGTCGTACTCGTTCCCGCTCACGGTCGACGGGCGGCTGCGCACGCGGATCTACGGCGGGTACTCCGAGTTCGACGCGTCGGAAGTCGGGCAGAGCAACGAAAACTTCAACGGCAGCTCGTACCAGGCCGGCGGCGAGCTGAGCTACAACGTCTTCCAGTACCGCGAGCTCTTCCTCGACGTCTACGCGGGCGGACGATTCCAGAATGTCGAGGTCGTCAACAACACGCTCGGGGTCTCGCTCCGCGGCGAGACGGATTTTGCGCTCCTGGGCGGGGGCGTGCGGCTCGAACGCACGACCGAGACCGCCACGACGAATGTTGACCTCGGGTTCGACGTGAATGCCTCGGACCTCGCGGGAACGGACCCGGCCGAGCTGACGCGCCTGGGTCGATTGGGGACGCAGGAGGATTTCACGATCTTCCGGTTCTCGGCGGAGCAGACGCTGTATCTCGAACCGATCTTCGACGCCGACAACTATCGGCGCGGGCTGTCGACGCTGGCGCACGAAGTGGCGTTCTCGCTCAAGGGACAGGCGACCAGCGACCGCGTGGCGCCCTCGTTCCAGCAGGTGGCCGGCGGCCTGTACACGGTGCGCGGGTATGACGAATCGGCTGCGGCGGGCGACACGGTGGTGATCTTCAGCGCCGAGTACCGATTGCACATCCCGCGGCTGCTCTCGCCTCAGGAGCCTGGGGTGGGGATCTTCGGCGAAGAGTTCCGCTACGCGCCGCAGCAGCCGTACGGGCGGCCTGACTGGGATCTGATCGTGCGGGCGTTCTTCGACGCGGCGGAAACCACCAATAGTGACCGGTTGACGTTCGAGCAGGACGAAAGCCTGGCGAGCGTGGGCGTGGGCATTGAGCTGGTGTACAAACGGAACTTGAACATCCGGGTGGATTGGGGTTCAGTGCTTGAGGAAGTGGGCACGGGGCGCGGTCGCAATGAAGAGGGCGACAACCGGTTCCATTTCTCAGCCACGTTCCTGTTCTGAAGCGTGCCGCGTGTGCGTGGCCGAAAGTTGAGCGTGTGTTAGTCTTTTCATGGGGCAGCCTGGCGGGTGAAGTGCGGGTGGGTGCCTGGACACTGGACACAAGGCGCCGGGGGAGACCCGGCGCAGGAGCAGCCGATGCTTTATCAGCAACAGCTTCGTCGTGGGAGCGCGGTCCGCAGCGGGATGAGCAAGCTGGCGCGTCGCGTGGCGTTCGGGATCGCGACGATGGCGGCGTGCGCGCCCGCGCTGGGCACGCCCGAGTTCGGGCAGGTGGTTGCCGGGCAGGCGAGCTTCCGGCAGTTCGGCCCGAACATGACGATCACGGCGAGCAACGGCGCGATCATCAACTACTGGTCGTTCAACATCGGGCCGATGGAGTCGGTCCGATTCGTGCAGCCGTCGTCGGACTCGCGCGTGCTCAACCGCATCACGGGGCCTGACCCGTCGGTGATCGCCGGGCGGCTGACGTCGAACGGGATCGTGTACATCATGAACCCGTCGGGGGTGTACTTCCGGCAGGGCGCGCTGGTGAACGTGGGGCAGATCTACGCGGGGGCCGCGCGGCTCTCCGACGCCGACTTCCTCGCCGGGCACAACCACTTCACCGACATCACGGGGTCGGTGGTGAATGAGGGGCACATCAGCGCGCAGGCGGCGCACCTGGTCGGGCAGACGGTCTCGAATCCCGGGACGATCAGCGCGCCGGGCGGGATCGTGACGATGGTCGCGGGCGATGACGTGCTCATCGGCGAGGCAGGCGGAAGCGTGTATGTGCGCGTGACCAGCAACGGCACGCCGACGACGAGCGCGACGATCTCGCGCGATTCGGCCCGGGTGAGCAACACCGGGACGATCAATGCCGCGGGCGGCTCGACGGCCCTGGTCGCGGGCGACGTGTACGGGATGGCGATCTTCAACGGCGGGAACATCACGGCGCGGGACATCCGCGTCGAGGGTCAGGGCGCGGGCGTGGTCGATGTGTCGGGCCGGCTCGATGCCTCGTCGACCGTGCCGGGGGAGCGCGGCGGGACGATCGCCGTCACCGGTCAGCACGTGCGCGTGCAGGGCGCGACGCTCGATGCGTCGGGCACGGCGGGCGGCGGGCGCGTGATGGTCGGCGGCGACTTCCAGGGCGGGGGCAACCTGCGCCGGGCGGAAACGACCTATGTCGATCAGGCGTCGACGCTCCGCGCCGACGGAACGGGCGACGGCACCGCCGGCGGCACTGTCGTGAGCTGGTCGGACGGGATCACGGGGTTCTACGGCACGGCGTCGGCGCGCGGCGGCGACGGCGGCGCAGGCGGCGTCATCGAGACCTCCGGCCTCCTGTATCTTGATGTGCGCGGCGCGGTCATTCACGCCGGCGCTGAAGACGGCGTCGGCGGCCTGTGGCTCCTCGACCCGTCGGACGTGACCATTCAGAACGCGGCGACCGCCAACGCGACGTTCAACGCGGGCAACGGCGCGTACACGCTTGACGGCGACACGGCGGTGGTGAACGCGGCCGACATCAGCGCGGCGCTGACCGCCGGCGCCAACGTAACGATCCACACGAACCGGGCCGCCGGGGCGCAGTCGGGCAATATCACGATGGTGGACTCGGTGACGGCGACGAACGCGGGGAACGTGACGTTCCGCCTGCAGGCCGCCAACAACATCACGATCAATGTGGGTGCGAATATCACCGCGGGCGGCGCGGGGGCGATGCGCGTCGAGCTGGCGGCCAACGACGTGACGACGCAGGGCGGCGCGGGCGACGTGGATCCGAGCCCGACGCTCGGCTCGGTGTTCGCCAACGGGAACATCACGACCAACGGCGGCGACCTGGTGATCACCAACGCCGCGGGCTCGGGCGCCAACGGCATCCCGGGCGTGACGACGAGCGGGACGATCGACCTGGGCGCCGGCGCGCTCATGATCACGACGAATTCGAACGCGGGGTCGGGCGGGTCGATCACGCTGGGCGGGCCGATCATGGCGGGCTCGGTGACCACGCTCTCGCGCCTGCTGAACATGTCGGGCGGGACCGTGACGACCACGGGCAACCAGAACTACCGCTTCACGACTTCGTCCTCGATCCAAGGCATGACGCTCAACGCGGGGACGACGCTGACCTCGACGGCGGGCAACATTGTGATCGGTCAGGCGGGCGATCTGGGCACGGTGCGCGGCGCGAACTCGCTCGCCCTGAGCGCGGCCGCGGGGACGATCACGATCAACTCGACGATCGGCTCCGGGGCCTCGCGGCCCACCACGCTGTCGGTGACGGCGCCGTCGATCGCGTTCAACAGCGGAATCAGCCGGACCTCCGCCGGACAGACCTGGACAGGCCCGGTCACGCTCTCGGCAAACCTCGTCACATTCACGGCGACGGACCTCACGTTCACCAGCTCGCTGCGCGGCGCGGTCGCCGGGTCGACGGGCATCATCGTGAGCGCGACGGGACTCTCGACCTTTGGCGGCGACATCGGCGGCGGGGGCGGGGCGCTCAGCACGATCGCCATGTCGGGCGCGGGTGGAACGATCCTGTTCAACAACGGCACGGTGACCACGACGGGCCTTCAGCAGTACATCAACCCCGTCACGCTCGGGGCCGACGCCACGTTCACCGGCTCGGGCGTCCAGTTCCTTTCCAATGTCGATGGCATGGCGGCGGGGCAGCAGAGCCTGACGGTGATGGGGGACCTGCTGGTCTCCGGCTCGGCGGGCGCGGGCACATCGCTCGAGTTCCTGAACGTGAGCGGCGCGTCGACGATCGAGGACGCGGTCGTGACGGCCGGGGCGCAGACGTATGGCGGCGCGGTCACGCTCGGCGGGACCGACGGCACGAATCGTGCGTTCCAGGGCTCATTGATCACGTTCAACAGCACGGTCAACGCGCAGACCGCCGGCTCGCAGGGCGCCGATTTCACGGGTGACGTCGTGTTCAACGGCGCCGTCGGCGGGACCGCCGCCCTCGGCGCCATCACGACCATGGGCGGGACGACGACGGTCGCGACGTCGACGATCACCACGGCGGCCGGCCTCAACAGCGGCGACCAGAGCTACGGCGGCGCGGTGACGCTGGGCACAGCGAACGACACGATCGTGACGTTCAACGCGGGCGCGGGCACGGTGTCATTCGGCGGCGCGCTCAACGCCACGACCGCGGGCGAGCAGGGCGTCTCGATCACGGGCAACGCGTCGTTCGGCGCCGTCGGGGCCACCACGGCGCTCTCGAGCGTCAACGTCACCGGCAGCACGCTCATCGCCGGGAACATCACCACGACCAACGCCGGGGGCGGCACCGGCAACCAGACCTTCGGCACCGACGTCGACCTCGGCGGCGCGATGGACACCGTCTACACGCTCATGGCCACCGGCGGGCTCGTGAGCTTCGGCGGCTCGCTCGATGCATCGACCGCGGGCGAGCAGGGCCTGATCGTGATGGGCGACGCGTCGTTCGGCGGGGCCGTCGGCGCGGGCTCGGCGCTGCGCTCGCTCAGCGTCAGCGGCGCCTCGTCCTTTGCCGGTCCGATCGTCATGACCAGCGCGGCGGGCGGCGGCACCGGCGCGCAGACCTACACGGGTGCCGTCACGCTCAACTCCGGCGCGGGCACGACCATCACCTTTACCGGCGCGAGCGTCGACTTTGCCGGCGGGGTGGACGCCGCCGCGGCCGGGCAGCAGGGCCTCATCGTCAACGGCACGGCCACCTTCGGCGCGAGCTCGGGCACGCTCGCCGCTCTGCGCTCGCTGGTCATCAACGGCGCGGCCAACCTGAACGCGGCATCGATCATCACGAGCAATGTCGCCGGGGGCACCGGCAGCCAGCTCTACAGCGGCGCCGTCACGCTCGGTGCCGCGACCGTCGGCCTCACCAGCACCGGCGGAACCGTGACGTTCAGTTCGACCGTCAACGCGGCGGTCGCCGGGACGCAGGGTCTGGGCATCGCGGGCAACGTGATCTTCGACGGCGCTGTCGGAAACACCGCCGCCCTCGGGGCGCTCACGGTCTCCGGGACGACCGCGATCAACGGCGGATCGATCGCCACGAGCAACGCCGGGGGCGGCACGGGCGACCAGACCTACACCGGCACCGTCACCATCGGCGGGGCCAACGGGTCGACCACCACGCTTACGAGCACGGGCGGCACCGTGCAGTTCGCCGGTCTTGTCGAGGCGCTGGCCGCGGCACAGCAGGGGCTGGCTGTCGCGGGCGCGGCGCTCTTCGGCGGCAACGTCGGCGGGACGAACGCGCTCCGCTCGCTCTCGGTGAGCGGCGCGACGCAGCTCACCGGCGGCACGACCATCACCACGAGCAACGCCGCGGGCGGGACGGGCGACCAGACCTACACCGGTGCCGTCACGCTGGGCGGAGCCGACGACACCCGGGTGACACTGATTTCCACCGGCGGGACCGTCGGGTTTGGCTCGACCATCGACGCGATGACCGCGGGCGAGCAGTCGCTGGCGGTCACGGGCAATGCGTCATTCGGGGGCGCCGTCGGATCGGCAACCGCGATCGGGGCGCTCTCGGTGAGCGGGACCACGTCGCTCGGTGCTGATGTCACCACGTCCAACGCGGGCGGGGCCAGCGGCAACCAGACCTATTCCGGGGCCGTCACCCTCGCCAGCAGCTCCACGCTCGCGTCGACCGGCGGGCTCGTTTCGTTCGGGTCGACCGTGGACGCCACGGCCGCCGGCGACCAGGGCCTGACGGTCACGGGCAACGCGTCATTCGCCGACAGCGTGGGCGGCGTGAACGCGCTGCGCTTCCTGAGCGTCTCGGGCGATGCCTCCGTCGCGGGTGGGTCGGTGAGCACCACCAACGCCACCGGCGGCACGGGCGATCAGACCTGGGGCGGCACGCTCACACTCGCGGGCGCCAACGGCTCGACGCTCACGCTCATGAGCACGGGCGGGACCGTCAATATCGGGACGGGGCTTGCGGCGACCACCGCCGGGCAGCAGAGCCTGGCGATCATGGGCGACGCGGCGTTCAACGGAACAACGACGGGGACGGCCCTCTCATCGATCAGCGTGAGCGGGGCCACGGCGCTCAACGCCGCCACGCTCGCTGCGACGGATGCCGGCGGCGGCTCGGGCGACATCACCCTCACCGGCGCCGTCACGCTCGGCGGGGCGAACGACACCACGTCGATGCTCACCAGCACCGGCGGAACGATCGCCTTCGCCTCCACGATCGACGCGACCACCCTCGGCGAGCAGTCGCTCACGACGGTCGGCAACGTGACCTTCGGCGGCAATGTTGGCGGCACCATGGCGCTCGGGGCGCTCGACGTCAGCGGCGGAACGATCATGCTGCCCGCCAGCGTCACAACGTCCTCCGCCGGCGGGGCTTCCGGGAACCAGTCCTACGCCACGGCGATCGTCCTCGCGGGCGACACCGCGCTCACGGCCACCGGCGGCACGGTGATGTTCGGCTCGACCGTCGATGGCACGACCGGCGGGATGGAGGATCTGACCATCACCGGCGGCGCGAGCTTCGCCGGCGCCGTGGGCGGGACGACCGCTCTCGGCACGCTGTCAGTCAGCGGCGCAACGGCGATCAACGGCGGGGCGATCACGACGCAGGGCATGCAGACCTTCACCGGTGCCGTCACGCTCGGCGCCGACACCATGCTCGATGCGGGCGCCGCCGACATCATGTTCGGCTCGACCATCAACTCGGCAGACGCCACCGCCCGAGCCCTGACGCTCAACTCCACCGGCGCGACGACCTTCGGCGGGAACGTCGGGACGACCTTTGCTCTGTCCACGCTCACGACCGACGCCGGCGGGACCACGACCATCAATGCCGCCACCGTCACCACGAGCGGCGCGCAGACGTACGGCGACGACGTCGTCCTGGGCGTCGACAGCACGCTCAACGCGGCGTCGGTCGCGTTCGCGGGCAATCTCGACGGGACGGTCGCGAGCATGCAGGGCCTGACCGTCAACACGCCCATGAGCCTCGGTGCCGTCTCCTTCGGCGGCACCATCGGCGGCACCACGCCGCTCGAGTTCCTCACGCTGAACGGCGTGCTCACCCTCACGGCGGATACGACGTTCGTCATCGACTCCATCTCGCTGGCCAACATCCAGTCGATGGGCGGCGCCTGGAACCTCACGCTCACGTGCGCGGTCGATGCCACCATCGGCAACACCATCAACCTCGACATGTCGGCCGCGGTGAACAACCTGCTCTCCAACGGTGCGGGCACCACCACGCTCCTGGCCGGCAGCACCATCCGCACCACCGGCACGCAGACCTACTCCAGCGCCAGCGGAACGCTCATCGGCGGGACGGTCGGGCAGAACGTCACGCTCGACGCGGGCGGCACGGTGATGTTTGCCGGGACGATCGATTCCGACGCGGGCGGCTCGCGCGGGCTCATCGTCACGACCTCGGGCGACACCACCTTCTCCGACGCCATCGGCCTGCTCGCTCCGCTCTCGCGCCTGCAGACCAACGGCGGGGGCACCACGAACCTCGGCGCGGGCCTCATCCTCACCGACGGTGCGACGGTCATCTTCGATGACGCCGTCGTCCTTACCGCCGACACCACCATCATCGACGACGGCACCGGCGTGTTCTTCAACAACACCGTCGACAGCGACGGCACGGCACGCGACCTGACCGTCATCGCCACCAGCGGGGCCGTCACCTTCGGCCAGAGCGTCGGCGCCATCTCGGTGCTCAACGCCCTCACGGTGACGGCGGACACGACGATCACGCTCGGCTCGGGCAACGCCGGCATGTTCAGCGTGAACACGCAGTCCACGACCAGCTTCGCCGGGGCGATCAGCCTGCTCTCGGACATGGTGATCAGCACCGGCGCCGGGAACGTGACATTCATCGACGCGATCGATTCGTTCGACGCCACGGCGCACAGCCTGACGGTCAACAGCAGCGGCACGACGCTCTTCCGCAGCAGCATCGGGGCGACCAACGCGCTCCTGACGCTCGAGACCGATGCCGCGGGCACCACGCAACTGGGCAACATGTCGGGCGGCGGCGCGGCGACCATCAACATCTTCACCAGCGGCACGGGCATCACGCTCAACGACACCGTGCGCCTGGGCTCGGGTGTCAGCCTCAACGCCGGCGCGGGTGATGTCTCGTTCATGAGCACCGTCGACAGCGTCGGGGCGACCGCGTTCGCCCTGACCGTGAACTCCACCGGCAACACGCTCTTCGGCGACAACGTGGGCGCGACCAACGTCCTCAGCACGCTCACCACGCTCGGCGGGCCGGTCACCATCGGCGACGGCACCGGGAGTCTCGTGGTTTCCACCAGCGGCGCGCAGTCCTTCGGCGGCCCCGTGGTGGCGCGCGTCGGCATGGGCAACACGCTGACCTTTACCGCCGCGGCCGGCGGCGTGACGTTCATGCAGACGCTCGATGCCTTCGCGGCGGGCGAGGATGCGGTCATGATCACCAACGCCGCCATCTTCAGCGGCGACGTGGGCGGGACCGCCGCCCTCGCGAGCCTGAGCGTCGGCGACACGGCCTCGATTGCGGGCAACGTCACGACGACCAACGCCGCGGGCGGCACGGGCGACCAGACCTACTCCGGCGCCGTCACCCTCGCGGGCGCCGACGATTCGACCCGCACGCTCACCTCCACCGGCGGCACGGTGAACTTCGGCTCGTCGATCGACGCGACCGGGCTCGGCGAGCAGGGCCTCGCGATCGTCGGAAATGCCGCGTTCAACGGCGACGTCGGCGGCATGATGGCGCTGGCGGACCTCACCGTCTCCGGCACGTCGGCGATCAACACCACCAGCCTCTTCACCACCGACGCCGGCGGCGGCACGGGCAACCAGAGCTACATCGGCGCCGTCACTTTCGGCACGGGCAACGACTCGACCATCACCTTCAGCGCGGGCATGGGCACCGTCGCCTTCGGGGCCGCCGTCGATGGCGCCGCCGCGGGTGAGCAGTCCATCTCGATCATCGGCAACGCCATGTTCGCCGGCGATGTCGGCGGCACCATGGCCCTCGGCGGCCTGAGCGTCACCGGCATGACCAACTTCGCCGGCTCGCAGGTCGTCACCACCAACGCCAACGGCGGCACGGGCACGCAGGACTTCGGCGGCAACTTCATCCTCAACACCGGCGACGACTCGATGGTCACGTTCACCGCGACCGGCAGCAGCGTGAACTTCAACGGCGGGCTCAGCGGCACCTCCGCCGGCGAGCAGTCGGTCACCGTCATGGGTGACGCCACCATCGCCGGCAGCACCACCGTCGCCCTCGGCGCCCTCAACGTCACCGGCAACACCACCCTCGGCAACGGCAACATCGACACCACGACCGCCGGCGGCGGCACCGGCGCGCAGAGCTACGGCTCGGTCACGCTCACCGGCGCCCCGGGCTCCACCACCACGCTCAACGCCGACGGCGGCACCATCACGCTCGGCCTCGTCGACGCCCAGGCGGACAACGGGCAGAACCTCGTTGTCAACGCCACCAACGGCGGCATGACCCTCTTCAACGGCGACATCGGCGGGACCAACGCCCTCGCGTCGCTCACCGTCACCGGCGGCGCCTCCATCAACACCACCTTCATCCGCACCACCGCGGCCGGCGGCGGCACCGGCGACCAGACCTACAACGGCATGATCACCTTCGGCACCGGCAACGACTCCACCATCACCTTCTCCGCCCTCATGGGCGGCACCGTCACCTTCGCCGGTGCGCTCGATGGTCAGGCCGCCGGCGAGCAGACCATCGCCATCAACGGCAACGCCATGTTCGGCGGCGCCATCGGGATGAACACCGCGCTCGCCGCCATCTCCGTCGCCGGCACGACCACCATCAACGGCTCCACCGTCGTCACCACCAACGCCGGCGGCGGCACGGGCGACCAGACCTTCACCGGCGCCGTCACCTTCACCTCCGGCAGCGGCTCCACCTTCACCTTCGACACCACCGGCGGCACCGTGATGTTCGGCTCCACCCTCGACGGATCCGGCCCGGGCTTCGAGGCCGTCGTCGTCACCGGCAACGCCAGCTTCGGCGGCATCGTCGGCGGCATCAACGCCCTCGCTTCGCTCTCCGTCAGCGGCACCGCCGCCGTCAACACCACCGCCATCAACACCACCAACGTCGACGGCGGCACCGGCAACCAGACCTTCATGGGCCTGGTCACCCTCGGCACGCCCGATGACTCCACCACCACCTTCTCCTCCACCGGCGGCACCGTCGACTTCCAGGCCGGGCTCACCGGCACCACCGAAGGCGAGCAGTCCGCCGCCATCATGGGCAATGCCAGCTTCGCCGGCATGACCGCGACCGCGCTGGGCCAGCTCTCCGTCAGCGGCACAACCACGCTCGTCAACACCACCCTGCTCACCTCCAACGCGGGCGGGGCCTCGGGTGATCAGACCTTCGGGGGCGCCGTCACCCTCGGCGGAGCGGACGACACCCTCTCGACGCTCACCTCGACCGGCGGCACGGTGACCTTCACGAACACGGTGGACGCCACCACCGCGGGCGAGCAGGGCCTGGTCATCACCGGCAACGCCGTGTTCAACAACACCGTCGGCGCCACCACGGCCCTCAGCAGCCTCGGCGTCTCCGGCACGACCCTCGCCAACACCTCCGCCATCACGACCTCCAACGTCGGCGGCGGGTCGGGCAACCAGACCTACACCGGTGCCGTCACGCTCATGTCGGGCGGCCCCGAGGGCGTCGGCGGACCGACCACCACCACCTTCACCTCCACCGGCGGATTCATCACCTTCGGGTCGACCCTCGACGCCTCGGCCGCCGGGGCCCAGACCGCGGCCATCGTCGGAAACGTCCAGTTCACCGGCGCCGTCGGCGGAATCAACCGCCTCTTCCGCACCACCGTCACCGGCACCGCCACGGTCATGCACGACGTCATGACCACGATGGGCCAGCTCTTCCAGGGTGCCGTCACGCTCGCCCGCGACGGCATGGACAACAACGGCCTCTCCACCTTCGACGGCGGGAGCGGGCAGATGGTCTTCATGGGCGACATCCTCGGTACCGTCGCCGGCGCCCAGGGCATCCTCATCCGCACCGACGGCACGATGCGGTTTGAGAACGGCGTGGCCGTGCCCAACACCTTCCCCACGGGCGATGGACAGATCGCCATCCTCCGCACCTACATCGCGCCGATCGCGATCGGCTCGTCGCAGATCGGCACCGACGCCACGCCGCTGCGCACGGTGACGTTCGACACCATGCGCGCGACGACGCCGGCCATCGCCACGATCATCTTCTCGCCGAGTCTCACGATGGCCGGTCGCGTGCCCGACACGGTCGACGCCGCGATGCTCAACGCCACCACCTTCAACATCCGCGCCACCGACACGGTCCGCTTCGGGTTCCGCGACAAGGTGCTCTCGTTCGGCACGCTCAACATCTCGGGCGTCGCGGGCAACTCGCTCGACTCGGCCCAGATCGGCGACATCACCTCGCTCCGCGGAATCTCGATCACCGCCGATCAGATCGCGATGCAGAACCGCGGGATCGGCCCGATCCTGGGCCAGTCCACCGGGACACCTTCGAACACGATCTTCAATAACGATCAGGGCATCGACATGATCGGCACGAGCATCTTCCTGTCGGTCGAGCCGTTCTTCCACAACGGGGACATCAGCGCTCCGACGCAGATTCCCACCGCCGACGTGATCGCCCAGCGCCTGCTCACGTTCGCCTCACCGGGGGCCGTGGGCGTGAACGTGCCGGGCTACGCGACGGTGCAGGACTTCGGCGCGGGCGACCTGCTGCTGAACTTCATTGACAACGGCCCGCTCCCCTCGCCCGGGTTCCGCCTGCCCTTCGATCTTCGCAGCCAGGGCCCGGTGAACACGAGCATCAGCAACACGATCGCCGCGTTCGTCGTGGTCGCTCCGCCCGATATCCAGCTCGACACCACCCTGGGCTCGGCGCTGCTGGCCGAGCTTCAGGAGATCAACCTCTTCGCCCGCACGCTCGAGCCCGATGAGCTCATCGAGTCGCTCGTGGGCCGGGCGCTCTACGACGACCGCGACTTCTCCGTGCAGTCCGCCGGCGGCAAAGTCTCCGTGGGCCGACTCGCGGCCGACGTGGTCCGCGCGCTGCTCAGCGACTTCCGCGACCTCAAGGCCGATCGCGACACCTACAAGGACGCCATCACCGAGGCCTACACCCTCTTCCTCGACACGCCCGAAGGCGCGGAAACGCCGTTCAACGCCGCCGCCTTCAAGGCGTTCGTGATGCGCGGCGGAGGCGACACCACCGCGGCCCAGGCCTTCGCCAAGCTCGAAGCCATCTTCAAGAGCGTCGACGACCTGGCCATCGGCCCCGTCGAAACCGACGCGTGCAAGCGCGCCATTGTCGAGTTCGTCCGTCCGTCGGAAATGACTGACACCGACCTCGTCCGCGCGGTCGAGAGCCAGACGCCGGCCCCGGTCAACTGAGCCGCCCGCGTCCACTCGTTCACATCCCGCGGGCCGGCCTCTGGGCCGGCCCGCTTTGCTTTTTTGGCAATGAATACCGCGGCACGCCCGCGTCGATGTCCACGGACCAGAGGTCGATCCCGCCCGCCATCGAGCGCACGCGCGTGAAGCCCAGCCCGCGCAGCGTCGCCGTCACCTGCATCGACCGCCGGCCATGGTGGCAGTAGACGATGATCTCCCGGTCCCTGCCGCCTGCTGCCTCCTCGATCTCGTCGGCCCGCGCGACCGTCTGATCCATCGGCACAAGCGTGGCGCCCTCGATCCGGCAGAAGGCGTGCTCCTCAACGCGACGGCAATCCAGCAGCAGCACGGGGTTTGTCGGCGTCGCGGATGACACGCGCTCGCGCGTCTGCCGCGGGGTCACTTCCCAATCCGCCTTGAGCGGATAGCCCGCCGGCAATCCACGCGAATCGAGCGGTGGCGGGGGGGGCGGGGGGGGCGGGGGAGGTGGGGGGGGCGAGTTGGACGGCGTCCCGGAGTTCATCATCGCGGCTCGCTTTCCGCCGGCGGCGCATCTTCTCGTACCCACTTGCCGTCGCGGAACACCCAACGCGGCTTGCGCTCCGGCGCCGGCTCGGGGCGAACGCCGGTCGGCACAGGCGTCGGCGCAACGGGCGCGGCCTCAGGCGCGGGCGCCCCAGGATGCACGGGCTCCCCTTCCGGCGCGGGCACGCCCGGCACCGGCGCTTCAACACCCGGCGCGCGCTGCGCCGGCCGCTCCCACGGCTCCGGATCGCCCGGTCGCCACAGGTACCACTTCCCATCGCGCCAGACCCATTTCGGTTCGGTGAGCGGCAAGGGCGGATACGCGCCCTCGGGCGGCTCGACCCACGGCTCGGCCGCTCCGGGCTTCCAGTAGTACCAGCGCCCCTGGTACCAGATCCAGCGGTCTTCGGCGAGCGACGGCACGGTCGGCCTCAGCCCCAGCCCGGGGACGGGGATCGCCGTGTTGTCCCCGAGCATGCGCGGGCTCGCGGTCCCGCCCGGGGCGCGCTCGTGCGGCCAATCGGGGCTGTTGACCGTCTCCCACGGCGGCTGAGCGATCATCCGCGCGGGCATCAGGGCCACATCGAGCCCCGCCCAGAATGGCCACGCCAAAGCCTCGTACACCTCCGACCACGCGGATTCGTGTGTGCCCAGGTCGAGCGCCGAATCGATCGTCGGATACTCCCCGCGCTGCCGAGCGGTGCTCTGCGCGTACGTCGGGCCGGTCGCATACGTGGGGCGGTTCTGCGTGACCCCCGCGGGCACGACCACGCGCCGGATCGTCCACGCCGAGCGGTCGAGCGTTCCCGCGGCGAGCGACGGCGGATCCGACTCTCCCGCCTCGAGCCGCGCGAATGACCGGGCGTTCCGCGCGGGCGCGATGGCTTCGAGCGAGTACTCGTCGCTGATGGCCGGCCCACGATTGAGCTTCTCGCATCCGCTCCCCCCCGCGGCGAGCAGAATCCCCATCACGAGCAGTTTCGCGGCGGACCGGTGTGCCATTCAGGCTCATGGTACGACCGCTCTGAACCGTCGGACGCCCCGGCGCGAATCTGGGTAGCCTCGGGCGCATCCGTCGGCTGCTTTTGGCCCGTGCGCGTGAGCGTTTGTCGCCGCTCCCGTTGTTCGACCGGCAGGAGTGTCAGGAGCCAGACCATGAACCGCATGCCCCAAGCATCCAACCCCGTCCGCCCGGCCCTGGTGATGTTCGCCCTCGCCGGCGCACTGGCCTCGACCGGCGCTCTTGCCGACGTCGCGACCGACTTCGAGTGGCGCGACGGTCAGCGCACGCTCATCCTCTCGATCGACCCGGCGGTCGAGGCGTTCGCTGTGACCGACATCGCTGACGCCATGCGTCGCCCGCGCGCCAATGCCGCCGACTACACCATGGGCGATTCGTTCCGGCTCGCGATGAACACCTGGAACCACGCCAACAGCAACGCCCAGGGCGGTCCGGGCGCGGCCTCCACCAACCCGTGGCGATTCCTCCCGCCCGGCCTGCTCCTCCCCGGGCCCGAGGCCCTTCTGCCTCGCATCACCGTCAAGATGGGCGTGCCCGTCCTCGTCGGCGGGCCCGACCCCGACCCCGGTCCCGCGGACGGCATTCCCCGCTTCCGCCGCCCGCCCACCTCGGGAAGCCAGGGCGGACGCGGCGCCAATGACGACGACGCCCGCCGCGGCAACGGCGGCGGCGGAGGTATCACCGAGGCCCTCATGCTCTTCGTCCTCAAGGATCAGCACACGCCCACCCAGTGGCAGAGCGCTGAAATCTACGTGAACCCCCTCATCGATTGGGGCACCACCGGCGGCTTGATGCTCTATGACCCCATCATCGTCGCCCTCCACGAACTCGGGCACGCCCTCCGCCTCGACCACACCGTCGTCGGCCTGAACAACACCATCGGCCCATTCAACATCTATCCCGACGGCTCGATGGCTACGCCCAACGGCCCCATCATGCGGCCCTTCACCGCGCCGGGGAACAACATGACCAACCCGCTCGGCGGCACGATCTTCGACCGCTACCCCGACATGATCGATATCACCGATGCGACCAGCTCCGCCGCGCTCGCTCCGAGCCCCGGCACGCTCGTGCTCGGCCTCGCGGGGCTGGGGCTGCTGCGTCGCCGGCGCGTTCCGGCGAACTGATCGCCCGCCGTCGCCGCATGCCGTTCGTCACCTCCAACGCCCGGTCATCGGCCCGCGACCCCGTCTGCTTCTCGGCTGGTCGTGGCGACGGTGGTCCGGGCGTTTGGTGCTTGGCGAAGAGCGCCTATGGCCCAGGCGAGAGGCGCACGATCACGGGCGTGCCGAACCTGGGCACGCGCTCGCGCCGGGCGATCCACACCGGCGCGCTGATTCCCGTATCCGGGCTCATGATCTGCCGCCACGCGATCGTCTCCGAGCCGAACGTCGTCAGGCCGATGACCTGTCCCGCGCCGTCGGCGTCATACACCTCCACCATCGCGCCCGACTCGGGGTCGCGCCGCGAAACGAAGCGAGAGCCCGCAAAGACCCATCCGCCGCGAGCGCCCCACACGCCCGGCCCCTCCGGCAGCGCCCGCAGCGGACCGGTGCCGTTCACCGGCGTGATCCAGTCCGCCGGCGTCTCGACTTGCTCCTCGCCCGCAGATCCGAGCGTGCGCAGCTCGATCCGAAGCTCGGCGCCCTCGGGCGGACGGCCCTCGACCTTGGAACCTCGGAAATCCACGAGCCCGGGCTTGCCGCTTTCAAACCCCGCGGCCAGCAGTGCCGCGTGGATGTGCGACGGCCGCGCTCGCGTCATGAGCAGCGACTCGTGCTCGCGCGTGTCGGGCGTGCAGCAGACGAGTTCGAGATAGACGATCGGCGTGATCGGATCGTGGCAATCCATCGGCACGATCGCATCAAACTCGACGGTGCGCGCGGCTTTGTCGAGCCGCACCATTGGAAATATCTCCACGAGCGCGGCGGCCGGGGCCGGGGGTTCGGCTGCCGACGAAGCCGCGGCGGGCTCGCTCCGCGGCGCGAGCGGAGTCGGTGTTGTCCAGTGATCGATGGAGGTCTGCGTGGATTTGTGGCACGCGGCCAACGAGAGCGCAGCGAGCACGAGCGGCGGAAGCGCCCGCGTGATCCCCCTTCGGCCTCGCCCGGCTCGAGAAGTGCTGAAGATGCAGGAGCGGCACATCAAACGGCACCTCCGGACTCGGCGGCGTATCCCGCGCCCGCCGTGCCGCGGGACTCCAGGTCGCGAACGAGCCGCTCGAAGGTCTCGCCGCGATGCTCGTAGTTGGTGAACTGATCCCACGACGCGCACGCGGGAGAGAGCACGACGACGTCGCCGGGCCTGGCGCGATCCGCGGCCGCGCGGATCGCGGCGTCGAGCGTGCCGCATTCGATGGCTCGGCCGCGGGCGAGGGAGGCGATCGCCGTGCCGGTGGCGCCGATGGTGTACAGCCCGGCGAGCTCGGCGGCCAGCCGCGCGACGGGCGCGAGGTCGGAGCCCTTGTCGTATCCGCCGGCGATGAGATGCACGCGCCCGGCGCCCACGCTCGGCTCCTCCGCGAACGCGCGCACCGCCAGGAGCGCGGCTTCCGGCGTGGTGCACTTCGAGTCGTTGTAATACCGCACGCCGCGCGCCTCGCCGACATGGCTCAACCTGTGCGGCAGACCCAGGAAGTCGCGCAGAGATTCCATCGCGGCGGCCGCGCGCGCAGACGAATCCGCTGCGCCCCCGAGCGCCCGGGCCGCACACGCCGACGCCACTCGTGCGTTCACACGGTTGTGCGCGCCGACCAGCCGACCGACCGGCGCGCCAGTATCCGCAGTCGAAGTGTCCACATTGATCCGCTCGACCCTGTCGATGTCCGCCATCCTCTCGCTTCCGGCCGAGCGTGGTGACGGCTCAATCCGGGCATCCCCGGCCCGCTGAAATCGAAACACGTTGAGCTTGCTCTGCTCATAGTGCTCCATCGTGCCGTGCCAATCGAGATGGTTCGGCGTGATGTTCGTGAGCACGCCGATCCCCGGCGACCAACCCGGCGCGCCGCGGAACCCCACGTCATGCCCCAGCCAGTACAGCATGAAACTCGAAAGCTCCAGCACCACCCAGTCATGCGTGCCGATCCCCGGCAACTCTTCGAGAAGCGACACGCCGATGTTTCCGCCCAGGTGCGATCTCAGCCCCAGGCGCATCAGGATGTGGTGGATCATCGCGCTCGTCGTGCTCTTGCCCGCCGAGCCTGTCACGCCGATGGTCCGCGCGCGGTTCGGCAGGCGCTCCACGAGCAGGCGGATTTCGGTGGTGATCGGGACGCCCGCGGCCGACGCGGCCCGCAGAAACCGGTTGTCCCACGGCTTGGGCACCGCCGGGTTGGCCACGACCAGGTCGCACGTCGTGAAGTCGCTCACGTTGTGCTCGCCGAGTCGGAGCTTCACAGCGCCGCGGTCAACCAGCGGCTGAATCTCCGCGAGCGGTTCGGCGAGCTTCTCGGCCGGCTGCAGGTCCGTCACGAGCACATCGGCACCCTCGCCCGCGAGCCACCGGGCCGCGCCGAGCCCGCCGCCGAAGCGCCCCAGTCCCATCACCGTGACCCGCTTGCCCGCGAGCGACTCCATGCGCGAGCGTAGGACGCTCCGCCCGCACGCCCGAAACTCTGGAATCAGCCCGTGATCCAGCGCGTGAGCATCCAGGTCATGATCGCGCCCATGATCGCCGCGGCGATTGCAAACCGCACCCACTCAGGCGCGCCCCGAGGCCGGTCCGCGGGGCGGATAAGCGTCAGCGAGCGTTCGACTTCCGGGTTCAGCCCGCCCTTGCCCGAGCGGCGTCCATCCTGCACGAGCGCGATGACCAGGCTCGCGTCGAAGTCACGCAGGCCGACGCGCCGGGCCGTCGCCAGCAGCCGACGGCGCTTCTCAGGAGTCAGGATCGCCGCGACGCCGCCCTCAAGCTGCTCGGCCACGCGCCGCGCAAAGACCCAGCGAGCGTCGGCCGGCGACATGCCCGAGGCCAGGCGGTTTTCCTGCTCGACTTGCCGGGCGCGAGCAAGGGCGAGTGATGCATCGGTTCGAGCCGCGGCCTCTTCCGACAGGCGCAGCGCCGGACGGAGCGCTGACCGCCGTGCGGGCCCGGTGGCGCGCGGCCCGGGCGCCCCGCCCCGCCCGGTGTTGCCGGCGCGCGACACCCCGGGCGACGGACCGGCGCCGGCGTTGTGCAGCCGCAACACGGGAGGCTTGGATTCTGGGGTCATGGGCTTCTCAGAAAGATACGGGCACACGGCATGCCAGGGTTCAACGAGATTCAAGCCGGCGGGCGGAGCGCCCGATCTTGGCCCTAGGCTTGATGCCGCCCGCCGGAAACCCCGCACCGTTCGCACCCCGAACCGCTCGCCTCATGCCCGACGCGCCCGCCGATAACCAATCCGAGCGCGACGCCGGGCCGACGCGCGCTTCGGCTGTTCCGGCGGTTGTCACCTCGCATCCGCCGGAGCAGGTCGTTCGCCTGCTCGATGCTTCTGCTCGTCGCGGACGGCTCGCCGGCTTTCGTCCACTTCCCGGCGGCACACCTTCCTTGGCTCGCTTTCGTGCCGATGCCTTCGGTTCGCCCTTCGACGGCGAGCTCGTCGGCCGGGCGGAGCGCGCGGGCGCTCAGACGCGCGTGATGTTCAGGGCTTCGGTGTTGCCGCGAATGCCGATCATTTTCGCCGTCGTGCTCGCCGCGACGGTCTGGCCCGGCGTGGTGCTGACCGAGTCCATGATCGCTTCGTTCTTCCCCGGCTCGTCGGCGTGGCAATGGACGTGGTGGTGGTACATTCCCCTGACACTGCCGTTCGCGCCGTGGGCGTTCTGGGTGGCGTGGTCGCGCTCGCAATCGGCCGTTCGATCCTCGGCACTCGAAGTCGTCACCCGCATCGCCGCCGAGACTCACGGCACGATCGACCCTCCGCCGCGGGCCGGCCCGGGGTCGGGGCCTGCGAATCCGGCCTGAACCCGGGAGCGAAGTCAGTTTCAGTCGGTACTGGGGGCGGTTTGCCCGCTTTCCCGGTAGAATCTGCCCTCGTGATCGGGGCGTCGGCGTTTCGTGCCCTTCGCCCACCGTCCCTCGCCCGCCTTCGCGTGCCCGTTCAATCGGAGTCTGGAATGCTCAACCTTCGTCGCGTTGCCCTCGGCACAGTTGCCGCGTCGCTTGCCCTGGTGCTGACCGCCTGCTGCGGCGAGTGCGACGACTCGAAGCCCGCCGCGTCATCGGGTGCCGGCGCGCCCGTCGCCCACGCTTCGCGCACGCCCGCGTCCATGCCCGCGATTGCCGCCGGGGTGATCGCGGCGAGCATCGGCTCGGCCGAGGCGCCCGCCGCCGAGCCCATCCTCATCGGGCACTACGGCAGCCTCACCGGGTCCGAAGCGACCTTCGGCCTGAGCACCAGCCGCGGGATCAAGCTCGCGATCAAGGAGTTCAACGAAGCGGGGGGCCTCAACGGCCGGCCGATCGTGCTCCGCGAGTACGACGACAAGGGCGACGCCAAGGAAGCCACGCTCACCGTCACGCGGCTCGTGAAGTCGGATCAGGTGGTGGCCGTGCTGGGTGAGGTCGCCTCGGGCCTTTCGCTTGCGGGCGGGCCGGTCTGCCAGGAGGCGGGCGTGCCGATGATCACGCCGAGCTCGACCAACCCGCGCGTGACGGCGGTGGGCGACATGATTTTCCGCGTCTGCTTCATCGACCCGTTCCAGGGCTTCGTGTGCGCCAAGTTCGCAAGCACCACGCTCAAGGCGCGCACCGCCGCCATGCTCTACGACCAGAAGGCGCCCTACTCCGTCGGCCTCGCCGAGCAGTTCAAGAAGAACTTCGAGAAGCTCGGCGGGACAATCGTGGCCGAGCAGACCTACACCGGCGGCGATCTCGACTACTCCGCGCAGCTCACCACGATCCGGGCCGCCCGGCCCGACGTGGTGTTCATCCCCGGCTATTACACCGACGTGGGGAACATCTCGATCCAGGCGCGCAAGCTCGGCGTGACCGTTCCGCTCCTCGGCGGCGACGGGTGGGACAGCGAGGAACTCGCCAAGATCGGCGGGCGCAACATCGAGGGGTGCTACTACTCCAACCACTACGCCCCTGATCAGCCCGACGCGCGCGTGAAGGAGTTCATCCAGAAGTTCCGCTCCGAGTACGGCGGATCGACCCCCGACGGGCTCGCCGCCCTGGGGTATGACGCCGCCATGATCCTGTTCGACTCGATGAAGCGAGCCAAGAGCCTGGGCGGGAAGGACCTGCGCGACGCGATCGCCGCGACGACCAGCTTCGCCGGCGTGACAGGCACGATCACGATCGACAAGGACCGCAACGCCAAGAAGGCCGCCGTCGTGGTGCAGATGAAGGGCACCCCGCTGGGCCCGAAGTTCGTGGCGTCGATCGAGCCGGAGTAAGACCGTCGGCAAGAGACGCCGAGGCGGCTGCACGATCGATTCCGTCAACCCTGCCGCAGCCGCGCCAGCACATCGGCCTGGTGATCGGCGTGGTAGCTGCTCCGCACCAGCGGCCCGCTCTCGACCACCTTGAAACCCAGCGCCAGCCCCTCGGCCCGATACCGCTCAAACTGCTCGGGCGTCACGAAGCGCTCCACCGGCAGATGGTTGCGCGTCGGCTGAAGATACTGCCCGATGGTCAGAATCTCGCACGAGGCGGCGCGAGACGCCGGGCCTTGGGCGTCAGCGGCCGGAACCCGCGTCCCTTCGACCACGTCGCGCATCGCTTCGAGCACCTCATCGTCGCGCTCGCCGATGCCCACCATGATGCCCGTCTTGGCGATGACGCCCTGGCTCTTGATGTGCCGGAGGACGTCGATCGAGCGCTCATACTGGGCCGAGGGCCGCACGGCGGGATGCATCCGCCGCACGGTTTCGAGGTTGTGGGCGATGATGTCGGGCCGCGCGTCAATGACCATCTGCACGGCCGCGAGGTCGCCCAGAAAATCAGGAACGAGCACCTCGATCGTCATCCCCGGGCAGGCGTCGCGCGTGCGCACGATGGTTTCCGCCCAGATGCCCGCCCCGCCGTCGGGCAGTTCATCGCGGTTCACGCTCGTGATGACCACGTGCTTGAGGGCCATGAGCCGGAGCGACTCGGCGACCCGCCGGGGCTCGTCGCGGTCGAGGGTGGGGGGGCGGCCGGTCTTGACGTTGCAGAAGCCGCACGCGCGTGTGCACGTGTCGCCCAGGATCATGATCGTCGCGACGCCCCGCCCCCAGCATTCCCCCATGTTCGGGCAGCCCGCCTCCTCGCAGACGGTGTGCAGCCGGTGCTCTGAAACGATCGCCTTGAGCCGCTCATACCCCGGGCCCGAGGGCACCCGAGCCCGCAGCCAGGGCGGCTTGCGCTTGGGCACGGCGTGTTCCACCCGCCCGCTCGCGTTGTTGATGACCATGTCGGTCAGGCTGACCGCCGCCCGGGGAAGGGCCCGGGCCGTGTCGCCCCCCAGCGCCCGTGGATGACGGGCCAGCGTCCGCGACAACGCCGCCTCGCGGTCCTGAACCTTCGAACTGCCAGCGCCGTCGGCCACGCCCGATCGTAGGAGCCGCCACGCATCGTCACTCCGCCCGGCTCAGGCATGCGAGCCCGGGAAGCACGCGAATTCTCAGGGGGTGTGAACGCGTTCCTGCCGATGCACGTACCCAAGTCCCATCCGAGCCGACCCTGTCGGGATTGGTGCGGTCGGGCAAAGGTCGGTCGATCGTGCTACCTTCTGTGCTCGGTACTGGCGCGAAGGAGCGCCCGGCACGCGGATCTTGATCAGGCCGGTTCTCGACCAAGGAGTGGTGTGGTGCTATTCAGTGTCCGACGTCCCAGGCTCGATCTCCGGACACGCTCTCGGGCCGCTCGTCTGCTCGCCCTCGCCGGGCTCTCCGCGTCGCTCCTGGCCCACATGGTCGGGTGCGAACGAGATTCCTACCTCGATCAGTCCGTCACAGGCCGCTGGGAAATCACGCCCACCACCGTGCCCATTCTCGAACGCCTCGTCGCGATCGAAGGGCCCGGCGGGCAGGCCACCATCGAAACCACCCCGGTCACGCCCGACGACCTCATCCCCAACGTCGAGGCCTACCGCCTCGGGCCCGGCGACGGCGTCGAAGTCCGCGTGCAGGACCTCTTCCAGGCCGGCGCCGAGGAAACCCTTCCCCGCGAAGTGGACCCGCGCGGATTCATCGATCTCCCGCGCATCGGCCGCCTCTTCGTCGACGGGCTCACCGAAGACGAAGTCAAGGCCATGATCGGCCAGGCTCTCGCCGACAAGGGCATCATCCTCCGAGATCCCGAAGTTTCGGTCACGGTTCCCCGGCCGCGCAAGCTCACGTATAACATCCTCGGCGGCGTGCAATCCCCCGGGCTCTACGGCATCTCGCGCCCGGACTACCGCCTGCTCGAAGCGCTCACCGCCGCCGGCCGCTTCAGCGAGAACGTCCAGAGCGTCTACGTCATCCGCTCTGTGCCGCTGTCGGAGAAGTTGTACCGCGGCTCCGGTCCTCGACCCAGCGGCAGCGAGCCGACGCGCCCGTCTGATTCGCTCACTTCGCCTCCCCCCGCGACCCCGACCACGCCGCCCAAGCCCGCCGACGACCTCATCGACCTGATCGATGAACTCTCCAAGCCCGGCAGCAAGCCCGCCGCCCCTGCGAGCCCCGAGGGCGGCGCTCGCCCGGCGATCATGCCGTCGGTCTTCTCCGGGTCGGGCACGGGCGGTGCGGCCGGCGCACCCACGCGCGCGCCCGCGGGCCACGAGCCTCCCATCGACCTTCCAGGCGATGAACCGCCCAAGGCGGCCGATCGCCCGGCTCCCGCGCCTGTGCTGCCGCCGTCCGCGCCCGCGGCGACTCCCGAGCCGCCACCCGCCTCCGGCTCCGAGCCTGCGGGCGATGCCGCGCCGATGGGTCAGCCCGCGGCGGCCCAGCAGCCCGAGCAGCCCCAGGAACCGGAAAAGTTCTGGGTGTTCCGCGATGGAAAGTGGGTGCAGGTGACGCGAGTGCGCCGCACCGGTCCGGTGCGGCCGCAACAGACTGAGAGCGGGTTCATCCCCAACGCCGGTCCGCGGCCGGAAATCACGCCGGAGAACCCGGTGCCGGTCGAGATCATGAAGCCGCAGGAAGTTCCGGGCGCCGAGAAGCTCGTGACCCAGCGCGTGGTGGAAGTGCCGATGGCGCCGCTGCTGGCGGGTTCGGCCCAGTTCAACATCGTCATCCGCCCGGGTGACATCATTCGCGTTCCGTCGGCTCCCGAGGGAGTCGTGTACCTCGAAGGCGAAGTCAACCGGCCCGGGGTGTTCAGCCTTCCCGGCAGCGGGCGGCTGACGCTTCAACGGGCGGTGGCGGCCGCCGGAGGGCTCTCGAACCTCGCGGTGCCCGAGCGCGTCGACCTCACGCGGATGGTCGGCCCGGACCGCCAGGCGACGATCCGGCTCAACTACCGGGCCATCCGAGAAGGCACGATGCCCGACGTGTTCCTGAAGGCCGACGATGTGGTGAACTTCGGGACCAACTTCTGGGCCTTCCCGCTCGCGGTCATCCGCAACGGTTTCCGCGCCAGCTACGGCTTCGGGTTCATCCTCGACCGCAACTTCGACGAGAACGTCTTCGGCCCGCGTCAAGGGCAGAGATAGGGTGTGGTTAGGTATGTGTTTGCCTGAGGCCGATCGCTGGCCGGTGTCGTTCTGCGCTCATGCTGAACTCCCGGGCGGTCGAAACGTACTACGATTCGCCTACCGCTCACGACCTGTTGTTCCCGGGCTGACGGGGCATTCGCGGGTGGATCGGATCGGGGCGAGAGATTCTTATCGGTCCTGTCCGTTCCGCGTGTTCGGCTGAGAATCCCGCTGGCTTGCCCGCAGCGCACTCCCGTTGGAGAGGAGCTATGTCCGTCGCCCCGTCGACCTCGATGCCTCAGGTTGAGCCCGCAAACGCGGGACAATCGCGCGCGGCACGGGAGCACGGCAAGACGGGTGCAGCCGCGACGATCGTTGACGCTCCGCTGGCGCTCAACCCCACCGCGCTGATCGTCATCGCGATGATCGGGGTCGCGTTCGTGGCGCTGTTCCATCACTTCTTCTACGTGCAGAATTTCCAGGCGATGACCAGCGCGGACTGGTCGCATTCGTACTTCATCCCGTTCGTGACGCTGTACCTGCTGTGGCATCGCCGGGCCGAGCTGGTGCGCATCCGCCCGGAGGTGTTCTGGCCCGGGCTGATCCCGATGGTGCTGGGGATTGCGTGCTACGTGCTGTTTCAGCTTGGGCGCGCGTTTGACAGTCACATGCTCCGCGGGTTCAGCATGCTCCTGTGCCTCTTCGGGATCGTGCTGCTGCTCCTGGGGCCGCGCGTCGCGCGGGCCATGCTCCTGCCCATTGCGTTCCTGGTCTTCGGCGTGACGCTCGCCGAGAAGATCATGCGCGAGTTCACCGTGCCGCTCCGTCTCATCGCCACCGAGGGCTCGTTTGCGCTCCTGAGTTTCATGGGCGTGAGCGCCAACCGCACGGGGAACATCCTGGAGATTCAGACCGGGCCGAACACGGTCCAGCAGCTCAACATCGCCGACGTCTGCGCCGGCATGCGCATGGTCATCGCCTTCGTCGCGCTCGGGGCGGCGGTGGCGCTCATCGGCGCGAAGTACTGGTGGCAACGGATCTTCCTGCTCCTGCTGGCCGTGCCCGTCGCGGTGGTGATGAACATCTTCCGAGTTGCGTCCCTCGGCCTGCTCACCTTCTGGGACCCCAAGCTCGCGCAGGGCGAAAGCCACATGATCGTCGGCTACCTCCTGCTCGTGCCGGCGTTCCTGTTCTACATGGGCCTGGTCTGGGCCCTCGACCGCATCATCGTCGACCCGAAGCCCGCCGCTTCCGCCGACGCCGCCGCCTCCGCGGCCAAGCAATGGTGGTGGCGTCCGGAACCGATCCGCTGGCGCGCCCTCGCGGCGCCGAGCGTCCTGGTCTGCATGGGCGTGCTTTCCGCGACCGCGCTGGCGCTCCCGATCACGATCAAGTCGCTCGGCGTGCACCTGCGCAAGCTGCCGATCTACGCCGAGGGCGACCGGCAGCTTCGAACCATCCCCAACGAGACTGAAAGCTGGAAGCAGTTGGGTCAGGACCTGGTGGAGTCGTCCGAAGCGGTCGCCGAGCTTGGCACCCAGAACTACCTGACTCGCCAGTACGCGCCCAAGGTCGGCTCGCGTGCCGATGCCGAGCGCCCGCGCGGCGGGTCGGGAGGCATCATCCAGCTCCATGTCGCGTACTACACGGGCATGATCGACGCCATTCCCCACGTGCCCGAGCGCTGCATGGTCGCGGGGGGCTGGATCATCAACGAAGGCGGCACCCGCACGATTCCGCTCACGCTTGACCGCTCGAGCTGGTCGCCCCACGAGGACCCGGCCGCCGCCGGCGAGGGCTATCAGCAGGCCAAGCGCTCGAACTACTTCAGTGCCGCGCCCGGGCAGCGGGTGACGCTGCCCCTGGACGTCGAAAACCTGGCCATGCGGATCACGCAGTTCTCCGACCCCAGCGGACAGCAGAAGTATTTCGCGGGGTATTTCTTCATCGCCAACGGCGGCGTGGCGGCGTCGGCCGAGGAAGTCCGCGTGAAGGCCTTCGACTACCGCAACGACTATGCGTTCTACTGCAAGGTGCAGATGAGCGGCAGCTTCGAGTCCGCCGAGGACCTCGCCGCCCGCGCGTCTTCGCTCATGTCCGAACTTCTTCCCGAGATCATGAGTTGCGTTCCCGACTGGCGCAAGGTCCAGACGGGGGCATATCCGCCCGATAATCCCCGGCGTCCCGGTGCGCCCAAGTCCTGATCGCCTTTCCTTCCTGCCGCGTCTGTCCTGGAGTCTTTCATGGCGTCGAAAGTCAATGTCAAGTTCGTGGCCCTGCTCGTGCTCGGCGCCGTCCTGGTGCTTGGCGCCGTCGTCTTCATCGGCGCGCGCACCGTGACCAAGTCGGCGGCGGAGCACGCCACCGCGGGCGATGAGTTTGCCGCCAAGGGCGAGTGGGAAAAGGCCGCGGGGTCATACTCGAAGGCGGTGAACAAGGACCGCAAGGTCGAGTACCTGAGCAAGTGGGTCGATGCGCTCGAGCACATCACGCCCGGGACAAACCAGGAGTACGTGGACCTGTTCCAGAAGCAGTATCGGCCGGCGACGATGGCGCTCGCCGCGGCTCAGCCGACCGATGCCGAGGCGCAGCGTGTCCCGCTCGACCTGACCCTGTTCCAGTTCCGGCTCCTGGGTGCGCAGCCGACGGACTGGGAGGCGTTCGTGCGCCAGGCCGATGACGTGCTGCGCGAGTTCACGCCGGGCGACAAGGGCGGCCAGGCCCTGCGCCGGTACCGCGGCATCGCGCGGACGAACTGGGCGGACCAGGTGTCGACCGCGCCCGACGACGCGCTCACCAAGGCCAAGGAGGATCTCGAGGCCGCGCTCGAAGTCGACCCCGCCGACGCCAAGGCGATGGCGGCGCTGGGCGACTGGTACCGCGTGGCGGCGGGGCGCGCGCAGGCGCGCCGCGATTCGCAGTTGAGCGACAGCCTCATCAAGGAATCGATCCAGCGGATGGAGGCGTTCGTCGCGAGCCACAAGGTGGCGCTCCCCGTGGTGTGGTCGCTCGTGCAGACGCGCATCGCCGCCGAGACGCAGCAGGCCGGCGCCGACGTGCGCTCGCTTCGGGAATCACTCACGAGCCATCACGGCAAGGTCAAGCAGCTCTTCGAGCAGGCGCGCTCCGAGCCGGCGTCGGAGCTCGATCCGATGCTCTGCTACCAGATCGGCGCGTTCGCGTTCGCCTACGCCTATCCCGACGCGCTGAAGGAGATCGACGCGCTCATGGCTCATGCCATGTCGGCCAAGAAGACCAATGTCTATCTCCTGTTCAGCTATGCCGAGCTTCAGATGACCGGGCGCGCCTACGGCCCGGCGTACGAATCGCTCGACAAGATCGTGAACATGCCCAACCTGCCGATGTCGGTGGAGGGCCTGCTGCTGTTCAGCCTGCGCCAGGAAGCGCTCTCGCGCCAGGGGAGCTGCCTCCTCGCGCAGGCCGTGACGAAGCGCCAGAAAGCCGAGGTGGCCGCCCGCGCCCTCACCGACGAAGCCGCGCGGGCCGAGGCGCTGCGCACCGCCGCCGGCGAGTTCCAGAGCGAGCTTACCCGCGTGCAGGCGACGCGCGCGAAGCTGTTCGAGCTCTACGGCAAGTCGATGCAGCTCACGCTGCTCGACGCGCGCATCAAGTTCTTCGAGAACGACCTCGTCGAGGCGCGCCGCCTGCTCACCACCTACACGGATCAGCGCCCCAACGACACCGCGGCGCTCAAGCTCCTCGCCGAGGTGCTCCTCCGCCAGAACCAGGGCGGCGCGGCCCGCACGCAGCTTGAACGCGTCATCCGCCTGAATCCCACCGACATCGAGGCCATGGCCACCCTCGGGCTCACGCTCGAATCGCTGGGCGAGCTGCGCGAGGCGGCGGCGGCGTACGAGCGTGCCCTCGTGCTCGACCCGGGCAACACCGAGCTCACCGACCGGATCGCCAAGCTCCGCAGCGTCGAGGCGCGGGTCACGTCCGACGACCCGGTCGTCCGCGTGCTCTCGCAGGCGCAGGAGAAGGTCACCGGCTCGCCGCCCGACGTGCCCGGCGCGCTGGCGATGGTGAAGCAGCTCTATGCCGACGAGAACAAGGCCGGAAAACTCGATCGGAACCAGTGCCTGGCGATTGCGCAGGCGCTGCTCCTGCTCGAGGATCGCGACGCCGCCCGGCAAGTCCTGGCCAACAAGGCCATCGACCCGAACGACCCGACGGCCAAGAGCCTCATGCTGCTCCTCGACAACCCCGACCCGATCGACGCGCGCCGCGTGGCCATCGAGCGGTCGAACTACAGCGATCTGTACAAGGCGCTCTTCACCTACCAGCTCTACCGGCGCAGCGAGCGTCCCGAGCAGGCTCTCGCGGAGCTCGAGAAGGCCAAGGCGCTCGAGCCCGAACACCCGCTGGTCGTGAGCGCGATGTTCGACGAGGCGCTCGCCGGCGAGCGCATGGATGAGGCGCGAAGGCTCGCCGAGAAGGCCGCGGCACTCAATGTCGATCGCGCCGGGGGCGCGGTCTTCCGCATCCGCATCGAGCAGACCGAGGGCCGCCTGCCCGCCGCCGCCGCCATGGCCCAGCAGATCATCGACGCCGACCCGCTCAGCGCCATGGGCCACCGTCTGCTCGGCGGGATCCGCCTGCAGATGCAGCAGCCGGTCGAGGCGCTCGCAAGCTTCGACCGCGCGCTCCAGATCAACCCCACCGACCCGGAGAACATCAAGGGCAAGCTCCGCGCCATGATCCAGGCGAAGAAGTACGGCGAGGCGCTCCTCTTCGCCCGCGATCGCCGCAACGCCGCCGGCGGCGACACCGAGTTCGCCCGCATCCTGCTCGCGCTCGAGGCCGAGGCGGGGAACGTGGATTTCGCGATCGACCGGCGTCGCCGCCAGTACGCGCGCGAGCCGAACGACCGCGACAACGCCCTCGAACTGGCCAACCTGCTCAACAAGGCGCAGCAGTGGTCCGAGGCGTGGACGATCATCGAGCGCCTCAAGAAGGACAAGCTCGACGAACAGTCCATGATCCTCGCGGCCAACTGGCACGCCGGGCAGGGCGACATGGCCAAGGCGCGGGCGGAATGGGAAGCCTGGATGGCGACCCTCCCCGCGGAGAAGCGCGACGTGGTGCTCGCGATCCGGTTCTCGGAGTTCCTTGCCAACAACGGCGACCGCGCGGGCGCCCGCGCCGCCCTCGAACAGGCCCGGAGTCTCCAGGACCCCGAGGCCATCATCGACCGGCAGCTCGGCGACGTCTGCATGCAGGCGGGCGACTGGCAGTGCGCCATCGACGCCTACCGGCGCGCCCTGGCGATCGTCACCAAGGACGAGAACAACCTCCTGCGCCTGCGCATCATCGAGGCCCATCTGCGGCTGGGTGAGAAGGACCCCTCGAAGTTCACCGAGGCGATCCGCCTCTGCGACGAAGCAACCGCCAAGGGCATCCCCGACAACCTCCAGCTCGTGCTCCTCCGCGCCGATGCGACGCGCGGGAACAAGGACTACGCCGGCGCCAAGGCCCTCTACGACCAGGCCGTGGCGATCTCGCCCAACGAGCCGCTCGGGTTCTACAAGCGCGCCGAGTTCACGACGGCCGAGATCGTCCGCGCCCAGCGCGAGAGCAACGGCCCGCTCCCCGCCGATCGGGTGCAGCGCATGCTCAAGGATGCGCAGGATGATCTCGAAGCGGCGATCCGCTTCGACAACGGCTTTGCCCTCGCCCGGCGCCTGCTCTCGCAGGTCCGGCTCAACCAGCAGGACCCCGACGGCGCCGCCAAGCTCCTCGCCGAGGGGCTCGCGATCGATCCCAACAACGGCGTCCTCCGCGGCGACCTCGTGAAGATCTACGCGTTCCAGAGCCGCCTTGACGACGCCCTCGCGCTCATCGACGAGGGCATCAAGCGCAGCCGAAGCCCCGATTGGCACATCATGGCGGGCGACCTGCTCCGCGCGCAGGCGCAGCCGGTGCGTGCGGCGGAGTATTACGCCGAGGCGTGGAGCCGCGGCGCCCGCTCCGCGCAGCTCGCGCGCGTCTATACCGACACGCTGCTGGCGGTCGGCCAGCCGGACCTCCAGCGCGTGATGGACGTGCTCTCCGACCCGGGTTCTCAGACCGAGAAGTGGTCGGCGCTCCTCACGCAGCGCGCCAAGGTCAAGCGCCTGCTCGGGAAGGCCGCCGAGTCCGACGCCGACATCCGCACGGGGTTCCAGATGCTCGACCAGGGCAACGCCTCGGCGGTCGCGGTCTTCTTCCAGGACATGAGCGACATGTTCTCGGGCAAGATCCGCGAGATGATCACCATGATCGAATCGCTCAAGCCCGCCGAGGGCTTCACGCCCCAGTTCATCGTGCAGATCGTCCGCTTCGAGCTGCTGGACTCGACGCTCCGACCGGCCGCCCTCACCCGCCTTGATTCGCTGGTGGGCATGAAGGACATCAACATCCCCGCGTTGTACTCCGCCATGCGCGCCCTCGCCGACCAGGCCCTCGCCAACCGTGCGTACCAGTCGGCGGCGGACGTCTACGAGCGCATCATCCAGCTCAAGCCCGACGACTGGGACGCGACCAACAACCTCGCGTACACCTACTGCAAGCACCTCGCCCGCTGTCAGGATGCGCTCCCCCTCGCGCAGAAGGCCGTCGAAAAGCTCCCGGACAGCCCGAACGTCAAGGACACGCTCGGCGTCGTGCTCCTCGAGCTGGGCCGCGTGGGGGAGGCCGAGAGCACGCTTCTTGCCGCCAGCGAGCAGGCCAAGCTTCCCGTGCACCAGGTGCCGGTCTGCATCCACCTGGCCCAGGTGGCCCTGGCCAAGGGTGACCGCACCCGGGCCGAGAGCTGGCTGCAGCAGGCCGAGCGCGAGATGGTCCGCGACCCGCGCCTGAACGCCAATTTCCAGACCGAGTTCGAAGATGTCCGCCGAAAAGTGAAGGGCGGCCGCTAGATTCAACCCTACCAACAGCCGATCAGTTTGACACGTGATTTCCGCAGCGGCTGCCCGTTCTTCAAGGGCGAGGCAGGCCGAAGTTTGCCCTCAAAGGACCGACCATGAGTCTCGCGCCACCGCCCGCCCGTACGTCTGCCGCCTCGCACGCGCCATCGCGTGTGCCTCCGCCCGGGGGCATGCATGGCGGCGGCGCCGGAGTCTCCGCGGCGGTCGATCCCGTGCGGCTGCTCAAGCAGTACAAGATTCCGCTGGCGATCTCCATGGTCATCGGCGTGGTCGTCGGGGTGAGCGCGCACTTTGTCATCAAGCGTTTCTGGCCGCAGTACCGCTCGACCGTGACCTACCAGGCGCTCCCGCCCTATGTGGGCCTGACGGTGACGAACAACGCCTACAGCGACGAAGCGGAGCTTGATCGCTACATGCTCACGCAGTCGCGGATCATGGTGTCGGAGCGCGTGCTGCGCGATGCGGTGCGTGACCCCGCGCTCAAGACCCAGGGCGTCCGCTGGATCCAGCCGTTCATCCGCGAGAACAACCAGGTGGATCAGTCGCTGGCGGCCCGCGACCTGAAGGAGATCGTGGGGGCGCGCTCGATTACCGGCACGAACCTGATCGAGCTGGCGGTCTCGGCGCGCGAGCCCAAGGACGCCGCCGTGCTCGTGAACGCGGTGCACGACGCGTACTGGCGTGATCTGGAGCAGCAGGTGGGGGCCAACACCGCCGACCGCCGCAACGCGCTGAACAAGGCGCTGACCGACGCGCGCGCCGAGATCACGCGCCTCGAGGAGCAGCGCAACAAGATCCTCCGCGACAACAACATCAGCGCTCGGGACGCGGGCAACACGCAGGAGAAGCGCCTGCTCGAGCTCCTCTCGCCCCAGCTCATCGAGCTTGACAAGAGCCGCGAGGCGTTCATGGACCGCCAGGCCAAGATGGAGGAGCAGCTCAAGTCCGAAACCGGGCCGGTCTTCGACGACGCCATGCGCGAGGAAGCTGATCGCGACCCGCTCGTCTCGAACATCCGCTCGGAGATTTCCTCGATCAAGACCGCGATGGACGCGCTCAAGGCCCAGGGCCTGGGCGACTCCCACCGCACGATTCAGGACCTCACCAACCGCATGGCCGCCAAGGAGGCCGAGCTTGCCGCCAAGAAGAATGAAGCGCTCAAGAAAGCCTTCGAGTCGGAGCTCGAGCGGCTTCGCCAGCGGGTGGAGTCGGTCAAGGCCCAGCGCAAGGAGCTCCAGCAGCAGTACGACGGGGCCAACCGCAAGGTGATGGACCTTGTCCGCGCCATGGCCGATTACGACAGCCTCGGCGCGCAGGTCACCATCCTGCGCGACAAGGAGGGCGAGACCCGCGCCGCCCTGGAGAATCTCCAGGGCCTCGTCGAGCTCCGCAGCACCGACCGCATCGACCGCATCCGCCGCCTCGAGCCCGGGCGCGTTCCCGATGACGTCGCCTTCCCGCGACTCTCGATCATGCTCGCCGCCGGCTTCTTCCTCGTCGTCGGCCTCACCGGGGCGGCGATCGTCCTCCGCGAGGTGCTCGACCAGCGCATCAAGGGGCCGAGCGACATCGCGCTCATCCCGCGCCTGCGTCTGCTGGGCGTCGTGCCGACGATCGAAGACGACCCCTCCAAGCCCGCCGCCGCCGAGACGGCCTTCAAGGATTGCGCCTCAGGTGCTCTTGCCGAGGCCTTCCGCCAGATGCGCCCGTCGATCGTCAAGCGTCTCCAGCAGGGCGGGCACCGTTCGCTCCTGCTGGTGGGCACGATGCCCGGCTCAGGCACGACAACGGTCGCGGCCAACCTGGGCATGGCCTGTGCCGCCGCCGACCAGCGCGTGCTGCTCATCGATGCGAACTTCCGCCGCCCGGGTCTGCAGAAGGCCTTCAAGCTCGCCGAGGGCCCCGGTCTGGGCGAAGTGCTCTCCCGCAAGTCCACCCTCGAAGCCGCCGTCCAGCAGACGAGCGTCGAGAACCTGCACCTGCTCTCGGCGGGCTCGCCGCAGAGCCGGGCCGTGCCCGAGCGACTCACCACCGAGACCATGACGGCCCTGATCCGCGAAGCGACCGACCGCTACGACCTGGTGATCGTGGATACCGCCCCGGCCATGGTCGCGGGCGACTGTCTGGCTCTGGCCAACCGGTGCGACGCCGTGGCGCTGGTCGTCCGGGCACTGCACGAGAAGCGAGGTCTGATCGCCCGCATCCGCGACCAGTTGGGTGACGCCCGCGCCGAGTTCCTCGGGGTGGTTGTCAACGCCGTCCGAGCCTCGGCCGGCGGGTACATGAGGCGCAATATTCGCGAGTCGTTCGAGTACCAGAACAACGGCAACGTGCACGGCTGATCCAGGGGACCCGTCTCGGCAATCCCCGGCCCTCCGCCCCTCCCAGCCTCCCTGTGGGCCGGTTCGGGACGGGTGCAATGCCCGATGAACTTCGGTACACTTCGCTCGCTGACCGGGCCTTCGCCGGTCGGCTAGAAGGGGTTTGACCGAATGGCTTCCAAACTCGGGCGGCTGCGTTCGATTTCCATGCTCGGTTGTGCCGCGGGCGGGTTGGCGCTCTCGTGCTTTGCGCCGAACGCCAGCGCCCAGGATGACCGGCGCCGCCTCGAGCGCGTGCTGCGATCATCCGAGCAGGACTGGCGCCTGCGCGTCGATCCCGGGCTGTCGGTCGCGGAGCGCACGCTCTTCGAGTACGGCGGGTTCTTCGCGTTCACGGGCCTGTGGCTCGACGACGCCAGCAACAACGCCCGCCGCCTGCTCCAGTACGACACCACGCTCTTCGCCCGCGCGAGTCTCGACGGCGTGCACACGGGCTTCGTCCGTCTGCGCTTCCCGTATCAGGAGTTCTCCGAGGGCGATTCATTCGACGGCCGGGGCGACCAGTGGAAGGAGCCGTTCCTCGACCGCTACACCTACGAGTTCGACCTGGCGCGGCACATGGCCGCGTACGAGGGACAAAGCGTCGATTACAACTTCAATCTCCGCGTGGGCCGGCAGTTTGTCGACTGGGGCGCGGGCATCACGCTGTCCGAAACGCTCCTGTCGGTGCGCCCCAAGCTCACGTTTGGCCGCAACCTCGAGTTTGACATGCTCGCGGGCGTCACGCCCGACACGGCGGTCGACTTTGACGCCAGCCGCGCCGACTTCGACCGGCGCACGCGCCGGGGGTTCTTCGGGCTCAAGGTCCAGTACACCACGACCGACGGCACCCGCTACTACGCCTACGCCCTGCGCATGCAGGACTATCACACGGATTCGCAGCTCCGCTCGCCCCTGCCCGGGCTGACCGACGCCTTCTTCGACTACAACGCGACGTACTACGGCATCGGGACCGAGGGCACCATCGGCGCCAACTGGGTCTACCTGGGCGAGTTCGTGTGGGAGGCGGGCGAGGCCACCTCCGACCCCGTCCGCACGATTCAGACCCGCGAGCGCGTCGAGGCCTATGCCGGGCGCGCCCAGCTCACCTACCTCTTCCGCGACGACATGCAGACTCGCGCGCAGCTCGAAGCGCTCTTCGCCTCCGGCGACGGCGACCGCGTGAACTCCACCAACACCGTCGACGGCAACCTCTCGGGCACCACCGATTCCGGCTTCAACTCCCTCGGCTTTGCCAACACCGGCCTGGCCTTCTCGCCTTCGTTCTCCAACCTGTGGACCATCCGCGCCGGCGCCAGCACCTTCCCCCTGCCGCGCGACGAGTGGTTCCGCCAGCTCCAGGTCGGCGCCGACGTGCTCTTCTTCAACAAGCTGAACGAGAACGGCGGCTTCGACGAAGTCACCAGCAGCGACATGTACCTCGGCTCCGAGATCGACCTCTTCGCCAACTGGCGCATCACCAGCGATGTGGCCGTCAACCTGCGCTACGGCGTCTTCTTCCCCGGGACGGCGATCACCGGCCCGAACGACACCCGGCACTTCGTCCTCCTGGGCGTCACGATCTCGTTCTGACCCCCGTCCTCGCTTCCGCTCATCCCCGCCCGACCGGAGACTCCGATGCCCGCACTCGCTCAACTCGCCCGTCGCTGCGGCCTCGGCGCCGCGCTTCTCGGCGTGCTCGCGCTCGGCGCCTGCCAGCGTTCGTTCATCCCCGCGACCATCGAGACCAACTACCCCGCCGACGACGTCGCCAAGGAGCTCGAGTTCTGGCACACGCTGCCGGCGCGCTCGGCGGTCTGCAACGACGAAGGCCTGCACGGGCTGATTCTGCTCGCCGACAACCAGGATACGACCGGGAGCTACACCGCCCGCTTGGCGCTTGCGAAGCAGCGCGGCTGGGTGAGCCATGACTTCAACGAGCCGGGCAACCTGGCGATGCAGCGCGGCACGCTCGCTCGCGCCGTGTGCGTCATCTGCAAGATCCAGGGAGGGCTGATGATGACCGTGTTCGGCCCGATCCCGCGCTATGCGACGCGCGAGCTCGTCTATATGCGCCTCATGGGCGACCCGAGCACGGAGAATCTGGCCATCACCGGGCTCGAATACATGGGCGTCATCAGCAAGGCGCAGGACTACATGATGCTGCAGGCTGTGCCGCCCGCGCCCGCGGCACCCTCGACGCCGGACGCACCGCCCCCCGCGGCTCCCGCAGCCCCCGCCGAGCCGGCCGAGGCTCCCGCGAACCCGCCGCAGTAAGCTCCGGCATGACGGCTCACCCCGACCATCCGAACCTGGTCGTCTTCGAGCACCCGCTCATTCAGCACAAGCTGACGCACCTGCGCGACCGCTCAACGAGCCACCGCCCGTTCCGCGCGCTGCTGGCGCAGATCGCCGGGCTCATGGTCTTCGAGGTCACGCGCCGCTTTCCGACGCAGGAGGTGCGGGTGGAGACCCCGATGGAATCGACCACGGGTCGGCGTCTGGCGGGCAAGGTGACGCTTGTGCCCGTGCTGCGGAGCGGGCTGGCGATGACCGAGGGGATTCTCGATGTGATGCCGGAGGCCCGGGTGGGGCACGTCGGGCTCGCGCGTGATGAGCACACGCTCAGGCCCGTCACCTACCTGCGCAAGCTCCCGCGCGATCTCAACGCCGGGCCGGTCATCCTGGTGGACCCGATGCTCGCCACCGGCGGGTCGGCGATCACGGCGATCTCGATTCTGCGCGACGCCGGCGCGATCGACCTGCGGATGATCTGCCTGGTCGCTTCGCCCGCGGGGGTCGCCGCGCTGCGCCAGGCGCATCCCGACGTCATGATTTACGCCGCCGCGCTCGATCGTGGGCTGACCGATCGCGGGTTCATCGTGCCCGGGCTGGGCGATGCGGGCGATCGCATGTACGGGACCGAATGAGCGTCGTTGGCGGGCCAACAATACCGCTCATTCGTCGGCCGTCCGGCGCTTCGCAGGAGTTCCGTCGATGACCCAGGACGCACCCGCGCCGAGCACGACCTCTCCGCCGCAGGGCGACGGGCCCGCACAGCCTCTCCACCCGCCCACCATCCGCGGAACGGCGCCCTCATACCGGTCGCGCACGATCTGGCCGACGGTTCTGGGCATCATCTGCATTGTCGTCGGCGGCGCGGGGGCGCTCCTCTCGCTCTGGAACGCGATTTCGTACTTCATCATGCCGGATTTTTTCAAGAGCCTGGCGAACACGCCGGGACCGGGCGCCGCGGTTGCCGCGATTGAGCCCTACTTGCCGATGCAGGCGGCACTCTCGGGCGTGGGCGTGCCGATCGCCCTGCTGCTGCTGGCGGGCGGGGCGATGCTGCTGGTGAAGCGACGATGGGGTCCGCGCCTGCTCTTCATGTGGGCGATCGTCAAGACCGTGCACGGGCTGGTTGTCTGCATCTCCCTGTACCTGATGCAGACGGCTCAGTTTGCGGCGATGGCGAACCAGGGCGGCCCAGGCGCACCGCCGCCCGGGTTCATGTCCGGGTTCGCCGCCATCATCGCCTTCGCCTACATGCTCTGGTTCCTGCTGCTTCCGGTATTCATCTGGGTGTGGTTCTCCCGTCGAGCCATTCGTGACGAGATCAGTGAATGGCCGCTTCGCGGGCGCGGCGGCGCGCACCCGGCGGGCGCACGCGCGGCGGTGCCCGCATGAGATGCACCGCCTGCGACTACGCCCTGTGGAACCTCCGCACACGCACCTGCCCGGAGTGCGGCAAGCCCTTCGCACCTTCTCAGTTCGAGTTTCGCCCCGATTCGGTCAAGTTCTGCTGCCCGCATTGCGCCCAGGTCTATTACGGGACCGCCGCCAACGGGCACCTCGTTCCGCCCGCGTTCACGTGCGTTCAGTGCGGAAACGGCGTGCAGATGGACGAGATGATCCTGCTCCCCGCGGCGGGCACGCCCGAAGAGCAGACCCTCGCCGACACCCTGCCCTGGACCGCTCGCCGCGGCCGACGCATCCCCGCCTGGTTCCGCACGGCGCTGATCGCCATGTTTCAGCCAGTTCGGCTCGGTCGGCTCCTGCCCGCCGAGGGCGGCTTGCGCGGCGCCGCCACGTTCAGCCTCATCGCTCAAGCGATCGCCCCCCTCTTCGGCATCGGCGGGATCCTGCTGGTCATCTTCCTGGTCACGCTGTTTGGACCCGGACCCGGGCCCGGTCGTGGTGGGGGGTTGACGGCCGCCGGCGGGCTCTTCGTCGCCATGGTCGCGATGGTCGTCTCGAACTACATGTTCATCGGCCTGTGGAGCGTCCTTGCCCATGCGCTCCTGCGCGTCACCGGCCCGTGCAGAGGCCACTTTGCACACACGCTGAGCACGCTCCTGTACACGAGCACGGCGTGCGTGATCGCCGGCGTGCCGTGCCTTGGCCTTTACCTCTACCCGATCGCGCTGCTCTGGTGGGGAATCACCGCCAGCATCATGCTCGCAGGCGTGCACCGCGTGCCGACCTGGCGTGCCGCGCTCGCCGGGGGGGCGCTCCCGGGGCTCATACTCGGCGGCGCTCTGGCCAGCGTCGTGTATTTCGCGGTGGTGACCGTTCCCGCGGGCCTTCGCGCCGCGCAGACGGCCGCAAACCAGGCCGTCGCCCAGGCCGCGGCATCCAGCGCCAGCGGCAAGACCGCCCGGATGCTCACGGTGCTCAACGAGCGGCACGCGCTGGGCGAACCATTCACGCACGCCGTGCAGCTCATCATCGACGCCGATCTTGTGCCGGTGGATTTCGAAGTACCGGAAATTCCTGCCGCGCCAGGATCGGGCATGATCGCGGGCGTGTTGCTCACCGACATCCGTGACCTCAACGCCGATGCGCAGGAGCAGCTCCGCGAGCGTGCCCGCGCGCTCGTCCATGAACCGTCGGGCGCGCATCGGCTCGGGCACTTCGTCTTCGTTGATCGCGGCGTGCTCGACCTCGGAAGCGATCATGCGAACGCATCGAGCCTCTGGCTCGTCGTCTGCTGCGCCGAGCAGACCGATGGCACTCCCGATCCGGATGCCGCATCGAACCCCTCGTCCATGGCGCCGGCCCGTCTCCCCGCGGGCACATGGGTGGTCGGCCTGCTCGACGGCACCACGCGCATGCTCACGCCCGCTGCGACCGGCGCCGCGCTCGCCGAGCAGAACCGTCTCCGCACGCGGCTGGGACTTCCCGAGATTCCCGACCCCGCCACTGTGCGGCAGAACCCGCTCTTCGACGACGAGCCGAAGCCCGGCGCGCCGGGGTCCTGACTCGCGCCGCGTGGCGGGCCTTCGGTCTCACGAACCAGGAGTACGCTTCGCGCATGAAACTCGCGGTCATCATTCCCGCCGCCGGCGCGTCGGCTCGATACGCGCAGGCGGTCGCGACCGAGCAGGGTCTGGCCGGCGCCCGCTCGAAGCTCGATGAGGATCTGGGCGGGCGTCCGGTGTTGCAGCGCACGGTCGAGCTCTTTGCCAATCTCGCCGTCGAAGATGTCGAAATCGCGCCGATCATCGTCGCCGGCCCGGCCGATGACGCGGCGATGAAAGCGTTTCGCGAGAGGCACGCCGACAAGCTCGCCATCATGGGGTGCCGCCTATGCGCCGGCGGGGCGCACCATCGCTACGAGACTGTGCGGAACGCGCTCGCGCTCGTGCCCGAGGGGTGCACGCACGTCGCGGTGCATGACGCCGCCCGCCCCTGCGCCACGCCTGCGTTGCTCGAGCGCGTGCTTCGGGCCGCGTCGAAGCACCCGGCGGTGATTCCCGCGCTCGATCTCGCCGACACCATCAAGCGTGTCGCCTCCGAACCGATCCGCGACGAGTCGCCCGATCCGTTGGCGGCGATTCTGGGTGCCGCGCCTGCCGGCCCGTCACTCCGCGCGGTCGAAGCCACGCTTGACCGGTCCCGCCTGGTCGCGGTGCAGACGCCTCAGGTCTTTGCGCTCGACCTGCTCCGCCGCGCCTATGCCCAGAAAGACCTCGCAAGCACCGACGATGCGCAACTGATCGAACGGCTCGGCGAGCGTGTGGTCGTCGTCCCTGGAGATTCCCGCAATCTCAAGTTGACGCTCCCCGCCGACCTGGTGATGGCCCGGGCCATCCTCGGCGTCCGAGCGCCCGATCAGCGCGCCGCCCACATGAAATTCTGACCCTCATCACGGCGAGTCACGCTCTTCCGTGGGCCGGCTCGTCCCGCTATCATCGCCCCGTTCCGGTGGCCTTTCGGACCCAGCCCGCGTTTGGCGGAGTACACCATGCGTCAAGGAATCGGGATCGCGATGCTGCTCGCGATCGTCGCCCTCGTCGCCGCCGTGGCGTGGATGGCTTTGGGTCCGGGCGTGAAGGCCCCGGGCGGCCATCCGCGACTCTTCGACGGCCGGCCGTACGCGCAGGCCAAGGCCGCAGCGGCCGGCAGCCAGAAGCTCCTGCTCATCAAGTTCACCGCCGACTGGTGCCCTCCGTGCAAGGAGATGGACGCGACCACGTTCGTCGACGCGCGCGTCGAGGAATGGGTGAAGCAGCACGCCATCGCCATCGAAGTCGATATCGACAAGCACGAGGCCATCGCCGATGAGTTCCAGGTCGAGGGCATCCCGACCGTGGTCGCGCTTCGCGGCGACGCGCGCGTTTCGCAGACCATCGGTTACCAGTCTGCCGACGCGTTCCTCTCGTGGCTCAATGGGCTGGAAGTGAAGTAACCGCATGCCTGACGCGCTCGCATCGCTGCTCACGCCCGACAACCTCGCCGCGCTCGCCACGCTCACCGCGATGGAAGTCGTGCTGGGCATTGACAACCTCGTCTTCCTCACGATCCTCACGGGCAAGGTCGCGCCCGAGCATCGCCGGCGCGTGCGTCTGCTCGGCCTCGGCCTCGCCGTGGGCATGCGCATCGCCCTGCTCATGGGCATCTCCTGGGTGATGAAGCTCACGGCGCCGCTCTTCACGCTCCCGCCGCTGCCCCTGCTCAGTCACAGCGAGGATGGCACGCCGATCTCCGGGAAGGCGCTCATCCTGCTCCTGGGCGGGCTCTTCCTCATCGGGAAGGCGACCTGGGAGATTCACCATCAGACCGAGGGTCCGGGCGCCGACGGCGGCGGGCCGGCGTCCGCAGGCAAAAAGATCGCCCACGCTTCCGTCGGGATGATCGTCGCGCAGATCGTCATGCTTGACCTGGTTTTCTCGCTCGATTCAGTCATCACCGCCGTCGGCATGGTCAAGGACAGCATCGCGATCATGGTCGTCGCGGTGCTGATTGCCGTCGGATGCATGCTCGCCTTCGCCGAGCCGCTGGGCCGATTCGTCGAGCGGCACCCGTCGATCAAGATGCTCGCGCTGGCATTCCTCGTGCTCATCGGCGTGATGCTCGTCGCCGAGGGCATCCTGCCCGAAGAGCGGCACATGCCCAAGGGCTACATCTACACCGCCATGGCCTTCTCACTCGGCGTCGAGCTGCTCAACCTCCGGGCCAACGCGCGACGCAAGGCGGCCTGACCCTGCTCGTCCACGTCACCCGGAAATGGGAACGTGCACGTCGGTCAGCAACTGGTCCTTCACGCCACGAGTGTCGATCGCAGTCGAACGAAGGAGCGGCGCAGAGCACGCGAGCCCTCACTCCTCGCCGGCGCTGCCAGTTCCTGGCGCCGTCGCCCCCGTCTGCATCTCGGGCACGTGCTTGCGGATGAGCGCCATGACCGTCTCGCGCTCGCCGCCTCGACGCACCGCGGAGAGATCGGCGATGAGCCGGGTGATGTCGATGGCCGCCGTGCCGCCGGACGCAGTCGCCGTCCCGCGCCAGCAGTTGATGCCCGGGTGGCTCGTCGCCGCCAGGTGCTCGGCGTCATACGCAAGCTGCTCGAAGAGCTTTTCACCCGGGCGGATGCCTGTGAACTCGATCGGCAACTCAGCCGCGGCTGGCGCCTCGCGCTCGCCGCCGGGAGATTCGCCGGCCGGTTCGGAGGTGGTCGCGGGCAGCTTCGGCCGCAGGCCGTGCATCGCGATGAGCCGCTGCGCCAGGTCGAGGATGCGCACCGGCTCACCCATGTCGAGCACGTAGACCGGGGCGGCGCCGGGCTCGCTGCCCAGTGCCGCGGCCTGCACGACCAGCGTCGCCGCTTCGGGGATCGTCATGAAATAGCGGGTCATGCGCGGATCAGTGACGGTGACCGGCCCGCCGTCGACGATCTGCTGCTGCCAGATGGGAATGACGCTGCACGCGCTCCCGAGGACGTTGCCGAATCGAACCATGCTCAACCGCGAACGCCCCGCGCCGGCTGATCCTGCCAGCCCCGCGACGTACAGCTCCGCCAGGCGCTTGGTCGCGCCCATCACGCTCGTCGGGTTCACCGCCTTGTCGCTGCTGATCATCACGAACCGCTCAGCGCCCACCGCGATCGCCGCGTCGGCGATCGACTTCGTCCCGAACAGGTTGTTGTCCACCGCGTGCGAGGGGTGATCCTCCATGAGCGGCACATGCTTGTGCGCGGCGGCGTGAAAGACCACGTGCGGGCGATGCTCATCCAGCACGCGCAGCGTGCGCTCGGCATCGACCACATCGTGGAGCACGGCACGCCGCGCGATCGACGGGAAACGCCGGCGCAGATCATGGTCAATCATGAACAGCGCGTTCTCGGCCCGCTCCATGAGCACGAGACACTCGGGGTTGAACCCCGCCGCGACGCGCGCCAGTTCCGACCCGATCGAGCCCCCCGCGCCGGTGATGAGCACGCGCTTGCCCGTGAGCAGCGCGCCCACCGCGCGCCGATCCAGACCCCAGTGCGTCCGCCCGATGAGCTCCGCGAAATCAACCCGCGGCAGGATGCCCGTCGCGCCCGCCGGTCCGGTCGCCACGCAGACGTTGCTCACCGCCCGACGCGTCGCGTCGGCCTCGGTCGCCTCTTCGAGCAGTTCGGCGAGCGTCGGCACCACGCGATGTTCGAGTTCGAGCGTTCGCAGCCCGAGCCGCAGCCGATCGAGCACGCCCGCGCGCACCGCCGACGTCGGCAGGCTCACCAGCGCCATGCGGAACCGCAGCCGCGCGTGCAGGTCCACCAGCGCGTTCAGCCCCCCGAGCACGGGCGGCAACCCTTCGAGGCGCTCAAACCCGCCCGCCGCGAAGCCCGCGTCCTCCACCAGCACGCACCCGGTGGGCACGACGCCGGGGCAGGTGCCGCGAATCTGTGCCCACATCGCCCCGATCGTCCCCGCGGTTCCAATCAGCACCAGCCCCGAGGCCGGCAACCCCGCCGGGCCACCCGCGCGGCCCGTCGCCTGCCCGGCCGGACCCTGGGATGCGGAAGAGCGGGGGGCACGAACGCTGGCGGTGGGTGTGGATTGCATGAGATGGGGAGAAGCCGGGCTTCGCTTCTCCTTATCGGCCCAATCCCCCCATCAGGTAAACCCTGCGCACCCGACTATCCTCCTGCCGTGATTACCCGCTTGACAGGCCGGCTCGAAGGAATCGAAGACCACGCCGCCACCATCAGCGTCGGAGCGGGCGACATGGCGGTTGAAGTGCTGCTGCCCGGATTCGTGGCCCGCGCTCTGTCCACGCGCGTCGGCGAGGTGGTGACGCTCCACACGCTCTGCTATTTCGAGAGCCAGGGGCAGGGGGCGAGTTTCGAGCCGCGCCTCATTGGGTTTCTGTCCCCGCGCGATCGGCGGTTCTTTGACCTGTTCACCACGGTCAAGGGCATCGGCAACCGCAAGGCGCTTCGCGCACTCGCCGAGCCTCCGGCCTCGGTCGCCGACGCGATTGCCCGGCGCGACGCCCGGGCCCTGACGGCCCTCCCGGAGATCGGCAAGCGGCTGGCCGAGACGATGATCGCCGAGCTGACCGGCAAGGTCGAGCCCTTTCTCGGGGCCGCAGGCGAAGGAGGGTTTGCGACCGGTCGCGGCACGATCACCCCCGCGCGGCCGGATCGGTCCGCCGATCTGCCGCCCCCCGTCGCCGACGCAATCGACGCCCTCTGTGCCCTGGGCGAATCGCGGGCCGACGCCGAGCGCAAGGTGCAGCGGGTGCTTGAGCGAGCTTCGTCCGAATCATCGGGCGGCGTGGTTACGGCCGACACTCTCCTCGCAGCCGTGTACGCCGGACGCTGAGCCCGGTGATTCGATCCGTGCCGGCGCGCCGCCGAGCGCGGGGCACGCTACCTTCATTTCCTTCGTGGAGCACAGTTCATGCGGCATGCGATGATCATGGCGGGAGGCGCGGGCACACGACTCTGGCCCATGAGCCGCGCGGGCCGGCCCAAGCAGCTCCTTCCGCTCGTCCGCCGCGCCGCGACCGGTTCGGCCGATCAGCCTACCAGCCTGCTCGAGCTCGCGGCTCACCGGCTCGAAGGCCTCATCGACGCCCCGAATCGCTACATCTGCACGGGCGAACACTACCGCGCGCCGATCCGCGAATCGCTCCCCGCGTTCAGTGACGACCGGATTCTCGGCGAGCCCCAGGCCCGCGACACGGTGAACGCCGTGGGCTTTACCGCCGCCGTGCTGTCCAAGCGCGACCCCCAGGCCGTTTTCGCCGTCTTCACGGCCGACCACGTCATCGAGCCGCTCGACGTCTTCCGCGCTCGGGTCGATCTGGGCTTCCGCCTCGTCGAGGCCGACCCCCGGCGCCTCGTTACTTTTTCCATCACTCCGACCTATCCCGCGACCGGCTTCGGCTATGTCGAGCGCGGCCCGGGCATCCCCGCGTCGGGTCCGGGCGGGCTCGCCGGCGCCGAGGGCCTCGCCTTCCGCGTCGCCCGTTTCGTTGAGAAGCCCAGCATCCAGAAGGCCCAGGCGTATGTGCAGTCCGGGCACTTCGGCTGGAACAGCGGCATGTTCGTCTGGAGCGCCGCCACCGTCCTCGAGTGCATCCGCAAGTACAAGCCCGAGTCGTATGACGGTCTGATCAAGATCCGCGACGCGTGGGGCACGCCCGCCCAGTCCGGCGTGCTGAATGACGTCTATCCGACCCTGCCCAAGATCAGCGTCGACTACGCCATCATGGAGCCCGCCAGCACGGACCCAGACTTCGCCGTCTGCACCGTCAACATGGACCTCCAGTGGCTCGACGTCGGCTCGTGGCCCAGTTACGGGGAGACCCTGCCCCCCGACGAGTCGGGGAACCGAATGGGCGGAGTGAGCACGCCCGGCACCACGTTTCTGCCCGGATGCAGGAACACGCTGGTCTGCAGCAGCAACCCGGGGCACACCATCGCGCTGCTCGGATGCGAGGACCTGATCGTCGTGCACACGCCGGACGCCACGCTGGTCATGCCGCGGGCCAGAGCCGAGGAGCTCAAGACGTTGCACGCACTCGTGCCTCAAAACCTGAGATAGCTCCCCAGCTCTTTGGTGTGGGCAACACCCGAAATCAATCGCTCCGTTTGGGAACTTCTTGGACGCTCGTGCGTCTCATTCAATGAGGGTGCGCGTTGATCGCGTGCCCCCGCGCATCGCGTCCCGAGACGCCTTGCCGCGACGGCCGTGATCACTGCCCCATGTTGGTGGTGTCTGCGTCCCGCCTCGCGTACGTCACAGATTCGTGATCCCGTTCTCAGAGGAGGCCCGCATGCCCATGAGTCGCCGCACTTTTGACCTGGTCCGCCTCGCGCGGCGTGCGCTCATGGCGCTCGCGCTGGTGGTCACCATCGCGGGTTTCAGTGCCGTCGCCACGGCGCTCGACCGCGTCGTGCTTCGCAACGGGAGCGTGATCGAAGGGACCATTTTTGACAGCGAAGCGGACTTTGTCCGCATTCGCCTCGCCGACGGCACCGTGCGGTTCCTGAGCCGCTCGAATATCCGCAGCATTGAGAAGGACGTGCCGGCAACGGCGCCCGCGAAGCCGGCGGACGAGGTTGCGCCCGCGTCGAAGCCCGCCCCGAAGGCGGGGCAGCCCGAGCGGGATGCGACTGAGCCTGGGGCGCTCTCGGGCGCGTCTCGCGCGGTCATCCTCCCCTTCGGTCCGCCCTCGAGCTGGCAGGGCCAGGTGGGCAGCACCGTCGGCATACACATCACCGCCGACGCCTGGCGCGACGTGCTCGATGAACTGATCGACGACCGTGTCGACATCGTGGTCGTGCGGATCAACTCCGGCGGCGGGCGGCTGAGCGAGGTCGCCCGATTCCACGAGCTCTTCCGCGATGAGTACATCCCGAGATTCCGCACCGTGGCGTGGGTCGAGTCAGCGATCTCCGCCGCCGCGATGAGCCCGTGGATTCTCCGCGAGTTCTACTTCATGCCCGAGGGAAACATGGGCGCGTGCACCGCGTTCTACGGACAGCTCAATGCGCTCCAGGGCGACGGGCTTCAGGAAGTCCTTTACCTCATGGAGAACGTCTCGCGCGAGGCGGGTCGCAGCCCGCTCATCATGCGCTCCATGCAGGTCACCGAGCCGCTGTCGTGCAACGTGTCGTCCGACAATGTCGTCTCGTGGTTCGCCGACCAGTCCGGGAAGTACCTCGTGAACCCGCCCGGGCGGATCCTCACGCTCAACGCGCGCGACGCCGTGAAGTTCCGCATCGCCCTCGGTGTCGCCTCGACCCCGCGGGAGCTGGCAAGCTCGATGGGCCTGAACGAAGTGAACTGGGTCGGGCAGCGCGCCGTCGATCGACTCGAGCATTCCATGCGACGAGCGCACGCCGCGCTCGAGGACTGGCCGATCGAGCGCGCCCGCTTTGACCTGGCGATCAACGCCGCTCGGCAGATGTCGGCACAGGAGCAGCTCCGCGATCGCCTTCTGCGCGAGGTGGGCGTCGCGCGTCGCTCGCTGCGAGAGATCGAACGGCTCACCCGCTTCGTCCCGTCGCTCCTCGAAGAGCTCCCCCCGGGATGGATCGACGATCGCAAGCGCGAGATCCGCGAGCTGCTCATGCAACGCTGAGTCCGGACGCGCCGCTCACACCCGCGGCGCATCGCGTCCGGGCACCAGCAGCACCGGGCAGGTCGAGCCCTCCAGAACGCTCTTGCCCACCGAGCCCCATATCACCCGCTTGAGCACCCGGTCGGCGTGCGTGCCCATCACGATCAGGTCGATCGAATGCTCCTGCACATACCGCAGAAGCTCCTCCGCGATCGATCCCATCACCACCGCGGCATGCACCCGCCCCGCCTCGTTCGGGAACACGTCCTGGACGAACGCCGCCAGCCGCTCGCGCCCCTGCGCGATCATCTCCCCCGGCGCCGGTCCGGCAATCGGCAGCCCGCCGGCCCCGGGAATCCCGGGGTCCACCACGATCGCCGCGTGCGGCACCACGCTCACCACGTGCAGCTCCGCCCCCAGCGCCGGCAAAAGCAGCTTGACATACTCCGCGGCACGGCGCGAAAGCTCGGAAAATCCCGTCGGCAGCAGAATCCGCGACACGCTCGCCATGCGACGGCTCCGGCGGCGCCCCGGCCTCAGGGCCCGCTCCAAGCATGATAACCCCGCCGGGTCAACCGCCTCGATCGCCCGTCCCGCCGACGTGTGTTCGTCTCTCCGCAAGCAGCCTCTGCAGCACCACGCCCACCGCTTCGACATCGGGCACTCGTGCGGCGGCCCGCGTCCGGCCCGGACCAACCTTGATGCCCAGGTCTTCCGGTCCGAGGACCCCGAAGGCGTCTTCGTCGGTCACGTCGTCGCCGATGAAGCAGACGCCCGTGGCGCTCGCGCGCGAACGCATCGCTCGGAGCGCGCCGCCCTTGTCCGCGCCCGTCACGCAGAGCTCCAGCACCTTGCTCCCGGAGCGAACGTGCACGCCCGGCATCCGACCTGGGCCTTCGCGCACCGATCGCTCCGCCGCCGCCGCGACCGCGTCGCTCGCCGCTCGCCAGTGAAGCGCCACGGCGAGCGGCTTGCGCTCGACGAGCAAGCCCGGCCCCTTTGCGGCAAGGTCGTCAAGGGCGCGTCCCAGGCGTTCGAGCAGGGCGGCTTGTTCAGAGGTAGCCCCGTGTTCTCCACCGGGTTCGCCGGTCTCGGCGCCGTGGCTGCCGACAAGCCGCACGCCGCGGGGCGCGCCGCTCAGGCGCGAAAGCTCGCCCAGCGCGCGGCCGGACAGGATCGCCGCGTGCGTCCGCGACAGCGCCGCCAGGCCCTCGAGCGCGCTCATGCTCGGGCCGTGCGCCCGCGCGGCACCGGGATCCTTCACCAGCGGCGACATGGTCCCGTCAAAATCAGACACCACCAGCAGCTCGGGCGTGCGGGCAAGGCGGGCAACGGCGTTCCGCAGTTCTTCGTGCATGGCAATCGGTCCTTGGTTCCGCGGTCGTGAGATCATTCGCGTCATGCTTCACCCCGGGCCAGCGACCCCGTCGAAGATTGCCCCGATGCGCGTGAATCATCGAGGATTCGCGCGCGATCCGTTACACTTGCCCCCGTGGAGTCAGGTGCAACCATCACGCTCGGAGCGGCGATCGGCCTCGGCGCGATCGTGTCGTCGCTCGCCGCACGCGTCGGTATCCCCGCGGTGCTCCCGCTGCTGCTCGCCGGCGTCGGTGTCGGCGCGTCGGGGCTCGGGCTTGTCAACGTCGCCACGCTCGACAGTGAAGGGCAGACGCTCCGCGCCCTGGTCGCGCTTTCGATCGGGCTGCTTGTCTTTGAAGGCGGGCTGCACCTCGACCGCTCGGAACTGGCCCGCGCGCCCAGGGCCGTGCTCGGGTTGCTCACGATCGGCTCGCTCATGACCTGGGGAGCGGTCGCCGCCCTCGCGCACTACCTGCTCGAGTATCCCTGGCCCGTGGCAACCCTGCTCGGCGCGCTGCTCATCGTCACCGGGCCGACCGTCGTTCAGCCGATTCTCCGCCTCGTTCGCCTTTCGCCCAATCTGCACGCCGTGCTCAGCGCCGAGGCGATCCTCATCGACCCCATCGGGGTTGTCGTTTCGGTGCTCACGCTGGAGATGGTCCTCGCGTATTACACCGGTGGTTTCGAAGGCGCCTGGCCCAGCGTGATTCGAGGCGTGGGCCTGTCGATCGGTGCAGGGATCGTCATCGGCATTGCCGCCGGGTTCCTCGGCGCCTTGGTCTTGCGCATCATCGCCACGCGGGCCCGCGCGGGCAGCGGCTCTCCCGGGCCGCTGAACGTCGGCGCCGTCGGCGTGTGCATGCTGACCTTCGCCGCCGGGGAGATGGTGGCGCCCGAAGGCGGCCTGGTCGCCGCCACGATCGCCGCCGTGATCCTCTCCAATACGCACGCCATCGCCTCCTCCGACGTCCGCCAGTTCAAGGAGCAGGTTTCCACGCTGCTCGTGGGCATGCTGTTCATCCTGCTCGCGTCGCAGCTCGACGTGGCGCGATTGTCGAACTTCGGCTGGCGCCACGTGGTGTTCATCGCCGGGCTGATCTTCGTCGTGCGCCCGCTCAACGTGATCGCGGGCGCCGGCGCCTCGCGCCTGGCGCCGGGAGAGCGCGCGTTTGCCGGGCTGTTCGCGCCGCGAGGGATCGTCGCCGCTTCGATTGCCGCGCTGGCCGCTTCACAACTCTCGAAGGGACTCGCCGCCGGATCCGAGAATGACAGCGCCGATCCGCGCCTCACCGCGCAGATCGCCGAGCTCGACGTCATCGTGTTCGCGGTGATCGCCGCGAGCGTGGCATGGGCGACCATCGCCGCGTGGCCCTTGGGCCGCCTCCTGGGCGTGCTGCGCGGCCCGCCCCGAGGCGTCATGATCGTCGGCGCGCACCGCCTCGGACGCGACGCCGCCCGCGCCCTTCAAAGCGCCGGCGTGCCCGTCGTGCTCGTCGATTCCAACACGCGCAAGTGCGACCTCGCCGCGCGCGACGGCCTTCCCGTCGCTCAGGGCGACGCCACCGACACCGAGCAGATGACCGACCTGGCACGCGAACGCGAGATCGGCTGGGTCTTCTCGTGGACCGGCAACGACGACATCGACAAGGTCGTGGGTCGCTGGTGCGAGCGCACGCTCGGCGCCGAGCGGTCTCGTTCCGGCCTGCCCGCGCTGCCGGCGGAAGTCGCGGCAGCCCCGGCCAATGGTGGAGGCGCCGCCCAGCCGATCGCGCCCTCCATCCGCGCGTTCGAACGACTGCTGCACGAGGGCCGGCTCGCCGTGTCGCTCGGCGCGCCGGATGACCGGTCCGTCTGCCTGCTCTCGGTGCGCGAGGGCGCGCCGGTGAGCCTGCGGCCGCCCAGCGGTGGAAGTGGGGAAGGTGGTGCCGGTGGGGGAGGCGGCGGCAACGGCGGGAACGTCGTCGGCAAGTCGAGCGCGTGCCTGGTGATCAGACCCGCCGAAGGCCGCGCAGACGCCGAGCCGCCCGATCTCGCCGATCTGTAGCTCCCCCGTGCGCCCGACTCCGCTGCCGCGAACTCGAACCAAAAACCTACACTCTCCCGTCAGGCCCCGTGGCGGAACGGCAGACGCAGCGGACTTAAAATCCGCGAGAGGTTCATCCCTCTGTGTGGGTTCAAATCCCACCGGGCCCATTGAGAAAGTGCTGTTTTGCCGAGAGTTTGTGCCTGTTTCGGACCGGCCGGGAGCAACACCGTTGAGTCTCACAGAGTCGCCCGGGATCGCACGAAAGTGACCCTGTCGCGCCAAGCAACGCGGAAAGACAGATGGCCGCTTCGGCTTCTTCGATTTGGTGCCGCCCCCCTGGGACTTGTCTGGCTCGCTGTGCCCAGAAAGGTCCGGCAATGCCTCCAGAGCGGCCGCGTCGGCACCCCGGTCAAGGTGCGAGTACCGGTCCATCGTGAGCGTGATCGTCGAGTGTCGTGCCAACACCTGGGCCGTCTTGGGGTGCACGCCCCCGGCGGCCAGGTTGGTGATGAAGGTGTGACGGAGTGCGTGGAAGTCAGCGACTTGGTTGGCCTCGTTGCGGTACGGGATGTCCGCAGCCGCCAGGTCGACACGCAGCATTTCGGCGAGTCCTTCGCGGGGTGGCAGCGAGAAGACTCTTTGGTCGACCGGCATCTCCATCATGTACTCGCGGAGCTGGGCGGCGGTGGAACCGAGCAACGGGAGTGTGTCGTCGCGCCGGTGCTTTGAATAGGCCGCCAGCACGGTCACGGTGGGAACCTCGTCGTCGAGGTCGAACGAGGAAGGCGTAAGGCTCCGGAGCTCGCCAACTCGGAGCCCCGACTCCACCGCCAGCCGATAGAGCATGGCCCGGTCGCCGCCGGTCATTCGCCACGCGATGATGCCTTCTCGGTCGCGCCCGAAGAGTTCCTCACCATCCCGTGCCGAATCCAGGAGCCGGCGAAGCTCCTGTTCCGTCAATGCACGGCGGTCATGACGGCGGTCGGTCCGCACGTTGAGAATGTCCAAGTGGGAAACGGGGGACACTGTCGCCCGCCGGTCCTTTACCATCCAGCGGCAAAACGACTTGGTGGAGCCCAGGTAGTAGTTGAAGGACGCGGCGCTGATCCCCGGAGTCTCCTTGTCGCCGTCCTTGACCGGCTTCCGCAGGTCGCCCAGAAACGCCATGATCTTGCTGGCCGAGATGTCGCCCCAGTACCGGAAGCCGCAGCCAGCGAACACGCGGTCGATTCGAGCGTGGGCGAGGTTGACGTACTTCTCGCTGTTGCCCTTGGCCCGCAACGCTGTGGCGTAATCGTCGAGATGCATGGTCAGCGGCATCTTGACGGCGACGCGCTCGGAGTCCACGAGCCCGATGGCGACAAGGCGGTCGAACACCGCGGAGGGGATCTGCTCCAGCCACTTCTGGAGCGTGGGCTCGATCTGCCCACCTGTCGCACGGTGGTACGCCACCAGCTTGTCAAGGCTGCGACCCAGTTCCTCGCTCGCGGCCTTGCTCGTGAAAGCGGGGACACGCCGAACGTCGTGGTTGTGGTCACGGAACTCCACATACCAGTTGCTCGTCTTGGTGGTCTTGCCCGTGCGGTCCTTGTAGGTGGACTTGAACACTCTCATGGACGCTCCTTTGGGGATCGAAGGCGGCTCGAGGGCGGGGTCAAGGGGCTGAATTCTCGGGCCCCGGTGTCATCGCTTCGGCCGGGGTGGCTGGGACGAGTGGAGCAGTTCCCAACTCTCTCGCCGCGGCGCCCCGGCGGCGAGCCAGGCTTCGAACGTGGCCCGGTCCCATCGCACGATCCTGCCGAGACGGATGGGCCGCGGCAAGCGTCCGGAGCTCTCCAGCCGGAACACCTGTGCCCGGCTGATACCCAGCGCTGCCGCGACCTCGACCGGCGACAGCGCCAGCCGCAGAGTTCTGGCCTCTGGTTCGACCGGCGGGTTGGGCTTCGTGTGTTCCACTGTTCGCAATCAGTATAACACCCGGCCTCCCGCCCGTCCACCGGGCGTCGAATCGGACAACTCAAGGACGAACGGGGAACCCGTCCACAAGCACGAAGCGGCTGAGAAAGGGCCGACGGCCGGGACTCAGCAATCGGTTCGACAACTCCGGCAGGAGGAAGGCGCGTCGGTCCTTGAATCGGAACTCCGAGAACCGACGCACCAGCGCCGTCCGCGACACTCCAAAGCAGGTCGCGAGCCGGGGAAGAACGTGTTTCCGCCAGAGCCACTCCGATTCCAGCGTCGGAAGCGTGAGTTCTGCAACGCAGCGAGACAGGTCCAGACCACTCTCTTTCGTTACCTCGACTAGCTCCTTGAGCAGCGGGCCCAGCGGCATCAAGAACGCCGCCGCGAACCGGTCCGCCTGCCACTCCAGAAACTCGCTCCGCGGTGCGTAGCCCACGTCCGTGTCGCTGAGGGTCTCGGCGTACCGACGGTGGAGGACGACATGTCCCAACTCGTGTGCGCACGTGAAGCGGAAGCGACCCTCGTTCGTGATTCGATCACTGACGCGGATGCGGGGAATTCGGGGCGCCGCCGCGCCCAGGACGTACTCTCCCAGGTCTTCGACCCCGAACTGGATTCCGAGCGGGGCCTCTATCCATCGCTCGACGGGAACCGGCAGAGGAATCGTCGAGCGGGAGGGCTTCTCCCGGGCGCAGCAGAACTCAAGGCAGGCGTCGGCAAAGGCTTCAATCCGTCGGACCGCCGCGCTTGGGCGCAGGAACGGGAGGCCGTCGGGCGTAACCATCGCGTCACCCGCGACCCTTCGATCGCTTCGCCTTGAGCTTGTCCACGTACCGGATTACTTGGTCCCATTCGTTGGGGCCGAAGTTGCCGGCTTTGCGCAGGAGTTCCGGCACCTTGGCGGCATTGACTTCGCTTCGGTTGGCCACTTCGTCCACTACGGCTTGGGCCCGCCCCCACCCAGCGCGGAGGGCGGCTTCGTCGATTCCGTATGCTTCGCCGAGCTTCAGCATGAGTTCCTCGGACGGCGTCCGGCGACCCATCTCGATGTCCGTCAGGTGAGCCGGGGCGATGTTCAGAAGGCGGGCCATCTCTCGCAGTCCCTTCCCCAGGGTCTCAATGCGGCGAGCCCGCATCCTCTCGCCGATCGGCCGATCATGTCTTGACGGTGTTTTGGCCATTGTTCGCTTGAATGCTTACAGGTAGCGACGTCGAAGTCAAGGCACCGTAACTTGCGACTTCCGGGGGACCGGGTCGTGCAACCCAGCCCGGGTCGGCAAAAAGCGTTACGGTAGTCGTACCCGGACGTCGCTCTCTTCCAAAGGCAGGCCTGCCAGGAACCATCGAGGACCGAATGCCGAACGAAGACTCACCAATCGACCTCCGGCGTCTCAGCGAGACCATGTACCACAACATGCGCGACATCGGCGGTGGGCTCATGAAAGGAGAGCGAGCCGGCCACAGCCTGTCCCCGACGGCCCTGGTCGGGGCAGCGGTGGAGCGGCTGCTGGCCACCGACCAGACCCGATTTAATGACCGGGCGCACCTCCTGGCGGCCGCGGCGATTGCGATGCGCCGCATCCTGGTCGAGCACGCCCGCGGCCGGAACCGGACGAAGCGAGGTGGCGGCCGGTCCCGCGTTGCGTGGGACGATGTCATGCACGCCGTTTCCAAGCAGGAGGATCCCTCGCTGGTGCTGGCGCTCGACGAGGCGATCGAGATGGTGGCGAAGGAGGACGATCGCTACGGGCGTATCGCGGAACTGCGGATCTTTGGGGCGCTCACGAACCCCGAGATCGCGCAGGTGTTGGGGGTGAGTGTGAGCACCATCGAGAAGGACTGGAAGTACGTGAAGCCCAAGCTGCTCCACCTTGTCGGCCACTCGCCTGACGGACCCGTTACTTCCCAGGCGTAGCCAGTTCGCGCTCGAGGGCATCGGCCGTTTGTCCATCGCCGCTCTGCCGAAGGCCGTTGATGGCGGATCGCACCGCCTGCTCGTTGCCAGACAGCGGGCCGCAGGCACGTAGGTACTGCACGTTCCGGCGTAGCACCTCAGAGATTTCAGCCGCCTCTGCATGGTTGGCGATCAACATGATCGCCAGCCAATGGTGCGCTTCGGCCGCAATCTTCGGATGCGAGGTGCCATTGATGACCGAGACCTCGGCCGCCCACTGGGCCAAGGCCAGGTCATCTGGGCCGGCGGCGCGACCGCTCGCCGAGTGCGAGAGAAACCGCTGCGTCACCGCGTGAGGGAACTCGGGGCACGCGGGGCCGGCCGTTCTTGTCATGAGTGCGATCGTTTGGTCAATCGCGTCAACCGATTCGGCATACCGCTCTTGATGGCGCAAGTGCTCCGCGAGTTCAACACTGACCTGAAGGGTAATCGGCGAATTCGGCCCGATCTGATGCAGCAGTTCGGCGAGTGCCACCCGGTACTCGCGCTCCGCTTCCGCAGGTCGCTTCAGCCGGCTGAGCGCCAGGGCACGGCTCGCACTCAGAAGGCTTCGCACCTCTCCAAGGCTGGCGCCTTCCTGATTCGAGAGATCGAGACCGTCCACCAACACGACTACTTCCTCCGGATGGCCCTCGTTGAGGAGAGCGGTGGACAGCATGCTCGCAACTTCGAGTGTGGGTTTCGCCGCTCGTGAAGGGTGACTCCGCAGCTTCTCGTAGATGACCGAAAGGGCAGTGGACGCTGGGGCAGTCGAGCCCTCCAGGAGGCTCACGGTCGCCTCGGCAACCAGGGTCTCGGGGTAGTCGGGGCCGTGGGCCTTGCGAAGCGTCTCGTAGGCACGCCGGGCGTACGCGGCGGCACCAGGCCAATCATTCGCGTCGTAGCGGAGCTGAGTCGCGATCGTGAAAGCACTCGCGAGCGCGCGCGGACTCGCCGCGGTTTGTTCCAGGTTGCTCAGGGCAACATCGACCGCTTTGAGTGAGCTGCCCTCTTGATATCCGATCTGCCGGACCGCGTCGCTCAGGAAGAGGTTTCCACGCGAGGCGATATCGGCCTGGGCTTCGGCCTCAAGCCGTGCGTCGTTGGCCTGCCGGAGCCCGTAAAGGGCGACGATCAGTCCACCAGTCACAGCCAGCGCGACAGCCGATGCGGCCACGACCAAGCCGCGGTGCCGTGCGACGAACTTGCTCGCTCGGTACCAGCGGCTCGGCGGTCCGGCCTCCAAGGGCTCGTTTGACAGGTAACGGCGCACGTCCTCCGCAAGCCCGCTCACCGTGGAATAGCGCTGGGCGGGAACGGCGTCCATGGCCTTTCGTGGAATCCACTCCAACTCGCTTGCCAACACGCTCCGCAGTTGCTGGACCGACAATCCGCGGCGTGTCGCGATCGCCGCCGGCCCTCGGCCTGCCGCCTCATCGCCTTCGTTGTTCGATGCTTCCGACAACCTGCGTGTGGCGCTGGGCCGCTCTCCGGAAATGATCTCGGTGATGACCTCCGGGTAGCTGCGACCCGCAACATCGATGGGGAGCATGCCCGAGAGAAGCTCGAAGAGAACCACCCCGAGGCCGTAGACGTCGGTGTGAACCGTGATGCCGCGGTCGCCGCGGGCCTGTTCGGGGCTCATGTACGCGAGACTTCCCAGGGGCGAGCCCGCATGCGTCATATCGGTAGCCGCAGGGGACACAGATCCCGAGAGCTTGGCAATGCCGAAGTCGATGACCTTGGGCACCGCACGGCCCTCGACTTCGGCGATCAGGATGTTGGAGGGCTTGAGGTCGCGATGGATGACGCCGCGAGCGTGGGCATACTGCACCGCGTGGCAGACCTCTCGAAAAAGTTCGAGCCTCGCGGGAATGTCCATCCGGCGCTCGTCGCAGTATTCAGTGATCGCCGGTGCGGGTCGGAACTCGTCGCCCCGACGAACGGCGATCAGCTCCATCACGATGTAGGTCTGGCCCCAGTCGGTAGAGCCCGCATCGAGCAGTGACGCGATGTGGGGATGCTGCAGTGAGGCAAGCGTCTCTTTCTCGAGTTCGAAGTGGCGGAGCGCCGCCGGCGTCGCCCGGCCCGGATCAAGGACCTTGATCGCCACAGGTCGCCGCACCGGAGCTTCCTGCTCGGCCAAGTACACCACGCCGAAGCCTCCGCGGCTGAGGACTCGCTCGATGCGGTAGTGCCCAACCCGCTCCAGGGAGCCGAGCAGCGCGGCTCGCTCGGCCACGGCCCGGACCGCCGCGGTCGCCGCTGCGTCGTCGGCGTGGTCGGTGGCGGTAACGTGCGCGAGCATTCCCTCGACCTCAGCGAGAACGTTCGCGGGGCATCCGTCTGCCCGTGCTTGATCGAGCGCAGCCGCCCGGTCAGAGGGAGGAGTGGCACGGACGGACTCGAATAGCTCTCGGGTAGACCAGCGCATAGGCCGCGATGATATCGGCAGGGGCGGGAAAGATGCTTCCGGTCGCCGCTCAGGTATGTCGCTTCTACCCGGACGCAGGCACATGTCGCGGCGTGCGACAGGGCCTGGTCACTGCCTCTCTTAGGGAGCCGACAATGATCAGCAGGGCGATGGCGACGGTGGCGATGGCTGCAGGTCTGATGGGCATGCTGGCGGGGTGCCAGTCCATCGGAGGTCTCACGCACAGCGAGGACGGCCGTGAGGCGGTCGTCTGGAACCAGCCGCTCGACGGCGTCGATCCACCCGCCCCTGACCGTTCCGCGGTGTACGTACAGTTCCGAGACCTCTCCGGGCGCGGCGTCCAGCTCCGTGATGAGCTGCGCGACCAGTTGCGTGCCCGCGGGTACACCGTCGTCATGAACCCCGACACCGCCGACTACCGGCTGGAGGTGGCGGTGACGGCTTTCGACCGCAACTACTGGGGCGACTCCCGTGACACGGCGAGCTGGGCAGCCTCTGACGGCAGCAGAGTGGTCGCCGGCGAGGCGAGCCGCGAGGCCGTCGGGAGCAGCGGCCCACTCGGTGCGGCTGGCGGCTGGTTCAGCGCGCTGGTCGGCGAGCGGGTGGCGAACGACACCAAGTCCAAGGCCTGGGGCATGGTGGCCGAGGTGAAACTCTGGCAGCGAGACCGCGGCGATTGCAAGGCACGAGTGACCGCGTGGTCTTCGAAGGTTGGCCAGACGGACGAGAGCGCGGCGCGGAACGCGCTGCTCCCGAGACTGTGCAACGCATTGGCCGAAGCCCTGCCGGCGGCCATCTGACACTATGAAGGCGGACCCAGGAACGCCCGAGCATCCATCCGGTGCTCGGGCGTTTCTGCCCACGCAACTCCTGTGGCCCCGAGCGAACGGTCGGTGTAGATTCAAGGGACGGCGTGAAGCCGTTGTCGTCAGGAACGCGAACGTGCACCTGGCGTGATCCAGACGGGACAACGCACCCGGGCGCCGGCCTACCAACCGGCAAAAGGGCGCGGGCTCACTACCCGCGACGCGTTGTTCCCGTAGAGCTGGGTGCCATGAGAGTGGCTCGCCCAGTTCGATGAGGGCTCGTCCGACCAACACCTCGCGGAAAAGGATCCACGAGAGCAATCCGGACGTTCTACTCGATGGCGCGACGCCGACGGAAGTCGGGCGACGCGGAAAGACCTCCGGAATGGAGGCCGCGATGGTGCAAAGCGGGTGCAAATCCCGTTCGCGGGGTCCGGGCCAAGCTCCTCATGGAGGAGCGGCTCGTTCAACGCGGCTGGCGTGGGGAGTCCGCAACCGGCGACGGTTGCGGCCGGGGCTCATCGGCCTCGGCGACCGGGCGAAACACCCGGCGACGAAAAGCTCAACCACGAAAGGGGCGACGAGCCCTTGCCAGTGAGACGGACCGGAGACGGAACCAAACTGGGAAAGACCTCTGCCGACCTGGTACCCGCCAGCTTCTGGTTTCTGGGCGGGGAAAGCGCGCGGCGAGCGCGGCAATCTTGGCGGGGCGGGAGCCCCGTGCAAGCGGCAGCAGGTACCGCCGGATTACTCCGGCTACCGACGTGAACGGTCCGACGAAGATCATCGCTAACGCGGGAACCTCTGTGGGTGCCGGGGTCGTGCCCGGCGTCGTGGCGGCGACGTCACGGTGTTTCAATTCCCGCAGAGGGGGAGTGTGGCTCAAGTAGAGAGGGAGCGGAAGCTCCGCGGTGTTCGCGGCAAGGCAGTCGCGACTCGTTCGGGCGCTACGGGTGGTGCCGGGCGCCGTACGACGACGAAAGAGCCGACGGGAATCCCCGTCTGGAATCACGCGCCGGCAACGCCGGCTCCTTGGATGGAAGGTACGCGGTTGCAGGGGAACGGACCGGGAGGTCCGCTCCCCTGCGGCGGCGAGTTGACGATGCCCGCTACGCGTGTGCTCGTGGCACAGGCGTAGACATCGACGGTTTGTCGGGCGCTACCGCTATGTCATGGGACGGCCAATATGGGAAACCAGCGGCCGGGCCCGGAGTGCACGCGCCTGAATGGAGGTCCTAGCGAAGGAGGTCACCACGATAGAGGTTCGCGGCGGGGCCGGAGTTCCGTGCCGCCGCCAAGGGACTCGGCTTTGTCGGTTGTGCCCCAAACAACCGACTCTTCACGAATCCGGCGGCACGGTGTAGAAGGGCGGCGTGAGACCGTACAGGTGCGAAGCGGCGAGCGTCGAAGGATTCATCCAGCAACTGGCCGTGGCGTACATCACGCACGGGTACTGGTTCTACGTGACGGGATGGGTCCCCACAGGGAAGGACCCTCGCACCATCGACGCCAAGCTGGTCCGGTTGTACGGCATCGACAAGTCCAAGTGGGCCCGGGCCAGGTCCAAACGCGCGGGGTCCGCGAGCATTCAGTACCTTCGCCACGGTCGATTCTTCGTCGTGATAGCGACCCACGGTTGCCATCCCTTTTTCGAGAGGGAGCGCACGATGATCCGGGACGCCCGGCGTGTCCCCATCCGGTACGCCGGGTACTCCGTGAGCTACAGGGGCGGACACGCGCATGTGCGAATCGAGAATCGCGAGTATCTGGAGCGCAAGGCGATGCTCCTGGAGCTGGCCGAGCACCGGAGTATCGAAACCGTTCGAGCCGCGTTCCTGGAACTCCGGTACGAGCGGTACGCTCCCGTGCGGCGACAGTTGTTCAACATCCTTCTCGCCGTGAACCGGGCGCGACAGGCCCGGGGGTTCAGCCAGCTCGAACCCGCGATGTTCCGCTGGGGGCGACGAGTGGTCAGGCCGTTTGGCCGGGAGGTGTCGGCCGCAACTCCGCCAGCAAGGCCGGAAGAGACAGGCACGGTTTCAGGCACGGTGTACCCCAGCGGTCATTGACCATACCGTACAGCGCTTCCAGCATCTCCAGGTCACGCCGACCCATGGGCCTGCCGGCCAAGACGCGTCGGTTCATTTCCGCCAGCCAACGTTCAGCCCACGGTTCGAGTTCCATGCTGGCGATGGTGGCACACATTCGCTGGAAGATTCAAGGCACACGTGCAGCGGTGCGCACCCTCTGACCTCCGTGTGCGCTCGTGGGGGGTAGAGGGGTGGGTTTGGGCGGGGAGAGGGGCCTCGTCTCACCGCCCATCAGGACGGCCCCTTGCTGGTTCAGAAGACGATCCGCTCAATCTCGTCCAGCGTGACCTCCTCATCCGAGCGGTCATACAGCTGAGTCGTTCTGGTGGAGGAGTGCGCCGCCAGCTTCGCCGCGACCTTGATGTCGCCGCCATTGCGCATGTACTCCGTGATCCCCGTGGCCCGAAAGCTGTGGTTGCAGACGGGTCCAGACAAGCCCGCGGCCCGGGCTCGGCGTTGCACCATCCGGAGCGAGTCGTTGCGCGACACCGCGCGGCCGGTGAACCGACCGTGCCGGTCAAGAGTCTGGAAGAGAGGGGCGCTCGGGTCCGTGATGCCGGAGTCCCTCAGGTACTTGTCCATGGCCTCCTCGGCGGAGTGGTGCGCGCGGACGGTGTGGTCGATGCCACCTTTCTCCTTGAAGCGAAAGGACGCCCTGCGTCCCTCGGTGAAGTAATCGCGCAGCGTCATGCCGCACACCGCAGACACCCGAGCGAAAGTGCAGATCATGACCGTGATCATCGCCCTGTCGCGCAGTCCCGCGAGCGTGTGCACTGGAATTGCATCAACCAACTGACGAGCCTCCTCAGCCGTCAGGACGGGCGTCTTGCCGCGAGTCACGCGGTGCCTGGGTGCGCGGACAGACCAGGCCGGATTCACTTCGACGACGTGACCGGTGACAAGCCAATCGAAGAGCATGCGGATCGCGGACAGGTGGAGCTTGGTTGTGGACTTGGACCGGGATTCGGCGACGCTCTTGATGTACGCGGCCACGGCCATCGGAGTGATCGCCTGGAGCGATGCGATGCGCCGTGAACCGCACCAATCGAAAAACTGGGACACCGCGTTGAGGTAGGCGCTTCTGGTGTTGTCGCACGGAATGGTGACGACGAAGAACTCGACAAACCGCCGGAGCCCGTTCGAGTCGCTCGACGCGAGGATGGCGGGGACCTGCCCGAAGCCGAGAGAGAGAAGTGCGGGCGGCGGTGCCGTTTCGTCGTTTTCCGTGTGCAGTCCCGAACAGGGTTTTGGAGCCGGTGGACCGATTCCCCTGCCGACCCTCCGGATGCACCATAACGTCCTTTATGGTGGAGCGCAAGGGGGCTTCGGTCGACCCTCACTCCGAGAGCAAACCGAGTTCGACAAGAGTCGGTCCGAGTTCGTTCAAGTACTTTTGGGCCTTGACAACTTCCCGACGCTGTTCCTCGGTGGCCTTCGCAAAGGTTTTGCTCTGGAGGTAGGCGATGCTCCAGTGCGGCCGGTCGTTCTCCTTTGCGTTCGCAACGGCCACGAGCATCCGGTATCCGTTGTCGTCCGGGTTCAGCGCGCCCTTCGCCTTGAGGGCATTCAGGGACATCGGGCGTCGCTCGGCCGATGACGTTCGACGCCCGGGGTTCCACGTTCCCGGTGACACGAAGGGTCTCAGCGTGGTGCGAACATCGTCGCTGCGTGCAAGCATTGCGAGGCGTTCGCGCTCCTGCTGCTCTCGCTCACGCTCCAACTGCCGTTGGGCCTCATTCCTGACACGCAACACCTCGGCCTCGGCCGCCAGGCGGTCGGCCTCTTTCTGAGCCTCGATCCTCTTGGCGGCGTCTTCGGTCTCCTGCCGACGCCGCTGGGCCTCGGCCTCCGCCAAGCGGTGGTCGGCATCCTGCCGAGCGAGCTCGGTCTCGGTCGCTACTTTTTGTGCCCGCTCCTCGGCGTGCTTGTTGCCGAGATCCGCGAGCGCAGACTCCAAGGTCTGCGGGGAAAGCGTGTCCAACCGGTCCGCCAGAGCCGCGATGGCCGCGACGCTGGTTCTCCCAGAGCGATAGGCCTCTACGAACTTGGATGCAGCGTTTCGCTCCTGAACGATTTGGTTGATCGCCGCTTCGCCCGGCAGGTACGCCGGCGACTCGGACGCCAGTGACTGCTCGATGGGTTCGAGAAGCGCCTGAACCCTTGCCCGGGCTGCTTCAGGCTCCGTCGGGTTCGGGCGTTGCTGCGAATGGAGGGCGGCGAACAGTGCCACCCACTCCGGCTTGCACGCGATCTTGCGTCCTCGTTCGTTGCTGAGCAGCGGAGTCACGTCGGACTGCCACGCGGCGTACTCCTGGCCACACGCCTCGATGACGCGGAGGGCTTCGAGGGCTGAGTCCCGAGCGGACATGAGTTGCACCCGCGCGACGGCGGCCCTTTCGCGCTGTTCCGCCGCCGTCTTGTCCCGTGCGGCTTGCTCCTCCGCTTTGGCTCGCTCCGCGGCGATGGCCGCGGCGGCCATCTCGTCCGCACGGGCGGCGCTTCCTCCGGTGGGCCTCACGCGGTTCACTCCCCACAGCACGCCGGCGGCCGCGATGCCGACCGCGAGCAACAGCACGGCGCCTCCGAGTACTTTCGGCGAACAGGCATCCTTGGGGATCGGCAGGCGCGACAGCCAGCCGGGCGGGGAATCGGGAAACTCCTGGAATAGCGGGGGCTGATGATCGTTCGCATCCGAGGAACGGGTGGGTTGATTGGGTGCCATGCCATGGAAAGCGACAAGCCGCAACACATGCCGTAACCACCGTCGAAGCGATTGGTCTGGTCGCTTCTTCGCGAGAGTCGCACACGCCCGTCGCCGTGATTCCTGTATCGCCGCGTCCAGCGACGCCCACGGGACGCGCCACGTCAGAGGCACGGTGTCGAGCTGCGAATGCGGACCCATTGCGGGTTCTGGGCTACGGATGACGCTGATATTCCCTGTGGGAGAACGCGGCCAAAGGGGAACTGCGGCCGCATGGCCGCGTACAATCGAACGGTCCGATGCCACGAATCGTGTTCTTTGACAAGTGAGCGGTCTCGATTGACGCGAGTTTCTTCTTTTCTTCCGTCTTTTCTGACGGAGCTTTGGCGGTGCACTGCCGTCCGGTTTGTCTATTCGACGACTGTTTCAGCTCTAGCCCATGGCCGGTCTTCTGATTGACGGCTTCCGCGCGACTGTCCCAACGGGACGACTGGCGGAGTCGTGAAGCTAGAGACCCTCTTTATGGAGAAACTATGGGCAAGCTGATATGGCACGAGAATGGAAAGACCTTTGTCCGCAACGTCGCGGAAATTGTTCAGGTGTTCGAAAACGGACGCCGGGGCGAGCCTGTGAAGTTCACAGGTGTATTGCACCTCACCTCAGGAAGTACCGGGCGGACGCTCCAGGTCTTCCAACCCATGAGGTATGTGTGCGTTGGCCAAACAGGATTGTGGTCGGCCTGCTTGGTCATCCTGTCGTCCGTCCTGGTTGGATTCTTGATCCACAGGGCGTATGTCATGATGTTCTAGACCGCGGGGGCCTCTGCAGCGAAAGCTGCGGGCCCCTTTTCTTCAACGCGCCTCAGAGCAGCATCGCGGAGAGGGTCGCACCGAGCGCAAGGCCCACTCCCACCTGAAGTGCGAGGGCCATCCGTGCACGACGGCCTACAACGCGACCAAGAGACGTGAACCATTCTGGGGTGTTCTCGGAGGTGTTTTCCATCCCTGCACCATGCCACATTCGCGAGGCCTGAGTCAAGGCCCCTCGGGCCATGGAGAGTGTCAACGGCGGAACGGCATCAAGCTTTCATTACCCAGCGGCACCCTTGCCCTCAGGGGCCAGAACAACCGCTGGGGTATTTCGGGGACAGGAGTAGCGATACTCCGACGCCCGATCGCGCGCACAGGGACAGACAGAGATCTGACGCTCAATGCGTTGAATGCTGCCTGTTCACAATCCGGGACCGCTCAGCGACGCCGGACCAGTGCGCAAAGACAAGAGACCTTCGGGTCTCTTGTCTTTTTTGGAGTTACCCGCGGAGCATCGCGGCGGGGCGAACAGTGACGGGAACCGGGACCGGCGGGCCGCCCGCTCTGGACAGGAGAGGCCGCCGTTCGAGCCAACGTTGGAGCTCGGCCGCACCGCGGAAGCTCCGGAACAAGCATGTGATTTCCAACTGCCCGGCGAGCGCCAGGGCTCGCCAGGGCGCGAACGCCCGGTGCGAGACAAAGAGGTCGAGATCCCTGATCACATCGTTCATGTCGCGCGACCGCGCCGGCCAGATGAGCGAGACACGGGCGGCCTGGTCCGGCACGAGGCGTAGGAAGCATGGCCGATACCGCGGCATGTCCGCGCGTGCTTCTCGCGCAATGGGCTCCATGAGGGCTTCGAACTCGGCAGAGCTGACCAGACGCAGAGAGGGCGAAGAGCGCGCCACAAAGGACGCGGTCGCATACGCGGCCCGGACTCGGGTCAGCGGCAGCGGCTCCCGGCACGTCGCGTAGTACGCGAATCTCTTTGGCGACGCTGAGTAGCGGCAGAGGTGGCGGAACAACTTTCCAGAGGTGGAGAGCTGGGCCAGTAGAAGCTTGGCGCGGCTGGCGTTTCCCCCTGCCACCCGAGAAGCCAGCGCAGGTGTGACGACCCCAAACGCCTGCGCAAACCCCAACACGCGGCGGGATGGACGAAGGTCACTCTGCATCGCCGCCACCTCGATTGAAGAGTTCCGTGATGGCCTCAGCAGCAGTGTGCCGACGCCTCGCATCGAGCTCCAGGTCGATCCTGACTGCACCGTTGTCAGGTTCAGTGTGATTCCCCTGCCGGTGTTCGTCCCGCTCGAAAACATCGAGCACCCGTTGGGCTGCAAGGCGCCGCACACGCTCATCGTGGTTCGCGTCGATGCGGCGCGGGGATGTGTCGGACATGCCTGTCTCGTCCGGGTCGATCCCGTCGTCATTGGCCTCGGGCCAGGGCAAGCGCTGCCGTTCCCGATAGGTCGATTGCTCGAGGGGCCACACGGAGCGGACAGGCACGGGGACGCCCCCGAACTGCGTGTACCCGGACCCGCGGTTGACAAGAACAAGCGAGTCGAGCGGGTGGTCGCTCACACGGATGATGTCGTTGACCGTCAGGCGCGGTTTCAGGATCTCGGACCAGCTGGAAGAGGTACCCAGCGTGGTGGAGACCGAGTCGCCCCAGGTCCGGCTCTGGGAGGACCCCCACCCCTTGCTTACCGCCAGCTCCTCGCCGGACATCCGCGAGAGTTGTTGAACCTCTTCCGGGTCACCGAGCGAGAAGAACTGCTTGAAGCGCGTGTTCGTGTGTATGGTGGGCCGGAGATCGACCTCGTGCAAGCGGAGGTCGCTCTGGGATTGGTTCGCCAGGATGGCGCCGACGCCGAAGCTCCTCGCCTGCTCCAGGATCACCTTGAAGTTCTCGCCGGCGATGCGTTGAAACTCGTCGATCACCACATAGCACTGCCGCGCCTCTTGGCCCTGCTGCTGTCGCTCGATCGCGGCGGAGAGGAGCGCGTACAGGGCGAGCTTGCCGATCTCACGGACGCTCACGCTCTCGATCGCGCTGGGAAGCCAGAAGTACACGACCTGGCGGTGCTGGAGAACAGAGGGCATATGGATCCCGCGCTCGGGGTGCTTCGCGGATTTCGTGGCTTGGAGCATCGGGTACTGGGTCAGGGCATGGATCGTGGACATCAGTTCGAGTGCCTCGCCGCGTTCGTCCTTCGAGATCATCTTGAGTTTGTCGTACAACTCTTCAAATGAGGTCGGCGTAGGCGCGTCCGTGAGTGTTTCAAACAGCACGTGCCTGGTCCGCCGGGAGTAGTAGGAGCGTCCGTACCCTTCCCCGTGGTTCAAGGCGAGCGCGTCCATGAAGAGCTGACACACCTGGATCATGGATCGGGACTTCGTCTGGAGACTCGCGAACGGGTCGAAGCGGTGAGAGAGCTTGTTCGGCTCGGGCGTGAAGAACCGGAACGCGCACCGGGGGTCGCGCTTCCCCGCGGGCGTGGTGTCATCAATGCCAAGCTGGCGTCGGTTCCGAGCAGCTTCAGCCCGGATGGTGTGGAACAACGCGGGGTCCCCCTTGAGGTCGAGCACGACCAGCGGGGGCGGCGGTCCCGCCTTGCCGGATTCGGGTGCGGGCCCGCGCAACAGTTGGATCAGCAGCGGCATGATGCCGAGGCTGGTCTTGCCGCTTCCCGTTTGCCCGACGATGTAGGCGTGCTCGGAGAGGACGGCGCGGTCGAGGAGCACCGGGAACTGCCCGTGCGGCTCAACACCGAGAAAGAGGTGCTCGGCCTCGTGCAGCATCCCCCCGAGCGGCGCCGGAGCCTCATGTCGTGAAGCGGAGAGCCGGTCAACATACCACTGCCACTCGGGCCGTCCGTCGTCGTCGACACCCGGGACTGAGCGGCCGGTGCGGTCGGTGCCTCCTTCGATCCACCGGCGCAGCGATTCCGTGCCCACGATGGCGCGACGATAGACCGCGAGCATGACGAGATTGGGAAGAGCCAGGGCGATGGCAAGAGCGACCACGAACATCCCGGCAACGCTCGGGTCGAATATCTGCGGAAGGGCCTGGAAGATCCAGCCGTGCGGCGTCCCAGCAACCTCCGACGCGTAGAGCGAGACCGCGGCGGCATGACCGGGGTCGCCAGGAGCGGTGGCGCCGCCCGCGCCGGCGTACAGCCGTTGGGCCAGAAGGTCCCAGGGCGCGAAGACGCACAGCCCGACCGCGAGCGTCAGGTAGAGCGCCCCGGCCTGCAGGACGATCCAACGCTGCCTCCAGCGCATGTCCACCGTCGGTTGCCACACGCCGGGAGCCCCCGACGTCGAGCGACCGCACGCCAGATACTGCCCGAAAGGACGGAGCGAAAGGGCGAGCAATCGCGGGATCCCGCCGCTCCGGTGGCAGAGGAACGCACAGGTCGCAGCGATGGTGAGGAGGGCGAGCGTGTTCGAGAACGCGGGCACCAGGACGGCGATGGCGAGGACGATGGCGAGTAGTACCAGATCCGGTCGCGTGGTCACGCGCTGGGGAGCCCGTCGGGTCTCCGGTTTCAGGCGAGGATGGGTGTAGAGCCATTGCCTGTAGAACTCGAACGGCTCGCCCCCGAACCCCCGGAACACCAGGAGCGTCGCGGATGCCAGAATGATCGTCGTGATGGCACGGTGACCAGCGAGTGCGTTCAGGCCGGCCGATGCGGCCAGCAGGACGGGAGGCACGAAGAGTGAGCCCACCACGTTCTTCAAGTTCAGCCGGCGCTTCAGGGCGAAGAAGCCGCTGGCGAGAAAGCTGACGCCTCCAAGAGCGCCCAAACGCCAGACCAGGGGCAGGAACGGACCGGACAAGACGACCGCCAACGCGCCCGCCAGCGTCCAGAGCAGCACGACACGGAGGCGCTCCTGGGCGAAGCGGCCGATCGCGCCGTCGCTGAACTGCTGCTCCCGGTACGCCAGCTCCATGCCGCCCATCGCCGCCTGGGAAGGAAGGCGTTCATGGTTGATCTCTGTCCCGGACTTGGGACTGAAGTGGAGCTGGTACCTTTCCACCGTCCGGGAATGGGATGGCTCGTACTGGGTGCCGGGACGCTGGAGTACTGGACTGGGGCTACTTGTGGAACTCATGAAGGGCACTCGCGAGGGTTTGGACTGAGGGAGCAAACTCCACGATGGTCGGGGACAGGTCGCGGAGCCGACGGCGCTTGATGGCAGCTTCGATGGCGGCCACGCGAGCCGGCTGGTCGGCGAGGATCGCGACGGCTCGGAAACCGGTGCGGGCCAGCGCACCGAGTTCAGGATGGTCCTGTTCGGCCGAGAGTTGCTTGGACAGCCGAGCCAGCAAGTCGAACGGACGGGCTTGGGGCCCGAGGACTACGACGCGGAACAGGGTCGGCTTGTCTCCCCGCTCGGCGCAGTGGCACACCTGCGGCCATGCCGGGAGGCCGGCGTTGATCCTCTCCAGTTGAGAGGGTTCCAGCCGCACCCGCGGAGTCGGCCCCATACAGCAGAACCACAGCACCCCGAGGTGCTGCTGAAGTGCCTGGGCCCGGAGCCGGCCGGCGCGGTTCGGAGGAAGGCCCCGCCGAAGCGCCTCGGCCCGGGTCAGCTGGTAGTAGCTGACCCGGTGCGGGAGACCCTTCACGCACTGGACGCGCCCGTCCGCCACCAGTCGCCGCAGCACGTTGTCGCACGCGACCGCCTTCCCGTTGAAGAAGAGCCGCTCCAGGGTCCGCCGGAGTGAGAGGCGGTAGAGCCCGATGTGCGAGAGGATGAGGTCGTCGCGGGTGGTCATTACCAGAGCTCGTAACCGAGATGGCTGTGGTGACAATGGTCGTGAAACGCGGCGAGCTTGTCGGCGGAGTACATGCCGCCGAACTCGATGGCCGTTTCCGAGCGGCCATCGGTCACCACGGCGTCGGGCAACTTCTCGTGCCGACCCCGCCCCTCCGCCAGGAGCCGGGCCTCGGACTTCCACGAGCGGGCCCGGGTGGGCAGCTCGCGGCGCATCAGGAGGTACACCCCCGCGAGGTGGATGTCGTGGGTGGTCTCGCTGGTGCGGAGGGGGCGGTCGCCGTGGCCACCGGTCAGGGCCGCCGCGGCCCGGGTCGCGGTGTACATGACGGTGGCCGTATCCGGCAGCCTCCAGCGGGAGCGCAACTGGCGCGCAAGGGCGGTGAGGGCCGGCCGGGGAAGTCCCGGCTGCCACGTCGCGAGCGGAGCGCTAAGGGGCAGCTCCGGATGGGCCATGCGGACCAGCCGCTCCAGTAGCCCGGCGCCGCAGAGCTGGTCGAGCCGCGGCTCGGCCGCTGAGGTCTCGGATGCTCCGGCCCAGAACGTCCGGGCGACCTGGTTTAGCGTGAGGACCCGGACCCGGTGGGTCAGCGCGTGGAGGAGGTTCTCGTCGCGTGGTGTGAGGGACTTGGCCGCGGGAAGGGTCACACCGTCTAAGCGACGGCAGGGTCGGGCACCCTCAACGCGATTTGGTGAAGGTCAACACCGTCTTGGATGAGTCGAATCCTCAAATATTCAAACAGTGTTCTGAAGCGGATGTCGAGGGGTTTGAGCAGTGGTTGAGACACGGACTGGAACACGAGAGCGAAGGGGGGCTATGCCGTGGGGAAACGAATGCCGACCGGCGGCGAATCAGGGCCCCATGGGGGCCCCGATACGCTGAGGGTCTATTCCGGGTCGGGCGGCCATTCGCTCTCGTCCGTGGGGATTCCCACGCCACAAAAACCCCCCTGTCCGTTGGTGTCCGCGAGTGCGTCCGGCCACTCATTCACCCGGGCGAGTGATTCCGCGGCCTGGGGCTCTGACGAAGCGGCCCCACGGTACATCTCCGAACGCTGCCGTCCACCCCACTTCATCCAGCGGTCAACAGTGTGCAAGTCCCGAAAGACGTGACGGCTGCGGGGCATCCCGGCTTCGAGAAAGTCCTTCGCCCCATCGAGCCAGAAAGTGTCCAGGATTGAGTCAAGGGCGGCCTCGATGTCCCTTGGCAGGTGGGGTATGGCCCACCGGTCCGGCGAGACCTCGGCATAGGACTCGAGCGTCCGCATGTTCTGGGCGAACTGCGGCCGCTCGTCGCCATCTTCCGACCCGTCAAAGTACCGGGGATTCTTGCCGACACACCACGACATCCGGTGGCGATGGCAGACCCCCCAGCTTGTCCGGTAGACGTCGAGGATCTCGGAGCAGCCTCCGCAACCGGGGACGGGGCACGCCTGCCCCCACAGTTCGTACGCGGGGCTGAGCCTGGTCAATGGCACGCTGGTTCTCTGGTTCATCAGGGATAGGTTCTCGTTCATGTAGGTTCCGGGAGCATGAAGCACTCTCGGTCGCTGTGTAGTCGGTTCCATTGGGTCCTCCATAAATGCCGTCCGGCCTTGCTTTCCCGGCGGCGGGTTGTTTGCACTTGGTGCTGAAACAACCGCCGCCGGAAAGCAGGGCAATTGGTTTCCTCACGGCCGAAGGCCGGGAGTCCGCTTGAACGCGACGCCATCGCACGGTGCCGGGCAGCGGCCGGAATGCAAGCGTCGTGACGGTTCCTCCGGCACAGCTTGCTCGGCCGCGACCGGTGCCGAAGGGGCGGACGCGGGAAATGGGGGCGGCGCAGCCGGTCCGATGGAGACTCGTCAGAGCTGTCGCGGAATTCGTGGAGACAAGATGAATCGACCCTGACAAACGGGACGCTGACTGTCGTACGTTGGAGAACCTTGTCTCAAACCTCGGCAGCAGCGCCCCTCATGGTGAGCTAGCTGCGTCCCCTCTTCCGAGCACGGCGGGGCCGAGCCGGAGGAGCGGGAGTTGAACCTGTTGGCTTCGCGGGCTCGGTAGGCGTATTGGCGTCGAAGGGACACTCTTCGGTCGCCTTGGGGTCCACCAGTCCCGACCAACTCGACGGCGTCGGGATCGCGGAGGTGGCTTCTTTGTCGATTGCTGCGGCATCAATCCCAAGGAGCTCGCACATCCGCCGGGCATCCGCCGCCTGCTCAGCGACATGGTGCGTGTCAGAGCCCCCGAGACGGCGGGCCCAGACCTGGACCACCTCGTGAAGAGCCGCCACGACGGGCAGTCCGGCCTTGCGGTCGCGGAGCTGCTCGTACCGCTTCCACGGCTCATCGTCGTGGTCGCGGTCGGCCCGGGTGCTAGTCCCGAAGGCGAGCACCAGCGACAAGGGGTCGAACCCCTTGGCCGCGGTGTCCTTCCTGGTCTGGATCTGACCCACGGTGGTCGCGAGCGTGTCGGTGGTGAAGGCCCGGAGGGACTCGCCTACTCGGCCGACCAGGAACGCATCGCGGCGTTTCTGGAGTCGGGCCTGGCGCTCGGCGAGTGGCATCGGCTTGGTGCGGCCGTGCTCGTCCTTCGGACGGGCGGTCCGCCGGCCTGTGCCGTCGCCGGTCGCGTTGTCCCCGAGGTCCAGGTGCATGAGCGTGCCGGCCCGAGGGCCGTCCACCTGCATGACTGGGACCGCGGACTTGGCACTCGGCTTCACGACTTTTGGTGAGTAGACCCGTGTCACCCGGTCCGAGAGAAACTCGCGAGCCGCCGGACCGATGCCGTCGTATCCGATCTGCACGAGCTGCAGGGTCGGATGGTCCCGACGGAGTTCGGCTTCGCGGCGTTCGAGGAACGCCTTCTGCTTGCGACCGAAGCACTCCGGGTCGAGGCACCGGTCCGTCTTGGACACCTTGCCGTTCTGCGGAGCGTCTTCGGCGTCGAACAGGACCGGGTGCATCCCGGACCTCTTGGGGCACGCCTGGCAGGACCCCGCTTTCGGGTCCAGCGTGTCGTCACCCAACTCCCACGGCATCGCCCGCAGTGTGTGGAGCCCGCCGTCGATGACTCGCCGAAGGTCGCCGACGGACGGGAAGCCTCGCATGAACACGACCCGGAAGTCGTTCTCCGCGAGGTGTTCCTGCGTCTCTTCGGGCAGACGGGCGACGAGTTCCAGGTGGGCCACTGAGAGCCGGGAGGTGTCCGACTCCGGGCGGAGGATGGCGTCCCGCCACGTCTTGCTCAGCTTGGAGAGCGAAGCCCGGCGGGTGATGTACGCCACGCTCTTGCCGAGCCGAGCGGCGACGGTCTTCACGTCGTAGCCACGGTCGAACGACTGCTGGATCGTTGCCGCCTCTTCGAGCGGGTGAAGGTCCTGCCGCTGAAGATTCTCGGCGATGGTGACGGACAGTGCCCTCTCGTCGTCGAGTTCCAGTACTACTGCTGGGACCTGTTTGAGGTCGGCGAGCTTTGCGGCTCGCCAGCGTCGCTCGCCGGCCCGGATCTCCCAGTACCCCGGCTTCTCCGGATGCCTTCGGACCACGATGGGCTGGAGCAGCCCGTCGCGGGCAATCGACCGCGACAGCGATTCGACGGAGGCTTGCGTGATGGGGCGTCGGCAGTTGTCCGGCGTCGGCACGAGTCGGTCGGTCGGAATCATTTGCACGCGGTCTTTGAACCCTGAACGCTTTGCGCTCGCGACCATGGCGGTCTCCTTGATGAAAGTGCATGGAGCCACGGCCACACGGCCGCGGTGTGGACGGGCAACTCAGAATGAACGGTGATGAGCCGGCCGCGACGCGAAGCGCCGCCGTTCGGCTCACAAAGAACCTTGTCACGTACGACAGTGCAGCGGGGCGGCGGCAAGTCGCCGCGCCGCACGGTCGGGTCGTCTACGCCAGCGATGAGGAGAAAGACCGCTCGTGGCCCCACCTTGCCACAGTCGGTCGGCCATGCTCAAGAGCGAAGTGAGGCGAGCTACCGGCGGCGTGGACCCGCGGCACGGGCAAGGGTCTTGTCCAACTCGGCGGCGAACTCGGCCAGCGAAAGGCCGAGCACGGCACACCAGGAGCGCAGCTCGATGACATCCAAACGCCGGTCGCCCCGTTCGCACTTGCTGACGGCCGACTGGGTCATGTGCAGCCGCTTGGCCAGGTCCTGCTGGGTCACCCCCGCCCCTTCCCGGCTTTCACGGAGCACCCGGAGGAACGCGGCGTAGTCGGCGGCATAGGTGGACCTGGGCATAGCCGAACGCCTTCTTCGGCCGAAAGCCCCCAGTCCATACTGGAATAGTCTAAAATCGACTATAGAATACCGGCGGCTGGACTGGAGTGACGACGCATGGTCCCTGTGGTAAGAGCCCGGCATGGGGGAACTGACGGCCCGCAACTTCGGGCTGCTGATCGCGTACGTGCTACCGGGCTTCGTGGGCTTGTGGGGCCTGGGCTACCTATCGGAACCGGTGCGGACATGGCTCTCGGGGGCCGGCCCGGCCGGACCCAGCATGGGCGGGGTCCTCTACGTGCTCGTGGCTTCGATCGGGTGCGGGATGACGGCCAGCGCCGTCCGGTGGGCCCTGGTCGACTCGGTCTACCACCGGACCGGGTTGAGGCGTCCCGCCTGGGACGACTCGAAACTCCCCGAGCGGCTCGACGCGTTCGAGGCCCTGGTGGACAACCACTTCCGCTACTACCAGTTCTACTCCAACTCGATGGTCTCCGCGGCGGCGGCGTACGCGGCGTGGCGGTGGTCCCCCGACACCCCGAAGCCGCCCGTCGGGCTGCTGGAGGTCGTGCTCCTCTTGCTCTTGTTCGTGTTCATCGCGGGGTCGCGTGATGCCCTGCGGCGGTACTACGGCCGGACAGCGTTGCTGCTCGGCACTCAGGAAAGGATGGTGGACGATGACGAACGGACACAAGCACACCCAGCCGAGCCAGGCCCCGCGGCCGAGACTGTCGCCGATGACCACCGCCCGCCCGGCGAAGTCGGCCCGGGCGGTGATCGCCACGGCGGGTGCGACCAAGCCGCGGCCGGCGGCGACCAAGTAGCCGCGGCCAAGCCCGGCGATGTCATCAGCGACGCCGCTCCGCCCGAACCGGACGGGGCGGCGTCGCTGCGCGCCGACGGTCAATAGTCCTCGGGGAGCAGGACGGTCGTGGCCGACCGGTCCGCCTCGGTGATGACCCAGAACTTGATGCCGCGGGCGTCCCGGTACGCCGACAGGATCCGGCGGCCCTCCTCGACCGAGAGGTTGTTCTCGCTCCAGTCATCGGGGCTCACGTCGCCCCAGTCCCCGGATGCGTGTCTCCGCAGAGCGGCAGGAATGTCAGCGCCGTTCAACGCGTCCAACGCCGACGGCGTGATCACCGTGGCGCCAAGTGTCAGTTCGATGGCCATAGCTCCCCCCTGCTGTTTCGATGGGTGCCGGTTTCGGCACCACCAACTGCCATACCGCATCGCGGCAGCCAAGTCGAGGCTCTCGGCTAGGCCGCGGCGTCCGCCACGGCGTCCGCCACGATCGCCTCGATGAGCATCGCGGCCGTCTTCTGGATGCGGTCCAGCGACCCCGCGAGCGTGTCGGCATCGCCGTGGTGGAGCTGGATGTAGTCGCTGGAGGCGGTCCCGTTCTGGAGACCGACGGCCTGGCAGACGACGCAGGCCACGGCCTCGGCCTCGGTCTCGACGCGGGTCTTGCCGCCGCGCTCGGCGCCGGCACCCTGGTGGAGCAGTTCATGGGCGACCTCGTGCACGAGCACGCCGAACTCCTGGGCCGGGTCCATGCCGGTGCGGATGCGGATGCGGCCACCGGAGGACATGCCCAGGGCCCCCATCAACTCGTCCGTGTATTCGAGCGTGATGGACCGGGAGGCGATGAAGGCTTTGAGGTGTTCGATGGCGGGGCCGGGGTTCCCGGTGCGCTCGGCGAACTCCGCGAGCGGCTCGCCCTCGGTCTGCACGACGTCGAACACGTGCACCACTTTGAAGCGGAGCACGAGGCGTTCGGGCTGGTCCTGAGCCGCGGCGGTCCCCTCGTCGCGACGCCGGAGCATCATCGGCGCCATGATGGCGATCCCCTTCTCACCCTTCTTCACGTACCGGCCCAGCGACTTCCAGGTCTGGAACCCGGCGATGCGGGTTGCGTCCGGCCGCTGACACATAATCAGCAGCACGTTCCCGAAGCTGTACCGGTGGAACCGGGCCAGCACGGCGAGGAACCGCTGGAGGGTCTCGCTCCTGCCCTGCGTCAGCGCCTCTGTGAGTTGCTCAAGGGCTTCGGTTGTCATCTGCTTGGCTTGCTCTGCTTTCATAGATAGTCCTCCGGTTTGGGTTTCGCGTTCCTTCACCCGCGGCTGAGGAACGCGACAACCCGAACCCAGGAGGACGGGAGCGGAGCGCCGTCGGCGGAGGACGCAGGGCCGCCGCAGGCGTGCAGGGGGCGTGACGGGTTCCTCCCGGCGCGACCCGTGCGTGCCCGGAGTCCGAAAGCTCGCCCGCGGCGGGCGGGCGGCGACGACGGCGGCGCAGCGACCACTCGAAAGCAGAGCGAGACACATGACAACGAACTGTGAGGTCAGATTCGGTGGCGCTGAGCGCCGGCAGGAAGAGTTCAGCTCCGGGTCGTAGCGGCTGCCGTCCATCGGTGACGTGAACTGCTCACATGGTCGGGACGGCGGACGCTCGCCTGGGGCGCCGGGCGAGTTGGGGCGTGGCACGGAGAGAAGACCAGGTGAGTGAGGGGGGTCTTCAGGAAACCGAACCGTTGTCTCCGTCGGCAGACTGAGACGCCGCGGCCTTCTGGACCTGCCGCTGCTCGAAGATCCAGGTGTGTGCCCGGTCGAGCGCCTTGGCGGCAGGGAGCAGGTCGTCGGCGCCGAAACTCCCGGACTCACGCCACTCCTCGCCATCCTTGTAGGTGCGAGAGAGGGTGACGTTGTGGATGGGGCCATTAGCGGTCTCGTTGAGCCACACCGCTGCCTTGATGGCCCCGAAGCGGACGACGTGGACGGGCTTGTTGTTCATGCGCTGCCTGGGTTTGGCCTGTTGCTGCGTCATGGGAACCTCCTTTGGAAAGAACCGTGCGAAGAGGCCCCCTGCGCTCACCTGGCTGACCCGGGTATGTCATCTGGCCGCGACGATGTCAAGCAGATATGGCGGAGCCTCGACGCCGGCGGTCGCGTCAGGCGTCCCCGGCGGACTCTCGCTCTCGTCCCGCGGCGGCTTCGGCCTCGCAGACGCTGGCGAGGCACGCCAGGAAACCCGTAAGGCCTTCCAGCAGTTCCCGGGAGGACTTGTTTTGCCACGTTTGCAGGCCCAACGACTCCTTGGTGAGGTCCATCTTCTCGGCGAGCGGAAGACCAACAGCGGCGATGTCGAGCGATCTCGAATGCGCCATCGCGAACTTGCCCTCGTCCATGAGGTCTACCCAGTTCAGGAGACGGTCGACAAACCGCTGTGTGTTCATGGTCGGAAGACTCCCGGCCCTCTGGTGGTGTCCATCCCGCGAACGAACGCGTCGGCGATGTTGGCTTCGAAGCGCTCACGCAACTGGTCGGTCCCCCGGGCATTGGAGGGGAGACGCATCGGTCCGAGTTTCCGGGCCTCGGCTTCCAGCGTGTCCATGCGATGTGCGACCGCCTTCAGGATCACACGCAACACGTGGCTGGAGTTCAGTCTCGCTCCGGTTCCCCGGCGATAGATCTCGACCAGCCGGGAGAACGTTTCGTCGGCGTCGGGCGTGAGCAGGAACTCGCGGTTGATCGATGGTCGGATGCCGGGGTTCAGCTCGCGCCGCTCATCGACTTGTGGGACAGAGCCTCCGGCCGGTTGGCGCTCGGCCGAACTACCGACCAGCGTCGGCGGAGCAGAGACCGCCCGTGCCGCGGCACCCAAGTCGAGAAGGCGGGCGACGGAGGACGAGGGCGGGGCGGTGACGAGCTGTTTAGCCATGTTCCCTCCTTTATTCGTTGGCAGCGAGTTGTGGTTCGAGCGCGACCGGAGCCAGCACGTCGGCCGAGAGGTGGTCCAAAGGTGGTAGCGAGCCCTCGAGAAACGCCTTGCGGTGACGAACGCGGTGTTCAATCTCGGACGAGAGGCTGAGGTACTGGCGAGCCACCGGCGTTGCCGCCGCCTTGGGAACCTGGAACAGCGTCTTTCCGCGCCCAGAGACTTCGGGCAGCACGATGGCCTGTGAGATGGAGGTACGGAAGCTCCTGCCCGGCAGCGCCTGCTGCACGACGGCGTCGAGCTGGCCACGCAGCCGGGTAGCCCGCCCGTCAACGTTCGTGAACACGACCCCGAGGACTTCAAGGTTGGGATTGCGGTGCTGTCGGACGTCGGCGATGTCGCAGAAGGCCTCGGTGAGTCCCGCGAGCGACAGGGGGTGCGGGAATGCGGAGAGCAGAAACCACTCGGCGGACGAATAAGCGGCCACCGTCGTGGTGAACGCCGCCGACGGCCCGGTATCGAGGAAAACAAAGTCGTACCGTGATCGCGCATCGGAGAGAGGCCGGTCCAGAATCCGGGTGCGGTCGACGTACTTTGAGATCAGCGTGTCGATCTCAGAAAGCTCGGGCCGGGCCGGCACCAAGTGGACTCCGTCGGGCATCCCGTCTGCAATCGTGAGCGAGTCCAGCGCCTCGTCGGTGGTGAGGAGTTCCAGCGAACCCGCGAAGCTGTTGACAGGCACGCCCAGGTGCTTGGTCGCGCCGGCCGCCGGGTCAAGGTCGATGACCAGGCAGCGGTACCCCCGCTGACCGAACGCCGCGGCCAGATGCACCGTGGTGGTCGTCTTGCCGACCCCGCCCTTCTGGTTTCCGATTGCGATGACTGTGGCGCGGATAGCTGAGTGGTTCATAGACCTCCATCGATTGGGTTGCTGGCGGCACGCCGGAGTACCCGGACGCTGGTGGCCCGGGGTCCCCGAGAACCCGCACCCCGGTGCTACCACAACCGTGCGCCCGCACACAAGCGGCATAGCGAGTTTCAACGCGTCGGCATGCAGGCACGCCGGAAGTCGGGGACGCCGGCATGCGGGCGTGCCGGAATGGACCGGGCAATTCTGCGATCGGTCTTGCACGCAGGGAAGTGACCGGTGTACGGTGCGCACGAACAGCGTGGGAGTGGCCGTGGCGGTCACTCGCAGCTGCGCTAGTGGGGAGTTCAACGGGCAGACATCGAGACGCCGGTGAGTGGCGGCCTGGTCAGGGCCGCTCGCACACGGCGGCCGACGGGTCACGACAAGTGTGTCGGAGACGGCGGCGGCACAAGAGAGACGCACTCCCTGTGTAGCCCATCCTCCGACCCACCGTCAAACCCCGTGCAAGGAGCACGCTCGTCATTCCGTGGGACGACTGTCCCACCGTGGACATCCCGGCGACGCGGGCGCCGACAACACTCCGCAACACGGGGTTTGATATGGAATTCACGGCGACGAAGCCCGTCGGGGGGTTCGTGTTCGTTTCTGCGACGGGTCTATTGGCCGCGTGGTGGGCCTACAAGCGACGATTCATCCAGTTCCGCGACTTCCGGGCCTGGCTCGCCTGTCACGAGCTCCTAGCCCAACGTTGCCGGTTACAGCGGGGTCGCAAACCGCGCTTCCGACAGGAAGAACTGGAGAAACTCGTGGGCGGCGTTGGAGGCGAGCACATTCGTGCCTCGGTTAGGCGGCTGGAGAGGACAGGCCTTCTGCAATGGTCTACTGAACGGCTGCGGCCAGCGACCACTCTCGCAGACATTCGGCCCGACGACCCCGACGACCTCGCGGAGTTCGTGCAGTGTGTGCAGAATTACAGGCGGAAGGTGCCGGTGCCCCGCAAGCTGCTGAAGCTGCTCGCTCAAGAGAGCCGGCCGGTTTTCGTCGCTACGGCACTTGGCCACCTGCTCCGGTGCATGTACTACCGTCAGAGCAAGTGCCGCGGAAATGGGCTCTGCAAGGCATCATGGATCGCCGGGGTCTTCGAGGTCGATGGTCGGAACGTCAAGGCCGCAAGGCAGGAGCTCGTGGAGCGGAGAATTCTGTTTCGGCAGTCAGTTGGACAGACGAGGCTGAATCGCTGGGGGGTGCCGATGTGCTTCAACTTCGTCTGGGGTACGAAGCCGCGTGAAACACCACCTCCTGGGGCGCTTTCCACAACCGGATTACCACCCCTAAGAGGAACAGGGAACTCTTCCTTCGGAAGATCTGACAACCAGAAACCCGGAGCGCCGGACCCGTCTGGTGTTCGCAAGCGAACCCTGAGCGGCCCACGGCTGACCCACCTGCTGGAGCAAGACTTGGCGGATGCAGAAAGGTTGTCGGTTGTCCACGTGCAGGCGGTCAGGAGGGGACATGTCTCGGCATCAGAAGCCGACAGACTTCGAGTATTCGCGGCCGCCGCACACGCTCGACGCGTGGCTCGGCGCAGCGTGTGTGGGCTGTTCGTGTGGTTGGTCCGGAATGGTCGGTGGGAGCACTTGTCGCAGCACGACGAAGACACCGCAAGGCGGCAAATGGCCGAAATGCTCGACCGTAAGGGCTGGGGAGCCTGTCAGCTGGCCTTGCCGGCACGGTGCACCAAGGTGGTGTACGATGGTGCATCATGGCCCGAACCCACTCGAAGAAAAAGCCAAGCAAGCGCGACCAGGTGGTGTGCATCCGCGCATCGGTGAGCTTCGATCGCGAAGACTACGCGGAACTGGAACGACTCGCAGAAGAGAAACGCGTCTCGGTGGCATGGGTCGTACGGGATGCCGTGTCGAGGTATCTGGGCGAGCGAACCCCTCTCTTTAGCGGTGCAGAATCAGCAGGAGCTCGGGCATGAGCGGGGCCGTAGCCGACCGAAAGCGCCTTCTTCGCGTAACGAAGGGCAACTGCCGAAACGGGCACCTCTATCTGACCGGTCACTACGACTTCTTTCCGGCCGACACCATCGGCGCATCGAAGCGCCGAAACGGCACGGGCATGTCGATTGAGATCTACCTGGAAGGGCTGGATCGGTCCGTCGAGACGGACATCGGCACCGACATCGTCACTGGAAAGCCTCGACGGTTTTTCCGGGGCCGCGAGTGGGTCAAAGCGTTCTTCGAGAAACACCGAATCGGTGCCGGGGATGTGCTGGCCTTGGAACGAACGGGGAACCGCACATACAGGCTCTACCCGTTTGAGACTCAAGGCGAGCGCTCGAACGACTGGCACCGGTTTCTCGAAGCGCCGCCGCCGGGTGTGGGGCCAACTGTGCTGGAGTTGTTTGCCGGATGCGGCGGGATGGCGCTCGGATTCAAGCGAGCGGGCTATCGAACATCGGTTTGCGTCGAATGGGATGCGGCCGCATGCCAAACCATTCGGACGAACATCACAGAACGAGTTGCCCAGTGCGCAATCCAAGAGATTGAGCGATTTCCGAGGGCCGACGTCGTTGCCGGCGGGCCCCCGTGTCAAGGATTCAGCAATCTTGGCGAGCGGGTGCCCAACGATCCCCGGAACCAGCTCTGGCGCCAGTATGTACGAGCCGTGCTCGACGCGAAGCCGAAGGTGTTCGTTCTCGAGAACGTACCGCCGCTTCTCCGGTCCGCGGAGTACGTCGAACTGTGCAGGCTCATGACCGACGCGGGCTACTCGGTCGAAGGCCGAGTCCTGAACGCAGCCGACTTCGGTGCACCACAAACCCGAAAGCGCGCCATCGTGATCGGTGTCCGCGAAGGCACGCCGTCGTTTCCGGAGCCGACCCATATCGAGCCGAAGAGGCAGCACCTCCTGAACTCGGAGCTAAAGCCCTGGGTGACGGTCCGCGATGCGATCGGGGATCTGCCGTTTGAACCGACGGAACGTAACTGGCACATCAGTCGAAATCCGACACCGATGTCGCTTGAGCGATACCGCTGCATCCCGCCCGGCGGAAATCGCTTCTACCTGCCAGCGCGTCTCATGCCTGAATGCTGGAAGAAAAAGACGAAGGGCGGTACCGACCTCTTCGGGCGCCTTTGGTGGGACCGCCCGTCGGTCACCATCCGGTGCGAGTTCTACAAGCCGGAAAAGGGGCGGTACCTGCACCCCGAGGCTCATCGACCTATTACGCACCGTGAGGCCGCCAGACTTCAAGGCTTTCCAGATGACTTCGTCTTTGAAGGCAAGAGGATCGAAGTCGGCATCCAGATTGGAAATGCTGTGCCGCCTCAACTCGCCGAGGCCATCGCTCGGCATGTGAAGGAGGTCCTGCTGGAACCTCGTAAGCCGGCCATCGTCTCCCGATCGTTCAAGAGGCAGACCGTGGGAGCCCTTTGATGCCGCGAAGGCCACGCCGCCACCCTGTCGAGTGGCTGATTCAACAAATCGATGGTCGCCTGCGCACACTCAATGTGGACTTGGCAGGACTCGACCTGCGCGGCAAGGTGCTTCGGCTGGTGGAACTTCAGCATGACGTGAGCGACCTTGGAGTGAACGTGGTGCGTGAGGCGGGCATCGACGCGGCCGCAGGCAAGGAACGCATCCGACTTTACCTAGTCCAGTACGTGGGGACAGTGATCAACGGTGAAGAACTCGGGATCGTTTCAGGAATCTCGGACTATCCGCGCCGCGTGCGAGAGCTCCGCAAGGAGGACGGGTACCAGATTGCCTCTGGCGCCTCTCCTGACCCTGAAGTCGGCATCGACCTGCGACCCGAGGAGTATCTCCTCGTCACCGCTCAACCCGACACCGATGCGGCCCGTCGGTGGCACATTGCAAACCGGATTCGGAAGGGACCGGGGGGAACCCAAACCCGTGTGCTCGCGTTTCTCCAGGAGAACGTGGCACGAGTCGTGACCACGGAGGAACTGGCCTACGTTGCAAAAGACGCCGGCGATTTCCCTCGCCGTGTGCGAGAGCTCAGAACGGAACAGGGCTTCATGATCGCGACACGCTTTACCGGTCGCCCAGACCTAGCGATGGGGCAGTACGTTCTTGAAAGTCTCGAAAGGCGGGCGGAGCCACACGACAGGCACATCGACAAGGATGTCCAAAAGGCTGTGTACGCGAGGGACAACAACACGTGCATTTCATGCGGTTGGAACAGGCAGCAGTGGACGCGGGAGGATCCGCGCATTCTGGAGCTCCACCACCTCGACGAGCATGCCGGCGGCGGGCCCAACACTGAGGAGAATCTCGTGGTTCTTTGCAGTCGTTGCCACGACGACGTGCATGCCGATCGAATCCTTGTGGTGCGGGAGAGCGGCGCCATCCGATGCGAGCGAAACCTCGGCCGCTAACCAAGGAGGAAGCGATGGCCTCGGTGCGGACCAGCAGAACCGCGCCGGAGGAAGTGGTCGCGTCTGCTCTTCGCAAAGAAGGGGTTCGGTTCCGTCGAAACGTGAAGCGTCTGATCGGCTCCCCCGACTTCCTTCTTCCCGACCTCGCGATTGCCGTATTCGTGCACGGATGTTTTTGGCACGGGCATTCAGCGTGTCGAAAGGGCCGAACTGAAAGCAAGACCAATCAGGCTTTTTGGAAGCAGAAGATCGCCGGCAACGTCAGCCGTGATAGGAGGGTGAACTCGAGGCTTCGCCTTGCCGGCTACTCGGTGGTTACCGTATGGGAGTGTGAGCTCGGAGCCGGGGCACTCCCTGCCCGACTCGTGAAAAAGCTCGCGGGAGCACGAGTTGGCTCGCCTTAGCGAGCATTCGAACCCGGCTTGGCATCCGCACAGCCGGCGGGTCGGTGAGTGCGGGGTCGCTCGTTGACTCGGCAAGTGCGGATTGTTACGGTCAGCCTATGGGCCTAACGCGATTCTGGTATAGACCGCCCTCGCTGGACGCGGATACATTCGGCGAATGGGCCGCCGACTGCCGGGCCATAATCGCGACGGCCAGTCTGCCAGCCGGGTTCCGGCCCACCTTAGACAACATTGTTCCACGAGGGCGCATCATCGTGCGCGGCCCGGAAGGGAAGGGCGATCCTGTTGTCACAGACGGGACGATCGCGTTGAACGGCGATGCGAGTGCAGGGCAAGAGCACGAGCCGTTTCAAGTCGAACGGGATACAACGCTCAGACCACACCGACGTTTGGACGATGCCGGCCGCATCTTCGAGTACTGCAAAACCGCCGGCAAGCCCTACGACGCTGTCGTTGATGCCTGCCTGATCGCGCTGCGAAAGCGGTTTGGGTCTCTCGTTTCGGTAGAGGAAGATGCCGAAGCCAAGCCCCTGGTTGCCGGCAAGCAACTCTACGCAGAGGCCTTCGGCCCAGAATGACCTCGACTGTCCGTACTTGACTGTCCGGCTGGGCTCGAATGGAGAAGGATGGAGACTGACGGCGTTGCCGCGTCGAACGCATCCTCGTCTCGGTATTCGGCGACGAGTTCCTCGGAAAACACGACGAGGCTGCCGTCGGAGCGTCGGATGAGCACCAGGTAGATCCCGCCACCGGACTGCCAAGTCTCGCCACCGACGGCGGCTGCCAACAGACGTGCTGCTCGCTCTTCCATAGAGGCATCCTTGTGGCAGAGTTCGCCGAAGTGTAGGAGTTGGGTCAAGTCATGCCCTGACGACGGAACGGCCTGGTCGTCTCGGGGCAGGCTGGGGTTGTGGGTCATGCGGTTCGGACAATGCCACACTGTCCGGAGCGGCAGCAAGGTCCGTGGCAAGCTGGGCAAACAGGGCGTGGTTGAGCCCAAGTCGGCTTACGGTCGGGTACACTTGGCGGGTGAATTCGGACCGCTTCAGCTTCGAGCGCTTGGTTCAGATCGGCGGAATGCTCGCGAGACGCGCCACCGACTCCGAGTTCCTGTGTGAGATTGGCCTCGATCAACCTGTGGGGTCAGCAGACCCGCGCGAGTTGCCGTCGCTGGACGAGCTGATCCAACTGCTTCGGGCGTTTCGACGCCGCACGGACGAGAGTAAAGAAGTTCGACTCGCCCTTGCTGTTGCGGCGGTCAACTGGGCATACAAGCGGGCGCCGGGGGAGGGATTTCGGGAGAGCTTTTCTCGGGCACTGCTTCTACCGCACGAGACCTATACGGACAAACTGTGGGAAGGCGAGTTGGGCCGGGTGATTGAACGGGCCTTGGTGACGCACGGCTCCCTCTCCGGGCCCGGGTCCGGACCGTATCGATACGTCAGTCCCATTCTTGAGCAAGCCGGCGTCACGGAGGCTGCCATTCCGGCCTTCGCTGGCCTGCTGCACCAGCTTGAGCGGCGGGTTCATGACTACACCGACGCCGCGAGCGCGAATCCCGTGGTGCTCGACGCTGTCGAAGCGACATTCGGAAACGACGCCAGACTAGGTCGATTTTTGAGGTCCCCGGGCGGGCTGCGATTTGTTCGCGAGACGGCCCACCTGACGACCTGGGTCAAAGGTGACGAACCGTGGCTTCCCACCGCTGTCGGCTTCCCTCCAGGTTTTCTCGTACGCCTCTTGGCGTGTCTGCGAGACCTTCGAAGCGGCGTCGAACTCACGCGGATACCCGTCCGCGCTCAGGCCGGTGATCCCGGCGGAAGCCGACCAGAACCGAATCTTCGCCTGGACCTATCTACAGGAAAGCTTGTTCTGCACTTCCCGAGTAGCGACGGCGCGGAGTACTCGATAAGCGTTCCTAAACGGATGAACGTGACGGCGGGGTCGCTCGTGCTCGGCCGGGACTTGCCGGCGACCGAGGTGTACGCGGGGAAGACATCCTGCAGAGGATACGAAAGCGAGTGGCTAGTGCCGGGATGGCCTCCGCATCCTGAAGGCGTGGCCCTTTTCGATGAGTCGGGCCATCGCGTGAGTGTCGAGGATGTGCTTTCAAGCACGCGCGGACGACTCGTCAATTGCGTCGCGCCGGCAACGGTCTTCGATAGTTTGTCCTCAGGCTTTCGGTCCATTCGTACCGCCGAAGTCACCACGCGCCGTGAGGTCGCACTCGGCGACGAACAGGAAGCTGCTCACGCCTGCGTCATCGACACCGGGCTGAAAGCGCTACGAGTCAAACTTGCCGAGTTGGCGTCCGTTGCGCTGCCGACGGAGTCAGACCAGACCCCTGCACCGCATGGGTCGCGCGACGCTCCCAGCCCCGTGCCCGTAGGAACTGCGTCTTGGGCGGTGTTCTCGGGTGCTGTGGCTGCCTTCGCCGATGCCGCTCAATTCCAACTCGAAGGTTGGGATGCACAGCATGCGGGACGATTCGCGTTCGTGGCGAGGTGCGTTGACGGCCGCACGGTGGAGCTTGAGCCGAGAGTTTTGGGCGGGGGGCGAGTTGGGGTGAGGTTCAGACCGGACGAATCTCTGTGTGCCGGGACACTTCACATCGAACCCAAGGGGCGACTTCGGGTCAGTCGTCATCTTCCGCCTGCGCAGCGGTTCGTCGTGGCGAGGGGTCTTTCGGTTCGAGCCCCTGATCGCCTGTTGACGGCGGGGCAAGCCGCCGCAATTGATGTGCTCGCACCACACGGGTGTCAGCTCGAGATCCTGACCGCGGGCACACGCTTGGTCGAGAAAGGACTCGAATCGGATGGCGACCACGACCGCGCGGCATTCGAATTGAGCCGGGGTGCCTCGCGGCTACGACTTGAAGTCCCGATTTTTCGGGCGGGTCTCGACTTCGGTGGCAGAGGGTCCGTCTTGGTTCTGGACCCCGAGAGTCTCGCGAAACCCTCGGAAGGCGACGTCGCCCCGTTGCTGCTGCGCGGCATTCCACATTCTCGGGTACGCCTGCTCGTCGTAGACCCCACCCTCACGGACCCGATCGTCGTCGGGACGTTCGAGTTGGGTGAGACGGGTACAAATGAAGTGGATTCTGATGCATTGCTTCAGGCGGTGACTGATGCGCGCATCATGGGCGGGAGATTCGTCATCGATGTCGGTGACTACCAGGCAGCGACGCAGACGTGGTTTCTTGATAGCGAATGGGCGACATCCGCACTCGTGGACGGAGTCCCGCCCACCGGCCTTCCCCCGACCATCAGTGCGGCGCTCGCCGCCGTCGAGTCCATCCGTCAGAGGGTTGACGTTCCCGAGGCCAGCCCGCAGACTGAGTGGCCTCGAACGTTGCGCCTTCGCCTGGCGTCGTGGCTCGACCTTCGCCACGCATTTGAACAGAGCGAACCGAAGCCCTTTGACTCGCAGCATTCAGGACTTGCGCGGGTCATACACGAGGTGCGTCGCTGCGTTCTCGACGTCCCGAACATCGAACACGCCACCCGCCTTCTCGGGGAACTCACGAGTGCGGACGCCGCGGAGTCGCTTCGCGCGGACGGCTTCCTCTTGCCTCGGTGGCATGTTGTTCTCTCTCAGCTGGAGGCCGAGTTGCGGCGAAGGGCCGATGGAACGGGGGTGCTCCGGGCCTGGACCACAGGATGCCGGACGGGTGAAGTGATAGAACCCCGTCCGCCAAACAGCCTCTTGTTCGTCGGCCGTGCACTCGCCGGCAAGGGCTCATCTTCCTCCGTGAACTGGTCAACCGTCCTCCAGTCGCTCCAAACGCCAACATTGGATCTCGCGCCGCCGTGGGACGAAGTGCGCGACGCCCTGCTCATCCTCTGCCTGCTTCGTCAGGGCCATGTCCGGAAGGCCGCCCTCCATCTGGCGGACGTCCAGGTCACTTGGCTTGCGGGCGTGCGCGTTCAGTTGCTGAGCCTCAAGAGCCTCTTGGGGAACGAGGCTTGGCAACCCGCGTCAACGTCCGTCGGATTTGACTTGGTGTCACCGCGACCCGACGACGCGCTCCTCGCGAACGCGTTAGCGGGCGGACCATCGGATTGGCGGGCGGCGGCTCCATGCTCCTGGATGCATGCGTGGCTCGGATGGCGGGCCTCGGTGTTGGGGGGCCCGGGCGTCGCCAGCAGAGAGGCGATGCTGCAAGTCGGTCGAGCCGCACTAACTTCCTTACCATCATCGCTGGAAAGCGAGAGAATCGCCGCCGAACTCGAGGCGGACTCTCCGGAGAACTGGAATGCCCGATGAATCGAAAGAAACCCAAACTCCGGCCCCGCCAACGCTGTTGGAGAGGGTGGACCCCGCATCGTTGACGAAAGACACGGCACGGCAAGTCATCCAGGAGTTGGGGTCGCTCAAAGTGGACGACGCTGTCGCGGCGATGGGACAGTGGTGGCCGCAGCTGGACAAGAGCGCGCGAGCGGCGTTTGTTCAATGGCGATGGGACGGCAAAGACGGGCCTCAACGAACCAGGGCTTGCCTGTTGTTGGCATCTCGTATTCATGCCATAGACGCGGACCGGGCGCATTCGTTACTGGAGTTCACGTACGCAAAGGAGCAGAAGTCCGCTTCGCGTGCCAAGGCGCTCCGAGAGATGTGGTTGACGAAGAGGCCGAAGCGGTCCGGACTCGCCATCTCAGACGTCGATGCACGCCTACTTCCGAGGTCGCTCGCGTCGCTCCTTCTTGATGACCTGCTGGAAGCAGTAAGAGACCTCCAGGCCAACCCAGAGAACGAATCGTTGCGACACACCATCGGGGACTGGGCTGCGGGTTTGTTGCCGACCTTGGGTGACAATGCGAGGGCTTCCGCTGAAGCAAAGCTCACCAAACTTGGCGGGAACAAAGCGACTTCACCGCTCCCTCAGACGCCCGGAGCGGCAGACGACACGCAGACGACCGCCGCGCAGCCCACGCCTCGCGACGCCACGTTGCCCGAGAACTCGCCGGAGGCGAGACAGCGTGCCCAACCGATTCACCCAAGCGCAGATCATTCACAGCGAAACACCACGTCAGCTCCCGCCGCGACTACAGGTACAAAGGCTGGACCCCCACCGTCACCAGAGGTACTTCTCGCCGAAGCCCGGAAGTCGAGCACTGCAGCGGCCGCACTGATCGCGCAGGTGGAGGCGGCACTGGCCGATCGTACCAAGGCATCGGAGCACTCACGTCGAGAGGAGAAAGCCGAACGCGAGCGTCTGACCAACCTGTTGGCCAACGCCGAACGCAACGCGGCTGAGCGCGTTGCGGAGCTTTCGGGGCAGCTTGAAGCCGCGAGGACCTCTCGCGACGATCTTCGCCTTCAGTTCGAGACATTGGAAGCACAACTGGCCCGAACCGTGTCTGAGCTTGAACAGAGCCGATCTGAGGTGCAGAGCGTCCGAGGCGAACTTGCCAAGGAGCGTGAGTTGAGACTTGAAGCAGTCGCCAAAGAGCGGCAGGAGACTCAGCGGCGAATGCGAGAGCAGCTATCGCAATCGCTTCAGCCGGAGTTCGCCAAGTTGAAGGGAGGAACTTCCGACGGTGACGCATCTGCGCTCGCCATCAAGCTCTTGGGCACGATTCGTCAACGTTTGAACGCGCAGGGCATCGAGGCGTAGGAGTTACAGATGGCCTTCGGCATCGACTTTGGTACTACGAATTCTGCGGTGGTCTACGAAAACCGCCTGTTGGACGATGGAGGGCGCCCCTTCCCATCCGTTGTCGCGATTCATCCAGATACCGGAGAGGTGTACTGCGGAACGAAGGCGAAGAACGACCGAAGCCGTCTGACTGCGGCGGGATTCATGGTGATCCGTTCCGTGAAGCGTCTGCTGGAATCGGACCAGTCATGGCTCGTGACTGGAAAGCTCCTGAAGCCCGTGGACGTTGCCGCGATTCTGTTTGGGCATCTGAAGGAGCACGCACGACGGTCCGGCAACACCGATGGCCATGTGCTGGAGAGAGCCGTGGTGAGCATTCCGGTTTCGTGGCCGGCGGCGCGTCGGCGCCTGTTGCGGCAGGCCGCGGCGCAAGCCGGCATTGAAGTACAGTCGTTCGTATCTGAGCCCACCGCAGCGTACTTTCGGTGCCGTAAGGATCTCCCGCCGTGTCGTCGTGTCGCGGTCTTCGACTGGGGCGGCGGCACCCTCGATATCGCGGTTCTTGCCATCGAAGGCGCCCGCATTCAGGAGCTTGGAACTGCCGTACGCGAAGAGGCCGGGGACGCGCTCGATGTCGAGCTCGCGCGTTGGTGTCACACACAGTTGGTGAGGGGCGTACCCAATGCACCAGCGTTCGATGACATGTCCGCCGAAGATCGCGAAAACCTCGTGGTGGAATGCGAGCGGGCGAAGGTGGACCTGTCGAAGTTGCCTGAGAGGGACATTGTGCTGCCTAAGTATGGTGGGCGTACGTCCCTTCCAACCGTCACGCTCAGCCGCGAAGATCTCGCGAGGGTCTCGAAGCCACTCGTGGATCGCGCCATCGAGACACTCTTGTCGGGACTGGAGAAGGCGAGAGTTTCCACTGACGACGTGGAAGTGTTCCTTGTAGTAGGTGGTTCCAGCCGTCTCGCATCGCTTCAGGCTCGCCTGGACGAACTCTTTCCGTCACGGGTGTTCAATACGCCGACCCCGGACTGGGACGTGGCAGAGGGCGCGGCCTTGCTGGCCCATCAAGCGCTCGAGCCGGTATTGCTCCAGAGCGTCTGTCTGTCCCTCGCCGACGGGGAGTCACTTCAGCTCGTTGGGCCTGGCACGCCCTTCGATGACCGGCCACGCCCCTTCACCCTGGGAGTCGTTGAGGCCACAAACTCGGCGATGCTGGTCTTCTCCGAGTCCATCGATGGGACCGCTTCGGCCAATCGTCTTCGGTTCATTCACGCAATGTCCGTACCGACGATGGGATTCTTCTTAGAGCCAATCGACTTGACGCTCACATTGACGGAGGATCTGACCATGAGTACGGAAGGAAAGTCAAGGAACGGCAACGGATCAGATTCAGTGCGTTGGGAATACTCGGGCCTCCGGTTCGCCTACGACATGCCCAACGGAGTTGCTCGTCATGAGTGAGTCCACACCGCCGCCACGGTCCAACGTGGTCGTGCTCTCCAACGTCGCAGTGCGGGACGGCTCCCGCACGGTTCTCGGAGACGAAGCGTTTCGAAAGCACCTGCGCGGCCGTGAGTTGCTGCGGAAAGTCGCATACATGGCGCACGATGCCATCCAGATGTTGCCACTGGAGCGGCGGCAGGCGAGCTGGATGACCGAGGCCCAGTGGAAGGACTACCAGTTCTTGCCATGCAAATGCGGCCGCAAGGATTTCGGCAAGCTTCCGCCCGACGGACGGCGCCACGACTACATGCCATGCCGTTGCACACGCTCCTAGACGACGATGGGCACCACATCGCTTCAGACGCTCACGCGGACGCCGGCCAAACATGAACCTCGATCCTGAACAACGCCTAGTGGTGGACGCCGAGCCCTCGGCGAGGCTTGTCGTAGAAGCCTGTCCGGGAGCGGGCAAGACGCTTGTCGCGTGCCGGCGTGTGGCTCATCTCATCGAAGCCGGCGCGCCTCCCTCCAGTATTTTGCTGATCAGCTTTACGAGGACAGCGGTTGCAGAGCTTCGCGCCAGAATCGCCGCAAGCCTCAAGGACGTGTCGGGCGCCGCCAACGTGCGTATCGCCACGCTCGACTCCCAGACATTCGCGCTGCTGCACGCGTTCCCGAATGACGATGACGAGCTGCTGGGGGGGTACGAGGCCAATATCACGGCCTTGATCAAGCGTCTGACGCATCGGGATTCCGACATCAAGGACTATCTCGGCGACCTCTCACAGGTGCTGATTGACGAAGCCCAGGACCTGACCGGAGCACGGGCCGAACTGGCCTTGGCACTGATTAGCGCGGTCCACCCCGAGTGCGGCGTCACGGTGTTCGCCGATCCGGCGCAGGCTATTTATGGATTCACCGTCGACAATGAGCGGCCCGAGCCGGAACAGCCGTTTCTGGATCGGCTGCGGCAGATGTATCCCGCGTTTCAGTCGGTGCGACTCGACACCGTGCATCGAACCGAGAAGCGATCGCTGTTGGACCTATTCGCCTCAGGCTGGGCTGTCATTACCGAGCCGGCTCTCGCGGCTCCCGAACGCGCGGACAGCGTTGCGCGCCGAATCGAGCACTTTTCGGAGCGGTTGACCGGGGAGCCGGAAGACTCGTTGGTTGGAGGGCCTGCCAGCGCCGACACGCTCGTCCTGTTCAGAAAGCGTCTGGATGTGTGCATTGCGTCGAGCAAGCTCCTCGCGAAAGGGTGCTGTCATCGACTGCGCATGTCACAACTGCCACTCATCAGATCGCCCTGGCTCGCGAGCGTGCTCGGCAAGTGCCGCGACCGTCGCGTGAGTCGACCGGCATTCGAGGATCTGTTCAGTTGCGCCGTCGGCTCCGGGATGAGCGGATCGCCGCCTGTGGATGCGGCCTTCGAGCTCGTCAGGCGGCACGCGGCCGCCGGCCGTGGCATCGACATCGATCAGCTCCGAGCGGCGCTCCTTCGAGCGACGCCCCCGCCGGATCTCTGCGTTTCCGAGGTAGGAGTCTCCGGGCCGATTCTGGGGACCGTTCACGCTTCCAAGGGACGGGAAGCCCATCGAGTGAGATACGTCATGGCCCCGATCGACACCGGCGGCAAGTCGGACGCCGAGGTGAACGAGGAAGCACGAGTGTCGTATGTGGCCGCTACGAGGGCTCGCGATTCGTTGGAACTCGTTACCCGAAAGGCGGCACGCGGAGCCCGATGCGACTCCGGCCGAGCCTTTCGAATGCAGTTTCAGACGCCCGGAGTACCGGCGCAGGTGGAAATGGGCATTGGCGGTGATCTGGGCGACATGTTTGATCCGGATGCCATCGAAACGACGCATACCGATGGGCAATCCTTTGGTGCTCTCCAGGGCTCTCTGATCGCTTTCGACGGAGTGCCGGTGCCGCTTGTTGCGGAGAATGATGGTCCGCCGAACTTCGTGTACCGGCTCAAGCGTGCCGATGGTGTCGAGGTTGGGAGGTTGCGGCAAAGCGTGAACTCGGACTTGTTCGCCGTTCGTGACCGTCGGCACGACCGCTCTCGGGACCGCAAGGCGCTGCCGAGATCCATCAAGCCGGTGTACTTGGTTGCCACCACGACGGTTGTCGTGCGGGAGCCAGGTACGCTGCCGTTTCCATACGATGTCAGCGGCTTGTGTTTGGCGCCGGTGGTTCGCGGCTTGCCGATGGTCTACTTCGCTGGAAGGGAATGATGGCCACAACACTCGACGTTCGGGACTTCTTGGTTCGTCGCCTTCGGGAGGATCTGGTCGGTCCCTCCAACGGGCGAGACGAGGTCATTTCCGGCCGCCCGAGCGATCTGTATTTGACTGGGATCCTCTTCCCGCGGAACGCCTTCCTGTCTGCCGAAGAAGATGAAAAACTCGAAGCCGACGACGAAGAGGAAGAGGTTGCGGCGGCGGACCAGGTCGCCCTTTGGCGCACACGGCGACCCGCGTCGGCCGGGGTGTCATTCGCGGTGCGACCCGAGTCGGACAAGGCTCCGGTCCTGCAGGTCGAGATTTCCTGTGCGATATACAAGCCGGCGGAGAATCCTCCAGATGCCGAGGAGAAGCCCGCGGACGGAAAGTCCCGTCGTCGGCGGACAGCGTCGTGGAAGCGGCACCCCCTTGAATGCGTTTTGGATCTGCCGGTAATACTCGGTGCGAATGATCCGACGAAGCCCTTTGAGGAGTTTCCGGAGCTCGAACTGCACCTCCGAACGGCTCGCGAGCTCGACGCGCTCACCGTGACTGCGGTGCTGGTGAACCAAGCCGAGCAGGACGAGGCGCTCGGCAGGGACGCGGCGGAACAGGCGACGCTGTTCCAGGTGGGCATGACTGTCCGGGCCAAGTCCGGTTGTCGGCTCATACCGCGACCCTCGCGTGCCGGGGGGGTCGACGATGAAGACGCGAGAATCACGGGTCTCATCTATCGAAACCAAAAGGAGTGGGCGGCCGGTCATACCTGCGCGGCGGAGTGGGACAGCGATGGGGACCTGATTCAGGCCATCCGCACTGCTTGGCTTCCATCCCAAAAAGTGTGGAGCGTCTCACCGGAAGGGGCACCTGAGTTCGAGGCGCTGCGTCGCAACTCCGCCCTCCAGCCGCTGTCGGCGAGTTGGCTGGCGCAGGCGAGTCCGGCCGATCTGGCCGCGGGGCTGTCGATGCTCCCTGCCGCATATCGAGCCTGGATTGCTCGGCAGTCGGGCAGGATTTCTGGGATGTCGCTCGCTACGGACGAACGGTCGCAGGCGCTCGAGAACCTTCGCGAGTGCGAGCGGGCAGCGGGCCGCATGTCCGAAGCCATCACGCTTCTCACCGGGGACTCATCGCAAGGGCGTCTGTTGCGTCGGGCGTATCAGCTGGCGAACCAAGCTTTGGTTCTGCAGCGTCAGTGGCAAAATGCCCTGCAAGGGGATCCGTCACGCGACTTGAAATGGAGACCGTTCCAGCTCGGCTTTCAGCTGATGGCGCTGCCATCGTTGGCGGACGGCGCCCACCCTGATCGACAGGTCATGGACCTCTTGTGGTTCCCCACCGGGGGTGGAAAGACGGAAGCGTATCTAGGATTAATTGCGTCAATCCTGTTCCTCCGACGGCTGCGGTCACAGAGCCCGATGGACGGCTTGGGCACCGCCGTGATCATGCGTTACACGCTGCGAACGCTGACCGCTCAGCAGTTCGAGCGTGCGGCGGCGCTCATTTGTGCGTGCGAGCACCTTCGCCGTGAAGCGGAAGCAGAGTTGGGTGCAGAACCGTTCTCGATTGGGCTCTGGGTCGGTAGTGACGCCACTCCGAATCGAGTCGCCAACGCCTTTCAACGGGACCCGGATGACCATTCAGACCACCGACAGCTGGTGAACTGCCCTGCATGCGGCAAGACGCTTTCCTGGGTGTTCGAGCCGACGGGCCGACCGAAAACCGTCAAGTGCTGGTGTAGGCATGCGGGGTGCGTGCTCGGCAGTGGTGCGCGTCCACTACCTGTGTGGACCATCGATGAACTCATTTACGAGGTGCGGCCGTCGCTTCTGATCGGAACAGTGGACAAGTTCGCCCAAGTGGTGCGCAATCCAAGTACGCATCGCTTTTTCGGAGGCGGTCGGAGCTGCCCGCCGGAGCTGGTGATCCAGGACGAGCTTCACTTGATTTCAGGGCCGCTGGGAACGATGACCGGTCTCTACGAAACCGCCATCGATTTCCTTTGCAGCAACCGCAGTGCTCGTCCGAAAGTGATCGGCTCCACCGCCACGATCCGCCGCGCATCCCACCAAGTACGCGCCCTGTTCGACCGTTCGACGTTTCAGTTCCCTCCGCCTGGGCTTGACGCATCGGACTCAGGCTTTGCCGTCCGAGCACCCGACTCCGAAGTCCCCGGACGGCTCTATTTGGGAATCACCAGCGCAGGGCGGTCAATGAAGTTCGCCCTGCAAGCGACCGCGGCATCCCTCTCTCAATCGGTGTTTGCCGCTCGCGGGGCAATCGGCGCGTCAGACGCGGTCCTCGACCCGTACTACACCCTCGTGTGCTATTTCAATACACTCGCGGAGTTGGGCGGCGCCATGATCGTCATCCAGGATGACGTGCCGGCATCGATGAGAGAGTACTCGCGCCGTCGGCAGGTAGGCGAATCGAAAGAGCCAACGCGGGAGCTGGCAGAACCTGCCGAGATGACCAGCCGGATCGGGTCGGCGGAAATACGCGACAGGCTACAGGACCTGAGGGTGCGTGCCGGAATGGATGGCTGCATCGACTCCCTGTTGGCCACGAACATGCTCAGTGTCGGCGTAGACATTCCCCGTCTGGGCGTAATGCTCGTGAACGGGCAGCCGAAGAGCATGGCGGAGTACATCCAGGCCACGAGCAGAGTTGGCCGCCGCGAACCCGGGCTGGTGGTTGCGCTTTACAACCACAATCGGGCCCGTGACCGGTCCCACTTTGAAACCTTCGCAACGTGGCATACGGCTCTCTACCGTGAGGTTGAGGCCGCGAGCGTCACGCCATTCGCCTCGCGGGCGAGAGACCGAGCGCTTCATGCGGCGTTGGTCGCACTGGTCCGCCATCGCTGTGCGGGAATGCTCGAAGATCCGCGAATGAATGCAGAGCGGCGACGGGCCTGCAATGCCCTGGCCGCTGAAATCGTGAAGCGGGCAAAGGCGGTAGACAGCCGAGAATCGCGCGCGGTCGAGGCCGAGCTGCACAGGTTGCTGGATGAGTGGGAGCAGCGAACTGGGCTATCGGAGTACTGGCCGAATCGTGCGAGTGAGTCCGGCCTCCTGATGGGCGCCGAGGAAGCTGCCGCCCAACGTGAAGCGTTCGGCGAAACCGTCAACGCGTGGGCCACACCAAACACCATGAGGACGGTTGAACCGGGCACCTGTCTTCGCTTGCGCGAATTCCTCGGTGCGGACGTCAATGACGCGGAGAACGTCCAGGAATGAGAGCCGAGGTCCAATGCCCCACAATCAGCTGAATGCACTTCGAAGAAGCCAAGCCATCATGCCATTCGGCCCGGGAGCCGTGTTGGACGTCCGCGCCCAGGGAGGCGGCCTGGCCTCGGTCGTCATCGCAGGCCTCGAAGCATGGGATGCGTCGGCGCCCCCGGCAGGCTTGGACAACGGCCAGGTGACACACGAACCACGGCTGGAGCGAACCCTTCGCGTAGGGGGCTTTCGCCTTCCCCCGGTTGTGCCTGAGAGCATGCAGAACAGGAAAGAGACTCCGCATCTCCTCGGCGTTCGGTTTCCGGATTACCTGCAATGCACAAAGTGTCACCTGATCGGACCAGCCAAGAAGTGGGCTCGCGAACCTGGAAGTGCGGCCAAGTACTGTGACCGGTGCAGCACCGGCCCGAAGGCACGCCGTTACGTGGTCCCGGTTCGCTTCGTCACTGCCTGCGAGAACGGGCACATAGAGGACTTCCCGTGGGATATGTGGGTGGGGCATCGACCCGACTGCTCACACGGGCGCTACAACTTCCTCAAGCTTGAGGGGACAGCGCGGTCCGGTCTTGCGGGGCTGGTGTTGCGTTGCCCGAAGTGTGAGGCATTTCGGAGCATGGAGGGTGCTCTGTCGAAAGAGGCGATGAAGGGGATCGGCGCGAGTTGCCGTGGGAAGCGCCCTTGGCTGCCGCAAGGGAATGACGAGACTGGCTGCACGGCGCCGTATCGAGCCATGCTCCGTGGTGCATCGAACATGTACTTCGGAGTCACGGCGTCTGCCTTGGACATCCCACCTTGGTCGGACCCGTTGCAGAAGCGTCTCGCACGATGGTGGGGAGAGATTGTGGCCCTCGACACTCCGGAAGAACGAGCCGACCTGATTCGCCTCTTGAAGCTGCCTTCTAAGCTGGCGATGGACCCGGACACGCTGCTGCGGGAGGTTGAGAGCCGTCTGGCCTCTCTTTCCAACACGGCGGCGAGCGGTGTCGCTGCTCTCCGGCTAGAAGAGTACCGTCAGCTCACCAACGAGCGAGCCGTTCCCCTCGACGAATCCACAGAGTTCGAAACTCGCGGCGTAGTTGTTCCCCTCGATCTGCGAGTCTGGTTCTCGAAGATCGTGAGCGTCCTTCGGTTGCGGGAGGTGCGCGCCCTCACCGGATTCACGAGGATCCGTCCTTGGGCCGAGGAGGGCATCGCTGGGCAACAAATCTCCAGACTGTCGGTACGGCCCAAGAACTGGCTTCCCGCCATTGAAGTCCGGGGCGAGGGCGTGTTCTTGGAGCTCAATCGGGAAACTCTCGCCGCATGGGAACCAGCATTTGCAGACCGGGCCGCTTCCGTTCACGCGGACTACCAGCGAGACTGGTCTGAGCGCACCGGCGGAGGCACACCGCCGAAAACGGTGACGCCGCGGCTGCTGCTCATTCACAGCTTGGCTCACGCCCTCATGCGTCAACTGTCCATCGAGTGCGGGTATGCAACGGCTTCTTTGCGGGAGCGCCTCTATGTCGGCACCGGTGCACAGGACATGGCAGGTCTCCTGATCTACACCGCCACAACGGATTCCGAAGGTACGCTGGGTGGTCTATCGCGGCAGGCCGATCCGGATAGGTTCGCTCCGATCGTCTACCGAGGGGTGCGAGCGATGGAGTGGTGCTCGACCGATCCCCTGTGCATCACGTTGGTTCGTTCGCTCTCGGACCCGCTCAACCGGGCGGCCTGCCACGCGTGCATGCTGGCCCCTGAAACGGCGTGCGAGGAGATGAACCGTCTACTGGACCGAGCGACGTTGATCGGCACTCGGGGCCCCGGCAAGTCCTCACGACTCAGTGGGTTCTTCGAAGGGATGTTCGCCGGCGGGTCCAGTTCGCCTGCCGAGGGGGCGCCGACATGTCGATGATGCTCCCTAGGCTGATCGCCGAAGCGGTCGATGCTGTACCGGATAATCTCCGCAGCAAGGCATTCAGCCCCGACTCGACCGAAGCACTGATGGCCATCCCGGCCGTGAGAGCCGCGCTCAGAGCAGCCTCGGCGAGCGGAATCGAGAACTCGAATGAGGTGGTGCTCGTTGCCATGCGGTCGGCATTCTTGTTGGCTCCCGCCCAAGCGACGGCCGAAGCGGTTGAGTTTGTGGCCACACTTCCGTCTGGAATAGCGATCGCCGCTCGAAGCACCGAGCCAGTAATCGCCGAAATGTTCGCCCATGCGCATGCAGAGGTTATCGCGCTCGGCTACGAGATCTCTGATGAACGCGTAATTACGCTCATGCAGGAAGCGTCCCAGCGTGGTGTGGCGATGTGGGTGTGCTGCGATCGCGGACGTGGCTGTGCGCAACGAATTGCGAGCGAGTGGCCCGAGACTATCGAACGTCCGCGATTCTTCTACGACCGACAACGTGACGACGCCGGCCCTTTCGCATCGATGCACAGCAAAGTCCTGGTAGTCGACGGGCGAGACGCGCTCGTTACGTCTGCGAACTTCACACACCACGGACTCAGCGAGAACGTGGAAATTGGAGTACGCATCCAAGGGCGTCACGCGGAGACATTGCGGTCCTGTGTGCGAGAGATGATCGCGGCCCGGCTCTTTCAGCAACTTCAGAGCTGAGAGAAGTCATTGTCCGTGTACGACACCTGTCGGACGCAGCAGAACGAGGGCTGGCACCGAACGGTGCGCTTGAGCAATGCCGCTGTCTCTACATGTAGTACCGATACTTCGCCTGCGGCACGTCTTCTGGGCCAAGCTCTCGGAGCACATCCCCCACGAGTCGCGAGAACCGGAGCGTGATGGGAAAGAGACCCCCCATGTTGGCGGAGTTCCAGTTCATCTTGGTGAGGAGGAGCATCTCTTCGAGAAGGCGGGGCTTTGCGGTGTCCCCGACGTGGTGGACTACCTGGAGGGTCGAGGGCACATGTCCGTGTGGATATCCCCCGATCGCGCGGAGATACCCCGTCGTGTACAAGAAAGCCACGTCCCCCGCGGTGAAGCACGTGCCACGGAGCGGTGGGTAGTTCCCGGCACGGAGCAGTCGGGCGCTGCTGCTCGGGCGAACTGCGACGAGGTCGAAGCTGTGCACACCTGACAGGGCCTTCTCAAATCCGGCCTGTTCCGCCGGAGTGAACACCGAGGTCTTGTGAACGACGACTCGCTTGGGGACCTGTCCCTGCCGGTCAGTCTTGTACCGGTCAAGGATTTGATTCACGAGGTCCTGGGCCAGCTCCGCGGGCAGGTGTGGCGACTTCCCCTTCGTGCGCTCGTCCCACTCGAAGCTGTGACCACGAAGAACAAGCCCCTCACCGTTCTCATCGAACGCCTGTGCGACGCTCGTTTGGAGGAGCGAGGATTCACCGAGCGGCCGGTAGAACGAAATGCCGATAAAGCAGCTCGACGGCGGCAATCCAATCGGTCCCCACGGAAGCCCGTCGATCTTGGCGTACAGGCCCGTGAAGATGTTCCACGCGATCGTGGACAAATGGTCCAGGTCCCGGCGGGACTTCGCTACTCCCGTCGTCGTGTCCAGGAGAATCTGCGTTGGCACGCGAAACCTCATCGCCCGAGCCTTGAACGCCCGGCGGAGGTCCCGGTGCACGCGATTGCCACGTCCGGCCGAGTAGTCGGCGACACGGCAGCTTTCGAGGATGTCCTGAGGTAGGGCGAGGATCACATAGTCGAGCGGATGGTCCCGCTCGGACAGCGCCTGAAGCTTGCCGATTAGGAGATCGACCGCGGCCTCAAACCGCACCTTACTGCGTGTCTCTCCAAGGAGGGTGTTCAGTTCATTCCGGGTTATAATTTCCTGGATCCGGTCGTCCATCCGGAGGTCGAAGCGGAAACCCAGGTCCTTTGTGCATCCAGGGAAGGGCGCGTGACCGTCGTCTCCGTCGATCCCACCGGCGAGTGTGGTGAGATACGCCTGTGCATGGGAGACACTCTCGCCCGTGCCGATGAAACCGATGTGCGCCTCGTACTTGTGACGTGAGGTGCCGAAGGACTTGGGGCCGTAGAGCGGGATACCGACCTTGGGGTCGGAATGCGCTTCCTTCCCAGCGAACTCCAGCATGGGTTCGGGAATCCACCGCGCCATGGTCACCACAGGGTCGAGTTGGGCTTGTCCCCCCCGTCTATTCGTCAAGCGAATCCTCCTCATCGTCGTCGCCGATATCTACCCCCTCATCATCGTCGTGCTCAAGCCCGGAGAGTGCCTGCTGAAGTTCGGCGAACGAGAAGAGGTCGTGGTCGTCCTTGGAAGCATCGAAGGCCTTGACGTCGTTCGGAACACCCGGCCACTGAATGGCAATCGGCACCAACGCGGCCTCCGCGACGATCGACTGGCGGTCTCCGAGACGAACGATCACGTTCGGAGCGCCGTTGGAAAGAAACTCCTGCCAGAAGTTCACCTCGGCAAGGTACTGCCAGTTGTAGAGCCGCGACTTGAGGCTGGTGACCCGCTTGCCGACCGCCTTTCCGGTGAGCGGGGTCACCCCGTCGGTCGTGAGATGGCGTTCGGGACGGATCGAGAGCACCCATTGGCGCTGCGCCAAACGCTCGAAGCGAAGTCCGACACCGAGGTGAATCCAGAATCGCTTTCCTTCGCCAGTGGCTTTTCGCTTCGGATTCCACGCAACCTTTCGCTTTCGGGTCTGACCTCCGGCGGTCTTGTACGTGACGGTGCGTTCTTGCCCGCCGTCTTGGGGAGGAAAGTAGAATCGTTGGTGCTCCCGGTCGTGACGCAGGCCACGGAGATGACAGAAACCGGAGAGCGATCGGTTGAGCAGCTCCATGTACCAGCGGGCCATATCGGGCGAAGCCAGAAAGGTCCCCGAATCAAGCTCCTCGGTGTCGTTGGGCGAGACGATGCTGGTGAAGGGCCCGTCGTACTCGCGAAGGTCGTGGAACGAGATGAGCCGCCGCTCCCGAACGATGAACACCACTCTCTCGGAGCGGTCTTCCGGGTACACGATTTCTTTCCGGATCTCGGCCGGGTCGTCGGTCGTGAGCCGAATCGGAGCGGAGTAGACCCGTGTGGGCAGGTGGGTGATGGGGAGGAGCGTGCTCTGCAGCGTCTCGTGCACCGGCTCCGGCTCCGCTTCAACCCGCTTGGGTTGCAGTTTCTCGGCAATACGGCGGGCGTGGTCCTCCTTCATCCGACGGAGAACCGCGACGCTGTAGACGCGTGGAAGGCGGTCAATCAGCTTGTGGTGCGGTTCACACAGGAGAAGGAGATTTCGAGCCTCGCCGCGTTCCGGGTCGGCGACTTCGGAATCGCCTCGCGGTCCCTGGCGACTGGCGGCGACGATGTGAGCGATCTCACCAACTGACACCGCGCCCTCAGTGGTTTCGATGGTGAGCGTCTGATCGCAGCCAGGAAAAGCGCAGCAGTTCCCCGATTCCTGGAGGACAATCCGGGCCTGTGCGTCGGGTACCGGGATGCGGGTGTGGGCTTCAGCCATTGGCAAATGTACGTGATATGAGCCGTACTCCCTTATGAAGCATGGCCCGACCTTCTCCGAAGGTCAGTGGCGGCGGCGGCGCTGAAGCTGCTTGTAGAGCGGCACGCCGAAAAGTTGTTCCTCGAGCTTCTTCCACCGGACGTTGGAAAGGGCTGCCGGCAACGCTAAACCCAAGAAGACGGCTCGCTTCGCCAACCCCGCGTAGCTGAGCGTCGTGCGGGACTCATGCTTCAGACGGACCAGGTCCTCGGGTGAACACTTACCCGCGACCACGCCTTGGCCGGCGAGAGCGACCGCAAAATCCTGCTCCGGAAAAATGAACTCGGCGGCGAATACTTCGGCGCCGATCTCGATGTGCTCGTCGATGTTGCGGTCGCTGCAGCACGCGACGGGTAGTTCTCGGTCAACCAAGTGGTGCTTGAGTTCATGGGCCATAGTGAAGACCATGGGGTCTTCGGGCAAGCCTTTGGCGAGCATGACCGTGGGACCAAGTTCGTCATTGAAGTAGGCACCGCGAACGTCGCGGAGGCGGTGAGGCCACAGGTCGATCCTGATGCCCTCATCGCGATAGATGGCGCGCAGATGGGACCGCTGCACCCGCGGCGTGGTGAGGTTGTACTCCGAGCGCTTCGCGCGAGCGAGTTCCTTGAGGGAATTGTAATACGCGGTTCGGTTCACGCCGACTTCGCTCCAAAGGTCGCTGGCTCGGTCACGTCTGGGCCCGCGGCCGACCCGGTTTTTTCCTTCCCGCTGAGTCGGACATGAGGGCGCGCGCCCTCCTGTACTCGGCGTACTTGCGGAGTTCATCGATGTCGTCCTGGGGCAAGTCCCGGGCGGCCCGCAGCAGAGCGCTGACCTTGGAGTCAGCTGATTCGGACTCGGGCGGGAAGAAGGCCAGGATGGAAACCCCGAAGAAACGACCGAGGGCGTCGAGGTCCTCAAGGCCGGGCTTGTAGGTGCCCGTCTCCCAGCGCGAGACCGTGTTGGCCGTGGTCTTGAGCGCCTTGGCCAAGGCCTCTTGAGAAATGCCGTTCGGTCCTCCGTGTCGGTTGCGCAGGTCGCGGATGCGCTCAGCGACGAAGGCGTTCAAGTCCATGCAGGGCTCCATCCTGTTTCAGTACATCATTTTCCCGTTGACGTTGACTCAGCGAGGCGGCCGGGTACCATCCTCTATCAGGATAATACCACCACACTCGTAGGAGGGTACTCCGATGGCAAAGAACGACGCTGGAAACCCAGGGGGCGGGCCCGAGCCGCACATCACCGTGATCGTGAACGGTCGCCCCAAGCACGTCAACTCGACGAGCCTGACCTTCCTGCAGGTCGTCGCGCTGGCGTTCGACCCCGTGCGCACGGACCCGGACGTGCTGTACACGGTGCAGTACAGCCGTGGGCCGCGGGCCAACCCGGAGGGCGAGCTGGTCGAGGGCGGGTTCGTCGAGATCAAGAGCGGGATGGTGTTCCTTGTCACAGAGACTAATCGGTCGTAGCCCCGATCTCGCGCGGCTGCGGCACCAGGGGTACAACATCCGCGTCAAGGCGGGGTTCCTGCTTGTGCACGATGTGCCGTACCTGACCGCCGACCGGGTGGTGAAGCGGGGAACTCTGGTCGCCAAGCTGGTGCTCGCCGGCGAAGTGGCAGCTGCGCCCGACGACCACGTCATCCACTTTGATGGCGAATACCCGCGCAACGCGGACGGGTCGCAAATCCACGGGATACGAAACAGCAGCGAGGCCAAGCAACTGGCCGAAGGGGTCTCGGTCAGGCACACCTTTTCTGCAAAGCCGACGGAACCCTTCAAGGACTACCACGCCAAGGTAGCCAACTACTGTGCGATCCTGTCGGGGCCGGCAAGGTCCGTCGATCCGACCGTGACGGCCAAGACCTTCGCTCCGCCCGTACCCGATGACGAGGAAAAGTCGCCCTTCAGATATGTCGACACCGCTTCGAGCCGGGCAGAGATCGACCTGCTTACCGACAAACTCGCGCAGTCGCGTGTGGCGATCGTGGGGTTGGGAGGGACGGGGTCGTACGTCTTGGACCTGGTGGCCAAGACCCCGGTCGGCCAGGTGCACCTCTACGACGCTGACCTATTCCTGACGCACAATGCCTTCCGTGCCCCGGGCGCGCCGTCCTTGGACGACCTGGAGCGCAAGCCCACGAAGGTCGATTACCTCGCCGGGATTTACTCAAAGATGCACACGGGGATCCGTCCGCACCCGGTGCACATCTCCGCTGCGAACATCGCGGAACTCGACGCCATGGCCTTCGTGTTTATCTGCATGGACGACGGACCTGCGAAGAAACTCGTCGTTGAGAGGCTTCACCACGCAAACGTGCCATTCGTGGACGCTGGCATGGGCGTATACGTCGGCGCCAGTGGGCTGGGAGGCCTAGTCCGCGTCACCACAAGCACGTCCGGCAACCAAGATCACATCCCACGAAGAATTCCGTTTTCAGAGGCTGGCAACGAGAACGAGTATGCGAAGAACATCCAGGTCGCCGATCTGAACGCCTTAAATGCAGCCTTGGCGGTGATCCGCTGGAAGAAACACGTGGGGTTCTACATGGACTTCGCAAGGGAGCACCACTGCACCTTCGGAATCGAAGTGCAGACGCTGACCCGGGCAGAGGAACGAGCATGAAGCAGACCCGCCTGCAGCACCGCTTCGTCGAGTACATCCCGGAATCGATTGAGGACGGGGTGTTGTACATCTCTACGGAGTACCGCACGATGACGCACCGCTGCTGCTGCGGGTGCGGCGCCGAAGTGGTAACGCCGCTAGGGCCGACCGACTGGAGGCTAATCTTCGACGGCAAGAACGTCTCCATTGAGCCATCCGTCGGGAGTTGGAGCTTGCCCTGCCGGTCCCACTACTGGATCACCAACGGCCAAGTCCGCTGGGCCGAATCGTGGTCGCACGCACAGGTGGCAAGGGGACGGGAGAGTGACGCACGTGCGAAGCGGACGTACTTCGAGAATGAAGTAGCGGAACGGCCTGCGCTAGTTGAGGCGGAGCAGCCGAAGGAGCCGAGTCGGCCTTGGTGGCAGAGAATGCTGGATGCCGTTCGACGTTCCAAGCCTTGAGTTGTCCAGGGCCAGTTGAGCATCTCCTGGGCCTAAGGCAGCTATCGAGCAGCTAGGTGGCTGGCGGGCGTGGGAAGGGCAGGGTCGGCGTGTCTTGCTCACGGTCTGCCGCGGCAACAGACACAGTGCAGACAAACCCGACAAGATTGTGGAGGAGTTCTTCCGCGTGCATCTTGCGCCACTCGTCCAGCCCGAAGCTCAGTTCCGAGAGGTCCAATGAATCTGCGAGGGGCAAGCCGACGATCAGAAGCTGGACGCCCGTCTGGTAGGCCTGCTCATAGCGCTCCTCCTCCATGGCCTCCACCCAAGCACGCATGGTGGCGACGAAGGTCGTCTGGTTCAATGGGGGTGCCAACGCTCAACTTGCTCCTGATGCGACGCTAGCACGAACTGGTGCCGCATTGAAGGGCCATGTCGGAGCAAGCAGAGAGATCACGGGCATCGCTCTCAATCGTCATTGTCTTCGGGTTCTTCGGTCGCCTCATCCGTGAAGAGCACGGTCAGCACATTTCCGTAGCGTCCTGCTCCCATGGGTTCACCGCTTGTTCGCCTGGGTCGGTGCCGCCACTCGCACCTCTGGAGCGGGCTCGACAACCTCCGCCCGGATGGTTCCGGCGAAGATGCCCCGCGCCTCGCTCGGCTCTGCTCGGTCAGACATCCACTGGTCGAGGAGTTCACCCGAGTGGCGCCCGGCAGGGTGGTCCTTGCCCCGCGGGCTCCGTTTCATCGAGCCCTCGGACGTGCTGACCTCGAACGATTCTACGGCGACGTGCAATCGCAGAACGTCCCCATTCTCCTGGAACAGCATGGGATGGCCGGCGTCGGCGGCCTTCCGGAAATTCTCCCAAGTCTTGCGGTCACAACGGACGGAGACGGCACGGCCTGTTTCCCAGGGGCGGCGGAACCGTGCCCGGAGGTGCTGGTTCATGTCCGCGTGCGTCGGTCCGTCCACGAAGGGTGCACTCGCGAAACCGTCGAACGCTTCATCGAAGTACGCCGCCAACGCTGCGGCGTCCTCACCGTTCACCGCGGCGCCAACCTCGATGCCGCTCGTGAGCCCGTGCTCGGCGTCGAGGTTCGCGGAGAACAGCGCCCCGGCTTTTCGGTCGGCGATGATGAACTTCGCGTGATTGGTGCTGTCCCCACGCACCTCGACACCAACGGCCGTGAGCCGACGGAGCGACTCGCGCGAGGCTCGCCGAGGATTGCGGATGCGTGTGAGGAGTTGGACTCGCACGCCCCGTTGCACGGCCCGCGCGAGCCGCGACAGGATCTGCTCCTGCAACGTCTCCAGCCCACGCGTGTCGTACGTGGCCACAATCAAGTCTCGACTTGCGGAGTCCGCTGTGGCGGCGAACGCGTCGAGGATGAGTTGCTCCTTGCCATCGGTCCAGAGTACGCGGTCGGGAGTGGACAACTCGGCAACTGGCACCGCGGTGACCGTGGCGGGACGCTTGGTGCTGCGCGCCGTGAACCGTCCCGACGGGTCGTGTGGCATTTCCAGTTCGCAGCGCGACAGCCAGAGTCGCGAGAAGAACCGTGAGAGCCGCAGCACTTCGTCCGGGTCAGAGATCCGCACGCCCGCTTCGCCCGTCGCAATGAGACCCCGCACATCGAAGTTCGCCGTCGAGACGAGCGCCTCCCGGTCGTCGGCCACCACGAACTTGGCGTGGGCGTCTCGGCACCCACGCACCTGCACACCCGCTTGCACGAGAGGTTCTACGAGGTGTTTCGTCGGACCCGGAGACGCCTCTTCCTGGTCGCCGAAGGTGTCGCCGAGCCATTCGTCTTTCAGAGCCGTGACAACGTACACGCTTCCGCGGAGCTGCCTTGCCTTTCGGGCCAAGCGGTCTACTACCCCCGGGTCGTCCAGCAAAAAACTGCTTACGAAGAGCTTGCGCTCCGAGGCGTCGAGGACGTTGTACAACGTGTCGCGGAGCGACGCTTCCTGGTTGGGCCGGGTGAAGACCATTCGTCCGTCGGTGACACGAAAGCGAGGAGAGCCCGAGCGGTCGCCCCTAGCAAGGAAGTACCCATCGGCGATCCGCACCCCTGCGACATCGAAGTGGTCATGCATGGAACAGGTCCTCCTGGACACGGATGGCGTGGACACAGGCGTACTCAGCCCCGTCCCACAGTCGGTCAATGACGTGTTTCGCTTCGGCCGCCCGTCCGACGCTTTCGACCGCGGCGGCAAGAGACTTCGGTGTGGCCGCGGCGGGCTGGCGGAGCAACTCTCGGGCCGCTTCGTCCACGGCGAACAGACGGTCCGCGTCTGTGTCGGCAGATGTGAAGGCGAGCGTGGCACTCGTTGTCATGGCCAAGTCGGGATGTTGAACGCGGAGCGTGTACGACCGCGTAAGCCAGCCGTGAGACGCCACCCGCTCGGCCACCCAACCTTCCAGAGCGATACTCGCCTGAACCGGATTCTCGAACACCAGTTCTGAAGGGCAGCCCGCCGGGAAACCCTGCGCTCGGAGTGCGGCAACGCTTTCGGCGAATACATGCGCCGACTCGGCGTGCTGCATCGTGTTGGCGAGCAATCGATACGCGGCGGAGAAGTCCACCTCGGGCGGCCTCCGAGCGCCGAGCCGCCGGAGACGGCAATGCAGGGAGTCGTTGTCGGACACCACGACGAAACCGACGCGGAACGCCGGGCTCGCCGCGGGCAACGGCCGAAGAGACTCGCCCGAATGCCCGACGGGAGCGGACGAGACCATGACGAACCGGAGGAAGTCGGATGGAAGGCCTTGGATTTCCCCTCGGTCCAGCCGCTGCTGCAGGAACTCAGCGCACGCGACGCCTTCGAGCGCGGGCATCGGATACCCGGCGTCGGGCGTGTCGCTTTGCAGCGCGGCCATGAACTTCCTCGTGTGCTCATTCACAGGCAGCGCGAGGACCTCGTCCGACTCCGGCAGATAGACCAGGTGCACCTTCCCGGATTTCTCCAGTTCCACCCGGTTCATCTCAAGCGACCGACGGCACAACTCCACGTTGGGCGCAAAGCAGTCGGGGCGGTTGTGGGTCATAAACAGCCCCGCCCGTGCGAACGCCCACGCGGTTCTTCGCAATGCGAAGAGAGGGATCGAGCTCGCTTGCTGGGCCTCTGCCAAGTCGAGCACGCCCGCATCGACGGCGGCCTGCAACAGGAACCGCTGGAGCACCGAGATGGGCTCTCGCACATCCCGCAACACGACGGAGACGTCTGGCAAGAGGAGCATGGGGAGCAGAACCTCTTCCACGACGAGCACGTCGCGAGGGCCAGGCCCATTACCATCAACCACGGTGATGTGAGGCGGGGTTTGCAGAGTGGTCATCGGCCGCTCCTCTGGGGACGCCCGGGTCGGAAGCCGCGAATCAATGAGAAGCCGGCCGCGTCGCGGCTGACGAGATTGAACAGGTGGTCGTAGAAGCGGCGGGCGGGCGACCCGACCGCGCCGAGCTGGCTGAGAGTCGGCCGGTGCCCCACCAGGACGAGCGCCCGACGGGCCCGCGTCACCGCCACGTTCAGACGCCGCAGGTCCTGCAACCAGAGTCCATAGTCGGGCGACGGCCTGCCAGCCCGTGCACGGCAGAACGAGAGCACCACAAGGTCGGCCTCGCGGCCTTGGACTTCATCGATCGCCCCGAACTTCTCAAACCGAAGGCTGGCCGACACGGCGAGCTTTGCGACAGGATGGACGAACCCCTTGGATTCCAGAAGCCTCGGCATGGCCTGGGCCTGCGCCTTGTACGGCGAGAGCACGATCACCGAGGCGGTCTCGCGCCGTTGCCTGAGCGCATCTGCGAAGACCCGGAGTACCTCGTACACGGTCTCCTGCTCGCATTCGTTAACGAAGCCGGTCCCACGCTGCGTGTCGTACGCGAAGGACCCGAACGACGCGGTGTCGATGAACGTCACCGGCGCATTGAACGGGTGCGCGAGCAAGGGCTGCACGGTGTTGTTCGGAGGCGTGCAGTACCGGCCGTCGTAGACAGGGCGATTGACTAGGTCCGCGATCTGGGCCACGGAGCGGCGCTGGTGCGTCAGCGCCTGAATGAAGCGGCGGTCATCCTGGAGCGCCCGGACCGCACGAGAGAACAGGCTTCCCTGCAGCGCTTGGATCATGAGCAGCAACACACCTCGGCGGCCGTCACCCTCCGAGGCACAACTGGCCAGCAGCCGCTGGACATGGCCGCGGCACGGGACGGGCCAGTGTCCCTCGGTGACGAGTTTCATCGCGCGCTTGAGCACGCTCTGCGATCGGAACCGACGCTCGCTGTCTTCCTCGTTCCAGGCGGCGGAGAGTTCATCGACGCTCGCCCGGACATGCTCCTCGGTTGGCGTGTCACCGACTGCGTGGAGGGCGAGCAGGGCATGGAGATAGTGCTCGTCGGCCTGGTCCACATAGGGAGGCAACTGCTTCTCGTCGCCCACGAGCACCCACCGGCGGGCGCGGATGGCGCCGATGAGGAACTCGGCGTCCGTCACGCGGCTGGCCTCGTCGAGGATGAGCGTGTCGAACTCCTGGTCCCGCCACTCTGGGCTGCCGCCGATGCCGGTGGTGGTCGAGCAGATCAGATTGGTGCAGTCAAGAAGCTCCTCGCCGATCTTCAACACCACGCCGCTCCGACCTCGCGGCTCCTCCGACTCCGCACGACGGAGGGTTGCAAACCACGATTGCCGAATGGTGCGGACGCGTTGCTGCACCTCCTCCGGTTGTCGGCCGTCGATCAACTCTGCACGTCGGTTCTCGGGGTAGATCGCCTTGAGGCCGTACCGCTCCGGGTCGCGAGAGAGTTTGTCGCGGTGGTTCTCGTGCACGCGGTCGCGGGTCTTGTCGGAGGCGAGCCGGAGTGAGAGCACGCCGTCGGCGTCGATCTTCCCCAAGCGGTCCAGGACGTTGTCCACCGCCGAGTGCTGCTGAGCGACGAGCAGAACCCGCTCCCCGCGAGCGGTGCATTGTCGGACGATCTCCGCGATCACCGTCGTCTTGCCGGTGCCGGGTGGCCCTTGGATGAGAAACGCGTGCGGCGCGTTCACGGCCCCCTCGACCGCTGCCCGTTGGTCAGCGTCAAGCTCCGGGTCGATGTGCAGTGGTGCGGCCGGCTCGGTGGGTCTGACACCCAGCTGCCTCGGGTCCAGGAGGAGCGCCGCGAGGGACGACCAAGACCCGGCGACGTCGCCCGACAGGAATCGATTGAGGGCGTACTGGTGATGCTTCTTGTCGAAATCGACGGTGCTGCGAACGCGGACCTGTTTGCCGCGCTCCAGGGACTCCACCGATCGGCACCGAATCCACAATCGGGCACGCGTGGATTCGTGGATGTCGCCGGTCACACGCCCCGGCACGGGCTGGCCCTTGTCGTCGTATGCGGTCAACTCGACCCGGCCAGCCCGCACGAGACTGTCAAGATCATCCGCGTCGGTCTCGTCGGCAAGGTCAATCACAACCAGTAAGAACCGTTTGTCCGACTCCTCGTCGTCCTGCGGTCCGAGATCGGCGACCCGGCCGAGAACGGCGTCGGTTTGGCCGAGCGATTCATAGTCACGGAGCGTCTGGAGCAGCACACGAAGCGGGCCAAACTTCTGCTCCAGTGTTGCCGCGAGCGCCGCACGGTCACTGAGCCAGCGGGGGAGTTCCGGCGGCGCGAAAGGAGTTGAGTCCAAGCTCTTGGATTGCTCTTGGAATGCCAGGAGCTTCTCAACGTCACACGTCGCGGCCGCCCACGGAGGCGAGATACGCACCTCGGCGGGACGCCAACTGGGCGCCGGGTCGTTCGGCCCACGAGGGTCGATCGCCATGATGAAGAGGGTGGGGTAGCCGGGGCGTTTTGTGTCGTCCTGCTTGAGCAAGAGTCGGTGCGAGGTAGAGCACAGCAGGTAGACGTTGTCGGACCGTGGCCGGAGCACCACGCCTTGGCGAAGATCCAACTCCACGTCGGCGATGCTGAGCGCCGCTTCGCGAAGGCGCGACGCGGCGCTGCCGCGGTCGGAGTGGATGAGTGCCAGCGTCGGCACGGCTGGGCCGGAATGGTCCTCGCCAGGGGCTAATGCTGCCCACGATGCCGGGATCAACGCGTTGGAATTTGGAGTGCTGGTCATTGGGATTGTCCCCTCGGTTGAAACACGTCCTGTCGCTCAGACTGCGGAGTCAAGGCTCGTGATGGGGAGGTGCAGACGGCGGTTGCCCGGGAACGCGATGGTGAGCAGACCGATGTGCCGGTCGTCGTCTATGCCTACGCGAACGAAATCGGGTGCGATGTTGACGGCGGTTCGCAGGGCATCCCGCTTGAGCCGGCCCAGGGCTCGTGCCGACTTCCGATGTGCCGCCTCGGCGGCGCAATGCCGGAGTTCCGAAGCGAGCTTTCCCCGAGAGAACGCTCGCGCCGCGTTCTCCAGCCGAAGGGCTTGGACGTGGTCCTGAAAAGTGCGGTGGCAGGCATGGCTGGTCTTCAAAGGATTCACGGGTGCCTCCTTGGTCTACCCGTTCATATTCAACCGGCATGCCAACCCAGAAACTGGCCTTCCTGGCCAAAATCGAGCCACTATAGTCCGTTTATGGACTTATAGTGTCCACATATGGACACTTGACAGATCGCCAAGGGCCAACGAATGAGCACGCTGTATTCCTGGCTGGGCGGGACAGATTACCGGGCGCGGAAGCAGGACGACCAAGGCTGCGCCTTGGTGTCCATGGCGCTTCGAGAGAAGCCGTACCGCGTGTTGTTGCTCTGGGGCGATGGGCCTCGCACGCCGCTCGCCGAACGAGACGAGTTTCTGAAGTGGTTCCACGCTCAACTCCATGCAGGCGGCTGCGACGCCGAGGTCGATGTCCGTGAGATCGCCGGTGCCGACGACCGGGTTATGGAGTTCGCGTGGGTCTGGGGTCAGGTCGAGGCCGCGATGCAGGGCGAGCGTGAGGACGAAGGTGACTGCATCAACGCCAGCAGCGGCACCCCCGTGATGACGGCCGTGTGGATCGTTCGCAAGAAAGCGCTCGGTAGTCGGGCTCGGCTCCTCATCAGCAGCAAGGAGCAGGGCGTTCAACCGCTCGCGCTCCCACCGGCGCTGAGCATCTCGCTCACCGATCTCATCAGCGTGCAGCCGTCGCGACTGCTCAAGCGACTGCTCTCGGGCGAAACACGCCTGCTCGCTCAAGGTTTCGAGCACCTCGTCGGCGATTCCGTGTCCATCAAAGAAATCAAACTGCGCGCGCAGCAGGCGGCCCGCTATCCGTTCCCGGTGCTGCTGACCGGACCCGCTGGGTCCGGCAAGAGCGCCCTCGCGGAAGCCATCCACGCCGCGTCTCCCCGGAACGCGACCGGACGCCTTGTCGCTGTCGACTGCGGCACGCTGGTCGGCGAGCGGGCGCTCGGCGAGCTCTTCGGCTGGGAGAGGGGAGCGTTCACCGGCGCCGACAAGCCCTTCCTGGGACGCTACCTGCAAGCGAGCGGCGGCACGCTCTTCCTCGATGAGGTCGGCAATCTGCCCCCGATGGCTCAGCAACTCTTTCTGCGCACGCTGCAATCCGGGTTCGTGCAGCCGGTGGGCGGAATCGAAGAGAAGAAGGCGGACACGAGGATCATCGCGGCGACGAACACAGACCTCCGCGCCGCGGTGCAGAAGGGCGCGTTCCGCCAGGACCTGCTCGACCGTCTGAGCCGGCTCACGATCCGCATGCCCGGCCTGGCCGAGCGTCGAGAAGACATCATGCCAATCGCGGAGCGATTCCTGGACGTGTTCAACCGAGAGCACCGGCAGGCCATGGAGAACGACGGCGTCGTCTGGCCGAAGCGGTTCGCGTCGGGCGTGGACCGGGTGCTGCGGGCGCACACCTGGCCCGGCAACGTGCGCGAACTGGAGCACGTCGTGACCCGCGCGATTCTCCAGACCGCGGGGGCATCGACCGACGAGATCACCGTGCCGGATGTGCAAGACGCCATCGCTCGGTCGGATCTTGCCGGAGCAGCCGCGGACGGAGTGACGGCGGTGGCGCTCGGCAGCGGGTTCAACCTGGAGCACACGCTCGCGAGCGTGCGGAGACAATTCTTCGAGCGTGCGCTCGACGAAGCTGGCGGCATCCACGCGAAGGCCGCGAATCTGCTGGGCATTTCCCGCCCGACGTTTGTTCGGCAGGCCAAGGAACTCGGAGTCGTCAGGTGACGCCTTCGAGGCCGCTTCTCCTGTGCGGATACGCATCATGTGACCGAGCAGGCCGCCAATGCTCGCAAGATCTGCGAACTCCCTTGCCTAGACGACAAGGCGCTCGACGTCCAAGCGGTCCAAGCCGTCCCCACACCCAGGAGTTGCGAATGGACGGACCCGAACTGGAGCACGTTGAAGAGGTCCCCCCCGCGAAGCCCACGCTCAACGGCACGGGCCACGCCTCACAGTACCCGAGCCGCGAACCGATAGATAAGCGCGCGAACACGCCGCGAGAGAGTCCAGGTCGTCAAAGCCGCGCCTGGCCACCGTCATTTGACTGGTCGAAGCAACTCGGACCACCGCCGGAGCGACACTTGAAGCTGGGTCGCGGAGTCTTCCGGGCCGTCGATCAGGTCGGTGACAATCTGGTCGGCGAAAGCCATGAACTCGGTGAACAGATGGGCGCGACGCAGCTCTATGGCGATCGTGCTCCTGTCCGGGCCAAGGCCTGGCAGAGCCATTCTTTCCACGGCAATCGCTGTTAGCGAGAAGTCCGGAATTGCTAGAGAAGTGGTCGCTGAAGGAAACTCGAGTATGACGGCGAGCCTGCCATCCTCCCGTGACTGGGCGGCGTACACCATCACGCCAAATGCGCCGACGAAGGGCAGCACCGAGTATTCACCCCATTCGGAGGTGTCGGGGTGCATGGGCAAGTCGCGCCAAGCGTCAGTCATGTGCGGTCGTGGAGTATTCGTTGACATTGGACGACTGCCCCGAAGTGGATACTCGTACCCGTAGAAGCGACAGCATCCGGCGGTACCGTAAAGGTGGCCGGTCAACCCTGGCGTGGCCGAAGCGCGGAACTCGTCAACCGTGCACGTCTCGGTGGACCGCCGCAACCAGGGCGAGAATCGCTCGTCGTATACTGTCAGAGACCTGTGGCCATCGTTCGACAAGAGGTGCCATGTCCTTCAGGTGTCTCGACGCGCCAAGCAGGACGCCTAGACGGCGGAAATCCTCCTGCTCCAGGGCGGCGCGAATCGCCGTAAACTCTCGGGATTCTTGAGCGTTTGGGCCCCGTGGCGGAACGGCAGACGCAGCGGACTTAAAATCCGCCGCCCCGCAAGGGGCATGTGGGTTCAATTCCCACCGGGGCCATTCTTGAACTCGCGAGCCACTCGGCGCCTCGCCACATCGCGGCGACTTTGATCGGCTGCGCTTGCAAAGGCCGCTGCGAGGCACTGGCGAGCTTGGAACGATCACCGCTCGGGCGTTCTTGGCCAGCGTTTCGACCGCGCGGGCGACCAACCACTGACCTCGGCCGGGCCGTTGTTCCCTCGGCCGAGGCGGTTCGCGGGCGGGCCGTTTCGGGCGCGCCGCCGCCGCGTTCGCGTCGTCCATAACACCTGAAATAGCAAGACTTTACAATCGCCGCGATCGGCGCGTGCACAGTCGAGAATCGCCCCCGTTTTGACTATGATCCGGGTCTTCATTCCTTGCTGTCCCTCCCGGCTGGAGCCCGCTCGACATGCCCAGTTTTGACCCGCTCGTCCGACGTGCCGGCGACGTTCCCAACTCTCCCGGCGAGGGCGGTGATGACGCCGCGAACCCGCACGCCGATGGCGACTCCGGCGCTCCCAATCCTGGCGACAACGTCGGGCTCGTCCTCGAAATGCAGATCGAGCGCGAGCTCAAGGACAGCTACCTCACCTACGCGATGTCCACCATCATGGACCGCGCGCTCCCCGATGTGCGCGACGGGCTCAAGCCCTCCCAGCGACGCATCCTCTTCGGCATGCACGAGCTCCGCGTCACGCCGGGCCGCAAGCACCTCAAATGCGCCCGAATCGTCGGCGAGGTCATGGGTAAGTACCACCCGCACGGCGACCTCGCGCTCTACGGCACGCTCGTCGGAATGGCCCAGTCCTGGCGCAGCCGAATGCCCATGGTCGACCCTCAGGGCAACTTCGGCTCCATCGTTCCCGACCCGCCCGCGGCGATGCGATACACCGAGGCTCGCCTCGCCCCCGCCGCCATGGACATGCTCGAAGATCTTGATCTCGGCACCGTCGACATGGTGCCCAACTACGACGAGCAGCACAGCGAGCCGAGCATCCTGCCCGCGCGTTTCCCGTATCTGCTCGTGAATGGTGCGGTGGGCATTGCCGTCGGCATGGCCACGAGCATGGCCCCCAACAACCCGATCGAAGTGCTCGACGCCATCATCCGCACCATCGACAAGCCCGCCATCTCGCTCGCCGAACTGATGCAGGACGTGTACGAAGATGCCCCCGACGCTTCGGATGATCAGGCGCGCGAGGGAACCCCGGCGAAGTCCAGGAAAATCAAGTACCGCGGCATCAAGGGCCCCGACTTCCCCACCGGCGGAGTCATCATGGGCCGCCGCGGAATCATCGAGGGATACGAAACCGGCCGCGGCAAGGTCACCGTCCGCGCGCGCATGCACACCGAGACGGTCCCCGGCACCAAGGACCGCGAGCAGATCGTCGTCGACGAAGTCCCCTTCAATGTCACGATCGAGACGCTCACCGAGCAGCTCAACGTCGCGCTCAAGGAAGACAAGATCACCGACATGAGCGCGGTTTACAACGAGAGCAACGCCAAGAACCCGCTGCGCATCGTCATCGAGCTGCGCCGGGGCGCCGACGCGGGCGTGGTCGAGAAGCAGCTCTACGAGTTCACGTCGCTGCAGTCCAACTTCTCGGTGAACAGCATCGCGCTGGTGAACCGCCAGCCGCGCACGCTCTCCCTGCGTGAGCTCCTCCGGCACTACATCGACCATCGCGTCGACGTGATCCGCCGGCGCACGGCCCATCTGCTCGACGAAGCGCGGCGCAAGGCCCACGTGCTCGAGGGCATGATCTACGCCGTCTGCGACATCGACGAAGTGATCCGGCTCATCCGCTCCTCGCGCACGCGCATCGAAGCGATCGACAAGCTCATGGACCGGCGCTTCCGGATCCCCGCCGGGCATCCCGCCGCCAGGCTCATTCCGTCGCGCCTCCTCGACCTTGTCCGGGCGGCCGAGACCGCCGCGGGCGGCATCGCGCTCTCGCGCATCCAGGCCGAGACCATCGGCAACATGCGCCTCATCCAGCTCGTCGGCCTCGAGATCGAGAAGATCGTTGCCGACTACCGCGCCCTGATCGAGGAGATCGAGCAGTTCGAGCGCATCCTCGCGACGCGCCAGCTCGTGCTCGACATGATCAAGACCGATTGCGAGGCGATGAAGGCGCGGTTCAACACGCCGCGGCTCACCGAAGTGCAGGACGCCGAGGGCGAAGACCTCACCATCGCCGCCCTCATCCCCGTGATGGACTGCGCCGTCACCATCAGCCACCACGGCTACGCCAAGCGCGTCCCCGCCGACACCTACCGCGCCCAGGGCCGCGGGGGCAAGGGCATCATCGGCGGCGCGGCCAAGGACGACGACTTCATCGAGCACGTGCTGGTCGCCAGCACGCACGACGACCTCCTCTGCTTCACCGACACCGGTCGCGTCTTCAAGCTCAAGGTCTTCGAGCTCCCCGAACTCCCGCGGACGAGCAAGGGCCGTCCGCTTGTGAACCTGCTCGATTTCAGGACTTCGGACGCCGCCCCGCCCGCCCCGCCCGCCGCGGGTGATGGCCAGGCCGCCAGCCCCGCGCCGCCCGTCTCGCGACCGGAGAAGGCCATCGCCTTCCTGACCATCAAGAACTTCGAGGAAGGCTCGCACTTCCTGACCTTCGTTTCCCGCAACGGCATCGTGAAGCGCACGCCCCTCAAGGATTACCGCAACGTCAACAAGGGCGGCCTCATCGCCGTCGACATCCGCGAAGGCGATGCACTCCTCAACGTCGCGCTCACCACCGGCACCGACGATCTGCTGCTCGTCTCCGCGGGCGGGCAGGCCATCCGCTTCCCCGAAGACGACGTGCGCGTCATGGGCCGCTCCGCCGGCGGCGTCAAGGGCATCGAGCTCGAAGATGCCGACGCCGTCGTCGGCGTCATCACGATTCACATGCAGCCCGGCCCCGACGCCGACGACCCCAACGCGCGCCTCACCAACAACCCCGCGCTCACGCTCCTCACCATCACCGAGCACGGCTACGGCAAACGCACCCTCGTCGACGAGTACCGCGTTCAGCCCGAGTCCGGACCGGCGCGCTCCCAGTCCCGCGGCGGCAAGGGTCGCGTCGACATCAGAACGTCCGCTCGCAACGGACGCTCCGTCGCCGCCCTCGGCGTCAATGACTTCGACGACGTCATGGTCGGCACCAAGGACGGCCAGCTCGTCCGCATCCCCGCCAGGACCATCAGCACCTACGGCCGCGGCACCCAGGGCGTCCGCATCGTCAAGCTCAACGAAGGCGACCAGGTCTCCGCCGCCGCCCGCGTCGACGCCGATCCGGAATCCGATTCTCCCCCGGCAGCCGACACGACCAGCGAGCCCACGCCGAGCGCCTAGAACGCGATGGCGGAGTTCCCCGATTCGCCGGAGCCGCGTGCCGCTGTTTCAAGTGCGACACGCGCCCGGCACTGCCCCGCATGTGCCCCGCGAACGCCCTCGCCGTTCCGCCTATCCCGGCTTCCGTGCCGTGAACTCCACGCTCGCGACGTAGTCGCCCACCCGCGCGCGTCCCTCCGATCCGCCCGGCAGCTTCTCGAGCACCGACGCATACAGCGGGTCGCCCGTGTTCACCAGCGTGTCGACGTACCCGGGCCGGCGCTCCGCGCCCACCTCCGTCAGACCCGCCGCCCGCGCCATCGACACCATGTCGTCGATGAGTGCCGCGCCGGCAATGCACCCGACCAGCGCGCCCACATCCTGCCTCACCGCCTCGGGCAGCGGCTTCCGCAGCGCCAGGTCCGAGATCGCCACCCGCCCGCCCGGCTTGAGCACCCGTGCAATCTCACGCCACACCCGCGCCTTGTCCGGCGACAGGTTCACCACGCAGTTCGAGATCACGACGTCCACGCTCGCGTCCGCCACTGGCAGGTGCTCGATCTCTCCCAGGCGGAACTCCACGTTGTCCAATCCGAACCGCCCGCGGTACCACTCCAGACCGCCGCGTGCGCGCGAGAGCATCTCGGGCGTCATGTCCACGCCGATGACGTGGCCTGAAGCCCCGACGCGCGGGCCGGCAATGAAGCAGTCAAACCCCGCGCCCGCGCCGAGATCGAGCACGGTTTCGCCCGGCTTGAGTGCCGCCAGGGCCGCCGGGTTCCCGCAAGAAAGGCCCAGGTTCGCCGTATCGGGAATGGCTGACAGATCCTTCGCGTCATACCCCATCGCCCGGGCGAGATCATCCGCCGAAAGCGCCGCTGTGCCGCAGCAGCCCCCGCCACCCCCGCCCGTTCCACACGCGCCCGCACCGGCCTTGCTTGCCGGGCTCGTCGTCGGCGACCACGCGCCCGACGTGGCGATCGCGCCGTACCCCTCGCGCACTTTGGCACGGATCGCTTCCGATTCCGAGCGCGGCGCCACCGGCGCCGCTGCTGCCTCGGCCGTCGCGGTGTGGGCTCCCCTCGCGCCGCCGCCTCCTCCGCAGCACGTCGGACCGCAGCAACCCGACTTGCTCGCACCGCTCGTGCCTTGATTCGTGCCCGCCAATGCTTCGTTCGTTCCGGTCGTCATGGTCTGCTCCTTGTGTCAGTGTGTGGGTGGAATGTGCTTCATCAGGTCGGCGACAAACGCGCGAATCTCGTCGCGCACGCGCCGGTAGTGAGCCAGCGCCCGCTCATCATCCGTCTCGCCCGCGGCGAGCCGGGGCGGATCGTCAAACGGCGCATGCACGGTCCGCCTCGCGCCGGCGAAAACCGGGCAGGCCTCCGCCGCCGAATCGCAGACCGTCACGACGAGATCGATGGGCCGTGCCGCGTCAGAGCCGATCGCCTCCGCGACGGACTTGGATCGCTGTGCCGAGATGTTCACGCCCGCCTCGCGCATCACGCGCACGGCACAAGGATCAATGGCGCCCGTGGGGGTCGGCTTCGTCCCCGCCGAGCACGCCTCCACGCGCGGCCCGTGCATCGCCCCCGCCCATCCCTCGGCCATCTGGCTCCGGCACGAGTTGCCCGTGCACAGAAACAGCACCCGCGCTCGCTCGGCTCGCTCAGCCACGAAGCGCTCCCTTCTTCGCTCCACGCCCCGGCCCGGCCGGTGACCCGCCACAACACGCACCACCCCCGCATGCTCCCGCGCCCGACGTGCCGCACCCGCAAGCCCCGCACCCGCATGCTTCGAACTCGTCGGCCAGCGCCCGCAGGAGCCGGGCAAAGGCGCCGGCCCGCACGGCATACCGCACCGTCTTGCCTTCGCGCCGCCCTTCGATCACCCCCGCCCGCGCAAGGATCGACAGGTGCCGCGACACCACCGAGAGATCGACCGAGCAGCACCCGGCGATCTCCCCGACCGCACACGCCCGCCCGCACTTGGTCAGGCACGCCAGGAGCGCCACCCGCGTCGGGTCGCCCAGGGCCTTGAAGAGACCGGCGTCGAGCAGCCCGTCGATCGGGCCCGGGCGGCGCGCCGCCTGCTCGGGCGAGAGCGTCCGCCGCCCCCCCGTGCCGCGCCGCGCCGGAGCGCGAGGCGTGGGGACAGGGCCCGGGGTACGTCGTGTGGATACTTGTGTCATTGTGCAAGTATACATCTGAATGGCCCGAAGTCAAGCCCCCGGCCTTCCGGGTGGTCCGACAATCTCCGCCCAAATGAGCGGAGGCGGGTGGCGGCGGGTGGCGGCGGGTGGCGGCGGGTGGCGGCGGGTGGGTGCGGGTGGAGGGTGGGGGAGGGGGGGCGTGCGAGGGCCGCGAGACATTCCGCCGTTCCCACGTGAGCAGTGCGCACGTCCTCCGTTCTCCGACCGGGCCCGATCGCGGCCGCACCGCTCACGCCCATCACCCCTCAGAGGAGAGAGATCATGTCAACCATCACTCGTTCGACCGTCGCTCGTGTCCTGCCGCGCGTCACGCTCACACTCACCCTCGCCCTCGCCGTCGGCCAAGCCTCCGCCGCCGTCACCTACCACGTGCAGCTCGACACGACCCGCTTCGGCCACCTCAACCAGGCCAACGTCCCGCTCCCGCCCGGCGGCGGCGGGCAGAACAGTTGCGTCCCCACCGCCGTCGTCAACTCGTTCGTCTGGCTCCAGAACGTCAACCCCACGCTTCTCGGCAACGACCTCCTCGCCGGCGGCACCCTCGCGCAGAACGCCAGCAACCTCGGCGAAAACTTCATGGGTTCGACAAGCACCAACGGGACCTCCGCCAACGGCTGGATCGACGGCAAGGTCGATTGGGTCATGACTCGTGCCGCCGGACGCGTCAACGTCGTCGGCCAGTCGCGCCTGTACAACGGCGGGTTCAACGGCATGGCCGACGTCGCACCCACCTGGCAGTTCCTCTTCAGCAACCTCACGCTCGGTGCCGGCATCGAGCTCGGCATCCTTCCCAACGCCGGCGGCATCGGGCACGCCATCACGCTCACAAGCTTCCACTGGACCGACCAGAACATGGACGGCGTCATCCAGATGGGCGAGAACGCCACGCTCGACTTCATCGATCCCGCCGCGCCGGCAAACGTTTCGATCGTCAGCGTCTTCCAGGACGCGATGGGCCGGCTGCAGACCAACTACGGCGGCGGGCAGGGCTACAACGTCGCGCTCGCCGTGGCACAGGTCGCCGTGCCCACGCCCTCGGGCGTCGGTCTCGCGTCGATTGCCGTGCTGATTGCGGCGCGCCGCCGGCGTGTGCCGTCACAGGCTTGACCGAAACGCTCCCTCGCTCCGTTCACGCGTCTTGCCCCGCGGGAGCCTCGGCCGGCGCGCCGCGGCTCCCGTACGGGCGTTGTCTATGGAAAGTGCGATCGCTGGCGCGAGCGGACGTCACGCTCGCGGAGAGGACGCCGATTCAATCCCGATACTTCACGTGGCATTCCTTGCATGAAGCGCCGATGAGCTTGAACTGTGCGGAGAGCTTCGCGTCGTCTTGCTCGCCTGCCGCCAACAGGCTTTCGAGCGTGGCGGCCTCGTCGCTGTTGCGCTGGAGGAATGCAGCGAAGTCCGCGGGTTGCTTGGCCGCTCGCTCGCTCGTGCTCATGAGCCGCAGGAGGTCCGCGAGGAGTCCGGCTTCGGCGGCGGGCACAAGGTCGGGGTGATCCTTGGGCACGGTCCATCCCGCCTGTTCGATCTCGCGCAGGTGCTCAAGCGCGTCGTCGGCTTCGACCATGGCCTTGACGAATCCGTGCGGGTGTGACACTTCGGGAAAGTGTGCAGGCGTCGCGTCGATGATCGGTGCCGCCAGGATGGAGGCGCCGGCCGTGCAGGCGTACAGGCCCTTGTAACCCAGCGCGGTGCCGGAGACTTGCATGCGCTCGACCATGGCGGCGGGCGTCGCCCAGCCGAGGCTGGCGGCGATGGTCCCCGCGGCGCCGGCGCTGCGGTGCTTGCCGTGGTGGCAGTGGATGTAGACCGGCCCGTCGTTCATCGCGTCGCGCGTGGCGCGCACGAGCTCGCGCCGGCGCTGCTCATCGAAGCCGTTGTACCCGATGGGCAGGTGGATGTAGCGCAGCCCGCGGGCCCGCGCCAGCGCCAGGTCCGGCTCCGCGCCGTCGACGCTGATGATGGTCCGGATGCCCATGTCGCGCAGCGTGTCGAACCCGGCGCCGCCCTCGGGCACGCTCCCCGAGTAGAAACCGTCGTGAAAGGCGACGACGTTGTGAAGGCCCGCATAGTCGCGCGGCGAGGCGTCGATCATCGTCGGTGGGGCGATGGTCGGCGCCGTCTGCGCGCTGGTCGCGGCCGCATGCTCCACGCCTGATGCCTGCGTCGCCGCCCGCTCGCCCGGCCGATCCCGCGAACACGCGGCGGCCAGCAGTCCGAGGGCGAGACTGCTGACCGCCGCATGAGAAAGGAGGTGTCGCTTCATCATGCCGTCGCTTGTCTCCCTGCCGCGGTCCGAGTTCAACACGCGGACACCGCCGGGGTGCGGTCGTGTGTAGCGGGCGCGCTTCCTATCATTGGATGCAGGATTCCTCCCATGCTTACGCACTGGCAGCCATCGCTTTCCGAAGGCTACACCAGGGCGTCGCCCGAAGCGCTCGCCCAGCGGATCGGCGCGCGCCGAGCCGAGCTTGGGAAAAGCCTCGTCATCCTCGGTCACCACTACCAGACCGACGAAGTGATCCGCCACGCCGATTTCACGGGCGATTCGCTCAAGCTGTCGCAGCTCGCCGCCGAGAAGGTCGCGCAGGCCGGCGCAAAGCACGTCGTGTTCTGCGGCGTCCATTTCATGGCCGAGACCGCCGACATGCTCACGCCCGATGATGTGGCGGTGATTCTGCCCGATCTCTCCGCCGGGTGCTCGATGGCCGACATGGCCGACTATGACGACACGCTCGCGGCGTGGGCGGCGATCCACGAATCACTCAAGGCGCGCAAGTGGAACGGACGCATCATTCCGATCACGTACATCAACTCGACCGCGGCGATCAAGGCGTTTGTCGGCGCGCACGGCGGAGCGGTGTGCACGTCGTCCAATGCACATGCCGTGCTTGAGTGGGCCGTCGCCGGGGGCACGCAGGCGCGCAAGAAGAATGAGGACATCAAGGTGCTCTTCCTGCCCGATCAGCATCTCGGGCGGAACACGGCCTGCAGAATGGGCATGGACGCCGACGCCGATACGTGCCTGTACGACCCGCGGCTGGCCGCCCGGGGAGAGGAACTCGGCGGGTCGACGCCCGATCAGATCAAGCGCTCGACGGTCATTCTCTGGGCCGGGCATTGCTCCGTGCACAAGCTCTTTCGGCCCGAGCACATCCGCGTGATCCGCGATGCCGAGGCCGAGCTGCCGAAGGCGGAGCGCACGCGCGTGCTCGTCCATCCCGAGTGCTCGAAGGAGGTCGTCGATCTCGCCGACGACAACGGCTCGACCGAGTACATCATCCGCAGGATCCGTGGCGCGAAGCCCGGGGAGAAGTGGAGCGTGGGCACCGAGGTCCACCTGGTCGCGCGGCTGGCGCGCGAAGCGCGCGATCGGGGCGCGCAGGTGTCGATCCTGTCCGATTGCCAGTGCCTCTGCACGACGATGTACCGCATCGATCAGGCGCACCTCTGCTGGGTGCTCGATCAGCTTGCCGCGGGCAAGGTGGTCAACCGCGTGAGCGTGCGGCCCGAGGTGCGGGCAAGCGCGCTCCTGGCGCTCGACCGGATGCTGGCGCTGGCAGCGCCGCGTTCCGATGACGCCGAGCCCGCTCGACCGCCGGCGGCGCGAGCTCGCGCGAGCGCTTGACCGCGCGACGCCGCCCCTGCTCGTCCGCTTCACTCGCGCCGGCTGCCCACCGCGCGCAGCACGTAGTACGCCAGCGTCAGAATGGCCATGAGCGTCGCCGCCACGTACGTCCACGCGGCCGCGTTGAGCACGCGATGGACATGCGGCGCTTCGGCTTCGCTCACCAGGCCGCTCGAGCTGAGCCACTGCTTGGCGCGCCGTGACGCGTCAAACTCCACCGGCAGGTTGATGAGCTGAAACATGACGAACAGCGAGAAAAGCCCGATCGCGCCGATCATGAGCCAGGAGCCAACGGGCGAGCCGCCCCTGGTCATCATGCTCAGCATGAACCCGATCATGAACACGAGCCCGCCGAGCTGCCCGCCCACGCTGGCCAAAGGCACGATGCCGTTGCGGATCGCGAGCGGTGCGTAACCGGCTTTCTCCTGCATGACGTGTCCGATTTCGTGCGCGGCGATGCCGAGCGCCGCCGCGGATCGCCCCTGATACACATCCGGCGAGAGGCGGACGACCTTGTGCCGCGGGTCATAGTGATCGCTGAGCGTGCCCTGCCCAAGTTCGATGCGGACGTCGCGCACGCCGTGAGCCTGCATGATCATGTGCGCAGTTTCGGCGCCGCTGATCCCGCTGGCGACAGGGACGCGCGCGGCGTTGGCGAAGGCGGAGTGCACACGCCACTGCGCCCACATCGCCAGCAGCATCGCCGGCGCAAGCATCAGGAAATAGAGCGGATCGATGCCGATGAAGATGGCCAGGGTTGATGTCATGTGGTTCCTTGTTGCTCAGTTCGGTTGAAGTTGGCGGGTGTGTTGCGGTCGGGCGCACAAGCGGGGCGCCTGTTGCCCCTGACGTGCCTGACGCCTGCCTCCATGAGGCAAACGTCCGGTCGTGTGCCAGTACGGGCGGTCCTTACGAATTGTTCGTTCAAGAGATCATGGGCTGTCCGTGCTCTCGCGTTTCAGTTCCTCGGCTCGCAGTTCTTCGTACAGCTCGCGCTGGCGTGCCGAGAGCGCTTTGGGCAGCACGACGCGCAGTTCAGCGAGCAGGTCTCCGCTGTCGGCGCCGGCGCGACCGGGTATGCCGCGCCCGCGCAGCCGCAGGCGCTGGCCGCTGCTGCTGCCCGGAGGAACGGTAAGCGTGACGTCGCCTTCGAGCGTCGGTACAGCGACCTTGGCCCCCAGGGCGGCCTGCGCGGGCGTCAGGGACACGACGGTCTGGAGGTCCAGCCCGGCGACCGTGAAGCGCGGGTCCGGTGCGACTTCAACTTCGAGCATGAGATCGCCGCTGCGACCGTCGTCGGCGCGGGCGCCCTGCCCGGCAAGCCGGATGACGGCGCCGTGCGTCGTGCCGCGGGGGATCCGCACCTCGATGGTGCGCGTCTCGCCTCGATCATCCTGGAAGCTGAGGCGGCGCGACGCCCCGAGCGACGCCTCGGCCAGGCCGAGAGTGATTCGGGCGCGTGTGTCGGCGGGCGGGCGCGTCGGCGTCGGGCCGGCGTGCCGGCCGCCGCCCGCGCGCATGCGCGATGCCCACGCGTGCGGGTCTTGGTCGAACTCGGCGCCCGCACCGCTCATCCCGCCGGACCCGCCAAAGAACTGCTCGAAAAAGTCGCTGAAGTCGTGACCGGAGCCGCCGACGTTCACGCGGAAGCCGCCGGCGCCCCTGCCCCCGGTGCCGCCGTGCGCGCCCCTTGTCTTTCCACCCGGCCACCCGGCCCGCGCGGCATACTCCTCCGGGTCGACCGCCTGCCCGGCCTTCCAGTGCTCGCCCAGCGCGTCGTACCGGGCACGCTTCTGCGCATCGCCCAGCACTTCGTACGCCTCGCTGATCGCCTTGAACTTCGCGTCGCTCCCCGGCGTCTTGCTGACGTCCGGGTGATGCTCACGCGCGAGTTTCCGGTACGCGCGCTTGATCTCCTCAGGCGCCGCCGACCGCGAAACGCCCAGCGTCTGGTAATAGTCTTGGAAGCGAACGCTCATCGAACGAGGATAAGCGACAAACGCCGTGCCAAGGCCGGTGAGAAGGGCCGCCGGGATGATTCGACTCCGGCGGGCTGCCCGTGCCACCAACGGGGGCAGGAGCAGGGGGGCACGCCGGGCCGAGTGTCACTTTGACACCCGCCGCGGCTTGCCTGCCAGCCAAATTGCACGATATCCCGAACGCCCGTTCGCACTCGGGACCGCCTCGCACGCTGCCGGTCGCTGAATGCATCTGGCACGCGGTTTGTCCTTGCCCGTTCGCCGCGGGCATCCGGCCCGAGTGGCGGTTCTGACAGAGGAGACACACCCATGCGAGTTCTTTACCCCAGCGTCTTTTCCCTGAGCCCCCTTTCCCGGCACGTCGATGAAATGTTCAAGGCCATGTTCGAGCCCGGAGTCGCCAGCCCGGACTCGGGCGTCGGCCCGCGGGCTTTCCCCCCGCTCTCGGCGTGGGAAGATGCCAAGTCGTTCACCGTTGAGGCCGAGCTTCCCGGCTTCCGCCTCGACGATCTCGACATCTCGGTCTCCGGCGCGGGGCGCGAGCTCACCATCAAGGGCAAGCGCTCGATCGCGCTCCCCGAAGGCGCCGAGCTGCTCGTCGATGAACGCGGCGAAGGCGAGTTCACCCGGTCCATCCGTCTTGGCGTGCCCGTCGAGCCGGACAAGGTGAGCGCCTCGATGCGCGACGGCGTCCTCACCATCTCGCTCCCCAAGTCCGAACTCGCGCAGCCCCGGCGAATCGCCGTAAAGGCCGCCGGCGACAACTGAGCCGCGGCGCTCTCAACACATGATGGCGCCGTCGCAGGCGCCCGTGAACGACACGCAGACACAGTCCGTCAAACCGAACGCACGGAGATCACTCATGTCCACGACTTGCTCCCCATCCTGCTGCTCAACGATCGAAGAGTCCAGAGGCGTCTCGAACGCCGAGCCGGTCGCGCAGCGCCAGCCCCGGCCCACCCGGTTCTTCCACCCGCAGGTCGACGCCTACCTCGCCCCGTCGGGCGATCACGCCGTCGTCGTGCTTGACATGCCCGGGTGCCGGCGCGACGGGATCGACGTGACCTTTGATCGCGGCGTGCTCACGATTCGCGGCCAGGCGGAATCGCGCCGCCCCGCCGGTGCCGAGGCCATGCTCCTCGAGGAATACGCCGTGGGCGACTACTACCGCGCCTTCCGTGTCGACTTCCCCGTGGATGCGCCGAACATCACCGCCGAGTATGCGCTCGGGGTGCTCACGGTCCGCGTGCCCAAGCACGAGGCCGCCCGGCAGCGGCGCGTGCCGGTGAGCATCGGCTGATTCGAACGCTCATGACGGCCCCCCGGCCGCCAGGCTTCTCTGCTTCTCCACGCCCTCCTTTTCCTCATGCTTCTGCGACATCCGTTTCGGGCCCACGGAGAACGGCTGGTCTGGCGGCCGGACAAAGGCCGAGGTGCACCGCCGGTTGGTTCCTCTCGACCCCTTGTGCCCTGCAAAGGCGCGAACGATCGTCCCCGTCTCGCGTACAAATGCGTGTGCCGGGATCCGGCGGAACCCCGATTCCGGTGCCCCATTCAAGCCCGGACCTGTCCGATCTCGCGCCCGTCGTGGCCCTTGAACCTGCGGAGAACTGTGCATGAACCCTGAAGCTCGTCGGCTCGGACCCTCGATCGATCCCCTGGCTCGCCGCGCAGGCGTCGCCGTTCTTGCCCTGGTCGTCCCGGGCCTGGCCGGGCCGATCCTCGCCGATGACCACGGCCCGCCCGATGCCGACACCGCCATTGCACACGCCGAATCACTCTCCGCCGCCTTCGAGTTCGCGGCCGATCGCGTCAGCCCCGCCGTTGTGAACATCACCGCCGTGATCGGCGGCGATGACGACGAAAACCAGCCCGCGCGCCGCGAGCAGCGCGCCGTCCCCGACCCTCAGCAGGACCCCTTCGGCGATCTCTTCCGCTTCTTCCCCAACATCCGACCGCAAATGCCCATGCGCCGGCCCGTCCAGCAGAGCATGGGCTCGGGCATCGTCGTCTCCGCCGACGGGTACATCCTCACCAACAACCACGTCATCGACAACGCCAGCAAGGTCGAGGTCACGCTGTCGGACGATTCGAAGTATGTCGCCAAAATCGTCGGCGCCGACCCCGCCACCGATGTCGCCGTCATCAAGATCGACGGCGCCGATTTCCCCCACGTGACGCTGGGCGATTCCGACGCCGTCCGCGTCGGCCAGTGGGTCGTCGCCATCGGCAACCCCTTCGGCCTCAACCGCACCGTCACCGCCGGCATCGTTTCCGCCAAGAACCGCGTCCAGAAAGGCCCCGGCCAGCTCAACGACGTCCAGTACCAGGACTTCATCCAGACCGACGCCGCCATCAACCGCGGAAACTCCGGCGGCCCGCTCATCAACCTCCGCGGCGAAGTCATCGGCGTCAACTCCGCCATCATCGGACCCGCCAACGTCGGCATCGGATTCGCCATCCCCTCCAACATGGCCAGGGGCGTCATGGATTCGCTGATCGCCAACGGCAAGGTCGAACGCGGATACCTCGGTGTCAACCTCCAGACCCTCACCGACGACATCGCCCGCACCTACGCCTACGACCTTCCCGAGCGCTCCGGCGTCATCATCACCGAAGTCGCCCCCGAGAGCCCCGCCGACAAGGCCGGCTTCAAGATGGGCGACATCATCACCCGCTACGAAGGCCGCTCCATCGACAGCGACAACGCCCTGCGCAACGCCATCGCCGCGACGCCGCCCGGAAAGTCCGTGAACTTTGACATCCTCCGCGAAGGCAAGAAGATGACCATCACCGCCTCGCTCGCCTCGCGGAGCGACGCCCTCGCTGCCGCGCCGGCAGATGAGCACACATACACCTCGCCCGCGAAGGGCGGGCTGGGGATCACGGTCGAGACGCTGACGCCGGAGCTGGCCGACCGCGTCGGCGAGCGCCGCACGACCAAGGGCGTCGTGGTGACCGAGGTGCTCGGACGCGCCGCCGCCGGTGCGCTCAACCCCGGTGATGTCATCATCCAGGTCATGAACCAGCGCGTCGAGACGGCCGGCGAGTTCGCCGACGCCATCAAATCGGTCGACCTCCGCCGCGGCGTCCGCCTCATCATCCGCCAGAACGGCCAGACCCGCTGGGTCGTGCTGCGGTCGGCGCGGTGAGCACAACACTGGATGAGAAGGGCCTCAGCGGCACGGCTGTCCCGCCCGCACGCCTCACCTGAGCCCATACTCCTTCAGCTTCCGATACAGCGTCCGCTCCCCGATCCCCAGCAGCTTCGCCGCTTGCTCCCTGTTCCCCGCCGTGAGCCGCAGCGTCTCGCGGATCGCGCGCTTCTCGATCTGCTCCAGGCTCGTCCCCGCCAGCGACGCCCCGCCTGAACCCGTCGCGCCCGGCTCCATCGCTTCGCCCCCGTCGCCCGTGTCGGCCACGCGGATCTCGTCGGGGATGTGCCGCACGTCGAGCGTGAGGGCCGCGTCGCCCGACGACCCGCCCGCGGGCATCTCGCCCCCGGCCTGCTCCCCCGCGGCCGTCACCACCATGTGCTGCACCGTGTTGAGCAGTTGCCGCACATTGCCGGGCCAGTTGTAGCTGGTGAGGCGCATCATCGCGGCGTCCGTGATTCCCGGCATCGGCCGGCCGATGTCGAGACCCATCTGCTTCCACGCACGTGCAATCGCGTGGCGCACAATCCGCGGCACATCCTCACGCCGATCGCGCAGCGGCGGCAGGCTCACCTGCGCGCCCTTGATCCGAAAATACAGATCCTCGCGGAACTCCCCGCGGCCGATCATCCCCTGGAGATCCTTGTTCGTCGCGCTCACGAGCCGAACGTCGGTCTGACGCGGATCGTTGCTGCCCACGCGCACCACCGTCCCCGTCTCCAGCACGCGCAGCAGCTTCGCCTGCATCTTCAGCGGCATGTCCCCAATCTCATCGAGGAACAGCGTCCCGCCGGTGGCGTACTCAAACACGCCTTCGCGGTCCTTCTCCGCGCCGGTGAACGCGCCGCGCACGTGCCCGAAGAGCTGATCCTCCAGCAGCGTCTCCGTCTCCGCCGCGCAGTTGAGCGCCACAAATCGCCCCTTCGCCCGTGGCGAGTTGCGGTGCACGGCCTGCGCGATCAGCTCCTTGCCCGTCCCGCTCTCCCCCGTGATGAAGATCGGCAGGTTGCTCGCCGCCACGCTCTTGACCGTGCGGAGAATCTTCCGCATCGGCTCGCTCCCGGCGATGATGCCCTCGAACCCCTCGTGCTGCACGAGCTCCGCGTCCCCCTTGGCCTCGTGCCGCAGCAGCACCGTGTCCGCCGCACGGTTGACAAGATTGCGGAACACCTCGAGATCGAGCGGCTTCTCGATGAAGTCGTACGCCCCGTCCTTGAACGCCGCCCGCGCCGTCGGCACGTCGCCGTGCGCCGTCACCATGATCGTCTCGCTCTGCGGCTGCAACCTCCGCGACGCCCGCAACACCACCAGCCCCGCGTCGCCCCCGTCCGCCGACGCGCCCTCGATGCCGCCCGACCCCGGCATCCGCAGGTCCGTGATGATGACGTCGAACGATCCGCCCCGAAGCTCCTCAAGCGCCGCCGCCACCCCGTTGACGATCGTGCACACGTGCCCGGGCCGGCGCAGCGCCTCCGCCATCACCTCGGCGTGCTCCGCCTCGTCCTCGACGATCAACACCTGTGCCCGAAGTTGCTCTGGTTGGCTCACGGCGAGAGGGTATCAGCCTTTGCGCTGCGTATGGAGATAGAATTACCCCGAGGATCAGACCATGGCCAAAGCCCGGCGCACGACCCGACGCGACATCAAGATCATCGTCGAGAAGCACCCTGACGGATACGTTGCCTATCCGCTCGGCATGCGCGGCGTCGTCGTCGGACAGGGCGATTCCTACCAGGACGCTCTCGATGACGTCCGCTCCGCGATCAAGTTCCACATTGCGACATTCGGGGCAAAGTCGGTTCTGGCGCGCGACTCTGCCCAGGAAGCATTTGTCGCTGAACTGCGAGTCGCCTGAGCGCCGTTTGCCGCCGCTTGACGCGCCGAGACGGTGTTGGGTAGCGTTTCGCCATGAAGTTCCCCAGAGATGCCCCGATGCGCCGCGTCGCCAAGGCCTTGACGAGCCTTGGCTTCGAGACCGTGCGCATATGCGCGAGCACGTCGCCATGGTGCGTCGGAACCCTGACGGAACCACCACGCCGCTCACGATGCCCAATCACTCGAAGCTCAAGGGCTCAACCCTGCGCGCAATCTGTCAGCAGGCCGGGATCTCCCGCGACGACTTCCTGCGGGCGTATTTCAAGTCCTGATGTGCCGGTTGTGTGTCGCGCCATCACGGGCACCCCGCAAAGTACGCGTTGATAAAGTCCCCAAGGTCGTCGGCATCCACAAACGTGTCCGCGTTGATGTCCGCCCGCGGGCAGAACCCGGCGTTCCCAAGCTCCTGAAAATAGCAGTTGATGTAGTCGCCCAGGTCGTCCGCATCGACCACGTCGTCCCCGTTGAAGTCCGCCGGGCACCCGCACAGGTTCACCTGGAACTGCACGAACCGCGTCGACAGAACCTTGCACACGTTCGCCACCTCGCAGCGATACGCACCCGAATCCGCCGGCGACACGTTCTCGATCCGCAGCGTCGGCGTGTCCACGCCCGAGATCACCGAACCCGCCGCGGTCTCGCCCGGGAACAGCGGCTCATCGCCGCGCATCCACCGATAGGCCAGGTCCATCCCGTCCGCGTTCACCGTGTACGTCACCGTCTCGCCGTCGCATGGCTCAGCAAAGCTCGGGCCGGGCTGCGCAAGGATGAACGGCCTCGTCCCCTGGTGCACATACACGTGCGCGCGGTCCGTCCCCGTTGCGAAGTTCCCGCCGATGAGCAGCCGCGGCCGCCCGCCCGGCGCCGCCGTGAATGGAATCACCGTGCTCACGCTGCCCATCGACGCCCCGCTGGACAGCGTCCTCCAACCCGCAGACGGCGAGATCTCGCTGAAATACGCCACGCGCGAGATGAACGTCGGCGAGCCCGGGTTGCCATTGTCGCTCTGCGTGAACGACCCGCCGATGACGACCTCATTCTGCAGGTTCAGGAACGGATCCTGATCGATCTCTGACGAGGTGATGACGTTCACGATGCCGTTGACGCCGTGAAACGTCGTGTCGAACCGCGTGCCGTCCCAGCTCGCGATGTTGGAGAGCGGCCGCGTCCCGATCTGGCTGAACGATCCGCCGATGAGCAGTTCCTGCGGGCGCAGCGCGCCGCGGTTCCGCTGCCCCAGCGCCAGCACCGCGCCGTTGGGCTGTCCGCCGTCAAAGGGCCGCCACTGCACGCCGTCCCACTGCGCCAGGTTGGCGATCGGGAACCCGCTCGCCGTGGTGAACGACCCGCCGGCGATGAGCTGCGGAAGGCCCGGCCCCGTGCCGTCGGGGTCCCACGCGAACACCGCGCGCACCGAGCCGTTCATCCCGCTGCTCATCGCCGACCACGTCGACGTGCTCTGATTCCACGCCGCGATCCGGTTCGCCGTCACTCCGCCCGCCGTCGTGAAGTCGCCGCCCACGATGAGCTGCAGCGGCAACGGCCCCGTGCCGTCCGGGTCAAACGTCGTCATGGTGTGCACGGTGCCGTTGAGCCCGCTGCCCAGCGGCACCCAGGTGTCGGTCCCGAACAGGTCCGTCTCCAGGCGCGCGATCCGGTTCAGGCTCGTCGTGCCCGACGCCGTGAACTCACCGCCCACCACCGCCGCGTTCGACGCGAACTGGTTTGAAGTCAGTCGGGCCGACAGCAGCGTCCTCACCGGCGCGTTGAAGCCCGCCGCGACGCCCCGCCATGCCGTCCCGTTCCACTGCGCAATGTTGCTCACCCGCGCCGGCCCGATCTGGTCGAACTGCCCGCCCACAAGAAACCGGTTCGGCGGCCCGGCCACAAATCCCCCGGGCTGAAACACCGCCGCGTGCACTGGTCCGGTCGGCGCCGCCTGCGGGCACGTCAGCCACTTCGACGTGTCGTTGATTCTCACCACGCCCTCATCGCCCTCGCCCGGCGGCGCGCTGCCGCGGAACCCGCCGGCAAACAGAAACTCCGGCTGCGCCCCCGTTCCCACCACGTCCCACACGCCCAGCGTGAACACGCTCCCGATGTACGGCGAGATCGCGTCGCCGATATCGACGAAACGCACCAGCCCCGGGTCATACCGCTGCACGGCGCTCGGCGTGGCGATCACCAGCCGCTCGGCGCCCGGCAGCGCGCCGTCGGGGTCCCAGTTCGTGAGCGCCTGCAGGCTGATGATCGGCGACCCGCCAAAGGCCAGGTACGTCGAACCGTTCCACAGCGCCAGATTCGTTATCCCCAGTCCCCCCGCGCTCGTGAAGCTTCCGCCGATCACCAGGCTCCGCGGGCCCGTGCCAAGCTGCCAGGTGGTCAGCTCCGTCACCCGCGGCTGCAGCGATCCGCTCACGCCCCCGCCGAGGGTGTTGATCGCCACCTGCCCGGTTGTGCTGTTGTACTCCAGCCGACCGACATTGCTGCAGTTCGTGCTGTTGAGCCGGGCAAACTCTCCGCCCACGATCAGGAACTCGCGCGTGTTCACGTTCGCGTCATGGTCCCACGTCGTGAGCGCCGCCACCACGTTCGGCCCCGCACCCGGGTTCTGCGTTCCCGAGGCGATTGAGCTGAACGTGAGCCCGCCGTTGAACCGCACGACGTCGGCGCGGTTGTCAATATCCACCCCGCCCAGCACACAGAAAGGCGCCAGCCCGTTCGGCCCGTCCGGGTCCCATGTCGTCACCGCGTTCACCCGTCCCGGCACGTTGAAGCTGAACCACCCGCTCCCCAGCCGCGCCCACGAGTACATCGTGAACGTGCCATTGCTGTTGTTCCTGATCGCGTGCAGTTGCGGCTGCTGCGGGCCCGACGCATCGGGGTCGTACTGAAACACAAAGCTGATGTTCCCCGTCGGGTAGTGCGCCTGCGTCCGATCGCCGATCGCCACCACGTCCGTCCCGTTCCAGCCGGCGATCCCGCCCAGCCCCGTCAGCGTCCCCGCCGCATCGAACGTGCCCCCGAACACCATCAGGTTCGGCTCCGGGTTGTTGAATCCGTCGGCGTCAAACTGCGTCACGCTCGCAACGCTCCCGATCGGCGGCGTGCGGCGTCCATCGACCGTGGTGGTGATCTCGCACACCTGCGCCGCCGCGGGCAGCGCCAGGAGCAACGCGCCCGTGGCCGCAACAAAGGCCGCCATCCGCCCCGCCACGGCCATGAGGTTTTCACAACGCGTCGCCAAGATCGTGGAAGTCCGGTTCATGTTCGCCGCTCCTTGAAAGGACTGCCCTCTCAGGCGACAAACCACTCCCGTCCGCGCATCTCCCCCGCCGATCACCCTCAACGCGTGCCCGCATGCCGCGCGGCAAACAGCCTCCGAGGCTCGATGCCCGGGCTTGAACCCACGCGCGCCCGACGCCGCGCCGGCTACCTGGCTCGCTCGCGCCACGTCGCGGCCGCGGCCTCGCGCTCCGCCGTCGGCTCAAGCTTCAACGCCGTCTCCGCCACCGCCAGCGCGTCCCGCTTCGCCTCCGGCAAAATCGTCGCGCGCATCCGCGGCCCCATGCGCTCGCGCACCGTTTCCATCCGCTCGGCGCTGGTCGCCGATCGCGCTTCCGCTTCCGCCAGCAGCGCCGACCGCTCCGGCCCCGCCGGCGCGGCCTCGGCGCGCTTCGCCAGTACGCGCCCGAGCACCGCCTCCGCGCGCAGCTTCATCCACTCATAGCGCGCGCCCTCGGGCATGGTCTCCTGCGTCGCTTCGAGCATCTCACGCAGGTGTGCTTCCGATTCTTCCACCGCTCCCCGCTCCATGAGCAGCCGCGCCAGCGTCGTCCGTGCGAACACGTACTCCGAATGCCCCGTCGCCATGAACGCCTTCATGCCCTCGCACGCCTCGCGGAGCGACTCTTCCGCCGCGGCACTCATCCCTGCCTCGGCCTGAATGTGCCCGAGTTGCCTCAGCGCGTTGCACAGCCTCGGGTGTCCGGGCTTCACGACCTGCCTGAAGATCGCAATCGCGTCGGCGGACGCTTTCGCCGCCTCCTCCATGGCCTCGCGCGCCCCAAGGGCGATCGAGAGTTGAACCAGCGCTTCCGCGAGATCGATGTGCCGCTCGCCCCAGAGCCGTCGAACCACTTCCACCTGCTCGCGCAAAGTCTTTTCCGCACCGGCGCGGTCGCCGCGAGCAAACTGAAACGACGCCAGCGCCTGCAGCGTCGCCACGACATCCTTGTCCTTGTTCGACGCCCGCTGCAGCTCAAGCGCCGTGCGCAACACCGTCTCGGCCTCTTCCAGTCGCCCCTCGCGAAACAGGATCGTCGCCAGGTTGTACGTCGCCGTCGCCGCCGTCGGGCTCACGCCCGCCCCGCCCTTTTCGAGGTCCGCGAGCACCTGCCGCAGCAGCCGCTCGGCCGCCGGATGATCGCCCAGCTCCGCGAGGATCGCCGCCTCATTGACATCCGCCGATGCCGACGTCTCGACTCCCGCCGGCCCGAGCGCCGTGCCGAGGGCGCGAGCGAGCGCGTTCATCTCCCGCGCCTTCTCGCGCTCGCCCCGCGCCTTGAGCAGCCCGCCGAGCAGCAGCGCCGCCCCGGCCCGTTCCACGCTCGATTCGCCGAACGCCCGCCCCGCCAGATCAAAGTGCAGCCGCAGCATCCGCTCCGCCTGCTCCATCAGGTTCAGCTCGCGGTACGTCTCGCCGATCGTCCTGGCCAGCATCGCCGCCACGCGCGGCTCCGAGCCGGTGCCGCCCTCTTCAAGCTGCGCCGCGGCCGCGTCCATCACTTCGCGCACCGTCACGTCCTCGCGTCCCTGCTCGCGCCCGCGATTGGCCCGACCGATCATCGTCGTCATCAGTTGATTGACGGCCTCGGCCGTCCGCGCGCTCGCCACCGCCGCCGCCGCCTGCTCATCGGCGCGCCGCGCCTCGGCCCGGGCGCGATCGGCGCTTTGCCGCGCCGCTTCCGCCTGGTCGACCGCCTCGCCGCGCGCCACACGCGCTTCGAGCAGCCCCTTGGTCGTCCCGACCATGCCCGCCACCAGCGCCAGCAGCAGCACCGACGCGCCCGCGACTCCGGCGCGATGCCGGCGCGCAAACTTCCGCGCCCGGTACGCCGCGCTCGGCGGCGCCGCTTCCACCGGCAGCCCCGCGAGGTGCCGCTCCAGGTCCGCCGCCAGCGCCGCCGGCGTCTCATACCGCCGCGATCGGTCCTTCTCCAGGCAGCGCATCACGATCCAGTCCACGTCGCCGCGCAGAAGCGCCGCCACCCGCGCCGGCTCCCGTTCATCGCCCGCGACCGCTGTCCCGCTCGCCGGCCGACTCCCGCTCCCCCGCGATCGCCGCAGCGTCAGCAGCCTCGTCGACGGCTTGGCCGGTTCCTGTTCCCGGATGATCCGCTGGATCTCCCCCCACGCCGCCGACCGCAGCGCCCGAGCATCCAGCGGCGTCACCCCCGTGAGCATCTCATACAGCAGCACGCCCAGGCTGTACACGTCCGTCCGCGCATCGATATCCACGCCCGAGTTGTCCGCCTGCTCCGGGCTCATGTACTCCGGCGTCCCGATCATCTGCCGGAACTCCGTGAAAAACTCCCGCTCCGTCAGCCGTCCGCCCGTCGCCTTGGCGATCCCGAAGTCGATCACCTTCGGCATCGCCCGCCCGTCCACCACCGTCACCAGCACGTTCGCCGGCTTGATGTCCCGGTGAATCACCCCCTTCGTGTGCGCGTGCTGCACCGCCCGGCACACCTGCGCAAACAGCTCCAGCCGCTCACGCGTCCCCAGCCCCATCGCCTCGCAGTGGTTCACGATCGGATCGCCACGCACCAGCTCCATCACGAAGTACGGCCGCCCCGACTCCGTCACGCCCCCGTCCAGCACCCGCGCAATCCCCGGATGGTCCATGAGCGCCAGCGCCTGCCGCTCCTGCTCAAACCGCGCCACTACCGCCTGTGTATCCATCCCCGGCTTGATGATCTTGAACGCCACCTGCCGCACCACCGGCTCGCGCTGCTCGGCCATGAACACCACGCCAAACCCGCCTTCGCCGATCTTCTGCAGCAGTCGATACCGACCGATCGTCGTGCCCGGTCCCTCCAGCACCGTCCCCACGCCGTGCACGCCGCCGCCGCGATCCTCGCGCTCGCCGCCCGACGTCGCGGCACTCGCCTCGCGCGCAGCACGCACCGTCGGGTATCCCAGAAACGACCCGGCCCGGTCCATCGCCGCAAGCAGGGCCGTCACCTCCTCGATGAGCGCCTGATCGCCGCCCGCCGCGCCGCGGACATAATCCGCCCGCGCTTCGGGCGCGAGCGCCATCGCCTCTCCCACCAGGTCGATGAGCCGTTGCCGACGTTCCTCACTCATGGTCTTCGCCTTACGCGGTTGAGTCGGCCGCATCCGTCCCCGCCGGACCGCCCGCCGATTCCGTCGTTCCGCCCGCCTCCACCGCCCGGGCGATCCACGCCCGCGCGTACGACCACCGGTTGTTCACCGTCCGCTCCGAGATGCCCAGCGCCTCCGACGTCTCCGCCACCGTGAGCCCCGAGAAGAACCGCAGCCGCACCACCGCCGCGACCTCGGCGTCATGCTCCTCAAGGCGCCGAAAGGCCTCATCGAACGCAAGCACGCCGTCGCTTTCTCCGCTCGATTCGATCCGCGCCAGGTCGGCGACGTCCCCGATCGACTCCAGCGACACGCGCCCACGCCCTCCGCCGCGCTTCTCTCGGTTCCGCGCCCGCGCGTGCTCGATCAGGATCCGCCGCATCGCCTCCCCCGCCGCGGCAAAGAACTGCGCCCGCCCCGCCAGCCCCGCGCCCCCCGCCGCGCTCGACATGCCCGCCCTGTCCGTGCTCGGCGCTGCTCCGGATCCTGGTCCGGAACCCAGCAGGCGCAGGTACGCCTCATGCACCAGCGCCGTCGCCTGCAGCGTGTGCCCCCGCCGTTCCTGGTTCATCCGCACCTGCGCCACCCGCCGAAGCTGGTCATACACCTCGGCCAGCAACGCCTCGGCCGCGCCCGGCGCGCCCCGCCGCGCCTCCGCCAGCAGCGTCGTCACCCGCTCATCCATCGCCCCAGCATACCACAGCCCGGGTCCGCCCTCACGAGTCGCTCGGCAGACCGCTCGCGCCCTTCACGCCCCCCGGGGACTCAACGCCCCCGCTTACTTCAGCTCCACGCTCCAGTACGCGTTGTCCAAAAACGCCTTCCAGCTCGCGTACCGGTCCTGACCCAGCCTGATCGCAATCAGCGGGTTCCGCTTCGGCATCACCGGCTTGCGCACCAGCTTCATCCCCGCGCCCTCAGGCGTCCGTCCGCCCTTCTTCGCGTTGCAGCGGATGCACGCGCACACCAGGTTCTCCCACGTGTCGCCGCCCCCGTGGCTCCGCGGCTTCACGTGATCGATCGACAGATCGCTCGTCGGGAAATGGCTCCCGCAATACTGGCACTGGTTCCGGTCACGTGCAAACAGGTTCCGCCGGTTCAGCTTCACCATCTGCGCCGGCAGACGGTCATACCCCAGCAGCCGGATCACCCGCGGCACCGCGATCTGCAGCCGCACCGTTCGCACCCAGTCGTGCTTCTCCGGCTCAAACTGCCGGGCAAACTCGCTGATCTCCGCCCACGACTCAAAGTCGTAGTTGACGTACTGCCCGTTCTCGACGTGAATGACCTCCGCCAGATCGCGCACGAGCATCGAGAACGCCCGCCGCGCCGAGACCACCCGCACCGCCAGGAACAGCTTGTTGAGCACCAGCACCTTCGCGTCCAGCCCCACCGCCGACGCGCTCAGGAACGCACTCGTGCCGCCCAGCCCCATCCCCGCGCCCGCGGCGACATGACCGCTCCCCGCCTTCGCAGCGTCGGCAGTCACACCCTGCTCCAGATCCCGATCCTCGAAATGCCAGAACGGTGTGCCGCTCATGGGGCCACCAGGCATCCTTTCAGGGCGATCTCTCGCCCCCTTGAGTATCAAACAGTATCGGCCCGGATGCAAACGATCCACAAACCCCGCGCAAGGCCGCAGGCCGCCGTTTTACAGGACCATCCCCTCCAGGGGTCCCTCGACTCTCCGAGTCGAGCGCACTCCGGGTACCTCACTCTCCGAGTCGCGTCCCTTGCTCCCCGTCAATGCCGAAACCGCCGCACCCCCGTGACCATGCACGTCACCCCGCGGGCCGCGCACAGGTCGAACGTCTCCTGGTCGCGCTTCGACCCGCCCGGGTGCACGATCATCGACACGCCCGCGTCGATGAGGATCTCCGGCCCGTCGGGGAACGGAAAGAACGCGTCCGACACCGCGATCGCTCCGCGCTCCAGCACGCCTCCGCTCGCCGCCCCGGCTTTCTCCACCGCGATCCGGCACGCCGTGACGCGATCGACCTGCCCCACCCCGCCGCCGAAGAGCCGGATCGCCCCTTCGTCCACGCCCCCGATCGCGACGGCATTGCTGGTCATCGCCCGCACCATCACCTCGATCGCCCCCGCCGCGGCGAGCTGCCCTTCGTCCGGCTTGGGCCCGGCCTTGTGCTCCCACTTCGCCGGGTCCGGCGCGAGCACATCGGGCATCTGCACGAGCGCCCCGCCGCGAATGAACTTGATCCCGGGCCGCGCAGCGTCCGCCGTGAGCTTGTCCAGCCGCCCGACCTCCAGCACGCGGAGATTCGTCCAGCGCGACCTCAACGCCTCGAGCGCCTCCCCGTCAAACCCCTCGGCGACAAGCACCTCGAGAAACACATCCCGCTCGCACAGCCGCGCCGCCGCCGCCGCATCCACGCGACCGGCCAGCGCGATGATCCCGCCGAACGCCGCGAGCGGATCGCCGGCGATGGCCCGATCAATCGCCGCTCGTGCATCCCGCGCCACTGCCGCGCCGCAGGGGTTGGCGTGCTTGATGACGCACGCCCCGGCGCGACCGCTCGCCGTGCCGAAGGCGCCAAGCGCCGCCGCCAGCTCCAGCGCCGCGCTCGCGTCGTTGAGGTTGTTGTAGCTCAGCTCCTTCCCATGAAGTTGCCGCGCCGAGATCACGCTCGGCCCGCTGAAGCCCTCCTCCGCATACACCGCCGCCGCCTGGTGCGGGTTCTCGCCGTAGCGCAGCGTCGACACCCGTTCCAGCCGCGGCCGCAATCGCTTCGGAAACGCGCCCTCGTCCCGTGCCGCCGGGCCTGTCTCTGCGCCGAGATACCCCGCGATCGCCGCGTCATACTCGGCCGTGCGCGCAAACGCCTCCGCCGCCAGCGATCGCCGCAGCGCCCGGGACGTGCATCCCCCGCGCGCGTCCATCTCTTCGAGCACGCGGGCATACTGCCCCGCCTCCGTCAGCACGGCGACATACTCGTGGTTCTTGCTCCCGCTGCGCACCATCGCCGGCCCGCCGATGTCGATCTGCTCGACCGCTTCCTCGCGCGTCACGCCCGCGCGGGCCACCGTCTGTTCAAACGGGTACAGGTTGACGCACAGCAGATCGATCTCGGGAATCCCGTGCTCGCGCATCGACGCCGCGTGCCCCGGATCATCGCGCACCGCCAGCAGCCCCCCGTGCACCTTCGGGTGCAGCGTCTTGACGCGCCCGTCCATCATCTCCGGGAAGCCCGTCAGCCGGTCGATCGGCGTGACCGCGATCCCCGCGGCCGCGAGCAGCTTCGCCGTGCCTCCGGTCGAAACGATCTCCACCCCGTGCCGCGCCAGGGCGCGCCCGAGCGCTTCAACACCCGTCTTGTCCGATACGGAGATGAGCGCTCGCCGAACTCGCACCAGGTCAGGCATGCTGCTCACTCGCACAGGCGCCCCCGTGCTCCCGCTGTTCACTTCACTTCAAACTTGTGCACCGCCCCCTTCGGCGTGCTCACGTAAATACTCCCGTCGACAAACCGGTCCGGCTTGAGGAACGAGTACCCCGCCAGCGTCGCCCGCTCGATCACATCCCCGGTTGCCGCGTCGAGCGTCACCGCTTCGGTCCCGTTCCACACGAGCAGCCGCCCCTTCACCTTCCCGATCACCGTCCCGCCGACGCCCTTGGCCGTCCAGATGTCCCGGCCCGTGTCCGCCTCCAGGCACATCAGCCCGGCACTGGGCACCTCGACATACAGCCGTCCGTCGTGATACGTCGGCGTCGTCCGCAGGGCCGAGTCCGTCCGCTTCCGCCACTTCGCGCCCGTCCCATAGATCTCAAATCCATAGATTGACTGGTCCACGCTCGCCACAAACAGCATCCGGTCCGACGCCGCCAGTTCGCACGCCACGCCCCCGAAGATCCGGTACTGCGCCGACGCCGAGCCCGTCACCGGCATGATGATGATCACGCGCCCGTTCTGCGAGACCAGGCCCACGTGGTCGGGGCCGACCGCCACCGGCCGGGCCTCGAAGCTCCCGCCGACGCCATACGCCCACGCCTTGAACCCGCTCAGCAGGTGCCCGATCACCTCCCCGCCCGACGTCCCCATCACCAGGAGCGCGCCCGTGTTGACCGGGCTCGTGTTCACCACCCGGTCGAACCGCTGCTTGGCCAGCAGTGTCCCCGAATCCGCCGCCACGAAGAACGCCTCCGACTCGCTGCACACGACGTACTGCTTCCCATGGCGAGTCATCCCCACGAACCGCGTCAGCGGCGAAGCCACCGGCGTCGCCCACTTGATCTCCCCGCTCACCGGCGACAGGTCGGTGATCACCGAGCTCGAATCCTGCACGAGGATCCCGTCGTCAAAAAGCTCCAGCGCCGTCACGCGGTCGGACGGGCTCACCGTCGCGTACCCCGTCCACACCAGCCGGTAGCCCAGTCGCGACCACGCGTCGTGATCGACGCGCGTCGACGCCAGCGCGCCGCTCATCGCCGTCCCGTCTGGCGTCGATCCCCCGCCGCCCCCGCCCCCGCCGCCCGACGACGCCGAGCATCCGCCCAGCAGCGCCGCCAGCCCGAGCCCCAGCGCAACGCTCGTCGTGCCTTTTCTCCAGTTCATCCAGTTCGTTCCGGCGTGACGGGGCATGCGCATTCCTCAGGGGTGGGTGGGGTTGATGGGGGGGACGGGCGCGGGGGTCGCGGCAGGGCCATCATAATACGGGCACACGCGCGCCCGGCCAGTCGTTTCACCCGACTTCTCACCCGCCCCCTTTCCGCTTCCCAGCCCCTTTCGACCCGCTCCGACACCCGCCGCACACCTCGTACTCTTCGCCCATGTTCACCGGGCTGATCCAGGCGATCGGGCGTGTGCGGGCGATCCGCCCTCTTCCGGCCGGCGTGCGGCTCGAAATCGATCCGGGCCCGTGGACCCACCGTCCAGAACCGGGCGACTCCATCGCCGTCGCCGGCTGCTGCCTCACCCTTGTCGCCACCTCCCCGACATCCCCCGCCGCCGCCTGGTCCTTCGACGTCGTACCCGAGTCACTCGCCAGGACTCGCCTGAGCGCCCTCAAGCCCGGCGACCGCGTAAACCTCGAGCACGCCGTCACGCCGTCCACCCTCATGGGCGGCCACTTTGTGCAGGGGCACGTTGACGCCGTCGGCACGGTCGTGTCGATCGTGACCGCGCCCGAGTGGCGCGTCGCCGTCGCCGTCCCGCCGGCGCTCGCGCCCTACCTCGTCCCCAAGGGCTCGATCTGCATCGACGGCGTCTCGCTCACGATCGCGGCGATTCCGCCCGCCGCCCGGCCCACCTTCGAAGTCGCCCTCATCCCCACCACCCTCGAACGCACCACCCTCGGCGCGCTCAAGCCCGGCGACCCCGTCAACATCGAGGCCGACATGATCGCCAAGACCGTCGTCCGCTATCTTGATCTCGCCCACGCGCGCCCCTCCACCGCGACCTGACCTCCAACCCCCATGCGCTTCCTCGGCATCGATCCCGGCCTCCGCCTCACCGGCTACGGGTGCGTCGAGTTCACGCCCGCCGCACGATCCACGCCGCGCCTGGTCGAAGCCGGCGTCATCCGCCTGCCCGCGAGCGAGAGCCTCTCGTCGCGCCTTGCCGAGCTCGACCGCGACTTCCGCGCGCTCCTCGATGCGCTCCGTCCCGACGCCGTCGCCGTCGAGATGCTCTACGCCCACTACAAGCACCCGGCGACCGCGATCATCATGGGTCACGCTCGCGGCGTGCTGCTGCTGGCCATCACCTCGCGCGCCCTCCCGCTCATCGAACTCCGCCCCACCGAGATCAAGAAGTCCCTCATCGGGCACGGGCACGCGAGCAAGGAGCAGATGCAGGAAGGCGTCCGCGCCGAGCTCCGCCTCGACGCCCGCCCCGATCCGCCCGACGTCGCCGACGCACTCGCCATCGCTCTCTGCGGCGCCCGGCGCCACGAGCTGTCGGTGCGATGCGCACCCGCGGGCCTGCCCGTGCCGCGACGCTGATTCGCCCCAGTCTGATCGCTCACCCTCCCCCGCCCCCGACCGCGGCAACCGGTCGCCGCCGTCTCAGATCGGCCGGCGATCGCGCTGCGGATCCGGCCCCACCCACGCCGCCAGCTCGCTCGGCAGCAGCGCCAGGAACTCCGCCGGTCGCCGTGCCAGCGCCTCGGCCTCGGAGGGCGCGATCGTCCCCGCGCGCATGCAGCACACCCACCCCGACCCGATCTGCCACCGTTCCTTCTTCGGCGCCTGCCCCAGCCACTCCTGCATCTCCGGCGAGAGCGCGACAATGGCAAAATCCTCCGACGAGCACTGCACGCGCCAGCGCGCGTTGAACGCCGGGTTGTCGAGCTGCAGGTCCTTCCACCCCAGCATCCCGCCCAGGCGCGTGAACAGGTTCTCCGGTGCGAGCACCAGCCCGGGCCACTCGGCGGCGCACGGCGACGCCGCGATCGTGTGCACGATCGTCTGCCGATGCTTCCCGGCGCCGATCACGGCGCGATGCTCGAACAGGCGCAGGCCCGATCCATCCACCGCGCTGGCGTGCCACAGGAGCGCCTGCCGCCCGCGCTTCATCTCCGGCAGGTGCGCCATCATCGCGCGCAGCCCCGGGTCGTCGCCCAGGGCCGACGCCAATCCCGACTCGGCGCACGCCCGCACGATCGACTCGCGCCGGCGCTTGTCGCCCGCGCCCGCCGCCACGATCACGACCAGGACCACCACCCCCACGCCCAGCACGATCGCCATCGGCAGGAACGGCGCGCCCGGCCCGCCCCCGCCCGCCTGCGCCAGGAGCGCGCTCAGGACATCGAGCGCGCCGGGCGCGTCGAGCAGATCGGCGATCGACACGCCGTTCATCGACCCGTCCCCGCCGCGCCGCCCGCGGCCGCCGCACGCAGCGCCGCCACGTCGCGCAGGAGCGCCGGCATCTGCTCCAGCCGCAGCATGTTCGACGCGTCGGAGAGCGCCGTGCTCGGCTCGGGGTGACACTCGATGAAGAGCGCGTGCACGCCGATGGCCGTCGCCGCGCGCGCCAGCGTGGGCGCGCGGTCCGGCCGCCCGCCGGTCGTTTCGCCCGTCCCCGGCTGCTGCGTCGAGTGCGTGCAGTCAAAGCACACGGGCGCGGGCGCCCGCCCCTTCACCGAGAGCTCCATCATGTCCGCCACGCCCACAAAGTCGTTCACCAGCCGGTGATAGCCGAAGAACGTCCCGCGCTCGGTCACCATCACGTTTTCACATCCCGACTCGGCGAGCTTGTGAATCGGCCCGCCCATCTCCTGCGGCGACATGAACTGGCCCTTCTTCACGTTCACCGCGCGCCGATGCTCCGCCGCCGCCTGCCCCGCCGCCATGATCAGGTCCGTCTGCCGGCACAGGAACGCCGGGATCTGGATCAGATCGACGTGCCGCGCCACGGCGGCCGCCTGCGAGGGCTCGTGAATGTCGGTGGTCACGGGCACGCCCAGCCCGTCGCGGATCTGCGCCATCCACTCGACCCCGCGACCCTGCCCCGGCCCGCGCGCCGAGTTGATGCTCGACCGGTTCGCCTTGTCGAACGATGCCTTGAAAACGTACGAAAGCCCGAGCTCCCGGCACGTGTCGCGCAGCAGCGTCCCGATCTTCCAGCCCAGTTCGACCGATTCGAGCACGCAGGGGCCGGCGATGATCGTCAGCGGCCGCGAGGGCCCGATCTCGACCGACCCGACTCGGCAAATCCGGGGCATGCCCGAGTGTATGAGCCGATCCGGCGCGACGCCGTCGGGGCCCGCGACCCATACGATCCGCGCCATGCCGCTGCGACTCTACAACACGCTCACGCGCCGCCTCGAGGAGTTCCGCCCGCGCGACCCGTCGCAGGTCACGTTCTACACCTGCGGGCCGACGGTCTACGACGACGCGCACATCGGCAACTTCCGCTCCTTTCTCGCCGCCGACCTGCTGCGCCGATGGATCGAATCGCCCCTCTGCGACCTCGCCAACGAAACGCCCGAACAGGCCGCTCATCGGACCCGGCACGGGCGGCGCGTCACCCACGTCATGAACATCACCGACGTGGGGCACATGACCGACGACGCCGAGGGCGGGGAGCACGGCGAAGACCGCATGGCCGTCGCCGGTCGCCGCATCGCCGAGGCCAAGAAGGCCGGCACGCTCCCGCCCGATGCCGACGTCAACCCCGCCGATCCCTTCCAGATCGCGCGGTTCTACGAACGCCGCTTCCGCGACGACGCGCGCACGCTCGGCCTCAAGGTCTCGCTCGAAGCCGACAAGGACGAGAGCCTCCACCCCAAGGCCACCGCCAGCATCCCCGGAATGATCGAAGTCATCCGGCGCCTCATCGCCCGCGGCAACGCCTACGTCGTCGGCCACGCCGGCCGGCGCGTCGTCTACTTCAGCGTGCAGTCCTTCGAGCCCTACGGGCGCCTCAGCGGCAACACGCTCGACAAGCTCCGCGAGGGCGAAGGCGGCCGCATCTCCGCCGAGAACCAGGCCGGCAAGCGCCACCCCGCCGACTTCCTCCTCTGGAAGGAAGACCCTTCGCACCTCATGAAATGGGACAGCCCCTGGGGCAAGGGCTACCCCGGCTGGCACATCGAGTGCACCGTCATGAGCGCCGCACGGCTCACCGGCGCCGCCGCCGACCTCTCGACGCTCACGCTCTCCAACGGCGACCCGCTCATCGACCTGCACTCCGGGGGCGAGGACAACATCTTCCCGCATCACGAATGCGAGATCGCGCAGTCGTGCTGCGCGTTCAACGCCGACCCCGCCGCGGGGTCGTTCGCGTCGATGTGGTTTCACCCGCGCTTCCTGCTCGTCGAGGGCACGAAGATGAGCAAGAGCAAGGGCAACTTCTACACCCCGCGCGACCTGTTCGCCAAGGGCATCGAGCCCGCCGCCATCCGCCTCGAACTCATCAAGACCCATTACCGCAGCAACGCGAACTTCACGTTCCAGGGGCTCGACGACAGCCAGCGAACCATCGAGCGCTGGCGCCGCGCGCCGGCCGCGACCGACTCGTCGCCCATCGATGCGCGTGTGGCGCAGGACTTTGCCGAAGCGCTCAACGACGATCTGAACATCGCCAAGGGCGTCGCCGCACTGAACACCTTTGTCAGCGCCGGCGGCGGATCGGCCACCGTCGCCGCGCTCGATCGTGTGCTGGGGGTTCTCTCGCTCCCGCGCCCGCAGGCTCAGCAGACCTCTATCGCCCTCTTCCTCCCCGGCGTCACGCCGAGCCCCGAGGTCGAGTCGCTCCTGGCGCGCCGGCGCGACGCCCGCGCCGCCAAGGACTTCAAGACCTCCGACGCCATCCGCGACCAGCTCGCCTCCATGGGCTACGCGATCAAGGACGCGCCTGGGGGCAAGGTCGAAGTCAGCCGACGCTCCTGAAGCTTGATGCCTTGATGCCGCGTGCCTCGATGCCTGCCGCGCTGTCGCTACTTCTTCACATCGCTCAACGGCAACACGAACTCTCCGGCCCAATAGCGCTCCGCGGCGAAGTCGCGCAGCGACAGCTCGCCATCGCCCCTGATGCGCACCGTCCACGCCGGATCGCCGGCGGCCGCGTCGAGCACCGCCTGCACGTCGCCCGTCAACTCCGACGGCAGCGTCATGCTGCTCGTCACTTCGCCCACGCGCGTGAGCACCAGCGCCCGCGCCATCTCGCGGCCGTCGCGCTCGAAGGTGATCACCAGCCCTACGGCGATCGGCGGCGCCGGCGCACCCGGCGCCATCAGCGGCGGCATCACCGAAACCCCCACGCGCCCCGACTCCGGGTACACCACCATCCGCGGCGAGAGCGACGCCTCGACGGCCGCGTCGAGCGCCGGCGCGCGCACGGGCGCGATCGCATCATCCACCGTCGGCACGCGCTCGATCGACACGGGAAAGCGCACGCGGCGCAGGGGACCGCGAGCGGTGCGCACCTCGAAGGTGATGGAGGTCGCGTGTTCGCTGCCGTCGAGGGCGTGCCACAGCCGCGGGGCGAATCGCTGGTGCGTCGCAAACTGATCGACGGAGGTGGCGAAGGCCGTCTCCTCGGTCCAGTCAACCGGAGTGCAGAACCAGGTGAACCTTCCGATCCGTCCATCGTGGATCGTCGAAACGGAGAGCTTTTTGCCGGCGGGCCAGCGCTCGCGCACGCACCCGGAATCGCGCAAGGCCCGCTCGAAGACCGCGGCCACTTCCGAATCAGACCACGCCGGCGGCTGCCACGCCCAGATGAGCTGTCGCCGATGCGCGCTCAGGCTCTCGATCGTGTCGCGCCCCACGAGCGACTCGAGCCCGAGCACCGCCCGCACCGGCAGCACGCCCCAACCCTCGCGCATGACCCTCGGCGTCAGCACGCAAGCGCTCGCGAGCGCCAGCAGCAGCACGCTCACGACCACCCAGCGCCGGCGCCGGCGCGTCGTGTGCAGTCGCCGCTCGTGGCGCGCGTCGTGACCGCACTCGGGGCAGATCAGGCCCGCGGCGCCGGCCATGTCATACCAGCAGCGCGGGCAGCGCCGCCGCCCGCGCGGACGATCGCTGAAGAGCGACCACAGCAGCAGCGCGAGCCCGACGAGGCCGAGTGCGCCCGCGAGCACGTTGAAGAGGAACCCCGGCCCAGCCATGCAACATGGTACAACGACACGGCGGTGCATCACGCTCGGCGCAGTCGGGCGCAGGATGATGTGGTATTGACCACGAATGCGCGCGCGCCGATGGTCTTTCCTTCCAGAGGCGTTTACGGGCGATCTGAGAGGCGCTCGGCGGGGTGGTCCTCGGGCCCTGCCCGACCCGCGCGGCGAGCACCTGGAGGATCGTGGTGCATTGACCATGTTTGCGCGCGAGAACGTGGAGATGCAACGCAGGTGCAGGAGCGATTGGCACGGCATTTGCCGCTGTGGATCGCGCGGCGCGACCGCCCGGGCATGGTCAGTACGCGAGGCGCTTGCGCAGCAGGGCCGGGTCGCGCGGGTCGGTTCGGGCGAGGAGGGAGGCGATGCGCGGGCCGGCGCGTCCGTCGCCGAAGGGGTGGGCGTCGCGCGCCGCGCGCGAGGGCTCTTTCAGCACGGCGGCGCGCGCGACGGCGAGGGCGATGTCGCGCGTCGAGGGCGAAGGGAGCTCGGTGACCGTGGGCGCGCGTTCGCGTCCGGCCTGGCGCGGGCCGACGTTGATGACGCGCACGCCGAGGGCGGCGGCCTCGATCAGGCCCGCCGAGGAGTTGCCCACGAGCACGCTCCGGTCGCGCGCGAGCCGCGCCAGCAGCGCGAGGAACTCGGGGCGCGGCAGGTGATCGAGCAGGGGCCACCCGCGCTTCTGCCGCGCGTAGTCGAGGGCCGCCAACACGTGCCGGCGGCCGGCATCGGCGTTGGGCGCGAGCAGGAGCAGCCGCGGCGGCGCGCCCGGCTCGACCAGCTCCGCGAATGAACGAGCCGCGACGATGGCGGCCAGCGCGTGTTCCTGTTCGTCGGCAGGCGCGAGCCCGGCCGGGTGCATGAGCACGACGGCACGCGGCGCACCGAGGCGCGCGAAGGCGCGCGCGGGCATCGGCCGCACGGAGCGAAGCGCATCGATCGCGGGCGAGCCCGTGACGTGCACGTGCTCGGGACGCTCGCCCATCCTGATGATCCGCTCGGCGGCGAGCGTGGTCGCGGCGCAGTGCAGGTGCGCGAGCTTCGTGATGGCGTGGCGCATGGCCTCGTCGGCGATGCCCTCGGCGCGGTCCCCGCCGTGGATGTGGCAGAGCGCGATCCCCGCGATGCTGGCGGCACTCGCGGCGGCGAAGGCCTCGATGCGGTCGCCCAGCACCACGACCCAGTCGGGCTTGATCTTCCTGAACGCGCGGGTGAAGCCCGAGACGCCGCGAGCCACGGCGGCAGCGTCGTCGAAGCGCGACGCGTGCCCGCGCTGCTGCATCCGCACGCGCCCGGCGATCGCGTACGCCGACTCAACCTCGCGCGCGGTGTGCGCCGGCGGCAGGAAATGCGCGCCCGCGACGACGAGCCGGAGCTTGAGTCGCGCCTGCCGGCGCACGGCGTCGATCACGGGGCGCAGCAGGCCGAACTCGGCACGAGAGCCGGTGACGATCGCGACTGTTCGAGGAGGAGTGTTCACCACAAGGACACAGCATCACGAAGAAGCACGGGGATTGTTGACTGGATGGCTGGAGGCCGCGTGCCTTGATGCCTTCCTGATCGTCCAGGCGGGCTGGTTGATGAACAGGAAGGCATCGAGGCAGGAGGCATCGGGGCATCAAGTCGGAGCGAGGTCGGCGTCGGTGAGCGGCAGGTCGGCTTCGACGGGGCGGGCGAGCGAGCGGTTGAGGACTTCGTCGAGATAAAAGGGCGCGAGGCCGGTGCCGGGACGTTTGAAGGTCAGGTCGGCGCGGGTGAGGCGGTGTCCGGCGGCGAGATCGCGCACCGTAGTGATGGACTGGCGCGAGACGGCGCGGACATCGCGCTCGATCGGCAGGACGACCTTGCTCGAATCGCCGATGGATGACGGCCGACGATCGGCGGCGCGAGCCCTGGCGCGCTGTGCATACTCGCGAAACTCCTTCGCTTCGAGCGAAGCGGCGTGATCGGGACCGTCGGCGGCACGATCGTGCGTGAAGTGCTTTTCGAGCATCACGGCGCCGCAGCGAACGGCGATCTCGCCGGTCTCGATCTCGCGTGTGTGATCGCTGTAGCCGACGGTGCTCGTGAGGTGCAGAAGATCATTCATCGCACCGATGTGCGCCTGATCGGCGGGCGTCGGATAGCAGCTCACGCATTGCAGCAGCGCGAGACGATCGAGCGCCGGCCGAAGCCAGTTGACGGCTTGAGTGACCTCCTCCATGGTGCTTGCGCCCGTGCTCACGATGAGCGGCTTGCCGGTCGCCGTCAGGCTCTCGAGCAGCGGCCTGTGGATGATGTCGGGGCTGGCGGTCTTGTACGCGTCCCACGGCAGGCGCTCGGCGGCGCCCACGAGCTCGACGCTGAAGACCGTGACGATTGCGTGGATGCCTCGCGCATGGGCGCGATCGACCACGGGAGCCATCTGGTCGGTGGAGAGTTCGAGGCGGCGGAGCATCTCGACCGGGTCGGATTCGCCCGCGGCCTTCTGATACGCGGCGAGCCTGGCCGCGCGGCTCATGAGCAGGTCGGCGGTGAAGAGCTGGAGCTTGACGGCGTCGGCGCCGGCGCCGGCGGCGGCGTCCACGAGCTGCAGCGCGCGATCGACGGAGCCATCGTGATTGACGCCCAGCTCGGCGATGATGTAAGGCGGGTGCGCCGGGCCGATCTCGCGCGTGCCGATCCTCATCGCGCGGCGCTCCGGAGCACGGCGTCGGCGACGAGCAGATCGGTCGGCGCGTCGATATCGATGACGCTGCCCTCGGGGTTCACGATGCCGCGGCGGTCCTTGCCGAAGAACGCGTGCGGGCCGCGGGCGACGCCCTTGATTTCGAGCATGAGCGCCCGCCGGGTGACGACGAGGACGCCGCCGTCGGGGATGAACGCGGGCGGCAGGTCCTGGCGGCGGTAGATGCCGTGGTTGAGGACGCGGCCCTCCCAGGGCGCGACGCGCGCGTGGGCGTCGAGGCGGGCGGTCCACCAGGGGTGGAACTTGCCGACCGGGGCGTAGCTCTGAACGCTGTCGGCGCGGGATTTCCAGAGGAGTTCGACGGCGCGGTCGATGAGGCCGGGAGGGCGGATGGGGACGTTGGCGTAGAGGATGACGAAGGGCTGGCGATCGTGGAAGCGGTCGGCGATGAGGGTTTCGAGGAAATGCACGGCGTGTCGCGCGGCGTCGTCGATGGTCGCGCGGTCGGTGGCGAGGCGCTTGGGGCGCTCGATGGGGAGAGCGCCCGCGCGGGCGGCGAGCTGCGCAAGCGCCGGGCTGTCGGTCGAGAACACGGTGTGGGCGACGCGCCGCGCGGCCCGCGCGGCGTCGAGCGTCCAGCGCGCGCACGGCTTGCCGGCGATGCGGGCGAGGTTCTTGCCGGGAACGCCCTTGCTCCCCGCGCGGCCGAGGACGATGGCGAGGGCATCGAGACGTGGCGCAAGCGTGGTGGTCATGCGAGGGGGCGTCCGTCGGTGCCGATGATGACCCGCGAGAGGGACCGGCGCTGGTGCGCCAGCGCGGGGAGCGGGAGCGGGGCGACGCGCTCGCCCGGCGCCGGCGCGGGGAGCGGGTCGATCATCGCCCACCCGGTGATGAGCAGCCAGTAGTCGAAGAAGTCCTCGATCTGCTCGATGACGGCGTCGCGCCGCGTGAGGCGCGGGACGATCCAGGGGATCGGCACGCCCGAGGGGCCCGCGGCGGGGCGCGATGTGAGCAGACGCTTGAACGCCGCCCGGACCGCGGCGAAGGCATCGACGCCCGCGAGCGCGGTGTAGGTCGCGGCGTCGTCAGCGAGGAGGTCGATGCCGAGGACTTCGACGCCGGCGGTGAGGAGCGCGTCGACGGCGGACTCGGGGGCGCGGAGCGTGGTGCGCAGTTGAACGGCGCCGAGGCCGGCGCTGCGTGCGGCGGCGACCAGCGCGGGCCAATCCGGATGGTCGAGCAGGTCGAGCCCGCGCCCGGCCTGGAGCGAGGCTTCGCCCGCGATGGTCACGGTTGAGAGCGGGGCCCAGTCGCCGAGCTGGCGAAGGACCAGGGCGGCGGTGTCGGCGGCGAGCGTGCCGCGGGCGTCGATGGCGCGGAGGATGACGTGCCGGGAGCGGTCGCGCGTGGCGTCGGCGAAGGCGCGAGAGACGGCGGCGGCGACCTGATCGCTGGAGGCGGAGAGGGGATCGAGCGCTGCGGCGGCGAGGGCGGCTTCGAGTGCGGCGGCGCGCGCGGGGGAATCGAGCGTGCAGCGGTGCAGGCAGTCGCGCACGGGCACGGGAACCTGGAGGCAGAGGGGCTTGACGATGAGGTCGGGCCCCGGCGCGGTGGGCACGTAGCCGAGCACGCCGCCGATGCTCGCGAAGGAGCCGACGGCGTGTCGCCGCTCGGCGATCTGGGCGAGCATGGTGCGGTCGATGAGGCAGGGGGCGAGGCCGGGGGCGGCCTGGGAGAAGGTGATGCGATGGGCGCGGGGGAGTTCCTGATAGCGCTCGATGATCGCGTCGCCGGCGGCGGGGTCGATGAGGCCCCAATCGGCGCCGAGGACGAGGGCGGCGTGGGCGCCGGCGTGATCGAGGGCGGCGAGGGTGGCGCCGGGCCAGAGCGCTTCGTCGTAGACGGTGAGGTTGCCGAGCCCGCCGCGCCAACTGTCGGCGGACCAGAGCCGCGCGGCCCGGGCGACGGTGGCGGGCCAGCCGGGCTCTTCGGCGGCGGCCTGGCGGAACTCGACGGCGAGATTGGAAGGGAGCGTTCCGGCGAGTCGTCGGGCGGCGTCGGGGTTGCGGGCCAGGAGGGTGACGCCGGCGAGACGGCGCACGCGCGCGAGCCGCGCGAGGGTGAGCTGAAGCGGGTTGCGTCCGGCGAGGGAGATGGCGCCGAGGTCGCGTGGCACGCCGAGATCGGAGCGGTCGGGATCGACGGGGATGACGGCGAGGACGCGTGCGTCGGCGGGCGCCGGGGTGGCGGGGGCGTCGGCGCCGGCGGGGAACTGGTCGGTCTCGCGGATCGGGTCGCGCGTGCGCTTGGGCGCGGCGCGCCGATCGGGCTCGCCCGGCCGGCCGAGCGGCTCGCACGAAGCGATGCTGTCGTCGAGGATGTCGCCGAGGGCGTCGGCGGCATCGGCGAGCCAGGTGACGTTGGTGGAATCGCGCTGGATCTGCTCGCGCTGGACTTGAAGGGGGTCGAGCGTGCCTTCCTGCCGCGCGAGGAAGAGGCGGCGATCGGTCTTGTGCCGGTTGAACGCGCCGGTCTGGTTGAGGGTTTCGACGAGCCGGAAGGCGGGCTGGAGCGCGGCGACCTCGTCGCGGAGCTTCTCGACGCGGGCGATCAGGCTGTTGACGCGGGCCTGGTCGGACTGGTGCGCGAGCATTTCATCGAGGAGTGCGCGGGCGGCGCGGCAATGCTCGCCCACGCGCCAGACATCCTGGCGGACGCGGCGGACGCGGTCGGCGGCGGCGCGGAGGGTGCGGTGGCGGTCGGCGTCATCGCGGCGCGGGGGCTGGGGCAGGGGCGGGGGGGGCTCGGCACCGGCGCCGGCGAACTGGGCGATGGCCGCGGCGAGCGGCATGGGCGTGGTGTGGTGCTTGAGCACGCCGCCTTCGGTGGCGTCGATGATGCGCAGGCCGCGGTCGGCGTCGGCCTTGAAATCGCGCTGGAACTGGACGAGGTAGGTGCTCATCTGCTCGTCGGTGTAGATGGCGCGGCCGAGCTGGTCGGTCTCGCGGCGGAGCTGGCCCTTCATGCGGGCGATGCGCTGCCACTCGAGCATTTCGAGGGTGTTGAACTCGTTGAGCTCGGCGGCCCAGACATCGTGGATGGCGGCGCCGGCGGAGTAGTACTGCCCGTCGGTGAAGCCGAGATCCTGGCCGATGAGGATGACGGGGTCGCAGGCGAGGTGGCGCGCGAGGTAGTAGGCAAGGTGCGCGACGGTGGCGCCGGGGGTGAGCGTCCCGAGCGGGCGGGCGAGGTCTTCGCCGAGCAGGCGGTCGAGGAACGGGTCGGCGGCGCAGCGGATGGTGCCGGGGAACGCGAGCGGGACGGCGGGGTTGACCTTGGGCTCGATGACGAGCGTGACGCCCTCGACATCGGCGGGCGTGAGGCCTTCGTAGAAGCGGCGGCTGATCTCGTGGAAGTCGAGGGCGGTGACGAAATCGGGGCGGATGCCGCGGGCGAGCAGGGGCTTGAGGACGGTCTGCACGGCGATGACGACGAAGCGCCCGCGGACGCGCGGGTCGCTGAGCAGGTCGATATTGCGCCAGAGGCTGGGGCCGGCGGAGACGACGATGGCGGGTCGACCGGCGGCGGCGCCGGCGAGGTCGGCGATGCCCGGGGCGGTGGCGTAGACATCGAGGTTCTGGGCGAGGTTGCGGAGCGTGCCCTCGGTCTGGACCAGCGCGGTCACGATGGTGGTGCGGGCGGCCTTGATGATCCGCGTGAAGCGCTGAACGAAGCGGGCGGCGGGACCGGGCAGGCCCGGCGCGGAGTCGGCGAAGCGAGGCATGCTCGGCGGATGCTCGATCACCTGCACGCCCATGGCGATGGCGCCTTCCATGCCGCGGAGGGCGCCGGCGAGCGAGCCTTCGTCGTCGGGGTCGGTGAGGATGATGAGGTTGGTGCGTTCGAGCCAGGCGGAGCAGTCGATGCGCTCGAACACGGCGCGGAGGAGCGGAAGGTCGGGCTCGAAGACAACGAGGATGCCGTGACGCCCGACGCGCGAGGCGATCTCGGCGACGTGGTAACCCAGCCCGAAGCCGACGATGGCGACGATGGGCGATTCGAGCACGTCGACGCGGTCGGCGAGTCGGCGGGCCTCGGCGAGGGGGTCGCGCCTGCTCGCGAGCGCGCGGGTCATCGTCCCCATGGCGCAGGACTGGGTGTGCGTGGCGCTCAGCGGGCCCGCGGGCGTGGCGACAAACTCGATCTCCGCGGATGGGGCGGTGTCGGTGAGGGCGAGGGCGAGTTGCGGGCAGGTGACGCCGAGCGCGGCGAGGTTGCGCTCGAGGATGGAGAGGTCCAGCGCGGGGGGCGGGTTGACGGGCGCAGTTGAAGACACGTCGAGCCCCTGGGGGGGAATCGAGCGTCGGCCCGGCGGCTCCGCCGCGCGCTCGCCGCCCGGGTTGGAGATCGACCGGCGGGCGGCCGGGTCTGCAGTTTCTGCCGAGGGGCCGGCTGGCGGGGCGGTCGCCGCGCGAACCGCGGCGGGCGGGTGTGACTACAAAGAGGGATGATGATCACGACCCTGGCGCAGTGGCGGATGGCGACGGAGCCGGAGGCGCTGCCGGCGGCGCCGGTGCTGGAGCGCTGGGTGCTGGAGTCGCCGTGGGGGCTGGTGGCGCTGGTCGCGGCGGTGGGGGTGACGGCGATGGTGTCGCTGAACCGGGCGGGCCGCGGGCGGCAGGGGGTGCTGTGCCTGGCGGCGGCGGCGGCGATCGGCGGGGGCCTGGCGCTGGCGGGCACGCTCGTGACGACCGATCGCGAGCGGGTCATGGGGCTGACGCGCGAGCTGGTGAGCGCGGTGGGGCGGGGTGATGTCGCCGGCACGGGCGCGCTGCTCGATGAGCGCGTGAGCGTGCGGATGCTGGGGCTCTCGACGGGGTGGGACAAGCAGGACGTGCTCGAACGGGTCGAGCGTTACCTGGGCGAGCACGGGCGCTGGCGGCTCAAGGAGCGCGAGGCGCGGGTGCGGTCGCTCTCCGCGGCGGCGGACTCGGCGACGATCATCCGCACGCAGGTGAAGGTGTGGGTGATGGCCGAGGCGGGGTATCCCAATGAGAGCTGGTGGCTGCTCACGTGGCGGCGGAGCGGGACGGAGGGCGCGTGGCGCATCGGGGAGATCGATGTGAAGTCGATCGACGGCGTGCCGGCCGGGACGCGGATTGACTGACGGCGAAACACGGGCGCGACGTCTGACGGGGACCGTCGGACCGCGCGTGCGCGGCTCAGGCGGGGGAGAGCATCGTCCCGATTTCCTTGATCGCGTCGGGGAGGCCGAGGCGGACGGATTCGATCTGCTCGCGCGTGAGCTTGAGCTGGTCGAGGACGTCGGAGCTGATCTCGGTGGAGGGGAGGTCGAGCTTGAAGCCGGAGTCGAGCGTCGCGGCGAGGAGGTCGGCGATGTGGACCATCGTCGGGAGGGAGCGCTGGTCGTAGGGCAGATCGAGCGGGCGGTGGTGGAAGCCGGTGACGCAGGCGAAGGGGCGCGGGAACTTCCACTTGTCGCAGAGCCCGGAGCCGAAGTCCTGGTGATTGGCGCTGAAGACTTCCTCCTCGACGGCGAGGAAGTTGGTCTGGCCGGCTTCGTACTTGGTGAGCACTTCGCCGAGCTTGTTGCGGTCGAACTGGAGCTCGACCATGATGCCGACGTCGTGGAGGAGGCCGGCGAGGAAGGCCTCGTCGGTGACGCCGAGCTTCATGGTGGTGGCGATCATGCGGCTGGCGGCGCCGACGGCGACGGAGTGGGTCCAGAGGGACTTGGGCGAGAAGCCGGCGGCGAGGTCGCCGCCCTTGAAGAGCTTGGTGAGGCTGGCGGCGATGGCGATGTTCTTGACGGCGTTGAGGCCGAGGAGGACGATGGCGCGGTTGATGGAGCCGATCTGCCCGGGGAGGCCGTAGAAGGCGGAGTTGACGACCTTGAGGATGCGCGTGCAGAGGGCGGGGTCCTTGGAGATGACCTGGTGGAGATCCTGCGCGGTGGACTTGGGGTCCTCGACGAGCTGGATGATCTTGAGGGTGATCTCCGGCAGCGTCGCGATGTGGGAGATCTCGCGGATGGCGGCGGTGACGGCCTGTTCGCGTGCGGCGGTTTCGACGGGCATGAGGAGACTCCCTGCCGCGGAGCGGATGCGCAGACGCCGCGGAGCAAGGGAGGTATCGGCCGGGGGAGGGGCGGACTTGCGTGGGAGGGGAGCGGAGGGAGTTATGTGGACGCGGGAGCGTGGCACACAAGTCGGCCCGGGAGCGTGGCACACAAGTCGGCCCGGCGACTTGTGTGTCCGGCGAGCGGCAAGCTGGCGGGAACCGACTCAGGGGGGAGCGCGGCACAACGGTGACTGTGGGACGGAGCGTGGCACCCTGATCGAGCCAACACGAATCGGCCATGCGACTTCTGTGTCTGAATGGTGATGAAACGTGAAGGTTCGGAGCACAGAAGTCGGCGACCCGACTTCTGTGGCACGGCCTGCTGTGGCACGGGAGCGTGGGAGCGTGGCACACAAGTCGGCCCGGCGACTTGTGTGTCCGGCGAGCGGCCGCCGTGACACTGCGCGTCGACATCAGGGAGCACAGAAGTCGCAAGGCCGACTTCTGTGGCACATCGATCAACTCTGTGCTACGCCGCCAACGGGGGTGGGGCACAGAAGTCGCCGTCCGAGCGCAGCGACTTCTGTGGCACGATGTGCTGCTACGTCGGCAGGTGTGTGCAACTCTGCCGCTTCAGACGCGTGCGTCGGGCGGTCGAAGCGGCCCGTCACAGAATCCTTCGGCTCCGCGGGTAACTGCCGAGGACGTGGAGTTCGCGGCAGTGTTTCCTGGCGCGGGCGATGGCGCCGGCGAGGGCGGGGTCGGATTCGTGGCCCTCGGCGTCGATGAAGAACGAGTAGGACCAGTTGGTGCGGCCGCTGGGGCGCTTGTCGATGTGGGTGAGGTTGACGCCGGCGCGGTGGAAGACGTTGAGGACGGAGACGAGGGCGCCGGGCTTGTTGAGCGTGGCGAACATGATGCTGGTCTTGTCCTGTCCGCTCCGCTGGGCTTGCTGGCGCGAGATGACGAAGAAGCGGGTGATGTTGTGGGGGTTGTCTTCGATCTTGGGGAAGAGGATGTTGACGTCGTAGAGCTCGCCGGCGAGGGCGTTGCCGATGGCGGCGATGGGCGGGCCTTCCTTGCTGCTGCCGCGGACCTTGAGGGACTCCTCGGCGACCATCTGCACGGCGCGGCTGCTGCTGGCGACGGGCACAAGCTCGGCGCGCGGGTACTGCGTGGCGAGCCAGGTGCGGCATTGGCTGAAGACTTCGGGCTTGGAGCAGATGCGTTCGATGGACTTGGGCGAGCAGTTGGCCATGAGGGCGTGGTGCACTTCGAGCTGCACCTCGGCGTAGACGTGGACTTTCTCGGCGGAGGCGATGAGGGCGTCGAGGGTTTCGGTGACGCCGCCGTGGATGGAGTTTTCGATGGGGACGAGGCCGTAATCGACGTGGCCGCGCTGGACCTCGGTGAAGACGCCGGCGATTTCGTGGAGGTCTTCGAAGGAGACGGAGGAGCCGAAGTGCCGGGTGGCGGCGACGTGGGAGAAGGAGCCGGGCGGGCCGAGGTAGCCGATCTTGAGGGGCTGTTCGAGGGCGAAGGAGCCGGACATGAGTTCGCGGTAGATGCCTTCGATGGCGCGTGCGGGGAGCGGGCCCTGGTTGAGCTGGAGGACCTTGGCGAGGACTTCGGCCTCGCGGTGGGGCGCGTAGATGGGGATGCCGCGGGCCTGCTTGTACTTGCCGACCTGCACGACGAGCTTAGAGCGATCGTTGAGGAGCTTGATGATCCGGCGGTCGAGGCGGTCGATGCCGACGCGGAGGGCGTCGAGATCGAAAGCGGGCATCGCGGCGCGCTGGGCGCGGCGAGGCGAGGCGGCGCGGGACTTGGCGGGTCGGCGGGGCATGAAGGCAGAGGTTATCGGCGCGCGCGGCGGAGGGCTGGAGGGGCGAGCGGCCGCAATTCCCTTGGGGTGAGGCATGAGGGCAAGAATCGGGGCATGACGCGGGTGCGGCGAGCGCTGGGATGGGTGGTGGACCGGACGCTCGGGGCGGCGGTGGCGGAGCGCGCGGAGTCGCACGGCGCAAGCGGGGTGATGCCGCGGTGGGCATTGGTGGGCGGGTTCTGGATCGTGCAGGCGCTGGCGGTGACGGTGATGTCGCCGCTGGTGTTCTTGGTGGGGATGTCGAGCGACGTTGGTGGGGAATGGATGCGGCTGCTGATCGAGCCGGAGTACTGGTTGGTGATGGCGATAGCGCTCGGCGTGGTGACGCTCATGCAGGCGGTGCTGTTGTGGCCTGTGCGGCGGCCGGGGAGTTCGGGGCGCGGGTGGCCGCTGGCGCTTTCGGCGGCGGTGGCGGGCGCGATGGGGTCGCTGCTGTTGGGGGCGATGGTGCTGGTGGTGGCGGACGCGGCGTGGCTGATCGAGGAAGCGACGCCGGTGGAGTGGGGGATGACGGAGTCGACGCTGGAGATGGTGGGGCGGCCGATGATGTGGGTGTGCGTGGGAGGGAGCTGGCTGGTGATGACGCCGCTGATCTGGGTGTTCGTGCGGCGAGGCGAGCGTGAGACGGCGCTGTCGCGCGTGGCGTCGCAGGTGTTCATGGGGACGGTGATCGAAGCGGCGGCGGTGGTGCCGATCGACGTGATGATCCGGCGAAAGCAGGACTGCTACTGCGAGCACGGGACGATGTGGGCGCTGGTGGTGTGCATCGGCGTGGGGACGGTGGCGGCGGGTCCGGCGGCGTGGCTGCCGATGCTCGCAAGGCGGCGGAAGCGGTGGTATCGGCATCGCTGCGGGGCGTGCGGGTACGACATGCGCGGGAGCCTGAAGGCGGAGCGGTGTCCGGAGTGCGGGTGCGGGTGGCGCGCGGGGCGGGGAAGGAGGAGCGGCGCGGGCGAGGCGGGGGATTCGAGCGTCAATAATGAGGGACGCCGTGAGCACACTGGTTGACTGGCTTCTGGGCTTGAAGGACCTCCGCCTCGGGAACGAGGGCGTGGAGCTGGGGTTTGCGACGGAACTTGAGGCGTGGCAATGGGCGGGGGCGGCGGTGCTGTGCGCGGGGCTGGCGGTGTGGAGCTATCGGCGGATCGAGGGGCCGGTGTGGGCGCGGGGCGTGCTCGGGGCGGCGCGCGGGCTGCTGCTGCTGACGCTGGTGGTGCTGGCGTGCGGGCCGCGGCTGCAGCGGGCCAACGAGACGATCGAGCGCGACTGGGTGGTGATGCTGGTCGATCGGTCGGGGTCGATGCGGATTCCGGACGCGCCGGGGCGCGAGGGCGAAGCGCGGCGGACGCGCGAGGAGCAGTTGCGCGGGGCGCTGGCCGAACGGCGGGCGATGTTTGAGGAACTCGCGGCGGAGCGGAAAGTGCTGTGGCTGGGGTTTGATTCGGGGGCGTTTGATCTGCAGGCGGGAGCGGCGGGCGGAGTGAGCGCGGGCGGTTTGCCCGTGGCGCTGGAGACGCCGAGCGGCACGCGGACGGATCTCGGGCAGGCGCTCGAGCAGGCGCTGCAGCGGGCGGCGGCGCGGCCGGTGTCGGGGGTGGTGGTGCTGAGCGACGGCCGGAGCAGCGATGCGCCTTCGCGCGGGGTGCTGCGGCGGCTGGCGGCGGAGAAGGTGCCGGTGATCGCGGTGCCGCTGGGGAGCGCGGACCCGCTGGCGGATGTGGCGGTGCGGAGTGCGGCTGGCCCGGGCGTGGCGTTCGTGGATGACGTGGCGCCCGTGGACGTGGTGGTGGAGCACATCGGGGCGTTGCCGCGGGGCGGCGGATCGGCGACGGCGCGGGTGCAGTTGATTGATTCGGCGACGGGCGACGTGCTCGATGAGAAGCGGATCGAGTGGAAGGGCGGGGTGGAGTCGGCGGGTGGAGAGCGTGGAGCGGCGGAAGTGCGGACGGAGCGCGTGACGCTCACGGCGACGCCCGGGGTGGCGGGGAAGGCGCAGTGGACGGTGCGGGTGATTCCTGAAGGAGGGATCGGCGGGAGCGGGGCGGCCGGAGCGCGCGAGGACCTGGTGAGCGAGAACAACCAGACGACGGTGAACATCGAACTGGTGGATCGCCCGCTGCGCGTGCTGTATGTCGATGCGTATCCGCGCTGGGAGTACCGGTTTCTGCAGGCGATCCTGACGCGCGAGAAGACGCTGGCGAGCACGGCGATGCTGCTGGCGACGGGACGGCGATCGATCCAGGAGGGGAACACCCCGATGGACAGCCTGCCCCTGTCGCCCGGCGAATGGGAACGGATCGACGCGATCGTGCTGGGGGATGTGCAGCCGGAGGTGTTCACGGGCGAGCAGCTTCGGCAGATCCGGCAGCGCGTGGCGGTGGGCGGTGCGGGGCTGTTGTGGATCGCCGGGGAGGGGGCGACGCCCGGTGCGTGGCGTGGGACGGTGCTGGCGGACCTGCTGCCGATCAACATGGAAGCGCCGGAGACGCTCCGCGTGTGGGACCGCGACGTGGTGATGGCGCCGACGCCGGTGGCGGATCGCCTGGGCGTGCTGCGCCTGCTGCGGATTCCCGTGGATGAATCGTGGTGGCCGACGGCGGTGAGCGACCCGCGGAGCGGATGGTCGCGCCTGCGCTGGGCGCAGCGGCTCGATCGAGCGCTGCTCAAGCCGGCGGCGGAAGTGCTGGCGACGGCGCGGACGGCGATGGGCGATGACGAGGCGCCGCTCGTGGTGTCGATGCGGTACGGGGCGGGGCGGGTGATCTACGTCGGGACCGATGAGATCTGGCGCTGGCGGTACGGGCGCGGCGAGGATCTGCCTGAGCGGTTCTGGCTGCAGATGGTGCGGCTGCTGGGGCGCGAGAGCGTGGGGCGCGCGGGGAAACCGGCGATCATCACGGCGACGCCGACGCGAGCCGAGGTGGGGCAGGCGGTGCGCGTGCGGGCCGAGCTGCTCGACCAGGCGCTGGCGGAGGGCTCCGGGTCGGTGCTGCAGGTGCGTGTCACGCGCGTCGGCGATCTGGGCGAAGGCCCGGGTGAGCGCGGATCGGAAGGCGAGGCGGCCGCGGACCTGACGCTGCGCGCGGTCGGTGACGGACGGCGCGGCGGCGCGGGTGAGGAGGACGGGCGTCCGACCTATCAGGGCACCTGGGCGCCGGGGCGGCGCGGGGTGTATCGACTCGAAGTGATCGATCCGCTGCTGCGCGGCGTCGAGCGCGTGGCGACGGAGGTCGAGGTGTGGCTGGCTGATGATGAGCTGCGGCGCCCGGAGACGGACCACCCGCTGCTGGCGCAACTGGCGCGCGAGAGCGGGGGGAGCGTGCTGGCGGCGGAGGAGCTGGGCCGGCTGCCGGAACTGCTCCCGCGGCGCGAGGTGCGGATCACGCTGGCGCCCGATGAGCACACGCTGTGGGACCGGCCGCTGGCGCTGATCGTGATTCTGCTGCTGGTGACGGTGGAGTGGGCGGGGCGGCGGCTGATCCGGCTCGCGTAGCTATCCTGTCGGCGTGAAGATTCGGCGCGCGGACGAACGCGGCGTGACGGAGCTGGGCTGGCTGCACAGCCGGCACACGTTTTCGTTCGGCGACTATCACGACCCGGCGTTCACGCGGTATCGGACGCTGCGTGTGATCAACGACGACGTGGTGGAGCCGGGGCAGGGCTTTGGCATGCACGGGCACCGCGACATGGAGATCATCTCGATCGTGCTTGAAGGCGCGCTCGAGCACAAGGACAGCCTGGGCAACGGCGAGGTGCTCCGGCCCGGCGAGGTGCAGGTGATGTCGGCGGGGCGCGGGGTGCGGCACAGCGAGTTCAACCCCTCGCGCGACGAGCGCGTCCGGCTCCTCCAGGTGTGGATCTTCCCCGCGGAGCGGGGGATCGACCCGGCCTATGCGCAGAAGGCGTTTCCGCGCCCGGCGCGGCTCGATCGGCTCGTGCGCGTCGCCGGGCCGGCGCGCGTGGGGGATGACGGGGCGCTTCCGGTGCATCAGGACGCGGACTTGTTTCTGGCGGCGCTCTCGGCGGGCGGGCGCGCCGAGCATGTGCTGCGTGCTGGCCGCGGGGCCTGGGTGCACGTGGCGGTGGGGGAGGCGACGGTGAACGGGACGGCGCTGCGGGAGGGGGACGCCGCGGCGATCGAAGGACCGGCCACGGTGGAGCTGCATTCGAGCCGGGGGAGCGACGTGCTCGTGTTTGACTTGGAGTGAGGTGGGCGTCACCCTAACATAGAGCGATCGGATGATGGGAGACGGGCCTGGAGGCGCAAAACTGAACGCCTGGGCAATCTCCGGAGCTTGAGGGGCTGTACCTTATGGATGGACGGGTGGCGACCCGATCCGAGAGTTTGGAAGGTCACGGCATGAGTGAAGAGTCCAGAGCCGCGGGGCCGCGGGGTGGAGACGGGACGCCGGCGCCGGCGATGTCGCGCGCGGCGGGTGAGCTGCGCGGGGTGATGGGGCGGCTGGTGTTGCTGCGTCGCGTGGCGAAGGCGATGCTGATCGGGGAAACGGCGGCGTGGTTGGGGGCGGTGTGGGTGGCGGGCGGGATCGGGGTGGCGCTGGCGGATTACTTTCTGCGGATGCCCGGGTGGCTGCGCGGGGGGTGGCTCGGCGCGGGGGCGGCGGTGGCGTTGTGGCTGCTGGTGACGCGGGTGATACCGGCGTGGCGGTTTCGGCCGAGCCTGACGGAGTTTGCGTTGCGCGTGGAGCGATCGGAGGCGGGGCGGCGCGCGGGGCTGGAAGGGGTGCTGGCGTCGGCGGTCGACATGGCGGTGGGGCGGGCCGGGGGCGGCGAAGCGGCGCGGGCGGCGTTTGTGAGCGAGGCGGCGCGGCGTGCGCGAGCCGTGGGGGTGCGCGGGGTGATTCGGCCGGCGCGGATTGCGCTGGCGGTGCTGGCGGCGGCGCTCATGGGCGCGATGGTCGCGGGGTTTTTCGCGACGCAGCCGACGCTGGCCGCGATCGGCTCGATGCGCATCCTGGCGCCGTGGTCGGCGGCGGAGTGGCCGCGGCGGACGGACATCGAATCGGCGATGGTGCGAGATGTGCATGCGCTGGGGCAGACGCTCTCGCTGCGGGCGGCGCTTCTGAGCAGCGACACGGCGCCGGACCGGACGCGCGTCGAGGCGCGCTACCGGATCATCGAGGCGTCGGGGCGTGCCGGGCCGGTGCGGCGCGTGGCGCTTACGAGCCAGGATCGGCCGGTGGAGGTTGCGACGTTTGACCCGCTGGGCAAGCCGATCGTGGCGTCGGGGACGCTCTTTGAGCGGCTCATCGAGCCCGGCGCGCTCGAGCCATCGGAGCCGATGGACGCGGGGTCGTCGGCGGAGCTGGAGTATTGGCTGAGCAGCGCTGACGACGAGACGGGAGCGCGGCGGATTCGGCTCGTGCGGCCGCCGACGGTCTTGCGGGCGACGGCGCGGGTGTCGCCGCCGGCGTACCTGGCGAGCGCGGACGGTGCGGGCGGGGCGGCGTCGGCGGTGGATCTTGGGGCCGGGAATGACGAGCGGGCAACGATCCCGGCGGTGCTGCGTGGTTCGCGCATTGAGCTGGAGGTGGAGTTCAACAAGGCGCTGCCGGAGCCGCGCATGGAGGAGCGGGCGTGGGTGAGCGCGCTGCTGGGGGAGCAGTTCGCGGTGCTTGCGCATGATGCCGGCGCGAGCGGGGCGAGCGAGAGCGAGGCGTTTGAAGCGCCGTTTTCCGCCAAGCTTGACGGGCGACGGCTGACGGTTTCGTGGACGGTGCGTGACAGCGTGCGCCTCCCGGTGCAGCCGGTGGATGAGCACGGAATCGGCAGCGACCAGGAGAGCGTGTACCGCATCGAGGCGCGCTCGGATGGACCGCCCGAGGCGACGGTGACGCGTCCGGCGGAGGACACCGAGGCGCTTCCCACGGCGGTGCTCGACGTGGCGGCGGAGGCGCGCGATGACGTGGCGCTCGAGTCGGTGGAGTCGGAATGGCGTCTGGCACGGCGGGCGCCGGGCTCGGAGGGTGCGGCGCCCGAGCCGACGGGCGAGCCAGTGGTGCTGGCACGGCGCGTGCCCGAGACGCCGACGAGCACGAGCGCGGGCGGCGGGCCCGGCGGCGTGCGGGTGCTCACGGTCGAATCGAAGCTTGACGTGGCGTCGACCGGGGCGGCGTCGGGCGATGAGCTGTGGATCACGGCGCTGGCCAAGGACCTGTTCGAGCTGAACGGCGTGCGGCACGAGGCGACGCGCTCGGCGGTACGGCGCGTGCGGATCATCTCGAAGGAGCAGCTTGTCGAGCAGGTGTGGCAGGAGCTCGGCGCGGTGCGGCGCTCGACGATTCGCATGGCCGAGCAGCAGGATGGCCTTCGATCGGCGCTGGAGCGTGGAGCGGAGCGGGCGGGTTCGTCGCGCGATCAGGCGGCGATCGGCGACGGAGCGGAGCACCAGGGGGAAGCGGTGGGGCGGCTGTCGGAGCGGGTTCGCGCCAACGGGCTGGACGACCCGGAGCTCGCGGGGGTTCTTGAAGACGCGGAAGCGCTGCTGGAGCGGGCGCGCGAGGCGGCGCGGGAAGCGGCGGGGGAGATGAGGCGTGGGGAGCAGGCGCGGGCGCAGGGGGACGAGGCCCAGGCCGAGGCCGCGCGGGCGGGCGCGCAGGCGCGTGCCGAGCGCGCGCAGCAGGCGCTCGAGCAGCTTGCCGAGCTGTTGGACAAGGGAGAGGATGCCTGGTCGGTGCGTCGCGGGGTGGAGCGGCTGCTGGAGGAGCAGCGCGAGGTGCGCGAGCAGACGGCGCGCCTGGGCGAGCAGACGACGGGGAAGACCGCGTCGGAGCTCTCGCCGGCGCAGGCGCAGCAGGCCGGGCAGCTTTCGGAGCGGCAGGGGGAACTGGCCGAGCGCGGGCAGGAAGTGCTTGATCGGCTTCGTCAGGCGGCGGAGCAGATGAGCGAGCAGGACCCGGAGGGCGCGCGGGCGCTCGACGAGGCGGCGCGCCGGGCCGAGCGGGCGCGGATGCAGGAGCAGATGCAGGAAGCGGCGCGGGACATCGCGCAGAACCGGCAGCAGTCGGCGACGCAGCAGCAGGACCGGGCGATGGAGGCGATGGAGCAGGTGCTCGACCAGATGCAGCAGGCGCAGCGCAGCCGGGATGAGGTGCTGCAGCGCGAGCTGGCGAGCCTGGTGCAGTCGCTCGAGGCGCTGATCAGGCGGCAGGAGCTGGAGCTGGCGGCGCTGGGCGTGGGCGAGGCGGGGGGCGGGTTTGAGAAGCTCGACGAAGGGATGATTGCGCTGCGGCAGAACACGCTGGGAGTGCTGGAGCTGGCCCGGGCGGCGGGGCGCGAGGCGCGCGATGCGGCGGCGCTCATCGAGTCGGCGGCGGAGGCGCAGAGCGACGCGGCGACGGCGCTGCGGGCCCGGCCCGTCGATGCGCCGGGAGCGCGCACGGGCGAGGAGCGATCGCTCGAACGGCTGAAGGCGGCACGCGACCAGGCCGAGGAGGCTCGGCAGGACGCCCAGGCGCGCAACAACCGGCGCCAGCTCGCCGAGCTGCGCAAGGCGTATCGGGAACTGCTCGACGCGCAGCTTGACCTGCGCAGCAAGACGCGCGGGGTCGAGGCGATGGAGGAAGGCCGGCGCAAGCGCGCGGCGGCGCGAGACCTCTCGCCCGTGCAGGACCAGATCCGCCAGAAGGCGGCGGACCTGGGCGCCTCAACAAGCGAGATCGAGGAATCGACCACCTTCGGATATGCGCAGACGCGGCTCGAAGAGGCGGTGTCGGCGGCGGCGGCACGACTGGCGGAGGGCGAGGCCGACCGCGTCGTGCTCAGCCGCCAGAACTCGGCGATCCGCGTGCTCCAGAGCATTCTCGAGGCGCTGTCGGACCAGGATCGCAACGCCGACGAGTTCCGCGAGCAGGCGGGCGGCGACCAGGGGAGCGGCGGCTCGGGCGGGCAGCAGCAGCAGCAGGGGCTGATTCCGCCCGGTGCCGAGCTGAAGCTGCTGCGGAGCCTGCAGGGCGAGGCGCTGGCGGTGACTCGCGAGGCGGCCGAGAGCGGCGACGCGGACCTTTCGCACGAGGCATCGACGCTTCAGAAGGAGTTGCTCGAGCGCGCCCGCGCGGTGCTCGAAGAGCTGGAACGGCAGCAGCGGGGCGGCGGGCCCGAGGTCGAGCCGGATGACGAGCCCGCGATGGAACCGGTCGAGGAGGCCAACCCATGAGCGCGGCGGCGTGGATGATCGCGGCGATCAGCGCATGCGTGCTCGTGGGCGCCGGTGCACGGGTCGATGGGCAGACGACGGCGCCCGCGGCGACGGAGGCGCGCCCGGGTGCGGAGGGGAGCCAGCCGCGCGATCTGCCCGCGCCGAGCAAGCGCCCGCCGACGCTCGATGAACTGCTGGGCATCGAAGGCGAGCCGGGCGAGGGCGGCGCGGGCGAGGATGAGCTGGAGCGGCGCCTGCGCGAGGAGGAGCCGGGGGACCTGTTCCAGCAGGCGATCGCGCTCATGGAGACGAGCGCGCGGCGGCTGGAGAGCGCGAGCGACACGGGGCTGGAGACCCAGCGGACGCAGGAGGACACGATCCGCAAGCTCGACCAGTTGATCAGCTCGCTCGAGCGGCGTCAGCAGCAGCAGCAACAGCAGCAGCAACAGCAGCAGAATCGCGATGAGCAGCGCGAACAGCAGCAGGCGCAGCAGCAGCAGCAGGACCGCTCGCAGCAGGCGAATCCGTCCGACCCGACGACGACGGATCTGCCCGGGCGGCGCGATGGGGCGCTGCGCCCGGGGCTGGAAGCGGCCAAGGCCGCGTGGGGCGCGCTCCCGGCGCGCATCCGCGACATGCTCCTGCAGGGGAGCGGTGAGAAGTTCAGCACGACCTACGAGCGCCAGACCGAAGAGTACTACCGCAAGCTCGCGGACCAGAAGTGAGGAATCGCGGCATGCATGAGCGACGGACGGGCAAGCAGGGTTGGACACGGGCGCGGGCGGCGGCGATCGCGCTGGCGCTGGGCGCGACCGGCGCGTCGGCGGGGTTGGTGGCGGAGCAGCCGGATGTGCCGGACGTGCGCGTGCGCCCGCCGACCGAGCGCCGCGAGCCCGCGACAGATCGGCCGCTCGGCCCGACGGCGCAGAACCAGGCGGCGGCGGACGAGATGAACGCCGAGCTTGACCAGGCGGTCAACCGCGGCCTGCAGTGGCTGGCGCAGCAGCAGAGCCCCGACGGGTCGTTTGGGGGCGGGCGCTTCGGCAAGAACGTGGCGGTGACGGCGCTGGCGGGGATCGCGCTCATGGCCGACGGCAACCTGCCGGGGCGCGGCCCGTACGGCGAGCAGGTGCGCAAGGCGATTGAGTTTGTGCTGGTCAGCAGCACGGAGACGGGGCTGATCGCGGCGGACACGACCAACGGCCCGATGTATGGGCACGGGTTTGCGACGCTGTTCCTGGGCGAGGTGTACGGGATGACGCAGGGCGGCGGCGATACGAAGCTCGCGCAGCGCGTGCACCAGGCGCTCGTGAAGGCGTGTCGGCTGATCGAGCGCACGCAGAACGATGAGGGCGGGTGGCGCTACAACCCGGTGCCGTACGACGCGGACATTTCGGTGACGATCTGCCAGGTGATGGCGCTGCGGTCGGCGCGCAATGCGGGGGTGGAGGTGCCCAAGCAGGTGATCGACAAGGCTGTGGAGTATGTTCGGCGCTGTCAGAACCCGGATGGGGGATTCAAGTACCAGGCCGAGCAGGGGATGAGCGCGTGGCCTCGATCGGCGGCGGGCGTGGCGAGCCTGTACTACTCGGGGATCTACGAGGATCAGGCGCTGACCAAGGGCGTGGAGTACCTGCTGCGCAACGCCATGCCCAACTCGATCAACCGCCCGGAGACGCACTATTTCTACGGGCAGTATTACACGGTGCAGAGCATGTACCTGGCGGGGGGCGAGGCGTGGGCGACGTCGTGGCCCCTGATCCGCGAGGAGCTGCTCCGGCGCCAGATGAGCAACGGATCGTGGGCCGATCCGAGCGTGGGGCCGGCGTACGGCTCGAGCATGGCGCTCATTGTTCTGCAAATGCCCAAGCGTTATCTGCCGATCTTCCAGAAGTGAGACACACGCGCCCGGCGAGGTTGAGCGGGGGACTGGCCACCTGCGTAGCGGCGGCGTGGCTGTGGACCGGGCTTGCGCCGGCCCGCGCGGCGGAGGTCGTGATTCTCGATCGCGAGCTGCGGGCGCAGCCGGTCAATCTCGCACGGATCGCGGGCGGACGGGTGTACTTTTCGAGTCCCGGGGGGGGAGGCGCCGGGGCTGAAGGCGCCGGGGGCGAGGAGCGGTCGATCGGGATCGAGAGCGTGGCGGCGATCATCGAGCCGGGGTGGTGGGTGGAGGATCTGGCGGCGGCTCGACCGGGCGTGCGCACTGAGGCCGCGGGGGCGTTCGGGATGATCGAACTGACTGACGGGCGGCGCGTGATGGGGCAGGTGGATATTCCGAGCGAGCAGGTGTCGGACACGAGCGCGCCCGGGGACGCGGGGAGTGACGTGATCCGCTGGCTGCACTCGGGCGCGCTGGGCTCGCTGGAGTTCAAGCTCGAGGACGTCGCGCGCGTGCGCCGTGCGGGCGCGGGCGACGAGGGCGCGAGGAGCGCCGGGGGCGGTGCGGCGGGCGCGGGGCGCGGCGGGCCGGAGCGCGACCGCGTGCTGCTCACCAACGGCGACGCGATCAGCGGGCTTGTTGAACGGATCGGGCTGGAGGTGTGGGTGAGCGATCGCGGGAGCGTGACGCGCACGCCCCTGGCGCGGGTGCAGGAGATCCGGCTCGTGAACCCGGCCGCGGAGCCGCGGGGAACGGTGGTGTGGCTGCGCGATGGTTCGGTGATCCGCGTCGAGCACGTGGGCGTGGACTCGTCGCGAGGGATGCTCCTGGGGATTGAACCGAGCGAGGGGCGGAGCCGGCAGGTGGCGCTTTCGACCGAGCAGGTTCGGGCGATCGTGCCGGACGTGCAGCGGCTGCGGGCGCTGTCGTCGCTGGCGATCACGGCGCAGCGGATTGCGCCGGGGCGGATCGCGCCGATGGAGCCCGCCGAGGTCGTGCCCGGATCGACCGGTCTGCTCGGAGTCGGGAACATCGAGCTGGACGGGCCGATGAGCGTGGAGTGGGCGCTGCCGACGGGCGCGGCACGGGTCGCCGGATGGCTCGTGCTGCCGGCGTCGAGCGCGCACTGGGGTGACTGCGTGGTGCGGATCGAGGCGATCGGCGGATCGGGGCCGGCGACGGAGATCGCGCGCGAGTCAGTTCAGGCCGACCGGGCGGTGGTCGCGGTGAACGCGAAGATTCCCGCGGGCGCCTCGGGCCTGCGGATCAGCCTCGACGAGGGGCCGAGCGGGCCGATCCAGGACCGCGTCGTGCTGCACCGGTTCGTGATCGCCCGGTGAAGCGGGCCGCGGCGGCGTGTCAGCGCATTTTCAGGCTCGCGAGCCCGAGCACGACCATCAGGATCGAGATGATCCAGAAGCGGACGACGACCTGCTGCTCGGTCCAGCCGCCCAGGTGCAGGTGATGGTGGTAGGGCGCGCAGCGGAAGATGCGCTTGCCGCCCGAGAGCTTGAAGAAGCCGACCTGCAGGGTGACGCTGGCGATTTCGGCGAGAAAGACAACGGACATGACCAGCAGGAGAAATTCCTGCCGGACGGCGATGGCGGTGAAGGCGAGCAGGCCGCCGAGGGCGAGCGAACCGGTATCGCCCATGAAGACCTGCGCGGGAGAGCAGTTGAACCAGAGGAAGCCCAGGCACGCGCCGGCCATGGCGCCGATGACGACGGAGAGCTCGTCGCTGCTGGGGACGAACGGAACGAGCAGCGTCTGTGCGAACGTAAGTTCGCCCGCGATGAAGCAGAGCGGCAGCACGCCGAAGGCGGCGGCGGCGGAAACCCCGGTCGCGAGGCCGTCCATCCCGTCGGTGATGTTCACGGCGTTGCTCATGCCCGTGATCATGAGGACCGCGAGCATGACGAAGGCCCAGCGCGGCAGATAGAACAGCCCGTCGGCGATCGTGCCCGCGCCCGAGACGTAGGTTTTCTGGAAGGGGAGGTTGAGGACGTGCGCGAGGCTGGGGACGGCGGAGTCGTCCACGGGCTGGATGCCGAAGGTGAACCAGCCGACGAGGGCGGCCATGCCGAGCTGGAAGACGAGCTTCTCCCACGCGTGCAGGCCCTGTCGCGAGGCGCCGGGGCGTGAGGCGGCGGTGAGCTTGAGCCAGTCATCGACGCCGCCGAGGAGGGCGAGGAAGAGCGTGACGATGAGGGCGTAGATGACGTAGCGGTTGGTGAGGTCGGCGAGCAGGAGCGAAGCGCCCAGGATGCTCCCGACGATGATGATTCCGCCCATGGTCGGGGTCGCGGCCTTGGATTGGGCGGCGCGGCGGAGCGACTCGGCATCGGACAGGCCCGAATCGCCGATCTTCTTGAGGCGAAGCCAGGCGATCACCGGTTTGCCCGCAAGGATGACGCTGAAGAAGGCGAGGGCGGTGGCCGCGAGCGCGCGGAAAACGATCTGGTCGAGGATCTGGAGGTAGGGATAGAGGCGGACCTCGTAGAGCCATTCGCGAGCGAGATCGAAGAGCAGGTAGAGCATGGGTGAAACGGCGCGGGCTCAGGCGCGAGCGGCGGAGGTTGGAGCGGGTGCGGGCGTGACTGGGGAGGCCGGCTGCCCGGCGCGGGCGCGGAGCGCGGGGATCACGCGCTCGAGGGCCATGCGGCGCGAGCCCTTGAGCAGGACGGCGTCGCCCGGCGCGAGCCATGAGGCGACGGCCTGGGCGCGTGCGTCGTTCAGATCCGGCAGTCGCTCGGTCCGCAGGGTGGTGCCGCGGTCGCGCGCGGCACGAAGGGCTTCGTCGGCGGCGATCGAGGCGAGCGGCCCGACGGCGATGAGGAGGTTGATCGAATGATCCGCGACGGCCCGCCCGAGCTCGCGATGAGCCTGGTCCGCCGACGCGCCGAGTTCGAGATTATCGCCCAGCACGACCACTCGGCGGGCGGCGCCGGCGTGCAGCGAGGCGAATGTGCGGAGCGCAGCGAGCGTCGATTCGGGGTTGGCGTTGTAGGCGTCGTTCACGAGGTCAATGCCGATGACATGCACGTGCTGAAAGCGCATCTCGGGCGGAGTCGCCGCACGCAGGCCCTGGGCGATCTCGGCATCGCTCAGTCCGAACTGGCGAGCGACAGCGATGGCCGCCAGCGCGTTGAGCGCGTTGTGCTCACCCAGGAGCGGAACCGTGAACGTCTCGCCCGATGCGAGCTCGAATGTTGAGCCGCCCGGCGGCGCTCCCGGCGCCGTGCCCGCGACATGGGCGAAGCGCGCGAGGCGCAGGTCGGCGTCGGGCGCGCGGCCGAAGGTGAGCACGGTCGTCCCGCGGCGGCGCGCGGCACCGATAGCCTCGGCGAGCAGCGGCGCGTCCGCGGTGACGATCGCGACGCCGGCGCTACCTGCGCCTGCCGGTCCGATCTCGGGCAGGAGCGACGCTTCCTCGCGCGCGACGCCTTCGAGCGAGCCGAATCCCTGGAGATGCTCGCGTCCGATGGAGGTGATGACGCCGATGTTCGGGCGGGCGATGCGCGCCAGCGGGGTGATCTCCCCCGGCGCGTTGGAGCCGATCTCGCAGATGAGGTACTGATCGGCCGGTCGGGCGGCGAGGACGGTGAGCGGGACGCCCACGTCGTTGTTGAAGCTCTTGAGCGAGCAGGTGCCGGTGAGCCGGCTGCGCAGGGCGGCGTCGATGAGGCGCGTGGTGGTGGTCTTGCCGTTGGAGCCGCCGACGCCGATGACGCGCGTGCGGGTGAGCGTGGCGCGATAGGCGCGGGCGAGACGAGCGAGCGCCGCGCGCGCGTCGGGAACCAGCAGTATTCCGACGCCCGACGGCAGGCTTGCGCGGGCTTCGGGTCGATCGATGACGACGATGGGCGCGCCGGCGGCGGCGGCCTGCGGCAGGAAGGCGTGCCCGTCGAAGGTGTCGCCGCGGAGCGCGACGAAGACCTGCCCCGGCTGGAGCGAGCGCGAGTCGATGCTGACGCCGGCGGGCGTGGCGGTTGGGGCGCGGGCCGGCGCGGCGGGTGCGAGCACGTCGGCTTCGAGTGCGGCGCGGAGGGAGTCGAGCGTCCAGAAGCTCATCGGCCCGGGTCCTCCGGGCGGGTGCGATCGCTTGTCGAGCGGGGAGCCGAGCCTGCCGACCCGCGCGAGCGCGCCACCACGCCGATGCCTGCGCGGAGGAGCGCCTCGCGCGCTACTTCGCGGTCGTCGAATCGGCGCTTCACCGTGCCCCCGCGCCCGTCGGCGACGATCTGGTAGTCCTCATGGCCCTTGCCGGCGATGATGACGACATCGCCCGGTCGGGCGGCGCGGACGGCGGCGTGAATGGCACGCTGGCGATCGGGTTCGATGACGACGCGCGGCCGGGCGGCGGCGGGCACGCCTGTGAGAATCTCGTCGATGATCGCCGACGGGTCTTCCGTACGCGGGTTGTCGCTGGTGACGAAGACGGCATCCGCGCCTTCGACGGCGGCGGCGCCCATGAGCGGGCGCTTGCCCCGGTCGCGATCGCCCCCGCAGCCGAACACCGCGAGCACCCGCCCGCCCGTGCCGCGCTCGCTGGTGATGCTCCGCGCCACGCGCAGGATCGTCCGCAGCGAGTCGTCGGTATGGGCGTAGTCGACGTAGACCGCGAACGGATCGCCCGGGTTCGAGACCGGTTCGAGCCGGCCCGGCGGCGCGCTGACCCGCGTCAGGCCCGAGGCGATCTCGGCGGGCGAAAGGCCCATCGCCAGCGCGGCGGCCGCGGCCTGAAGCGCGTTGAGCGCGTTGTGCATCCCCACGAGCGGCAGGCGCAGCTCCCAGCGGCCCCAGGGGCCGGTCATGAGCACGTCGCTCCCTGCGGCATCGGCTCGGCGGACCTCGGCGACGCAGTCGGCGTGCAGGTGCGCCGGGTGCCGAAGGGCCTCGCTCATCGCAGACCCGGGCGTGGTGACCATGCACGCCCAGACGCGCGCCCGGCAGTCGCGCACCATGCGCCGCGCGAACGGATCGAGCGCGTTCACGATCGCGTGCCCGCCCCGGGGTTCGTCGGGGAGCGACGCGAAGAGCGCGGCCTTGGCCTCGGCGTACGCATCCATCGTGCCGTGGTAGTCGAGGTGATCGCGCGTCAGGTTGGTGAAGATGCCGATGCGGAAGTGCAACCCGCTCACGCGATGCTGATGCAGCGCGTGGCTGGAGGCTTCCATCACTGCGGCCCGGCAGCCGCAGTCGAGCATGCGCGCCATCGTGCGGCTCAGTTCGATCGCCGGGGGCGTGGTGAGCGACGCGGGGGTGACCTCGGACCCGTCGTCGATGCAGACGGTGCCGATGAGTCCGCAGCGGATGCCGGCACGGTTCAGAAGCTGGTGGATGAGCGAGGCAACCGTCGATTTGCCCTTGGTCCCGGTGATCCCCGCGAGGGTGAGCCGGCTGGTGGGCTCGCCGTGGAATCGCTCGGCGATGATCGCGGCGTTGAGGGGGAGCTGGCGCGTGCGCAGCAAGGCGGGAGGCGGACCGGTTCGACCGCCCGCGACCAGCGGCGCTTCCACTTCGTCGGTCAGCACGGCAACCGCGCCGGCGGCGACGGCGGCGGAGATGAACGCGCGCCCATCGGCACGCGCCCCGCGCCGAGCGATGAAGAGCGAGCCGGGCATCGCCGTGCGCGAATCCTCGGTGATGTCGCAGATGCGCAGATCGAGCGATCCGGCGGCGAGCGGATCGGGTTCGATGTCGAGTCCTGCGATGAGGTCGAGGAGTTGCATGGCAGGGCAAGCGCGGGCGTTTCCCTGGCCGCGACGGAGGTCCGGGCGATGAGCGCACGCTCGTCCAATGGTATCGGTTCGGGTGGGAGCGACGGTCGATATTTGCGCGTTGAAGGCGGGGCGGGGGAGGGCGGCAGGAAGTTGGTCGATCAACCAAAATCACTTGACGGATGCTCTTGACAGCACTGTCGTTCTGCGGTATGTTGCGTTAGTTGGTCAACCAACCAACGTCGCTCCGCTCGGCCCGCCCCGGCTGCCTCATGCCCCCCACGACGCAATCCCGCGAGCGGATCATCGAAGCCGCGATGGAGCTCTTCGCCTTTCAGGGATACGGGCCCACCGGTCTTTCACAGATCGCCGAGAAGGCCGGCGTGCAGTCGGGAAGCATCTATCACTTCTTTCCGACCAAGGAGCATGTGCTTGCGGCGACGCTCGAACGGCGCAAGGCGCTGCTCTGGCCCGAGCTGCTCAGCCCGGTGTGGGACAAGGTCGATGACCCGATCGAGCGCGTGTTTGCGCTGCTCGATCAGTATCGCCGGATGCTGCACATCACCGAGTTCTCGCACGGGTGCCCGATCGGGAACCTGGCGATCGAGCTCACCGAGAGCCATCCGAACTCGCGCCGGCTCATTGCCGAGAACTTTGACGGCTGGCTGCGCGCCATCGCCGAGTGTTTCCGCGCGGCCTCGGGCCGGTTGCCGACGGGCATCGAGCCGGAGAAGCTGGCGATCTTCGTGCTCACGACCATGGAGGGCGCGGTGATGCTGGCGCGGACGTACCGCGACTTCCGCGCGTATGACGCGGCGGTCGGCACGCTGCGCGATTACATCGACCGGCTCGTGGCGTCGGAGACGGATTGGTCGGCCCCGCCGTCGTCGAACCATCCAGAGGCGCGGCGCAAGCGCCCGCTGAAGTAACGCGGCTTCCGGTTCTCTCACAGGAGACTTGCAATGGCCTCTCCCGAACAGGCGCTGGCGTCGATGATCGCAAACTTGCCCGAAAAGACCGGCAAGTCGCTCGAAGCGTGGGTGGCGATCGTGCGCGCATCCAGGCTTGCCAAGCACGGCGAGATCGTCTCGATGCTCAAGAGCAAGCACGCCATGGGTCACGGCTACGCCAACCTCGTGGCCCAGCAAGCGCTCAAAGGCGATGCGCCGGAGCCCGCGGGCGACGATCTGGTCGACGCGCAGTTCGCCGGCGCCAAGGCGGCCCTGCGCCCGATCTACGACGCGATCATCGCGGCGGTGTCGAAGTTCGGCTCCGATGTCGAGATCGCGCCGAAGAAGACGTATGTCAGTCTCCGCCGCTCGAAGCAGTTTGCGATCGTGCAGCCGTCGACGGCCACGCGCCTCGACGTGGGAATCAACCTCAAGGGCACGCCGACAACCGCGCGCCTCGAAGCCTCAGGGAGCTTCAACGCGATGGTGTCTCATCGCGTGCGCGTCGAGCGGGCGGGGCAGGTCGACAAGGAGCTCATCGGATGGCTGAACACGGCGTACAAGGGAGCGTGAGGGTTCGCCGCGCGGGCGCGGGCGGCAAGACGTTCGCGGCGCGTGCGCCGGGGTCGTCGCGTCGGCGCGGGCTTCGCCGACGCGCGGCGGCATTCATCACTACCATGCCGCGTGAATCCCGATGACGAAGTCTGCCTGTGCTTTCACGTTTCGCTCCGCAAGATTCGCGGGTTCATGGAGCGTGAGCGCCCGCCGGTGGCGTCGCTGATATCGGAGTGCCTCGGCGCGGGGACGGGGTGCCAGTGGTGCGTGCCGTTCCTGAAGCACCTGCACGAATGCCATGTCCGCGGCAAGCCGGTCGATCTGAGAGTTTCGCCGGAGGAATACGCCCGATCGCGCTCAAATTACCATACAACTCACGAACGAAGCGAAGAAACGGTGAAGAAGGCCCTCGATACGGGTGAGTAGATTGGGTACTTTGCCCGATTTCGCGCGTCTTTGGGGGCTTTCACGTGCGTCGATTTGGTTATTCGGGTAGATTGTGCTTGCCGTAGATCAAGCGTCAGCGCGCCTCGTCTATCGGAGCAGGAGAGAGAGAATGACACGCTATCAGTTTATTGGTGCGGCTTTGGCCGCAGGTCTTGGCATTGGAGCCGCTTCGGCGGATCCGATCGCCACCGGTACCTACCGGCTCCACAATCACCCCGATGGCGCGGCGGACCCACCGCCCTACGGCATGCGGCTCGATGAGATGGTGAACGTGACCTCTGGTCACGACATCTTCACCTTCGACTTCGATCACCCGGCGTCATTCATGACGCTCGAGTACACCGGCAGCACGATCACCATCAGCGGGTTCGCCTTCGGCGGCCGCGATTCGGGCACGGGCTACTTCGCCGACCAGTTCCTCGGGCTGTACACCATCAACTTCGTGTACAACGTCGGCGTGGGCCTCGCCGCGGGCGATGACGATCTCGAAGTCGTCGCTCCCTCGTTCTCGAACGTCGGCTCAATCGTCGGTCCCGGCGGCAGCGGCGTGAACTCCGTCCTCTCGGACAAGGATCAGGGCGGTTTCACCTTCCGCTTCGGCGATGAGGACAACGACCTCGGCCACCGCGGTTTCGACGGCCTCTCCGGCTGGGGCTGGCTCATGGTCGACGGGCGGCACGTTGCCAACATGGACTGGATCTTCACCGCCGAGGTGCCCGCTCCGGGTGCCGCGGGCGTGCTGGCCCTGGGCGCGCTGGCGCTGGGCCGTCGCCGTCGCTGATCGCAGCGCGGAACACTGAATGCAGGACCCGGGCCGATGGCGGCTCGGGTCTTTTTTCATTGGCATTGTGCCGCCGACGGTGGTGTGGTGCTCGAAGGGTGGTCCCGCGATGATTGTGCGGCGCGGCAACTCCTGGACCGGCCGGCTCAATCGTTGCTGATGACCTGTGCCTTGGCCGCCAGGTCGCCTGACTTGTCGCACCAGAACGGGCCGACGGCCAGCGCGTCCATCTTTGTGCGTGCGAAGCAGGCGATGGCCTGTTGCGGCGTGTGGACGATCGGCTCGTTTTCGTTGAAGCTCGTGTTGAGGATCACGGGGATGCCGCTGCGCGCTTCGAACGCCTTGATGAGGTCGTAGTAGAGGTCGTTCTGGTCGCGGCGCACGGTCTGCACGCGTCCGGTGTTGTCATCGTGATTGACCGCCGAGAGCCGCTCGCGCCATTCGGGGCGCGTCTTGTAGACGATGTTCATGAAGGGCACGTCGTGGGCGCCTTCGTAGCAGGTGGAGAGTTTCTCTTCGAGGATCGCGGGGGCGAAGGGGCGGAACGGCTCGCGGTTCTTGATGCGGGCGTTGAGGATGGCCTTCATGTCGGGCCATCCCGGGTTGGCGAGGATCGAGCGGTTGCCCAGGGCGCGCGGGCCCCATTCCTCGCGGCCCTGGAACCACCCGACGATCTTGCCCTGCATGAAGGCATCGACGGCGGTTTTGATCAGCTCCTCGCGCGAGAGCTTGCGGAAGGTGAGGCCCTGCGACGCGGACATCTCACGCACCGCGGCCTCGCACTCGGCGTCGGTCCAGCCGGTGCCCCAGTAGGCGTGATTGACGGCGGGCGTGCGCGGGACGCCGAGCTTGTTGAACAGGACGTAGGCGGCCGCGCCGGAGCCGGTGCCGTCGTCGCCCGCGGCGGGGTGGATGTAAACGCGGTCGAGGTGCTTCTCCATGACGAGGCGGCCGTTGCCGACGCCGTTGAGGGCGCACCCGCCGGCGAGGACCACGTCGCGGCAACCGGTGCGGTTGACGGCGTCGCGGACGAGGTCGATGTAGCAGGTCTCGAAGTGACGCTGGAGCGAGGCGGCGAGGTTGTTGTCGCGCTCGGTGAGCGGGGTGCCGCGTTTGCGTGCGGGGCCGAAGAATTTCTCGAGCCCGTCGTCCCACATCTTGGGCACGCGGATTTCGCCGTTTTCAAGCTCGCCGAAGGTGCGCTGCTCGTTGTCATAGACGCGTGAGTAAGTGGGGAAGTAGGTCTGATCGAGCTGCACGCCGCGCTCGGGGTCGTACTTGACGAAGCGGGCGAGTTGATCGACAAACGTGGGCTTGCCGTAGGCGGCGAGGCCCATGACCTTGTATTCCTCGCCGTAGCGGGTGAACCCGAGGAACCCGGTCATGGCGGTGTAGAACATGCCGAGGGAGTGGGGCGGATGGCAGCGGCGCAGGACGTTGATCTGATTGCCCTTGCACTCGGCGATCATGACGGTGCAGAAGTCACCCGCGCCGTCGACGGAAACGCCGGTGGCACGATCGAAGCCCGACCAGAAGAAGGAGGAGGCGATGTGCGCGAGGTGGTGCTCGACGTGGTGCACGTTGAACGTGCACTGGCTCTCCGCGACGCCCATCTGGGCGGCCATGGTGTTGGCGGCGGTGTTCTGCTTGTGGCGCTGCATGGAGACGCGCGCCAGGTTGAGCCCGACGGAGGGGTTGCGCGCGATGAACGCGAGCTTGGCGCCCTTGTTGGCGAAGGGGTCGCGGGCGATGGCCAGGTCGGTGACGTCGGAGATCGACGCACCCGCGAGGCGCAGCACTTCCTGGATCGCCAGCTTGGGGAAGATCGCGCAGTGCTTGAGGCGGTTGATCCGCTCTTCGCAGATGGCGGCGACCACGCCGTGCCTGTTCATGAGCACGGCGGACGAGTCGGGGTGCGAGGCGTTGAGGCCGAGGACGAGAGGTTCCATGGGAGGCATGCGAGTTTCGGCGTTGTTATCGGCTGGAAGTCGAAAGAGATAAAGGTGGTTCGGCTGATGGGTCGGCGGCAGTGAGGGCAAACACGAAGACCCGGCGCACCCGCAGGCGGGGCGGGGGGGGAGGGGGCCGCCGGGCCGGAGCAAGGGGAATCTCAACTCTATACGCCTGCCGTCGCCCGGAAACGAGGCCGGGTGACCGAAACGCGACCTTTGCGCACGACGGAACCCCGGGGGGTGTGCCGGGTGGTCGGCGGGGAGGGAGAGCGAGCGGGCCGCCGTACAATCCGGCATGCCGATTTACGAGTACCAGGCAGAGGACGGAACGAAGGTCGAGCTGCTCCGGTCGATGGCCGACGCCGACAAGCCGGTGGACGATCCGGAGGGGAAGGGCCGCACGTACCGGCGCATGCACTCGACCTTTGCGACCGCGGGAGGTCCCGGCCCGGCTCATGTGCACACCGGCGCGTGCTGCCCCTGCGGGAAGAACGTCGGGTCGTGCGGCGGCGGATGAGCCAAGTCAGCGCGGGTCGGCGGCGAGGCCTGCGCGGCAAGCGCAGAACCTGCGTTTGCAGGCTCCGCCCACGCTGGCACGCCAGTTGATGAGCGTGCCGGTTGATGGTTCCCTCCGGCCCAACGTTTGGCGCGACGAAGCTGCGGTTGGTTCGTCCGCCGGTGGATTACTCCGGCGTGGGCGAAGCGATCGTGCGCCTGGCCGAGCTGGCGACGCGCGTGCACCAGGCCCAGATGGTCCGCGGGTGTACGCCGACGCTCGGCCCGGGCCGGCCCGGATGGGCCCGCGGCACGGGGCTGCGGCTCACGGGGTCGGAGTGGAGCGATGGGCGTGATGGCCGAAGTGGAGGGGCGCGATGAACTACGGCCTCTACCTCTCGGCGTCGGGGATGCTCACGAGCCTCTATCGCATGGATGTGCTCGCGGGCAACCTGGCAAACTCCGAGACCACCGGGTACAAGAGCGTCGTGGCGACGACCCGGCAGCGCGAGGCCGCCGCGGTTGAGGACGGACTCACCCTGCCCTCGGACCAGCTCCTCGAAAAGCTCGGCGGGGGCGTGCTGCTCATGGGCAATCGGCTCGACCTGCGCCCGGGCGCCACCGTCGAGACCGGGCGGTCGCTCGATGTCGCCCTCGAAGGCGACGGGTTCATGGTGGTGTCGGCGGAGAGTGAAGAGAACCCGTCGGCGGTGCGGTTCACGCGCGACGGGCGGCTCGGGATCAACGCCGAGAGTCAGCTCGTGCATGTTTCGTCGGGCCGGCCGGTGCTCGACCGATCGAACCGGGCCATTTCGCTCGCGCCGGGACGCGAGGTGCGCATCGACCGCGACGGCACCGTGCGCCAGGGGCAGGCGATCGTCGGGCGGCTGCAGGTCGCGACGATCGCGGATGCGGGGGCTCTGCGGCCGGCGGGCGACGGGCTGCTCGGCGCGCCCGCGGGCGTGATGAGCGGACGCGCGCCGACCGAGGCGAGCGTGCTCCAGGGCTTTGTCGAGCGCTCGGGCGTCGACCCGGTCGCGACGATGGTGGACTTTGCGCAGGCGGAACGAGCGGTGTCGGCGAACGCGCGGCTCGTGCAGTTGCACGACCAGCTGCTCGATCGCGCCATCAACGGATTGGGACGGATCATCTGACCGGGCACGGATCGGGCTGAACGCGCCGGGGCTCCCGGCGTTCGGCGGCGAGCGGACAAGCACGCGGGCGGAGCCCCGCGAGCACGGAGGAAACCACCATGGCGGTCATCGCGTTGCATTCGTCGGCGACTGGTCTCTCGGCGCTCAACACGTCGCTCGACGTGATCGCCAACAACCTCGCGAACGTGAACACGCCGGGCTTCAAGACGAGCCGGGCGAACTTCCAGGATCTGCTGTACGCCGAGCGGGCCCAGCCGGGCGTGGAGAACGCCAACGGGGACCAGGCGCCGATCGGCCTGTACGTGGGCCTGGGGACGCGGGTCACCGGGACGCAGGTGAGTTTCGCGGAGGGTCCGGCGATCCAGACCGGGCGCGACACCGACGTCTTCATCGAAGGCCGCGGGTTCTTCCGCGTGCAGGTCGAGGACCGGATCGGCGGCGGGTTTGCGTACACGCGCGCGGGGAGCTTCGCGCTCAACTCCGAGGGCGAGTTGGTGCTCGCCTCGGACCAGGGCCGGCGGCTCGATCCGCCCATTGTCGTGCCGCCGGATGCGATTCCGCCGATCCAGATCAGCCCCAATGGCGAAGTGTTCGTGCTCCAGCCCGGGCAGACCGAGCCGCAGCTTGTGGGGAACATCGAGATCGCCACGTTCATCAACCCCGAGGGGCTGCGCCAGCTCGGAGAGAACCTGTTCGCCGAGTCCGCGGCGTCGGGCCCGCCGAACCTCGGGCAGCCGGCGACGGAGCAGCGCGGCGTGCTGCGCCAGGACTTCCTCGAAGGGTCGAACGTCGACCCGACGCGCGAGCTCATCGAGCTCATCAAGACGCAGCGCGCGTTCGAGATGAACTCGAACACGATCCGCGCCGCCGACGAAACCCTGCGCAACGTCGCCAACCTGAGGAGCTGATTGATGAGCCGAGCGGCGATGATCCGGATTGTGCTCGCGAGCGTCGCGATCGCGCTGGGAGGCGGCGCGCCGCCGATGCTCGGGGCGACGCCCATCCGAGGCGATGCCCGGGACGATGCGGGGATGACCACGATCGTGATGCGCTCCACGGGCGTCGCGCCGGTCGATGGTCCGGTTCGGCTGGAGGATGTCGCGGAACTGAGCGGGCCGGAGGCCGAGCGGCTCGGGCAGGTGAGTGTCTCCGACGCTGGCCGCGGCGCGAAGGGCCACGGGGGCCGGGCGGGGGTGACGGTGCAGCCGGCGGACGTTCGGCGTGCGCTGGACGAGGCGGGCGTGAACTGGGCGAAGGTGGCGCTGCGCGGCGTGCCGTGCGCGGTGCGCGCGGGAGCGCGTCCTGTCGCGGCCGAGCGATCGCCGCCCGCGCGCGAGCGAAACGTGCCCGTGCCGGTTGATCTGAGCGGGCCGAGGACGGTGCGAACAATCGTCGCCGAGCGGCTTGCGGCGCTCTACTCGGTGCCCGCCGAGGATCTGCGCCTGCGCTTTGCGGAGCATCCCGGTTCCGCCGGCGCCGAGGAGCGCGCGCTGCTCGATCTGCCCGCGATCGCCGGGCGGCGGATCGAGGCTCATCCGGGTTCGACGGCGTCGAGCGGTCGTGTCGGCATACGCGTCGATGTCTACGCCGGTGACCGAGTGGAAGCTTCGCGCACCATCAGCGTCGAGGCGCTCATCCGCCGCTCGGGGTGCGTCGCGTCGAGCTCGATCGAACGGGGTCAGTTGATCGCGCGCGAAGCGCTCGCCGACGAGGAGCGATGGATCTCCCCCGGCGCCGACGTGCCGATCGCGATGGAAGCGGCCTCCGGGCAGACGGCGCGCCGGCGCATCGACGCCGGGCGGATGCTCGTCGCGTCCGACGTGCGCCCGACAATCTCGATCCAGCGCGGCGACGAAGTGGTCGTCCACACGCTCGCGGGCGGCATGGTGCTCAAGTCGCGGGCGCGGGCGCTCGGGTCGGCCGCCGAGGGCGAGCTTGTGGAGCTGCGGCGCGACGGGAGTCGCCGGTCCTTTGTCGCGCGGGCGGCGGCGGGCGGGATCGCCGTGGTGCTCCTGGGCGAACCAGTCACGTCGATGGAAAGGCCGGCAAGCGCTTCGGCGGCGGAGGAAGGAAAGCCATGAACATCGCTGCGACTTCGGGCCTGATTGCCCTGGTGCTCCTGGCTGCTCCGTGCGCGGGGCAGAGCCTGTTTCAGCGCCCGATCAAGCCCGCGCCGGCGAGCGACAGTTCGACCGTACCGGAGTCGGGCGATTCGGGGAGCGACGGATCGGCCGGCGCGCCAAGGGAGATGATGAGCGAAGGCTCAGCAATGGGGCCGACCATGCAGGATGCGAGCCTGATGGCCGTCGTTCCGCCCAAGCCCCGGCAATGGGCCAAGCACGACAAGGTCGAGCTCATCATCAACCAGACCTCGCTCCAGAAAGCCGAGCAGAAGCTCGAAACCAAGAAGGACTATGACGTCAAGGCCGAGCTGCGGCAGTTCCCCAGCCTGCGCAAGCTGATCGAAGACGCGACCATCGGCGACGGGATCGGCACGGCCGGCCCGAGCGTGGACGTCGGCGGCACGAGCGACTTCAAGGGTTCGGGCAAGGGCGAGCGCAAGGATCGCTTCACCGCACGAATCTCGGCGATCGTCATCGAAGTCAAGCCGAACGGGCACCTTGTGCTCGAGGCTCGCGAGGTGCAGCAGTTCGATGACGACATCAAGACGCTCGTGGTCGCCGGGCTGTGCGACCCGAAGGACATCACGGTGCAGGGCACGGTGCTCTCGACGCAGGTGGCCAACCTGGTCATCCGCGTGGAGAACACCGGGAGCGTGAAGGACGGGTCGCAGAAGGGATGGATCCCGAGGCTACTTGATTCGATCTTCGGCCTGTGAGCGACCCTTCAGCAGGCGTTCGGGCTCTGGCATCCGATTCGCTGAGAAGCGCGTGATGCCGAAAGTTCACTTCCCTGGAATCGGGAGCCGGGCAATCATCGCGGCGCTGCTGGTGCTGGCCACGGCGATGATCGGCGCGCCGGCGCAGGCCCAGACTGCCGCACCCGCGGCGCCGGCCAACGCGGGCACTGCCGCGGCGCCGACCCCCCGGTCCGACGTCATCACGGTGCAGGATCTGTGCCGGGTGCAGGGGCACGGCGAATCGGTGCTGCGCGGGATCGGCCTGGTGACGGGGCTGACGGGCACGGGCGACGCGGGGTCTGACGAAGTGCTGGCTCGTCCGCTCGCCGAGGTCTATCGCAACAACAACCTGGCTTTCAGCGACCTGCGGGCGCTGGCGAAATCGAAATCAGTGGCGATCGTGGCGCTCGAGGTGATCGTTCCCGAGGGCGGCGCCAAGAGCGACGACAAGCTCGATGTTCATGTCACCGTCATGCACAGCGCCTCGAGCCTCGTCGGCGGACGTCTGCTCATCGGCCCGCTCACCGGCCCCTACAAGGGCGACCCCAACGTCTGGGCGATGGCTTCAGGCCCGATCGAGATCGAATCCAAGACCTCGCCCACGGCGGGGCGCGTGCGCGGCGGAGCGCGGATCGTGCGTGACATCATGCCCGCCGCCCTCGGCGCCAGCTTCGATCTCATCTGCCACCCCGATGTCCGCGGCTGGGCCGTCACCAACCAGCTTGCCGACGCCATCAATGCGCTGCAGCCTGACACGGACATCTACGGCGACGGCGGGGGACTGACGCCGCCGATCGCACGGGCCATGGACGAAGCCACGGTGCGAGTGGATATCCCCGTCGCGGAGCGGGCCAACCCGGCGCGATTCGTCTCGAAGGTGCTCACGGCGACCTTCAGCCCGACGCTCCTCAAGCTCCCGGCGCAGGTGATCGTGAACGCCCGCACGGGCTGCATCATCGTGACGGGCAACGTGGAGATCTCGGCGGTGGCGATTGCGCACAAGGACCTGGTGATCAACTCGACGCAGCCGCCGCCCGTGCCGACGCCCGCGGCGCCGATCACCATGCAGAGCCGGGCGACAAGCGTGGGCACGACCGGGCGGACGAGCGATCGGGCGCGGATCGAAGACCTGCTCGAAGCGCTCAAGGCGATGGATGTGCCCGTGGAAGACCAGATTGCGATCCTGACGCAGATTCAGCGGACGGGGCGCCTGCACGCGCGCCTCATCATCGATTGAACCCGGAGACGACGACGATGATCGGGCTCGAAACCGCCGGCATGACGACGCTGAGTCGCGGGGCCAGCATGGGGCCCGGCATGGGGGCCGACTCGCGCCTCGCGGCGCTCGGCACGCGCGCGGGCGCCACGGCCGATCGTTCCGCACGATCGTTCTCGATTCAGGACTTTCAGGCCGAGTTTTCGTCGGTCCTGGCTCGCGAAACCGGCCGCAAGCCCGCTGGTCCGGAAGCGGCGCGCGAAGCGGCGGCGGACTTTGTCGCCGCGGCGCTGGTCGAGCCGGTGCTCAAGGAGCTGCGTTCGAACGCTCATGCCGCCGCGCCGTTTGCGCCGGGGCCGGGTGAGAAGCAGTTTCGCGGATTGCTCGACGCCCAGATTGCGCGGCGGATTACGCGTGCCGCGCACTTTCCGCTCGTGGATCACCTGGCACAGGTTCTGCTGAACAGGAGCACGGAACCGGCGGGCGCGTCGCGCGCCCCTGAGTCCGGTCCCGCACGCGTGCACGGAGGCGCTTCGTGACCAGCCTGGCCGCCCAACCCGCTCGAACGACCCCGGCACGAGCCAGGGCCGGATTGCCCGAGCTCGCCGGCGACCTCGAAGTCCTCCTCGGCGAGTACCTCGCGGAGTATCGAGCGCTCATCACGGTGAACGCGGCGCACCTCGCCGCCATCGGTGCCGCGGACCGGCGCGCCATCGACGTGTGTGCGACGGACCAGCACCGCTCGGCGTCACGCCTGGCGGTGCTCGAAGCGCGTCGAGCCGCGATCGTGCGGGCCGCGACGAGCCTGCTGCGCGCCCCCGGGAAGCCGGGCGGCGAAGTGACGACCTCGACCATCGCCGCTGCCTGTGCCGAGCCGCAGCGCGTGCGCCTCTCGGCGCTTGCCCGCGACGTGCGCCTCGCGGCGGAGCGCGCCAGCGAGCAGCACCGGACGCTCAGTCTTGCGAGCCGAACGCTCATGGCGCACATGCAGAGCCTGATGGAGCAGGTGGGCCGCGCCCTGTCGCACGCGGGCACGTATGCCCGGCCCGGGATGGTGGCTTCGGTGCTTGGCGCGGGCACGGGCTATGCGCCGCAGGTGTGTTCGACGCTCGATCTGACGAGCTGATCGCGGGTTCGCCGTTGCAGTTGCCGTTTGCAGGTTGCAGGAGCACGCATGTCCCTGAACTCCGCCTTTCAGATCGGCCGATCGTCGCTGGGTGCGAGCCAGATCGCGATCCAGACGGCGGGCAACAACGTGGCCAACGCCGCCACGCCGGGGTATTCGCGCCAGGTGCTCTCGCTCGTGCCGACGCCTGATCAGAACGCGGGCCCGTACTTCATCGGTCGCGGGGTGCAGATTGGGTCGATCCGCCGGCAGGTCGATTCGGCGCTCCAGCAGCGACTCTATTCGAGCGTCTCGCAGCAGTCGCTCGCGCAGACGAACCTGCGCCTGCTCTCAACGGTTGAAGCCGCGCTGGGCGAGCTCAGCGACACCGACGTCGGCTCGCAGCTCTCGGCGTTCTTCAACTCGTGGTCCAACCTCGCCAACTCGCCCTCCGATCCCGCCCGACGATCGCTCGTGGTCCAGCAGGGTCAGGCGCTCGCCGGTCACCTGCGCCAGGTGCGGCAGGCGCTGGTTGATCAGCGCACCCAGCTCGACAGCGACCTCGGCGCGGCGGTCAACAGCGCCGACGATCTCGTCGGCCGGATCGCCGCCCTCAACGCGCAGATCGTCATTTCCGACAACGCCAGCGGCAACGCCAACACCCTGCGCGACCAGCGCGACGTGCTCGTGGGGCAGCTCGCCGAGCTCGTCGACATCACGACGGTGGACCAGGTCGACGGGAGCCAGGATGTCCTTGTGGGCTCGACGCCGATCGTGCTCGCGGGCCGCTCGCGTGGAATCCAGCTCCGCGCGACATCAACGGGCTCGGCGCCGGCGCTCAGCGTGACGACGCGCGACAACAACGAGGTGTTGAGCGTGACGCAGGGCCGCATCGGCTCGCTCCTCGACAACCGCACGACGCTCGTGAGCGACACGCTCACGCGCCTTGACGCCCTCGCCTCGCAGACGATCTTCCAGGTCAATCGCGCGCACGCGCAGGGCTCCGGCACGACGCCGCGGACCTCGGCCACCGGCGCGCTCTCGGTCGGCTCGACCGACCTGGGCGTGGCGCTCAACGACCCGGCCAACGCCACGTTCGCGGGCCTGCCCTTCGCGGCTCAGAACGGCTCGTTCGAGATCACCGTACGCAACACCGCCACCGGCACCTCGGAGACGCGCCGCATCACCATCGATCTCGATGGGATCACCGCCGCCGGCACGCCCGGCTTCGCCGACGATTCGAGCGTGAACAGCATCGTCGCCGCGCTCGGCGCGATCGCCAACGTCACCGCGAGCGTGAACGGCAGCGGCCAGGTGCAGATCGATGCCGCGAGCGGATACGAGCTTTCCTTCTCCAACGATTCCTCCGGCGTCCTCGCGGTGCTGGGCGTGAACACGTACTTCACCGGGCGCGACGCCACCGATATCGCGATCCGCCCGGAACTCGTCCAGACGCCCGGGCTGCTCTCGTCGGGCCGGCGCGACACCGCGGGCCAGCCGATCGAGAACGGCGCCGCGCGCGACATCGCCGCCATCCGCGACCTCGGGCTCGCGGCCCTCGGCGGCGCGTCGCTCACGTCCTACTGGGATGACGCCGTCGGCGCGATCGCCACCCGCACCGGCGCGGCTTCCACCGCCTCGGCCGCCACGGGCGCCGTCCGCGAAAGCCTCGAAGCTCAGCGATCGTCGCTCTCGGGCGTGAATATCGATGAGGAGGCGATCAACCTCATCACGTACCAGCGTCAGTACCAGGCCTCGGCCCGGTTCATCTCCACCGTCGACGAAATGACGCAGATCCTGCTCACGATCCTGCGGTAGCGTTTTCCGGCGCACGACCTCGCACACCCACGCACGAGCCCGCTCATGTCGATCCTGCCCGCCAATGTCTCGCGCGTTTCGAACCTGCTGAGTTCGCAGCTCTCGCTCGCGAACATCAACCGGACCAACGCCGGACTGTTGCGCCTGCAGACGCAACTGGCGACCGGCCGGCTCGTGAACCGTCCCAGCGATGACCCGGTGCGGGCGCTCTCGATCGCCGCCCTCGACTCGCGCCTGGAGCTGCACGCACAACGCCGCCAGAATCTCGACCATGCGCAGGGCGTCACCGGGCTTCTCGACACCACGCTGGGCGAAGTCCGCACGCTGGTCGACCAGGCCTACAGCATCGCCTCATCGCAGATCGGCATCCAGTCCGACCCCGAAACGCGACAGGGTTTCGCGACCCAGCTCGATTCCATCATCCAGTCGCTTCTCACCTTCGCCAACAAGGAGCTCAGCGGCGTGCACCTCTTCGGCGGTTCGACCCCGGGGCGGCCACCCATCCAGCAGCTCGCCGGCGGATTCCGATACATCGCCCGCGGGAACGGGCTCCTGACCGATCTCGGCCTGGGCGACTCGGTGCCCATCACGCTCGGTTCCGGCAGCGCCATCGGCGACGTCTCGGCACGCGTCCGCGGGCAGCCCGTCCTCGCGCCCAACCTCGAGCCCGCCGCTCTTCTCTCGTCCCTCAACGGCGCCCGCGGCGTCGGCGTCTCGCCCGGAAGCTTCACCTTCCAGTTCAACGGCGGGCCCGTCGGCACGGTCGATCTCTCCGGCGCGCAGAGCGTCCAGGACGCGATCAACCAGATCACCGCGGCCATCCGCAGCTATGAGACCGCCAACAGCGTCACCGTCCTCGGCCCCGGCGCCGTCGGCGTCGCCGGTGGTTCGCTCAGTTTCGACATCGTCGCCGGCGGCTCGCTCACCTTCGCCGACGCCACCGGCGGCAGCACGGCGCTCGACCTCGGCCTCGCGCAGGCCGCCTTCACGCCCGGAAACCCGAACTCCGTCGGCCTCGCGCCGCGCCTCACGCTCGAATCAACCCTCGCCCAGATTCCCGGGCTCACCCTCCCGATCGACTCGATCCGCCTGCGCTTCACCCAGGGCGGCGTCAGCACCTTCCGCGATGTCGATCTCTCCTCGGCGACCACCATCGATCAGCTCCGCAATCTCGTCGAGACCAACGTCCCCGGCGTGCGCGTCACCATCAACAGCGCGGGCACCGGCATCGACATCCTCAACGAAATCGCCGGCCAGAACCTCTCTGTCGAAGAAGTCGCCGGCGGCGCCGACACCGCCACCGCGCTGGGCATTCGCTCCCTCGCCGCGACCACGGCCGCCGCCGATTTCAACCACGGCCGCGGCGTCCGCATCGTCACCGGCCAGGTCGACCCCGTCTCCGGCGCGCCCGATCCGGCGCGCGACCGCGACTTCCGCATCACCCTCGGCAACGGCCAGGCCTTCGACGTCGACCTGCGCCCGCAGGACCTGACCAGCGTTCAGGCCATCCTCGATCGCATCAACGCCGAGTTCACAACCGCCGTCGGTCAGGCCCCGATCAACCCCTCGGCCCCGGCCCTCGTCGCCGGCGACCTCGTCGCCACGCTCACCAACGGCGCCAACGGCATCGCCCTCGTGCAGTCCGCCGGGGCGAGCGCGGGCGCGGCCATCTCCGTCTCGGCGCTCAACAACTCCGCCGCCGCGGAGGATCTCGGGTTTGTCGGCGGCGCGTACAACGGCGCAACATTGACCTTCCAGGCGCAGGATCGTGCGACCGTGCGCGTGGACAACCTCTTCAGTGACCTGCTCGACCTGCGGGCGGCCATCGCGTCGAGCAACTCGACTGGCATCACGGTTGCTGCACAGTCGCTCCGGAGCAGTGGCGAGCGCGTGACCCAGGCCCATGCCCTGGTCGCCGGCTTCGCCCAGCGGATCGACCGGGCTCTGGATCAACTCGAAAGCACCGTGACCATCGACACCCAGACCAAGAGCGAGCTTCAAGACCTCGACTTCACCGAGGCGGCCACCCGCTTCTCACTCCTTCAGACCCAGCTCCAGGCCTCGCTTCAGACCGCGGGGCAGTTCCAATCCGTCACCCTCCTCGACTTCCTCCGCTAGCGCGGCGGGAGCGCATTCCAAGGATTGGCCCCCCGGCTCGGCCTGCCGAGGGGCTGCGACAGGATGTCGCCCGGCGTGGATCGCCGGGAGAGCTCCACGTCAGGATGGCCGGTTCGGGAGCGCAGCAATGGAAGTTCGCACGACGCGTTTCGGGACGGTGAACATCGCCGAGGATCGGATCATTCGTTTTCCCAAGGGGCTCCTGGGCTTCGGGAATCACACGCGCTTCTGCCTGCTCGAGCCCTCCGACGACGCCTGCTTCTTCTGGCTCCAGTCGGTCGACGACCCGTCGCTGGCGTTCGTTGTCACCGATCCCGCGATCTTCGTCAAGGAGTACGCGGTGCCCATCCGCCCCGAGCAGATGGCCGACCTCGACCTCGCCAGCATCGATGACGCCCAGGTCTTCGTCATCGTCAACAAGGTCGATCACACGCTGACGGCGAATCTGCAGGGTCCGCTGGTCATCAGCACGCTCGGCCGCGTGGGCGAGCAGCTCGTCCTCGCCGAGAAGCGCTGGACGACGCGCCACCCCATCCTCAAGCTCGAAGCGTCAGTCGGCCGCCAGGCCGTCTCGGCGTAAGTCGGCGACGGACGGGGGAGAGTTTGGGGGTCGGGGGTGGGGGGTGGGGGGTGGGGGGTGGAGACGGTCGGAAGCGGAAGGACGAAGTGGTTTCGAGCCCGCCGCGTTCAGGGATGAACGTGCGCACCCAGCCGGTTTACGCAAGGAAGGATCCGCGCCATGCTGGTGCTTTCACGCCAAAGAGACGAGACGATCATGATCGGCGACGAGATCGCCATCACGATCGTGGACATCCGGGGGGACAAGGTCCGCCTGGGCATCACGGCTCCGACCTCGATCGCCGTGCACCGCAAGGAGGTGTACGAGGCGATCAAGGCGGAGAATCAGCGGGCCGCGCAGCTCGCCAGCACCGACGCCGACGCGCTCAAGAGCGCCTTCGCCGCCGGCGCGCCGCGCCGCGCGGCAGGTGCCCGGCCCGCGGGCGGCACCCCCGCCAGTGCCATTCGCCCCCGGGTGCCCGGCGGCGTCCCGACCCCCACCACACTCAGGCCCCCAATGCCCGCGCGTCTTGAAGGCGCAGGCTGATACCACCTCAGCGCAAGAGTTGCTCGAATCGTGTAGATGACGTGACTTCCAGGGAGGGGAGCGCGATCGAAAGTCAATCTGTGGTTGGCATACCAGTTGCTGGTCGCCTGCCGCTAGCCGCAATCACGGAGGATTGCCATGGGCCGAATCAATACCAACGTTGCCAGCCTGATCGCCCGAGCCAACCTGAACAAGGCCAACGCCGACCTGAACGTCCGGCTGCAGCGCCTGTCGACAGGCTTGCGCATCAACCGCGGCGCCGACGACCCCGCCGGCCTCATCGTGGGCCAGCGCCTCGGATCGGAGATCAACGGCCTCGAGCAGGCCGTCAAGAACTCCGAGCGCGCCTCGTCGGTCATCTCGACGGCCGAGTCCTCGCTCAACGAGGTCGCCGACCTGCTCAACTCCATCAAGGGTCTGGTCGTCGAGGCGGCCAACACCGGCGCCATCTCCGATGATGAGCGCCGCGCCAACCAGCTCCAGATCGACTCGGCCATCGACTCCATCACGCGCATCTCCACCTCGGCCTCCTTCGGCGGGCTCAAGCTCCTCGACGGGTCGCTCGACTACGTCCTCTCCGGCCTCGACACCGCCTCCATCGCCAAGGCCCAGATCTACGGCGCCAACTTCGCCACCCAGACCTCCATCCAGGTTCAGGTCGACACCGTCGCCTCCGCCCAGACCGGCGGGCTCTTCCTCCGCGGCGACTACGCCGGCGTTCCCGGCAACGGCGTCTTCCAATCCAGCGTCACCTTCGAAGTCGCCGGTCCCCGCGGCGTCCAGGTCTTCACCATCCTCTCCGGTCGCCCCTTCAGCGAGGCCATCACCGCCATCAACTCCTTCAAGGCCGCCACCGGCGTCTCCGCCGCGCTCGTCAACGGCAACGCCAACTCCGGCCTCGTCTTCAACTCCATCGACTACGGCTCGGCCAACTTCGTCTCCGTGCAGCGCATCGGCGGCCCCGGCGACCTCGGCTTCTTCCGCACGTACAAGCTCGGCCCCGGCGCGGCCCTCCCGGCCTCGGTCGATATTCCGGCGCTCATCACCGCCGGCACGCTCGTCCAGTCGGTCCGCGACGAAGGCCGCGATGTCGTCGCCGTGGTCAACGGCACGCTCGCCACCGGCGCCGGGCTCAAGGTCTCCCTCCCCAACACCACCTCGCTCGCCCTCGACCTGGTCCTCGACCCCACCTTCGGCACCACCAACGGCTCCACCACCACCTTCAGCATCACCGGAGGCGGCGCTCTCTATCAGCTCGGCGGCGAGGTCAACACCGCGCAGCAGATCAACGTCGCGCTCCCGTCGGTCGCGGCATCTCGGCTCGGCGGCACGCTCATCAACGGCGCTCTCGAGTTCCTGTCGTCCATCAAGTCGGGCGGGACCAACTCGCTCACGACCAACAGGTTTGAGGAAGCGACCCGTGTGCTCGTGAGCGCGATCGACGAGGTCTCGCTCCTTCGAGGCCGCCTCGGCGCCCTCGAGAAGAACACCCTCGAGACCAACGTCCGCTCGATCCAGACCGCCATCGAAAACCTCACGTCGAGCCAGTCGCGCATCCGCGACGCCGACTTCGCGACCGAATCCTCGGCGCTCACGCGGGCCCAGATCCTCGCCAGCGCCGGCACCTCGACCCTCTCGCTGGCCAATCAGCAGGCCCAGCAGGTGCTGCAGCTCCTCAGATAAGAGGAGCGCGCGGGGCGGACAATCCCCGAACAAGGTGAAAACGACCCGGGAGCAGGTGCTCCCGGGTCGCGTTTTTGATGCGCAACTGGAGTTTGGCGCGCGAGATTTTTTCTCGGGCGCTTAACCCACCCCTCTTCGTGGTCGATCAGTTGGGCGCTCGCGGTCACGCCGACCGCGGGCATTCGTCCGCTACGGAAAGCGGGCGAACAGGGGACCGCGGAGCACCCGCGTAGATCCGGTCGCGTCGACTGGGTCCGTTCCCCGGCAAGGGCGGCGACGCGCTGTCGCCGGGGAACCTAGGCACGGAGGTATTCGTTTATGAGCCGGATCAACACGAACGTCTCGTCGCAGATCGCCCAGCGAATCCTTGGTCAGAACACCAAGGGCCTGAACACCACGCTGGAGCGGTTGTCCACCGGTCTTCGCATCAACCGCGGCAAGGATGATCCCGCCGGCTTGATCGCCAGCGAGAACCTCCGCAGCGAGAAGACCGCGCTGGGCGCCGCCATCAACAACGCCGAGCGCACCGACCAGCTCGCCAACATCGCGGAAGGCGGGCTCCAGGAAGTCAGCAACCTGCTCACCGACCTGCAGGGCCTCATCACGGCGACGGCCAATAGCGCCGGTCTCTCCACTGAAGAGAAGCAGGCCAACCAGCTCCAGATCGACTCCATTCTCCAGACCATCGACCGCATCAGCGACTCCACGAACTTCCAGGGCGTGAAGCTGCTGAACGGCAACTTCGACTTCACCGCCAGCAGCGTCGCCGCGGGCGTCTCCGACTTCCGCGTCAACGGCGCGAAGCTTTCCGCGGGCCAGTCGCTCGCCGTCACCGCCCTGGTGACGACCTCCGCCCAGCAGGCCGCGCTCTTCCTCTCCACCAACGGCAACCTCGATCTCACCACCGGCGCCGGCCTCTTCACGATCGAAATCGCCGGCCAGCTCGGCTCACGTGAACTCAGCTTCGCCTCGGGCACCACGACCGCCAACATCCGCGACGCCATCAACAGCTTCAAGGATGTCACCGGCGTCTCCGCATCGGTCTACACCTCCGCTTCCACGGTCAACGGCCTCCGCCTCACCTCGACCGAGTACGGCAGCGACGCGTTCGTCTCCGTCAAGGTCGTCGATGACGGCGGCATCCAGGGCACCGGCGTCGGCATCTACAACGCGCTCAGCACCAACGGCCTCGCGCCCAGCACCTCCGGCGGCCAGACCTTCGCTTCGACCGCCGCGGCCAACGGCATCCGCGACCTCGGCCAGGACGTCGTCGCCACGATCAACGGCGTCGCCGCGACCACCAAGGGCCGCACCGCCCGCATCAACACCGACTTCCTCGACGTTGAGATCACCCTCAACTCGTCCACCGCCACCGCGATCGGCACCGTCAACGCCTTCACCATCACCGGTGGCGGCGCCGAGTTCCAGCTCGCGTCCAAGGTGGACATCAGCGGCAAGGTTGCCCTCGGCATCAAGAACATCGCCGCCCGCAAGCTCGGCAACAGCGACACCGGCTTCCTCAACTCCCTCGCCGCCGGCAAGGCCAACAACGTCGTCGATGGGAACCTCACCCAGGCTCAGCAGATCGTCGGCGAAGCGATCCGCCAGATCTCCTCGCTCCGCGGCCGCCTCGGTGCCTTCCAGAAGAACACCGTCGGCGCGACCATCCGCAACCTGGGCATCAGCCTTGAGAACTCCGCGGCGGCCGAGTCGGTCATCCGCGACGCTGACTTCGCCAACGAGACCGCCTCGCTCACCCGCGGGCAGATCCTCTCGCAGGCCAGCACCAACGTCCTCTCGCTGGCCAACCAGGCTCCGCAGTCGGCCCTCCAGCTCCTGCGGTAAGCCGACCTTGACGCCAGCCTAAGCCCTCTCCAGCCGCCCCGGTCCAGCACCGGGGCGGCTTTCGTTTTGCGACCCTGAGCCGCACGCCCGCGTCATGCCGCCGACCGCCGCGAGAGCGGCTGAATCTTCAGATACGTCCAGCTTCGCCACAGCCATTCCAGCGGCCCGAACGCAAAGGCCCGCATCCACACGTTGGCGATGACCAGGATGATCAGGTAAATCCCGATCACCAGCGCGCCCCGCTCCGCCCAGGTGGTCAGACCGAACTTCGCCAGCCCCCAGTGGGCCATCACGGCCGACATCAGCAGGCTCTCCAGCAGATACCCCGTGAGGCCCATGCGTCCGAGATTCGCCAGCGTCTTCGCCAGCGCCGACGCCGCCCCCGACTCCGCCCACTTCATGATCAGGCTCAGGTACATCAGGCTCATGAGCGGCCCGCCGACCTGCATGCCGAACGTCGAGATCAACCCCCAGGGGGACTCGCCGTGGAACTGCGAACCGATCGCGGCGAGGACATTCAGCGGGAGCCCGACGCCGAGTCCGAGCCCGATAAACACCGTGCGGAGCCGCTCGCACTTCCCGTGGAAGAACCCGAGCTTGAGCAGGGCCGCCCCCGTGCAGAAGCACGCCAGCACGCTCCAGAACATCACCAGGATCACATAGACCATCGTGAACGCGTAGTTGAACGCGCGCACGGCCAGCGCCGCCAGGAACGGCCCCTCGCGCAGGATGCGCGACTCAAGCTCGATCATCCGCGAGTCGTACGGCTCGTTCTGGTTCCAGTCCTTGAACACGCCGGCCCACTGCTCCAGCGGCGTGTCGCCGGGCGGCATGGGTCGAGGCGCCACTTCACCCGGCGGCGGGCTCACGGCCGTCACCATCGCAAACCCGCATGAGAGCAGGACCCCGATCGCAAAGACCACACCGGCGATCACCAGGAGCGCGCGCGGGCGGAGCCCGCCCAGCAGCAGCATCCACAGCCCCACCCCGGCGTAGATGAGCAGGATGTCGCCGGGCCACAGCAGCGCGATGTGGGCGATGCCGAACCCGGCGAGCATGACCAGTCGCCGGAAGAACGCCGCGTGGAAGCTCCGCCCGCGGGCCTTGTTCGACGTGAACATGATCGCCAGGCCGACGCCGAAGAGCAGGGAGAACAGCGGGTAGAACTTTCCCGCGCAGAAGATCATCGTGAACCAGTAGAACGTGAGCCCGATCGGCCCTTCGCCCGGCGGCGCGCTCGGGTCCATGATCGACGCAAAGGGCAGTCCGAAGATCGACGCGTTCACAAAGAAAATGCCCAGCAGCGCGACCGCGCGCGCCACGTCGAGGCCCAGCAATCGGTTCGACTCGGCCACCGGGCCCGTCGGGCTCAGGGCCAGCGCCGGTCCGAGGGTGGAATCGGTCGGGCGCGATTCGCCCGCCGGGGGTGCGTCGGGTCCAGCTTCGGGTTCGAGGTTCATCGCGGATTCCTCGGAGAAGTCGCACGCGGGTTGCACAGGGTACCAAACGCCCGGCTCCGCCGCCCCCCGCCGCTCGCCTCTTCGTCGCCCTCGCCGCCGGCGATATGCTGAGGTCATGACCAAGTCCCGCCAGGTCTTTGCATGTCGCGCGTGCGGAGCGATCCAGACAAAGTGGATGGGCAAGTGCCCCGACTGCGGCACCTGGGACGCCCTCGAAGCCGAGCGCATCGAACCCCGCGCCAAGGTCGATCCGCGCGGGTCCTCGCTGGCGGCGTGGACGTCCGGCGCGGTCCGCCGGTCACCATCGGACGGCTCGCCGGCCGATCCCGAATCGCCCGTTCAATCCGATCCGGCTCGATCGGGACAATCCGCGGACGCTCACGTCGATATTTCCTCCTCCGCCGCACGCGCTCCCGCCCGTCCCATTGCCCATGTCGCCCACGAAGCCGCCCTGCGACGCATCCCCACCGGCCTCGGCGAGTTTGATCGCGTCCTCGGCGGCGGGCTTGTCCCCGGGTCGGCCATCCTGCTCGGCGGCGATCCCGGCATCGGCAAGAGCACGATCCTCCTCCAGGCCGCCGCCAGCCTCGCGCGCACCGGCACGCGCGTGCTCTACGTTTCCAGCGAAGAGTCCGCCGAGCAGATCAAGCTCCGCGCCTCGCGCCTCGGCGCGACCGATCAGCCCGACCTCTTCGTGCTCGCCGAGACCAGCCTGGCGCGCATCACCGAGCAGGCGGCCCGCGTGCTGGCCGAGTGCCCGCCCGAGCGTCCACCCGTGCTCATCATCGACTCGGTCCAGATGATCTACAAGGCCGACCTTGACGCCTTTCCCGGCTCGCTCACCCAGCTCCGGCGCTGCGCCGCGGAGCTCGCCTACTTCGCCAAGGCCAGCGGCGTGACGGTCATCCTCGTCGGGCATGTCACCAAGGACGGCGTGCTCGCCGGCCCGCGCCTCCTCGAGCATCTTGTCGACGCCGTCCTCTATTTCGAGGGCGATCGACACCACGCCCACCGCATCGTGCGCGCGGTCAAGAACCGCTTCGGCACGACCCTGGAAATCGGGCTCTTCGAGATGACGGCGCTGGGCTTGCGCGAAGCGCCCGAGGGCGCGGGGCTGGGCTCGCTGCACGAGCACGAAGGCGTCCGCAGCGGGAGCGTCGTCTGCCCCGTCCTCACCGGCACGCGCTGCGTGCTCGTCGAGCTTCAGGCGCTCACCGCCACCGGGTTTCTCGGCGCCGCCAAGCGCAAGGCCTCCGGGCTCGACTCCAACCGCCTCGCCATGCTCATCGCCGTGCTCGAACAGCACGCCGGGCTGCGGCTGGCCGATCGCGATATTTTCGCGCAGGCAGTGGGGGGGATCCGCGTGACCGAGCCGGCGGCGGATCTCGCGCTGCTGCTGGCGATCGCGGGGGCGCATCATCGCCGCGGGGTGCGGGCGCGGACGATCGTGGTGGGTGAAGTCGGGCTGGGGGGCGAGATCCGCCCGGTTGCCCAGATTGAACAGCGCGTGCGCGAGGCAGAAAGGCTCAGTTTTGTGCGGGCAATCGTACCAAACGGCTCCCTCCGTGCCCTTCGTTCTCAATCCAGGGAGCCGTCGAAAGATTCCGATCGTACGGGAATAGAACTCGTTCCCGTCCGTACTATTTCACACGCGATCGAGGAGCTTGAAGCATGTCCTCAGCCCATCGTCAGCACGGGTTCGGCCGCTCGGGCGGCTTCACGCTCGTCGAGCTCCTCGTCGTGATCGCGATCATCTCGCTCCTCATGGGCATCGTGCTTCCGAGCCTGAAGGGCGCGCGCGACACCGCCAAGACCATGCACTGCTCGGTCAACCTCCGCTCCATCGGGCAGGCCCTCCAGCTCTACGCCGATGACTACGAGGAGTGGTACCCATACACCACCGGCTGGCACACGTGGGAAGGCGACGGCACCGGTGCCGACAACCCCGGCCCGGGCTGGACCGAGCAGATGCGCGAATACATGACCTCGCAGGAGGTCTACGTCGACAAGGCGCGCCCGCCGGGCAACCCCTTTGCCTATTTCCTGCAGGCACGCTACCCGCTCGGCCTCCGCGAGCGCTCGGGCATCCCCGTCGTCCCGGGCGAGCCCCTCTCGGTCCGTGCGCCCTCCATCTTCTTCACGTCCCAGTTCGTCCTCGCCGGCGACAACAACACGCCCGTTCAGTACCCCGAGCCGTACGGCATCGCGCTCAACCCGCCCGACTGCGACATGGACGACGGCGAAACTGATTGCGCTTTTCCCTCCATCGAGCCGCTCCGCCCGCACAACGGGCTCGTCAACCTGCTCATGACCGATGGGCACGTTGATGCCTTCCGCAAGTACGAGGAAGGGCGCATCACCTGGCACGGCCAGAAGATGCTCGACTGGCAGCGTGCGCGATTCGACCAATAGCCGCGCAGGCCCGCCCGACGGGCTGAAAACCATTCCAATCGCCACCCCCCCGGCCCGCTTGTGGTACGCTGTGGGTATGCGAAGTTCACAGAGAAGCGGTGCGCCCTGGACGCCGGCGCGGGCGACGTTTGGTGTGGTCGCGGGCCTCGCGGCCGCGGTTTCACTCGCCCTCGCCGCGCCCCGGCCGGTACCCGTTGACCCGCCCGACCTTCTGACCCCGCCGCCCAACGGCCCTCGCCGGGCGGACCCGGGTGTGCACGCGCTGGTGGGCGGATCGGTGCACGTAGTTCCCGGGCGGGTGATTGAGCGCGCCACGATCGTCATCCGCAACGGGCGGATCGAATCCGTCGCCGGTGCTCCCGCGTCCGGCGCACCCGGCGAGCCCCCCGCCGCCCCGGCTGACGCGCAGGTCTGGGACTGCGCCGGCCTGCACATCTACGCGGGGTTCATCGAGCCGATGGTCGAAGTCGACGCGCCCATGCCCGACCGCAGCAAGCCGGGCGTGCACTGGAACATCAAGGTGACCCCGCAGCGCCGCGCGCTCGATGGGCCGGGCATCGACGCCGCCACCGCCAAGTCCCTGCGCGGCCTCGGGTTCACCAGTGCCGCGATCGCACCGCGCGGCGGAATCTTCCGCGGTCAGGCCGGCGTCGTCTCGCTTGCCGAGCCCGAGCCCGATGCAAGCGCTTCGCGTCCGCAGATCTACGCCGAGAGCGTGTATCACAGCGTCGCCTTTGAGACCGGCGGCTTCGGCCGCGGCAGCGAAGGCGCTGACAACACGCGCTGGGACGGCTACCCCAACTCCGAGATGGGCGCCATCGCCCTCGTGCGCCAGACGCTCATCGACGCCGCACACCACGCGGCGCACTCCGCCTCCGCCGCCGCGCCCGCGACCGCGCTCGACGCTCTCGCCGCCGGCGCCGGCAAGCGCGCCCTTCCGCTGCTCATGAACGCCGACGACGAGCTCGAAGCGCTCCGGGCGGCGAAGTTCGGCGCCGAGTTCGGGCGCGAGGTCATCCTGCTCGGCTCGGGGTTCGAGTTCCGCCGCCTCGGCGCTCTCGCCGACGCCGGCCGGCCGATCCTCATTCCGCTCAACTTCCCCCGTCGCCCGTCGGTCGCGGGCATCGGTGAGTCAGAATCGGTGTCGCTCCGCGACCTCATGACCTGGGAGCAGGCGCCGACCAACCCGCGCCGCGTCGCCGAGACCGGCATCACCTTCGCTCTCACCACCGCCAAGCTGCGCGACCGGGGCCAGTTCCGCGAACACCTTCGCTCGGCGATCCGGCACGGTCTCGATGAAAACGTGGCGCTCGCCGCCCTCACCACCACGCCCGCCAAGCTCCTGGGCGTCGAGTCTCAGCTCGGCACGATCGAAACGGGCAAGCGCGCGAGCCTGATTGTGGCCGACGGTCCCATCTTCGCCAAGAAGACGCGCCTGCGCGACGTGTGGGTCGACGGCAAGCGCCACGAGATCAACCCCGCCCCGACCGGGCTCGAAGGCACGTATGAAGTCACGCTCGACCCGCCGCCCAAGACGCCCGGCACCATCCGCATGATCATCGACAAGGACAACGGCGTCACGCTCAAGAAGTCGCCCGCGCCCGACGCCGGGCAAGGCGAGGCCCAGGCCCCGCCCGCCGAGGCCGCTCCGCCCGCCGCCGACGGCAAGCCGCAAGACGCCGCCGGGCCCGACGACGCCGCGGACGCCGACGACCCCGCCCGCGCGGAGCGCGCTCCACGCCGTCCTCGCGCGCCGCGCGAGCAATCAAGCAAAGCCGCCAACGTCTCGGCAAGCAGCTCGCGCCTTTCCTTCACCTTCGACCATGAACCCTTCGGCTCGCCCGGCATCTTCACCGTGTCCGGCGTCGTTGAGCCGCGAGCCACGCCCAGGCAGCTTCGCGGCGACGGCCGCCGCGCCGACGGCGAACCCTTCCGCTGGTCCGCCATCCGCACCGGCGACGCCCCCGACCCGCGCGCCGCCGCCAGGAACGCCCCCGACCGGATTCGCGGCGTCTGGCGCTTCGAGTCCCTGGTCAGTGCCGTGCCCCGCACGCCCGAAGGCTTCGGCAAGGCGGCCCTGCCCGTGCGGTTCGCCCTCGACATTCGTTCCGAGAGCGAAGCGACTCTCGAGTTCCTCGGCAGGACCGTGCGCCTCGAAGACCTGGTCGTCTCCGGCTCGGCCATCAAGGGCCTCGCCCGATGGTCCCCCGCGCCGCAGGGCGAGCCCGATCAGGCCCAGTTGCGCGTCTCCATCGACGCCGAACTCAAGGACGGCAAGCTGGTCGGCCGCATCGGCGCCGACCCAACGCGCCTGAACGCGTTCGAGGCGACGCGCGAAGGCGACCCCCCCGCGGCCGATCCCGCTGCCGACCGCGACGACGATGACGAGAAAGCCCCCGACGTCCCCGAGGATCTCCCCGGATATCCCTTCGGCCCCTACGCACTCAGCGAGCTTCCCCGGCAGCGCGACGTCGTCTTCGAGCACGCCACCATCTGGACCTGCGCACCCGGCAGCACCGGCCCCATCGTCGATGGCTCCATCCGCATCAGGAACGGCAAGATCGTCTGGGTCGCCGATCACTCCAGGCCCGGCACCTACACAACCGACGACGACACCGAAGTCATCGACGCCCGCGGCAAGCACATCGCCCCGGGAATCATCGATTGCCACAGCCACACCGGAATCTCCGGCGGCGTCAACGAGAGCGGGCAGGCCGTCACCGCCGAAGTCCGCATCGGCGACGTCACCAACCCCGACGCCATCAACTGGTACCGTCAGCTCGCCGGCGGCGTCACCGCCGTCAACAACCTGCACGGTTCGGCCAACCCCATCGGCGGGCAGAACCAGGTCAACAAGATCCGCTGGGGCTGCGCCCACCCCGACGACATGCACTTCGAAGGCGCCATCCCCGGCATCAAGTTCGCCCTCGGCGAAAACGTCAAGTGGGGCAACTCCTCCAGCGATCGCGGCGGCTGGCGATACCCCCAGACACGCATGGGCGTCGAAACCCTCATCCGCGACCGCTTCATCGCGGCGAAGGAGTATCTGCAGCAACGCCACGGAAACGCACGCGCGGCCTCGCCGTCGCTTCCTCCCCGCGATCTCGAGCTCGAAGCCCTCGCTGAAATCCTCGCCGGCGAACGCCTCGTCCATTGCCACTCCTACCGCCAGGACGAGATTCTCATGCTCGGGCGCATGGCCCGCGAGTTCGGATTCGTCATCGGCACCTATCAGCACATCCTCGAAGGGTACAAAGTCGCCGAGATCGTCCGCGAATCCGGCGGCGGGTCGGGCTTCTCCGACTGGTGGGCCTACAAGGTCGAAGTGCAGGACGCCATCCCGCAGGGCTTCCCCATCATGCACGAGCAGGGCGTCGTCGTCTCGTACAACTCCGATTCCGACGAGCTTGCCCGCCGCCTCAACGTCGAAGCCGGCAAGGCGATCAAATATTCCGACGGGCGCATCGCTCCCGAAGAAGCGCTCAAGTTCGTCACGCTCAACCCCGCGCGCCAGTTGCGGATCGACGATCGCGTCGGCTCGCTCGAAGCCGGAAAAGACGCCGACCTGGTCGTCTGGTCCGGTTCGCCGATCAGCTCGCTCTCGCGCTGCGAGGCGACCTACGTCGATGGCCGCTGCCTCTATTCGCTCGAGCAGGATCAGGCCATGCGCGAGCGCAACGAATCGGAGCGCCGGCGCCTGATCCAGAAGGTGCTCAGCGACTCGAAGCGGCCCGCCCGAAGCGAAGGCGGCGCAGGCGCGGGCGACTCGCGCTCGTCCGATTCGCCCGCCGGTCGCCCGGGTCGTCGCCGCCCGCCGCAGGAACTTGACGCAACCGACACCGACGCCCTCCGCTCCGGCGCCCGCGGCCTCCTCTCGCGCATGCTCGATGACGCCGTCATCGCCCGGCGCGAGCTCTACCTGGACATGGTCCGCCGCGGCATCAACCCTGAAGACGTCCGCGGCGGCGAATGCGGATGCGAGTGGTTCCGCTAGGGGTTCAACCACCGAAGGCACGGCACACAAGCAAACTTGGATCGCCGCCTCGTCACCCGCCTCGCTCCCGCTCTTTGATCCCGAAAATTCAGGACCACCTCCCATGACTCGCACTTCATCTCTCACGACGTTCTTCGCCGCGGCTCTTGGCGCCGTGTGTGCCCCCAATGCCGGCGCGCAGGATCTCTCGCGCCGCCCCGGCCCGCAGGAAATGCCCATCGCACTCACCCATGCCACCATTCACACCGTCAGCGGGCAGGACATCCCCGACGGCTTCATCCTCTTCGACCGCGGCATCATCACCGAAGTCGGCTCCATGAGCGGCGGCCGCGCGTTCATCGGCACCGTCCGCCAGATCGATTGTCGCGGCAAGCACGTCTACCCCTCGCTCATCAGCCCGTCCACGCAGACCGGCCTCGTCGAGCACGGCATGACTCGCCCCTCCATGGACTTCCGCGAAGTCGGCGACCTCACCCCCGAAGTCACCGCCGCCACCGCCGTCAATCCCGACTCCACGCTCCTTCCCGTCACACGCGCCAACGGCGTGCTCGTCTGCGGTGTCTTCCCCACCGGCGGCATCATCCCCGGTCGCGCCAGCGTCATCCGACTCGAAGGTTGGACCTGGGAAGAGATGACCGTCGAACGCCACGCCGGGCTTGCGCTCAACTGGCCCATGGCCCGCACCGTCACCGCCTGGTGGATGGACCGCAGCGAAGACGACCAGCGCCGCGATAACGCCCGAGCCGTCGAGCGCATCCGCGACGCGCTCCGCGCCGCCCGTGCCTATCTCGCCGCCAAGGACGGCCCCGACGGCGCCAACCTCCCCACCGACCTGCGCTGGGAGGCCATGCGCCGCGTGCTTGGCGAGATGAAGCCCTCCAGCCCCGGCGCCGGTGGCGCCGCCGCGGGCCTGGGCCAGATCCCCGTCTTCATCTCCGCGACCGACTACGACCAGATCTCCTCCGCCGTCGCCTGGGCGATCGAGGAGCGCCTCAAGCCCGTCATCGTCGGGGGTCGCGACGCGCACCTCTGCGCCGACCTCCTCAAGCGACACGACGTTCCCGTCATCATCAACTCCACACTCGCCATGCCTCGGCGCGATGATTCGCCCATCGACGAAGCCTTCTCCCTTCCCGCCAGGCTCCAGAGCGCTGGTGTCCGCTGGTGCCTCGCCAGCGGCGAAGAGACCCCGCACGAGCGCAACCTCCCCTATGCCGCCGCCCTCGCCGTCGCCAACGGCGGACTCGCCCACGCCGACGCCCTTCGCGGAATCACGCTCTCCACGGCCGAGATTCTGGGCGTCGCCGACCGTCTCGGGTCGCTCGAGCAGGGCAAGGAAGCAACGCTCGTCGTCGCCGACGGCGACATCCTCGAAGTCACCACACGCGTCGAGGCCATCTACATCCAGGGCAAGAACGTCCCCACGACCACCAAGCAGTCCGAACTCGCCGAGAAATACCGCGAGAAGTACCGCCAGCAGCGCCCCGCGACAGGCGAAGCCGCCGGCTCGGGCGGCACGGGCGTCAAGAGCGGCTCCTGACCGCGCGGTACCATTCGCCGTCCGCCCATCCGCGGCTCACAGGAGTTTCCTGCATGCGTCATCTTCGTGCGTGCACTTGTTCCGCCGCCCGCGTGATCATGCTCGCGGCCTGCACGTCAGGCGTCGCCTGCACCCTCGCGGCCTGCGCCTCCACCTCGATCGCCGTCAAGGAGGCCCTGGGCTACCCCAAGCGCGAGCAGCTCGTCGCGCGCGTGACCGAAGTCCGCGACGCGCAGGGCGAAGCCAAGCAGCAGTTCGAGTCTGCCCTCGCCGAGTTCCTCGCCGTCACCGGCGCCAAGCCCGGCGAACAGCTCGAAGCCAAGTACGACAAGCTCCGTCGCGAGTTCCAGCGCAGTGAGAGCAAGGCCAAGGCCGTCAGCGCCCGCATCGCCTCCGTCGAGTCGGTCTCGGGCGCGCTCTTCGCCGAGTGGCGCACCGAGCTCGCCCAGTACAAGAGCGAGAACCTCCGCCGCGCGTCGGAGCGACAGCTCGAAGATACCCGCACCCGCTACGACCAGCTCCTCGCGGCCATGAAGAACGCCGAGAGCAAGATGGGCCCCGTCCTCGAGGCGTTCCACGACCAGGTGCTCTTCCTCAAGCACAACCTCAACGCCCGGGCGATCGCCTCGCTCCAGGAAACCACGGGGCAGATCCAGTCCGATGTCGGCGCGCTCGTCCGCGAGATGGAAGCCTCCATCGCCGAGGCCAACGCCTTCATCGACCAGATGCGCAGCGAGCCGCCCGCCTGACCCCGCGCGCACGCTTCGGCCCCGCGCGCCCGACCGCGCCTCACGGCACGCGCACAAACTCGCTCGCCCGCACCGCCCCGCCCGCGCTGGTCTTGTACCCCTGCCCGTTGAGCAGGTTGTACGGATGCCGCTTGCGCAGCGCCGCCGCCGCCGCGCTCCGCCGCTTCACCACGTCGTCCTCTTCAAACAGCCCGACCGTGACCATGCTGCGCCGCTGACCGTGGTAATAGAACGCCTGCTCCCCTTCGCGCCGAAGCTGCGCCGCCGCCGACTCCGCCGCCTTGCGAATCTCCGCGAGGTCTTCCGCCGTCGCGCGTCCGTCGAGCCGCTCATACACGCCGACCTGGAGCGTCACGAGCGCCGCGCGCGTGCCCCCGCGCGCCTGCCGCGCCAGCGCGAGATTGAACTCCGGCCGACCGCCCTCGATCGCCCCCGCCGCTGGCGGCGCCATGAACGCATCGGCAAAGGGCCGCTCGCCGACCGTGCCGACCGTCATCTCCCGCACGCGCGCCAGCTGCGACTGCGCCTTCGGGTCGGTCGGATCGACAAACCGCCCGAGCCCCACGAACGACGCGTCGCCGCCGAGCCCGCGCGTCGAGACGAACGCCTGCTCCAGCCCCGGCAGCGCGCGCACGCGCTCGAGCGCCGCCTCTGCCGCCGCCTGGTGCCCCTCGCCGCGAAACGCCGCGAGCGCGATCGTCCACGTCGAATCCGAGCTCGCCGTCACGACAGCGCCGCGCGCTTCCGCAGCCTCGCCTCCTTCGCCCGCCTCGCTCGCACCCGCGTCCGCGCCGCCCCCGAGCCGCGGCCGGCCCTTGAAAAGCTCCGGCCCCTCCGTCAGGTCCACCTGGCCGTCCGCCGCACGATCTCCCGCCTTGCTCTCGCACGCCGCGAGCGCGCACAGCGCCGCCGCGACCGCCAAGCCCAGCAGCGCCGCGCACGCGCCGCGGCACACCGCACCTCGTCCCGCGCTCCATCTCGTCTGTTCATTCGTTCGCTTCAAGGCGATCCCTCCTTCCGCGGCCCCACGCCCACGCCCACGCGACCGATCCCCAGCCGCTCACACGCCTCGTGCATCCGCACGACGTCGCGATACGGCACGCCGCCCGCGGGCAGAATCACCAGTTCAATCTGATCCTTCGCCGTTCCTTCCGCAAACCGCGCAATCGCGCCGATCATCACCTCCAGCGGCACATCCGCCTGCCCCAATCCGCTCGCCAGCGTCGCGCCCGGTCCGCCGCCCGCGCCCGCCGCCGATGTCAGCCGAACCTCCTGCCGCACCGGCGGCAGCGCAAACGGATCGGGCTGCGCCGGCTGGTTGTGCCCCGCGCCCGCTCCGGGCGGCTTGGGCAGGAGCGAGTTGAGAAACCACTCAGGCCCCAGGAACGCCGCGCTGGCCATGAAGAAGACCAGGATCACCATCACGACGTCGACCATGGGCGTCATGTTGGGCCCGAAGTGCAGCGACCACTGCTGCAGCGCGCCGCGTCGCCGGAATCCGTGCCCGCGTCCGCTCATGACGCCCGCTCCGTCGCGAGGCGCACGCCGGGAATCCCCGCGCGCCCCGCCGCCCGCAGCGCCGGCTCAATCGCGCCGTACGGCAAGTCGCGGTCCGCGCGGATGTGCACCGGCGCCCGCGCCAGATCGCCCGACTCCGGCACGCCCAGCAGCAGCGCCGCCCGCTCGCGGATCGCCGCCACCAGCTCGTTCTCCCCCGCGACCGGCTGGCCGTCCACAAACACCCGCGCGAGCACGCCCGGCCCCTCGCCCCAGCGCTGCGCCGGCGCGCTCCCGGGCAGGTCGCCGCGCGCGATGCTGATCACCACCGCCTGGCCCGCGCTCGACGCACGCCCCACCGCCGAGTCGGGCAGGCGCACCGCCGATGCGTCCGACGCCAGCTTCCCCACGATCAGGAAGAACACGATCAGGCACATCACGACATCAATGAGCGGCGTGACATTGATCGGCTCAAACTCGCCGCCTCCGCCCGCGCCGCCCATTCCCCGCGCGCCATGTCGCATGCTTCGTCGTCGCATCGTGTTCGTCCGCTCCGCGCCGCTCGACCCTCACGCCGCCACGATCACGCCGGCGCGCCCGCCGCCAGCGCCGCCGACCCGCGCCCCGACGGCGACCGCACCTCCTCGCGCCCGTCGCCGCTCGGCAGCGCCTCCACCAGCTCGCTCGAAATCACCATCGCGCGCGTGCACAGGCGATCCACGATCGTCCTGTAGAACCCGAACACCGTGAGCGACGGCAACGCCAGCAGCAGCCCCAGCAGCGTGTGAAACAGCGCCTTGCTGATCCCCAGCGACAGCGTCGCCGGGTTCGCCTGCCCGCCCGATTGCCCCAGCGCCCAGAACGCGATGATCATCCCGTACACCGTCCCCGCCAGCCCCAGCAGCGGGCCGAGATTCCCGATCACGTTCAGCGGCTCGATCTTGCGGAACCACGCGGCACACTGCTCCGACGCCGCCATCTCCGCCGCCTCGCGTCGCGCCGCCCGCTCGCTCTCACCGCTCCCGCCCGCCTCGGCCCGCGGCGCCGCCAGCGCCGCCCGCATCACCGCCGACACGAACGCATCGTCGCGCCCGACAAACGTCCGCAGCTCCTCGATCTTCCCCTCGCGGATGAGCCGCCGGATCGCCCCTTCCGAATCCGGCCTCAGCACGCGCCGCCCGCGAATGTCGTACAGGCAGCGCACGATCACCGACCCCGCCACCACCGAGCCGATCGCCAGCACGATCGTGAACACGTCGGCCGATTCGACAAAGAGCTGCTGCACGCTCGCGCCGCCCGACGCGCTCGCCCCCGGCGCGGCCGCGCCCCCCCCAGCCCCAGCGCTCGCGCCCGTCGCCTGACCCAGAAAGACGCTCATCATGCCCCATCCTAGAGCGCACCCGCTCACCGTCCCGGCCCCCAGCCGTTCACCCGCAATCTCGCGGCACACATCAGCCCGGCAGTGGTGTCCCCTTCGGCTCCATGCACTCGCCCCCGCCCCGATGGCGCCGACTCTCCACCTACCTGCTCGCCGCCGGGGCGATTCTCATTCTCTTTGCTGTGTGGGTCTTCTACAAGGCCATGCAGCCCCCGGGCAAGCCGGGCCGCTACGCCGACGCCATGGATGCCCACGTGCTCGAGGGCCAGCCCGCCGACGGCCCGAACGGGTGGGACCTGCTCGTGGATATCAACGATGTGCGCGTGGACGCCGAAGCGGCGGTGTTCACCGGCCCGGATGCCGACGAGCGCCGCCGAAACCTCGACTATTCCGCCCTCTACATGCCGCTGGACCCGGACGATCGCAGCGACCCGGAGGCCGTGTTCAACCATGAGCAGCGTGTCGCCGACGCCCGCCGAGTGCTCGAAGCGATCCCGCTCGCCGAGTGGGACAGGAGCCTCGATGAGCTTGCGCGGTCCAAGCGCGCCTTCCGGCCCATCACGCGCGGGCCGATAGTCGCGATGCTGCTCCCCGACCTCGGGCAGACCCGCGCCACCGCGCGCCTGCTCGCCGCCCGCATGCGCCTCGCCGCCGAAGCCGGCGACCTCGACGCTCGCGCCCGCACCTTCGAGCACCTCCTCGCCGTCGGGCGCGTCGCCGGGCGGCAATCCACGCTCATCGATCGCCTCGTCGGCTTGGCGGTGGTCAGCCTCGCCCTCCACCGCCTGCGAGAAGACCTCGTCGCCTTCCCGCTCCCGCCCGGACAGGCCGGCGCCGTCCACGCCCAACGTCTCGCCGACATCCTCGATCGCCAGGCCCGCTTCGAGCCCCTCGCGCGCGTCATGCAGCGCGAACGCCTCGGGATCCTCGACACGCTCGAACTCGTCTGCACCGACGACGGCGCGGGCGACGGCTGGGTCATGCCCGCGCGCATCCGCTCACTCCAGGCACTCGATATCGACACGCTCAACACGCCCATGTCCGTCGGCGAACGCCTCATGACCGCCGCCGCCGTCGTTCTTCCCAGCAAGAAGCAGTACGTCGCAAAGACCGATCTCTTCTTCGCCCGTCTCTCTTCGATCTGCGACCAGACTCGCCCCGTTCGCCGCTCCCTCCCCTCCGCCGATCTCTGGATCGAGACCGAGCTCTCCCCGCGCTATTTCACGCTCAGCCTGCTCCTCCCGGCCCTCGAGCGCGCCGCCAGCGTCGACGAAGTCCTCCGCATGCACATCGCCGGCACCCGCCTCATGCTCGACCTCGAGCACGCTCGCCGCGTCGCCGGTTCCCCTCCGCCCTCGCTCGACGCACTCGCCCTCGTCACCAAACGTCCGCTCCCCATCGACCCCGTCAGCGGCACCCGCTTCGGCTACCGCGTCCTCTCCGCCGCCGACGCCGACCCCCTCGGCCGCGCCTACCTCCTCTACTCCGTCGGCGACGACGCCATCGACGACGACGGCGTCCAGGTCACCACGCCCACGCTCGATCGGCTCGAAGCAGTCAATGGCAGCAAGGGTCACGGCTTCGACTACGTCCTCAACCACGCCGACGCGCCCGCCGCCAGGCCCTGATGCCCCGAGCACGCCGCACGCCCACCGAACCGTGCCCGCAAGTCGCCCCGATTGCGCGATCCTCGCTTCGATGACCGTCGTAGCATTGCCCACGCCGCCCGCGCAGCGGGGTGCGATCATCCCGCGCGGCCGGCGACCCAGGAGCCTGAAGTCATGAAGTTGAAGCTTGCCATCGTTTCCAGCGCGCTCACCCTCACCGCCCTCGTCGCGGGTGCGGGTCTGGCCTGGTCCCCCGCGGCCCCCGCCGTCGCCGCTCCTGCCGCCGACGCCTTCACTGTCGACTCGGTCCATTCCTCCGTCGTCTTCCGCATCAAGCACTTCAACACCAGCTACTTCTACGGCCGCTTCAACAACCCCACCGGCACGTTCAACCTCGACTTCGCCAACCCCTCCGCCAGCACGCTCCAGGTGAGCGTCAAGACCGCCGACGTCGACACCAACAACAAGGCCCGCGACGAACACCTCAGCAAGGAGGAGTTCTTCTCCGCCAAGGAATACCCCACCATCACCTACACCGGCAAGACCTTCAAGAAGCTCGATGATCACCGCATGGAAATCACGGGCGAACTCACCATGCGCGGCCAGACCCGCCCGCTCAACGCCGTCATCGAGCACACCGGCTCGGGCAAAGGCCGCGTCGGCGAAGCCCTCTCCGGCATCGAGACCAGGCTCGTCATCAACCGCTCCGAGTGGGGCGTCAGCGCGCTCGTCGGCCCCCTCAGTGACGAAGTCACCCTCATGATCGCCCTCGAAGGCGCCCGCAAGTAACTCGATTCGACTCGCCACCTCCGCGCGTGCGCCCGGGCCCGCTCTGATGCGGCCCGCGGCGCGCGCGTCTCCCCGCGCGCTCACCCGCCCCCCCCGCCCCCCGCCCCCCGCCCCCCCGCCATGAACCCCGAAGCCGTCGCGATCATCCTGCGCCCGCTCATCGCGCCTGTCCTCTGGTCGCTCGCCCTCTCCTGGGTCTGCTGGCGCTTCCTCGCGCCGCGCGTCTCGGCGGGCGGTCTCCCGCCGGCCTCGGAGAATGGCAGCGGCCCGCGCTGGTCCGGCGCGCTCGCCCTCGCGCTGGGCCTCCTCTTCGCGTCCTTCATTGATCTCGGCCTCGCCGCCGCTCTGCGCTGGGGCGAGCCTCGCGCGCTCCCCGTGCACGTCGCCGTCCTCGCCGGCGCCTTCGCGCTCCTCGAACTCCTCTGGTGCTCTCGCGCGCCCGCGCTGATCACCTGGCTCATCCGCGCCGCCGCCGCCGCGGGAGTTCTCGCCCTCGCCCTCGCGCGCTACGAAGAGCCCGCGGGTCTCGCGCGCGCGATCATCATCTCCGGCTGGGCGATCGGCATCACCGCCGCCTGGCGCTTCGCCGAAACCTCCGCCCGCGCCGCCGGTCCGTGGTCCATTGCCCCCGCGCTCGTTGCCGCCGCCCTCGCCTCACCACTCCTCTTCAGCGTCTCCATCGCCCCCGGCAAGGCCGCCATGTGGCTCGCCGGCGCGCTCGGCTCAATCCTCCTTGCCGCTCTGTTCCTTCGTTCACGTCGCGTGAGCATTGCCGGCCCCGCGCTCGGCGTTCTCTGGCTCACTCTCGGCACCATGCTCCTCCTGCGCGTGCACGTGAACGAAGACCTTCCGCTCTGGATGGCCGCGTGCGTCCTGGCCAGCCCCGCCGCCGCGGCACTCGCCTCTCTGCCTTTCATCGCCCGCCGCCCGCGCTGGCTGCGCGGCCTCGCCGCCCTCTTCCTCGCCGCTGCGCCGATCCTCGCCGCCCTCGCCGTCGCGCTCCCCGAGGCCATGCGCAAGGCCGAAGGCGCGTACTGATCCCCCCGCGGGAATGCCGCCCGCGCAGATCCTCACGCGCTCCGCACGTTCAGCGGACGCTCAGCACGCCGGCCCGAAGAACACGTTAATGAAGTCGCCCAGGTCGTCGGGGTCAACGTTTCCGTCGTTGTTGAAATCTGCCTGCGGGCACGCCGGAATCTGGAAGAAGCAGTTGATGTAGTCGCCCAGGTCATCCGGGTCGACGTTGCCGTCGCCGTTGAAGTCCGCCGGGCAGTTCGGCGGCGGCACATCCGTGCACGTCCGCGCCACCACCATCACCGCGTCCACCGCCGCCTCCACCAGCGAGCCCTGCCCGGCATCCTCCGCGATGAACCGCACCCTGAACTGGCTTGTCAGCGGCACCAGCCCAACCAGGTTCACCGTGTCGAAGATCCACCCGCCCGTGTTCTCCGTGGTCGGACCCGCCGTTCGCGCGTTCACCCACGTTGAGCCGCCGTTCGACGACACATCAACCCGGAACGTGTCCGCCCCGGGCGCCTGCCCGCCGACGTTCGAGTACCACCGTGCAAACGAGAGCGTCCCTTCCGTCGCGCCCGTGAGATCGATCACCGGCGACAAGAGCGTCGTCCGCCCGCCGTCGATGTCGTTGGTCCCCGCGCCCTGGCCCGGCGCCGCCTGGCCCGTAAAGAAGCACTGCGTGCCCGAGTCGTCGAAGTCATCCTCGGGCTGGGCCGATGTTCCGTTCGGATCGCCGCGCTCCCAGATGCCGCTTGTCGCCGTGTCCCCAACCACACCCAGCGACCACCCCTGGTCCGTCTCAGCGTCGTCGCTGAAGGTGATCACCGTGCCCACGATCGCCGTGTACACCGACGCCGGCGCGCCCACCGGCGAGGTCACCGCGCCGACGCCCGCGCCCTGCGCCTGCACATAAAACTCCGGCGCCGCCGCGCAGTTCATCGCCGGCAGCGTCGCGCTCCACGTCGTCCCGCTCACCAGCGTCAGGTTCGACGACGAAAACGCCCCGGGCGCCGAGCGAGAGAACAACTGCGGCGTCCCCACGAGCGTGTCGCCCGAGGTCTGAATCTCCACGTCAAACGTCGTCGCCACCCCCGGCGTCAACACGCCCGGCGGATTCGGCACCGTCACGATCACCCCGCCCGGAAGCAGCGCGTAGTCCAAGTCATAGTTCTGAATGTCATCGACATTGCCCCCGCTCACGCGCAGGTAATACGTCCCCGCCGCCGCCACCGGCAGTTCGAGGCTCTCGATTCCGCCGGCGGGGTTCACGTTCGCCGTCGCCAGCGTCGTCGCCTGGTTCGGCGCGATGATCGCCAGCGTGAGGTCATTCACAACGCGCGGGTCATACAGCGACGTGCCCGTCGTGTCACACGCCGACGTCTGCGGCCCCTGCACGTACGAGCTTCCGATCGGGCGGATCGTCACCGCGATCCGCGACGGCCCCGGGACGCTGATCGAGTAGAAATCCACGTCCGCGTTGTCATCGATGCTCAGGCGCTGACGCGTCTGCGTCGCCAGCCCGGGGCTCGGGAGCGCCACGCTCGTGAACGCGGCGTCATTCGGCTCATCGTCATCCCCGTAGTGCCGCTGCGCGTTGAGAATGTCGTCAAGCTGCGGGCCGAAGTACGCCGTCGAGATGAACGGCTCCATGAGCTTGGTCTGGTTCGAAGGGCACACGTGGAGCTGGCCCATCCCGTGCCCGTGCTCGTGGAAGAGCACGTTGCGCAGGCGGCGCGAGTTGTTCGACGTGGTGTTGTAGAACGAATCGCCCGCGTCCACCACCATGTCCCCGTTCTGCGGAAAGTTGTTGTACGCCAGCACGCCGGAGTTCCCGTCGAGCGAGTACCCGGCCATGCGCAGGTCTCCGCGCACGCCCAGCACGCCCGGGTTGCTGCTCGTCGACACGCCGTCGTCATTGGGCTCGAAGACGTACGTGATCCCGCACAGGTCGCCCCACGACGCGAACATGTCGTGGTAGATCTGCATCCACACCGCCTCGCTCCCGTAGATGCCCGTCAGGAACGCGCGGAGCGTGCTCGTCCCGCCGCTGAAGCTGCTCCCGGGCGGAATCGTCGTCCCGTCCGGCACGAACGAGTACGTGAGCGTGATCGGGAGCCCCTGCGTCCCCACGCCCCCGCCGTTGGTCGCCGTGTTGTTCCAGCGCCCGGTCTGCTGAAACGCCGGCGTCTCCGGAAACGTCGCCGCGTTGAACGCCGCGACCAGCGCCGGATCGGTCCCCGGCGCAAAGCAGAACGCCACCGGTTCGCCGCGCATCCCCGCGTCGAACGCGCTCACGAGCATCCGCTGATGCACGGGCCGGAACCCGAAGAACGTCTCCCGCGAAACGATCCGCTGCAGCTTGACCGTGTACTCCTGCTCGCTCACGGGCGCATACAGGTCCCACGGCCCGGACTCGTGCTCCGCGCCCGCGCTGTTCGCGTCCGTCAGATACGTCCGCGCCAGCTCCAGCCGCCGCGCCATCGGCACCATGCTCAGCGCATGCGTCGCGACCACGTGCCGCGCCGCCGTCAGCCGCGGATCCTCAAACCCTCTCGGCGGCTGCGCCGCACCGATCGTCGGCCGCACCACCAGTTTTCCCGCGTCGTCCCGCGCGAAAAACCGAAACCGCTCGCTCGCGCTCGTCTCCCCGTTCAACACCACGCGCAGCGGCTCCGCCGCCCCCGCCAGCCCGCCCAGCATCGAAACCATGACCAAGGCGCTCCACCGAGCAGCGTCGCGTGACTTCATTTTGCAGATCCTCATTTGGGGGAACACAGCACGAAGAACTCGCACCGGCGTGGGCGCCGACCCTCTCAATCTAACCGATATCCGCACAATGTGCGCATCGGGCTGCACGATTGCAGGTCCTTTGTCGCTTTCCGCGACTTCCGGGACATTCTCGCACCCCATCTTGACATCGCGTCGGATAGACTGCGCCGGGGCTGAGCGGTGCGCCGCAGGGTTTCTCCTCTGCCGTTCCGTGAAGTCCTTTCGGGTTGGTTGCAGCCGCCAACCCGCGATCGGGCGCTCTCCCTCCTCACGTGCACATGGGAGCGCCTGCTCGGGATCTTCGGGCGGTTGTGCGACTGCCCGCTGATCCGCCGCGCTCCTCCGTCCCCGATCGGCCTCTCATCGGGCCGGTCGCGGGGCGGAGGATTCTCTGCGGCCGGGCGGTCCCGGCGGCCCTTCGGGCGGCCCAAGCTCCACCAGCCCATCCTCCAGGACAAACGCCTCGGCGATCCGCCGCACGCGCTCGATCGCCATCCGCCCCGGCCCCTCGCCCGGCGGAATCACCACCACGCCTTCCGCGCCGCCCGCGTCATTCAGGCGCACGCGCACGTTGAATCCGCGGATCCCCGCCACCTCGATCGCCTCGCGCACCAGTTCCATCACCGCCTTCGGGTCCACGCTCAGGTCATACGTCGGCGCCGGCACGCCCGCCGGCGGCTGAATCCGCTGTCGCAGCCGCGCATACTCCTCGCGGTTCAGCACCGGCCCCGAAAACCGCGCCCCCTTCCCCGCCGCTTTCGCCGGCGTCATCCGCACCTGCGCCACGCCCGTAATCGGATCAATCCGCGGCAACGCAAACGCGCCCTCCGGCGGCGGCCCCTCGCGCCCGCCCGGGCCGAGCATCGGTCGCCTGCCACCGGCGCCCGCGCCCGCCCGCTCGCCGCGCATCCACGCCGGCGGCGGCCGCGTCCCCGCGGGCTCGATCTCCAGCACCGGCTCATCGCCCGTCGCCGCGTCGCCCGGCGCGCTCCCCGCGCGATTCGCTTCGCTTTCGCCCTTCGCCAGCGCGCGTTCGGGCCCCGCGCCGCCGAAGTGCCTGTACGCGCCGATCGCTCCGCCGACAAGCGCGACCACCAGCATCGCGCCCGCCAAGCGCCGCACGCCCACCCCGCGCGCCGCCGATGTCGCCGTGCCGATCATCGCGCACGCGCGCTTCACCTTCTCGCTGTCCGGCGGCTGCTTGAGCGGCGCGATCCCCACCGCGCCCACCTCGTACACCTCCACCGGCTCGTCCAGCCCGCGAAAGTTGTACAGCCCGTGCGCCTTCCATCGCAGGTCCGGTGCTTCGCGCTTCCCGCCGAAGCTCCCCGCCATCACCGGCGGATGTGCCCGCACATACTGCCGCGCACTCTCAAACGCCGACTTGGTCAGCAGGATCTGCCCGCCCTCGGCCAGCGACATGATCCGCCCCGCCACGTCCACCGCCAGCCCCGAGAGCTTCGCCTGCCCCGACGCTTCCGCCGCGAGCTGCTGCACTTCGCCCAGGTGAATGCCGACCCGCACGCGCAGCGGCTGCGTCCAGCGCTCGCTCGCCAGCGCATGCTGAAACGACAGCGCCGCCGACACCGCCCGGTTCGCCGACGCGCACGTCACCAGGAACCCGTCGCCCGTGTCCTTCACATAGTCCGCCTCAACGCCGATCGTCGCGCGAAACAGCTCGTCATGCCGGCTCAGCATCCGCGCAAACTCGCAGTCCCCCAGCTTCTTCTTCAGGTCCACCGACCCCACCATGTCCGTAAAGATCAGCGCCATGAGCCGCGACCGCGGCGACGACGCGTCGAGCCCGGATGCCGCATCCGCCGCCATGTTCGCCGGCCCCTGCATGCAGACCACATCGGTCCGGCGCCGCACCGTGCCAAACGTCCCGCCGTTCCCGGTTGCGGGGTCCCTGCCGCCTGCGCCGCGGGGGCGAAGCGGGCTGAGGCAATCTCCGGGTTATCGACCGCTCGCCGTCCCCCCGGCCCACCCTCGCGACAACCACCCTGTAGACCGCCCTCCTCGCGGGCGTCCTTCGGAGTCATCTCGATGCGTGCATCAGCAGCCTTCGCCCTTCTCCATACCGCTCTCGCGGCGCCGGCCCTCGCCGACCTGCCGCCCATGCCCAACCCGCCCAACAACCAGGTCACCGAGCCCAAGCGCGTCCTCGGCAAGATCCTCTTCTGGGACGAACAACTCTCCTCCTCCAACACCATCTCCTGCGGCACCTGCCACATTCCCTCCCGCGGCGGCAGCGACACCCGCCGCCAGCGCGTCCCCGGCCTCGACAACCTCTTCAACACCCCCGACGACGCCTTCGGCTCACCCGGGGTCATCCGCGCCGACGCCAACCGCAACTTCATCCCCGACGCTGACTTCAACTTCGGCATCCAGGCCACGCCGCGCAACTCGATGACCTTCATGATGGCCGGGTACGCGCCGGTGAACTTCTGGGACGGCCGCGCGCGCGGCGCGTTCATCGATCCCCTCACGGGCCAGGTGGTGAACCAGCTCGGCGCGAGCCTCGAGATTCAGGCACTCGGCCCGGTCACCAGCGATGTCGAAATGGCGCACGAAGGCCGCACATGGTCCGACGCCATCGCCAAGCTCGGACGCGTCCGCCCGTTCGCCCTCGCCACCAACGTTCCACCGGATGTGCAGAACGTGTTGACGCCGCAGACCACGTACGCCGCGCTCTTCCAGGCCGCGTTCGGCACGCCGCAGATCACGGCGACGCGCGTCGCGCAGGCGCTGGCGACCTACCAGCGCACGCTCATCCCCGACCAGACGCCGTGGGATCGCTTCCAGGCCGGTGAGCAGAACGCCCTCACCCCCGGGCAGATCGCCGGCATGAACACCTTCAACGGCCCGGCGCGCTGCAATCTCTGCCACGGCGGAAACCAGTTCACCGGCAACGGCTTCCGCAACATCGGCCTGCGCCCCATCGCCGAGGACTCGGGCCAGCAGGCCATCACCGGCAACCCCGCCGACGCGGGCAAGTTCAAGGTCCCCTCGCTCCGCAACGTCGGGCTGCGCAACATGTTCATGCACAACGGGCAGTTCACCACGCTCACGCAGGTGATCCAGTTCTACGCGCGTGCGCCCGGGGCGGCCCCGCAGTTCCCGGCGAACCAGGACCCGATCATGTCGCAGATCGCCGTCCCGCCGCAGGCCGCGCCCGCGCTTCAGGACTTCATCGCCAACGCCCTGACCGACCCGTGCGCCGCTGCCGGCATGTTCCCCTTCGATCGCCCCACGCTCTTCTCCGAGCGCGCCGCTGATCGGCCCGTCGCGCTCCCCGGCGGCAACCCCGGCGCCGGCGGCATCACGCCGCAGGTCATCATCGGCGACCCGCCCATGCTCGGCAACGCCGACTTCCGCCTCGGCGTCATGAACGCCCGTGCCGGCGCCAGCGCCGATGTCATCATGAGCCGCATCCCGCCGCAGGGCGGCGCGCTCAACGACGGCCGCGTCTTCGACCTCCCGGCGCTCTCCGGCAGCGGAACCGCGGGCGGCTTCGGCACCTTCCACTGGGCCATCCCCGCCGGCGCCGACCTCGCCGGGCAGACCTGGTTCTTCCAGTTCCGCATCCTCGACCCCGCCGCCGCCGGCGGCATCGCCCGGTCCAACATCGCGCAAGTCACCTTCTTCTGCCCCAGCCAGGGTTGCCCGCCGGCCTGCACCGCCGACTTCAACCTCGACGGCACCCTCGACCCCGACGACCTCGGCGACTTCATCAACACCTACTTCGGCCCGCCCACGTTCCTCGCCGACTTCAACAAGGACGGCCACGCCGACCCCGACGATCTCGGCGACTTCATCAACGCCTTCTTCGCCGGGTGCGAAGGCGCCTGATCTGGTTCATGCACTGCCACCCTTGATCGCGCGCTCGAACCGTGCACGGTGCGCGGCTCGGGCGCGTGGTCTGTTCATCGGGCCGGGCGCGCCGCCATCACCGCCGCCACCAGGATCAGCAGCGCGCCGACCAATCGCCCCGGCGTGAGCGCCTCGCCCAGCAGCAGCCATCCGACCACGACCGTCGTCGCCGGCTCGATGATCGAGAGCGCCGAGGCGCGCACCGCGCCGATCCGCGCCAGCCCGGCGAGCAGCGCCGTGATCGAGACCACCGTCGAAACCAGCGCCAGCAGCGTGATGCCGAGCCATCCGACCGCGTCCGGCGGCCAGGCGATCTCGCCGCCGCTGCGCCAGAGCGCGACCACCCAGAAGCTGACCGCCGCCGAGCCCGTGACCACCGCGGATGCCGAGATCTTGGACGCTCCCGCCGGAAGGCGCGAGCCGACGAGAATGTACACCGCGTAGACCACCGCCGTGCTCACGCCCAGGGCGATGCCGATCATCGGCGTGCCGGCGAGCGGACCGTCGGCGTCGCCGGCGAACAGGCCGACGGTGAGCGCCGACCCGACCAGCCCCAGGGCGATCGCGGCGATGGTCATGGCGCGCAGGCGCTCGCGAAAGAGCACCCAGGCGAGGCAGGCAACCATCCCGGGATAGAGATAGAGCAGGAGCGCGACAAGTCCCGACGGCGCGCCCGCGTCGATGGCGAAGAAGTAGCACGCCGCCTCGCCGAAGTAGAGCACCGCGCCCATGAACACGAGCGTGCCGAGGGTGCGTCCGCGCGGCAGCGCCAGCCCGCGCACGAGCGCGATCCCGAAGAGCACGACCGACGCGATCGTGAACCGCAGCGCGAGGATCGTCTCGGTACTCGCGCCCGGAGTCGGCGCGCCGTCGGGGCCGATGCCCGGCGCGGCCCAGCTCTTGAAGAGGGCCATGAACCCGAAGCCCAGGGCCGAGACGACCACCAGCATGACGCCGCGCAGATCGGACATGGGCCGACGTTACGCGTCCGGCGCGTCGCGCGATGGAGCGAAGCGTGTCGCCGTGCGCGCGCGCCGATGGTCAATTGCACCAGAGGCCATTACCGCCTCGTGGCGAGGCCGTCGGCCGGGTGGTCCCCGGGGCCTGCCCGGGTCGCGCGGAGCGATCCTGGGGCATCGTGGTGCATCTCCAGTTTTGCGCGCGCACAGGTGACGCGAGTGCCTCGGTTTCGCGCGCCGCCGGGCCGACTCGCGGACCAACGCGAGCGGCGGGTCACTTCTGCTTTTCGATCTTCGCGAACCACGACATGAGGTCCGACGCGGAGCGGTAGCCGACGGCTCGGTCGAGCTCCTTGTCGCCGCGGAACGCGATCATGGTGGGGATGCCCTTGATCCCGAACTGGCTCGCGAGCGCGCCGTGGTGATCAACATCGACGGCGACGGCGATCGCGTGCGAGCCGACCCAGCCCTCCACGCCGGCGTCGACGAATGTCGTGCGGTCCATCTCCTTGCACGGCGGGCACCACTCGGCGGTGAACTTGACGATGAACACCTTGCCCTCGCTCGCGGCGGCGGCCTTGGCGTCCTCGTACGAGCGCGTGTCGAAGAGGGCGGGATGGCTGCCGTGCGCCGCGGCGGGCGCGGGCTTCTTCGAAGGGTTGAAGTACGAGAATGCCACCAGCGCGATCACGATGGCGGCGAGAGCGGCGACGAACTTCATGGGCGGGCTCCTGAACTCGAACGTCGGTGACGCATGGACAAGCCGAAAGCAGTCTACCCGAAAGTACGCATGGCGCTCGACGGGCGGTTGCCTTGCCAAGCAGAATGCACGGACTTATGCGGCGGCCGCACCGGCATTGTGCGCGCGCCGCCGGCGCGGTAGACTGCCCGCCCGACCTGGAGTTCAACCCATGACCACCGCCGCCGCGAGCACGCCGCTGAGTTCGTCATCCGCCTGGAAGGCCCTCGAAGCCCACTTTGCGAAAGTGGGCTCGACGCACATGCGGGATCTGTTCGGGCAGGATTCGGGGCGCTTCAGCGCGATGCATGTGCAGTTCGAGGACATCCTCCTCGACTACTCGAAGAACCGCGTCACCGGCGAGACGATGAAGCTCCTGTTCGACCTCGCCCGGCAGGCGGATGTCAACGGATGGGCCAGGCGGACGTTCAGCGGGGAGAAGATCAACATCACCGAGGACCGCGCGGTGCTGCACGTGGCCTTGCGCAATCGCAGCAACACGCCCATCGTCGTCGACGGGAAGGACGTGATGCCGGAGGTGAACCGCGTGCTCGAGCAGATGTTCGCGTTTGCCGACTCGGTGCGCGAGGGGAAATGGACCGGCTACACGGGCAAGAGGATCACCGACGTGGTGAACATCGGGATCGGCGGGTCGGACCTCGGGCCGGTGATGGCGTGCGAGGCGCTCAAGCCGTTCTCGAAGCGCGACCTGCGCATGCACTTTGTCAGCAACATCGACGGGACGCACCTGGCCGAGACGCTGCGCGTGCTGAACCCGGAGACGGCCCTGTTCATCGTCGCGAGCAAGACGTTTACGACGCAGGAGACGATCACCAACGCGACGAGCGCGCGCACGTGGTTCCTGAACACCGCCAAGGACAAGGCGCACGTCGCCAAGCACTTTGTCGCGCTCTCGACCAACGGGAAGGAAGTGTCGTCGTTCGGGATCGACACCCGGAACATGTTCGAGTTCTGGGACTGGGTGGGCGGGCGCTACTCGCTGTGGTCGGCGATCGGCCTGCCGATCGTGCTCTCGATCGGCCCGGCGAACTTCAAGGACCTGCTGGCCGGCGGGCACGCGATGGATCAGCACTTCCTCAGCGCGCCGCCCGAGAAGAACCTGCCGCTGATCCTGGGGTTGCTCGGGATCTGGTACAACAACTTCTTCGGGGCGGACTCGGCGCAGACGCAGGCGATCCTGCCGTATGACCAGTACATGCATCGGTTCGCGGCGTACTTCCAGCAGGGGGACATGGAGAGCAATGGGAAGTTCATCCGCCGCGACGGGAAACGGGTGGACTACTCGACCGGGCCGATCATCTGGGGCGAGCCGGGAACGAACGGTCAGCACGCGTTCTACCAGCTCATTCACCAGGGGACGAAACTGATCCCGTGCGACTTTCTCATGCCCGCGCAGACGCACAACGCGCTCGGGAGCGGCGCGAGTGATCATCACAAGATTCTGCTGAGCAACTTCTTCGCGCAGACCGAAGCGCTGGCGTTCGGCAAGACGGCGGCGCAGGTGCGGGCGGAGCTTGAGAAGGGCGGCATGAAGGGCGAGGCGCTGGAGAAGCTGGTGCCGCACAAGGTGTTTGAGGGGAACCGGCCGACGAACTCGATCATGTTCAAGAAGCTGACGCCGCGGACGCTGGGGAGCCTGATTGCGATGTACGAGCACAAGATCTTCACGCAGGGGATCGTGTGGAACATCAACAGCTTCGATCAGTGGGGCGTGGAGCTTGGGAAGCAGCTTGCGAAGGCGATCCTGCCGGAGCTGCTGGCGGCGGGAGAGGTGAAGTCGCACGACTCGTCGACGAATGGGCTGATCAATTGGGCGAAGCACAATGGGTGAGTCGGTTCGCACGGGCGTTGGAAGAGTCTGCGCGACTCTTCTGGACGCTTTCAACTGCGATTACGCCACAGCCCATGAAGAACGCAGGCTTGCGAACGGCGAGCGCCGGCTCATCCAGTGGTCGCTTCCGCGATGGATCATACCGATCTGGATGGGCTTCACGATCGTGGACGTGCTCGTCGTGCACATTGATTCCATTGCGTTCTTTCTGGCGGGGCGAGCGAGCGCGGCCATGGTCGCGATCGCCGTTCGTTGGTGCGTGCCGCTGCGGCGCTCGACGCTGTTTGCCTTGACGTGTCTCCTGCCCTTTGCGGCGTACGTGCAGATTATTCCGGCGATCTTCGACCTGTGGGGAACCCATTACGTAGTCGGCCTCGTCGAGGTAGTGTTTGTATCCAGCGCGCTGACGCCGATGCGCTTGCGTCATGCGCTCGTGGCGTACACGCTCGTATCACTGCCTGCCATTTGCGTGTTCCTGAAAGAGCTAATTGCGGTTGCTTCGCCCACATCCATCCATGGTCTTGCGACGTGCTGCGGCGTCATCTCGCTCGCATCGCTGAACGGCCTGGGTGTTCGAATGGCCCGGCTCGGAAAGCTGCGGGCGGAGACGATGCTGAACAAACAGCTGCGAACTCAGCAGAGAAAGCTGGCGGCGCAGTTCTCGCCGAAAATTGCCCGTTGGCTTCAGCAAGCGTCGTCCAATGGTGAACCGCTCAAGCGTCGAGTAACCATCGTTGTTGTAGATATCAAGGATTCAACGTTGAAGGCGGCGACACTTGCCCCGGATGCCTATGCCCGTGCGATCGGTTCCGTGCTCGACGTGATCGTGAGCGCATGCCACCGGCACGATCTGATCATCGACAAGTTCACGGGTGATGGCGTGCAGGCCATCGCCGGATTCCCCGACGAATCTCGCGACTCCCTCTCCGCGGCGCTGCGTTGCTGTCAGGAGATTCAACTCGCGTGCGCTGCGTTCAGCTTGAGGGCGCGGGATATCTGGCAAGGCGACATTGCCATTCGATGCGCCGCATGTGAAACGGAAGCGCTCGTAGGCTTTATCGGCCGTGCACCGCAACAAACCTTCTCGGCGATCGGCGAGGGCGTGTCGCTGACGCATCGGTTGTGCGGTGCCGCTCTCGGTGGGCAAACACTGACATTCTCGACAGTCGATCCGCAGTTTGCCCGGCGCATCCATCCGAGCGGGACCCTTCGCGTGCTCACCAACCTCAAGGGATTCGGCGCTCGGACGTTTGGGGTCTGTGACGTCGGCGCTGAAGCTCAGGACGCGCCGCCTGAACGCGTCGGATGAGGCTTGGGGTTCAGGTCGGGTCCAGACCGGATGGTCTCGGCCCGAATCGCGTGGGATCGTGCAACCGTGGGCGTGGGAGCCGGTCTGTACGTGTAGAATCACGCACGGACCATGGCTCTTCGCACCCCCCCAAAACTCGGTCTATGGCGCGCGCCCGTTGTGAAGTACGCGATCGGGGCGGCGGTGGTGATCGGCGGGATCGCGGTGCTCCTGGGCGTGGCGAACCGGCCGCCGCGGGCGGCGGTGGCGGGCGCGACGTCGCTCGACGTGGCGACGGCGCAGGTGATGAACTTTGACGTGACGACGACCGCGACGGGCGAGCTCGAAGCCGCGCGGCAGATCGAGATCCGCAACAAGCTGGAGAAGCAGACGACGATCGTCGACATCATCGACGAGGGCGAGCGCGTCAAGCAGGGCGACGTGCTCATCAAGCTCAACGCCGACGAGGTGCAGGAGCAGGTCGATTCGGAGCAGTTGCAGGTGTCGACGGCCCGGGCCGACCTGGCGGCGGCGGAGGCGGCGTATGCGATCCAGGTGAGCGAGAACGAGTCGAACATCCGCAAGGCGAAGCTCGCGAAGGACCTTGCGGACCTCGACCTGAAGCAATGGCTCGAGGGCGTCGTCGCGTCGACGCGGCAGGACCTGGCGCTGGCGCTCGACAAGGCGCGGCGGGAGTACGACCGCCTGCGCGACAAGTTCGAGCGCAGCAAGAACCTCGAATCGCGCGGGTTCCTGTCGAAGGACGAGCTCAAGCGCGACGAGCTGGCGTTTCTCGAAGCGGATGCCGCGGTGAAGACCGCGACGCTCAACCAGCGGGTGTTCGAGGAGTTCGAGTATCCGAAGGAGCGGCGGACCAAGGAATCGGCGGTCGAGGAAGGGATCGCGGAGCTGGACCGGGCCGGGCGCAAGGCCGAGAGCGAGCTGGCGACGAAGGAGGCGGAGCGGATCAACCGGCGCCGGCAGGCGGAGCTGCGCGAGCAGCGGCTGGCGAAGCTGAAGGACCAGGTGGAGAACGCGACGCTGCGTGCGCCGACCGATGGGCTGGTGGTCTATGCGACGAGCATGCAGCGGAATCGCTGGGGCCAGAGCGAGGGCGGGCTGCAGATCGGGCAGCAGGTGTACCAGAACCAGGCGCTGATCCTCTTGCCCGACACGTCGGAGATGGTGGCGACGGTGCGGGTGTCGGAATCGCTCGCGGGCCGGATCCGCAAGGGGCAGCAGGCGACAGTGAAGATCGACGCGGTGCCGGGGCGGACGCTTCGCGGCGAGGTCGAGTCGGTCGGGGTGCTGGCGGAGCAGGGGGGCTGGCGCGATCCGAACCTGCGCGAGTACACGGTGAAGGTGAAGCTGGTGATGGAGCCCGGGCTGTCGATCCGCCCGTCGATGCGGTGCGAGGCGGAGATCCAGATCGAGCGCGTGGAGAGCGCGCTGGCGGTGCCGGTGCAGGCGGTGTTCAGCGAGGGGCTGGTGCGGTATGTGCATGTGCCGGCGGGGGCGAAGTATGTGCGGCGCCCGGTGAAGGTGGGGCGAAGGTCGGATCGGTTCGCGGAGATCAAGTCGGGCCTGGAGGCGGGCGAGCGCGTGCTGGTGCGCAAGCCCGAAGCGCGCGAAGTGCTCGCGCAGCCGTGGGCGAGTTCGGAACTGGCGGCGGTGGGGCTGGAGCGCACGCCGGAGGGGCAGATCGTGTCGAAGGACCCCGGTGCCGGCGCGCCCGAGGGCGAATCGACCGTTCCGCCTGCGCCCGGAGTGAAGCCGGCGGGTGACCGGCCCGCTGGGAATGGCGGCGGAGGTGGGGGCGGCGGCGGTGGCGGTGGGGGTGGGGGTGGGGGTGGGGGTGGGGGTGATCGCGGTGGGCGGCGCGGCCCGGGCCATGGTGGCGGCGGCGGGGGTGGGCCGAGGCCGGCGCGTTGAGCGCGGCGACGATGCGCGAGCGCCGGGGTCAATACGCTTGCGCGTGGAACTCACGCCGCTGCGGTATTTTCAGGTGATTGCGCGATGCGGGCACATGACGCGCGCGGCACGGGAACTGGGCGTGTCGCAGCCGGCGCTGTCGGCGATGCTGCGCAAGCTTGAGGCCGAGGCGGGAGCGGATCTGTTTCATCGCACGGGCCGCGGGGTGGCGCTCACGGAGGCGGGGCGGGTGTTCCTGGTGCACGCGGGTGAGGCGATCCGCGGGGCGGAGGCCGGGCTGCGGGCGGTGCGCGAGCTGGTGGGGCTGGAGCGCGGATCGATCCGGGTGGGCGGGGGCGCGACGGCGGTGACGTACGTGCTGCCGCGGGTGATCTCGGTGTTTCGCGCGGCACATCCGGCGCTGCGGTTCTATGTGCGCGAGGCGGGCTCGAGCGCGGTGGCGGGGGCGGTGGCGTCGGGCGAACTTGACCTGGGGATCGTGACGCTCCCGCTCTCGGCGGATCACGAGGCGGAGATGATGACGGTGCCGCTGGTGAAGGATGAGCTTCGGCTGATCGTGCCGCCGAAGCATCGGCTGGGGACGGACGCGAATCGGCATTTTCGCTGGCGCGAGCTGGAAGGCGAGGCGATCGTGGCGTTCGAGGGCGGCACGGCGGTGCGGGCGCTCATCGACGAAGCGGCGGCGCGTGCGGGCGTCACGCTCCGCGTCGCGATGGAGTTGCGCTCGATTGAGAGCATTCAGCAGATGGTGGCCGCGGGGATCGGCGTGGGGTTTGTGTCGCGGTTCGCCCTGCGCGAGGGCGCCACGGCGGGGCGCGGCGCGCGGGCTGGGCGGGGCGAGGGTCTGGCCTGCCGCGATGGTGCGATCACGCGGACCCTGGCGATTGTCCGGCGCCGCGACCGGATGCCCAGCGCGGCGGCGGCGGAGTTTGAGCGGGTGCTGCGGGCGGGGGTGGCGTGAGGTGACGGCGCCAAAGGCATCGAGGCGCGCGGCATCGAGGCATCGAGTCAGATTCGGTCGGGGCGCCAGCCCTGGGCGATGGGCATGCGCCGTCCGGAGCCGAAGGCGACGCCTGTGACCTTGAGGCCGATCGGGGCCTGCTTGCGCTTGTACTCGGCGAGGTCGATCATGCGGATGGTTCGGCGGACGACGGCTTCATCGAAGCGCGTCTCGGCGAGGATGTGGCCCGTGGGCTCGCGCCGCTCGACGTAGCGCTCGATGATCTCGTCGAGGACTTCGTACGGCGGGAGCGAGTCCTGGTCGGTCTGGTTGGGGCGCAGCTCGGCGGAAGGCGGCTTGGAAATGGAGGCGTCGGGGATGGGCGGGCCGGCGAGGCCGGGGATGCCCAGGGCGCGCCAGTGCGCGTTCATCCAGCGGGCGAGGCGGTAGACGAGGATCTTGGTGATGTCGGAGAGGACGGCGAGGCCGCCGTTCATGTCGCCGTAGAGCGTGCAATAGCCGACGGCGAGTTCGGACTTGTTCCCGGTGGTGAGGAGCAGATGACCGAGCTTGTTGCTGGCGGCCATGAGGATGGTGCCGCGGATGCGCGACTGGAGATTTTCCTCGGCGACATCAGGGGCGCGCCCGGCGAAGAGGGGGCGGAGGGTGGATTCGTACGCGGCGAAGGGGCCTTCGATGGGGATGGTCTGGAAGGGCATGCCGAGTGCGTGCGCGAGAAGACCGGCGTCGTCCCTGCTGCCTTCGGAGGAATAGCGGCTGGGCATGGCGATGCCGAGCACGTTCGCGGGCCCGAGCGCGGCGGCGGCGAGCACGGCGGTGACGGCGGAGTCGATCCCGCCGGAGAGACCGAGCACCGCGGACTTGAAGCCGGTCTTGCGGCAGTAATCGCGGATGCCGAGGACGAGCGCGTCGTAGAGGTGGCGTTCGTCGTCGACGAGCAGCGGGTCGGCGATGGCGGGAACGTCGGCACGCGGCGCGGGAGCGGGGATGTCGACAAGCGTCAGGGCTTCGGTGAAGCCGGGGCCGGCGGCGAGGAGCGTGCCCGCGGGGTCGTAGGCGCAGGCGTGCCCGTCGAAGATGAGCTCGTCGTTGCCGCCGACCTGGTTGACGGCGGCGACGTGGACGCGCTGGCGCTGTGCGTGAGCACGGAGGAGGTCGCGGTGGCGCTTGCCCTTGCCGAGCACGAAGGGGCTGGCGGAGGGGTTGACGATGAGCTGCGCGCCCGGGCGGCCGTCGGGCGGGCGGACGAGTTCTTCGACGGGGTCGGGGCAGGCGAGGTAGCGATCGGCGAAGCCGACGTCGTGCCCGCGCCAGAGGTCTTCGCAGATGGAGAGGCCGACGCGCACGCCGGCGATGTCGAGGATGACGGGCGAGGCACCGGCGGTGAAGTAGCGGTCTTCGTCGAAGACGTCGTAGGTGGGGAGGAGGCGCTTGTCGTAGCGGGCGAGCAGTTCGCCGGCGCGGAAAGCCAGGAGCGAGTTGGTGATGTGGGCGGCGTCGGATCGGTCGAGCGGGAGCGGAACGCCGACGACCAGGGTGAGCGAGCGGGGAACGGCGGCGGCGAGTTCGTGCGCGTGACGCAGGGCGGCGCGGACGAACGCGCGCTGAAGGAGGAGGTCCCTGGGCGGGTAACCGGCGAGGGCGAGCTCGGGAAAGACGGCGAGATCGGCGCCGGCATCGGCGGCGTCGCGCGCGAAGCGGGTGATCAGCGCGGCGTTGCCGGCGAGGTCGCCGACGGTGGGGTTGATCTGAGCGAGGGCCAGGCGCATCGCGGGATGGTACGGAGCGGGGCGGCGAGCGCGATGATCAGGGTCGAGCGCGGCCCATGGGGCGGCCGCCGGCGCGGGGGCCGCGCGGGCCGCCGGGTCCGCGCCCGGGGCGGATGCCGGTCTGGTCGGGGTGCTCGCCGGCGTCGCGCTGCTGGCGCTCGTAGCGGTCGCGGTTGAAGCGTCCGTCCATGAGGAGCTCGATCTTGGCGAGCTTGTCGCGGCCGATCTTCTTGGCGAGCTCCTGGCGCGCGAAGGTGATGTTCGTGCGGCGGGAGAGGTGCGTGAGGATCATCGACTGGCACTCGCAGACGCGGAGCCACTCGGCGATGTCGTCGATGTGCAGGTGCATGCCGACCTTGGCGCGGTCCTTGTGGTCGCCCTCGAAGAACGTGCACTCGGCGATGATGATCTGGGCCTTGCGGACATCCTCGCGGACCAGGTGCGGGCCCGGGCCGGTGTCCATGAGGTAGGCGATGAGGGGGATTTCGAGGACACGGGTGATCTGCTCACCCTTGTCCTTGAGCTCCATGAGCTTTTCCTGGGGGAGGCCGATGAGGTCGGGGCGGAGCTTGGAGCGTTTTTCGATGACGACGTAGCCGAAGGTGGGGATGGTGTGTTCGACGGGGAAGGCGCGGAGGAAGATGTTGTTCTTGATCTCGACCATGCCCTCGGGCTCGAGGGGGATGAGGTTGAAGGGGGTCTGCTGGCGCTCGAGGTCGACGTAGCCCTCCATCATGCGCTGGATGGCGGGGGCGATGGCCTTGTTGCAGACGATGTTGCCGGTGCCCATGCCCTGGAAGTGGCGCTGGGAGCAGTAGTAGGCGAGGCCGCCGATGTGGTCCATGTGCCCGTGGCTGATGGCGACGAACTTGGAGGAGAGCATGGCGCGCGGGCAGACGCCCATGTCGAGGCCGAGGTCGAGCTCGGGGATGTGGATGGCGGTGGCCTCGCCGGCGATGGAGGTTCCGGCGATGCGGTACGGCGGGATGTAGAGGAAACCCAGTGAAGTTTCGCGCGGGGGCGGCTTGGGGAGCATGACTGGGAATCTCCGTTGACGGGGCGGTGGCCCGGTCCGGGGTGGCCGTGAGGTGAGGTGCGTGTCGGACGGTCGAGCGGATGATAGCGTGAGGGCGTGTGCCGCGGGCGGATGTGGAGCAACGGAGCGTGCGCACCAACCTAAAGGGTGGGATGGGGCCGTGCTGCCGGGCGCTCGCCGGCGATCTATGGAGATTCAGAAGGAGGGGGAACCCGTCAAATCGCTGAACGGACGACGAAGGCGACGTCAGGGGAGGTCAGTGCCGGCGACCCCGTTGAGAGTGTGCAGGCCGAACGGCCCGCCTACGCCATGCAGGATTCCTGGAACGAGCCCGTCGCCGGAGGGGTATCCGTCAGCGATGTCTGCGAGTCGAAGCACGAGTGCCGCGCCGTCGCTGGTCGCGGCCTCGGTTCGAAAGCGGGGTTCGCTGCGGGCGAGACCGTCAAACTCAAGTTCGACGGGGTAGGACGAAATGAGCAGGAGCTTTCGAGTGGGAAAGGCAACGCTCGAGAGGAGAGTTGGTCCGAGCTGAGAAGAATCTGCGAGCCGAGTGGTGGGGTTCCAATAGGACCGGTGGGCGACGAACGTGCATGGGTAGTGAAACGGAGTTGGGCCGACGGGGCCGAAGATCGGGCCGGTTGCCTCTGGGTAGCGCGACGGGTAAAACGATGGATCGAACTCGCGGCCGGCGTAATACGCATCAGCCAGGGCGTAGTTCCAATAGGCGTACGAAGCGAAGTAGGGTTGCGCGGGAAACGTGAAGCGTCGCGGGAGATTCAGGACGCCGGTTGCCGGATCGGCGAAGTACGGGTTGCTGTCTCTGGAGTCACCGGCGTATTGGTTGAAGATGGTGGCGTGCTGGCGGAGACGTGCGAGGGTCTCTGCGCTTTCCCGGGCGCGACTCGTACCGCGAACGGCCCAAAGCGAGATTCCGACAAGCACCGCGATGATGGAAATACTGACAAGGAGTTCCACGAGCGTGAAAGCGCGGCGGGTTGGCGATGGCACGTTTGGGGCGGAATTGAGCGCGGACGGGAGCGGCCGCGGGCGGAGCAGCAGCGCGGTGGCGACAAGCGAGGCAATGATCGAGTTTCGAACCAAGAGGGAAATGAGTTCGCTTTGGAACGATCGGTACTGTTCAAGGATGCCGAAGCATCCGCACGCGGGCAGGCCGGTGAGCGCGGACTGCCAGAGAGCGGTTCCCGTAAGCGTGCTCAGCAGCAGGAGCGTGGCGAAGGGCAACCAGGCGGAGGCCAAGTTAGCGATCCAACAGGCACACACGGCGATCTCCGCCGCCGGTATGAGGAATGCGACCGGCGTCCGAAGCGACTCTGGAATGATCGACCATCCGCGCAACGTGTCCTCGAACGCGGGAATGTTGGCTGCCTTGAGCATGCCCATCCCCCCAATGACAAGGAACCCCATGCTCGGCACCGCCCGTGCCAAGAGAGATCGGAGCCGACTCGCGCCGGCGCGGTCGGATGCACAAGAGTGGTTGACTCGCGACCCGGATGAGCGTTCACTGGTCATCGGGCGGACCATCATCGTTGGGAACGAAGCATGTGGGAGAGAATGGAGCTGGCCGAGTGGAGGAACATCCGGTTGCGGTGGTGCCGACAACCTCGCAGGTTCCGGGAATCGAACCGCACGCTCGCTGAGTGCGGAGACAGGTTCCCTCAGTGTACGACTCGACGCTCGTGTGCCCAACTTCTCCTGCTTTCGCGTTGCGTGCCGTAGAGACCGCAATTGGACCGTTGCTCGTGTCTGGGCAGGCCCAAGCCTGAGGAGGTTGCACGCCGGGTGGCGTTGTACAGTCGCGAGGTGGAGGCGATGGACAACAGAGCTGGTTGTCGCCAAAGACCCAGCACGCCAGCGCCGGCGTGAACGGAACGAGAATGATTGCCGCCAAGGCCAACAGTCTGAGCTTGTTCACGAGCTGTCTCCGAGTGGAATGAGTTCGAGGCCGACGAAGCTACTTCGAAGCGATGCGACGGAAGAGCGCCGCGCCGATGATGGCGGCAATGAGCGTCCCGGCGCCGAGCCAGCCGAGGTACATGCGCGACGTGCGGCTGGAGTGACGCGGCTCGTCGCCGGGGATGGGGACTTCCACGAACGATCCGTCCTGGGTGTGTTTTCGAATGACTCCTGAACGAGCATCGACGATGTTCTTGATGCCTGCGTCGCCGCGAATCGGATCGGGGTGTCCTTCGGAGGGCGGGTCCGTCAACTCGGCAAGCGTGAACTGATCCTCCCGCACGAACGCTCGAAGGGAGATGATTCGATGAATCTGGCCGCCTGCAGTGCTAGAGGTCGCCTTTGAAGCGACCCAGCGTCCAGACCCACCCCGTGGACTCCAGCCTTCGATCTGCACGGTTTCGCCCACGCTGCTCGGCTTGAGGAGCGATTCCACGATGACAAATGAGTCGATGAAGCCGCGTCGAGCCGATTCGTCCCATCGACCGCTGAAGCGCGCGCGGTAGGCGGGCGTGCCGGCCTGGATGCCCGGCAGCACGACGTCGACCGTCCAAGACTGGGCCAAGAGGCGAACCGGCTCAGCGATCATGCCGGCGGCGCGGTGAGCACGCAGTCCCCCGTCGAGGAGGAAGCTGAGTTCGGGCAGAAACGTTCGTTCTTCCGCCAGCCACTCCGCGGCAGGGGAATCTTCTCGATCCCCTCGTAGGGTGAGCGTGCCGGGCGCGAGAAGCCAACCCGGGGAACGCGGTGTAACAGCTTGGTCGGTCCAGACCGATTCGAAGGACCGGTTGAAGCGCCAGTGCCGAGTGCCGCGCATCCACAATACGTTGAGGTAACCCGAGGTGCCCATCGCGAGCGCCGCGCGGTCGGGATGGTCGGGTCGGTTCTTGAGTTCATCCCTTTCGCCATTCGACAGCGCGGACGGCAGGGCCACGGGCCCCTCAGTTTGCCACTCGATGCGGTGTTCGTCAAGGTTGAGCGGCCTTGCCACCGCCGCCCATTCTTGATCGAACCACTCTTGAACCCTGGCGTCTTCGGATGCGTCTGTCACAGGCACCGCGCTCAGCGTGCCGAGGAGCAGCGCGACCCAAAGCACAATGGGAAACTCCGGCGCATTCGGCGCGTGCCGCATGTCTGGAGTGTACCCCCCCCCCCCCCCCCCATTGGGCAAATGAATGCCTTTGCCCACAAACCCCGCGGAGGCAAACGACTCAATCATGGGCGGGCGGCGGGGTCGAGGTCAGGGGTTGGCTCGCGCGTGACTTCGTGGAGGGCGCGGTTGGCGATGGCGCCGATGATGGCGAGGACGATGAAAAGGACGGCGAAACCGGCGGGGATGACCCACCAGGGCTGGCTCTCGATGAACTGCTGGATGTCGCGGGCGCCGGTGGCGCTGCCCTTGGCGGCGACCCAGACGGCGATGGCGGTGCGCGGGGCCATGCCGACGGCGGTGCCGATGATGAAGGGCAGGAGGTTGACGCCGGCGGAGGCGAGGACGAGGTTGGTGAGGGCGAAGGGGGAGTTGGGGGGGATGCGGATGAGGGTGACGATGGCGAGGGTTTTCCAGAAGCCGCGGCCGACGAGGGCGTTGCGGACACGGCGGGCCTTGGGGTCGGATTCGAGGAGGGCCATGACGCGGTCCTTGCTGACGCGCTGGGCGATGTGGTAGCCGATGATGGAGCCGCCGACGAACCCGAGCATGGCGCCCGGGAAGCCGGCGCGGAACCCGAAGACCCATCCGCCGAGGAACGACTGCCCGTAGGTGGGGAGGAAGCCGATGCCGGCGGAGACGATGAAGACGGCAACGTATCCGAACCAGCCGAAGGTGAGGTCGGTGCGGAGGAAGGCGGCGATGTCGCCGAGGAAGTAGAGGAGGGCGATGCCGAGGACGGCGGGGGCGGCGGTCCAGAGGAAGCCGAGGGCGGCGGCGACGCCGAGCTTGTGCGTGATGAGGACGGCGTCGTCGTACGCCTCGTGGATGAACCCGCGGCGGGGGGTGAGGGAGAAGGCGAGGAGGGCGGCGAGAAGAGTGGCGACGGCGTTGTGCGCCAGGCCCTTCTTGAGCCACCGGGTGGCGTCGCCCGCGGCGCGGTCGGTGGCGCTGTCGATCATGCGGACGGAAGGGGCGATCGGCGCCCAATCGGTGCGGTCGGCAAGGTGATCGGCGAGCGCGACGAGCGAGTCGGCGGCGAGGGCATGGTCGAGCGGCGGTGGCGGGTTGTCGGCGTTGCACGGAGCGCGCGTGACCGCGTACTCGGTCTTCTGGCGCACGGGCGCCCAGAATCCCTCCCTGTGCGCACGGAGCGTGACGGTGTATTCGACGCAGGGATAGGCGTGCTCGGCGATGTCGGCACGGGCGGCGGCGAGGTGCTCGGGCTCGGCGTCGAGATCGGCGATCTTCCAGCCCTCGTCGGATTGGTACGCGATGACACGGAGGGTCGCCGTCGGCGCAATGGGGCGCTCGGGCAGGGCGAGCGCGCCGGCGATGGCCGAGGCGACGGTGGACTCGCCGCGGTCGCGGAGCACGAGCACGACGAGTGAGACGAGCAGGCCGGCGAAAAGGAGGAGGGAAAGTCGGGGGCGCAGCGGCCAGCGCGAGTCGGCGGGTGCGGGATTGGGCGAGACGGTGGACATCGTGCGGGCCAAGTCTACTGCGGTTGGGCGACGCGCCGGCGGGCGCTTCAGGGGAGCGGAACGCGCCACGACTCGGGCAGCTCGCGCGCGGCGCCGGCGGAGCCATCGAAGGCGCTGAACTGCACGTCGGCGTGCGGCGGGGCGAGCGGGGCCGAGGCGGGCGGGATGATGCGCGGGCCGTGGAAGCGGCCAAGGCGGTGGAGGAGGTGCGACTCGTCGCGCAGGTCGAGGACGCTCGCGGTGCGGGTCGCGGGCGGGGCGACGCCTTCGATCGGGGCGATGGACGAATCGAGCACGAGGGGCGTGTGCGAGGGGTCGAGCACGAGATCGAAGCGGACGTGCGCCGGCGCGGCGGGGTTGTCGTAAGCGGCGCGATCAGCGGGGCGACCGGCCAGGCCGGTGGCGTTGGCGGCGGCGGTGCGGGTCATGTCGCGCGCGTAGAACCCGCGCGCCGACGGGCAGACGAGGACGGAGCCGGAGGTGTAGAGCTCGGCGGAGGTGGACCCTTCGCGCCCCGAGGCGTGCTGCACGACGAGCGACCAGTTGGGGAGCGTGGTGTAGGGCTCGCCGAGCGCGGGGCCGAAGCCTTTGTGATCGTCGGCGTAAGCGCGGAGCGCGAGGGCGGTCTGGCGGTGATTGGAGAGGCAGGCGGCGGCACGCGCGGAGTTGCGCGCGGAGGCGAGCACCGGAAGCAACACGCCCACGAGCACCGCGATGATGGCGATGACGACCAGGAGTTCGACGAGCGAGAACGCGGGGCGGCGCATGGATTCGATCAGGGCTTGACGGGCGCGAGACGGATGACCTTGTCGGGGCCGTTGAGGATGACGTAGATGGACCCGTCGGGGGCGGTGGCGACGTCGCGCACGCGGCCCACGCCGACGAGGAGCTCTTCGTGCTCGATGAGCGAGGTGGAGCCGTCGGGGTTGACGCCCACGCGGAGGCGGTCGACGTTGTTGCCGGAGAGCCCGCCCGCGATGAGGTCGCCGCGCCACTGGGGGAAGGCTTCGCCGGCTGGACCGGGGCGGCAAACATCGAGCCCGCAGGCGCCGATGGAGGGGAGCCAGCGGTAGGTGGGGAGGACGAAGCGGTCGGCGGGATTGGCGGGGAGGGGGTCCTGCCAGGGTGTGCGAAAGGGGGCGTCGCTGTATTCGATGCCGAGGGAGACGATGGGCCAGCCGTAGTTTCGAGCGGGGAGGATGAGGTTGAGTTCGTCGCCGCCGCGGGGCCCGTGCTCGGTGTCCCAGAGGTTGCCTTTGAGATCGAAGACGAGGCCCTGGGGGTTGCGATGGCCGAAGGACCAGACGGCGGCGAGCGCGCCGGGGCGGGAGCGGAAGGGGTTGTCATCGGGGATGGAGCCGTCGATGCGGACGCGGAGGATCTTGCCGTTGGGGCGTGCGAGGTCCTGGGCGCGATCGGCGTGCCCGCGTTCGCCGTGGGAGAAGAAGAGGATGTCGGGGTCCGTGGGGTCGAAAGCGATGCGGCAGCCGAAGTGCACGTCGCTGCGGACGTAGTGTGATTGATCGGCCTGGAAGATGACGGTTTCGTCGGACCAGGTCCAGGGCGCATTGGGAGAAGCTGCGGCAGGGGGCGAGAGCTTGCCGCGGACGATGCGGGTCATGGAGGTGCGCCGGTCGTGCTCGCCCGGGTGGGAGTAGGCGAGGAAGATGAATCCGTTGCGGTCGTAGTGCGGGTGGACGGCGACTTCCATGAGGCCGCCCTGGCCGCGATCGAGGACCTTGGGGATGTTGGCGGCGGGGGGCGAGAGCTTGCCGTTGGAGAACACGCGGAGCGTGCCGGGCCGCTCGGTGATGAGCATTTCGCCTGTGGGGAGCCAGTCGAGTGCCCAGGGAATGTCGGGGCCGCGAGAGACGATGGATTCGACGGTGTAGGCATGATGGGTGGAGGTGTAGACGCCGCGCTGGGGCGAGGGCCCGCCGCCGGATTCGCGGAAGTGGCGGTGCTGGAGTTCGCGGAGGTGGACGATGAGGCCCCACATCTGGCGATCGGTCAGGGTGGCGCTGAAACCGGGCATGGCGGTGTCGGGGACGCCGGCGCGGACGGCGTCGAAGAAGGGGCGATCGAGATCCTGAGCGCGGGCGCGGTCGGTGAGGAGGGAGCGTGTGCCGGCGCCGCCGCCTTCGCCCGAGCGGCCGTGACAGGAGGCGCAGTTGTTGTTCCAGAGACGTTCAACGCTCTGAGCGAGAGCGGTGAGCGGGAGGAGCGCGGCAAGTGACGCCGCGAGGAGGATGCGGTGCATGGGGGATGGTACGAGGGCGTGCGAGGCGCGGGGCGTGGCGGGCAGGCCGTGCAGCGGGGTCGGAGCATCGAAGCACCGGTTCGCGGTTTCGGCGTCCGGACACGTCAATCCGGCGGGGCGATCAGGAGCTTGTCAAGGGCGGCGCGGCGGCCGGCGTCGGGAGTGGCGGCCATGGCGGATTCGAGGAACTCGCGGCGGGCGGCGTCGCCGGCGATGCGGCGGATGAGGCGGGCGACATCCTCGGCGTCGCGTGCGAAGCAGTCGTCGCGCAGGCAGTGACCGAGCAGGCGGAGGCGATCGAGGGAGAGGGTTGCCGCGCCGGGGCGGAGCGCGTGCCAGAGGGCGTCGAGCGTGACGGCATCCGGAGGCGCGGCGGGGGCACGATCGAGGATGCGCGGGAGCAGAAGGAAGATGGCCTCGAGATCGGCGCGGCGGAGCGCGGGGAGCAGGGCGAGCTTCTCGGCGGTGGCGGTGAGCTTGCCCGGGTCCTGTCGGATTGCGGCCTTGACGAGCCGGACCAGGTCGGCGTCGCGCCCGCCCATGAGGAGATTGGCGAAGGCGGCCTCGAAGTTGGAATCGCGGAGCAGCGGGCGGAGCGCCTCGCGCAGGTCGATGGTGCGTTCGAGCGGAAAATCGATCGTCGAGGGCGCCGACGGCGGGCCCATGGTGTAGAGCGGGTCGCCGAGCACGGCGATGCGCCAGGGCGGCGCGCCGTCGAGCCGGGCGGCGACGCCGAGGGCGGTCGGGGCGGCCATGCGTTTGACGAACGACGGCGTGGGCTGGAAGCCGGAGAGATAGGGCTCGTGGACGGAGCCGACATAGGCGAAGGCGCCGCGCTCGATCCAGCGCCCGGCGACCGTGAAGCGATTGGCGGGCGATTGCGCGGACCACGAGTGCACGAAGTGAACGAGCGCGGGGAAGTGGAGGAAGGGGACGTCGGCGGAAAGGGCCTGACCCGGGCGAAGGTCGAAGGACTCGCTCATGCCGGAGGAGTTGACGCAGACGAGCATGGCATCGAGGCAGCCGACGGGGTCGCGGTCCTTCTCGGTGCTCGCGCCGGGGCGTGCGCGCCAGGCGCCGGCGATGCGGTCGCGCCAGTCGGCGAGGCTCTGCGCGGGGGAATCGTCGAGGTCGGCGGGGAGGTTGATCTTCTTGAAGATGTCGACGGTCTGCTCGCCGTCCCAGAGATTCCAGGGCGGCTCGTCGGCGTAGGCGTCGAAGACCCAGGCGCGGCGGGGCTGGAGGAAGAGGGAGGACATCGCGAGGTACGCGGCGCGGGCGTGGGTGCCCCAGAGCTGGCCGGCCCAGGCCCAGCGTTCGAGCCGGTCGCCGCGGGGGTGGCGGCCGATGAGGTCGGTCGTGGCGACGGGCTCGGCGTTGACAGGCCAGATGATGCCGGCGGGGGCGCTGGCGCCGGGCGGGGTCTTCCAGAGCGTGCGCGCGGGGAGCGCCATGCAGAGGGTGATGGCGTCGAGGTCGTCGCCCATCGCGTTCCACGAGAACGTCGAGGCTTCGGCGAAGGCGCTGAGGCGCTCGGAGAGCGCGTCGGCGTCGCTCATCGCGAGCGTGCCGTTGACGTTGGAATCGGGCGAGTCGATCCACGTGAGGAGCTGACCCCGGGCGGCGGCGAGGGGGAGGGCGGCGGTCCAGGCGGGGTCTTTGACGGACGCGACGACGATGCCGGGCGGGGTCGCGTTGGTGGCGCGAAGGCGTGCGGGGTAGTCGGCCCAGTCCTTGGCACCCCAGAAGTTGGCGACGACGCGTTCGATGAGGGCCTGCTGGTCGGTGGGAAGGTCGGGCCAGAGGGCGTCATCGGGGGCGATCCAGGTGAGGATGCGCTGGGGCTGGAAGGCGCGGACGAACCGGGCGATGTCCTCGCGAGCGGACCACGTGCCGTCATCGAGGAGCACGGGGAAGCGCGCCCGGGGCGACCAGCGGCCGATCGCGGCGACATAGGAGCGCAGGTCGGAGACGATGACGACGACGGGGGCGACCATGAGCTGGCGGCGTGCCATTTCGCAGCGGACGCCGAGGCGGACCTGGGGGGGGAGATCGTCGAGCTTGATGGGTTGTCGCCGGGGGTCTGAAGCGGGGGCGTTTTGGGGGGTGGGCGGAGCGGAGGGGGCCTGAGCGCGAAGGGGGGGAGGGGGTGCGCCGAGCGCGAGGCCCAGGCACAGGATCGCACCGAGCGAGCGGGACGAAGGAATCGCGGGGGGCATGAAGGACTGTACGGGCGGGGGGATGCTGGGGATCGGCGTCGGCGGGGGGCGCTTACGATGGGTCATGGGAGGCGGGCGCGCGTGTGGCGCGTGGCCGACCGGGCGGCGGGTGCAGGGAGTGTGAAGGCTCATGTCGAGGAAGACGGTCGGCGGGAACGGGACGGTGCGTCGGCAGGGCAAGGCGCGCGGGGAGGCGGTGCGCGGGGGGCGTGAGGCCGGGCGGAGCGCCGACCAGGAGCTCCTGAGCTTCCGCTGGGAGCCGCAGCCCGAGGGGCAGAAGATCGTGAGCGAGCTGGTGCACGACTTTCTCGTGGCGTGCCCGGCGGCGGCGGACCTGGCTGAGAAGATGAAGTCGGTGACCGGCACGCGGTTCATCGACTGGGTGGATCACATCCAGACGCCGAAGACCGAGGCGATTTCGGCGCGGCTGAAGTCGGCGGGCTTCACGCCCGCGCCGGCGCCCGGTGCGCCGGGGCAATGGGTGCATCACGGCGCGATGTTCCCGGCGATCGTGCTGGTCTCGGGCGCGGTGACGCGCGTGGCGATCAAGGTCGATCGCGTGGCGGATTTCCTGGCGGCGTGGAAGATCCCGCTCAGCCACGGCGTGGAGGGGTTGCCGCACTCACCGTTCCGGCGCGCGTGCGTCTTCGCGGCGAAGACGGCGGAGCTCTGGGCCGTGGGGCGTCACGGATATCGCGGGTACGAGATTCCCAAGGTCGATGCGCTCACGTGCCTCCGATCCGTGGAGCACCTGGAGAGTTTCCGCCGGCGCAAGCGCGAGTGGGAGACCGACGCCGAGGGGTTTGCGCACGCGGCGGGGCTCATCGACGCGGCGGTGGCGGACCTGGGGACCGACTGGACGTGCGACCTGTTCTTCACGAGCGAGCGCGAGTACTGGCAGCGGAAGAACCGGGCGGCGCAGGTTCAGAAGGGCCGGCAGGACAAGCTGGGCCTCGGCTGGGCGAACCACGACCATCACACCTACCGGTCATCACGCGGGAGCTTCAAGCACCTGATGGAGTGCCTGTTCAAGCTCGGGTTCAAGTGCCGGGAGCGGTTCTACGCGGGCGCCGAGGCGGGCTGGGGGGCGCAGGTGCTGGAGCAGCCGGTGGCGGGGATCACGATTTTTGCGGATGTGGACATGTCGGCGGAGGAACTGCGCGGGAACTTTGCGCGCGAGGGGCTGCCGGAGCGCAAGCAGCTCGGGACCGTGGGCCTGTGGTGCGGGCTGCACGGGGAGGCGTTCCTGCAGGCGGGGATGCACCATCTGGAGTGTCAGTTTGACTGGCACCTGCTCAAAGCGCAGTTGCAGGCCGAGGCGCACATCAAGACGATGGACCCGTTTACGACGTTTCCGTACCTGCGGCAGGCGTTCACCGAGGGCGAGCGCTGGCCGGTCGATCCGCGGCGGATCTTCATGCTCCTGGAGAAGGGGCAGATCACGGCGCGGCAGGCCGAGCAGTTCCACAAGCACGGAGCGATCGGCAGCCACCTGGAGAACCTCGAACGCAACGACGGGTACAAGGGGTTCAACCAGCAGGGCGTGAGCGACATCATCAGCAAGACCGACCCGCGCAAGCAGGTGTTCGCGGAGACGGCGGGGGCGTGAGCGGGGCCGCGGCGGGCGGGGCGGTTTGCCCGGCTACTCCGTCCAGGCCCGGCGGAAGCAGTATGGCCCGCGCGCGGGGCCCCAGACCTGCGCGCCCGAGGCGTCGTACCCGCGGTCCCACGAGTCGATGCGATCGCGGCGGATGGTGACGTGGCTGGTGGCGTAGGCGGCGCCGTGGAGGTCGGAAGCGCAGGCGTTGCCGCGGGTGCTGCCGGCGAACTCTTCTTCGGAGACCTGGAAGATCCAGACGGAGCAGCCGTCGCGGAGGAGGAGGTCGTCTTCGTGCAGCGACTCGAGGAGGTAGGGCTCTTGCCACGCGCCGGCGAAGCGGAGCGGGTCGCCGGGGAGCGAGAAGACATCGCAGCGCCAGGAGAGGGGCTGACCCGGGAGGATGGGCAGGCCGGTGAGGCGGTACAGGCGCTGGCGATAGGGTCGATCGGGAGACTCGGCCATGGCCTGTTCGACGTAGAGCCAGCATCCGGTGCGTGATTTCCAGACCGGAGCGATGACGAGCGAGACGTCCCGATAGGCGGGGTCGCTCAGGGATTGATCGGCCGAGGCGAACGACCCGATCATCCACGAAGTGAGGCGCCGCTGGGCGCTGAGCTGCTCGTCGGAGTACGAAGTCCAGGTGGGGTTGCCGGCCCAGGTGGGGTCGGTTGCGCACCCGCCGGCGGGGAGCAGGCCCGTGCCCGCCGCCGAGAGGAAGAGCGTGCCGGCGAGCCGGCGCAGGGAGTCGAAGCGGAGCATGGAAGTAGGTTAGTCGTCAGGGCGACGGGGGCGTTTGGCCTTCGATGGTGACGCGCGTGGGCGCGGCGGCGGCATCGGGTGCGGCGGCTCGGCGAGCGGGATGACCGAACCACTCGCGGCGGCCGCCCGGGCCGTCGCCGTACATCTGTTTCATGGTCGATTCGACGTCGCTCATGGAGCCGTCGGCGCGGACCCACCCGGCGTCGAGGTCGGGGAAGTCGAGGCGGCAGTTCTCACACTTTTTGCCGTCGTAGAAGCGGATGGGGCACCAGAACGATTCGACGTTGCGGAGCATCTCGGCGCCGAGGGAATAGACGCCGGTCATCCAGTCGCAGTAGAGGCACCAGATGAGGTCGTGCCCGACGAGCCCGTCGAACTTGTGGCGGGAGCAGTTGACCCAGTCGCCCTGGCGGTAGCGCGGGAAGCCGAGGAGCCAGCAGAGCAGCGGGTAGAGGGCGATCTGCGCGGCGCGGATGAGCCAGAAGACGGGGAGGACGACGACGGTGACCCAGAGGGCGGCGTGGTTGCGCCACCGTCCGACGGCGCGGTTGATGACCGAGACGATGCGCGGCCCGGCGACGTGCCGGCGATAGACCCACTCGTGGAAGATCACCCAGGTGGCGAGGGCGAGGACCTGCGCGACGAGGGCGACGCCCAGGCCTGCCCAGCCGGCGAACCAGCACGCGGGGATCCACGGCAGGATCGTGAACCACGCGACGAGCAGATCGAGAAAGGGCGCCCGGCAGAGCACATCGACCAGTCGCCGGCCCGCGGTCCCGGCGTTGTGCAGGAGCGTGAGGCAAACGGCGAGGCCAAAGATCCCGGCGAACGTGCCGAGGGCGATCCAGGCGATGAGCATGCGCGGAGCGTACCAGCGCCGGCCGGGAGTTTTCGGACGGACCTGTGCGGAGCGCGGCAGGATGTGTCGTGCCGGAGGCGGGCGGTGCGGGCGCACCGGGCAGGGCCGGGCGGGCGGGTGCATGGGCTGGCATGGACCGCCGATGGGGAGAGGGTGCGTGCCTGCGAGGGCATAACCCGAAGTCGGTTGCCGGCAGGGCGGGCGTTCACGCTCGTCGAGTTGGCGCTGGTCATGGCGATCGCCGGGGTGATGGCGGCGCTGGCGGTCCCGCGGATGAGCGCGGCGGCCGATAACGCGCGGGCGGCGCAGGTCGACGCGAGCAATCGGTCGCTTCAGGATGCGATTGATTTCTATACCGCCGAGCACGGCGACCGCTCGCCGGCGATCAATCCGGACGGGCAGGTGACGACGAGCGGGATGCTGTTCATGCGCCGGCTGCTCGAGAAGACCGACGAGCTGGGGAATCTTGATCCGGCGGGGATCTACGGGCCGTACCTCCGCGGGGCGCCGAAGAACCCGTTCAACGCGGTGGCGACCCTGCGGATCGACGGCGCGGATGCGCCATCGGACACGGTGGGGTGGCGGTTTGACAGCGACGCGGGGACGGTGAAGCCTGACGACAGCGGTTCGGCGACGCGGGTGAGCAAGTTCAAGATCGCGGCGGGCATCGACCTGGGTGAAGAGGCGGCCGAAGCGCTGCCGCTGGACTGATTCAGCGGGCGATACGATCAACCGTGGGCAGAAACGTGACACGATTTCGACGAGCGTGGGCGCGCGGGATGGTGGCGGTCGGCGTCGGGGCGGTGCTGCCTGGGTTGAGCGGCTGCGCGTCGCGCTCGTCGCCGCGGATCGACATCGGGTCGTACGCGTTCGTGTCGGGCGAGTTCGTGGGCGAGCTGGATCGGGCGATGGCGGACGCGCGGGAGGACGCGCGCGACGCGATGGGCGCGAGCGGACTGCTGGAGATTGCCGAGCGCCGCACGCGCGACGGGTGGGTGCTCGCCGGGAACGACGAGCGCGGGCGGCGGGTGCTCGTGCGGGTGGTGCGCGGGGTGGCCGCGGAGCGCACGCGCGTGGCGATCTCGATCGGGACCATCGGGGATGAGGAGGCCAGCGCCGAGCTGTTCAGGCGCATCCGCGAGATGCGGGCGCCGGCGGAGGCGGGTGACGCGCCAGCGCCCTGAGGGCGCGGTCAGGGCTCGGGCGGGGCGGCGAAGATGATGGTGCCGGCACTGGTGCTCACGGCGAAGCGCGAGTCGATCGCCGCGATCCGGCTCGGGGGCTCGGCGAGGGCAATGGGGACGGTGGCGGCGATCATCACGGAGCGTGCGTCAAGCTTGTAGAGGTTGTAGACGGGCGTGGGCCGGTCGCGCTGCGCGGGCTCGGCGTCGAAGACGAGGAAGCCGTCGCGGATGGGCAGCGGCGGGAGCATGGTCTGCCCGCCGCCCAGCGCGTCGGCGCCGAGCAGGGCGCCCGAGGGCGAAATGAGGGCGATGCCGCGCGGCGTGGCGAGGGCGAGATCGCCCGACTGCGAAAAGATGGCGCGGGGAACGGCGACGGTCTCGAGGCGCTCGCGCGTGTCGACGGGCGAGTTGCGGAGCATGCCCCCGGACGACAGCAGCCAGGCCTGGCGGTCCTCCGCCTGCACGATGATGCTGTCGTCGATGGTCCACGCCGCGATGGTGGAGGCGCATTGCGGCTGCGAGTTGGTCCAGGTGAGCGCGCCGGAGTCGGGGTTGATGCTCACGACCGAGCCGGTGAGCCCGGCGACCAGCTCGCCCGAGGGCGTGAAGCGGATCCAGCGCACGGTGGACTCGAGGGCGATGGTGTGGAAGAGGTCGCCCGTCCGCGCGTCGAGCAGGACGATCTGCGAGCCGCGGACGCGCGGGCCGGCCTGACCCGGGCCGGCGACGACGGGCGCCGCGGGGTTGGGGGCGTCGCCGGCGACGGCGAGCAGGTTGCGGTAGAGCGCGGTGTCAAAGACGGCCGAGAGGGGCAGGGCGGCGGCCCACAGGCGCTGACCCGAGTCGGCATCAAACGCCAGAGCGCGCCCCGAGCGCTCGACCATCGAGAGCGTGCGCTCGTCGGAGGAGAAGATCACTTCGTTGGGCTGGCGATAGCCTTCGAGCGGGGTGGCGATGCGGTCGGTCCCGACGTTCATGGGGACGCGGCCGGGCGGGCCCCGAAGGGGGTTGGGCGGTGAGGCGGGCGCGGGGAAGTAGCTGGAGAAGGAGTTGGTGGACCAGAGCTCGCGGCCGCTGACGGAGTCGACGCGCGTGAGCGCGCCCCCTTCGCGCGCGCCGCGATCGCGGTAGAACACGGCGGAGGTGCGCTCGAGGCGGAGAAGCTGCGAGTGATCGTCGCCGGCCGGGGCGGACCAGACCTCGGCGAGGGCGTCCTGGTTGCCGGAGCGGGCGAAGAGGGCGATCCGCCCGTCGGGGTGGCGCAGGGCCAGGCACGAGGTGGTGTTGGGGTACGGCTCGCGGACCACCGGCTCCATGATGACCCAGCCGGGGAGGGTCTGAACGTGAGCGGTGGTGGGGAGGCCGGCGGCGGGCCAGCGGCGGAACTCGGCGCGTTCGGCGGCGATGCGCGCGAGCAACTGGTCGGTGTCGAGCGGCAGGCCGTCGCGGGTGAGCGCGAGCGGGCCGAAAGCGGCGCGGGCGCGGCGATAGGCATCGTCGGCGGCGTAGGCGAGGCCGCGATCCATCAGGTTTGTCACAAGGCGACCGGCGAGATCGGCGATCACGGCGCGTGGAACATCGGAGAGCCGCTGGGCCGATTGCAGCCCGATCTCCAGCGCGCGGGCCGCGGCACGCTCACGCTGCTCGCGCTCGTGCGCATCGGCCACGCGCCCCCACAGGCTCGGCGTTTCCAGGGCCACCGGGAATCGGCGCGCCAGGCGCTCGAGCTCCTCGGCGGGCGCTTGGGGCGGGAGCGCGGCGATCGCGGCCGCGGCGAGCGCATCGAAGCGCCCGTACGCCTCGCGCCCGTGGCGCGCGATCACGTCCTGAAGTCGCCGCGTGGCCTCGGCGTCGGCGCGCACGCCGATCCGCGCGCCCTGCCACATCACCGAGCACAGGTCGGGGTCGTCGAGCACGGCCTGGTAGCTGGCGGCGGCGCCGCGGGCGTCGCCCTCGTCGTCGCGATGGCGCCCGCGGACGAGATGCACCGCGGCGCGTTCGGCGGGAGAGCGCGAGACGCCCTCGAGCCGGGCGATGAGCGCGCCGACAAGCGGAGGGTTCACGGGCGGACGGGGCGCGGGGGCGGCTCCCGCCGCGGCGCTGGGCGCCTGGGCCGCGTCGATCATCGTCCGCAGGCTCGAGATCAGGTGCAGGCGGTGCTGATCGCCCGCGCCAAGTTCGAGCGCGCCCTTGGCCGCGTCGATGCCCGTGAGAATGCGATCATCGTGCGACGAGCGATAGGCGAGTTCGGCGAGGGCGATGCCCGCGGCGGCGTCGCCGGGCTGGGTCGTGATCCGCTCGCTCAACACCTGGTTGGCCGCGTCCCACGAGAGGTAGCTGTGCAGGCGCGCGTCGTCGGCGACCAGGAGCTGCCCATCGGCGAAGATGCAGTTCCCGCTGAAGTCGAGCGGCAGGGCGGTGCTCGCGGGCTTGCCCGCGGTGTCCACGATGGCCAGGGAGCGTTCCAGCGGGACGAGGAACTGAGTGCCCAGGGCGGTGACGCGGCCCTTGATCCCCGACGAATCGAACTCGAGAATCTCCGGCTTGGAGGCGGGGCTCGCCGCGGGGACGATGGCCAGCATCGTGTTGGAGACGAACGCCAGCGAATCGCCCGCGCGGACGAGGTAGGCGAAGACCTGGCTGAAGGCTTCGCCCCGGAAGTTGGCGCGATCGGCGGGGTCGGTCTCGGCGCGGGGAACCGGAAGCTGGCTGATGACCCGGCCCGTGTGCCGATCGAGAATGAGCAGCGTGCGCCGGTCCGGGGCGAGGATGAGGACGCGGTCGCCGTCGACGATCGGGAAAGAGGCCTGCCACGGGGCGAGTTGAATCTGGCTGTCGAAGGCCTCGCCGGCGAGCCGGCGCACCCAGAGCGGGCGTCCGGTGGCGGCCTCGTACGCGCAGGCGAGCCCGATGCGGTCGGCGGCGTAGAGGACGCCGTCGTGGAGGGTGGCGGCGTCGCCGAGCGAGCCCTGGGCCTGGAAGGGCGTGATGCCCACGCTGCCGACGAGCGTGTGCCAGACGGTGTCGCCGTTGGCAGTGTCGAAAGCGGCGAGGTAGAGAGCGCGGAGGCGGCGTTCGGGGGCGTCCTTGCGCGCGACGATGTAAGCCTGTGAGCCGCCGGGGTCGAGCATGATCGGCCCGCGGATGTGGGCGTGGTCGAGGTCGGGGCTGACGTCTTCGAGGCGCGCCACCCAGCGAAGACGGCCGGTGGGCGGGTCGAACGCCGCGACGGCTTCGCGAATCTCAGCCTGAATCTGCGGCTCGCTCACCGCGGCGACCAGGGCGAGGGAGCGGCCGAGCGTCACCGATCGGAGGTCGTCGGACGGGTTAAACACGGTGCGCCGCCGATAGCCGCGATCTTCGATGGTGGGCTCGGGCTCGGTGCCGAGCAGGTCGGGGAGGCGGGCGCTCCAGCGCGGCGAGAGCGTGTAGCGGTCGAAGGCGGCCAGCGCCTTGGGTGAGGCGATGAAGAGCGCGTCGCCCATGAGCGTGGGCATGCAGCGCAGCTCGCGGAGGAAGGGCGACTCGTCCTCGACTTCGGGGATGGAGGCGCGAGCCGACGTGTTGAACTCGGGCGGTGCAAAGCCCGTGGTTGCCAGCGGCTGCGCGACCAGGCCCTTCACCTCGCCCGGAGGCAGGCTCGCCAAGGGCGACCGCGGGGTGGGCGTCCTGGGATGCGGCACGGGGCCCGGGGCGGCGTCGGTCGGCGGCCCCACTCGGAAACGCGCCACGAGCGCCTCGGCGCGCGGGAGGTACCGGGCAAGTGTCTGCGCCAGCGCGACGACGGCGAGGCGCGGCGCCGGGTCGTCGCCCAGCAGGTCGGGATGGCCATCGAGCTGCTGGAGCGCCAGAAAGGCGGCGTCGAAGCGGGCGGCTTCGATCTGACGTGCCGCGAGCACGAGAGCCGCCCGCAGGCCGGCGGGCGTCAGCAGCCACGAGCGTTCGACTTCTTCGTAGAGGTTCCGGGCCAGGGCTTCCTCGGCGGCGGCGGACTGGGCGCGCCGGTAGCGCGCGAGAAGCTCGGCATCGCCCCGGAGCAGAGCGAGGAGCGCCGAGCGCGCGCTGCGAAAGTTGTCGGGGTCATCACGGTGTGGAACGAGCGCCTGGGGGAGTTCGTCCAGGAGCTTCTGAATTTGCCGCTGCGCCTGGTCGAGATTGCCCAGCGCGACGTGCTGTTCGATCTGGATCAGCGAGTCGGCGGCCGCCGGCGAGTCGTTGATGAAGACCGGATTCTCAGCGCCGAGCTGCGCCAGCGCCGACGGGGCGATGCCCAGGGCCATGCCCATGGTGGCGAGCAGCAGACTCTGAGCAAAGCGAGGCACTGGGATCTCCCGACCGGGCCCCGAGCGCCGGGTGTTGGTTTGGGCGAATCAGGGCCGGATAACGCGGGTGTTTGAAGAGTGTACGGCGGAAACAGGCAAAAGGTGCATGAGGTGGACCAATCTTGAGACGCGTCTCAGCCGAAATCGGATGGAGATTCCGGAGGCTTCAATGGCGATGGCGGTTCTTGCACATGGCGGCGTAAGCGGAGGCGGGGTTGGGGGGGTGGGGCGGCTGGCTCGAGAGATCGCGCAGACGCGCAGCACCCGGGTCGTGGCCCTCGTGCTTGCCGTGGCGATGATCAGCCTCTCTGATCTCTATCTGACGCTCACCTTTCTGCATGGGCCGGGGATGAACGAAGGCAACCCCCTGGCTCGGTGGATCATCAGCCACAACAACCCCTGGCTGCTGGCGGGATGGAAGGTCATGCTCCTCGGGGTCACGAGCCTGAGCCTGTACCTGACGCGGAACACGCGCACGGGCGAACTGGCGGCGTGGGTCTGCGTGGGCGTGATGCTCTGGCTCACGGGCCAGTGGATCAAGTACGCCGACAAGGCTCCGATGATGACCCCCATCGTCGGGCAGATCGCCGACGTGCAAACGCATGGTCCGGACTGGGTGCAGTTCTCCCCGCGCGAGCGGCAATAGAGGCTTCAGGGCGCGGCGTCGAGGCGGATCTGTCCGGAGGTCGAGAATGACGCGGACGGCTGGATGACGTCGGCATCGAAGAGGATTCGCGAAAACGTGCCGGGCTCGACGTAGGTGATCGAACCTGCGAGCGTGTATGCGTGCTCGCGCGACCGATCGGCGGGGTCGAGGCGGATCGGCGCCGGCACGCGGAAAAGTTGAGTGCTGTTGGGGCGGATCGTGGCTTCGGGGGAGCGCGTGCCGGTGAAGACGGTCTTGCCGTCGAGCGTGAGCGTGTAGCGGATCGACCTGAGCGGGAGCGGGTCCTCGTTGGGGTTCTCCGCCGAGAGCGTGAACTCGACGACGACGGCATCGTCAGTGGACTGCACGACGCGCGCCTCGGCGAGCGTCGTCGACGGCGCGCGAGTGAACGAGCAACCCGCCAGCGGCGCACCGCCGAGCAGGGCCAGTGCGAGCGAGCACACGAGGGTGGAGCGTCTCATGGACCGAGCGTAGCCGGAGTCGAGTGCGAGGGTTCAGGGCGTGAGCGGCGGCGCGTCGGTCCGGCTGACCAGGCACGACAGGCCCGGAAGGGCGACGGCGAGGCGACGAGCCAGGATGGGCAGGTAGCCGCGCTCGGTCTGCGTGTGCCCGGCGAGGATGAGGGCGAGACCGGAGTCGATGGCCGAGAGGCTCTCGTGGTGCTTGAGTTCGCCGGTGATGAAGGCGTCGCAGCGTGCGTCGCGGGCAGCGGCGAGGAGCGAGCCGCCCGCACCCGGGCAGAGGCCGATGATGCGCACCGGGCGCTGCGTGTCGCGGGTGGTCTGAATGTGGGCCGACGGGCCGAGGAGTGCGGCGAGTCGCCGGGCGAGCTCGGCGACGCTGACGGGCGCATCGAGTGTCACGACGCGGCCCGCGCCGATCGATTCATCCGGGCGCGGGTGCAGGGCGAAGACGTCGACGGCGGGCTCCTCGTAGGGGTGCGTCCGGCGCAGGGCGGCGAGCGCGCCCGGCAGCGCGGCACGCGGGCAGATCATCTCCAGCCGCGCTTCGGCGACGGATTCGAGCCGACCGGCCTGACCCACGGCGGGGCTGGTGCCTGCGGAGCCCAGGAACGTGCCCGTGCCCGCCGAGCTGAACGAGCAATGCGAATAGGCCCCGATGCAGCCGGCGCCGGCCTCGGCGAGCGCGGCCCGCAGCGCCGCTACGGTCTCGGCCGGGGCGAACGTGATGATCTTCAGGTGCTCGCCCGCGGGGGCGGGCGCGGCGGGCACGAGGGCACGCCGGGGGCGCTCGGTGCTTCCGCTGGCGATTGCGCCGGCGAGCCAGTCGGTCAGGCCGTCGCGGGCGGCATCGAGTGCCGTGTGCGGGCTGAGAATCGCGCAACCCTGGGCCGCGGCGCGAAGCACGACGCGTCCTGCGCGAGTCGTGTCGTTGATGCGGCGCAGGGGTTCGAAGATCGGCGGGTGGTAGCTGATGATCGCCGAGCAGCGGGCGGCGGCGGCTTCGTCGAGCTGCGCATCGCCCAGGTCGATGGTGAGCATCACGGGCCCGGCGAGGGCGGCGGTTGCCGACCCGACGAGCAGGCCCGTGTTGTCCCACGGTTCGGCGAGGAACGGGGGCGCGATCGAATCGAGAGCCAGCACGAGGTCGCGCACGAGCATGGGCGATTGTTGCCGAGCGGGGGCGAGTGTGCGCGGTGGTGTGCGGCACAGGCGTGGAACGCGAGCGCGTAGCATGGGTCCATGCCCCGAGTGGTCCGAGTGCGCTGTCATGCCAAGGTGAATCTCGCGCTGGCGGTGGGGCCGCCGCTGGGGCCGGAGGCGGGCGCGCACGCCGGGTTTCACCCGATCTGCTCGTGGTTCAGCGCCATTGATCTGTGGGATGACCTGGAAATCGAGGCGGGCGGGCCCGGCGACCGCGGGATCCCGAGCGCGAGCACGCACGAGATCACCTGGGCGCCCGACGCGCCCAAGGCGTCGCCGATCGACTGGGCGATCGAGCGCGACCTTGCGGTGCGGGCGCATCGGCTCATGGAGGAGGAGGCTGGTCGTGCGTTGCCGCTGAGCATGAGACTGAGCAAGCGCATTCCGGTCGGCGGCGGCTTGGGCGGGGGCTCGTCGGACGCCGCGGGGATGCTGCGGGCGGTGAACGAGGCGTTTGCGCTCGGCATCGCGCCGGAGCGGCTGATGGCGCTGGCGCGGCGCCTGGGGAGCGACGTCGCATACTTCCTGGATGGCGAGCTGGCGGGCCCGCCCCGGGCGGCGATCGTCAGCGGCGTGGGTGATCGGATCGAGCGCGTGCCCTTCGTGCCGGCGTGGATGGTCCTGATCGTGCCGGGATTCGGATGCCCGACCGGCGCGGTCTACCGGGCGTTTGATGGGCGGGCAGCGTCGGGCGGCGAATGGGGCGAAGCCCGCGCGCGTGGGGTTATCGCCCGGAGCATCGAAACGGGAGTGCCGGTGCCGGGGCTGTTCAATGATCTGTTCGAACCGGCGTGCGCAGCCGTGCCCGAACTGCGGCATGTGTCGGAACGGGCGGCAGCGGCGGCGGGGTGCCCCGTGTTCATGAGCGGGAGCGGCAGCACGCTCTTCACGCTGCACGGTTCGGAGTCGGAAGCCGGGGTGGCTGCGGCCCGGCTGCGGGCGGATTCGGGGCTGGCTGCAGCCGTCATCACCTCACGGCTGGTCGGCCCCGCGGCGAGATGAGGATTGCGTCGGACGGGCGTTCCCGGTAGGCTCACCCGCCGAGATCGAGATCGGGCGGTCGTTGTTTTTATTCCATTGCGCGTGGCGCTGAAAGAGACACCACCATGGCCGGCAAGCACGTCATCGGGATCGACCTGGGCGGGACGAACATGCAGATCGGCGTCGTGGACGCGTCGAACCGGGTCGTGGGCCGGAGCAAGAAGAAGACGCGTGCCGCCGAGGGGATGGAGAAGGTGATCGGGCGGATCGTCGAGGGCGTGGAGGAGGCGTGCAAGGACGGGAAGGTCTCGATGAAGAGCGTGACGGCGCTGGGGATCGGCGCGCCGGGGGCGATCGAGCCGTACAAGGGCGTGGTGCTGCAGGCGCCGAACCTTCGCTGGCGTGATGTGCCGCTGGCCGACATCCTCAAGAAGAAGCTCAAGGTGCCCGTGGTCGTGGACAACGACGTGAACGTCGCGGTCTACGGCGAGTGGAAGGCGGGCGCCGGCAAGGGGGTGGACCATCTCGCGGGCATCTGGCTGGGAACGGGCGTGGGCGGGGGCCTGATCCTCAACGGGCGGATGTATTACGGGCACTATTTCACTTCGGGCGAAGTGGGGCACACGATCCTGCTCCCATTCGCGCCGCCGGGGTCGCAGAAGCTTGAGGAAAACTGTTCGCGCACGGCGGTGGTCGACCGGCTGCTGCGGCTCATCCGCGTGCGCAAGTCGATCATTCCCGAACTCGCGCAGGGGGACCTGAGCGAAGTGCGCGCCAAGACCGTGGCGATGGCGTATGAACAGAACGACGCCGTGACGCACGACGTGATCGACAACGCGGCGGAGATGCTCGGGATCGCGATCGCCAACCTGGTGACGACGCTCAGTTTGCCGCGGGTGGTGCTCGGCGGCGGCTTGACCGAGGCGATGGGCGACGACATCGTCAAGCCCGTGCGCGAAGCGACGCGCAAGTACGTCTTCCCCGATGTGTGCAAGAAAGTCGAGATCGTCGCGACGAAGCTCATGGACAACGCGGGCCTGCTCGGGGCGGCGATGATGGCGCGAGAGAAGTACGCCAAGTGACGGCCGACTACGCTTTCCCGATGTCGGTGGACGCGGCCAGTCTCATGATCGTGCACTATCCCGCGGCGATCCTGCGCCGCAAGGCGGTCCCGGTGCCGCAGGTCACCGCCGAGGTGCGGGCCGTCGCCGGGCGGATGATCGAGCTCATGTTTGAGGCCGACGGGATCGGGCTGGCGGCGCCGCAGGTCGGGCTCCCCTGGCGGCTGTTTGTCGTCCATGTGCCCGAGGAGCAGGCGGAGGGGCGGCTGGCCTCGACCGACCCCGCAGGAGCAACGGCGGCGCCCACGGTCTATGTAAACCCCGTGCTCTCAGCGTTCGACGGCGTGCCCGAGCCGATGTCGGAGGGCTGCCTCTCGCTCCCGGACATCCGCGGCGACGTGCTGCGCCCGCCCGGCGTGACCATCCGCGCGACCGACCTCGAGGGCAAGCCTTTCGAGCAGCGCGGTTCGGGTCTGCTCGCGCGCTGCTGGCAGCACGAGATGGACCATCTCGACGGCGTGCTCATCATCGACAAGATGCTGCAGCGAGACCGGCTCAAGAACCGCACGGCGATCCGCGACCTGGAGCGCGGGAGCTGACGCCCATGACCAGTGCCCAGCGTCCTGCGCGCGTGCTCTTCTTCGGTTCGGGGGCGTTCGGCGTGCCGACGCTGCGGGCCGTGAGCACCACCCACCGGGTCGTCGGCGTCGTGTCGCAGCCTGATCGACCGGCGGGCCGAGGCGGCGCGCTCACCCCGACGCCGGTATCTCAGGAAGTGCTCGCGGGGGCAGCGGGGCTCGGCGGCGTGGAGCTGATCCGCTGCGAGGATGTGAACGCGCCGGCAGACCGCGAGCGGATCAGGGCGATCGACGCCGACGTGTGGCTCGTGATCGCCTTCGGGCAGAAGCTCTCGCCTGAGCTGCTGGGCGGCGAGGCGGGCCGGCCGGCGATCAACCTGCACGCTTCGCTGCTGCCGCGATGGCGCGGCGCGGCGCCGATCAACGCGGCCATCCTCGCCGGCGACGCGCGCACCGGCAACAGCGTCATCACGCTTGCCGAGCGCATGGACGCAGGGCTCGTGCTTGGACAGTCCGAGCGAGCGATCGAAACGTCGATGACCGCGGGCGAACTGCACGACCTGCTCGCAGATGACGGCCCGGCGCTCGTCGGGCGCGTGATCGATTCGATCATGACGCGTGGCGTCGAAGGGCAACGGCAGGATGAAGCGCTCGTGACCCGTGCCAGGAAACTCTCGCGCGCCGACGCGTGGGTGGACTTCGGCGCCACCGCCGAAGAGTGCCGGCGGCGGATCAACGGGCTCAGCCCCTGGCCCGGGGTGACGGCGGGTCTGTTGGGAAAGCACCTGAAACTGGTGCGTGCGGACACGCAAAAGACTGAGGGCGAACCCCGCGAGCCGGGGCGTTTTGCCGATCCATCCACGGGGGCGGTGTGGTGCGGCGACGGCGCGATTTGCCGTATTCTGGAGGTGCAGCCCGCGGGGGGCGTCGTGATGAGCTGGGCGGAGTTCGCGCGAGGGGGAGGGCGGAAGGTGGACGGATCGATGAAGCTGGAAGCAGGGAGGCCGACGTGTTGACGCTGTGGGACCTGGTGCGGGGAGCGGTGGAGGCGATCGTGCCGACGCCCGCGCGTGCGCGTCCGTCGACGCAGAACCCGCGTGTGCCGCGACCGCGGCGGCCACAGCGCCAGCCATCCACCGCTGCTGATTCGTCAACCGCCGGCGAGTCGATGGACCAGCGCTACGAACGCATCACGCAGGAGATGCTCGCGCGTTTCGGCGTGCGCGTTCGCCGCTGGCGGTCGAGCATGTCAGGCATGGCCTGGGAACTCCGCTACGGCGACGGGACGCGGAAGCGGCTCATTGAGTCGCCGCGCCCGCGTGGGCCGATGTCGATGGCCGTGTTCCTGCACGAGATCGGTCATCATGCGATCGGGTTTGATCGCTACAAGCCGCGTTGCCTGGAGGAATATCACGCGTGGGCGTGGGCGCTGGCGACGATGCGCGAACTGGGGCTGAACGTGACCGACGGCGTCGAGCACCGCATGCGCGAGAGCCTGTGGTACGCGGTGAGCAAGGCGCAGCGTCGCGGCCTGCGTGTGCTGCCGGCGGAGCTCGAGCCGTACCAGGTGCGCCCGCCCAAGCGCCGTCGCGGGAGCCGGGCGCTCGTGCCGTGAGGCGGCTTCAGCGCACGATGCGGACGGAGCTGATGCGTTCGATGAGCATTTCGTAGATGAGCGCGATGTCGTCGGCGTTCATCCGCACGCAGCCCATGGACTTCTGCTTGCCGATGGAGTCGGGGTCGATGGTCCCGTGGATGCCGTAGCCCACGATCGGCTTGCCCGCCGGGTCGACGCCTTCGAGGCCGATCCAGTGTTCGCCGATGGGGTTGCGCGGGTCGTGGGCGTCGAATCGTTCGCCGGTGCGCGGGTTGACCCAGTGCGGGTCGATGAGCTTGGAGCGGGGCTTGACGGTGAACGTCCCTTCGGGTGTCCCGGCGCTGCCGGGGGCGACTTCGCCAAGCCCGACGGGGAAGGAGCGGACGAAAACCCACGAGGGGTCCTGCCCGTCGGGCCCCGGGGCGGCGCTGGAGCCCATGACCGGGTCGCCCATGTAGAGATCGAGTCGGAAGGCGCTCTTGGAGACCACTGCGTGGAAGGGCATCGTGATGACCTTGAGCTTCTGACCGACGCGCAGGGCGGTCGGCTTGACGCCGTTGATGCGCTGGATCAGCCGCCAATCAACCGGCAGCCCGAGCTTGTTGCGGATGGTGACAAGGCTGTCGCCCGCTGCGACGGCGTAGACGTCGACGCTCGAATCCTGCCGATCGATCGCCGACGAGAAGATCAGGGTGTCGTTGATGGAGGCCAGGCGCGAGCGGATGGACGCCCGCTCGTCGGGCGTGCTGCGCGCATCGAGCAGGGCTCTGTTGAGCAGCGCGCGGGCTTCGACCAGCGCGCCGGACGACTGCGCCCGCCCGGCCTGCTCGACCAGACGCTGAGACTCGCTGATCGGCGGAGGCGGGGGGGGTGGCGCGTTCGTGGCGGGTGTCGCCGTCGGCGCCGTCGTGGGCCCGGCGGGCAGGAGCGAGCCATCCTGGGTGGTCGGATTGCCGGGGCGCTCCCCCGCGGGCTGATCCGCGGTCGGTTCGGTCGGGCGCGCGCCAGGCGTGACCGGCAGCAGCGCGCTTGTCGGTTCCTTGCCCATCTCGATGACCGCCGGCTGCGCGCCGGGCTCGGAACGCTCCGCGGCGGCTCGTGAAGCCAGGCCCGCGGGCACGATCGTGTTCGAATCCGCCGATCGCTCCGGTGCGGCCGTCAGCGGGTCATTCACCGGCTGCTCGGTCGCCGACTCCGCGCCCGCGGGCGAAGACGCCAGGCGATACGCCACCACCGCCCCGACGATCACAATCACCCCTGCGGCAACCACGATCCCCGCGAGCATCGCGCGGGACGGGCCCCGCCGGTCAGCCGGGATGAACAGCCGCGGCGGAGAGACGGGCGAAGTCGGCTGCGTGCGGGCGGCGCCAGTCGCTGACACGGGCCGAACGGGAGTCTGGGTCGACATGAGGGCTCCATCCTTGGGTTCGATCAGCGCCGCGGTCGCACGCGCGCGCACACTGTGTTATCGGTCAACGCGGGCTCGCCGCCCCACTGTTCCACGGGTGAGCATGGAGTCACGGGTTGGGCGTGGCCGGGCGGCAATCCCACCCGCCCGACTCGGTGACGAGCAGGTCCACCGGGCAATCATGCGGGGCGACCGGCACCGAGTCCACTACCTGCACGTCGAATGCGATCCCCACGCGCACGAGTGATCGGGGAATATCCGGCGAGCCGAGGAAGCGGTCAAAGTGCCCCTTGCCGCGGCCCAGGCGAGCCCCGTGCCGGTCGAACGCCACTCCCGGGATCAGCACGAGCGCCAGCTCGCCGGCGGAGACCACCGGGCAGGTCGGGCGAGCCGAACGAATGGAGTGCCGGTCGGCGACGGTGTCGGCGTCAAGATCCCCGACGCGCCGAAGCGTCATGACGCCCGTCTCCCAACTCACGTGCGGAATGGCCAACCGCCCGGCGGAGGCCAGGCGGAACAGCACCGGACGGATGTCGGGCTCGCGCGGGCCCGGCATGAACGCGCCGACCAGTCCCGCCGCGTGCGGCGCAAGTGCCGCTTCGAGCGCGGCACAGACCCGGCTCGAAGCGCGGGCGAGTTCGGCGGGGTCCATCGCCGCCAGTCGCTCCCGGATCATCGCACGAAGCTCAGGCTTGCTGTTTGGAAGCGGCGTCGGCACGAGCGATCGTTGGCCGGCCGAGGCTCGTGCGTAGACTGAAGCGATGAAGCTCGGCGGCGTGATCCCGGCATCGGTGAACCAGGCTCTGCGGCGCGTTGCGATCGGTGCCGCGGGCATCGGAGTGGGGGGCCTCTCCGGGTGTGCTTCGATCGATCCCCAGGCAGGTCTGGCTCCCGATCGCGGCTCGCCGACGGTGTCGGCACAGCGCCCGCTGGAATCCAACCAAGGTGAAGCCATCGGCGGGACGGAACGCGTGATCGAGGGCGATTGGGATGACGTCGACGCGGTGGTCGACATTGCCGTGACGCAGAGCCAGTGCGGATTCCTTGATTGGCAGAGCGACCGCGGCGGATGGGTCGGCGGGGGCGAGGATCGGCGGCGCTGGTACCGCCTGCTCACGATCCGCGAGCAGGAAGCGGAGCTCGAACTGCGGCGTGAAAGCGAAGGCCCCGCGAAGCAGGCCGTGCCCGGACCGATCCGCGTGCGCTGCCGAGTCGGCCCCGACGGCGATTCCAACTACGAGCGGCTGATCCTCGACCGCGTCGCGCAGCGCTTCCAGGAACTGAAGGGGGACAAGGTAGCGCCGATCGCGAATCCATGGGGAACGAATCAGTAGGTGTCTCTGCGCGGGAGATCGCTCACCCTGCCGCGCCGCGACGCGGCGCGAAGAGGTAGTGCGACACGATCCACTCCCGCCCGGCGTTGAGGCCCCACAGCTCGGCGCACGCCATGAAGAACACGCGCCACCGGTTCAGCCACGCCCGCGCATTGCCCTGGCCGTAGCACCCGTCGAGCGTCGCCAGCGCCTCGGTCCGGTGCGCGTCGAGATTCGCGAGCCACGCGTTGGCCGTGTACTCGTAATGCCGCCCGTCGACGCGCCAGTGGTCGGCCAGGATGAGGTCGTCCTGAAAGTGGTGCAGCAGGTGGTCGCTCGGCATCGTGCCGCCCGTGAAGAAATAGCGGCCGATCCAGTCGTTCTCCGGCACGAAGTGATACGCGATGCGCGTGTGCGTGAAGATATGGACGAAGAGGCGGCCGCCGGGCTTCAGCATCGCCGCGATGCGCCGGAGCAGCAGCTCATAATTCTTCATGTGCTCGAACATCTCGACCGACACGACGCGATCAAAGCGGCGGTCGAGCAGCACGTCGTTCATGTCCGCGGTGATGACCTCCGGCGGCGTCACGCCTCGCCGCCGAGCCTCGGCGAGAATGAACTCGCGCTGCGGCGACGAGTTGGACAGCGAGGTGACCCGGCAGCGCGGGAACTTCTCAGCGATCCACAGCGAAAGCGATCCCCAGCCGCAGCCGAGATCGAGCACGTCCATGCCGTCCTCGAGGCCGGCGCGCCGGCATGTCAGATCCAGCATCGCTTCTTCAGCCTGCGCCAGCGTCTCGCGACCGGTGCGGAAGAGACACCCGCTGTACTTGAGCCGCGGGCCCAGGCACAGGCGAAAGAACGCCGGCGGCACCTCGTAGTGCTGCTGGTTGGCCGACGCCGTGTGCACGGCGATCGGCGCTGCGCGCAACTCGCCGAGGAGCGCGCGGAAGCGCTCGTGTCGCTCTTCGAGACTGCCGCGTTCTTCATGGGCGATCCGCCGGCGCAGGCGCGTGCGGATGCCGGAGCGAATCAGCGCGTCGGGCACGAGTCCGCGGTCGAGGAGGGGCTCATACCAGGCGGTCGGCGCCGGCGCGCCGGGCGCGCGGCGCTCATCGAGCGTGGCCGAGCCGGGGAGCGGGAGCGCTGTGTGCGACATGAGCAAGCCCTCAGGTGTCGGGAGAGGTGGTGGGAGTTGAGGCGGCCGGTGAATCCGCCGGCGACGCGCGGCGTGGGATCCACGGGAAGAACGCGCTCGTAGTCTGCTGATAGCGCCGGTACGCTTCGCCGCGGGACTTGAGCGACCGGGCTTCCGTCGGCGGGATGCCCGTCACCTTGAGCACGAGCACAAGCATGAACGCGGGCGCAAGCAGCGCGAGCCAGCCCCACGGCGGGCTGAAGCCCAGCGCCAGCAGCGCGTAGGCGCACCACATGAGCCACTCGAAGAAGTAGTTGGGATGGCGCGAGTATCGCCACAAGCCGGCGTCGCACACGCGCCCGGCGTTCGCCGCGTCGGCCTTCCACGCGAGGAGCTGCCGGTCGGCGGTCCACTCGCCCGCGAGGCCGACGATCCACAGCGCACCGCCGAGCAGGTCGGTCAGACGCGGAAACGGCGCGCCGTCGGCGCTGGCCATGAGGAACGGCCAGCACAGGAGCGCCACGAGCAGCGCCTGAGCCTGAAAGAACGCCAGGAAGACGATCGACGTGCGGAAACTCTGACCGCCCAGCTTGTGGCGCATCATCTGGTAGCGTCCGTCTTCGCGCCCCACCAGGACCCGGTCAAAGAGAATGTGCAGCGCGAGTCGGACACCCCAGATTCCGCCCATCGCGCCCACGAGCATGCGCCGGCCGACGTCGCCCGCGCCCGAGAACGCCGCGAACAGCGCCGACGCCCCGAGGCACGCGGCCCACAGGCAATCGACAATTCCCGCGTCGCGCGTGCGCTCCTGCACGAGCCAACCCGCGAGCATGATCAGGCCCGTCGCGCCCGCGATGATCGCGCACTGTTCGAGCGGCGAAAGCGTCATGCCGGCGGCCCCTCCGCGTGCGCGCGTCCGCGGTGCATCGGCTTGACGAGCAGCAACTGCACGTCGCCCGTGCGCCGTGCCGCAAACACGCCCTGGCAATACGCCAGGTAGTAGTCCCACATGCGGACGAATCGCTCGTCAAACCCGAGCCCGCGCACGTCATCAAGCCGCGCCAGGAACCGCTCGCGCCAGCACGCCAGCGTCGTGGCGTAGTGCGGGCCGATGTCTTCGAGATGCGACGGGCGCAGGTCGGTGCAGCGCCGCACCGAGCCGAGCATCGCCTCGACACCCAGCAGGCACGAGCCGGGGAAGATGTACGTCTTGAGGAAGTCTGGCCGTGCGGCGGCCTCCTCAAAGAACTGGTCGCGGATCACGATCGCCTGGATCAGCGCCGCGCCGCTCGGCTTGAGCAGGCGCGCGCACGTGCCGAAGTACGTGTCGAGGTGCTCGCGCCCGACGGCTTCGATCATCTCGATCGACACGAGCTTGTCGAACTGGCCCCGCAGGTCGCGGTAATCCTGCTTGAGCAGCGTGATGCGATCCGACAGGCCCGCCAGGGCGATCCGCCGTGCGGCATACTCGTGCTGGCGATCGGAAATGGTGGTGGTCGTCACGCGGCAGCCGTACTTCGTCGCCGCGTGGATCGCCAGCGCGCCCCACCCCGTGCCGATCTCGAGCAGATGGTCGGTCTTCGTGAGCCCGAGCGTTCGGCAGGCGCGATCGATCTTCTCCACCTGCGCGGCTTCGAGCGTGTGCGCCCCGCGCTCGAAGATCGCGCACGAGTAACTCATCGTCGGGTCAAGGAACAGCGCGAAGAACTCATTCGACAGGTCGTAATGCGCACGGATGTTCCGCCGCGAGCCCGCGCGGGTGTTGCGGCGCAGGCCGGCGCGCAGGCGCGCCAGCGGCAGGAGCAGACGTGCAATCGGCCCTTCAAGCCCACGCATCGCCTCCGCATTCACCGTGAGTGTTTCGATCAGCGCGGGGAGGTCGTCGCAGGTCCAGTGCCCATCCATGTACGCTTCGCCCAGCCCGACACTGCCGCCAAACGCCGCGGCCGAGTAGAAACGCGGATCGTGCACGCGCACCTCGGGGACGCGCGACTCGGCATGCCCCGGCAGGGGCTCAACGCGCCCGCGAACGACACCGGGCGCACACACGCGCTCGCCGCCGTCCTCGAGCACGACGCCGCCGAGGGCCACGCGCTCCAGCGCCCGTGCGACCAGGCGACGGCCCATCGATTCGAGCCACGACCTGCGTCGGCCCGCCGCGTGGCCGGCTCCCGCTGCGGGGTGAGTCCGGGCCGCGCGGGACACAGGCAGGTCGGCGGCGTGCATCGGTGCGTGGGTCATGCGTGGGCTCCGGTTCGAGGCGAAACCGCGGGCGTGTGCGATGATTCGCGCGAGAGGCTTCGCGCCGGGTGCGGATGCACCCGCGCGCCGCGCAGCCACGTGCGCAGCGCCTCCCAGTGAATCCGCCCGATCACGCGCGCGGTCATGAATGGGTAGCGCAGCAGGACGCTCCGCATCGCCGCGGGTGTCAGCTCGCGCCGCTGAAGCGTGAGCGTCGCGTCGAAGACCCTTGGTGCGGGCGGGTCGTCGCCGAAGGGCCCAGACCCATCGCGCGGCACGCCGGGCGGCATCAGCAGGTTCATGTGCACCGCCAGCCGCTCCCCCGGGCGAGAGAACGCCCAGTCGTTCTCCAGCTCCATCGGCATCAGCGGCGACACGTGAAACACCTTGCGGAATCGCCAGTGCCAACGCGCCGATTCCTTTGCGGCAGCGCCCGCCGACGGTTCCTCCATCGCCTCGCGCCGATCGAGCACATACGCGTGCCGCTCGCGCCAGGGCGTGTTGGTGATCTCGGCGACAATCGCCAGCAGGCGCTCGTCCGCCGCCTCGCGCGCACCGCTGAAGCAGTAGTAGAACGACACCGGGTTGAAGCAGTACCCAAAGCAGCGCAGGTGCGTGAGCACGCGGATCGGCCCGCTGGGCCGCCAACCCAGCTCCCGCTCGACGCGCCGGCGCACGGCTTCATCCAGCGGCACATCCGCCGGCGCGAGGTAGTCCGCTCGAAGAAAGCACGCCGGCGCCCACCGCGAGAACGACCACCAGCGCGTGAGCGAGAACACCCGTTCGATCTCCCCCAGGTCCAGATACGCCATGAAGAGCGGGAACTCGAACTCATGCCGCACGGGCGAGACGCGCCGGTGTCGCACCACGCCTTCGTAGATCGCGCTGCGGAATGGCGTCGCATCGGCGCTCACGCGGCGGCCCCAAAGGCGGCGGCGACGCGCAGGCCCGATTGCACGCCGTCTTCATGAAAGCCGTTGAACCAGTACGCGCCGCAATAGTGCGTGCGATGCTCGAGCCCGCTGATCTCGCGCCAGCGCGCCCGCGCGGCCATCCCCGCGACGGTGTATTGCGGATGGTGGTAGTCGAATCGGCCCAGGACCGCGCCCGGATCGATGAGCGACCGATCGTTGAGCGTCACGCAGATCGGCACGCGCGTCCGCAGCGTCTGCAGCATCGTCAGGTTGTACGTCACGCTCGGTCCGCCCGACTCGACCGCGCGCACGCGATAGTTCCACCCCGACCACGCCCGCCGGCTCCGCGGCAACGCCCGCGCATCCCGATGCAGCACCGTGTCGCTCGACTGAAACGGCATCGCCCCCAGGATCGCACGCTCCGGCGTGCGAACATCGTCGAGCATCTCCAGGGCCTCGTCGGCGTGGCACGCGAGGATCACCTGGTCAAACGACTCCCGCCCCGCGCTGCTCTCGATCACGACTTCGCCCGCCTGGCGCCGAATCGTCCGCACCTGGCACCCGGTTCGGCAGCGAGCGCGAAACGGCTCGACCAGCCGCGCGACATACTCGCGCGAGCCCCCGGCGATCGTCCGCCAGCGCGGCCGCTCGCGCAGGTCCAGCATCCCGTGATTGTCAAAGAATCGCAGAAAGAAGCGCACAGGAAAGTCCATCAGCCCCTCGCGCGGCGCCGACCATATCGCCGACGCCATCGGCAGCAGATACCGATCGAGGACGTCACGCGAAAGCCTCCCGCTTGCGCATAGATCGCCGATTGTCATCTCGGGCGGCGCCGCCGCGAGCAGCGCTTTCCCCTCGCGCCCCAGTCCGCGAATGCCCGCGAGCAGCCGCCAGTGGCGCAGGCTGAACAGATTTGACGGCTGCGCGAACAGCCCCAGCGCCGTGCCGCCGAACTCAAAGCCGTCAGCATCATTCCGCACCGAGAACGTCATCGGCGCCGGCTGGGTCTCGACGCCCAACCGGGCGAGCATCGCCGTGAACGCCGGGTAGTTCCGCTCGTTGTACACGATGAATCCTGTGTCCACCGCGAGCCGGCGCTGCTCGTGCTCGACGTCCACCGTGCGAGCGTGTCCGCCAAGATGCGCCTCCCGCTCAAAGAGCGTGAGATCATGCCCCGCGTGCAGAGCCGCGGCACACGTCAGCCCGGCGACCCCTGCGCCCACGACGGCGATCTTCACGGGCGAGCCTCCGGAGCAAACCGCGCCGGCGCGGTGCCTGGCGCCGCGGCCGCCGCGATCTCCGCGGCGTGCCGTCGCGCCGTTTCGTACACGTGCGCGGGCACCGGCCGGAGCCGCCACACCAGCCCGAGGCGCTCCATCACCCGCAGCAGGTAATACGTCAGGTCAATCTCCCACCAGTAGAAGCCCTGCCGCGCCGACCCCGGGAAGTAGTGGTGGTTGTTGTGCCACCCTTCGCCGAGCGTGAGCAGCGCGAGGAACCAGTTGTTCCGGCTGTCATCGCCCGTGCGGAACCGCTGCGACCCGATCGTGTGCGCCAGCGAGTTGATCGTGAACGTCGCGTGATACAGGAGCGACGTCGAGATCGCAAACCCCCAGATCACCAGTTGCGCCGCCGACGTGCCCAGCCCGGGCATCCACGCCGCAAGTGCCGCGCCCGCGCCCGCGAGCAGCCCGATGAGCAGCAGCGGCCCGACCAGGTGGTACTTCTCGAGCCACACCAGCTCGGGGAACTTCGCCCAGTCGGGCACGGCCTTCCAGTCCGTCCGCCGGCCGCGGCCGGTCAGAAACCACCCCGTGTGGCTCCACAGCAGCCCGCGCAGGCCGGGCGAGTGCGGGTCGGGCTCGCGATCGGAGTGCCGGTGGTGCGCCCGATGGTGCGCGGCCCACCACACCGGCCCGCGCTGCGCCGACGACGCGCCGATGAGCGCAAACACGAACTGCGTCACCCGGTGCGTGCGAAACGTCCGATGCGAAAAATACCGGTGGTAAAACGCCGTGATCACGAACATCCTCACCAGGAACAACCCCGCCGCCACCGCCACCGCCGTGACGCTCCACCCGGTCCAGATCACCCCGGCACACAAGAGGTGAATCACCAGGATCGGCAGAACCGCGAAGGGGTGGATGCGGTCGTCGCTGTGGGCGGCGGCGCTGCTCATGGAAGTTCCTCGGGCGATCAGATCGTGCGCGGCGATAGCCGAGCAACGCGAGAGGTTCGGAAGCCGAGCATAACCCGATTCGCGCCCGGTTGAAACTGCCCCCGCCGAGCGTCCCCGGGCAGATTGCAGGCTCGATCGAGCGGAGAAGATCGCTTCTACCCTTCAGGCGATGGACGAATCGTCCACGGCGATTCCGGATCTCGGCGCGCGCGGGCGAAGCCGCCCGGGCGGGTTTCTCGCGGGGATGCGCGTCCGCAAGAAGCTCATTGTCCTGCACACGATCTTCTCGCTCCTCCTTGCCGGAATCCTCGCCGCCGCGCTCCTCCCTTCCATCACCGCGATCCTTGAGGAAGCGGAGTTGCACGAAGCCAAGCTCGCCCTCAAACTCGTGGCGGCACGCGTCGCCGAGGCGCGCGCCGAAGCCGCTGCCCGCGGCGCGCCCGCCGACATCGAGACCATCGTCGCCACCGCCACGCGCGAACTCCCGCCCGGGGTGCGCGTCGCCCGCGGGGGGGTCGACGAGTTCGGCTGGCCCACCGCCATGGGACAGCTCAAGGACGCCGCCATGGTCGGCGGCGCCGGCACCGGGCGTCTTGCCGACGGCTCGATCGCCGCGTGGATCATCGACCCCGACGAACACGCCGCCCGCGGCCCGGGCACGCCCAGCGGCGCCGCCGGCTACGTCGCCGTCGCGCGCCTCGAAGGCGCCCGCCAGGCCGTCGCTCGCCTGTATGCCATCGTCACCATCGCGCTCCTCGTCGTCTACGGGCTCATCGCCGCTGCGCTCGAGCTCCTCGTGCTCCCGCGGCACGTCTACCAGCCCATCCGCGCGCTCCTGAAGGCCGACGACGCCGTGCAGAGCGGCCACGACGACGCCGGCCTTGTGCCCGAGCGCGAGATGCCCGCCGACGAGCTGGGCGAAATCATGCGCTCGCGCAATCGCGCCATCCGCTCCCTCCGCCAGCACGAGCGCGACCTTGCCAAGGCGCTCTCCGACCTCGCCTCGACGGCGGGCGACCTCAGGCGCAAGAACCACCTGCTGGAAACCGCCCAGCGCAACCTCGCCGACGCCGATCGTCTCGCCAGCCTCGGCATCATGTCCGCCGGCCTGGCCCACGAACTGAACACGCCGCTCGCCGTCGCGAAAGGGCTCGTGGAAAAGCTCGCCGCCTCCCCGCAGCGCCGCCTTGATGAGGCCGACGCGGCGCTCCTGCTCCGCGTGGTCGGGCGCCTCGAGCGCCTGAGTGAGAGCCTGCTCGACTTCGCCCGCGTGCGCCCGCCCAGCAGCCGGGTGCACCGCGCCGATGCGCTCCTCGATGAGGCGTGGACCCTCGTCCGCCTCGACCGCGAAGCCCGCCACGTCGAGTTCCGCCCCGCCGTCCCGCCCGATGTCGAGATCGCCTGCGACGGCGACCGGCTCGTCCAGGTCCTCGTCAACCTGCTCCGAAACGCCGTCGATGCGCTCGCCAACGAGCCACGCCCGGCCATCGACGTCTCGGCATCGACCAGCCAGCGCGAGGGCCGATCGTGGGTCTCCATCACCGTCGCCGACAACGGCCCCGGCATCGATCCCGAAATCCTCCCGCGACTCTTCGAGCCCTTCGCCTCCACCAAGCTCGACGCCCGCGGCACCGGCCTCGGCCTCGCCGTCTCCGAAGGCATCATCCGCGAGCACGGGGGCCTGCTCATGGCTCGAAACCGACAGCGCGGCCGCGGGTCGGTCTTCGAGATCGTCCTGCCCGTGAGCGAAGCGGCCACCCTCGAGAGCACCGCCTGACGCAGCCCGGCGCCGCCGCCTCGACAGACCACCACACCCGCGCGCCCATCCCCCGTGCCTCCGACCCCGTCCGTGTACCCTTGCCTCATGTCGGAATCTTCCGCCGCCGCGTCTCCGTCACTCTCCGTCCTCGCTCTCGACGACGATCCCGATTTCCGCGAGTACATCACCACCATGCTCGAGGCCGAGGGGCATGATGCTCGCGCCTTCGCCACGCCCGAGGAGCTCTTTGCCGCGGCTGAGTCGCGCCTTCCCGACGTCGTTCTGCTCGACATGAAAATGGGTCGGCACAGCGGCGAAGAGGTGCTCGCCGAAATCCGCGGACGCTGGCCGCGACTGTGCGTGATCGTCGTGACCGGCTACCCCTCGCTCGATTCGATGCGGCAGACGTTCAAGCAGGACGTGTTCGACTACCTCGCCAAGCCCTTCTCGCTTGAGGAACTGAAGAAGACCCTCGCGCAGGCCGCCGGAGCGCTGGGCCTTGGCCGCCGCCCGCAGGATCGCCTGCGCGTCGAACTCGGCCGCCAGATCCGCCTGGCGCGCGCCTCGCGCGGATGGACCCTCAAAGACCTCTCCGAAGCCAGCGGCATCAGCGTCAGCCAGCTCTCGAGCGTCGAGCGCGGCGCCCATCTCCCGAGCATGGAAAGTCTCGTCGCCATTGCCGCCGCACTCGAACAGCCCCCCAGCGCCTGGTTTGCCGCCGCGGGGCTCTGATTGGTGAGCGTCGAAGCCCCGAGCGATCGCCCGCGGGTGCTTGTCCGCCCCGCTCACCCTCCTAGACTCCCGACCATCCCCGGAGCCGAACCTGCCTCGAATCGGCGGGAGCGCCGCCTCGGGACCCGACCTGCCGAGCCTGAGCGCATGAACCTGCTCGATATCCTCTCCCCTGCGTGCATCAAGTCCCCGCTCGCCGGCGCGGGCAAGCGCGAGATCATCGCCGAACTCGTGGACCTCCTCGCCGGCGCCGGTCGCGTCACCGACGCCGGCGCGGTCAAGGATGCCGTCTGGACGCGCGAGCAGGTGCGCAGCACCGGCATCGGCCTCGGCCTCGCCATCCCCCACGGGCGCTGCGCGGGAGTCCCGGGCCTCGCCCTCGCCATCGGCAAGCCCGCTCAGCCGATGGAGTTCCAGGCCATCGACGGCAAGCCGGTCCAGCTCATCGTCCTCCTCGTCAGCCCACCCGACCGCAACACCGATCACATCCAGGCACTCGCCCGCATCAGCCGAATGGCCCTCAGCGAGTCCCTCCGCAACCAGCTCTATGCCGCCGCCTCCCCGGACGAGATCTATCAGCTCATGAAGGACCACGAGTCGCGCGCGTCCTGACCCGACGACCGCCGAACCGATCCATCCATGCACTCCGCCGCCTCCACAGAACTTGCTCCGCCTTCCCACCTCGCGCCCGGGCCGGCCGATCCCCCCGCGCACCTCCTCGCGCCGGTTCCCACCATCGACGCCTTCATGCTCGGCTTCGTCCGCACGCTCTCCATGCCCGAAAATCTCCGGGCCGCCGTCGAATACGCCCTCCTGGGCGGCGGCAAGCGCCTCCGCCCCGTCCTCGCGTGGCATGCCTGCGTCGCCGCCGGCGGCAAGGGTCAGCTTGCGCTCCCCGCCGCGGCCGCGGTCGAATTCGTTCACGCCTTCTCTCTCGTCCACGACGATCTCCCGGGCCTCGATAACGACGACCTTCGCCGCGGCAGGCCCACGCTTCACAAGGCCACCAGCGACGCCATGGCCATCCTCGCCGGCGACGCGCTCCTCAACCTCGCCTTCCAGGTTCTCACCGATGGCGTGCCCGACGGGCACGTCGCCGCCCGCCTCGTCGCCGAACTCGCCTCCGGTACAGGATGCATGATCGCCGGGCAGGTCTACGACACGCTCGGCGGATTCGCCCCCGGCCGCTCCGCCGAGGACCGCCTTCGCGACGTCCATCTCAACAAGACCGGCGCCCTCATCCGCGCCTCCTGCCGAATGGGCGCCCAGAGCGCCGCCGCCGATCGCGGAACCCTCGACCGCCTCTCGTCTTACGGCGACGCCGTCGGCCTCATGTTCCAGATCGTCGACGACATCATCGATGTCACCCAGCCTGCCGAGCACGTGGGCAAGAAGACCAACAAGGACCACGACGCCGGCAAACTCACCTACCCCGGAGTTCTCGGACTCGAAGCCTCGCGCCGCGAGGTTGACCGGCAACTCGCCGCCGCGCTCTCGGCGATTGAGCCGCTCGGCGCGCCCGCGCGACCCCTCGCCGAGCTCGCGACGTACATGGCCGTGCGAACGCGCTAGCACACCCAGGGGCCACCGCGCCTGCATCGCCTCCCGAACGACCTCCACCGGTGTAAGCTTGTACATCCTCGGCGGTTAGCAACCCCTAAAGTTCCCCAGCATCCAACCCTCGGCACGCCCGCTCGAGACAGCCAGCCTTCTCCGATGAACCTCCTCCAAACGATCTCGTCGCCGGCCGATCTCCGCCGCCTTTCCGTCGATCAGCTCCCCGACCTGGCCCGCGAAATCCGCGCCGCCATCTGCAACCAGGTCGCCAGGTCCGGCGGGCACCTTGCCCCCAACCTCGGCGTGGTCGAGCTCACCATCGCGCTCCACTACGTCTTCGACTTCGCCTCCGACCGCCTCCTCTTCGACGTCGGACACCAGTGCTATCCGCACAAGCTGCTCACCGGCCGCCAGCACATGCTCGCCGGGCTGCGCACCAGCGCCGGCATGGCCGGTTTTCCCGAGCCGCGCGAATCGTCCTACGACCTCTTCTCGGTCGGGCACGCCGGGACAGGCATCTCCACCGCCGTCGGCATGGCCCACGGCGACCGCCTCAACGCCGAAAACTTCGACCCGGTCCTTCGCCCCGACGGCCGCCGGGTCGCCGTCATCATCGGCGACGCCTCCATTGTCAACGGCGTCGCCATGGAGGGCCTCAACGGCGCAGGCACGCTCAAGCGCCAGTTCCTCGTTGTCCTCAACGACAACGGCATGAGCATCTCGCAGCCGCAAGGCGCGATGGCCGCCTACTTCGACCGCTTCCGCCTCTCCCCCAGCTACACCGGCTTTAAGAAGTCCGCCAAGGCCTGGCTCGACACCATGCCCGGCGGCCAGACGCTCAAGGAGGCGTACCACCGCTGGTCCGAAGCCTTCAAGGCCATGATCAACGAGGGCGGCTGGTTCGAGCACTTCGGCCTGCTCACCGTCGGCCCGGTCGATGGGCACGACCTGCCCGGCCTCATCGCCGTGCTGCGCGAGGCTCGCGACTTCGACCGTCCCATGGTCCTGCACGTCAAGACCATCAAGGGCAAGGGCTACACCTTCGCCGAGGGCGACTCCACCACCTTCCACTCGCCCCCAGCGTTCACGCCTGTCTCCGATCCCGACTCCGCCGCCATCACCACGCTCGAGAGCGAAGGTTGCCGCGTCGAGCTCAAGCGCGAAGGCCGCTCCTTCACCAGCGCCTTCGGCGACGCCATGCTCGACGTCATGGCCCGCGACCCCAAGGTCGTCGCCACCACCGCCGCCATGCCCGACGGCACCGGCGTCAGCAAGCTCCTCGCCAAGTTCCCCGAGCGCTCCTTCGACACCGGCATCTGCGAGAGCCACGCCCTCGACATGATGGCCGGGCTCGCCAAGACCGGCTGGAAGCCGTTCTTCGCCGTCTACGCCACCTTCCTCCAGCGCGCCTTTGACCAGTGCTTCCAGGAATCCGCCCTGCAGGGCCTCCCGGTGCGCCTCTGCCTCGATCGCGCCGGGCTCGTCGGCGGCGACGGCGCCGTCCACCACGGCTTCTGCGATGTCGCGCTCCTCCGCGTCCTTCCGAACGCCGCCATCACCGCCGCCATCGATGAGCCCAGCATGAAGGCCGCCCTCGAGTTCATGCGCACCTACGACGCCGGGCTCTCCAGTTGCCGCTGGCCGCGAGACATGGTCAGCGACAAGCTCGCGGGCCAGGCCTGCCCGCCCTTCGTCCTCGGCAAGGCCCGCTGCCTCACGCCCGATTTCGACATCGGCGGCCGCGGGAACAACGGCATCGGCGTCCCCGATGTCGCCGTCCTCGCCTTCGGCACGCCGGCGATCGACGCCCTTACCGCCGCCGCGAGCGTGGCCGATTCCTGCCGCGCCTGCGTCTACGACGCGCGCTTCGCCAAGCCCATCGACACCGAGCTCCTCGCACGCCTGATCGACCACCACGTGCCCATGGTCACCGTCGAGGATCATTCGATCGTCGCCGGCTTCGGCGCCGCGGTCGTCGAGGCCGCGGCCGAAATGGGCCTCGATTCGTCCCGCATCACCCGCCTCGCGCTCCCCGATTCGTGGATCTACCAGGACTCCCGTGCCAAGCAGCTCGCGCAGGCCGGCATCGATTCGAGCGGCATCGCCTCCGCCCTCAAGGCCGCCGTCGCGAAGCACGGCGACGCCGCGTCGCGCCTCGAAATCAAGATCCCCGCCCGCGGCGTCCGCACGACGTGATCGGCCGGCCCGACTCGGAGAGTCGGGATACGCCGAGCACCCAAAAACGCGCGATCAGAACGGCGCCGGCCCACCCGCCGGCGGCGGTCCCTCTTCCGGTTCGTCCGGCTCATCCGGCGCGGGCGGCATCCGCTCACGATCATCCGGCGCGTCGTCGTCGCGATCCGGTCCGCCGCCGTCGCGGAATCCGGACACCGGGCCCGTCTTCGGACCCGCGCCGAACCCGACGCCGCGAGAGGGCGGCTGCGTTGCACTCGGCGTTCCGCCGTCGGTCGGCTGTGCCGGTGCCGCGCCCTCCGAGGCGAGGCTGCCTCTGGGCGTCGTCGGCCGGCGCGGCCCGCCGCTGCCGAATCCCCCGGTCGGCGCGGCCTGTCGCGCCCCGCGCGGCGGCACCGTCGGGGCCAGATCGGCGTGCCCCGCGCTCGCGGGCCGATAGGGCGTGTGTGCCGGCGGCGCGTGCACGTCCGCGTGATTCTTGAATCGCGTGATGTGCGCGTCCCACGTCAGCTCAACCGTGTCGGTCGGCCCGTTGCGCTGCTTGGCGATGATCACCTCCGCCAGCGTTTCCTTGTCGGGGTTCTCCGCGAGCCAGTCGTGATCGCCCAGGTGGTAATACGCCTCGCGGTGCAGCAGCATGACCACGTCGGCGTCCTGCTCCAGCGAGCCCGACTCGCGCAGGTCCGACAGCCGCGGACGATTCCCTTCGCGCCCTTCCGGCCCGCGGTTCAACTGCGACAGGGCGATCACCGGGATCTTCAGCTCCCGCGCCAGCGCCTTCACCCCGCGCGAAATCGCCGACACTTCCACCTGCCGGCTCTCCCGCGCCTGCTGCGGCGACGACAGGAGCTGCAGGTAGTCAATCATGAGCAGCTTCACGTTGTTCTGGTGCGCCATCCGCCGCGCCCGCGCGCGAAGCTGCAGCAGCGTCAGCCCCGGCGTGTCGTCGACATAGATCGGCGCTCGGCTCAGGTGCTGGCAGGTCTGGAACACCCGGTCCCATTCCCCGTGCGACAACGTCCCGGCCCGCAGGCGATGACTGTCGATGTTCGCCGAGCTGCTGATCAACCGCTGCACGAGTGCGCTCTTCGACATCTCCAGGCTGAAGATCCCCACCGCCTGCGGCTCGCGCTCGGCGTGCAGGTCCGGGCCCGAAGTGCCCATCGCGATCTGCTCGGCCACGTTGAGCACGAACGCCGTCTTGCCCATGCTCGGCCGCGCCGCCACGATGATCATTTCTCCCGGCTGAAACCCCGAGAGCAGCCGGTCGAGGTCGTAATACCCGCAGCGGACGCCGGTCGGAGCGCTGTGCCCGTCCTCGATCGCCATGAGCCGCTCGTACTCGATCTGCAGCAGTTGCGAGAGCGCCTGCGGATCGGCCGACATCTCCTCCTGCGCGATCTCGAAGATCCGCGACTCCGCCGCGTCGACGAGCTTTCCCGCCTCATCCCCGCTTGCCTGCCCCGCGTGATAGGTGTCGTACAGAATCTGTCCCGCCGCGTCGATCAGCCGGCGCAGCTTGAACTTCTCGGCGACAATCCGTGCAAAGTGCGGCGCGTTGGCCGCCGTGGGCACGTCGGAGGCAAGCTGCGCCAGGTACTCCGTCCCGCCGACGGTGTCGAGCGCGCCGCGGTCGACCAGCGCCTGGTGCAACTGCACCAGATCGCCCGTGTGGTGCTTGTCGAAGAGCTCAACGAGCGTCTGGAAGATGATCCCGTGCCGCTCTTCGTAGAAGTAGTCCGCCCCGCGGATCACGCTGATCACGTCCCCGATCACGCGCGGGTCGAGAATCATCGACCCCAGCAGGCTCATCTCCGCCTCGATCGCGCACGGGGGCTCGCGATCGAACAGCTTCCCCAGCGGCGCTGGAGCGCCCGCCCCGCCGCGACCGCCTGTTCCCCCTCCAAATCCGCCCGCGCGCGATCCGCTCCCCGGCTGGTACCGCCGGAAGTCAAAGCTGTCCTTCCCTGGACTTTCAGGTGCCGTGGACATGGACCCCAGACTAGGCGCGACGCGGGCCCGGCTGGCGTTCCCGACAGGTTCTTCCGCACGCGTCCACATCGACTGCCGCGCGGGCTCGCCCGGGTGCCGCCGCACGCACGCCCGCGGGGTCGGTTCGCTCCCCATCCCTAGGCTTGCCCATGGCCTCTGAACTTCTTTCTCGCATCGCCATCGTCACCGGCGCCTCAGCGGGGATCGGCCTCGCCTCGGCCAAGCGGCTCGTCGAGGCCGGCGCGCGGGTCATAGTTAACGCTCGCCGCGCCGACCGGCTGCACGCGCTGTGCGCCGAGCTCAATCGCGGGCGGCCCGAGCCTCGAGCGGCGGCCGTCGCGGGTGATTGTTCGACACCCGACACCATCGCCGCCATGCTCGCGGGGGCCCGCCGAAACTTCGGCGCGCCCGCCGATCTCGTGCTGGTGAACGCCGGTCGCGGGCTGCGTGGCTCGGTCCTGGATTCCGACGTCCAGCAGTGGGAGGAAGTGATCCGCACCAACGTCTTGGGCGCTGCGCGCCTGCTCCGCGCCGCCGCCGCGGAGATGCTCGAATCCCTCGCCGCCGACGCCGCGGGCGGCACCGCGTGGACCGCGCGCCCGCGCGACCTGATCGTCATCGGCTCGGTCGTCGGGCGCAACGTCTCGCCGTTCTCGAGCATGTACGGTTCGACGAAGTTCGCGATCCAGGCCGTGGCCGAGGGCCTGCGCCGCGAGCTTGGCCCCAAGGGCATCCGCGTGTCGATGCTCGCGCCGGGGTTCGTCGTGAGCGAGTTCCAGGGCGTCGCCGGCTACGACCCCGCGTGGTTCAGGGGCGTCCTCGAAAAGCTCGGCCCCGCCCTCGATCCCGACGACGTCGCCCGCACCGTCGCCTTCATCGCCTCGCAACCCGCCCACGTGCATCTCGGCGACGTGCTCCTCCGCCCCACGCGCCAGGACTATCCATAGCCGCTCCGGTCTGCAGGCGGCTGCAGCACAGCGCGCCCTTTCCTCACCTTCCCCCGCCCCCGGTGGGGGAGTTCCCGCGTGACGATCAACGCAGCGGAAAGATTCCAGGACGCACCCTCCGCCCGCTCACCACGCCCCGCGGAACCTTGGCTCCGGCCTCACCGCTGGCGTGCCGCGCCCGCTTCTTCGCCGTCGCTTCCGCTCAGCGGGTTCGCCGTTGCGTCCGCCGATTCCGACGCCAGGTAGTACTCGACGAAGCCGATCATCATTTCATCGGTCGTCTGCGGGCCCCAGCGCACCGTCGCGCTCGGATCGGGGTTGCTCGGGTTTCCGTCGCTGTTGTCGAACCAGCCGATCGCGCGCAGCGACGTGCCCTTGGGCAAAAGCAGCGGCTCGCGCAGCTCATACCGCAACTGCCAGTTGAAGTCGTACCGCGGCACCTCCAGCAGTGCCCGTCGCCCGCCCTCGCCCAGCACCGCTTCAAACTCGAACGCCTTGCCGCGCACGTGCATGTGCGGCATGAACGCCACCACGCGCACATCTTCCGGCACAATGATCCGCGCGGCGATCTCGTGCGCGGGCGCGCCCGCGGGGATCTTCAGTCGACGGTTGGCGATTCCCGCGACGCGCAACTGGTGCCGCGGCGGGCCGTCGGCGAAGTACAGCCCCAGTCTCGTCTGGTCGCTCGTTGCGTGCCCGTTCGGCGTGTAGTGCAGTTGAAACACAAGCGTCGCGCCCCTGGGCAGGAGTCGGGCGAAGCCTTCGGGAAACATCACCGCGCCGTTCCCCGGCACATAGGCCGCGAAGTACCCGCGCGTTTCGTCGGCCAGTTCCCGCAGGCGTGTCGCCGGACCGCCTGTGTCGTTTCCCGGCGGCACCATGAACACGAGCACGTGATGCACGACCTCGCGCGCCGTCGGCCGCACCTCGAACCCGCGCACCCATCGATCGGCGTCGAAACTGGTCGGCACGCGCTCGTAGCGATACGCCATGGTGCCCGTCGCCTTCACCGAAATCGGCTCGGGAACCTGGAACACCGCGTCCGGCGTGCCGAGCGTCCAGCCCTGCTCATCGAACGTCGGCGTGCTCGGCGCGTGCGCTGGGTCGCCCTCGGGGCGGTCGGAGCGCAGCCACGACAGCAGTGCCTCCTTGTCCCCAGGCGGCAGCGACCGGTCGTTGGCCCAGGGCGACTCGCCGTGCCCGTTCGGAGCCGCGAACCAAGGCGGCATGTCGCCGCGCTCGACCACCCGCGCGATCATCGCCGCCCGACCCGCCACGCTCGCGCAGGTGTCGAGCGCGAACGGCGCAACCCCGCCCGCGCGATGGCACGAGATGCAGTTCGCCTGCATGATCCGCGAGATCCGATCGTGGTAGGTGGGAGCGATCGCCCGCGACTTCTCGGCGACCGCCGCAACATCAGCACGCGGCACGTCGAGCACGCACCCGGGCGCCGAGGTCGCCTGAACGCGCGGCGTGTCGTGTGCGAGCGTCGCTTCAATCGCCTCCACCAGGAACCGCTGCCGCGGCGCATCGAGCGCCGATGACAGGCCATACTGGTCATCGACCGCTCCGCGATACACGAGGGTGTGCGCGCTGTCGAGCACGAACACCTCGGTCGTCGTCCGCGCGTCCAGTGCGGCCGCAAGGGCATGGCCGCGATCGAGCAGGCATCTCCCGTGCAGGCCGGCACGCGCGAAGTGGTCGCGCACGCGCTCCGGGGCATCCGCCGTGCCGCAGACGATGAACACGAACGTCACGCCCCGGGCGCTCCAGTCGCGCTCGAGCCCCGCAAGCGTCGGCGCGTACTTTCGCGAAATGGGGCATGACGCGCTGGTGAACGCGATCACGAGAGCGCCTTCGCCAGACGGCCGGTCAAGCGACCACGGTTTGCCCGTGGTGTCGATTCCCGTGAGGCCGCTCACGCGCCGGCCCACGCCCAGAATCGACGCCGCGCGATGATTCAGCGGCCGCGCCGCGCGCTCCGCATCGCGGGCCGCGGGGCCGTCGATCCGCGATCCCGCAAGTGCTGACGGCGGAAGCCAGAGGGCAAGGCCGAGTGCGAGAGCCGCGCTCGCCCTGCAATACCACCCGCTCGTCGTTCCGATCTGTCTCATGCGAACCCCACCGGTGGCTCCCTCACGGGCGCACGCTGAACGAAACCCGCACGGCAGCCGCCAGACTTGCGGACCATGACAGACACCGGTCCATCGCCGATCCGCGAGTGAACTTGCGAGCGCGGCGGCACTTCTTGCCGCGAGGCTTGCTCTCTGCGCGGGCTGCCGGAAGTCGTCGGCGCGCAAGAAGCTTCGGATGTCAACGGCGATTACGCACTCTTGACGGTGAGCGTGATCTTGGAGCCCGCCAGCGCTTTCGACACGGGGCAGGTCGCCTTGGCCGCCTCGGCGTGCTTCTGGAAGTCCGCCGCGCTCAGGCCAGGGACCTTGCCCGTGAGCTCCAGCTCGATGAGCGGAATGGCGAAGCCCGGGCCATCTTTTTCGAGATGGACCTTGGCGCTGGTGACGAGCGACTCGGCCTTGAACCCCGCCGCCCCGAGCAGCGCCGACAGTTGCATCGTGAAGCATCCGGCGTGAGCGGCGGCGATGAGCTCCTCGGGGTTGGTGCCCTTGCCGTCGGCGGTGCGGGCGCGGAAGTCATACGGCGCGTCGAGCGTGGCGCTCTGGACCCTGATGCGGCCTTTGCCCTCGGTGAGATTTCCAGACCATTCGGCCTGGGCCGTGCGATAAGCCATGAGTGTTCCTCCGTGTGCCGGCGCGAGGGCCGAGCGATGCTGCGAGCGTAGCCCTGGGCGGATTATCGGGTTGCCCGGGTCACCCACGCGCGAGGATCGGCATCCCCGCGCCGCTGCCGTCCGCCGGCGACTCGCGACCGGGAGCCGAGGCGCCGATGAACTCCGTGTCGGCGTGCGCACGCGCGGCGTCGGCACCCGCGAGAGCGGGCCAAGGAGGGAGCATGTCCCGCATCGGCACGGACGTTTCATCGCTCGCGGCGCAGCGCTTCGTGGCGCGCGCCGATCAGCTCGTGTTCGGTTCGCTTCAGCGCCTGTCCACAGGCACGCGGATCAATCGCGGCGCCGACGACCCCGCGGGGCTGATTGCTTCGGAGAACCTGCGCGCCTCGCTCGCCCAGCTTGAAGCCGAGTCGCGCGCGATCGAGCGCACGGACGCGGTCGCCAATGTCGCGGAAGGCGCGCTCGGCGAGGTGTCTGAGCTGCTCAACGGCGCCAACGCCGCGGCAGTGGCGCAGGCCAACACCGCCGGACTGAGCCAGGCCGAGCGCGACGCGTATCAGCTTGAAATCGATTCGGCGCGGCAGGCCGCCGCCCGGATCGTGAGCTCCACGCGGTTCAACGGCCAACCGCTGCTCGACGGGAGCCTCACGCTCAGCGTCGGGTCTTCGGGCGCGCCGGGCGATTCGCTGCAGGTCGCGGATCTGAACCTCGAATCAGTCGGCGCCGGCCAGCCGGCGATCAGCGATGCCCTCGCGCGGGTCGCCACGCTCCGCGGGCAGATCGGGTCGTTCCAGAAGGACGCGCTCGCTCCCCAGTTGCGGAGCAACCAGGCGGAGTTCGAGAACACGTCGGCGGCGAACTCGATCATCCGCGATACGGACTTTGCGGCGGAAGCGGCGCAGCTTGCGCGGGCGCGCGTGCTGGGCGCGTCGTCGCGCTCGGTGCTCGCGCTGACCAACGCGCGCTCGCGCGACGTGCTGAACGTGCTCGCCTGAACGAAGCCGGAGCGCGGGAGGATGCCCGCGCTCCGGCGTGTGATTCAGTCAATCATCAGTCGGTCGAGCCGCGCTCAGTTCTTGCGCGTGTACTCGGTCCAGAGCATCTTGAACTCCTTGCCCGACTTCGGATCGATCGCGAACATCTCCGAGGTCTTGCCGTTCTCGCTGGTGATCGTGTCAACCTGGCGGAGCGTCGTGGGCTTCTTGGTGATGGGGCAGGAGTAGGTGTAGTTCCAGGTGAGGGTCTTCTTGTCGGACGAAAGCGCCCCGTGGCCGGTGGCCATCATGGTGCCGCAGTTGTCGATCCAGGCGCACTGGAACTTCTGCGTCACGTTGTCGAAGCCGTAGATGCCCATGCCCTTGAAGGGCCCCATGCCGGGCATGTCGCCGGAGACTTCGCACATGACAAAGCGTCCGTCCATGAGGCCGGTGATCTTGGTGGAGCACTCGGTGGAAACGGGGTCGGTGCCCGGCGCCATCCACATCTTCTGCTTGCCGTGCCAGTTGCCGACGTCCTTCATGAGCAGCGCGTGCATCTCGCCGGGCGTGCCCGCGAGCCCGCAGGCCTGCATGTCAGCTTCGGTCCAGCCCGGGGGCAGCTTCATCTCCGGGGGCATGGCGCCGGGCTTGGCGTCCTTGCTCGGCTGCTGAGCAATCGCGACGGCCGTCGCCGCCACCGCCACGCCCGCAAGGATCACGTTCACAAACGAAGGCTTCCGAATTCTCATGGTGCCGCTCCTGATTTGAAGGGTGTTTCTGAGCTGCTCAAACGCCCGCGAGTATACCCCGCGCTCACACAACAAACAACGAACAAACCGTAGGGAATCGGCACGATTCCGCGCGCCGAGCCACCCGTTCTGACCCTTCCGGCTTCCTGGAAACTCGGTTTCAGCCCCGTCGGGGCGACGCACGTGTTCCCTGGTGCCGGGACCTACGCTCCCCGGCACCGCTATGCGCAGAGGCCAGATCAGACCGGCGACAGGCTCGAACGGCGACGGGGGCGCGGTGGTCTTCACCAAGCGCGATTTGCTCGACGCCAGCGGCCTCTCCGCCAAGACGTTCGATTCCATCCGCAAGGCCGCGCGAATCAAGGGCCCGTCGCACGGCGGGCTCGACTGGGCGTTCAACCATTCAGACGTCGTTTCGCTCATACAGCGAGCCGAGAGCGGGCAATGGAGCGACCGGGGCGCCCCCGCCGCGATGGCGTGGCGCCGACTGATGGCCGAGGCTGGCCTGGCCGCCCCGCCGAGCGACTGACGCGCGAGGCGCAACCAACAACATGCGGCGTGCTGCAGAGGACGCGCACCGTCGCCATGAGTCGTCTGGAGGAGAAACTCAGTCGTCGCAGTTGCCCGCGCCGTAGAAAAAGACGGCCTCGGCGATCCGGCCGCCCTTGACGGTGTAGAGGCAGAACTCGCGCATGCTCATGCGCTGCCCGGCCATCGGACCCTCCTTGCAGGTCATGTCGATCGACATCTCGCAGATGAACTGATCGCCGTTGAACATCGGGGCGCCGCAATTGGCGCTGTGGATGGTGTTCATCCTCCCGAACTGATCGCTCATCTTGAGGAGCAGCGGCTTGCCCTCCATGATCCGCTTGAACGGGCTCCCGGGCATCTCCATCGCCTCGACGTGACGGGCGTTGTCGGCGTACAGCTCGGCCATCGCCTGGTCGTACTTGCCGGCAGCGCACAACTCATGCAGGCGGTTCGCGCAGGCAATGGTTTCGGGAGACGTGAATGAACCGGGCATCGAAGGTGAGGACATGGTGACTCCTGGGTCGTGGTGTGCGCAGATGATGTGGCATGACGCAGCGTGACGCGCGCGACGATCCGCTCCGGCCGCCCGCAGGTGGGGGGGGGGGGGGGAGGAAACCCGGTGAGGGGCCCGTCGCGTGCACCTGGCGCACACGTCCAGCTTCGTGCATTCAAGATAGCACGAAATCCGAACGACTCAATAGGAAAATGACCGGTATTCTCGAAACCCTTGCAGCGGGCCGGGCAACGCTCATTCAGCCCGCCGTCGACGCAAGACGGCCGCCGCGGCGATGCCAAGCAGCGCACCGGCGCCGGGCGCGGGCACGATGGTGAGATCGAGAATGCGCCGGTTGACGCCGAAGGGCAACGTGCCGATGGCCGAGCCGGTGCCGGAGGTCAGATTGACCGAGCGCAGGTCCTGGAAGGTGGCGGTGCCGTTGCCCGCGAGGATCGCCTGGCCTGACCCGGCCCAATCGATGTAGAAGCCCTGGTCGGCGGTGAGCCCGTTGCCGCCGAGCGCGGTGCCGACGCGCACGGCGTCGAAGCGGTTGAGGCTGTTGAGCGTCAGGCGCCAGAGCGCGTCCTGAACGTTGTCGATGGCGAAGAACGAGCCGTCACCGACGGCGGCGAGCGCGGTGAGCTGGATGTTCACCGAGCCGAAGACGTCGCGCTGCGAAGTGGTGAGCCCGGTGAGCGGATCGATGGTGAGCATCTGGGCGAAGTTGGAGTTGTTGCCCGGGATGATCGCCAGCGCGTAGAGGTTGCCGTCGTGGGGGCTGAAGGCGAGATCGCGCACGACGTAGCCGCCGAGAGAGGAGCCGCCGACGTACGTCGCCGCGCCGGTGGACGCGTTGAGCGTGTACAGACCGCCCGACCCGGGCGCGATGGTGGTCGATTCGCCGTAGGCGTAGAGCTGGCCCCCGATGTGGTCGAGGCCCGAGAGCGGGACGGCGACGCCGGTGGCGCCGATGATGGTCGCCGACCCGGGCGTCACGGCCGGGAACGTGATGAGCTCATTCCCCGCGGCGACCTGGCGGATGGCAAAGACCTGGGCGCCGGCGACGGCGGGAGCGGCGGCGAGGACAGCCAGAGCGATGAAGCAGCGCGTGTGCATGAAGAGATTCCCTCTCGTGACGTGCGCGAGGAGAGTCGCGCGGGAAGGAGTGTAACGGCACGCGGCGGCGAGTCGAGCGCTGAGCGCAAAGCACAGCAAAAAAGGGCGCGAAACGAGGCATGCCGGGCAAGCTGGGCGGTCTAGCGGCCGCGCGCGAGCGGCGACGCACGGCGCGCATCAGGAAGAACCCCGACACCCAAGGAGTTGGGTCGGCGCGACCGCGAGCGATTGGCTTGGCACTGAAACCCGCGGCGTACACGTGCCCGCACTGCGGGCGGCTGTTCTCTCGGCGGCCGCTCGAGCACACGTGCGAGCGGCGGTCGATCGACGCCCACTTCGAGGGCAAGGAGTTGGTGGCGCGGCAGTCCGGAACGTGCCACAGAAGTCGGCTCTGCGACTTCTGTGCTCCGAGTGCCGACGCGCGGGTCACCGCCAAGCGAAGTTCCTTGGAGCGGGTGTCTTCATGCGCGCCGCGCCGGACACACAAGTCGCCGCGACTTGTGTGCCACGCTGCCGCGCTGCCGGAAGCAATGCATGCGTAAGCTCGCGGCATGAGGCGGCCGGCGATTGAGGCGAACAACGTGACGGATTTACTCAAAAAACTTGACGGGCTGCGCGACCCGACAAAGCCCGTGATATTCCGTGGCCAGGCTGATTCGGTCTGGAGACTTGAGCCGAGCATTGACAGGAACGTGAAACCCCGGACGGACTATGGAAAGCGATTGGAAATAGAGCGGTCGATTGTTGAACGGTTCAGAAAAGAGGCTGACCACTTGCTGGGGCAATCGGAACTGGAATACTTGAAAGAACGCAGGCCAGGCGATCTCATTTCACCGCAGACTGTCCTGCAACATTTCGGGGCACCGACACGATTGCTCGACTGGACTCGATCTCCCTTCGTGGCGGCGTTTTTCGCTGCCATCGATTTGCCCCACAAGAATGGAGCCGTGTGGTGGTATGGCGAACAGGCGCTGCATGAGGCCGTACGGCAACATCGGGTGAAGCACAGAATTCCTGATCCAGCCGGTCCAGAGTTCTCTCACGAAAAAGCGCTTTATTCCAAGAAAAGCCCAAGATTCATCATGCCAGTTTATTTGTCTATCTCGTTCCAACGGGCCGAAGCACAACAAGGGCTGTTTACACTTGCCAGCCGCTTGGGGGAGCTGCACGACGAACTCTTCGAGGAACTCCTCACTGGAGATGACTTTGGCAGGATCGAGTTTCCCTCGTCCGTGAAGCCAGACCTCCTGATGGCTTTGAAAGCTCGGAACATCACAGCGCCGAGCCTGCACCACGTTGGAGCGGACCGGCTCGGATTCCAACTGGCTGCAGACTTCGCGAGAAGGTGCGAGAGGCCTTGAATCAAGGTCTCTAAGATGCGTGCTTGTCGACCTGGCCGAAATCCGCGCTTTCGGGTTTCATCCGCGCAACCCAGCCGATCTCCCGATTCGTTGGCAGCGGATATCCGTCGACGATCGGAACTCACATCCTTGCGATCACCGCGTCCGCAAACCCGCTGCACTTCACCTTGGTCACGCCGGTGTCGCCCTCGGCCTTCATCAGCCGCTCGAAGTCGTACGTCACCGTCTTGGCCGAGATCGCCCCGTCCATGCCCTTGATGATGAGGTCGGCGGCGTCGGACCATTCCTTGTCTCCGCCCGCACCCATGTACCGGAGCATCATCTCGCCCGAGAGGATGACTGAGCCGGGGTTGACCTGGTCGAGGTTGGCGTACTTGGGCGCGGTGCCGTGGGTGGCTTCGAAGATCGCGTGCCCGGTGACGTAGTTGATGTTGGCGCCCGGGGCGATGCCGATGCCGCCGATCTGGGCGGCCAGCGCGTCGGACAGGTAGTCGCCGTTGAGGTTCATGCACGCGATGACGTCGAAATCCTTGGGGCGCGTGAGAACCTGCTGGAGCGTGATGTCCGCGATGGAGTCGCGGATCATGAGGAGCTTCTTCCACTTGCCGTCGCCGTGCGTGGGGGCGAGCTTGAGGACCGTTTCGACCTCGGCGACGATGGCGGTCTTCTGGGCCGGGGTCATCATGTCGAACCCCGGGTCGATCATGCGGGCGTTTTCCTCGGCGGAAAGAGACGGGTTCGACTCCTTGTTGCCGAGGATCCACGACTCGCGCTCGGTGACGACCTGGTTGCGGAAGAAGCTGGTGGCGATCTGGTATCCCCAGTCCTTGAAGGCGCCCTCGGTGAACTTCATGATGTTGCCCTTGTGGACGAGCGTCACCGAGCGGCGCTTCTCCTTGAGGGCGTAGGCGATGGCGGAGTGGACGAGCCGCTCGGTGCCGAGGAACGACACCGGCTTGATCCCGATCCCCACCATGAGCGGGTTGTCGCGCTTCGGCGCGCCGATGCCTTCGAGCATCTTCTGCCAGGCATCGCCCGCGGCCTTGGTCCCGAAGCGGACCTTCTTGAACTCCTTCGGGAAGTTCTGCTCGAGGAACGCGAGCAGTTTCGCCGACTCTGCCGTGCCCGCGGCGTACTCGATCCCCGCGTAGATGTCCTCGGTGTTCTCGCGGAAGATCACCATGTCGCAATCCTGCGGGCGCTTCACGGGGCTGGGCACGCCCTTGAACCACCGCACCGGACGCAGGCACACGAACAGGTCGAGCATCTGCCGAAGCGCGACGTTCAGCGAGCGGATGCCCCCGCCGACGGGCGTGGTGAGCGGGCCCTTGATGCCGACGAGATACCTGGTGAAGTCGTCGAGCGTGGCCTGCGGCAGCCAGTCTCCCGTCTTGTTGAATGCCTTCTCACCCGCCAGCACCTCGTGCCAGTGGATCTTCTTCCTGCCGCCCGAGGCCTTGGCGACCGCGGCGTCAAAGACGCGGACCGACGCCCGCCAGATGTCCGGACCGGTGCCGTCGCCCTCGATGAACGGGATGATCGGATCGTTGGGGACCGTGAGCTTGCCGGACTGCATCGTGATGGCGGAGGGCATGGGGGGACTCCAAAGAGCAAAGGGCAACAGCAAATTCAGGCTGAACATCACGGCGCAGCCGTGGGTGAAGAGGATAGGGGGAGGAGCCAAAGGGGCAAGTAGCGGACGGTCGAAGTGGGGGCACCGGCGTCGGCGCGATCCGCCCGCCGTGCCCGTGCGAATAGTCCTCGGCATGTGGACCGGCGTTCGAGTCTGGCGAGCGTTCCCAGAGCTGCGCGGGTACAGCGAAGGCGCGTGTCGCCGGCTCGTCTCGACCGCGTGTGTGCGGGCCGACGTGTCGATCTGGCCGTCGGCGCTGGCGTCGTTTGTCGCCGGCGGCGGCGCGCTGGCGGGGCTTCTCGCGCACGCCGATCTCGATCGCGATTCGCTCCTGGTGCGATCGGCGAGCCTGGCGGCGATTCCCGTGCTCATCGTCTGGGTCGGCGCGCCGGCGCTGGCGGCGCTGACGGCGTGCGTGCTCGTGCGCTCGCTGCAGGCGATGCGGGCGCTGCGATCCATGCTGCGCCTGGCGCGGTGCCCCACGTGCCGATATCCGCTCGAAGGCCTTCGCCTCGCCGAGCCCCCCGGCCTCGACCCCAACCCCGCCGAGCGCCGCCTGCGCTGCCCCGAGTGCGGCTCGCGCTGGACGCTCATGCAACTGCGCATCTCCGCGATCGACATGCTGCCGTGGGACCGGCGCATTCCGTCGCGCGACGTCGGCACGATGCGTCGGCACGCGCGCGGCCCCGCGGGCGCGAGCAGCGACGATTGACCCCGCGCCCAGTCGCCGAGCCACCCGGGCGCGCGCCGCCTACTTCTGTTCATCCATGAGCCGGGCGACGTCGCGCTCGATCGCCTCGCCCCACACGCCGTAGCCCTCTTCGCTCAGATGCAGCTTGTCGGGCATCAGCCCCGGCTTGAGCCGGCCTTTCTTCGCGCCGGCCTCCGCCGGCGCGGGCGCGTCATCGGGCATCAGGAACGCCGATCCGATGTCGCGATAGAAAATGGTTGCGTCGTCGGCGAACGTGCGGACGATGGCGTTGACCTCGTCGTTTCGCCGGCGCATGGGGTCGTCGGCGTTGTCGCCCCGCGGGAAGATGCCCAGGATCAGGAGCCTTGCGCGCGGGCACTTGGACTTCAGGCGGTCGATGATGGCGCGCACGCCCGCCGCGGTGTCGCGCGCGGGGTCCATGCGGTGCCCGGTGTTGTTGGTGCCGATCATGAGGACGATGAGCGTGGGCGAGAAGTGGTCGAAGTTTCCATGATCGATGCGCCAGAGGACGTGCTCGGTGCGGTCGCCGCTGATGCCGAAGTTGGCCGCGTGACGCGGCGCGAATCGTCGTGCCCACTCAGCCTTGCCCGGTCCCTCCCAGCCCTGCGTGATCGAGTCGCCCACGAAGACGAGTTTCGCCTCGCCGCGCTGCGCGATGGCGTTGAACTGCTCGTGCCGGGCCATCGTGTCGGGCCGCGCCGCCGGCGTCTCGGCGATTGATCGCGGCGCGGGCGAGCTCCTGGGCGGCTCGCCGGACTGGACCAATCGTCCGCCTTCGCTCTCGTCCGCGCGAAATGAGCCGCCGAATCCCGACAGCAACATCATCACCGCTCCTGCGGCGACCGCACACGCACAGAGCAACGCCAATCGCGATGGACACATAAGGACTCCTCGCGGCGAAGGGCCGCGGCGGGAGTCTACGGTGCGCTGAACGGGAGGACGCGCGTGCTGCCGCCGGGGCGTTCGCTGAATGTTCGACTCGGCGGGTGATTTTCGCCGGCTCGCGGGGGCGTTTCGGCGCTGGGAACACGTCGTGGCCGCGAACGCCCTTGAGGAGCGCCCTCGGCCTTCCAATGATGCGGTTCTCGCGCAGCACGCCATGTCCACACTCACCGCCGGCGCCGAAGTTCAGGGCTCGAGTCCCGCGATTCCGCAGGATGGAGCCGTCACGGCGCGCGCCGGGGCGCCGGCGTTGGCGGATGTCGCCGGGACGCTCGTCGAGTCTGGCGCCGCCCCGGCCATCGCGCTCGCGCCGCCGCCGTTCACGTGTGCCGAGCCGGTCGATCCGGCCGATCGCTCGCTGGTCTCGGCGATCGTGGAACTGGGCAAGCCGCGGATCACCCGGCTTGTCGCCATCACCGCCCTCGGCGGCCTGGCGCTCTCGCTCGTCGGCCGCGGCGCGCCCGCAGCGCCCGTGCCCTGGCTGCATCTCGCGGTCGCCGCCACCGCCTGCGCGCTCGGCACCGCGCTCTGCTCCGGCGGCGCCAACGGCTTCAACCAGGTCATGGAATCGAGCCTCGACGCGCGCATGCACCGCACGCGCCGGCGACCGATCCCCAGCGGACGCGTTTCGCCCGCTCTCGCGTCGCTCGCCTCGTCGCTCATGCTCGCCATCGGCGCGGCGATCCTGTGGGCCTTCTGCGGTCAGGCCAGCGCGAGCGCCGCGATCCTCACCGCCGCCACCTACGTCCTCCTCTACACGCCCCTCAAGCGCGTCACCGTCCTCAACACCTGGGTCGGCACCATCCCCGGCGCGCTCCCCCCGCTCATCGGCTGGTGCGCCGGCGCGTACGCCTTCGCGCGCGGGTCCGAGTCGGCCGGCTGGGCGGCCCTCGCCGAGCCCGGCGGGTGGTCGCTCGTCACGCTCATGGTCGTCTGGCAGATTCCGCATTTCCTGGCGCTCGCGTGGCTGCACCGCGAGGATTACGCCCGCGGCGGGATGCGCATGCTCCCGGTGATCGACCCGACCGGTCGCGCGACGATGCTGCAGATCGTGATCTGGTCGGCGTTGCTCGTGCCGGCGAGCCTGTCGCCGTGGCTGGTGATGCCCGACCGCGTGGGGTTGCTCTACGCGGGCGTGGCGGCGGTGACGGGCGTCGGGTATTTCGTCGAGGCCGCGCGTCTCACGGGCGACCGCACCCCGGCGCGGGCGCGGCGCGTGTTCCTCGCGTCGGTCATCCACCTGCCCGTGCTGATGCTGGCGCTGGCGGTCTCGGCGTGGCTGGCGTAACGGGCGTGCGCGTGGCGCGTGCGCGCAAGAAAGCCCCGACTTTCGCCGGGGCCCCCTCGGTTTGGGAGTGCTGAGTGTGCCGGCGGAGGGTTCAGCACCCGCCGAAGTACGCGTTGATGAAGTCGCCAAGGTCGTCGGGGTTCACGTCCCCGTCCTGGTTGAAGTCCGCGCCTTCGCAGGGCGGCAGGCTGAAGTAGCAGTTGATGTAGTCGCCGAGGTCGTCGGCGTTCACTTCGCCGTCGCGGTTGAAGTCATTGCACGCAAACGGCGGCTGGTTGACGCTGATGCGCAGGTCGTCGAAGCCGACTTCCCAGAAGCTCGACACGTAGAAGAACCCGGGGCGGAAGGTCGAGATGGTGAGGCGATCGACGCTGGCGAGCACATCGGCGAACGTGCGGCCCGGCGGCAGGATCGGCTCGAACGTGTTGGGATCCTCATCGCCCGTGCCGCCCCACCCCGCGGGGAGCGCGGTCTGCGTCGTGTCGGGAAGCACAAACGTGAAGCGGGTCCACCCGTCGCTGACCAGGGGCATGCTGTCGCCCGTGCGATAGACGCTCACCGGGATGCCGCCGTCGGCGGGGATGTCCCAGAACTGAAGCGTGAGCGGGAAGTTGGTGGGGTCCATGTCCTCGCCGAAGAAGTTGACGAGACGGAAGACGCGGATGTCAACCTCGATGGTGAGGCCGGCGGGGTATCGGGAGAGATCGCCGGTCACGTCGGGGTTGATGACCACCGACCCGTCCTCCTGCTCGAAGCCCGTCCCGATGGTGATGCCCTGGAAGTCCTGGAAGGGGACGCCGATGTACCCGTCGGCGAGCTCGTCGAAGAAGTGCATGGGCTGGCCGTTGACGAGGAAGTTTGAGTTCTGCCCCGGTGCGTCGAACGTCTGATCGACGAGCACTTGGGCGTCGGCGGAAGAAGCGCCGAGACCGGCGCAGCCGGCGAGCAACAAAGACCTGAAGACCAAAGACGTGCGCATGTGCGTGCTCCTGAGCGGTTCCCCCACCCCCCCGAGTCCAACCGTCGATTCGCCGCGGCGAGCGCCAAGCCCGCCGAGCGTCGGCCGACGGGCACGTTTCCCGTGCGTCGGACCTATCCGCTAACCATATCACAAAGTTTCCGGGAAACCATCGGGAAACTTCCGAATTCGCTGGTTTACGATTTCGATTTCCAGTATCATGCCTGCTGAGGCACCCCTTCACATGCTCAGAGATTCATCAGAAACCAGCCCTGAAGGCCGATCTCAAGAAGGCGACCCCGCCGTCGCACCCTCCCTGCCTCGCGTCGAAGACGAGTTGGCGCTCATCGCGTCGGAGCTGCAAGCCACCATTGCCACCCTGGTTGACGCCGTACCGCGGGCAGGGGCGGGGCCCGTGGCCCTGGGCCGGGCCTTGGGCGGGGGCGTGGACAAGGTGCTGGCCAGTCGGGTGCTGGCGGCGGTGCGGGCGGGGGACCCTGTGAGCGCGATGCACCGGATGCCCGGGCCGGACCCGTTGCGGCGGCTGGTGCGGGCGGCGGGTCGTTCGGGGGCGTCGGACGCCGCGGTCGCCGGGGCGTCGGCGGCGATCGAGCGCTATGAGGAGTTCATCCGCGACCGCGTGGGCGACCGCAGCCTGCTCGAGGCGATGCTGAGCGCGTGGGTGCCGACGGCGCGGCGGGAGTTTGAGCTGCGGCGCAAGCAGGCGGCGTTCAAGGCGATGAGCCAGATCAAGGGCGCGATCGCGCGGGTGACGATGGCGACGGTGGTGCTCACGCCCTCGGCGAGCGGTGAGCACATCGACGTCGTCTGGATCAACGGGCTGATTGACCTCTACCGGGTGCGCCCGGGCGCGACGGTGAAGCTCGTGTCGCGCCGGTTTCCGGCGCCGCCGAGCGCGAGCGGGCGGGCTCAGCGCGGGCCGACGACGCTCGCGGGCGAATCGGTGTCGAACCATCCGGCGCGGCTGCTGCTCGAAGAGTTCAGTTCATCGCCCGCGCCGGAGCTGGACGTGCGCGTCGCCGGTGAGCGGGCGCAGTACACGCTCGCGGGCGACGACTTCGGGAGCGACACGGCCAAGAGCCTGGTGTTTGCGGAAGTGAACCGCGATGAGTTGCCGCGATACGTCCCCGCAGGCCCTGCCGACGTGCCGCGGCGCAAGGCGTTCTTCTTTGCCGAAGTGATGACCCCTTCGCAGACGCTTCAGTTCGACGTGCTGATGCACCGCGACCTGTACCCGGGGCAGGACCCGGCGCTGCGGCTGTACGACACCGCCGGGGAAGGAGCGGCGAGCGCGAACGACCCCTCGCGCGACGTCGATCGACTCGACATGCTCGAAACCATTGAGCCGCTGGGGCTGGGGCTGCGCGCGATGCGGTCGGCCGATGTGCCGCGGTATCCGGAGCTGGTCGAGCGTGTGCTGGGCGGGATCGGCGCGAGCCGCGCCGACATCCGCGGATACCGCGCCCGCATCGGCTACCCGATCTACGGCTCGCAGGTGATGATGACGTTTGACGCGCTCACGCGCTGACGCCGAGTGTCAACACCCCAGGAAGAAAACGTTCAGGAACGCTCCGAGGTCGTCAGCGTCGAGGTAGCCGTCGGCGTTGACGTCGCAGCGCGGGTCGCGCGGCAGGACGAAGAAGAACGCGCCGATGAAGTCACCGAGGTCGTCGGCGTTCACGGTGCCGTCGGCGTTGAAGTCGGTGACGCACCCGACGGTCACGTCGGCGGGGGCGCTGGCGTCGTCGCCGAGGAAGTTGCCGGCGTGGCAGACGTAGCGGCCGGCGTCGATGCCGAGGACGGGTTGGAGGATGAGCACGGGGGTGTCGGCGCCGCTCACGCTGGTGCTGTTCTCGACGACCTGTCCGTCGCGCGTCCAGCGGTAGCAGAGGTCGGTGCCGGTGAACGCTGCGCGGAGGGTGAGCGTGTCGCCCGGGAGCACGGACGCGCTGCGCGGGGAGAGCACGGACTCGGGCGCCGCCGCGGGGGCGCGTGGCCACGGCGCGGTCTGGCTCCACGACTCGGCGGCGCGAACCGTGCCCTCGTCGCCATCGAGCGGGACGCTGGAGAACGGCGTGGGCACGTAGCCCATCTGGGCGTAGCGGCGCAGGACGGGGATGATCCGCGCGCGTGAGAGCGGGTCTTCGAGGTCGATCCCGAGTTCGGCGCGGATGTCATTCTCGTGGATCGCGGCCCAGGTTTCGTGCCCCGGGTTGATGAAGTCGGCGAGGTAGTGCGGGTTCTCGACGCGGAAGGAGATCTGCGTGGGCGGGCGCGTCCCGAGGATGTACGCCGACGCGACCCGGTGCAGGACGTCGCACGGCATCGGCTCGACGAGGAAGCGGAGGCGGGGGTGGCGCGCGCGCAGGTCGCGCAGGTAGGGGATGCTCACCCACTCGCTCATGCGCGGGAAGGTGTCGAGGCCGATCATGGTCGCGCCGGCGGCATCGGCGCCGTCGAGTTCGCGATGGATGGCGGCGAGGTGCTCCGGGTCGGAGGGGTCGAGGAGCGGCTCGCTCTGCGGCTCCCACGTGGCGTGATAGTTGGCCGAGTGCCCCCACCACAGGCCGAGCTCGCGCGCCTGCGGAGCGGTCTCGGTGGCGAACGCGTGGAGGAGCCCGAGCGATTCGCGTGCGGCGGGGAGCCGCAGCCAGCCGGACGTGAACTGAAAGGGGTAGTTGAACCCACGGCTCTGATAGAAGAGGCCGGAGGGCGCCCAGAGCATGAAGCGATGCCAGCCGCGTGCCGTGTGGAGGCGCAGGTTCGCGGCCCAGGGCCCCCAGCCGAAGAGATCGGGGCGCGTGGTCGGACCGACAAAGCCGTTGGGATTGGTGACGGTGATGTTGCCGGGGTAGGAGATGGAGACAGCCTGAACGGGCCGCGGGTCGCGCGTGTACTCGACGGGTCCGTAGCGGTGCGCGAAGTACGAGCGGTAGGGCTCGAGCAGGCGGAGCCATTCCTGCGGCGCGCCGGCGTCGTTTTCGGATGCGTGCCGGCGCATGACGCGCACGCAGAGGCGGTAGGTGCGGCGTTCGTCGGGCGCGAGGTCGCCTTCGGGGGACCATTGCTGGATGCCGCCGGTGACGCCGCTGGGGTTGAGCTCGAAGCGCACCTGCCAGACCTGGGGGAGCGCGCCGCCGGCGAGGTTGGGAACTTCGGAGCGGATGAAGGTGCGATGCTTGTAGTCGAGGACGGGATAGAGGAGGCTGACGCCGAGGGTGTAGTCGTCGTCGCCGATGATGGCGACGGGAGAGTAGATGCTGCCGGGGTAGACGTTGCCGCCGCCGAAGTAGGTGCCGCCGGAGGTGCCGCGATCGATGGTGCGCGGCTTGGCGTCGACGTAGAAGTCGCGCGTGCGGACAACGCGCGGGAATCGGATGCCCGGGAGGTAGAGGACGCCGGGCGAGCGGCGCTTGTTTTCGGTGTTGTGAAAGGAGGCGACGAGGTCGAAGCCGTCGGGACGGGGGAGAATGTCGATGTCGGGACGGATGGAGGGTCGCGTGCCTGGCCCCCAGAGGGCGAGGCTGCCGGCGCGGTCAACGAGGACGCGATCTTCGCCTTCGACGGCGAGCCGGACGAACGTGTCATCGCGATCGCGGATGACGCTGGTCTGCACGCGGACAGGAGTTGCGGGAGGGCCGCCGGCTGCGATCTGAGCGAGGCAACCCACGGCCGCGAGGGCGACGGCCGGGACGAATAGCGACATGGGCGAACTCGCTCCTGGGTCGGGCGGTGTGAAAATAGCGAAGGAGCGGCGCAATGCAAGGAAAATGCGGGGGAATTGCTCTCCGGGCTGCGAAATAGGAACCCCTGCGCGGTCGGCCTCACGCAAACGGATGGATTCGATGGAGGCGCCGACGGGCAGCACGCCGAAACGCTCTTTTGAGCGCGGAAACGCGTTTCAAGCGCCGCCCCGTCGGAAACGGGGGGAAAACCAGCCTGGCGATGTGAATCCGCGCGGGCTGTGCGGCGTAGACAGTGGGTGAGGCGGGTTCCGCGCACGCGCTCGACAAGCGCGAGAACGTGCGCCAAGCTCCCCGTTCCCGGAGGACTCACCATGCGAAAGACGCGTTCAACGACCGGGCTGCTCGCGGCCGCGGCGGCCGGGCTGTTTTTGAATGCCGCGGCACCCTCGGCACGTGCGGACTTCTCGCTCGCGTTCTCGCTCAGCGGTGGCGGGGGCGACTACTTCTACAACGACTTTTCATACTCCTTCTACAGCTCGGGCGGGTTCAGCCCGTACGCCTGCTGGGATCACGAGCCGAGCTGGTATGCGTTTGACCCGTACCCCACGTATCCGGGGTACGCCCCCGGGTATTGGGTTGACCCGTACTTCACCACCGTGGCGTGCGCGCCGGTGGTCACGTATCGGCCCTATTCGTGGCGGCCCGTATATGGCGCGGTGCTCTGCGACCCGTACTACGTGTCGCCGTTCTATCACTGGACCTATCCGCGGACGTATTCGAGCGGCGTTCATTTCGGGTACTCGAGCTACGGGTCGTCGTTCTTCAGCTTCTCGTTCTCGTTCGGGGACCGCTCCTGGCATCGGCCGTGGTGGCGTTCGTCGAACTGGTATGACTGCGACCCGTATCCGTGGAACCGGTCGCACCGGGAGCGTGATCGTGACTGGGACCACGGGCGTCATGACGGGCGCGACCGAGACTGGGACGGGCGCGGCCACGGCGACCGTGACGGTCGCGGCGGATGGGATTCGCACGGTCGCCCGCTGCGCGTGGAAGCCGATGTCGTTGGACGCGAACCCTCGGGGCGCGAGCGCCCGCTGGCGCCCGAGCGCGGGCGGCGCGAAGTGCAGCCCCTGCCGCTTCCGGGCGGGGGGCGACCGATCGCTCCTGAGCGGAACTCGTACAAGCCCGCGGCGCCGCCGTTGACCTCGAACGATGATGCGCTCAAGCCGCGACCAGGAACGGGCGTGCGCCCACTGGCGCCCAAGTCGCCCGCGAACTCGCCCGGCGACTGGAGCCCGGGCCGGCCCATCACGATCAAGCCCGGCCGCGACGCGAACCCGACGACTCCCGGACCCGTGACCCGCGGCGAGAAGCCCGGTTCGATCGGCAAGAGCCGGCCGATCGCGGGACCGATCGCGCCCGGCACGCCGGGCAAGGCGCCGGCGATCGTGAACCCGGGCCTGAAGCCCGGGTTGGCGTCGAAGCCGGGAATTTTTCCCCGTCCGCGTTCGATCGCGCCGGAGTCGAAGACCGTGGCGCCCGGCGCACCGGCGATGCCTTCGGCGCCCGTCGCCAAGCCCGGCGCGCCTTCCGGCAAGCCGGGGAGCATGGTCGTGCCGCTCGCGCCCAAGGGCGCGCCCGGCGCGCCGTCGATGACCAAGCCACGGTTTGGTGATCCGATCGTCGTGCCCGGCGGCGGCGGCTCCACGAATTCAGGATGGAACCCGGGCTGGAACCCGGGCTGGAACCCGGGCAGGAGCGCGGGCGCGCCGAGCAGCGGCAAGCCCGCCAGCGGGTACGCCCCACAGCGTTCGTTCGGCGGGAAGCCGTCGATCGGTGCGCCGACGAGCGGTGGAAAGAGCCCGACGGCGGCGCCGTCGAGTTCCTACGGCCGAACAGGCTACGTGCCCGCACCGAGTCGCAGCGGCCAGTCGCCGACGATTGCGCCGTCGACCCCGTCGAAGTCTCGCGCGTTGAACACAGGCCGGGATTTCAGGAGCTCCCGCGTGTACGGACCCGCGACGCCACAGCGGAACTCGGGGTTCACGCAGCCGTCGAAGTCGGCGCGTTCATTCCAGCCCGCGCCGCGCTCGTCGGCCCCCGCGCCGTCGCGAGCATCGGCTCAGCCGCCGCGGAATCAGCCCGCTCCGTCGAAGGGCGGATCGTCCGGCTCCGGTGGCCGATCGCTGGGCGGGAAGGGGAAGAAGTAGGGCGCCGCGATGAGCCACTGAGGCCGATTGTGCGGTGACCGGAGCGTGGGAGCGTGGCACACAAGTCGGCTCGGCGACTTGTGAGTGCAGCAAGGGACCGGCTTTGACGGCGCTCAACTCGCGAGGCGGTCTGACGCCGTGACTGCCCGGGGCATCGCGGAGCACAGAAGTCGCAAAGCCGACTTCTGTGGCACGTCCCGGACTTCTGTACCACCCTGCCTCAACTCGCGAGGCGGTCTGACGCCGTGATTGCTCGGGGCATCGCGGAGCACAGAAGTCGC
>JBFXBS010000002.1:310366-628664 GCA_050182995.1 Phycisphaerales bacterium | reverse complement strand
TACCTGCTCGGCTGCGACTTCAAGATGGCGGCCGACCGGAAGTACGCCTTCGACGAGCACCGCACTCCGAACGCCATCCGGCACAACAACGTGCTGTACGACTCGCTGGCCCGTCGATTCGAGGCACTGCGGCCGCACTTCGACAAGCACCGCTTCCGCGTGATCAACTGCTCCCCGAGCAGCGAACTCCAGGCGTTCGACCACATGGAGTTCGACGCGGCGGTCAAGGCCGCCTCCGCTGAGTGCGGCAAGCCCATAAGCACGCAGGGCTGGTACGAACCCAATCCGAAGCCGACCCCACAGGAGGCCGCCCGATGAGCGACGGCCCGACCCGGTACTACTTATACATCCCCGTGTGGGCGACCGGCCGTCCTCCCACCGGCGGAGGGTCGAGCAACTACTCGACACCCTCCGGCACAAACACGCCGGACAGCTCATACGTCACGCCTACCAGTACCCCCAGCATGCCCGCGAGCTATTCGACCACGGGCGATGTGATCTACACGACCGGGCCGGGTGGCACGCCGACGTTGACGTTCTACACCACCGGCGCCTTCACGAGCAACACGCCGGGCACGACGCACACGCCATCGAGCAGCGGCACCACCGACACCATGCCCTCGGGTTCGAGCAGCGGAATGCCGAGTTCCTCGGGCTCTATGTCCTCGGGCGGATCGTCCTCGTCCGGATCGCCTTCGAGCCGGTCATCAAGCAGCGCGTCCGGCTCGTCCAGCGGCTCCGGATCCTCGAGTGGGTCAAGCTCGTCAGGTTCGGGCAGCAGCGGGATGTCGAGCGGCGCATCATCTGGCGCGAGCAGCGGCATGAGTTCCGGAGCCTCGTCCGGCGCATCCTCCGGCGGCGGCTCGTCGGGTGGCGGGTCCTCCGGTGGTGGTTCCAGCGGGGGCGGTTCGGGGCCGGGCGGCAGCGGCCCCGGCGGAAGCGGTCCGGGTGGGTCTGGACCTGGTGGCTCAGGCCCCGGAGGCAGTGGCCCTGGCAGCAACTGCCTCCTGTTCGGCACCCTCGTGCGCCTTGAGGACGGACGCCTCACTCCGATCGAGAACCTCAAGCCCGGCGACCGCGTGGCATCCATCAAGGTGCCCGGGCTCGAGGTCGATGTGCCGTTCCGCGCCCAGTACAACTGGCTCTCGCACCACGGCTTGCACGGCGCGTCGCGCGTCGCGGCTCGGGTTTCCAGCATCCGCCTCGGCGAACACCACGGCTTCATGGTCATCAACCGCCGCCTGAAGGCGACGCCCGAACACCCGTTCATGATCCGCCGCGGCGATGAATGGGGCTTCGCATCCGCCGAGTTCATCCAGCCCGGCGACTTCCTGATCGACGAGCACATGAACGAGGAAGAGATCGACTCGGTCGTCCGGATCGACGCGCCGACCCGCACCGTGGCCATCCACATCCCCGGCACAAACACGCTTCTGGCCGAGGGTGTGTGGGTCCACAACGACATGCCCGCGACGGCCCAGAGCTCCGGCTCAGGCAGCGCGTCGTCCGCGTCGGGGTCTGGTTCCGGCTCGGGATCGGGGTCAGGGTCAGGATCGATGTCTGGATCAACCAGCGGGTCGTCCAGCAGCGGTTCGTCGGGCAGCAAGTCCAGCGGCTCGTCCTCGTTCTCGACTTCGGGGTCCTCCTCCGGCAGCGGTTCAGGCAGCATGAGCGGATCGAGCACCGGATCTGGTAGCGGGTCTGGTTCAGTTGTGGAGCAGTAATCGCGGTCACGGACAGGCCCACGAGCTGACGGAGGCCCAGCGACTCGAGCAGGCTGTGGGGTCCGCTAGGAACCAGATCACCGCCGTTCCCCTGACCCCGAGCCGCGTTACCGCTCCTGTCGGCGTGCGGTCGCATCGCCTGCCGACGCGAGCAAGCGACCCTCGCGGATGGTGGCAAGTCCGACATGCCGCTCCGCTTCGGGTGAGAAGATGTCCCCGGTATCGACGGATGGCGGCGTTGGGCGCCCTTCATGCCGTTCCCGCCGCGGGGTGTGAACCGTCCGTCGCGTCGCGGCGGACGCGCAGCAGCCGGGCGTTGATCGAGACGATCACCGTCGAGGCGGACATGAGCACGGCCCCGAAAGCCGGGCTGAGCACCACGCCGACGGAATACAGCACCCCCGCGGCCAGGGGGATCGCGACGATGTTGTAACCCGCCGCCCACCAGAGGTTCTGGACCATCTTGCGGTAGGTGGCGCGGGCGAGTTCCACGATCGCCGTGACATCCCTCGGGTCCGAACGCACCAGCACGATGTCGGCCGACTCAATCGCGACATCGGTGCCGGCCCCGACGGCGATGCCCACATCGGCCTGCGTGAGCGCCGGAGCGTCGTTCACGCCGTCGCCCGTCATGGCGACAACCAGTCCGCGAGCCTGAACCTCCTTGATCTTCTCGGCCTTCTGGTCGGGCAGCACCTGGGCGAACACCTCGTCGAGCCCCAACTCGCGTGAGACCCAATCGGCCACCGCCTTGGCATCCCCGGTGAGCATCATCACCCGCACACCCATCTGCTTCAGGCGGTCGATGGCCTCACGGGATTCGGGTCGGATGACGTCGGCGAGCGCGATCGCGCCGACCAGCTTGTCGTCCACCAGGACATAGACGACGGTCTTTCCCTGCTCGGCGACTGCACGAACGTCTTCGTGGTCGGTCGAGAGGTTGGCCTGCTTTAGATACCCGGGGCTGACGACCTTCACGTTGGCGCCGTCCACCTGTGCCTCAGCGCCCTTGCCGGGAATGGCGCGGAAGTTCTTGGCGGCCGGGGCCTTGATCCCGCGCTCTTCTGCCCCGCGAACAACGCCCGCGGCGATCGGGTGTTCCGACTGAGCCTCCAGTGCGGCAGCGAACGTCAGCACCTTCGACTCGTCGAGATCCGCGAGAGGGATCACATCCGTGACCCCGAACCGTCCCTCCGTCAGCGTGCCGGTTTTGTCGAACACGATGGCGTCAAGACCCCGTGCCGATTCAAAGGCGCTCCGGTCCCGGATGAGCAGGCCGTTCCGTGCCGAGATCGCTGTCGAGACGGCGACGACCAAGGGAACGGCGAGCCCGAGGGCATGGGGGCACGCGATCACCATCACGGTGACGGTGCGCTCGAGTGCGTAGGCGAACTCCTTCCCGAGCGCCAGCCACGCGATCATCGTCACCGCTCCGACGCTGAGCGCCACCACGGTCAGGATCAGCGCCGCCCGGTTGGCCAGGTCCTGGGTCCGCGAGCGAGACTCCTGCGCCTTCCTGACCATCTCGATGACCTGGGCGAGATACGTCTCGTCGCCGGTCTTGGAGATCTCCACGGTGATGGCGGCCTCTCCATTCACCGCCCCGCCGATGACGCGGTCCCCTTCGCCCTTCTCGACCGGTTTGCTCTCGCCGGTGAGCATGGACTCGTTGACGCTCGTGTGGCCCTCAACGACGGTGCCGTCGGTCGGGATCTTCTCGCCGGGTTTCACCAGCACCCGGTCGCCGTGCTTGAGATCCGTGACCGGCACATCGCGGGTGCCCCCGTCCGCGACGAGGTGGGCCTCGGCGGGCATGAGCTTGACGAGCTTCTCAAGGGCCGAGGAAGCGCCCATCACCGACTTCATCTCGATCCAGTGGCCCAGGAGCATGATGTCGATCAGCGTGGCCAGTTCCCAGAAGAACACCTCGCCGCGGACGCCGAAGACGACCACGCTGCTGTAGAAATATGCCACGGAGATCGCCAGCGCGATGAGCGTCATCATCCCGGGTTGTCGCTTGGCCAGTTCCTTGAACAGCCCCTTGAGGAACGGCCAGCCGCCGTAGAAGTACACCACCGTGGCAAAGGCGAACTGGATGTAGCTGTCTCCCGTGAACCGCAACGAGTCGCGGAGGCCGAGCCACGACTGGATCATCGGGGCGAGAGCCACGACCGGCACCGACAGGATGAGGCAGATCCAGAACCGCCGTCTGAAGTCGGCGACCATGTGCGCGTGGTGCGACTCATGCCCGCCGTGATTGCCGTGGTCGCTATGGCCGTCGCGGGATGGGTGCGCAGCGTGCCGCGGCGCTTCTGCGCGTGCGGACGTGGAGGCTTTCTCGTGGTGGTGTGGGTGCGAGTCTGCCGCACCGGAAGACTGCGCCGCACGATGGGAGTCATGAGTAGGGTGGTCATGGGGATGTTCGGAGTTCATGGGTTACCTCCTTCGTCCGGCGCTGAGGTTGTACACCGCCGCCACCAGAGCGCCGAACAGCCAGCCGAGGATGGTGATCTCGATCGTTCCGAGGACCGCCTCCCACCACGGCATGTCCCAGCGCATGATGGGCTCCACGTTCCAGCCGTGCATGATGCTGTTGAAGAACCGGACCACCGCGTCCTTTGGGGCCGTCAACATGACCAGCACGCACCCGAGGTAGAACAAGCCGCAGGCAGCGCCGAAGGCGAGGCCTAGACGTCGAATGCTGAGCGAGTTCATGCCATGTCCTTTCTTGTCGGCGCCGGCACGGAGCCGGCGAATGGGTGCTGAGTGGCCACGGCTCAGCGGAACAGCACGGCCCTTCTGGAGTATGGGTACACGATGTCGCGGTCGGATTTGCACAGGCGATCGCGCCTTCCGGCGTAGTCGATGCGCGACAGCATGTCGCGGATCACGTTCAGCCTCGCTTTGTGCTTGTTGTCGGTGTGCACGATGGTCCACGGTGCGGCGGCGTGATGTGAGCGGCGGAGCATGTCGTCGCGGGCCCGGGAGTAGTCGTCCCACTTCTCCAGCGCCACCGCGTCGATGGGGCTCTCTTTCCACTGCTTCAGCGGGTTGCGGCGGCGGTCCTCTAGGCGGGCGACCTGCTCCTTCTCGCTGATGTCTAGGTAGTACTTCAGGAGCGTCACGCCCGATTCGACCAGCAGTTCCTCGAACCGCGGCGTCTGCTCGAAGAACCGCAGAAGGTCGCCTTTGGTGCAGAAGCCCATCACCCGCTCCACACCCGCCCGGTTGTACCACGAGCGGTTGAACAGGACGAGTTCGCCATCCTCGGGCAGGTGCGGCACGTAGCGCTGGTAGTACCACGTCGATCGATCTCGTTCCGATGGCTTGCGCAGCGCCACGACTCGCGTCTCCCGTGGACTGAGGTGCTTCACGATGCGCTTGATGATGCCGTCCTTGCCCGAGGCGTCGCGTCCCTCGAAGATCACCAGTATCCGTTTGCGGTTCTTGAAGCAGCAGTCGCGCTGCAGCTTCACAAGCTCGATCTGGAGGTCTCGGAGAGCCTTCTTGTAGGGGGTGCGTGACATGGGTCACTCCGATCGGATGGTCATTGATGGCGGTGCGTGTGCGAGGCGTCTGAGCCCGGGGTGGGCTGCTCGCGTTGGGGCTCGTGGGCGTGTCCGTGCGTCATGAACAGGTGGCACGCGAACATCAGGAGGATGGCGATGAACAGCGTGACGCCCTCGCCGATGCCCAGAAGGGGCAGAAGGAAGAGCAACAGCAGGGGGAGTGTGCAGCCGAGGATCATTCTGAGGGCATGCTTCATCGGTGGTGCTCCTTCGCCGGCTCCGGCGTGTCGCCGTGGCCGGACTTCAAGAGGATCTTGAGGAACCCGAGGGCTGGGTCCTTGGTCTCCGACGCCTGGAACACGGCCCAGTGGCGTCGCAGATGCTCGCGCAGAAAGGCGAGGATGTGACCCAGGAGGATCACCTCGTAGTGCTTCGAGGGAGACTCGGACGGGAGCGAACCGAACGCCACAAGGCGGACGCGGTGGCCATGGGGAATCTTGGCCCGGCCGCGTCGGAGCAGGTCGATGACCACGGGCTCGGCCTCGGCGGCGTCGCAGCAGCCGAAACGTGCGATCGCCGCGGCGAGAACGGCCTTGTCGATCGCGCCGCGGTTGAGAGCCGCACGCCCTTCCTTGACCTCGCCGATGATCATGTCCGGAAGGTCGGGGCGCAGATCAAGGGCGGGGTCGACAGGGAGCAAACCAGCATGCGTCTTGCGGGTGGGCCCGACCGGCTGGCCGAGCATGCTCGCGTGCCCGAACCGGAACGCCAGAATGTCCAGGTCTGTGGCGGCCTGAAAACCGCCCGAACGTGTTGCCTCCACCACCGGAAACTCCGTGACCGTCATGTACCCATTGACCCGCAGATATGCTTGGACGAGTGCGACGGCGTGGTCCATGGACGTGCCTCCTCAATGGTGCCCCGCGACCGCGACAGGGGCGCGCCGACGGTGGGGCGAGGCCGGATGTGTGTGGCTAGAAGGCGATGCGAAAACCGATTACGAACTGAACGTCGTCCACCGACTCGCCGTTGCGGCGGCCGATATCCGCGGTCTCCCCGAGAAGTGACGTGTATCGGACGCCGATGTACGGCGCGAACTCGCGAGCGATCTCGTACCGCAGTCGGAGCTCAAGGCTGACGTCGTTGAAGCCGGCACCCAGGCCGTAGTCGGGCACGTCCTGCGCGGATAGATTGATTTCGGTGCGGGGTTGCAGCACGAGACGCTGCGTCAGGTAGAGGTCATAGGAAGCGGTGATGTTCGCCAGCACATCGCCATCGTCGGTGAGATACAGAGCCGGCTCGATGTCGAACTTGAATGGCGCAAGACCCTGCACTCCGAGCACGAGCGAGGCGCGGTCTTGCGACTCATCGGATGTCCAAGCCCGGTCGTAGCGCACCCCGGCCTGCAGGTACCAGAACGGGCTGATGGGCCGGGCATAGAGCAACTGGAGGTCGGCGTCGCTCTCGCCGGAGTCGCTCAACGAGACGTCACCGTCGCTCTTCCACCAGAACTTGTGGTCATCGTTCCCGATCCAGCCCTGAATGTCCCAACCAAACTGGTCAGGCTTGTCGTCTGAGAGCCGGTATTCCAACAACTCAATCAGTGTGAAGGAGAGCGTGGGGTTGTCGTGGATCGGCCGTGGCCACGAGTCAGGGGGGCCCGAAGCTGCGCCGTCGAGCGTCTCCTTTAGCGATGCCCCTTCGGGGAGCGGCGGGCCGTAGTCGGATTCGCCCGTCTGCTGCGCACCGTGCCCTGGGGGGCTCTGCGTCGCGGGCGCGACCTCGCGACTGGGCGGACTGTCGGGCTGCTTTGCCCCGTGATCCGCGTGCTGTCCGAGCGCGGATGGAACCACCGCCGATATGTACAGCACAATTGATACGCTCCAAGCCGATCGTTTCATCGGATTACCTCCTCATCGAGCGAACGAACAACGGCAACCGTGCGGAACATCCCCATCTCCATGTGGTAGAGCAGGTGGCAGTGGAACGCCCAGCGCCCCGGCGCATCGGCGGAAATGTCTACGGTCAGCAGCTCCCCGGGCTTGACGCTGACCGTGTGCTTCCGCGGATTGGTGTGGAGCGTGCCGCCGGCGTACAGGTCCATCCACATGCCGTGGAGATGGATGGGGTGCTCCATCATCGTGTCGTTGATCATGTTGATGCGAAGCCGCTCGCCGTACACGAAGCGGATCGGTTCGGCCTCGGAGTACTTCTTCCCATCGAAGCCCCAGATGTAGCGCCGCATGTTTCCGGTGAGGTGGAGGTCGAACTGGCGGTCAGGCGCCCGCCGGTCGGGCGGCGGGCGCAGCGCACGGAGGTGCGCGTAGGTGAGAACTCGCCAGCCGTCGCCACCGAGGCCGATCCCCGGCTCGGCGAATCGACGCGTGGGCATCATCGCCGTCATGGACGAGGCCGGGCCGTGTCCCTCGGGGCCGTGCATGACGGAGTCGGGAAGGCCCTCGGTTGGCAGGGCCCCCGCGACGGGCGTGCTGTGGTCGCCGTGCGGCGACATCCCGGGCATGCCGGTCGCCTCGTGCGCCTGTGGCGCTGCGCCGCCATGCCCGGACGGTGTCTCGGTGGACATGGCATCCATGCTGCCTGCGGGCTTCATGGCGGCCATGTCGGCCATCCCCATGTCCGCCATGGTGAGCATCGGGCGGGGGCGACCGGCGGGGATCGGAGCGCTCATGCCTTCGCGCGAAGCGAGCGTGCCGCGCGCAAAGCCGCTCCGGTCAATGGTCTCCGCAAACAGCGTGTACGCGCGGTCATCGGGCATCCGCACGAGCACGTCGTAGGTCTCGGCAACGGCGATGCGCAGTTCATCTGTCTCGACGGGGCTCACCAACTGGCCGTCCGCGGCGACGACGGTCATCGCCAATCCGGGGATGCGGAAGTCGAAGTAGGTCATGGTCGCGGCGTTGATCAGTCGCAGACGCACCACCTCGCCCGGGCGAGCGGTTGCCGTCCAGTTCTCCGCGGACGAGCGACCATTCATGAGGTAGGTGTATGCCACGCCCGTGATGTCGGCGATGTCCGTGGGGTCCATGCGCATGGCGTCCCACTCCAGTCGCTGGGCGATGGAACGCCCCAGACCCTGGCGCTTCGCGTCTGCAAAGAGATTGGCAACCGTGGGGCGCTGATAGTTGAAGTAGCTCTCGAACTGCTTGAGCTTCTTGAGCACGGAGTAGGGGTCACGGAACATCCAATCCGAGAGGACAATGACGTGCTCTCGGTCGTACACGAACGGGTCAGGGTTCCTTGGCTCGATGATCAGGCCGCCGTAGTGCCCCAACTGCTCCTGAAGCCCCGAATGGCTGTGGTACCAGTAAGTGCCGTGCTGTCGGACGCGGAAGCGGTACGTAAACGTCTCGCCCGGTCGAATGCCGGCGAAGCTGACGCCCGGGACTCCGTCCATCGTGGGCGGCACGATGAGGCCGTGCCAGTGAATCGACGTGTCTTCTTCGAGTTCGTTTCGGACGCGGATTTCGACGTGCTGACCTTCGCGCATTCGGAGCGTCGGGCCGGGGATCGCCCCATTGATCGTGACGGCGCGAGTGGTCTTCTTCCCGTCGACCGTCAACGGGGACGCGCCAACGACTAACTCAAGGGGGCCCGCGTCGGGTACGTCGATGATGCATGGCCATTGCAAGGGTGTCGCCGTGGCAGCACCGGCTCGCGACAGCAAGAACGGCATTGCGCCGCTGGCTGCGGCGGCGGCGGCAAGGAACTCTCGGCGCGTAAAGGCGTTCATGGAGGCGTCCTCATTCAGCTGGCTTCAGGGGATCATCGCGCGCGTCGTGTGCCGCTGGCGCGAACGGTCGCTTGGAGAGGGGGTCGCTGGTTCGGTGATGGTCGCGGCGCAGTTCGTACGCGATGCTCAGGCTCAGTACTGTGCGAATCACGATCACCGCGCCGAGCACGGCCATGCCTTCAAGTGTCGGCGTCACCACGGTCTTGAGGATGTCTGCCGCGATCAAGAACTCGAGCGAGAGCACCAGGCGCTCGGCGAGGCGAAGCCGCACGGCGGTGGTGCGATCCGCCAGACGTTTCCGAATCGCAGCGGCTCCAAGCTCGACGGCGCCGGCAAGAACGGAACCGGCGATCATGAGCGCGGCGACGCCCTCGATAACGCGAACGATGATGGTGATGACTGGTTCGAGCATTGCGTGTGCTGAATCACGGCAGCTAATGGTGCTTGTACCAACCCACTCCCTTGATGTCGTTCCACGAGTTCGTCTTGTGGCATAGGAAGCACTGGCTCACCTCGGTGTGTTCGATCCCCGCGACCTTCTTCGACACCATGTGGAAGTGCTCCATGTAGTGGCTCGGGGGTGCCTGATGGCACTGCGCACAGTCCGTCGAGAGTGACGATGGGTGGCGGAACTCGGGGATTGTCCAGCCACCGGCCGAAGCGCTGGTGGCGTGGCATGACGAGCAACCCGTCCCGAAGAGGCCGAGGTGTGGGTCCTGGTTCGAGTGACACGCGTTACAGTCGAGGGTGAGTTCCCGCGCAACGATCCGGGCATGCGGCGGAGAGGCCTTTGATGCGTTGGACAGTGCGGCCAGGATGTCTTCGGCCGTCCCGGCTCGGGGCGACATCGCGCTCGGCGCGGCCGTCACGAGAGCGCCGTGGTCCATCGCGACGGGCCGGTGGTCGCGGCCCAAGTGTTCAGCGTGGCACTCCGAGCACGAGCCGATGTCGGCGTGGAACCGTGTGCTCTGCTTGGCCAGGAGTTGCTCTGTTGCGCCACCACTCGCGTGGCAGACGATGCACTTGTCGGCCGTGGGGCCCCGGTGCGGGGTGTGGCATGACTCACACCGCGACGCCAGAAACGCGTGCTTGGCGGAGAGCGGCCCCGGATTGACGAAGTCGGCCCAGCCCGGGGCCGCGGCCGTGCCTCCACGGTGCGAAATGAACGGCAGCGCCGCGGCGGCTCCGAGGGCTCCGACCATCACGACGGCATAGATCATCTCGACCCTTTTCATGGAAGCCACCGGATTCCGAAGTACCACGCCGACCAGATGTGAACGGCGAGCAGAGCATAGAGGATGATGGCGATCACGATGTGGCACGCGAGCCAGCGACCGAATGTGCCCTTGAGGAGTTCGTGCGACTTGATGGCGTACTCGACGTCGGCGATCGACTCCGACAGCCTGACCGCTCGCGCCGGGGCGGTAAGCTCAATGTCGCGGACAAAGAACGGGGCGGCGAGCCGCGAGAAGAAGCCTGCGAAGGGCTTCACACGAGCGGCCTTGTCCGGCTCCTTGACAAGCTCGCCCGCGGTGCGCTCATAGGCCACGCGCAGCCCCGCGAGCAACTGCTGGCGGTTGCGGATGTCCATCGACATCTGTGCCATGAGGTAACGGCCCACGAATCCGCTGATCGCCACGATCAGCATCACGGCAGTGAGTGCGATTCCCAGGGGGCTTTGAAACCGATGGCCGCTGTGCAGCACTCCGAGGATCGGAGCGAGCACGCCCGCGTAGATGTGAACGGCCAGGAGGGTCCGCATGGACACTCCGCGCGTGACCCATCGCCTGAGCAATGGAACTCGCTTGACCAGCAAGTACGCGAGGGGTACGAGCATCAGGGCCGCCGCCGAGATCCCGAGCACGCCGCCCGTGAGGCTGCCGGGGAATCGCGGATCGCGATGGACGTAGAAACCCAGCACGAGGATCACCAGGAGCACGACCAGCCCGGTCACGATGGCGCGTTCGCGTTCTTGCATCGTTCAGGCCTCCACCTCGATGTTGGTCTTAGACTTGGCCTGGCACGCGAGGATGACTCCTTTCGACTTCTCCTCCGGGGACAGAGCATCTTCGACGGCCATCGTGACTGAACCCTTGAGGAGCCTCACCTTGCACAGCCCGCAGGTGCCCGCACGGCAAGAGTTGTCGATGGACACCCCCACGTGCTCGGCTGCTTCGAGCACCGAGGTATCCGGTGGCAGCGGGGCGGCCTTCTGTGAGATGGTGAACGACACGACCGGTGTCGTCTCAGGCGGCGCCTCTACCATTGCGGTCTGAACCGCGGATCGCCGAACGTCCTTCTTCTCGGCGGGCCCGAATGCTTCCGTGAACACCTGCGACGGTTTCACGCCGAGGTCGGCCAACATCACCCGTGTCGCATCCATCATCGCCGGCGGCCCGCAGACGTGGATGCGCCGGTTCGGCAAGTCGGGGACAGACTGCGCGATCAGTTCCTTGGTGAGCCGACCTTTGGGACCCATCCACGCCGTACCGTCGCTCCGCGTCATTGTGGCGACCACGTGGAGGTTGGCGTGCCGCTTCTGAAGGCGCTCGAGTTCATCTCGGAATACGAAGTCCTCAGACGACCTGCACGCGAAGAGCAGGAACACGTCCTTGTTCCACCCGCGGTCGGTGAGCGATCGGATAATGCACATCAGGGGCGTGATCCCGACGCCGGCTCCGATCAGGACGATGCTCTCGGCTTCGGTGCCGGCAAACGTAAAGCGTCCTTGCGGCCCCGAGATCTGCAGCAGATCACCGGGGGCCACACGGTCGTGGAGGTACCGCGAAACAACTCCTTGATCCTCCCGCTTGACCGTGATTTCCACATAGTCTCGCTGCGCGGCGGACGATGCGATCGTGTAGGATCGCTTGGTGGTCTTTCCCGCCAGCGCGACGGCGAGGGTGAGGAACTGCCCCGGAACAAACGAAAACGGGATCGATCCGCCAGCGGGGTTCACTAGCCGGAGCGTCTTGATGGCTGGAGTCTCCAAGAAGATATTGGAAACCCGCAGCGAACCGCTCCATGAGCCGATCGACGCACCCTTGAGTTGCTCTGCGGGTTCAGGCGCGGACGCTGAAGGGAGCGGGGCTGAGGGTGCGAGGGTCGCTTTGGCCACCGTAGACGCTGGCGCTACCACAGCACCAGGCGGGGGCTCGGTGAGGCGCCGCAGCAGCGAGCTTGCCCGCCGCATCTTCACAAAGTACATGCCGATCACGGCGAGGCCAAACCCAGCGAGCAGCACCATGATCACCCAGTGCCCGAGTGACCAGCCCAGCCAGCCGCTGGCGTCGTGCGTCTGCGGTTCAGGAAGATTGAGTTGACTCTTGAACCACTGCAACCCGACCTGGTGAGGGGACTTTCCTTCCGCGATCGCTCGATGCGTGCTGAGGCCGCTGTCAAAGCGGGCCGCGCCCTCGCGAAGACGGTTCAACGCATCCTGCATCGCCGCGTAATCATTGAGCCCTGCGCGAGTGAGCAGGATGTCCATCGCCTCGCCCATCATCTTCGTGCCCGACTCCATCCGTTCATGCGCTGCGCGTTGGAGTTCGTCGCGTTGCTCGGGCGTGAGCGACGGAAGCTCCATCAGGCGCGGGTAGAGCTCCTTCGGGGGCACGCGGAGCATACCATCCATCATGCCTTCCATGCCGGCCATCCCCCCCGTGCCACCGGGAGTGCCACTGGGGCCGGAACCGGGTTGCTGCGGCCCTCCGCCTTGCGGGTGGTGCTTGGCGTGCTCCTCGGGGCTGACCTGGGCGCGGAGCATCGACGAGCAGAGCAGTAACGCGAGGATCGCTGCCACACTGCGGTTGGCTGTCGGTCGCGTGATGGTGTGGGCTTGCATGCTGCTGCTCCAGAGCCGGTCGGAGATGGGGCCGTTCGCGCTGTCATCGTGGGAGATCATGGCGGCGTGTTCCTTTTCCGCTGCTCCTCTTCGTACGCGCGACGGATCACCTCGTCGCGTTGCCACTTTCGGAAGTTGGCCGTGTGCACCAAATGGCCCGAGGTCAGGCCGACCACGACGTATACGAGAGGCCAGGCGAACTGGTCAGCGTTGGCCAGCGCCGAGCCCCGCCAACTCCAGAGCAGATGCGCCACGTACGCGAGGCTCACCGCAGCGGCCGCGATGAGGCCGCCGCGACGCTCCATCGCGGCTGCCGCCAGGATGACGGGCACGAGGAACAGGCCGGCCAAGAGGATGTGCAGGCCGTGGACCGCGTGCGTTTGCGTCCCGAGCGCGAAGTGCGACACCGTGAGGACGATTCCCCACACGAACGCACTTCGCGCTCGGCTCGCGTTCTCTGGGTCCACTGGATGACTCACAGTCGCTGTCCAATCGCCAGGCCCGCCTCTGGACTGGGTTTCTCGACGAGGAGAATGCGGTTCATGGTACCGAACCGGTTGGGCACGTAGCCGGGGCACCCATCGTGCGGACCGTCGCACCCGGCCTCGCAGCACCACCGACCGTCCACGATGAACTTGTACTCGTACCGCCCGGGCGGCAAGTCGAGCGTGGCGACCCATTGTCCGTCTTTGCCGGTTCGCTTGAGTCGCTGGGCGTGGTCGTTCCAGTTGTTGAACGTGCCGGCGACGAACACGTTCTTGGCTTCCGGTGCTCTGATCGAGACAACGATTCCGCCGGACTTGCAATGGGGGTTGTGCTTGGACATGGTCGAACTCCTTTCTGTGAGCGCTGTGGAGCGCTCGGCTTCGTGACTCACATGTCGCTCATGCCGCCGCCCGCTCCACCGCCCATGCCGGGCATCGCGCCGGGCTGATTAGCAGGCGTCGGGTTGGCAGGCATCATGCCCGTGAGCTGCTTGCGTTGTTCGTCGGTCAACACGGCGGCGGCCATGCCCACGTCGCGGATGAACGAGATGCGCTGCTCGCTCTTGAGCTGCTCGATCTCGCGGGCCTTCCCCTCGACCTTGGCGGCGTCCGGTGCGTCGGCGCCGGTCAGGTCCCAGAGCTCCTGCTCGGCCTGGTCGATCTTCCGCTGAAGCGTCGATTGGCCGAGCAGCGACTGCTCCTTGATCTCGCCCAGCTGCTTCTGCTGGTCGACCGTCAGCGTGATGTGCGAACCGTGGTCGAGGAAGAAGCCGGTCGCCCCGAGGTGATAAATGTGCGACGCACCGGGGAAGCCGGGGAGGGCGGAAGCCATCCCGCCCGTGTTCATGCCGCCACCCATGCGCGACATGCCCATGCCCATCATCTGATCCATCATCCCCATCATGCCGCCGGCGGAACCACCGCCAGACATGCCGCCCATCATCATCTTGTCCATGTCCATCATGCCCATGCCACCACCGCCGGACGTGCCCTGCATGCCCGATCCGCCGCCGGACATCCCCGACATCCCGGAGTTCCCCTGCGGCATCGTTCCGCTACCCATGCGCGACATCCCCATGCCCTGCATCGAGGACTTGCCCATCGGCATCCCCGGCCGCATCCCGCCCTGGGGCATTGGCTGCGGCGCACCGCCCGCGGCGTGCCCTTGGGCGAGGGCCGCCTGAAGCTGCGCGATCTGGGTACGAAGCTCCGCGAGCTGCTTGGCCAACTCGGCGTTGTCGACCGGTTGCGTGGTGGGCTGGGGGTGTGCACCACCCTGAGCGACGTGTGCCGCGTGCGTGGCCGGGTCAATTCCCGCAGGCGGCTGCGTGCCCGCCGCGGGCTGTGACTGTGCGAGTGCCGAAGCGGACAGGGCCGTGCCGGCGACCAGAGCGATCAACGAAGAGCGGAAACGATTCATGTGCGATCTCCTTTCAAACTTGTGAACCCGGTGGATGTGGCCGAGGCGCGACGTCCGCGGTCGGCCTTCTCTTTTCATCAAGTGTGTGTTCACTCCCCACCTCCTTGTGTCCCACGTTCGGGGACAACAAGTTGACCTCCAACGGCCTGTTCGAGAGCGACTCGGGCCAACGCCTCGTCCCTTTGCAAGTCATTGAGGAATCGGCGGGCGTCGATCAGCTCGCGCTGGGCTTCGAGGAGCACCGTCACGTCTGCCTGGCCCGCCTTGAGGGCCGACTCGGCGAGGGTGAGATTGCGCTCGGAGAGCGCCAACACGTCCGACCGGTACTGTGCGACCAGCCGCGCAGCACTGTCGACCTCGACCCACGCCACACGGGCCTCGCGTACGGCGCGGTGCGCCGTCGCCTCGTAAGTGGCGAGCGCTGCACGGGCAAGGGAACCGGCCTTGGCGATCTGCGCTTGGTTCGTGTCGAAAATGGGGACGCCGATCTCAACGACCGGACCGAGGGACTTGTCGCCCGACTCTGAGCGTTCGAAGTCGGCGCCGAGCCCGAAGTCCTTCAGGCGGCTCCCTTCCTCGACTGACAGATCGGCGCGCTGCGCTTCAACGATCGACCTTGCGGCCGCCACGTCAAGCCGCTGCGAGCCCGCCAGGACGATCACCGACGACTCATCGAGCACGGTGGCCGGGCTCGGTCCATCGTGCGCCGCGGCCGCCCATTCTGTGCCCGCCGCGGCAAACCCGATGAACTCCAACATCCGGCGACGCTCCTGCGCGAGGTCGCGGAGGACCGCAACGCGGTCGGCCTCTGCTTTGGCGAGCTGCTGCTTGGCCCGGTTCACATCTAGAGTCGTTCCCTCGCCCCCGCGCACGCGGGCTTCGAGCGATTCGATGCTGCGGCGGATGGTCGCAAGGTTCTCGTCGGATAGCGACACGGCTCGTTGTCCGAACACGATCCTGGCGTGTGTGGACCGTACTTCGGCAATGAGTCTCAGCGCCTTGTCGGATACATCGAGCACCGTCTGATTGAGACGTGCATCGGCGGCCTTCACCTTGCCGTCGCGGAGCCACAGCGCGGTGAACGACTGCACCACCTGAGCGCCGATAAACGTTCCGCCGCTCACGGGATCGAAGGGAAAGCGGAGCGTCAAGCCCACAATGGGATTCGGGAGGAGCCCGGCCTGCACGAGGTCCGCGCGAGAAGCCGCGATCAGTTCGACCTGTGAACGAATCTCCCGGTTGTTGCGCAGCGCCATCGCGACCGCGGAATCAACCGAGAGCGGAGTCCGCCCATCCCAGGAAGTCAGGGTCGCTTCCCAGGGTTCGGACCATGCCGCCGCAACCCCCGATCGCTCCTCAACAGTGGTCGAGGCTCTGCGGATATCCGCGGTCGGATCGAGAGACGCGCAGCCACCCGCGACTGCGGCGATTACGCCAAGCGCAAAGCGTGCAGCGCGGGTGAGTGCGGGCGATGAAGGTCGTGGCTGAGCGAGGGCGGTCATGTGCGTAGCCTCCAAGTCGTTCGAGGTCGGCGCGGCTGGTCACTCGTGGTCGTGGTCGCCGTGGCCGTGGTCGTGACCCGGCTGAGCCCCGTGCGGCGTCTTGGGTGTTGTGCCGGCGATTGCGTCCGCGAGGCGCTTGGCGCGCACCTCCTCGGTCAACGCATCCCAGCGCAGGGCGCAGTCGCCATCGCAAAAGCCGACCTTAAGACCGTTGTACTCACGCGAGTGAAAGGGGTTGACCTTGTCGCCCGTCATCGGACAGATGTCGTTCACCGTCGTGCCATCGGTCTGGGCCTTCGTTTCGGGCCTCTTCTCCGCTCGGCTCGACCAGTGCAGGTGCGCGATCCTGGGCGTCCCGCCGTCGTCCACCACGACGTAAGTCACAGCGGCAAGGTACTTCCGCGGCGCATCGGGATGGTTCGGATCGGGAACGGTGAACGCCCCGATCTGACGCACGATCGAGGTCGTGCCGAAGGTCTGCACGTCCTCCTTGGTCACCGTCATCACAAAGCCGGGCATCTCCTTCAGTTCTGGAAGGAGGTGGTGATCGCGGTACGTCTCCCACGTCCCCTCGTCGCCGGCGTTCTCGCTCACGGTCGCGCGGCCCTTGTCCAGGAAAAGCGCGTTGAGCGCGGCCACATCGGCTTTGCTGCACGCGGCGATATAGCTGCGGGCGACTTGCTTGGCGAGCGTCGCGGCGTCGGGTTGGGCCGGCGCGCCTGCAGTCGCCTCGGCGGACTTCGCGGACGCCTTGACCACGGCGACGGCCTCAGGCGCGCTCTTGGCCAGCAAGGCCATCTTCTCGTCGTCGGTCTTCTTGTCCCACTTGCCTTCACAGCCGGGGCAGCAGAACCCGACGGTGACGCCCTGAAACTGTCGCGTCGGGGAGTCAGTGTCCACCTCACCACCTTTGATGGGGCAGAGTTTGTTCACCGGTTCAGCGATGTCGGGCGCCGCCGCGAGTGCGACGTTGCCGTCGGCAGCACTCCCGGCGTGGAAAGGCATCGAGGCGTGCGCGACCGGCTTCGAGCCGGCGCAGCACTGGGCGTGAGCGGTCGGCACGGCGGCGCCGGTCAGGGAAAGGGCGGCTGAAACGATCCAGATGGCTGAGGCGTTCATGTGGGTCTCCAGATACGAGGGTGATGGGGATTACTTGATGGTGTCCTTCGGTGAGCAGCGGTCGCACGGGGCGCCCTCGGGGGCGCAGGTGGGGCATTGGACCATCAGGACGCCGTCCTTCTCGAAGACGCTCATCTCCGCCTTGCAGTCCTCACACATGTGCGTAGTGATGGTCCGGTTTGTGGCCAGTCCGCCGCGCGGGCCCCCGGTGCTCCGGGCCTTGCGGATCTGGTCGTAACACTTGGAACAGACCGAGACCGTCCCTGCCTCGCGCTTGGACACATCGTGTTTCATCGAAGAGCACCCGGCCATCACAGCCAGCGTCGCAGCGAATATGAGTGCAGGGCGAATGCAGAGTGTCATGACGAATCTCCTACGAGTCTCGCGTGGGCGTGCGGCTCACCGCATTGGCACCCGGCGGCTGAATCGACCCGCGCAGCTCTCGCGGGGCGGGTCGTTGTTGGCTTACTTGCCGTGCTTATGGTCGCCGTGCGGTTCCGGGTGACCGACATGATCGTCATTGCCCGCTTCGCCCTTTGCGACGTTGAACGTGAAGGGCACGGTGATGACCTTGCCGTTGTGCTGGAACTGCGCCCAGCCCTTGTAGACGCCCGGCGCCTTGAATCGCGCCTCGAAGTCCACCTTCGGGCCGCCCTTCATGTCGGCGGGGCCCTGCTTGGCATGGTCGTGATCGCCTTCGGCGTGCTCGTGCGGATGGCTATGCACGAACTCTTTGAGGTCCTGGCTCATGATGACCAGGTGCCCCATCGCGCCCAAGTACGGTGTGAGGTCGCTCACCGGCTTCCCGTCCTTGGAGATCGTGTAGGAAAGCGTTGCCGGCTTGCCGGTCGTTACGGGCCCGCCCGTGTTCAGTGCGACGGTGTAGCCGTCCACGGTCTTGGGCTTGTCGCTGTCGACGACCAGCGGCTTGGCCGCCGGCGCCGCTCCCTCCACCTTGAGAGTCACGGGCACGACCTGCATCCCAACCTCCTTGGGAGTGAAGTCGTGGAAGAGCGTGTAGTCGCCGCCGGACGGGAACGTCCACGTCATGGTGAACGTCCCGTCGGCTTCGAGTTTCGGATGCTCGTGCGCGTACCACGACAGGTCCTTGCTGACCATCAGCAGGTGCAGCGGCATCTCGTGGACGATCTCCACGTCCTTGACCTGCATGCCGCGCGGGTCCTTGAGCGTCCAGAGGAGGCTCACCGGCCGTCCGGCTTCGATCTTGCCACCACCGAGGGGCTTGACCTCGACAGAAAACTGCTCGGTGGTCTGCTTCTTGAGCTTCATGTGGCAGACCGGGCACTCGCCGGGCTTGTCGTAGGTCTTGGAGCCCTCACAGAACATCGGGCAGTAGTACTTCGCCGGCGCAACCGCTTCGATCTTCGCGGCGGCACTCTTGACCTTCTCGAACTGGGCCTTGCTCGCGGCGAGGTCGCCCCTGTCGGCGATCTCGTGCAGCGCATCGGCCGTCTCGGCGAGTTCCTTGCCCGCCAGGTTGGCGTCCTTCACCTTCTCCCGCGCAACCCCGCTGTCCTTGGCGAGGGAGAGGGCGCCGAGGTCCTTGGCGATGGTCGCCACCGTGTTGGCTCGATCCGAGACGCCGGCCACAGAGCCGCCGGAGAGCGCCGCGTCGATGGCTTTGATCTCGTCGGCAATGCGGCGTGCCGCTTCACCGAACGACTTGGCCTTGACGACCTCACCGTGCGAGTGCTCACCGGGTTGGTCGTGCTGATGTTGGGCCAGAGCGGGCGCGGCCCATGCCAGTGCCGCGCCGGCGGTGAGGGAGAGGAACAAGAGAGAACGCTTGCGAATGGTCATGACAGTGCTCCTTCAGGTGGCCGATGAACGGCCTTCAGTTGGACCGGCAGAGGCTGACGGTTTCCCGTCGTCACCAGCCTCTGCCGAGGGGGTGACGCGGACATCAGATGGGGACGCAGCGGCAATGGACGCCACGGGCGCTGCAGAGTGGTGCCTGTCGGCGTGCTCCTTGGCCAGTCGCTCAGCGGCGGCGCGGCCAAAGCGGAGAAAGACCGCCGGCGTAACGAAGAAGTCCAGAAGCGTGCTGGTGATGAGGCCGCCCAGGATGACGACCGCGACCGGGTACAGGATCTCCTTGCCCGGCTCGCCCTTGGCGAGTACCAGCGGGATCAGCCCGAGGCCCGCCGTGACGGCGGTCATCAGCACAGGGGCCACGCGCTCCTGGCTGCCCCGGATGATGAGGTCCTTGCTCCAGGTCTGCCGCTCCTCGGTCATGAGATGCACGTAGTGGCTGATCATGAGCACGCCGTTGCGTGTCGCGATACCCGTGAGCGAGATGAAGCCCACCAGGGAGGCGACGCTGAAGGGCTCCCGGGTGATGGCGAGCGCTGCCACGCTGCCGATGAACGCGAAGGGCACGTTGAGCATGATCTGCGCCGCGACCATGCCCGATCGGTAGTGCGTGTAGAGGATGACGAAGATGGCGATGAGCGAGCCGGCTCCGAGCACGAGCAAGAGCCGTGTGGATTCCTGTTGCGCCTCGTATAGGCCGCCGTATTGGATCGTGTATCCCTGTGGCAACTGCACGTCCATCGCGATGGACTTCTTGAGTTCTTCGACGGTCGAACCCAAATCGCGCCCCCGGACGTTTGCGGAGACGACGATCCGGCGACGGAGACTCTCGCGCTGGACCTCGTTGGGTCCGAGTTTCTCGACGACCTCGGCCACGTCGCGCAGGAGCACGACGGCGCCGGTCGGCGAGACCAGCCTCACTTCCTCGAGGCGGGTCGGGTCGGAGCGGTGGTGATCATCCAGCGTCAGTGTGATGTCGAAGACCTTGAGCCCATCCAGCACCTGGCCCACGACCCTACCCTTCGTGGCCGTTTCCATCGCGTCGGTCAGAGCCTGCGGCGTGAACCCCACGCGGGCCGCGGCCTCACGGTTCACCGCGATGTGCAGCTGCGGCACGAGGACCTGCTGCTCGACTTGGAGGTCGGCGACGCCGGGGATGCCCTCCATCGCCGCCTTGGTCTGGTCCGCCAGTGTGCGGAGCGTGCTCAGGTCATCGCCGAAGATCTTGATTGCCACCTGGGCCCGGACACCCGAAAGTAGGTGCTCGATGCGATGGCTGATCGGCTGGCCGATCCCGGTGTTGACGCCCGGGAACGCGGCGAGCTTCTCTTCGATCATCGAGAAGACTTGCTCCCGGGGCAGAATGTCCCGCACCGCTGGAGGCTTCCGCCCATTCGGGACCGCGTGCTTGTCCGGATTCCTGGCTTCGTCCTTTGTCCAGAAGTCCACCTCGATCTCGCTGGCGTTGACACCCAGCGCGTGCTCATCCTGCTCGGCGCGGCCGGTGCGCCGGGCCGTGCTCTTGACCTGCGGGATCGAGAGGATCAACTCCTCGGCCTTGTTCCCGAGTTTGTTCGACTCTTCCAGCGAAATGCCCGGCTGGCCATAGAAGGCGACGACCGCCGTGCCCTCGTTGAACGGCGGCAGGAACTCCGACCCCAGCCGAGTGACCACGAACAGCGCGATCGCAACTAGGCCGCCGAGGCTGGCCAACACAGCGATCGGGCGGGGCATCGAGATCGCATAGGCCCGACGCGCGAGGGCCTTGCACAGTCGCAGGAGCAAGCCATCGTGGCCGTGCTCCATCCGCTTGATGCCCGGGAGCAGGTAGAACGCGAGCACCGGGGTCACCGTGAGCGCGACCAGCAGCGACGCAAAGATGCTGATGATGTACGCGGTCGCCAGCGGCGCAAACAGTCGGCCTTCGATGCCCGGGAGGAAGAACGTGGGCAGGAAGACGAGGTTCACGATGACCGTGCCGAGAATGATCGGGTTGCGGATCTCACTCGACGCCTCGAACACCACCTGCGTGATCGGACGCGAGTTGTTTGACCGGCGGTTCTCGCCAAGGCGGCGGTAGACGTTCTCAACGTCCACCACTGCGTCGTCGACCAGCTCGCCGATGGCCACCGCAAGCCCGCCGAGCGTCATGGTGTTGACGCTCATGCCCATCCAGTGGAAGACCAGGAACGTCGTGATGATCGAGAGCGGTAGCGCGGTCAGCGTGACGATCGTCGTTCGGACGTTCATCAAGAACAGGATCAGCACGATGATGACAAGCACGGCGCCGATCGCGAGGGCTTCTTCCACGTTGTAGATCGCCGCGTGGATGAAGTGCTCCTGGCGGAACACGTCCGGGTTGATCTCGATGCCAGCGGGCAAGGTGGGCTTGAGTTGTTCGAGCGTCTGGTCGAGGGCGCGCGTGAGCGAGATCGTGTCGGCCCCCGGCTGCTTCTGAACGGCCATGATGACGGCGGGAGAACCGTTGTCCGAGCCGTCGCCGCGCTTGATGGTGGGTCCGGCCTCGATCACCGTGGCCACGTCGCGCACGAGCACGGCCCGGGGCGGGGAATCGTGATCCCCTGGCCGGTTGGTCACCAGCGACGATGCGATGTCATCGGCGGTCAGAACTCGTCCGAGATTGCGCACCACGAGTTCCTGCGCTCCGCTCACGAGGAACCCACCGCCTGTGTTCTGGCTCGCCGCCGCGAGCGCCCTTTCGACATCCTCGATGTTCAGCTCGAATAGGCGCAGCTTGTCCGGGTCCACCTGCACGCGGAACTGCTTCAGGTCGCCGCCCATCGCCGTAACCTGGGCGATGCCCGGGATGGAGAGGATGGCGGGGCGCAACGTGAACTCCGCGACGGTCCGCACCTCCATCGGGGGGAGCGTCTTGCTCGACACGCTCAGGAGCGCGATCTCGCCCATGATGCTCGTCGCGGGCGTCATCACCGGAACAACGCCGGGCGGGAGCTTCTCTGTGATCGTGCCCAACCGCTCGGTGACGACTTGCCGGTTGTACTTGAGGTCCGTGCCCCATTGGAACTCGACGAAGACGATCGACAACCCGAGCGACGACACGCTCCGGACGCGCTCGACGCCCGGCGAACCGTTGACCGCGGTCTCGATGTTGTACGTGACCTGCGCTTCCACCTCTTCGGGCGCCAGGCCCGTCGCCTCGGTCATGATCGTGACGACCGGGCGGTTGAGATCGGGCAAGACATCGGTCGGCGTCTTGAGGGTGATCCACACGCCGTAGACCGAAACCAGCAGAGCGGCGATGACCACCAGCACGCGGTTGTTGAGAGATGATCGGATGATCCAGTTCAGCACGGAGGAGTCCTTCTTCAAGAGCGTCAGTGCGAAGGGTGGAGATCAGTGGGAGTGGCCGTGTCCGTCATCGCTCTTAGCCGGTGCGGCGGCCTCCGGTGCCCCGGGCACAAACCCACGGAGTTGCGAAAGGCTGAACGCACCTCCGACCGCAATCACGTCCCCCGGCACGAGCCCTTGCTTGACCTCAACGATGCGGTCATCTCGCACACCGGCGGCGATGTCCCGCTTCTTGTACGTGATGTCCTCACCCTTGCCCTCCCTCACGAAGACGTACTGGAGCGGGCCTTCCTTGACGATCGCCGACGCGGGGACCACAACCGCCGAGTCGCTGGACCCGACGACGACCGAGAGGTCTACGAACTGGCCTTGACGCAGCGACCCCGACGAGTTGTCGGCGTCCACGATCACGTGGGCGGTGCGCTTCGTAGCGTCGATCACTGGACTCACGAATCGGATGGCGCCTTCGGCCACGATCTCGCTGGTCGCGCCGACTCCACGCCGGATGCGGACCTTGCTGTTCGTGGCCGCGGCGATGCGATCCACGAGCCCCTCGGGCAGCTCGCCCTCGATCTGCACGCGGCTGAACTCCCCGACGGTGACGATCGCACGACCGGCGTCCACGCCCTCGCCGGCCACCGCGGCGCGCGTGATCACCACACCGTCGATGGGGGACACAAAGCGAACCAGTCCGGGGCGTGCCGGGTCCGCGAGCAGCTCGGTGGCGTGCTCGCCGTCCACCGTCGGCAGAGTCCCGCGCAGCGCTTCGGCGGATGCACGCGTTGTTTCGGCTTGCCGGCGCAGCGACTCCACTTCGGCCCGGGCCTGGTCGAGCGATACGCGACGCAACCCGGCATCGGCACGCAGCTTGATCGCCTCGCTTCGGCGCTGAGCCAGCAGATTGGCCGACACGCTCTCCCCCGCACTCACCAGTCGTTGTACTTCGGCCTCCGCGATCTCGGCGCTCTGCGTGAGCGCGGGCGCCTCGATCTCAAGTGAAGCGACTTGCGACTCGGCGCGCCTGAGGTCGGCGCTGAGCCGCTCGGTGTCGGTTTCGAGTCGCTTCAGGTCGTAGAGCAGCTTGGCGATCTCTGGCGACTCGACCTCGGCAAGAGGGTCGCCCTTGACCACGCGGTCGCCGGGCTGGACCGCGATCGATCGCACGACGCCTGCGTATCGGGGAGCGACGGCGAACAGCGCATCCGGCCGGGCACGCACCATGCCGGTGAGGCGGACGACGTCCTCTACGGCCCCGAAGTCCACTTCGGCCGTCTCGAGGCCGATGGCCGTGGCCGTGGCCTCAGAGACCTTCTTGGGAGCATTTGGGTCGAACGTTGCCCCGGTCGGCTTGCCGTGACCTTCGTGGGCGTAGACGGGAATCAGGATCGCCGCGGATACGAGCGCCAAGGCGCCCGCTGTCATTGCAGCGCGTGAGCGTGCCATGCGAAACCTCCGGTGAGGGTGCGAGGACCAGGTTCAGTTGGATGGGGTGCGCCTTGGCGCACGACGGGCGTGGAGCTGCCCGACGGCGAATCCGCTGTCGCTAGGCGCAAGGACCGCGCTTAACCGGCGAGCGGTCGTCGAGTCGGGCCAGATTGCTACACGATGAGCGCGCAGTGCATGCGCAAGAGCGACGTCGGCGGACTTTCGACCGCCCGCAGTTGCTGCTCGTGAGCCCGGAACTGGGCAGGCGGCAGCAGGTCAGATGTCAGCGCCCAGTCAAGGACTGCGACGACAACGGGAGCGGGCAGCTCGACGGTCGACTTCTGGACCGAGAGCATCATCCCGCTGTTCTTACCGCAATCGCAGTCGTGCTTCTGGTCGCCAGGTGCACACGGGGCAGTGTCCGTGTGGGTATCGGCGACGGTTCCGGTCGTGTGTTCGTGGTGCGCGGCGTGATGGTGTGAAGAACCGTCGGCGTGAACATGAGCCACGGTCGCCGCTTCACCGCCCGCAGCCGGAGCTTCGCAGGAGGCACAGGCGCTGAACCATGAGTGGAAGTTGCAGCAGCAGAAAGGCACGGCGACCACCAGGAGGAGGGTCACCAGAAGCCGGAATGGACTGCCGCGATGGAGCATACTTCCCTGGAGTATATCGGCGAGCATGGTACGGCGTTGCGGACCTCCCGGTTCGGAATTCCGCGCCACGGGGTCCGGATCACCGTAGGCCCTTCGCGTTCAGGGAACCATCCGCCCGACCAGATGCCTGGTGCCGACACCCGGCAGGGTTCCGGTGCAGAAGGAGTCGCCAAACTCCTGCGATTCTGCGACTACCGTGGGGATTCTCCGGGAATTGAAGGACTTTCGAGGTCTCAACCCTTCTATCCGAGTGAGACTCACTTCTCGGAACTGCCACCCCATGACCTGCGGGACAGTGGCGGGCGAGAGCCGAGAGAGAACGGCGGCTTCCGGTCTCCGTCGGCGGGACTCGCAAAGACCGATCGGGCTAGGATTCTCTGTAAACGGCTGCGTGGCGGCTCGTTTGCCCCGACCGCCAGCGAGAAACCGTTCGTCGGGGTTGTGGATACGGAGTTTGAGACCGGCCCGCGAAAGCGGGCCGGTTGTCGTTTGGGAACAAGAGAGTGGCGGCGACTGGGGGCCACGGGGCGGAACTCGCGGGATTCGGGGGGAATCCGCGCCGTTCGCCACACCTCCATCGCTCTCGCGCCAAACCAACGACATTGGGACTGGATCAGAACACCACGGTGTTCTGAGCGACGATCTCTGCCGCGCTCTCGAACTCTCGAACTCTCCATTTACCCCGCTTCGCTGGTTAGCGCTCCTTGTCAGGGGACGCTTGGCTCGGAGAACAGCGGCTGTGGAGCGATCAGAACGCCTGGCGCACTTTGGCAAGGAAGCCAATACGATACCCGTTACCGCCGCGAGCGTCCGACGCACACGTTCGATCTCGCGGCGCGTGGCAGCCGTGGGCTCCTCGCCCGAGAGCCGTTCGAGCACGGCACGGAGCCGCGTCTGCTCCGCGATTCGAGCGCTGGCCGCATCGCGGAGAAGGTCGATCGCGCGGGCCACGACAACCGACATCTGCGGTGAGTCGACGAGGATGGCCTTCACCTGGTCAACGACGAACGCTTCGAGCGCCGGCCCGGGCAGGGACGGGGCGGCGCAGTGCTGCCGCCCGCGTTTCACCGCGTTCGAGCAGACGTAGTAGCGGTATCGGGTGCGCGACCCGTCGGGCTTCTTCTTCGAGGCACTGCTCGGGGACATCGCGCACCCGCACCCCTTGCAGCGGACCAGCCCGCCAAGGAGCGATCCCGTGGAGTTCTTCACATTCGCCCCGCCGCGCTCACCCGCAAGTTTCAGTTGGGCCTGGACGCGGCGGAAGAGATCATCGTCGATGATCGCTTCGTGCTCGCCGTCGTAGACCGCTCCGTTGTGCGGAACCTTTCCCAGGTACAACGGGTTCCGGAGCATGCGCGAGATGATCGTCTTGTCGAACTCCCGGTTGCCGACCGTGCGCCCCGCGGTGGTCGTCCATGACTTCGTGGTCCACCCGCGGCTGTTGCACTCGTCGGCAACGCGGAGGATGCTCCCCGCCTCGAGGTACAACTCGAAGATTCGACGCACGCGCCCCGCCTCCTCCTTGTTGACGACAAGCCGTCGCCCCGTGAACGGAGCGGGCGCGGGCACGAAGTCGTACCCCAGGATGGGCTTGCCGTGCTGGTACTTGCCCTTGCGGCGGGCGGAGGCGATCTTGTCGCGCGTACGCTCGGAAATGATTTCCCGCTCGAACTGCGCGAACGACAGCAGGATGTTCAGCGTCAGGCGACCCATCGAGTGGGTCGTGTTGAACTGCTGCGTGACCGAGACGAACGACACGCCCTTGCGGTCGAAGAGTTCCATCAGCCGCGCGAAGTCCATCAGCGACCGGCTCAGGCGGTCGACCTTGTAAACGACCACGCAGTTGACCTTCCCTGCCTCGATATCGTCCATCAGCCGCTTGAGCGCAGGCCGGTCCATGTTGCCGCCGGTGAAACCGCCGTCGTCGTAGCGATCGGGAACGCCCGACCACCCTTCGTTCTTCTGGCTGGCGATGTACGCGACGGCACTCTCACGCTGGGCGTCGAGGCTGTTGAACTCCTGGTCGAGTCCTTCCTCCGTGCTCTTCCGCGTGTAAACCGCGCAGCGAATGGACCTGTTGCCCGGTTGGGTGACCGGGGGACCGCTCGACGCGGCGTTCGCGGTGGCCCGGCGCGAGAGGGCGGGACGCTTGGCGGCGGTGTCGCTCACGCGGTTCCCTTCCTGATCAGCCCGAAGAACAGGAACCCATTCCAGTGCGACCCGGTGATCGCCGTCGCCACTGCCGACAAGGAGCGATAGATCTTCCCTTCGTGCTCGAAGCCGTGGGGAAGCACGGTGACCTCGTGCTCAACCGCAGGAGGCGTTGCCGCTCTGGCGTGAGATCACGAGCGACGTGCCGAACAACGCCGACTATGCGACATACTTCGGCGTCGCGCTCCGTGATGCCGGGCAGCGGGCCGAGGCGATGGATGCGTTCCGGTACGCGATCGTCCTGGACCCAATTGCCGACCGCCCGCACATAGAGCTTGCCCGGACGTTCCTGCGCCAAGGGCTCGCGGATTCGGCGCTTCATCATCTCGAGAGTCTGCCCTTGGTGGTGAGGGATCGCTCGGCGGAGATTCTGTGGGTGATGGCCGAACTGCTCTACGCTGCGGAACGGTTCAGCGATGCCCACGCCGCCGTCCAGCGAGCGATCGAACTGGACCCCGATAACGCCGATGCTCACGACCTCGCGGCGAGGGTGCTCGTGAGGATGCCCCAGACGCGTGAGAACCGCGAGCAGGCCGCTCGCCACGCCAAGAAGGCCGCGGGCGGCGGACGGCGCGGCGGCCTTGCAGAGTGGCAGGCCACGAAGCGCCTTCGCCGCGCATGATCCCCGCACTCCTTTGGCCACGCTGCGTCGTCGCCAAACGGACACTGATGCCCCACACTGCGAGTAGTCAAGGCGCGGCACCGACCGCGCGGAAAGGACACTCGCATGGTGGCTATAAACCCCGCAGACCGCGACCCATTGGATCAAGTTCGGCGCATCCTTCAGGGCGGCACGATTGCCATTGTCGGCGGCAACCAGCGCCGCACGCATGTTGAACGTCTCTCGCGAGCGTTCGAGTTGGACGGGCTGTTGTGGGTGCCGACGCGCGAGTCCGACGCGTCGTCACGTCGCTTCGCGGCCGTGATCCAACGGGAGGAACTGACTCTCGTTGTTTCGCTGCACGGGCTGCTCCGACACCAGCACACGCATGACCTCCGCGACATGTGCCGGCGGTTCGATGTCCCGCTCCTGCCGTATTGGCGGAGCCCTCATCCGGCGGGCTTGGCCGCCGCACTCGTCGCACAACACATGCTTGATGCCATTCGCGCCCGCCGCGGGCGCTGACCCCAGTCCCACAACCGTCGGCAGAGACTGCGCCACGTTGGCGCACCGAAGCCGACAAAGGAGATTCGCTATGTCCACGCAAGGTTCGAGTGGTTCGCAGGGTTCTTCGAGTACGCCGAGTCACGCACCCATGACGGCCGCGGCTGCATCGCGCATCCAGAGCGCATCGGCCCACGCCAACGGCGGCCAGGTCGCCAAGGGCAGCTTTGCTGCCCGGGCGCAAAGCGCCGCTGCGCGCAGCGGCGGCAAGGGAGGGGGTGGCGGAAAGCGGTAATCAAGCACGTGCCCGCGCGTTGACACGCGCGGGCACGTTTTGGCGATCACGCAACCGTGCGTATGGCGATACCATGCCCGCCATGAGAGCAAACGCGGTCTATCCCGAGAAACTCCAGCCGCTTGCCGGTGCCGTTGATGCGGTCGTGACGCAGGTGTTCGCCGAGGACTCCGGTTCCTTGCTTACCCCCGGCGTACCCATCTGGACCACGGCAAACCTCACCGAGCTCAAACAGCGGTTCATCGATCAGCCGGATGAGTCGGCCGCGACGTTCGAGGAGAAGCTCTCGAAGCAGCTCGCGGGCGCGAGCGACGCGGCGCTGCAGTTGATGGCGGAGGTGATCTACATCTACTACATGGTCGCCGACCAGATGCACGGCAAGACGAAGCTCGCAAATATCGGGGACGTCCTTCGGTGGATGAAGCAGCCCGTCGCGGTGCCGCCGGCCCTTGTCGCGGCCGCGGAACAGGGACTGACCAACACTGGCACCTTCTACCTCACGAACAAGCCATTTCAGCTCTGGTTTCTCATTCAGTCGGGGCTCGCGTGGCGACAGCGGCCCCGCCCAGAGCGAGAGACGTTGCTTGCCGACCCATGGGCGTTCAAGGCGTTCCTGCTCAAGGTTCCCGACACCCGCGCCGTGCCCATGCGCATGGCGCTGCTTCACATCGTGTTTCCCGATACGTTCGAGATCATCATCTCAGCCACTCACAAGAGGCAGATCTGCGCCGCTTTCCCCGAGATCGCCCCGGGCGAGAAGGATGAGGACCGCAAGCTCCTGGCGATCAAACGGACTCTTCCTCCGGAGCCCAAGACGATCTACATCTTTTATCGCGATGAGATTGCCCGACGGTGGGACCCGGACAAGAAAGCCCCTCCGCCAGCGCCGCCACCCGGATCGCCGAAGCCGCCGTCACCTGCCGGAACGACCGTCCTCCCCACGATTGAGTCTGTTGCGAAGACGCTCTGTCTCGATCCGGCGTGGGTTTCCGAGGTTCGAGACGTTTTGTGTGACCGTGGCCAAATCGTGCTTCACGGACCGCCCGGGACAGGAAAGACGAGAGTCGCGCGTGATCTGGCGGCGGCATTGGCTCCTCCCGAGCGGGTCCATTTCGTGCAGTTTCATCCCGCGTACTCGTATGAGGACTTCGTCGAGGGGCTGCGGCCCCGGGTCGGCGGTGGTATCGGTTCGTTCGAAGTTCGGCACGGTCCCCTCCGCCGCTTTGCGGAGGCGGCATCGGCCAGCCCCAACGACCGGCACGTCCTGATCATCGACGAGATCAACCGGGCCAACCTGGCACGAGTGCTCGGAGAGCTCGTGTTCATGCTCGAGTACAGAGAGCAGCCTGTCACGCTCCCGTATTCTGGTGATCAGTTCTCGCTGCCAAGAAACCTGCTCCTGATTGGCACCATGAACACCGCGGATCGCTCGATCGCGCTCATTGATTCCGCGATTCGCAGGAGGTTTGCGTTCTTTCGGCTCGCGCCGGATTGCCCGCCGGTCGAAGGCGTGTTGGCAGAGTGGCTCGATGCCAAGGTGCCGAAGATGGGGTGGGTCGATGAGCTCGTGGACACCGCCAACAAGATCATTCAGAGCCCTGACCACGCGATCGGGCCGGCGTTCTTCATGCGGGCAGACCTCGATGATGCGATTCTGGAGCGTGTGTGGCGGTGGCAGGTGTTGCCGTACCTGGAGGAGTTCCTGCACGATTCGCCCGACACCATGCAGAAGCTCGATCTGGGATACCTCCGTGGGCTGATCAAACGGGGCACGGAACCGGCTCAGTGAGGCAGATAGACGTCATTGAGCACGGTCAGGAACCGATGCTGGCCCTCGATCGGGGCCAGCGGGACGTGCTTCTCGCATGCGGCGGTGACATCGAACTCAAGCCGGAGGTGGGCAGTGACAATCTGTGGTGTCTCAGGGCGGGTTCCTACGTCGGCACCGTAGTTGCTCCTGGACTGTTGGTGCGGGTTCGCCCCAAGCTGAGCATTGCGCGATTGTTTGTGATGCTGTCGGCTGCGGCGGGGGCGATCCGCTGGGACGAGGCGAGTGTCGGCCTCGCCACGTCATCGGCGATTGAGGATGTGGTGGCGATGGCGCTCGTCGATTCGATCCGACGAGGGCTCGCAACGGGCCTTCTTCGCGGTTACGTGACCGTTCAGGAGGAGAGCTTTGTGGTGAGGGGGCAACTGGACATCGTCGAGACCCTGCGGCGCCGGCCTGTCACCCTGGCCCCGCTCGTGCAAGCGCCGGAGTTTCTCGACGAGAACATCGCCGAGAACCGCATCCTCGCGACCGCGCTGGGGCAGCTCGTAAAGCGGGTTCAATCCTCCGTTGTGCGCGGCCGCGTTGTGGATTGCCAGCGAGCCTTTGCTGACGTGTCGATGATCCCTGGCGGCACTCCGTTGCCGCGCGTAGCGAGGAATCGCCTCAACGCAGGGTGGTGGGGCGCGGTGGAGTTGGCCTTGCTGGTTCTTCGTTCCTGCGGGCTCGATCTGCCGAGCGGGTCGCACTCCTCTCGCTCGTTCCTGGTGGATATGAACGTAGTGTTCGAGCGCTTCGTGCATCGGGCCCTGGCGGACGAGCTTCGCGCCTTTGGATTGGCGCTTCAGCACAATCGTGGCGGCATTCACCTCGACATGGACGGGTGCCACGCACTGCGTCCGGACCTGTCTCTCTGGTCAGGCGACCGCTGCGCGTATGCCGGCGACTGCAAGTACAAGTACGTGGCCGACGCGATGGCCCAGCGTGACGACATCTACCAATCTCTGGCATACGCAGCGGCTACTGGTCTTTCTCGAATCACCCTGTTCTATGGGGGCAGCGAACAGTTTGCCCGAGAGGTGTCGATTGTGGACGGTCGTACCACGATCCAGGTCCGTGCCCTGAATCTCGCGGCCCCGCTCGATCTGCTGCGTGCGCAGTTCGTCGCGCTTGCTCTGGAGATAGGCCGGTCGCTCCAAGTCACGCCGTTCCAGGCACCGAAGTGGGCAGCGACAAGAGCCGCTGACAAGACGAGATAATCCATGTCGTGCCGCCGGACAGCACGCAGCGGCGCGCTTCAGCCTAGTTCCGACCGCGTAAGCAGCTGAACGATTCGGCGAGTGCCTTCTGTCCAGCTTCCACGGGCCGCAACATGCACCCGGAAGCGTCCGACCAGCGTTCCAACCGCGAGGTCTTCCTCGCCGACGTTCGAGTTATCTGTAGACCCGACGGCGATGGACGCGACCAAGCTTCCTGGTCTCGCGTGTCCGCGCTTGCAGGGTACGAAATCACGCGAACACCGATCCCGAAGTGCGTGCCATTCGGGGCGCAGAGCCAAGTGCGGCGCGGCGCCACACAGATGTTCGATTGCCAGCCGGAGCGCATCCTGGTGATCGTCCCTCATGAGCGACCGCAGATTCGCCCGTAGCTCTTCGAGGATCGGCGGCAATGACGATTCGAGCAAGGGTCCGGCGCCGGAAGTCGCAGCAGCCCGCGCGTCACGCCAGATCAGCTCAGCGCTACCTTTGGTTTTGTCATCCGTCCCACACTCGTGTCGTACTCGCTCAAGAAGGGCCGCGAACTCGGCGCGACGGCCCAGACCAACACTGGCGACCACGGGAGCGGTTCTCGCGGGATCGAACGCGTGGTACTGCTCCCAGATAAGGCCACCGACCGCAGGGACGTTCAATCGATCCGAGACATCTAGCCATCGAACAATCGCTTGTCGGAGTGGCAGGCCAAATTCGTCCATTAGCACGCGGTAAACGAAGTCTGCGGCGCATTCGTACTCGCGGATACGCGGAACAATCAAGTGGTCGGGCGCCAACAAAAAGCGCCCCAAGTAATTCGCGATCGCCTCCTCAAGAGGTGAGGCTGTGGATGACTGCCATGCTCGCGCATCGAACTCCCCGCCGTGGCGGTAGAGCAGCGTGTGTCCCAGCTCGTGCGCAATCGTGAATCGGTACGCGGAATAGGTAGGCTTTGTAACGACGACGCGCCAGGCGAGAGGCCCAGCTCGCTCGAGTGTGCCCTCCGGAAACGTGGCGGTGGATTCGCCGGAGGCAACCTCCACATGCGCACCGAGAAAGTGCGCCAGCCGCTTGACGCTGATGCAGGGACGCTGACTCGGGATTTCAGCGCCGGCTCGGGTTACAACGTCGCTCGCTCGTTGCTCTAAGTAGACCAACGCAGGTGTTCCTGCGCTCTCCTCCAGTAGGACTCGCATCCACGGCTGCAGTGAATCGCGAACGCCAAGGGTATCGGGATGCGTCATCGCAAATAGCTGCGGTCGGGACATGTCGGTCGCTCGCAAGGTGCGGGAGCGATCAACCTGGGGTCCTCCGCCTCGATGCCGCCGGTTTCCCGTGCCGCTCTTCGACATTCACGCGTCCTTCTGCTTCACCGCCTTGAACGCCTTTGCCATCGCATCGACAATTGGGGACGCTTCGCTCTGCCCGCCGTCTGGTCCTTTGGGACGAGCGGCGGTCCGTTTGCGAGCTGCCAGTTCATCAAGCTGCGTTCGAATAGGGATACCTGTTCTCGTCTCGATCTCAACGAGCAGTTCATCTGTGAGGCGAAGGCGCCGCTCCGGCACGCCGTCGGCTGCCTCACCAACAGTCCCGTTCGCCGCGACGTTTAGCTCTTCTCTCATGGTCCAGTCGTTCGGTAGGGATTCAGCCGCGTCGCCGCCCTTGGCGCTCTTCCGCCTCATGACCCGTCCCAGCACTTCTGCGATCACTGAATCAACGGTGCAGTGACCGGCATCGAACAGTGACCCCTTGGCTGTCGAATCCCTCGCTTCGAAGGCTGCCTGCGCATACGACGCGGGTTCCAGGCTGACGACGAGTCGCCACATGGACGTGTACATGTCTTCGAGGGCTTTGATGGCGGACTGAATCTGGCCGAACAGGTGCGGATCAAGCTCGCCGATCTCCTTCAGCGGCCGTGCAACCTCCTGTCCCGCTTTGTCGCGCCACACCATCAGAATCATCGCGATCTTCGCCGGACCGGTGGCCACGGGACAGTGAATAACCGCACTCCCAAGGGGAAGATTGCTCTCCTGCTCGATGGTCCGCTCGGCGAACCACCTGATTCGCGGCTTCAGGAATGATTCGGCCACCGTCTCGTGAGAGAGACTTGCCAGCGGGAGTTTCACGTTGGGCAATAGCCGAAAAACGGGACGGTAGTACCGTCGGGATGCGAGCCGGTCTAGCAACATGAGCGCCGCGTCGACTTCCGCACATGATGCCTCGATCGTCGCACGGTGTTCAGCCCTGGGCAACCACGCCAGTTCGTCGACCGTGTCCGCCGTTTCAGGCGCCTGGCGCGGAGCATCGAGCTTGATCCGTGCATCAATGATGTCGGCTGCGATGCGCTCCACGCCCACAACCTCGAGCGAACTGAGCTGAGCGAGCATGGCGTCGCGAACCTCGGCGACTCGGCGCGGTGATTTCGGAGTGACGGATCTTGGCGGTGTCGGCTTGGAGTTCGCGTCGACCGCCTCAACCGCACCGGTTCCGCCCGGAGAAGCAGCCACCGATTGCAACAGACGCCGGACCAGGCGCGCGCCGCCCTTTACCTGTTCCAGAAAGACGTCGTCGCCAACGCGACTCAGATGCTCCGGGAGATTCTTCTCCTGGAATCCCAGCATCTGAAGCGCCGAGCCCAGCATGGCACCGGCGACACACTTGGTGGGGTGAAACAGGGCCCTCTGGTAGACGTAGAACCGAACGTGTAGGAGGTGCAGCAGGGCGCCGGGAACGTCCATTCGGAGTTTGTGCGAGAACATCCCCATTGCAGTGCGGAGAACCTTGCCGGAGAATGGATCGGCACCCTGGTGACTCCACTGCCGTTTGTTGTCCTCATAGGACACAAGCGTCATGTTCTCGACGATGCGATCGCCGTCGTAGTCGAGCTTCAGATTGGCAAAGAACGAGTCGCGTCTGGCATAGTCGAGCAAGTCGGCGCAAATCGTGTTTCCGATCACGTCCAACAGGTATGCGTGCTGGGCCGGCCTGAACACGGCCCGCGCGGCGTGCTCAGGGGTACAGCCATCCCGAAGTATCGCATCAAGCAGCTTTTCGACAACGTAGAGCCCGTCCTTTTCCGGGATGTGTTTGGACTTGGGTTCGACTTTGTGCAACAGCTCCAAGTGCAGCAGGGCCCGCATGGCAAAGCGGAGATCCGCGATTAGGCCGCGAAGGTCGTCGACAGAGGGCCCTCGGCCAATCACGAGGGGCCGGTGGAGATCCGGATCGTTCAAGATGGCGCCCGCCACCCCTGCGACACCGGCGACAAAGGCGTCATCGACGGGGGGCACGGCCATTGGGCCGTCCTCCACAAAGGCTCGCACTCGTGTCAGCGCGTCCTTGTGCTGCTGAATCGATTTTGCCTCGGGTCCTGACTGTTTGGTTCGGGAACCTCGCGGATTCGGGAGACCACAGTCGCGTGCCCAGTTCCAGATGAGTTCGAGAATCAGCCGGTAGAACGCGGCCGCCTGCCGGATGGGCTCGTCGTGTTTCGAGTCCACGAGCTCAATCTCGTCCTCCAGTGTGTGCCCGAATGGCGCGTGGGTGAGGTCGTGCAGCAACCCGATTAGGCGAGCCTTGCCTTCGTCCGCTCGCACCATTTTGGCCAGTTGTCCGCCAGTCACGGACTCCGGCAGGCCCGCGACAGGGAATTTCCGCTCTGTTTGCTTCCCCAGATTCTCGCTGATCGATCGCATCAGGCGGCTGGCCTGCTCCATGACCCCGACGACATGGTGCAGCCTGGAGTGAGAAGCGTCTATGAACACACGGTCGGTGAGACCTAGTTGATGGAGGTCGTAGAGCCGCTGCAGCGATGGCGTGTGCAACAACTCTAACTCGGTCGAATAGACCGGCTGGTCGCCGTTCAGCACCGTCCGAATCCGCCGCACTGGTCCCCGTCGTGGACTAGCCATCGCAGACCTCCGACTTCACACGAATCGCCCGATGCATCATCTTAGGGCCGCGTTCTTCGCTCGGCGATCGGGCGGGACAAGCCGCACCAGTCGTGAACCCGAGACTGCACTGGCGAGATGCGGGGTAGGCACCCGACCATCGCACCCCAAAGCCGGAGCACTCCAGTTGATCCAGCATTCTGCCCCGCCCCCTCGCGCCCGCGAGGCGGCGATGTCGTCCGCGGAGCGCCAGGAACGGGCTGCCGAACTGCTCGCCCGGGCCGTGCGGCGGCACCTTGGACGTCCCCGCTCTCGCGCCGCCGAGCATCGATCTTCTCCAGCGTCTCCGCTTGACTCTCGCGTTGATGATCGCCTCAGTCGTCCGCTTCGGTCGGGGGCGTCCCCCGACGGCGAGAAACGAGGTGACGCATGAACGGACGATTGTCGGCACAGATTCGGTCGCTGGTGAACCTGTCGACGGCCGAGCTCAAGGCCAAGCACATCGAGCTCTTCGGGGAGTCCCCGTCGACCAACAACCGCGAGAACCTCCTCAAGCGGGTGGCGTGGCGCATGCAGGCCAACGCCGAGGGCGGGCTCACCGAGCGCGCCCGCCTCCGCGCCGAGGCACTCGCCAACGACGCGGACCTCCGGGTGCGGGCCCCGTCCCAGCGGGCCGCTGAGCTCGCGCCCCTGTCGCCCGAAGTCGCGGCGCTGGGCACCTTCCGGCAGCCGCCCAAGTTCGCCCGCCCCGCGGTGGGCACAATCATCACCAAGGACTACAAGGGGACTCGGATCGTGGTGCTGGTCCGGGCCGACGGATTCGAGTGGGATGGCCGCGTGTACCGGTCGCTCTCGGCGGTGGCCAACGCGGTGACGGGCAACCACTGGAACGGGAACCGGTTCTTCGGGATTGGCCAGGCCAGCCCCACGCCCACGGCCGCAACCCCGGCCGAGGCGGTGACCGCATGAGCGGCCGCGCCACCACGTCCACGCCGCCCCGCATCCGCTGCGCGATCTACACGCGCAAGAGCAGCGACGAGGGGCTGGCCGCCTCACCCCGATCGAGAACCTCAAGCCCGGGGACCGCGTGGCGTCGATCCAGGTGCCTGGGCTCGAGGTCGACGTCCCGTACCGCGCCCAGTACAACTGGCTCTCGCATCACGGCCTGCACGGCGCGACGCCCGTCGCGGCCCGGGTCGCCAGCATCCGCCTCGGCGAGCACCACGGCTTCATGGTCATCAACCGCCGCCTGAAGGCGACGCCCGAGCACCCCTTCATGGTCCGCCGCGGCGACGAGTGGGGCTTCGCTTCCGCTGAGTTCATCCAGCCCGGCGACTTCCTGATCGACGAGCACATGAACGAGGAAGAGGTCGATTCGGTCGTCCGAATCGACGCGCCGACACGCACCGTGGCCATCCACATCCCGGGCACGAACACGCTGCTCGCGGAGGGTGTCTGGGTCCACAACGACATGCCGAATCAGACGGCGAACAGCAGCTCGGCGGCGACCAGCGCATCCGGCTCAGGAAGCGGTTCGGCTCCGGAGTCCCAGTCAGGGAGCGGATCGATGTCTGGATCGACAAGCGGGTCGCCCAGCAGCGGATCGTCGGGCAGCAAGTCCAGTGGGTCTTCCTCGTTCTCGACCTCCGGCTCATCCTCCGGCAGCGGCTCAGGCAGCATGAGCGGGTCGAGCAGTGCGTCCGAAAGCGGCTCGGGGTCGGTTGTTGAACAGTGATGGAGTCCCGCCCCGCGATTGGACAGCACGGGTCATCTCGTTGCGGCCAACCTCAGGTCGGCTCCGATTCGCCCGGACCACGTCGAGCCCGAGCGACGCCTCGATAGCTTCGGGGCGCACGCCGCCAAGAATATGAACCTCGTGTCAGGCACGACCCGCGCGCGGATTGGGGTAGGCTCCCGCGACTCGTTCGCCATCATGCGAATGAAGGCACTCAAAATCCTTTTCTATCAGGATGCGCAAATGTCCACCATTCGTGAGTGGCACTGATCGCTCCAGCCCCACTTCTTCGCTTGTGCTCCAGCACGTTGCAGCGTGCTGCCCAACGCGGACAATCAGGTTGCAAGCCTCCAGATGGGCCGAGATCAGATCGTTGGCGCTGTCCGTTTCAAGCTGGTACGTGAATACGCGGCCGTCGGGAAAGCCTATGGACTCCCGCACGGAGTTGCCGCGTCCGATGGCCTCGACCTCCGGCCTCGTCAATCGCATTCGAATCGAGTTCTCTCGGAATCTGAGCTTCATGGGATGCTGCCGGAGCTGTATCCGGGCCATGTGGAAAACATCGCTCCGTGCGCCGACGCCTGGTCGGGAGTGTTCAAGTTGGCCCACACCGCCTCCCCCCAATGGTCGGGCGCGTCCACTATACGCGAAACCGGAAGCTCCGCAAGTGACTTGATCGATCGCTCGCCGGCATACAGTTGTCCCTCGATGATCGGACTGGCCGATCTCAATGAGAACATCGGGAACGGCTCGAGTCGCCATCGACCCACGGACTTCCGGCGCAAAAAGAGGAAGGCGCAACTCAACTCCGCGGCCCGGTCGAGCAGCCATCTCACGTGAACGCCGTATAACGCGGGCATGTCAACGGGAACTGCCACCATCGCCGGTGTATGACATTGCTCGAGCGCGGTGAGCATCCCTCGCAGGGGCCCCTCGCCGGGCACGCGGTCCGTGACCACGCGGTCCACGCGATCCTGGCCAGCAGGACACTCATCGGGCCCGCCGGACACGAACAGGGTTGGGCCGCGCCAACCGATGTGTTCGGCAACGACGGCGAGGATCGGCCGTTCGCCGATCAACAGCCGATGCTTCGGACCGCCCATCCGCGTCCCCGCACCGCCACCGATAATCGCGAGCGTTGTTGTGGCCTCCGTGGACGATCGGGAGACGTCTTCGATGCGATGCCTGGGACGCGATCCTGGGCGCTGAACGTGGATATGACCGGCGGCCTCGAGCAACTCCGCCAAGCCCGCGGGCTGGTCAGCCTGGAGCGCCTCGAAGAACACACGCTCCTCCCATCGGATGTGGTCATTGAGCAACTGGCCCGCACGCTGCACCAGTCCCTTGTCCGCTGCAATCTCGTCTGGCTGCCGTTCACAGCGCTCGGCCAGAGTTCGGAGCACGCGATGTTCGTCGATGAGCTGCACCCTAAGCGCAGGACGAGAACAAAGGGGGAGGAGCAGGCGTTCTTCGTCGTCAAAGTGCTCGCGAATCTCGCTGCGCCAAGCACAAACGAACGCATCGACCGCTTGCCTTCGCTCGGGCAGCCCTTGTTCCGAAGCCCGCATCAGATTGCGGGCCTGGATTAGGCCATTCATGTGCTCACGCGACAGGGGCTGGAGTGCTTGGTGTCGCTTAAGCGGCGGAGTTGGCGAACCACCAGGAGCCATACCGCGGTACTATAGGGTGAGGTGAACATGCTCAACATCCTCGGACGCGGGCCTGACCACGATTTCAACCAGCCTCTGGGGTTGCTCTCGGACTGCCACCGAAGGATCGAGACGTTCCTCGGCGTGTTGTTGCGAGTCGCACGCGAGAAGGCTGGTCGAACTCTCGACCCGGACAGCACAGACGCTCTTCGCAAGGCAAAGAAATACTTCGTCTACGCGGCGCCAAAGCACACGGCAGACGAGGAGGAGTCGCTGTTTCCACGGATGCGCGAGGTACTGCCAGCTGATGCAAGCTCGCGGGCGGACATCGAGCGGCTCCACGGCGACCACGACGACGCCGATGCGCTCCACGCTCGGGTCGATGAGCTTCTGGGAGTGTGGCTGGGCGACGGAGTACTTCCTGGAGAACAGGCCGCCGAACTTATCAAGCTACTCGAGAATCTCGATGTCCTATACAGGGAGCACATCCGGGTCGAGGAATCTGTCGTATTCCCACTCGCAGGCAAAGTGCTCTCGGACACTGATCTCTTGCAGGTCGGAGCAGAGATGCGGGCGAGGCGAGGCCTGAAGGCTCCGGGGTAACGTACCGGACATCCCGGACAAACAGTGACGCGGTCATTCGCTCCGCGTTCGGAGTGTCTGCGAGAAGAGACGATGGCACAGCCCCAGCAGTGCGAGGGTCCAGGCGCACATCGCCACATAGAAGGCAACGGTCGGGACCGCGCTCAGGAAACGGAGCTCCAGCGCGGTGTTCATGCGCGCGGTCGCGGCGGAGTACATCCCCAAGGGGAATACGGCGCCCCAGTAGAGCGGGTCATACCGCAGTGGGAACTTGCGGATCACGTGCCGCCACACACCCAGGATGAGCAGCATCGGGATCCACCATGTGGCCGTAGCCCAGAAGAGCAGCGTGGCTCCCCGCACGAACGGGATCATGCTCTGGATCACCGGGCTCTGGGTGCCAGCCAGAAGCAGCATGGCGCCGGCAAGCGTGGAGATGGCCATCGCCCCCATGTTGATCCAATACGGCGGCGCGAGGTCCGAGGGCTTGAAGGGAAAGAACAGGTACCGATAGAAGATCAACGAGATGATCCACACGTACAGCATCGCGCCGCCGAGCCACATCACCAGCCCGACGAAGAGCAGCCAGTCACTGTGGGTGCCCGCGTGAGCCGCGAGCTGAGACGCCAGTACGGACACCGACTGGGTCGCAACGATCGAGACAAGCCATCCGCCGTTGAGCCCGTCGGCCAGGGCTGGCTTGCTCGGCTTCACGATCAGTGTGGTAAACACCCCATACGTCAGCAGCGCCCATAGCGCCACGCCAAGAACCCACAGCCCCCACGCCGCGGCGGGGATGTGCGAGATCAGGAGCATCTGCGTACCGAGCACGCACGCCGCCGGGACCATCGTGAAGAAGCCGACGCTCCGGTTGTGATCGCTCAGGTCTGCGAGCACGCGGGCGCGGTGGCGGGCCATTCGAAGCAGCGTAAGGAGCCAGAGCACCACGAAGAACATCGCGTTCAGCCAGACCATCGCGATGGCCAATGACCCGAAGCCCTGGATCGATGCCGCGAGCGAGACGATCCCCGTAGCCATAACCAGCGCGAAGTAGGCCGGGTGAAGGTCGGCCGAGGCATTGCCGATCACGGAACTCCGCCGCCCGCCTCTCGGGCTCGATTGCGAAGCCGGCTCTGGCCCGCTGCTCATCGAGGCCTCTCAAGCAGGTAGAGGTAGCGAAGCAGTCCGAGGTTGAGGAACAGGCAAACGAGGCTGGCACCGAACGCCGGCCATGCGACGGCGCGGTCCCCTCCCAGGAATGCATTCATCGTCGCGGTAAGCAGCCAGAGCTGCATCAGTCCGATCATGAGCACGATGCAGAGGATTCCGGTGACGACCGCCGCGCGGGCCTCGCCGGTCAGGCGGCCCCGCACCGCGCCGACTCGTTGGCTCGGCGCGTTCGGTTCGGCGCGGCGTGTGGTGGGCGATTGGTTCATACGGTCCGCTCCTCCACACCCGTCGCGTAGACTGTCCCATCGCGCACTTCCAGGACGATCCGCGACAGCGGCCGCCTGGGCGGGCCCGCCAGAGGACGCCCCGTGGTCAGGTCAAAGGAACCGTGGTGGCAGGGGCAGAGCAACCGTCCAGACTTGAGGTCAGGGGTTACCGGGCACGACAGATGAGCGCACTTGTTGCTATACGCGAGGAACTCGTCCTTGCCTGCTCGGACCAGCAGGCAGGTGTCGTGTTCCTCCGGATAGGAGAAGACCGCGGCCTGGCCGATCTCGATTTCGTCCACACGGGCGATGGGTCGGGCCCCGGCACCACCGGTCTTCCCACGTAGCGTCTTGAGCGCGATCCAGCCTTGGCCGGCGACAAAGGAAGCGCTGATGAGCACCATGAACTTTGTGAAGTCGCGCCGGGCAACGAAGTTGTCCTGCGCGGTGTCGATCGGGAAGTCGCGCCGCCACTTGGGCTGCTCGCTCGGCGGGCGGCCATCGGGAGTGAGGACGCGGAGGTGTGGTTGGTTGTCCTGGGTCATGTTGAACTCCGGGCCTGCACGTGCCCCGATCGGTGTGAACCATTGAGCACGCCGAGTGAGATGGATCGTGCGGGCGGATGGGGGTCGAGGGCAGCGGTCACGTCCACGTGCTCGGGCCGGGCTCCGCCCACGCTCCGCGGTCCCATCATCTTGACCTTCGTGGTGATTGTCTGATTGCCGAAGCGGAAGCGATCGATGGGCGCCGACTGCGGACGGGCCGCCTCGATCTCCTCTCGTGTGCCGAAGAACAGTGCCTGGCTCGGGCAGACGCTCGCACACATGGGTTTCAAGCCGACCGACGAGCGGTCGTAGCACATGTCGCACTTCATCATCAGCTCGAACTCGACCTTCATCTTGGGCACGCCGAAGGGGCAGGCGAGCACGCAGTTGTTGCACGCGATGCAGCGTGGCTTGCGTGCCGACTGCACGACGCCGTCGGGCGTGCGTTTGATGGCGTCCGCGGGACACACCTCGGCGCAAGTCGGTGAGTCGCAGTGCATGCAGATCACGGGGATGGTCTGCGTCGTGTGCGGCCGATCCACGAACTCCAGGTGGATCATCGAGTGCCCCTTGTGCGTGTCGCACTCGGTACAGGCCTGCACGCACGCCTGGCAGCCGATGCACCGGCTGGGATCAATGTAGAAGTTGAGGTGGCTGGGGACACTCATAGCGGCTCCGGTCGGCTTATCCCTGTTGTGGTTCCAGTACGCCGGCCCACTCTGGCGGCGTCTGGGCCTTGCGGACCCGGACCGCACACACCTTGTACTCGGGGATCTTTGAGATCGGATCCTGGGCCGAGATCGTCAGTTGGTTCGCGCTCTTTCGACCGGGCCAGTGGTAAGGAATGAAGATCGTGTCGGGGCGGATCGTCGTGACGACCATCGCGCGGAGCGTGCAGTCGCCGCGTCGGGACTCGGCCGTGACCCAGTCCCCGTCGGTGATCCCGAGCTTGGATGCCAGCTGCGGGTGCATCTCGATCCGCGGCTCCGGGTACTGGTCGACCAACGGGCCGATGCGGCGGGTCTGTGTGCCGGAGAGGAACTGGCTGACGACGCGCCCGGTGGTGAGGATGAGCGGGTAATCCGCGTCGACGTCCTCCGTCGGCGGCGTGTACGGCGCCACGTTGAAGCGGGCCTTGCCATCGGGGAAGAAGAACGGACCTGCGCCGCGGGCGACCGGATTCCATGAGCCGGGCTCGAACAGCCGCGGTGTGCCGGGATGATCGATCGGCTTGCCGGTCGGGTCTTCGGAGTAGCAGGGCCAGCAGACGCCGTATTGCTCCTCGATCTTCTCGTAGGTGATGCCGGAGTAATCCGCGATGCCACCCTTGCTCGCGACGCGGAGCTCGTTGAAGATCTCGACCGGCTCCCGGAAGGTGAAGCCCCCGGGCCGCTGCAGCGCGGCGGCGATGTCCTGGATGATCTTCCAGTCCTGTGTGGCGTCGCCCGGACAGTCCACGGCTTTGTTGATCTTGATGACCTTCCCCTCGATCTGCGTGACGACACCCTCGTCCTCCTCCTGGAGCGAGCCGGGAAGGACGATGTCGGCGTGGCGGGCGGTTTCGTTCAGGAAGAAGTCGATCGCCACGTAGAACTCGAGCTTGTCCAGAGCACGAGCGATGAACGAGTTGTCCGGGAGCGAGACCTTGGGATTGAAGCAGATCGAGAGCAGGCCCTTGATCTCGCCTTTGTCGATCTTGCGGAACATCTCGTAGCAGTCCACGCCGGGTCCTGGGAGATCGGGTTCGGCGATTCCCCAGATCTCGGCGATGTGGGCTCGATGCTCGGGATTGGTGATGTCGCGCATGCCCGGGAGTTGGTCGCACTTCTGCCCGTGCTCTCGCCCGCCCTGCCCGTTCGCCTGACCGGTGATGGTGCCGTAGCCGCACCCCTCGCGACCGATGCGGCCGGACGCGAGCACCATGTTGATCGCCCCGAGCACATTCTGCACGCCGTGGGAGTGATGCTCGATCCCGCGGGCGTGCATGAGGAAACTGGACTTGGCCGTCCCCCACCATTCCGCAGCCTGGAGGATGAGTCGTTCCGGGATGCCGGTGACCTCGGCCGTCTTCGCCGGCGTCCAGTCGCGGACATGCTCGGCGACCTTGTCGAAGCCGACGGTGTGGTTCTGAATGAAGTCGTGGTCGATCCAGCCCTTCTCGATCATTAAGTGCAAAACGCCGTTGAAGAGTGCAATGTCGCGGCCGGGCTTGATGGGCAGGAAGAGATCGCAGGTCCGGTTGAGCGGGGTGATGCGGGGATCCACCGTGATGATGTGGGCGCCGTTCTCGCGGGCCTGCCAGACGTATTCGGTCGTGATCGGCGCGCACTCGGCGACGTTGGCTCCGCTGATCCAGACCAACTCCGCCTTGGGGATGTCGGACCACGGGTTTGCGGCACGATCGACGCCGAACGCCTTCTTGTTGCCCGCACCGGCGCTGACCATGCACAGGCGCCCGTTGTAATCGATGTACGGTGTCTTCAGGCACACGCGGGCGAACTTGCCCATCAAGTACGCCTTCTCGACCGTCAGGCTCGCTCCGCTGAGGACGCCTATCGCCGCGTTGCCGTAGGACTTCTGGATGCGGGAAATCTCAGACGCGACGCGGGCGATCGCCTCCGGATAGCTCATCGCAGAAAACCCCTCCGGCACGCTCGGGTCGCGCTTGAACGCGCTGGTGAGCCTGTCGGGGTGGGCGCCCTGAAGGTACCTCTTGACGCCCTTGGGGCAGAGCATGCCCCGATTGAACGGGAAGTCGTACCACGGCTCGAAGCCGACAACCGTGTTGTCCTTGACCTTGAGTTGGATGCCACACTGCTGCCCGCAGAAGCAGCAGTGGGTCTTGACAAGCCGATCGGGCTCAAGGTCCGTGGCAAGACGCGCCGGACTGGCGCGGTTGAGGTGCGGCCCGAACCGGTCGAGGACGGGCAGCAGTTTGGATGGAGGTGTAGCCATGCGAATCCTTCCGTCAACTCGTTCCGGCACGTCAATCATCGGACGGCACACCGTCAATGAGCGCCGCAACATCCACGATTCCTGGCCGGTTCGTCACTTGACCACGGCGTGCGGCCTGCCACAACCTGCCCTGGGCGAGGGCCATGCCTATCCGGCGGCAGCGGGGACAGACGTGCTGGAAGTGGCCAACCGGATCCCCCGGCATGTCGTATGCGTACCCCAACTCGCGCTCGACCTGCTTTAGATCCTCGATGTGCATCTTCGAAGCAAACGTATCGCCGCAGTTACGGCACGCCGCCTGCTCTCCGGCCTTTCCGGCCTCCTTGTAGAACGCCACTCCGAGTTGGGCCGGTCGCTGAAACATGTGAAAGAACTTCCCGAAGGGGAGCCACAGCAGCGTGAAGATCACGCAAGCGGCATGCACGATCGCCAGAAAGTCGTACGCATAGCCCTTCATCCAGGTGTAGCTCGCCGTGAGCATGAGCCCGGTGATGCTCACAGCGAACAAGAGGATGAGCGGGAGAATGTCCTCGCCGAACTGCTGCACGGCCTCGGCACCGTGGTCGCGCATGCGGCGGCGCATAGCGATCATGACGCCGGCGATCACTAGGAAGGAAGCCCAGACCAAGCCGTGGAAGATCACCGCCGCAAGGATCCCGCCGATCCGAAAGCTGAACGTGGGAAAGCCGAAGATGTAGACCCGGTACCGCTCGAAGTCGTCCGCCGGCGTCTGAAAGTGAATCCATCCGAACACGAGCGGAAACGTGATCGCGACCGCCAGCAGGCAGCCCCACATGATGAGCCAGTGCGCCGCCCAGCGAGTCCGGCCGCGCCTGAAGATGAAGTTGTTGAGGGCAAAGGCCCCCGCGACACGCTTGGGCCACTCTCCGAGATTGCTCAGCAGTCGGTCCCGCGAGAAGAACACCTGCCACCCTCTCCGCCAGTAAAGCGCCGTTGGCGGCCGCTGCAGCCACATCGAGTATCGGTAGGTGATCGCAAAAACCGCGAACAGCGTGGCGAAGGTGTAGCCCACGAGCGCGGCATCGAAGTGGGCCAGGTTTCGAGAACCGATAGCGATAAGGGCAGCCAGCATTCCCATCGCGGCAATACCACGGGAAACGGCTCTGACGGTTTCGCGGCCCATGGTTTGCATCGGCACCTCGCGTTCATCCACCCGTCCGATGACAGTGTATCGACGCCAAGGCCCGAAGCGAGTGCCCTCCACCCGCCCGATGGTCCCGGCGTGGATACCGTGAGCGATCGAAAGTGTCAGGAGATCCGCGATGGCCGCACCGCTGTTCGACGCCGTTTCGCCCGACTTCGCCGAGTTGTTGGCCGTGTGCCCAATTGTCACCGGAGCGATTGTCAGCAAACCGCTTCTCAACTTGCCGGAAGGCAGGGTGGTGCTCTTTGCGATGGACGCCGGCCAACAGATCAGCGAACACCGGGCCCCTTTCACCAGCACTGTGCACGTGCTTGACGGACGACTTCGGTTTGGCGTCGAGACAACCGAGCGGGAGATGGGTCCGCACGATTGGTTGGTCATGCCCGCGAACGCGCCGCATCATCTCACCGCGATTGCGCCGACTCGGTTCGTTCTGACGCTGTTCAAGCGGCCATCATGACCTGATGGATTGACCGCGTATCATCAGTGCGCGAGCGTCGGTCGATCCAATCGCCGTTCGATTGCCTACGACGCACCCGGAAAGTTGCGGGCGTTGACTGCCTTCGCAGTGGACCCGTGACCTGTACGAGAGCTGATCGCTCTCAACGGACTGCTTGAGCGATAGGGCGATCGGGAGTTTCCTCCGAAGTGACGCACGATCCAACACGCGAATCTGGCCGAGAGACGGGAATCCCGGTTGCGCCCTCAATCGCCGACGCGCTGAAAACGGTGCCAGCGCCCGAGCCGGGACCGACCGTCAATCGACGGGTGGTGTGGATCACTTCCCTAGCCGTCGCCATCGGCGTCGCCGCGGCGCTTATCGCCCAAGTCCTGATGCGGCTGATATGGCTGGTCACGGGCCTGGCGTTTCACGGAACTGCTTCGCTACAGCCGCAGACCCCACTGAACAGCCACCTGGGACTCTGGGTGCTGGCAGTCCCTGTGGTGGGCGGACTGGTAGTGGGTGTGATGGCGCGGTACGGGTCACGAGCGATCCGCGGTCACGGCATCCCCGAGGCAATGGAACAGATCATCCTCAACGAGAGTCGCATCCCGCCGCGGCTGACCTTTCTCAAGCCACTGTCCGCGGCCATTGCCATCGGAACCGGAGGACCGTTCGGAGCCGAAGGCCCGATCATCGCTACCGGTGGCGCGCTTGGATCGCTCGTTGGCCAACTCCTGCACACCACTGCGATGGAGCGCAAGACGCTTTTGGCCGCGGGCGCCGCAGCGGGCATGTCCGCCACATTTGGCGCACCCGTATCGGCCGTGCTTCTGTCCATCGAGTTGCTGCTCTTCGAGTATCGGGCGCGATCACTCATCCCGGTGGCGCTCGCCAGCGCGACCGCCGCGGGGGTCCGGATGGCCTTCGACGGCGCGGGTGCCGTATTCGCCATGCCGAACCTCGATCAGCCCACGGGTGCCGCGCTGGCCCTTTACATCCTTGTGGGTGCGCTGTTGGGACTCGTGAGCGTGGTCGTCAGCCGCGCGGTGTACGCGGTGGAGGACGCCTTCGAGCGTCTGCCGATCCATTGGATGTGGTGGCCCGCGATTGGCGGGCTGGCGGTGGGAGCGGTCGGATACTTCCAGCCGCGCACGCTCGGCGTTGGGTACTCCAACATTTCCGACATCCTCTCGGGGAACCTCGCCGTTGCGGCGATCGCCGGGCTAGCGGTCTGGAAGTTCGTGTCCTGGTCGGTCGCTCTGGGGAGCGGCACGTCCGGAGGAACGCTGGCACCCCTCTTCACGATCGGCGGCGCGCTCGGCGGCCTGCTCGGCGCGCTCTTGCACAACATCTTCCCTGCCGCGCACATTGACCCAAGGATCGCGGCGCTGGTGGGAATGGCGGCCATCTTCGCGGGGGCGTCCAGGGCGATGCTGGCGAGCGCGGTCTTCGCATTCGAAACGACACTTCAGCCGCTGAGCCTGCTCCCCCTCCTCGGCGGGTGTGCCGCCTCGTTCCTCATCTCGTCGCTTCTGATGCGACACACAATCATGACGGAAAAGATCGCTCGACGGGGCGTCCGGGTTCCCGCTGACTATGAGGCCGACTTCCTCGATCGTCGTCTCGTTCGGGATGTCGCCTCCCGTGAGCTGGTCACCCTACGCACCATCCAGACCGTCGCAGATGTCAGGCAGTGGATCGCATCTCATTCGCCTGGCTCGTCGCACCAGGGATTCCCGATTCTCGACGAGCACGGAGTCCTCCATTCGGTGGTGACTCGCCGCGGACTGCTCGATCCATCGACCCGGTCGGATTCTTCTCTCGAGGATTTGGCGACGCGCCCACCCGTGGTCGTACACGACGATAACACCCTCCGTGACGCGGCCGATCACATGGTTCGGCACGGAATTGGCCGACTTCCGGTGATCGAACGAAGCAGCGGGAAGCTGGTGGGCATCATCACGCGGAGCGATTTGCTGGGTGCTCACCGCCTGCGCATTGCACACAACTCGGAGGCGCGGCAGCACATTTCACTGCGATCTTTGGTCGCGTCGGGGACAAAGTAGAGCGAGCACGCCCAAACCGGCTTGGAGAGTCACCGTGACAGCATCATCTGATCGCCCGCGAACACCACCCGCAGAGAGATTCAACGAACCGACTTACGCTTTTGACCTGTACGCGGAGTCGATCGCGTCGCGCGCCGAGCCGGTACCACCGCACCGCGGTCACAGGCAGAAGACCTTGTCCAAAAGCGGGGCCGTACCGTGGCATTACTTGTAATGGATGCCGGCGGTTTTCTCCCCGAGCATTCCGCCGCCGGTGTCGTTGCCGCGCAAGTTATCGAAGGTGAGATCACAATCAGTGAGCGGATCGATGTCTGGATCAACCAGCGGGTCGCCTAGCAGCGGATCGTCGGACAGCAAGTCCAGTGGGTCGTCCTCGTTCTCGACCTCCGGCTCATCCTCCGGCAGCGGCTCAGGCAGCATGAGCGGGTCGAGTTCCAGCGACAACCGAACGGAGACGTTCACGGCGAACACTCCTACACCGCATAAATCGAGGAGGTACAGCAACATGTCACCGGTACACGAGCCCGCCATCGATCATCGGGGCCTGACCGGTCATGTAATCGGAATCGGGACCGGCAAGGTAGGAGACGAACGCCGCCACATCTTCCGGAGTTTGAGCCCGCCCCAATGCGATCCCGCCCACAAACTTCTTGTAGTTCTCGCCGATCTTGGCGCCGGTGATCTCGGCCATCCGGTGGTCGATCTCGACCCACATGTCGGTGCCGACCACGCCGGGGCAGTAGGCGTTGACGGTGATGCCGCTGGAAGCGAACTCCTTCGCCGCCGCCTGCGTCAGGGCTCGGACAGCGAACTTGGTCGCTGAGTACACGCCCAGGAGAGGGAATCCCTCGTGGCCGGCGATGGACGAGGCGCTGATGATCTTGCCCTTTTGCTTGCGGTCCTTGAACTTCTTTGCGGCTGCCTGGATGCCCCACAGCACACCGACGATGTTTACCTTCAGGGTCTTGTCGAGTTCCTCCGGTGTCACCTCGGAGATCGGCTGGATCGAGGCGATGCCGGCGTTGTTGACCATGATGTCAAGGCCGCCGAGCTCCCTCTCGGCATGATCGACCGCGGCATACACGTCATCGCGTTTGCTCACGTCGGCCCGGAAGGTGGTGGCCTTGCGCCCCTCCTTCCGCACCTCGTCAGCGACCTCTTTGATCTTGTCGACCTTGACATCCACGATCGCCACGTTCGCGCCGTCAGCGGCGAGACGGAGCGCGATGGCGCGGCCGATACCCTGGCCAGCGCCAGTGACAAGGGCGACTTTTCCGTTGATACCCATGCGTGTCTCCTTGTCGGTGTCCTTCCGATGTGATCGTACTCGCCTGTTGTCGCTCGGGTGTGTCGGCGAACTCCTTGCGGGTAGCGCTGGGCTCCAACTGCGAGGCCTGGTGAGCGGAGGCCCAGCGGTCACATGGCTGGGGAACCACCGGCGCCTTCCAGGCAGCGAACCTCGGCCCCGTGTAGTTACCATTGACCGTCATGACGCAGCCTGTGAATCACGCCATGAAGCAGAACGCAGAGTCCCGCTACTACCTGCGCGTCACATTGATCGTGACAGCGGGCATGATCGCCGGAGGTCTGTTGCAGTGGCCGCCGCTGGGCCCGTCGCCCTGGCGTTGGCTGCCACTGGCGCTGGTCTACGTTGTGGGTGGCCATCGCATCGCGATGGATGGCTGGCGCGAACTGCGCGACCACCACAGGCTGTCGATCGATTTTCTCATGGCCGCCGCGGCGGCCGGCACAGCGTCCATCGGGAACCCGTTTGAAGGTGGGGTTCTCATTTTCCTGTTCAGCCTCTCCAAAACCCTCGAGCATTACGCGATGGCGCGAACGCGAAGCGCCGTCGCCATGCTCATGGACCTGCGCCCGAAGCTGGCGACGCTCGTGGACACTCACGGGCGAGAGACCGCGCGCATTCCGGTCGAGCAACTCGAGCCTGGCCAGGCCATCTTGATTCGCCCGGGCGAGCGGATCAGCGCCGACGGCGTAGTTCGTTCGGGCGGAAGTGAAGTGGATCAGGCGGCTATTACAGGCGAATCCGTCCCGGTGCGCAAGGCCGTGGGCGAACCGGTCTTCGCAGGCACTATCGCCCTAGGAGGTTCGCTGGTCGTTGAAGTGACTCGCCGCGCCGATGAAACCATGCTTGCGAAAATCGTACGTCTGGTCGAACAGGCGCAGGAAGGGCGCGCGCCCGCCCAGCACTTTATCGACCGCTTCGCCCATTCATACACAATCGCAGTCGTCGCTGCCACCGTAATCGCGGCGGTCATTCCGCCGGTCTTCTTCGATGCGGCGTGGGGCGATTCGCTCTACCGCGCGATGACGCTCCTGGTCGTCGCCAGCCCCTGCGCTTTGGTGATCGCCACTCCCTCGGCCATACTCTCGGGCATCGCCAACGGGGCCCGGCATGGCATCCTCTTCAAGGGGGGTGCGTATCTCGACCTGGCGGGCAGCATCGACACAATCGCTTTCGATAAGACCGGGACCCTTACCTTCGGTCGTCCGCGGCTGGTGGAAGTGGTTGGCCGGAAGGACCTGCGGGGAAGGACCGCGTTGGCAGATCAGCCGGGCTCTCCCACGCCGAGTCCCGACGCGCTGGCGGTTCTGCGGATCGCCGCCGCGGTGGAGCGGACGGCCGAGCACCATCTCGCGCGGGCCGTTCTCGATGCGGCGCGACAGCAGAATCTGGACATCCCGCCCGCTGAGGACTTCACGGCGATCCCGGGCGAGGGCGTTAACGGGCTCGTGGAGGGAAGGCGGGCCTGGGTGGGAAACCAGAGAATGGCCCAGCGGATGGGGGCCGAGTTGGGCTTGCAGTTGCCAGGCTGGACGGCGGAGCACACGGCCCACGGCCGCTCCGTCGTCTACGTCGGAATCGACGACGACACGCTGGGTGCCATGGCGTTCGGGGACACGCTCAAACCCAACGCCGCCGCGTCCGTCCGCCATCTCAAGTACGAAGGCATCCGGTGGATCACCATCCTCTCCGGCGATCATCCCGATGCCGTGCGCGCCATCGCCGCGGAAGTCGGAGCCGACGAGGTGCGAGCCGGATTGCTCCCGGATGAAAAGGTCGAGGCGGTGCGTGCACTCGCCGCGCGGTCGCGCGGTGTGGCGATGGTCGGCGACGGAGTCAATGACGCCCCCGCGATGGCGACGGCGACCCTCGGCATCGCCATGGGCGCAGCCGGCACCGACGTCGCGATCGAAACGTCCGATGTCGTGCTGATGAGCGATGATGTCGAGAAAGTGGACTACGTCATCCATCTGGGCAAGCGAGCGCGACGCATCGTGCGGCAGAACACCATCTTCAGCGTGGGCTGGATGCTCTTGCTGGTCATCGTGACGCTCACCGTTGGCATGCCACTCACGCTTGCGGTCGTCGGGCACGAGGGCAGCACGCTTCTGGTGGCGTTGAACGGACTGCGCCTTCTACTCGGCCGGCCCCATCCCCCGACGGCGCCGGCTTCATGGTGACGTGCGACATTTAGCGACGCTGCCGGCCGGTCAAGAGGCGAGATCGGGCTTGACAGCGAAGATTGAGCAAGGTGCCTCGCGCACGACCCGCTCGGCCGTTGATCCGAACACCATGTCCCTGATGTTCCAGCGGTCGCGCGTGCCCAACAGCACCAGGTCGCAGCGTTGCTCCTTTACGAATCGCACGATGGCGTGGCCGTACCCCCCGCCGCGCCACTGCGACTCAACGCACTGGTAGGCGGCTTTCAGTGCGCTCAGTTCGTGTACGAATGGCGCGCAGAACTCGCGCAGGCGGTCCTCGACACTTCGCCGGAACTGATTCGTGAAATCGGGCATGTTCACCGCGATGTCCACAGGGGGGCGGAGGCCGTGCCACGGGTCGTCGTACACGTGCAGTACGCTGAGCGCTGCGCCGTCCTGCGCAGCGGCTCGGATTGCTTCCTGCAAGGCGAGCTTGGAGGTCTCCGTGAAGTCCGCGCAGGCCACGACGTTGCGGAACGGCTCCGCGTGGTTCTCTCGGACCAGCAGGACCCGAGTCTTGGCACGCTGCATGCAGGCAGCTGCTGTAGGACCAACACCCTTGTGCGCGTCGTGGGCACCGTACGCTCCGAGTACGAGCAAGTCCGCACGAGTACGAGCTATCGACTCCAGGATGGCATCGCGGGGACAGCCGACCTCGATGTCGCACGTCACATCAGCCGGCAGACCCGAATCCTTCAAAAAGTGGGCCCACGACTCCCGCGCATCTGAAACGAAGGCGGCCTGGGTCGGTAGAGGAAACGGGAACAGCGGGTGAGGCGCTGGTTCGAACGACGGGATCGCCACCACGTGCACGGCTCGCAGCGATGCGCGGTTGCAGTCCGCGATGCGCTTGGCCGCTTTGAGTGCCACGGCGGAGCAAGGGGAGAAGTCCACGCCGACGAGGACGGAGGTGAGGCTGCCCATGTGATGCTCTCCACGGTTCACGGCTGTACGGGAATCGTCGCCGCGTTGTGATGGCGCTATCCAGTGATGGTACGAGTCTGCCCCTCGGGGCATCGCGAGGCCCCGGGATCGGGGCGATAGGACTTAGCGGGTAAGTTGCTGACAATACCGTCGCCGCGCACGGGCATCGGTACGTTCGACCACTCGGGCGATGGCCGCATCGAGCTTGCGAGACGCCGCGTCAATGGCGGCGTAGAGATCGCGGGCACGGGCCTGCACCGCGACCGGCAGCCGCCCGTTGACTCGCGCCTCCATCACGCATCGGGCGTCCGCAATGCCGTGTTTGGGACCGTTCACGTCCTCGAAGTGTACCTCGACGGCCGTCATTTTGGAGCCGTATCGCCGGAACACACCGGCGAGCTTGCGATGGACCCATGCATCGATGGCGGAGCTCGTCTGCAGGTTGCCGGGCCTGATGTGGATGGGCAGGGTCGTTGCATTCGGGGGCATGTCATACCTCCTGGAAGGGATCTTGGTCTTATCGATCGAAGTGATGCTCACGCTCGGGCTGGTACTCGATCCGCTCGACAGTCACGCGCCTGGACACGCGCCCGCCTGCGCACTGCACGCTCTCGCCTTCGCGGGCGCCGAGCAACGCCGCCCCCAGCGGGGATACCACCGAGAGCCCCACTGCATCCGGGAATGTCAGATCGAGCGCCTCCGACTCGTCCTCGCCGTGGTACCGAACGCGTACACGCGAGTTCATAGTGACCACGTCGGGCGGCACCCGGGGCGGCGCGACCTTCCTCGCGCGCTCTAAGAGCGCTCGAAGCCGTATCACGGGTGCGTCGTTCCAGCTGCCCGAGAGCAAAGGCTCAAGACGGGAGCTGTCCAGTTTGCTGACGATGGGTCGGGTGGCCATAGCGCACTCCTTGCATGTGAGACACGCGACGAGGTGATGTTGCAGTCCGAAATATGAACCAGAAAACGCGTTACAGGTGGAGGTCGCCGGCCGCTTCGGGCTGGTAAAGCACGCTGAGGATGTCGCACGCGCGCTCTGCCCCGCCCGGAACCCGGAACCTGACCGTCTGACCGACGCGGCACCCCAGCAGAGCCGCGCCCAAGGGCGCCAGCACGGAGATGGCGCCCTCCTCGGGGTCGGCGTCCTCGGGGAATACCAACGTCATGATCCACGTGCGTCGGCCGTCTCTCAGCCGAGCACGCGAGTTCATCGTGACCACATCGGGAGGGACCTCCTCGGGCCCCACGACGACGGCCTGATCCAGTTCTGTCGCGAGAGTGGCCAGGTACGGCCGGTCCCGGTCGTCGCCGCGGCCGCCGCTGGTTGACGCTATCAGGGCGCGCAGACGCTCCATGTCGTGCTGCGTAACGTGGATGGTGCGGTTGTTCATGGTGGTCTCCTGCCGCTTAGGTTTAATGCCGCCGCTTGGTTTGAACCGATCACGGGAAGATGCCGCGCTCGGCGTACACCTGCTCGATCCGCCGCAGCGCCACGGCGTACGCGGCGTCTCGCCAGGGGAGCGACTTGTCGGTCGCCATCTGCTTCACACGGGCGTATGCCCGCTCGAGGATCTCTCGCAACCGCTGGTCCACCTCCGAAGCGTTCCACGCGGCGCCGCCCCGGTTCTGTAGCCATTCGAAGTAACTGACGATCACACCGCCGGCGTTGCAGAGGACGTCCGGCAGGACCGCGATGTTGCGCTCGCGGAGCACCGCGTTGCCTTCGGTCGTCGTCGGGCCGTTGGCCCCCTCGGCAACCAGCCGCACCTGGAGCAGCCGCGCGGTCTCCTCGGTCACCTGATTCTCAAGCGCCGCGGGGATGAACACGTCGGCCTGCGTGGCGAAGAACACCTCTCGTGAGACGGCCTGCGCGCCCATGAACCCCGCGACACCGCCCGTCGTCTTGACATGCTCGGCGATCGCATCGGCGTCGAGCCCGGCGCTCGTGTACGCCTTGATCGCCCCGGTCGCATCCTGCACTGCGAGGAGCTTCGCACCCTTGTCCTTGAGGATGCGGGCCGCCCAAGACCCAACCTTGCCGAACCCCTGCACGGTGTAGGACAAGTCTCCGGCCTTGCAGCGCTGGTCCGCCGCCCACATCTCGATGAGGTCGACTACGCCCTGCCCGGTTGCCTTCTCGCGTCCCACAGAGCCGCCGGCGCTCACCGGCTTTCCGGTGACGACCGATAACGCGCGGTAGCGTTCCTGCGGCGGCAGCGTGGCCGCGTACGTGTCCACGATCCACGCCATCGTGCGCGCGTCGGTGTTTACATCCGGCGCTGGTACGTCGTAGCCCGGTCCGATGTTCGCGCCGAGCGCATACACGAACCGGCGCGTCATGCGTTCCACCTCCCGTCGGCTGAGGGTGGCGGGGTCAACCTGGACCCCGCCCTTCCCCCCGCCGAAAGGGATGTCCACGAGCGCGCACTTGATCGTCATCCACGCCGCGAGGGCGCGAACTTCGTCGAGGCTCACGTCCGGGTGGTAGCGGATGCCGCCCTTGAACGGGCCAAGCACGTTGTTGTGCTGGACGCGGTAGCCGGAAAACATCTCAATCTGTCCGTCGTCCATGCGGACGGGGAAGTTGACACTCACCTCGCACGTGGGCGAGGAGAGAATCTTTCGGACCTCGGGCGCGAGGCCGACTGATTCGGCCGCACGATCCATCTGCTCACGCACGCGCTGGAACAGCCGTGGGTGCTGGCCGGCCGCACCGATGCCGTTCGCCGCGAGATTCGCGCGGGGAGTGGTTGGAGTGGACTTGGCCGGAACGGTGGCGATGGTCATGGTGATACTGCTCCGTTTGAGGTGTACGGATGCGGAGTGCAACCTCCGTGCCATTGCGCGAGGGGATCGCGCACGCCGCAATCGCGGTTTCTGATCCAGGAACGAGGTCGTGCCGACTCAGTGCGCGGGGAGGTTCTCCCCACCGGGGAGATTCTCTCCACCCGCGTGGTCCCGGACCGTCTCCGATGGAGCTCCCCTGGCCAGCTTCTCCCGCAGCGACTTGCGATCGATGCCGAGAATCGCGGACGCCTTCGTCTTGTTTCCGCCCACGCTCTCGAGCACCGCGCGGATGTGCTCCACCTCCACCTCCCGGAGCGTCCGGTGCGCAGCCGTTGGTGCCCCGGATGGGGTCGGCGTGACATAGCGCATGACCGTCGGCAGGTCCACGGTGTCGATGATGCCTGCCTCCGCAAAGATTACCAGGCGCTGCGCCAGGTTCTGGAGCTCGCGCACGTTCCCTGGCCACGGGTAACGCTTCAGGGCGTCGAGCGCGGCGTCGGTGATCTGGGGGGCCGGGGCTGAATCCTGTTCCGCCGCGACCGCTAGAAAGTGCCGGAACAACGGCACCACGTCGCCCGCGCGTTCGCGGAGCGCGGGGAGCTCGATCGGCAGCACATGCAACCGGAAGAAGAGGTCCTCGCGGAACTTGCCCTCGCGGGCCAGGCTCTCAAGGTCTTTGTTGGTCGCGGCGATCACGCGGACATCGACCGTGCGGGGCTTGTCCGCGCCCACGGCCTGCACCGTCTTCTCCTGCAGTACCCGCAGCAGCTTGGCCTGCGCGATGGGCGAGAGTTCCGCGACCTCGTCCAGAAAAAGTGTCCCGCCGTCCGCCGCGACAAAGAAACCCTGACGGGCGGCGGTCGCGCCGGTGAACGACCCCTTGGCGTGCCCGAAGAGCTCACTCTCGATGAGCGACTCGGGGATGGCAGCACAGTTCACCGCGAGGAACGGGGCGGACGCCCGCGGTCCTCGGTAGTGGATCGCTCGGGCCACGAGCTCCTTGCCCGTCCCGCTCTCTCCGGTAATGAGCACGGGCACGCTCGCACCCGCCGCCCGGTCGATGAGGCGGTAGACACGCTGCATCACCGGGGACGCCCCGATCAGCCCGTGGGGGGCCTCGACCGGAGCGGAACCCTCCACGTCCCGCCTCGTCCGCACCTTGTCCAGGGCCGAGCGAACGGCATGGCGGAGTTCCTCGTCGGAGAACGGCTTGGGGAGGTAGTCGTCCACCCCCTCGCGCATGGCCGAGACCGCGCCGCCGACGGTGGCGAACCCCGTGACCATAATGACGCCCACGCCGCGACAATGATCGCGAACATGACGGACAAGCTCCATGCCATCGCCGCCCGGCATCCTCAGATCGGTGACGACAAGATCAATCGAAGCCTGTTCCAATGCCTTGATGGCCGCGGCCACATTCGCCGCTGAATGGACCTCGTGCCCCTCGGCGCGCAGGTTGCGCTCCAGCACCTCGCGGGTTGTGGGTGAATCATCAACGATGAGGATGCTGGCAGTCTCGGTCGTCACGTCGTGTGAGCCTATTCAAGTAGGTGATGCGGCGCGCACCGGCAGCCGGACGCTGAACACGCTCCCGCGTGCAGGCTCGGACTCCACGTCGATCGTGCCGCCGTGCCCGGCGACGATGCCCTGCACCACCGCGAGGCCGAGCCCGGTGCCCTGTCCCACGTCCTTGGTCGTGAAGAACGGGTCGAAGACGCGGCGGAGCACATCGGGAGTCATGCCGGAACCCGTATCGCGCACCGAGAGGACGACAGCGTCTTGGCCCGCTTCGGTCCGGACGGTTACGGTGCCTTGGACCTGGATCGCTTGCATGGCGTTGATCACCAGGTTGGTGACTACCTGGCGGACCTGCACGGGGTCCGCCTCAAGTTCAGGGAGTCCGGCCCCCAGCTCGCGGACGAAGCGCACGCCGGGGTTCTCGCAACCGGCCTCAAGCAGGAACATGGCCTCCTCGACAACTCCGTTGAGATTTGTCGGCTGCTTTGAAGCGGGCGCCTGGCGGGCAAAGACGAGCATCTTACGAATGATCTCACGACCGCGCAGGGCCGCTTCTGCGATGCGGCTCAAATCTGCTCGGACTTGGGCTGGTACCTCCTCGGCCTTGAGCGCGAGCTGCGCGAACCCCAGGACGTTTCCGAGCGGCTCGTTGAGCTCGTGAGCTACACCCGAGGCGAGCTGGCCGATGGTCGCGAGCCGGTCCGCGTGTCGCAAACTTGCCTCCATCTCGGCGCGGTGCTGTTCGGACTCCACGCTTGCGACAAACACGCCAATCTGACTGGCCACGGTGTCCAGCAGCGCGCGTTCTTCGGCGAGGAACAGTCCGCCCGGCCCGTGCATCGCCGTGCCCGGATTCTCTTTGTAGCCGAGGACCACTTCACCGCGTTCAGCCCCTGCGACGCGAAGTGCAACGCGCAGATGCCGAGTCGAAGGTTCGAGCGGCGTCCCCTGCGAAGCGACCTCGATGTCGTCCAGCCGCAGCTGCGCTGCAGCTCGCTCTGGAAAGCGGCAGGCACCCGGGAGCACCGCAACGACTCGCGCCAGTCGCTCCCGAAGGGTTCCGAGCCGTTCTGCAAAGACCGCGGCGACCTCGTACAGGCACGTGAGTTCCTTGACTCTCTCGGCAAGCGCAGCGACGGCCGTGGGCTCCTGCTGCGATCGGTCAGATTGCGGGGCGGGGGACTTCATACACGTTCCCTCAGCCCAGCGATTGTGCCTCGGCTCCTCTGCGATGCACGATCTCAACCGAGCACGGAGCATTCAGCGCCACGGTCGTGGAGACGCTTCCCACTAAGAACCGCTCGATTCCGCGAACACCCGTCGCGCCAACAAAGACGCAGTCGGCGCCGCAGCCATCCCAGGTCTCCGCCATTTCGAGCAATCCGTACTTCGGGTCGTGCGGGCGCACGAGCGTCGTTACCGACACGCCGGGGCACATCGCTTTGAGAAGTTCCGCCCCCTGTGCCGCCACAAGAAGTGCCGGACGTTCAGCAACGGCGTCCGGGTCCAACACCGGATCGCCGCCCCACACGGTGTTTGGTGTCCAGTTGGAGAGGCGCGTTTGCACGCCCGTCTCGAAGGTTGCGACGAGAATCCGCGTCCCAAAGGGCCATCGCCGACTGGCAACCGATCGGAGAGCCGCCCGGGCATCCGGCGACCCGTCGTCACCGAGCACGATTCGAAGTGGATGATCCCCGCCCCGATCGGGACGCCGCGGCGGGCGACCAACACGCACCGGGCATTTTGCCTGCGTGACGACGTGATGCGCGACGCTGCCATAGAGCAACCGCTTGAGTTCTCCGAAGCCCCGCGAGCCCATGACAATGAGGTCCACGCCGCCGTCGGCTTCTGCACGCTCGATGATCATCCAGGCCGGGGCTCCCACGCACACCTCGGCCGCCACGCTCCACGCCGGGAAGTGTCCACGCACCCGCTCCGCCCCCTCCTCGGCGACAGCAGAGCACAGTTCCATCGTTCCTGGGGCCGAAGGGTTTGCCTGCCCCGCCGCGGCCTGCTTGGCTTCGGCCTTAGCCAGCCTGCGACCATCAATGACGGCAAGCACCGCAACATCTACGTTCTCAGGCAAACCGGCGAACTGAAGGTCGTCGATGGCGGCTTTGGCACCGTCTGATCCGTCGTAGGCAATGAGCAGTCTCATGGCATTCCTTCTGGCTAAACCGGCCCAGCGGACGGCCTCGGTGGCCGAACTCACGGCTCCGACACTCACCGATAGTGTAGAGGCACCTGGGTTCGATACCGCTGCGGTCGCAGGATCACGCCACCCCGTGCCGCCGTGGCCAACCGCCGCTGGTAGGGACAACCGGGTGGTTCTGGGTATCACCCGGCGAACCTGGTGAGACTTCAGACGTGTGAGAGCGGACAGAGAATTGGGAATGGCGTAGCCGCGAAAGCCGACGACGGTCCGTGGACCACCAGGGGTACTCTCTGTTAACCGCTGCGGGGCGGCCCGTCCACCCCGACCGCCAGAGAGAATCCGTTCGCCTGGGTTGTGGATACGGAGTTACCGACGTCTCCGCGGAAACGCGGGGGCGTTTTGGTTTACGGCTCGGCCGTTTTTGGACGCCGCGGGCCGTGGCTGCGACGACGCGCGGAAAGCCCACGATACAACGCACGGGAACGCACTGGTTCTTCGCCAGAGGCCTCGTTGGGCGGGATTCGACCATCGAAATGGGAGAGTTCCGCGCCTGGTTGAAGAAGTACAAGCGTGGTTTGTCAGCTTTTCTTGAAACCGTGCGCGCGGCCATCGATCCGCATCCTGTAACGGTTGTTGCGCTCTGGCATGATTCTGGACTTCGCAGTTGGTTGAACGGCGTGCTGCAGGAAGTCGCAGGGGCCTTTGGCGAGTTGGCGGACTTCGTCATCGTCTCCCCATCTTCCGCGTCACTGAACACCGTAACCGAGCAGTTTGGGGCTTCGTCGCACCCGCTGAGCTTGCGTGCACTGTGCTCGGGGCTCGCTGCAACGCTGGGAAACACCGACCTGGACTCGGTGACTTCGGCAGGTCAGGTGCCGATGAGGGATGGCGCGCCGTGGACCCTGACGCCACAGGACGAGTTGTGGCTCTCAGAGGAACTGCACCTCGTGCATCTGAGTGCCGGGTTGTCGGGCGATTCAACTCTTGACGCGTTCCGCCGCGGGGCAGAGATCGGATGGCGAGACCTCCAACTCGGCCATGATTGCCAACGCGACCTCACGGACGCAATCAAGCGACGCGTCGAACGGGATCTTCAGAATCGTGTCACTGCTCGGGTCAATGTGTATCACCATCCGGGTGCCGGAGCGAAGCAGCCGTCTGCTAGAGGAGAATCTGATCGAGGACTCGAGCGACGCATCCAGCCTTCGGATGTGGCTGCGGACGATTCGCCAACTAGAATCTCCGCCTCACCTGGAGCGAATCATCGAACGTGTGGCCTATTGGCGGGCCCGTGGAGGTGGTCTGGACGCTGCATTCTACCTGTACGTGTTGCACACGCTTCTTGCGATGGAGGGCTCGCAGCAAGCCCGAGCCGATGCTGACAGAGCACAAGAAGAGTGCAAGGCGATTGCGAAGTACCGGCGAGATCGCACGTTGAGCTTCGAGTGGCTCGGACCGGGCGCAGGGGTTACACAACTTGTGCACCAGTCCGAACTGGGGGCGTGGGGTGACACCTTCTGGGAAGGCAAGGACAGGCTGCGACGGGTATCAGGTCGCGTCGCGTTTATCGACGCCCCGCAGCGTGGAACGATTGAGTTGCCTGGTGCAGTGAATGCGTTCTTTGTACCGGCGATCGCGGGTCTGATGCGCGGGCGAGATGAGAACCGCCAGGTGATGTGCAACGTCGGATTCAGCTACGACGGTGTTCGTGCTTGGGAAGTGGGACCGGCCTGACCGGTGAGCTGTATGTCCAGGCAACCCTGTTCTGATGGATGAGTGCCGGGGTTGCTCTCGCCCCCCTTGCGCGCGACTTCGGAATGCCATCGCGTAGGTATCCAGTAGCCAGCGGCGGCGTGCCGCGGGCGACCGATCCCTCATCACCACGACCGACCACGGACGGGTGAGCACCTCCGAAGGAGTGCGCGATGTCGCTGCGCCCCGACCCGACGGACCCGGCGGACATGTCGCCCGACGAGCGGCTGGACGAGATCGGGAGGATGACCGTCGACGCGCTCACCCATGAAATGGCGCAGATTGCGTCCGGCCGTGAGGTAGCCGTTGACCCGGAGGTACGCCTGCACGAGCGCCACTGCGTTGTCCATCGAAGTTGCCGCCTTATCCGTGCCTGCTCTGAGCGATGACGCCGTCAGCCGGGACTGCCTGGCGGGGAATGGAGAAATCCTTCAATACGCTGAAGATCACCGGGTACACCAGCAGTTCGAGCAGGAAACTCGTCGCCAGGCCGCCGATCATGGGGGCCGCCAGCCTGCGCATGGTGTCCGCGCCTGCCCCCTCGGCCCACATCAGCGGCACCAGGCCGATGAACGTGGTCACAACGGTCATGGTCTTGGGACGGATGCGCTGCACCGCGCCGTCGTGGATGGCCCACCACAGATCGTCCCGGTTGCGCAGCCGGCCCTCCGTCTTGAACCGATCGTGGCTGTTCTCCAGATAGAGAAGCATGACCAAGCCGGTCTCGGCATCGAGCCCCGCCAGCGCAATGACCCCCACCCACACCGCCAATGACAGATTGAAGTCCAGGAAATAGAGCAGCCACATCGAGCCGATAAGGCTGAAAGGGACCGCCAGAAGCACGATCCCGACCCGAAGCCAGCTGCGCGTGGCGAAGTAGAGCAGCAACACGATGGCGACCGCCGCGAGCGGAACGGCGATGAGCAGCCGGGCCCGTGCCGCCTGCATGTACTCGTACTGGCCCGACCACACGATCGAGTACCCGGCCGGCAGCGGAACCTGCGCCGCGACGACACGCTGGGCGTTCTTGACGTACGTGCCGACGTCAATGCCCGCGATATCCACGTAGACCCAGCTTGTCGGCCGGGCGTTCTCGCTCTTGATCATCGGCGGCCCGGGCCGCGATTCGATCATGGCGACCTGGCCGAGCGGCACCTGTGCTCCCGACGGTGTGGCAACCAATGTCTGGCGAAGGTTCTCGATGCTGTCCCGCAGTTCGCTGGGGTAGCGCACGTTGATCGGGTACCGCTCGAGTCCCTCTACGGTCGTTGAGACGTTCATGCCGCCCACGGCGCTCATGATCACGTCCTGGACGTCACCCACCAGGAGCCCGTACCGCGCGATCGCCTCCCGATCGACCCGGATGTCGAGGTAGTACCCGCCCACGCTCTTCTCGGGGAATGCGCTCACCGTGTACGCGCCCGTACCGTCGGCCGTCTTGAGAACCTGGGCGATCTCGTTGGAGAGGCCGGCGAGCGTGGCCAGGTCCGGACCGAGCACCTTGACGCCGATGGGCGTCCGGATGCCGGTCGAGAGCATGTCGATGCGTGTGCGGATGGGCATGGTCCAGGCGTTGGTGAGCCCGGGAATCTGGACCACCTCGTTGAGCCCCGGCACGTGCGTGCCGTCGGCCATCTCGTAGCCGTAAATGAGTTCGTCAACCGTGATCGGGCGGAGTCCCGGCCAGATCCGCCTCGGAATAGCCGCAAGCCAGTCGGGCCAGCCGTCGTGGAACCGCGGAACGGTCACCGTTCGCCAGAGGTCCTTGTCGCGCCGGAGCGTGATCGTGGTCTCCAGCATGCTCAGCGGTGCGGGATCGGTAGCCGTCTCCGATCGCCCCACCTTGCCGAAGACGCTCTGCACTTCGGGGAACTGGGCGATGAGCCGATCGGTCTGCTGGAGGAGTTCCTTGGCCTTGGTCGCGCTCAGTCCCGGATCGGTCGTGGGCATGTAGAGCAGGTCGCCCTCCTCCAGTGGCGGCATGAACTCGCTGCCCAAACGACTGACGGGATACAGCGTGGACGCCAGAAGCAGACCGGCCAGCGCGAGCGTCAGCCACCGGTACTGCATGACCAAGCGGAAGAACGGGTCGTACGCCCGCTGAAGCAGGCGGCTCAACAAGTTGCGCTCCTCGGAGATGATCCGCTGCGGCACGAAGACGATGGCCGCGAAGACCGCCCACCCGGCGGCCAACCACACTCGCCACGGTTGAACACCTCCCAGCGGAACCACCATGAGGAGCACGGCTGGAAGACCGATGGCGAGCACGTAGGTCGCCCACCGGAGCGGCCGACTCCACGAGCGAGGAATCGTCCGCTCGCTGACAAAGTAGACCATGAGCACCGGGATGATGGTGACCGCCAGGATGGCGCCGGACGCCATCGCGAAAGTCTTGGTGAAGGCCAGCGGCTTGAACAGCCGGCCGGACTGTTCGCCCAGCACGAAGATGGGCAGGAAGCTCACGGTGATGATCAGCAGGCTGAAGAACAGCGTGGGCCCGACCTCCTGCGCGGCCTCGCTCATGATCTCCACCCGCGTGCGGGGCGCGAGCCCGTCGGCAATCCGAACCTTCTCGTGCTCCAGATGCTTGTGCGCGTTCTCGACCATGACGATGGAACTGTCCACCATCACGCCGATCGAGATTGCGATGCCGCCGAGGGACATGATGTTGGCGTTGAGCCCCAGCAGGTGCATGATCGCCACCGTCGCAAGGACTCCGGTCGGAAGGACGAACGCGGCCACGAACGCGCTGCGGGCGTGCAGGAGGAAGAGCACGATGACAATCGAGACCACCGTGATCTCTTCGATGAGCGTGCGGCTGAGCGTTGAGACCGCCCGCCCGATCAGGTCGCTGCGGTCGTAGGCCACCTCGATCGCGACGCCCGGCGGCAGACCCTTCTCCAAGTCTCGCAGCCTGTCCTTGACGCGCTCGATCGTCCTCTGGGCGTTCTCGCCGAAGCGCATGACGACCACGCCGCCCGCGGTCTCACCCTGGCCGTTCCATTCCGCGATGCCGCGCCGGATGTCCGGACCGGCCCGGACTTCCGCGACGTCCGAGAGGTAGATCGGGGTGCCCGCGGGCGTCGCGCCCAGCGCGATCTGACGGAGTTCGGCGAGCACCCGGTCGCTCCGGAGCCGCGAGAGCGGCTCGTCGCGTCCCCTTGCCGCGGCCGTCTCGCCGGGAGTGAGTGTTCCGAGGTAGCCGAGGCCACGGACCATGTACTCGGTCTCGCTCAGCTCCAGCAAGCGGCCTCCGACATCGACGTTCGACCGCTGGATCGCGATCTTCACCTTGGAGATGGGGATGCCGTACGCCCTGAGCTGGACGGGGTCCACGACGACCTGGTATTGGCGCACGAAACCGCCGATGGAGGCCACCTCGCTCACGCCGGCAACGGCCGTGAGCTCGTAGCGCAGGTACCAGTCCTGAAGAGAGCGGAGCTCCGAGAGATCGACAGAGGCGCGCACCAGAGGACTGCCGTCGAGCGGGCAGACGTCGTATCCCTTCACCAGTTCGAGGCGCTCCAGCCGGTTGCGGACATCGGGCGGCGCCTCGTCGAGCGATTCGTAACGGCGGTTTTCACGCCGATCGGCCCAGACCACCTTGCCCTCGGGGAACACGCGGTGATGAACGAGGCGTGCGAGCGCGGCAGCAGGTGCGTCGTCGGTTGATTCGTACCATCGATCGGCGTCCGGGTCGTGCCACAGCCCGTGTGAGTGCTTCGGACAGTACCTGCCCGTCGTCAGCACGTACTGGAACACCCAGCCAACGCCGGTGGCATCGGGACCGAGCTGGGGGCTCGCGCCCACGGGCAGACGGCCGGCCACGGTGCTGAGTTGTTCGAGCACGCGGCTTCGAGCCCAGTACAGGTCGGTCCCGTCCTCAAAGATGATGTACACGAAGCTCGACCCGAACATGCTGTAGCCGCGCACGACCTTCGCGTACGGCACGGCGAGCATGGCGGTGGTGAGCGGGTAGGTAACCTGGTCTTCGATGATCTGCGGCGCCTGGCCCGGGTACTCCGTTCGGATGACCACTTGGACGTCGGAGAGGTCGGGAATGGCGTCAACCGTGATGCTCCGGGTGGAGTAGATGCCCGCGGCAACGACCACCGCGGTCAGGAGGACCACCATGAGACGGTTGTGGATGCACCAGTCAATGAGTCGTGCGATCATTGGCCGCCCTCCTTGTCGAGGCGGCCCTTGATGCTTCCGCATCGGAGCATGCCGGGGTCGTAGGGGTTGCGGATCTCTTCGCCGATCTGCAGCCAGTGCTGCTTGACCATCGGGCAGTACGCGTGGAACACACCCACATCACGAGGCGACAGGGGCACGGTGTCAGCGATGACGAGCAGGGCGTTGGAGATCGCCGCGAAGGACGACCGCAGCGAGTCGAGGTCGCCGCCGGGACTCTTGAGCGTGTCCCGGATCTGCGTCGCCGCGTTGCCGGCGGGTCCGGGGAGAGCGATCAGGGCCGGGAGATTCTGCCCGATTCGTCCGAGGCTCGTTCCCGCCCCGGCCGCATCGTCTTTGGTCAACTGGTCCTGCGCAACGAGATACGCGTCGAGCACCGCCGTCATTGCCGTGCGAGCGGCAGGTGCGGACTGCTGCGCCCCGGGAGGCGCCGGCTGGCGTTCTGGAGGTCGAGGCTTCTCCACCGGCGAGGCGCCCGTGGCCGGCAGCGCCTCGCGACGATCGAAGCACTCCAGCATCGCGGAACCGAAGAAAGGATTGCGCACCGGCCCTGCCGGCTGGAGCCAGATTGCTCCGCCCTGACCTTCGTTGAACATGGGGCAGCGCAGAGACTGGACGCTGGAAGCAAACGAAGGTGGCACGCCCGTCGATCGAAGAAGCTTGTCGAGGGCCACGCCCAGATCAGCGAAGAGCTCTCGCGCGCCGGGAAGGTCCTTTGTCGTGGCCAGTTCGAGCGCCTTGCCGCGCGCCACCGCGGCCTCGGTGTGCTGGTGCCAGAAGTGCTCGTGCTCAGGGATCGGAACACCGATCGCCCGGTCGAGCGCGGCGGCGAGTGCCCCGGCGGGCTCAGCGAGATCTCGGGCCGAGTCGCTTGAGAGACGCTCGCCGATTGCGAAGTACGCCCGCAGCGCCTCGGAGAGCCCGGCGGCCAGGGGCTCGGGGAGAACCGCCAGTTCGCTGCCACCCGCGACCGCCACCTGGGCGGCCTGCTCCGAGGCCAGATCGCCCCGAATCATCTTCGCCAGCGCCTCCCGGACACGAGACTCGCTGTCGAGCAAGAACTGCCCGGAAATGACGACCAGTTCCCCGGGCTGGAGGCCGTCGAGAATCTCGACCTGGCCGCCGCCCGTCTCGACACCCAGTCGCACCTGCCGGGGCTCAAACTTTCCTTCGCCGAGGCTCACGAACGCGACGTTGCGCTCGCCCGTGCTCATGACCGCGGCACGCGGCACCAGGACGGCCGTTCGCTTCAGCGTGCTCCGGAGATCGACGGTCGCAAACATCCCGGGCTTGAGCAGCCCGGTCGGATTCTCGAACTCCAGCCGCACCTGCACCTCGCGCGTGCGTGTGTCCAGGTACGGGTAGACGTAGGCCACCCTCCCCTCGAACGTCTGACCGGGGATATAAGGCAGCGTCATCACGGCCCGTTGGCCTTCGGACACATATGGAAGCTGGGATTCGTAGAGCGTCACCAGGACCCACACGCGCGACAGGTCCGCCAGGCGGAACACCTGCATCCCGGGGTCGATCTTCATGCCCTCGTTGGCGTGCTTGGCGATGACAGTGCCCGTGTGCGGGCTGAGCACGGTCATCGTCCGGGACGGCTCGCCCGCATTCCTGAGTGCTTCAATCTGCTGCGGCGTCACGTCGAGCAGCTCGAGCTTGGTGCGAGCCGACTCCACAAGGTCGAGCGTAACAGCAGTTCTTTCCCCGGAGCCGGGTCGCTGGGTGCGCAGTGCGAGCAGGTATTCCTCCTGGGCCTGGAAAAGCGCCGGCGAGTAGACCTCGAAGAGCGGCTGGCCCTTCTCGACGGGCGCGCCCACGTAGTCGACATGCAGTTTCTCGATCCATCCCGCGACCTTTGTGTTGACGTCGCGGACCCGTGTCTCGTCGTACTCCACCGTGCCGACGGTCCGAATGGAGCGGGTGAGCGGGCCCTCGGTGACCCGATCGATGCGCACGCCGATGCTCTGCACGACGACCGGATCGATGCTGACCTGCCCCGTGAACTTCGCCGGGTCGAGGGGCGTCAGCTTCATGTGGCAGATCGGACAGTCGCCCGGCTTGGGGAGGATGACCCACGGGTGCATGCCGCAGGTGTAATACTGCGTTGTTCCGGCTCCCCCGCCTTCGGCGCCCGGGCCGGCGCCCGCGTGGTCGCGGCCTGCCTCTGCGGTGGTTTGTGTAACGCGCGCAGCTACCACTCGTACCGCGTCGGCGATGCGGCCGCCGAACTTCGTGCCGAACCAAGCGGCGACGAGCGCGACCGCCGCAAATGCGGCGAGCAGCCTCCAGGGCATGGCGCGTGGAGGCCGAGGGCTGGGAGGGCGTGCCGCCTTTGGTCGCTGCTCACTCGACCCGAGTTCGGCCTTCGCGGAGTCGGTGGGGTTCGGTGTCATCGGGCAAACTCCTTCTCGCGTGTGTCCGGTCCGCCGGCAGGCAAAGGACGCTGTCTGTCTAGTTGCAGATCGCCCGTTTGGCGATCGATGTCGGCTCCGACGGCCAGTTGCAGATCGGCGAGCGCCTGCTCGACCGCGGCCGATACCTGGTGTTCCATGACTTGGTATCCGAGGAGTTTCCTCCAGTTGTCGATCAGCACGAGGAAGTCGCCGGCGCCGGTGCGGTACGTTGCGGCGGCCGCCTCGACGGCCGCGCGAGCGTCCGGGATCACCCGGGCCCGCAACAGGCGGAGTACTTCGCGTTGGGACTCGAGCCTCAACAGGGCATCCTCGACGCGAAACGTGATGCGATTGCGCTCGGCGGCGAGCTCGGAAGCGGCTTCGAGCCGGCCGAACATGGCCTCGCGTTCCGCCGCGTCGTACTTCTCGGTCCAGATCGGGAGGTTGATCCCGAACCCAGCCCACCACTGGTCCTGGCCGTTGGCGGCGGGGGAGAGCCCGTCGTTGTCCACGGCGTTGTACGAAAGACTCACTGTCAGGTCGGGCCACCGGTTGAGGTTCGCCAGACGTTGCTGCTGCTCGAACTGGGTCATCCGCTCGGCGATCCGGCCGAGCGCGGGGTTGACCTGCGCGGCGCGGGCAAGCAGCGTGTTGCGGCTGACCACGATGTCGTGCTCATCCGGGAGCATCGGCTCCGCAAGCGGTTGAGAGGCGGGCGCATCGATCATCTGGCGCAGCATCGCTGTCGCCGAGTCCCGACGCTGCCCCAGCACGACCAGCTCCGAGTCGAGATTCCCGAGTTCAGCGGCGGCGCGGAGCACATCCTGCTGGTTCCGCTGTCCGGCACGGAACTGGGCATCGGCCACATCGCGGAGTTGAAGCAGCAGCGATCGACTCTGCCGGGTTGTTTCGATCGCTCTTGATACGAATGCAAACGTCCAGTATGCCCTGCGAGTATCGGCCACAACCTGCAGCTTGACCTGTTCCAGCTCCACCCTCGCCTGCGCGCCCTCCAGCGCGGCAATCCGGCCGCGGGCGTCGAGCTTCGAGGGGAGCGGCAACCGCTGGCTCAGCGACGTCATCAGCCCGACTTGACCCGCGGCTGTCTCGGCCATGTCGCCGATGGGGGCGACGGTGAACATCGGGTCGTCGAGACTTCGCGCCTGCACTTCTCGCTCGGAGACACGCCGGACCTTGGCTTCCGCGGCCCGTATCGCAGGGTTGCGAGCCACCGCCAGCGACACAAAGTCCTCGGCCGAGCGGGGATCGGCGATCTCTTGGATGGGCACCTCGTCGGTCGAGCGCGGCTCCAGGGTTGATCGCCAGTCCTCCGCGCGTGTCAGTCGCGACTGCCAGTCACGATCGAGGGGTGACCGCTGTCCGGCACATCCGGCGAGCACCAGGCAGCCGATCCCCAGTGGAAGCGGCCACGTTCCGGGCTTCGCGGCTGGACGTCCGAGGCGACCGGACATCGCGGAGATGTTGGGGGTTGATGGGGACAGGTGCATGGGTTTCTCCGGTGCAGGCGAGCGAATGCCGCCGCGCCCGCCTTCGCGGACGCGAGGCGATGGGACTACTTCTTGCCGTGCTCGTGTTTGTCGTTCTTGGGCGTGTGTGGGGACGTCTCCCCGCCGTGCGAGGCGGACGGCGCCGTATCCGTCGGTTGGGGCATGCCCTGACGCTTCCAGGCATCGTCGAGCCTGCTCAGAAACTCGGTGGGCTTGGCCCGCAGGTCCTTCTCACAGCTCTTGCAGCACAAACGCACCAGGTGATTGGCGATGACGACTTCGTACGGGTCGCCCATCGATCCCAGCTTCTCGCCGGAGACGGGGCATGTTGTCAGCGGGTAGTGCTGCCGCTGCTGCTGGATCGCCGCGGCATCCAGTTTCTTGAGAGCGGCCTCCGGGGCCTTGCGGAAGTCCTTGACGCAGCCGGAGCAGCAGAATCGGATGAGGCGATTGTTGTCGACGTAGTTGACGCCAACGTCTTTGCCGTCTTCCACCAGTGGTTCGCCGGAGATGACGCAGGTCGTCAGCGGGTAGAACGGGGTCTGGTCCTTGGCGATGGCGTCGTCGATCTTCTTCCAGTGGTCCGCCTTGGCCGCTTCGAACTTCTCGATGCAGCCGTTGCAGCAAAAACGCACTTCGCGGCCGTCGTACGTTTTGACGACCGGCTCTCCCATCTCCCCAAGCTTCTTGCCCGAGACGGGGCAAGTCGAGAGCGGGTACGGATCGGAAGGGCGGGAGGGTTTTGCCTTCATGGCGACGTCCGAATCTCCGCCGCCCTTGATGGGCTGGTCGGCTGGCCGCTGCACGGCGGGATGCTTGTGGTCCTCGTGCTGTGCAAGCGCCGCCGAGGGCATAGCAGCCGCACCGATCGCCGCGAGGATCACCGCGAATGGGAATCGTTGCATGACGAACTCCTTGCCCCAAAGGGGCCAAAACAGGAACGTGAACCAGTGTCTGACGGGTGGGTCAGATCAACACAGGTTTGAGATGGATTCCGGGTCGCTTCCCCACGCAGATCAGGTGGGGTTATCAGCGGCTGCTAAATTGTGAGCGCGCAATGAAGGCGCAGCAGCGTGGTCGATGGCTTACGGAGCGAAAAGTCGGCGCGATCGAATGTCGGGCCGCGAGCGGGTGCGTTCCAGATAGGCTCCCAATCGGGAAGCACGCAGACCAGCAAGAAGGCGGGGAAATCGATGCTGATGCGCTCGACACCGATCGTGGCAAGCTGGTCCTTCCCGCACATACACGGGCCATCATCGTGACGGCTTGGACGGTCGGATTCGACGGGGGGGGAGTTCGGATCGTGGTGACCGTTATGGCACCCGTGACTGCCCGCCTTGGTGGGGGCGCTCGTTGCAACCGCTCCGGCAGGCCCTTCCGATCCACACGCCTTACGAGCGTTCAGCAAACCCGTGAAGGTGCAGCAGCAGAACGGCATCCACGCTGCCGACGCGAGCGCGATCACGCTGCGGAATGTGGTGGATCGCAGCATTTCAGAACCCCAAACGCTCGATGATACCCACTTCCACGGTCATTGGTTTGCTACCTTAGCGGGTGAGGCGACTGGATAGGTTCACGAGTTCTTCGATCATTCTGTCGCGGTCCGGACCTGGGTCGTGCATGGCCTGAACGGCGCAGTGCTTCAGGTGGTTCCGGTACAGGTTCTTTGCCACTGCCCGCAGCGATTCCTGCACGGCCGCGCACTGCTGGATGATGTCCGCACAGTATCGATCGTCCTCGATCATCGAAGCAATGCCTCGCACCTGACCTTCGATCCGCTTCAGGTGCATGAGGTTGGCGGTCTTGAGGACGGGATCGACACCCGCCGCATGGGCGCCAACGCCGATACCGTCGCCCGCTTTTCCCCCAGCGAGAGCCGCTCCACATCCGCATGCGGCGCCCTTCGCCGACACGGGCGTGTTCGTGCGCATATCCATCGGTTCTACCCGTCTCGTTGCCATCAGTTGGCCCTTCGCCCGTTCATCGCTCTCAGCCGCACAACATTCCCTTGATCGCGAGCGTCGTTTGCTTCGCAGCGTTTGAAGCCGTGTCCGTCCGATGTCTCCTGGACTATACTCCCCCAGGGTATACGCTGCCCGAAGCGGCGGAGTTCTCGGGGAAAGCGTCAGCTCCGGCCGCGCGGCGGGCGAACCACCTCCGCCCAAGCCACAGCGAAACGCTCACCAAGCAGATGAGCACCGGCACCTCGACCAGCGGACCGATCACCGTGGCAAAGGCGGTGCCCGAGGCGATCCCAAAGACTGAGATCGCCACGGCGATGGCCAGCTCGAAGTTGTTGCCGGTGGCCGTGAAGGCGAGCGTCGCGGAGCGCTCGTAGTCCGCCCCGACGCGCCGGGCCATGAAGAACGACGCGAAGAACATGATGACGAAGTAGAGCACCAGCGGCACCGCGATCCGCAGGATGTCCAGCGGCGAGGTCACGATCCGGTCCCCCTGCAGGCTGAACATCACCACAATGGTGAAGAGCAGCGCCACAAGCGTGATCGGCGAAATACGCGGCAGGAACTTCTGCGTGTACCACGCGTCGCCCTTGATCGCCCGGAGAATGAGCCGCGTGAACATCCCGGCGAAGAACGGAATGCCCAGGTAGATGAGCACGCTCTTGAAGATGCTCGCCATGCTGACATCGACGACGACTCCCTTCAGACCCACCAGCGGCGGGAGCCAGGTCATGAACACCCACGCGTAGACGCCGAAGAAGAGCACCTGGAAGATGCTGTTGAACGCCACGAGGCCGGCGGCGTATTCCGGGCTCCCCTTGGCCAGGTCGTTCCAGACGAGCACCATCGCGATGCAGCGGGCCAGCCCCACCATGATGAGGCCGAGCATGTACTCGGGCTTGTCGTGCAGGAAGACGGCCGCGAGTGCGAACATCAGCACCGGGCCGACAATCCAGTTCTGGATCAGCGAGAGCGAGAGCACCTTCCAGTCGCGGAAGATGTTCGGCAACTCCTCGTACCGCACCTTCGCCAGCGGCGGGTACATCATCAGGATGAGCCCGATGGCGATGGGGATGTTGGTCGTGCCAACGGTGACGCCGTCGATGGCGTTGCGCACGCCGGGCACGAACCGCCCCAGCAGCACGCCCGCGGCCATCGCGAGGAAGATCCACAGCGTGAGGAACCGGTCGAGAAAGGCGAGGCGCCCGGGGGCGGAAAGGTCGCCGATGGAGCCGTGGCAGGGCGAAGCGTGCGCGCCATTGCACGCATGAGCGGCCGCAGCGGCGGCGTTGCCGCAGCAGGCGGCGGGCGGTGCAGGATCGGCCATGCACCGAGCGTAGCGAAGCCGACCACGCGGGTTCCAGATCCGAAGCGCACGTTGCCGTTGCGATCCGGGGCTGCCGCCCCTGCCCGCAGAAGAGGCGGAAGTCGCAGGGGAGCGTCAGCGGGTGTTGGTCTATCTGGGGATGGAGGCGTTGGAGAAAGGGGCTTCCCCTTGGGCAAGCCAACTGGCAAAGTAGCCGATCAGTTGACCAGCTGGTCGGTTGGTCGTACACTTGACGTGAAAGGACCCCCTCATGGTCAGCCCGGCAGTCGGATACGCGGCGGCAGCGATGGGCTATCTGGCTTGCCGCCAGAATGGCCCGATGCGGGTCCAGGAGCTTGCCGAGGCGATCGGCGCTCCCGCCGCGTACCTCTCCAAGATCATCCACACGCTCGCCCGCAAGGGTTTTTTCGACACCACCAAGGGCAAGGGCGGCGGCGTGGTGCTCGGGGTCGATGCCGGCAAGGTCACGCTCTATGACCTCTGCGAGGCGATGGACGACGACATCATGCATCCCAAGTGCGCGCTCGGGACCGCCGAGTGCTCCGATGCGCGCGCGTGCCCGGCCCACGCACTCCAGAAGGCCATTCGGATCAAGCAGATCGGTTTCCTCAAGAAGACCACGGTCCAGCGGATCGGCAAGTTCAACGCCGCGCGCGATGAAGCGCGCCGCGAGCCGACGCCGATGACGGTGTCCGCCAGGAAGGGAGCCCGCAAGTGATACCTGCGACAGACCAAACCACGCCCTCACCTTGCATGTCGCGCCGCGAGATGGTCAAGGCGGGCGCCCTTGTGGGCGCCGGCATCGCCGTCGCCGGCGGAACCGCCGTCGTGGCGCGGAAGTCCGGCGCCCCCGTTGATCCAACCGGCAGCGGCACGGTGCGTCATCTCACCGTTCTCAACAACATCAGGCCCAAGGTCAACGACGATGTGCTCCTGCGCATGCAGCGTGACCTCGTCAAGGCGATGGCCAAGCCCGTCGAGCAGCGCCGCTGGATCATGGTCATCGACACGCGCAAGTGCGTGGGGTGCCACGCGTGCACCATCGCCTGCGTCGCCGAGAACCACCTTCCGCCCGGGGTCGTCTATCGACCGGTCGTGACGGAGGAGTTCGGCGAGTTTCCAAATGTGCAGTTGCGGTTCACACCGCGGCCGTGCATGCAGTGCGACAGCCCGCCGTGCGTCCCCGTCTGCCCGGTTTACGCGACGTGGAAGCGCCCCGACGGGATCGTCGCGATCGACTACGACAAGTGCATCGGGTGCCGATACTGCATCGCGGCGTGCCCCTACGGCGCACGGACGAGCGACTTCGGCGAGCAGTACACCGACGGCGTCGCCGAGGGGTGCCCCGATCGGAGCGACGCGCCGATGGTGGGCGCCGAGGCGGCGTGGATGGACCAGCCGAGCCACGAGTACGGCAAGGCATGGGTGCGCAAGGACCACCAGTCGCCCATGGGCAATGCCCGCAAGTGCCACTTCTGCCTGCACCGACTCGAAGTGGGCCAGTTGCCGCAGTGCACGACCACGTGCATCGGCCGGGCCACCTTCTTCGGCGATGCGAACGACCCCGACAGCCTCGTGACCGAGCTGATCACCAAGAACAACGTGCAGACGCTGCTCCCGCACAAGGGGACGAAGCCACGCGTGTTCTACATCGTGTAACGACGGGAGGATCGACATGACCACCCTTGTCTCCAGCCCAGGCATGCACGCCTCGATGACCGCACCGGCCGCAAGCGGGAAGAAGTTCTGGACGGGCGCGCTCTGGGTCCTCTGGGCCGCGTGCCTCGGTCTGGGCGCCATCGGCATCTACCAGCGCCTTGCGTTCGGACACATGCCCGCGGGCTACGGCTCGTACGTGCCCTGGGGGCTGTGGATCGCCATCTACTTCCACGGCGTGGGCATCGCCGGCGGCGCGTTCGCCGTTGCCGCGCTCGGGTACATCCTGAACCTCCCGGGTTTTCGCCACCCGGCGGCGCTGCGGGCGGCCATCGTGCTGGCGTTCGCTTCGATGCTTCCCGCGCTCATGGCGGTATGGCTCGATCTGGGACACATGGAGCGGGCGTCGAACATCGTGACATCGCCTTCGTTCACGAGCATGATGGCCTTCAACGCATGGATGTACAACGCGTTCATGCTCGTCGCGGCCGTGTGCTGGTTCATCAGCTACCGCCGCCGGGCATCGGAATGGCTCAAGCCGCTCCTTTGCCTTGGTGTGCTGATCGCCATCGTTTTCCCCAGCCAGAGCGGCGCGTTCTTCGGCGTGGTGGATGCCAAGCCCTTCTGGCACAGCGCCTTGATGCCGATCATGTTCCTGGCCTCCGCGATCACCGCGGGCGCCTCGATGCTGCTGCTCATCCGCGGCATCATCGGCGTGGACAGCCCCGCGGGGCTGGGCGACAGCGACCCCGGTGTCTTCACGGCGGCCCTTGCACGACTGAGGAACGTGGTGCTCATCGGTCTCGTTGCCTACTTCCTGCTCGAGTTTGCCGAGTTTTCGATCGTGATGTGGAACACGCAGACGCACGCCCCGGCGCTCGACCTCATTCTCTCTGGGCCTTACTGGTGGGTTTTCTGGATCGTTCACCTGTGCATCGGCGGGGCTCTCCCGCTGGCACTGCTGCTCACCCGGCGATCCCACCTCTGGATTTTCGCCGCTCTCCTGGTCGCGGTCACGTTCATCAGCGCCCGCCTCAACGTGCTTGTTCCCGGGCAGGCGGTGGGCGAGATCAAGGGTCTTCAGGAAGCCTTCCACCACCCGCGTCTCGACTACACGTACCACGCCACCGCGATGGAGTACCTCGTGGGTCTCTTCCTCGTGGGCATGGGAATGACCGTCTACTTCATCGGTCGCCGGCTCAGCAAAATGGTCGCGGCCCGAGCCGCGCGAGAAAGTGAGCAGCCATGAATACCAACGACACCCTCGTCCAGTCACGCCGACGGTTCCTGGCGGGTGGCGCACTGCTCGGCTCCGGCTTTCTGCCGTCGGCCGCGAGGGCGGCCGAGGCCGGCTCGACGAACGCGGCCATCATGAACAGCGCGCGGCCTGACGCGACGTACGAGTTGCCGCAGGCGGACAACCACATTCTCTCCTCGTGCCTCCAGTGCAACACCGGGTGTGGCATCCGCTGCAAACTGCAGGACGGCGTATGCACCAAGATCGACGGCAATCCCTACAGCCCGTGGACGCTTCTGCCGCATCTTCCGTACGCCACGGCGGTCGATGATGCGGCGCCGGTTGATGGCGGGTTGTGCCCCAAGGGCCAGTCCGGCCTGCAGACCGCGTACGACCCCTACCGCATCCGCAAGGTGCTCAAGCGGAACGGCAAGCGCGGTGAGAACCAGTGGGTTTCCATCCCGTTCGAGCAAGCCGTGAGGGAGATCTGCGAAGGCGGAACGCTCTTCAAGAACGTCCCGGGCGAGGAGAGCCGCCATGTCGAAGGGCTCGCGTCGCTCATCGCCCTCCGGGATGCCAAGGTCGCCAAGGACATGGAAGCGAGTGTCAAGGCGATCTGGGACGAGAAGGACAAGGACAAGAAGAAGGGTCTCGTCGAGGAATTCAAGACGAAGCACGCCGCCCACCTCGACAAGCTCATCGACCCCGACCACCCCGACTTCGGCCCCAGGAACAACCAGATCGTGGTCGCGTGGGGGCGTCTCAAGGACGGGCGCGGCGACTTCTACAAGCGCTTTGCCGCGGCCATGGGAACGACCAACGCTCACGGGCACACGACCGTCTGCCAGGGCTCGCTCTATTTCACCTGCAAGGCGATCAGTGAGCAGTACATCGGCGGCAAGTTCACCGACGGCCAGAAGTTCTACTGGCAGGCCGACACCGAGAACAGCCAGTTCATCCTCTTTGTCGGCGCCAATCTCTTCGAGGCCAACTACGGCCCGCCGAACCGCACGATGCGGCTCACGTCGAATCTCGTTTCGGGCAAGACCAGGATCGCGGTCGTCGACCCTCGCTTCAGCAAGCTGGCGAGCAAAGCGTGGAAGTGGCTGCCGCTCAAGCCGGGCACCGACGGAGCGCTGGCGATGGGGTTCATCCGCTGGATGCTCGACGAGAAGCGGTATGACGCGACGTTCCTGGGGTGCGCCAACAAGGCCGCTGCTCTGGCGGCCGGAGAAAACTCATGGAGCAATGCCACCTGGCTCGTCACCGTCAAGGACGGCAGGCCCGGAAAACTGATGCGGGCCGCCGATCTCATACTCGACGGCACGCCGCTGAAGGCTCCGGAGAAGCGCAAGTTCAAGGATTCGAGCGGCGCGGAGAAGGAGTATGACGAGAAGTTCATGGTCGCGATGGTGAAGGGCCAGCCCGTCGCCGTCGACCCCAACGACGACAAGAACGCGGTCACGGGTGATCTCTTCGTCGATGCAACGCTGCCCGACGGCACCAGGGTCAAGAGCGGCCTGCAGCTCCTGCTCGAATCGGCCCGCGCCCACACGCTGTCCGAGTGGGCCGACATCGCGGGCGTTCGGGAGAGCGACCTCATCGCGACCGCCCGTGAATTGACGAGCTACGGCAAGGCCGCGGCCGTCGATGTCCACCGCGGTCCCGCCCAGCACACCAACGGCTTCTACAACATCTTCAGTTGGATGGCCGTCAACATGCTTCTCGGCAACTTTGACGCCAAGGGCGGGCTCATCAAGGCCACGACGTACGACATCAAGGGCAAGGGCAAGGGCGACTGGTTCGACATCGGCGCCCACCCCGGCAAGACCGCCGCGTTCGGCATCTCGTCGATCCGCCACGGTCTCGACTACGAGAAGTCCACCATCTTCGCGGGCTACCCCGCCAAGCGAAACTGGTACCCGCTGTCGAGTGACATCTACGAGGAAATCATTCCGTCGATTGGTGATGCATACCCGTACGCGGTGAAGTGCCTCATCCTGTACATGGGCGCGCCGACGTACGCCCTGCCGGCCGGCCACACCAACGTGGAGGTGCTCGCCGACGTCAACAAGCTCCCGCTCTTCATCGCCAACGACATTCTGATCGGCTCGTCGTCGATGTACGCGGATTACATCTTCCCGGATCTGACGTTCCTCGAACGCTGGGAGTTCCAGGGCAGCCACCCGAACATCGCCAACAAGGTGCAGCCGATCCGTCAACCAGTGATCGCGCCCATCCCGGAGGAGTGCACCGTCTTCGGCCAGACGTATCCCATCAGCCTGGAGGCGATGCTGCTCGGCATCGCTGAGCGCCTCAAACTCCCCGGCTTCGGCGACACCGGCTTCGGCGAGGGCAAACCGTTCCGCCATCCTGACGACCTCTACCTTCGCCAGGTCGGCAACCTCGCCTTCGGCGAGAAGCCTGACGCAAGCGCGAGTGTCCCCGACGCGGACGATCGCGAGGTCGCGCTGTTCCTCAATGCTCGCCGCCACCTGCCCAAGAGCGTCTTTGACCCCCAGCGCTGGAAGACGATCGTCGGCGAGACCATGTGGCGCAAAGTGGTCTACGTGCTCAACCGCGGCGGACGGTTCGAAGACCACGAGAAGGGCTACAAGGGTGACCGCGCCGCCAACGCCTACGGCAAGCTGCTCAACCTCTACCAGGAAAAAACCGCCGGCACGATTCACTCGGGCACGGGCAGGCATCTCCCCGGCTACGCGACCTACATTCCAGTTCAGGACTATGTCGGCAACGAGCCCGAGGCCTTCAAGAAAGGCTACGAGCTCGCCCTCATCACTCATCGCGTCATCACGCAGACCAAGAGCCGCACCGTCGCCGATCCGTGGCTCTCGGCCATCCTCCCCGAGAACGGCGTCCTCATCAACCCCAAGGACGCCGAGAAACTGGGCCTCCAGAACGGTCAGACGGTGAGGGTTGCCAGCGCGACCAATCCGACCGGCCAATGGAACCTCGGCGCGGGCAACATCAAGGACATGATCGGCAAGGTCGTCATGACGCAGACCATGCGCCCGGGGGTGATCTCGTTCGCCCTGGGGTTCGGGCACTGGGCAACGGGCGCGTCAGACGTCACGATCGACGGGCATGTGATCAAGGGCGAGGCTCGCCGCCAGAAGGGCATTCACGCCAATGCGGCCATGTGGACCGACCCGGTCGTCAAGAACACGTGCATGTTCGACCCGGTGGGCGGGAGCGTGTCGTTCTATGACACGCACGTGAAACTCGAGCCGGTCCGCGCCTAGTGCCGACCTGCCGGATCACCCCTCATTCAAGAAAGGCACGCAACATGAGCGCGACAACTCCCAGAACCCGAGTGGCCAAGGACATCATGGCCTCCGAACCAGTCTGCATCGACCTCGGCATGACCGTCCGCGCTGTGGCCAGAATCTTTGAAGAGAATGAAATCTCCGGCGCGCCGGTCGTCGATTCAGGCGGGCGACTCGTCGGCGTCGTCTCCCGCACCGATCTCGTGCGCCGATACACCAACGGCGACATCGATCGCGATCCGACGATGCTCATTGAACTCTTCGGCGGCGATGACCCCGGCGCAGAGCTCATGTCGTCGCAACTCGTGACCATCGATGACTTCATGACCCCCGATCCCATCACGGCGCGCCCGCACACGCCCATTGCCGACATCGCCCACCGCATGGTCGATGCTCGCGTTCACCGCATCATTATCGTCGACCCCGAAAACATCCCCGTCGGTATCATCACGAGCCTTGACCTGGTCAAGGCCCTGTCGGCCCCTCTTGCCGCGCACTGACTCCGCGAACTATGTTCGATTCCCCCGATCGGAGCACTCGATGGCCAAGAAGACTGCACCACGATCCAAGTCGCGCGGCGGCGTCCCCGGCACGTTCAAGGCATTCATCACCAAGTACCCGGCTCTGGGCCAGGCCCACGAGCAGGTCGCTCGAGCCGTGGGCGATGCCGGGCCCCTCGACGCCAGGACGCTCGCGCTCATCAAGATCGGCATCTGCATCGGCGCGGGGCTTGAATCGGCGCTTCGCAGCCACGTCCGCCGAGCCATGCAGCACGGCGCGACCGCCCGGGAAATCGAGCAGGCAATCCTCCTGGGCATGAACACCGTCGGCTTCCCGCGCACCGTCGCGTCCTGGTCGTGGGCGCAGGAACAGTTCAAGCGCGGGAGTTCCTGACGCTCTCCCGTCCCGGCTGTTCAAAGGGAGCCGCTCCGTGTCCGTGGCTGCGACCGACATTTCGATTCCTGTGCCGGCGGGAGTGCACCCGTGGCTCGTCGCCGCCAAAGGAGCTTCCTATGGACCGCGTCCTCATTTGGGACCTGCCAACCCGCATCTCCCACTGGCTGGTTGCGGGCGGTTTTGTTGCCGCCGCGACCATCTCGCTCGTGCTGGGTAAAGACAGCCCGTTCTTCCCGTACCACGCGATACTCGGGCTGGCGATCGTGTTGATCGTGTGCCTCCGCATCATCTGGGGCGTCGTCGGCACGCGCTACGCCAGGTTTGTCACGTTCATTTACGGGCCCGGTGCGGTGGCCGAGTACACGAAGGGTGTGTTCGTCGGCGGAGGCAAGCGGTACATCGGGCACAACCCCGGCTCCGCCGTGGCGATCTTCGCGCTGCTTGCGCTCCTGCTCGCGATGGGCATCACGGGCGTGATGATGGGGCAGGGCAACGAGAGCGCCAAAGACCTCCACGAGATCCTTGCGTGGATCACCGTCGCCGTTGCGGTCGCGCATGTGCTGGGCGTGCTCCTTCACAGCATTCGCCACCGCGAGAACATCACCGCCAGCATGATCCACGGCAAGAAGCATGCGGAGCCATCTGACGCGATCCCATCGGCTCGGCCGATCATCGCGGCGATACTCCTCGTCATTGCGGCGGCATGGACCGTGGCCCTGTTCCGAAACTACAACCCCGCCGCGCAGACGACCACGCTCCCGATCATCGGCACGATGCTGCACCTGGGCGAGAACGATGTCGCCGGCGAAAAGGATTCGGGCGGCGACCGCGGCGAGATGGACGCCGACGATGATTGACGGCACGCTCGAGTTCACTCCGGTCCGCAAATGCCGACGATGGCGTCAGCCCTCGGCCCGCCAGCTCTTCGCGCGCCTCGAGCGCCTCAACGAAGCACGCCGCGGCAGCGAGCTTTGACGTCGATCTCGCGACAAGCGGAGACGACGCGAGCGACGCCTCGCCGAGCTTGCGGCATACCACCGCGATCATGGTCAGCCCATGCCGATTCGACGCGTCCGCCTGGACGCTCCGGCGCGCGCATTCCAGCGCGAGCACGCAGTGCGACTCGGCCTCCGGCTCTCGCCCCTGCGCACGAAAGCGCATCCGCCAGCGTGGACGAACTGGGCGACTGCATCCATGCGTACTTCGCGGAGCGCCCCTGGGGAGTGACCTGTGCGGCGGCGCCTCGCCTCACGCTCCCTTGAAGTACTTGCCTCGTGTCGCCGCCTCGACCGTCAAGCGCTCACTCGACGTCGCCTCACCCGCGGATCCATCGCCCGCACGACCTTCAACGCCCGCTCGCGGCGTCGGCACGAACGGCGCGTGGCCGACGAGTTCGAGCGTGTCGCCGGGGCCAATGGTCGGCTCATCGCCCAGCTCGACCACGCGGAGATAGAAGCCGACGCGGCAGGTGGCAAGGAAGCGTTTGGGAAACGCCGGGTCGCGCATCGCGACGCCAAGCTTCCAGCACGGGCCGCGCGGGATCGTGACCTGCAGCAGCGGACCGAGTGGCTCTCCGGATGCGTCCGGCGCGCCGCCGCCTTCGTGCGGGACGTCCGGGGCGCCCGCCCCCCCACTGCTCTGGGCGTGCGTACGCACGTGCGAAGGCGCTGGACGCACGCGGTAGAGGTCGCCGATGCAGACCTGATCGTCGGGCATGCCGTCGAGTGTGAGATTCTCGCCGAACGCGCCGGGACCGATGTCGGAACGGCCCAGCTCGGCGGCCCAGCGCCAGTGCGTCTCGTAGGAGATTCCGTAGATCGCCATGTCGGGTCCGCCGTGATGCCGAGCGTCGGCAATGCGGTCGCCCTCGAGCCCGTCTCGCGTGACGCGCACGCGCCCGCCGGCCTCGCCGCCGAGCGCGGAGACGGGCGTCTTGAAATGGCCGGTCAACTCGCGCGCGCCGGCGTGCTCGACGCTCACGAGCTCGCGGCAGATGTTGACCGAGAGCACGCGCCTCGGCCGGTCGGGAATCGGAGTGCTCATGGCTGCGAGTCTACGCGTCGCGGTACCGACATGTTCGCGGCGCGCTTCGAAGCCGATCGCCCGGACGCGCGGCCGGGGCCGGGGGCCGGCGATGCACTCACGAGCTGCGGATCACTCGACGCTGCGCCGGCGCGACTTGATTTCCGAGCGAACGCGTTTGCCTGTCAGCCGCCGTTCCTTTGAGCCTCGCGTCGGGCGCGTCTTTCGCCGGACCTTCGGCACGGCCATCGCCGCCACGATCAGCACGCGCAGCCGTGCCAGGCACTCGTCGCGATTGCGAATCTGTGAGCGGTGCTCGTCGCTGGTGATGAGCAGCTCGCCGTCGAGCGTGATCATCCCGGCCGCGTGCTCGCGCAGGCGCGCCGCCGGACCCTCTCGCAGCGGCAGATCGTCGAGCCGTACGCGCAGCTCGGCCTTGGTCGAGCGCTTGTTGACGTTCTGCCCGCCGGGCCCGCTGCTGCGGGAATACGCAAATCGCACGACCCCACCGGCGACGCGCACCCCGGGCGCGAGAACCATGCCACCCGCGGGTTCGAGCGGAAGTGCGTCGTCGCCAGAATGGCCGGCTTGCGCCGTCACGTGCGGAGCGTACGCTGCGCGCGCCGGTCGGACTTCCGGCTCGTCCGCCCGGCGTTCACGCTGCTCCTTCCAGTCACGCCGCTACTTCACGCACAGGCAGCTCGCGTGGATCCGCGTATCCGCCCGCACCCACGCGCGCTCGAACCGTGCCGCGGCTGCGTCGGCGTCTGCCGTGCGCCCCTGCGCCCGCAGCGCCTCGCTCAGGCCGAAGAGCGCCCAGCCGTTCTCGGGCCAGCGCTTCAGGTCCTCGCGGTACACCGCTTCGGCCTCGCCGGCTCGCCCCGCCGAGAGCAGGATCGCCGCGAGCGAATGTCGCGCCGGCTGAATCCACTCGGGCGGCTCCATGTACTTGAGCTGGTCTTCAAGCTCCGCGGCCTCGCGCAGCACCCTCACCGCGTCGTCGGCCTTCCGCTCACGGAACGCAATTTCGCCTTCGAGCACGAGCTCGGCGATCGCGATCACGTCCTTCGCCGGGTTGATCGCCATCATCGTGCCCTCGGGCAACGCCTTCACCGCACTCTGGAACGCCGACTGCTCCGATCGAGCCGCGGCGACCTCACCCGTCGCGGCATAGGCCGAGGCGCGCGCAAACCGCCACATCACGCCGGTCACCGGCAGCCGATTGTCAGGCGCCGGCGCGGCGAGCAGTTCCTTCCACTTGCCGAAGCGCAGAAGCACCTGGTACTCGATCGCCGTGTACGGATCGACCATCGCCGCGCTGTCCCGTATGAACTCAGGCGGGATGTTCGCGATCATCTCGCGTGCGGCCTGAAGCGCGACCTTGTATCGACCATCCATCATCGCGGCGTACGCAAGGAAGTGGTGGTTGTGCGCCATGTAGACGCGATAGAACCCCGCCGCCGGCGTCGCGCGCCGGTGCGCGTCATCCGCTCGAATGGCCCGCTCGTTCGCTGCGCACGCCTGGTCCCAGCGGCCCGTGCGCACGTCAATGTGCGCCGGCATGTGCACCAGGTGTCCCGCCGCCGGCACGAGCGTCCGCAGTCGATCCGCCGAGGCCACCGCGCGGCCGGGATCATTTGAGGCCTCGACGGCGTGGATGTGCAGGTGCAGCGCGCCGGGATGCCGGGGGTTGAGCCGCAGCGCGGCCTCGATGAGCGACACGATCTCCATCGCGCGGCCCTTCGGCTCGCCGCCGCGCGTCCACAAATCCCAGGGCTGGAGATCCATGAGCGACTCCGCAGCGAGCATCGCGATATCGGCGTCGTCGGGATGGGCCTTGTGAAGGGCGACCATGGCGTCGGCGTAGGCCGCGTCGAGCGGGCCCCGATCGGCCTGCGGGTTGGAGTCATAGCGCTTCGCAACGGCGCGGATCAGCGCTCGCTCGACCGGCGTCGCGCCGCCTTCGAGCGCTCGGGCCTTCTGCACGGCCTCCCACGCCGCGATCGATCGCGCCGGCGGCATCATCGGGTTGTTGATGTGCGGGCCGTGACACAGAGCAACACCCCACCAGGCCATCGCACACGATGGATCAAGCCGCGCGGCCTCCGTGAAGCACCGGATGGCCTCATCGTGATTGAACGCGTACGCCCATGTCAGTCCCTGGTCGAAATACCGCTGGGCTTCGCGGGACTTCGTGGTGACGGGGCGCGAATGGTTGCCGAGCCCCTCGACGAGCTTCGCGGGGCGCTGCTCCGCGGCCGAGCGCGGCGGCGATTGGCACCCCATCAGCCCGAGAGTTCCGACGCACACGACGACCAGGGCGCGGAGTTGCATAGGTGTCGCTCCAAAAGGAGTGGTTTCGCTGGTCAATGCTCGCGAGCAAATGAGAACGTCGCCGGGGTCGGTGCGCACGCGCGGGCATGCGGGGAACTGAATACCTACTTGTTCTCGTCAATGACCTGCTTCAGCTCCGGCGTCAGCGCCATCACCGGCACGCGCTGAAGGTCCATCCGCCCGTCTGCCCCGCGGCGCACCACGAAATTGAACTTCCCGAACTCATCGGACTTGGCCGGGAAATCGTCACGGAACTGAGCCCCGCGGCTCTCCTTGCGCTCGAGGGCGCAGCGCGTGACGGCTTCCGCGACGGTGAGCAGGTTACGCAGGTCCATGCACGTGTGCCAGCCGTTGTTGTACTCGCGGTTGCCGGGAACCCCCACCTTCGCCGCACGGGCGTTGAACTGCTGGATCTTCTCGAGCGCCTGGATCATTTCGTTCTCCAGCCGCACGATTCCAACCAGTTCCTGCATCGTGTCCTGCAGGTTCTGCTGCACGACGTACGGGTTCTCGCCGTTCGCCCCGCGGTCAAAGGGCTCGAGCGCCCAGCGTGCCGCCGCGTCGATCTGATCCGCGTGGATCGTCCCCGCGTCGTGCTCTTTCGCCCACTTCGCGGCATATTCGCCCGCGCGCTTGCCGAAAACGATAAGGTCCGAAAGCGAGTTGCCCCCGAGACGGTTCGCCCCGTGCAGCCCCGCCGCCACTTCGCCCGCGGCAAACAGACCCGGCACGCGGCTCATCTGCGTGTCGCCGTCCACCTTCACGCCGCCCATCACGTAGTGCGTCGTCGGCCCGACTTCCATCGGTTCCCTGGTGATGTCCACGTTCGCGAGCGTGATGAACTGGTGGTACATGCTCGGCAGCTTCTTCTTGATGTGCTCCGCGCCCACCTTCTCGCCGCCGAGCCGTTCCTTGATCCACGCGATGTCGAGAAACACCCCGCCATGCGGCGAGCCGCGGCCCGCCTTCACCTCGCGGTTGATGCACCGCGCGACGTGATCGCGCGTGAGCAGCTCCGGCGGGCGGTTCGCGCTCTTGTCGCCCGTGACATAGCGCCACCCCTCCTCCGCGTCCTTGGCGACCTGGTTCTTGTAGAGCTCGGGAATGTCATCGAACATGAAGCGCTTGCCGTCTTTGTTCAAAAGACGCCCGCCTTCACCACGCACGCCCTCCGTCACGAGGATGCCGCGGACCGACGGCGGCCAGACCATGCCCGTCGGGTGAAACTGCACGAACTCCATGTCGAGCAACTCCGCGCCCGCCCGATAGGCCAGCGCGTGCCCGTCGCCCGTATATTCCCACGAGTTCGACGAAATCTTGAACGCCCGCCCGATGCCCCCGGTCGCGAGCACCACAGCCTTGGCCCGCCAAACGCGAAACCGCCCCAGCTCGCGGTCGTACCCGAACGCGCCGACGCAGCGCCCGCCATCGAGCAGCAGTTCAACGACCGTCATCTCCATGAAAACGTCGATGCCCTGGTGGACCCCGTGATCCTGCAGCGTGCGGATCATCTCGAGCCCGGTGCGGTCGCCGACGTGCGCGAGCCGCGGATATCGGTGCCCGCCGAAGTTCCGCTGAAGAATCCGCCCGTCCTGCGTGCGGTCAAACACCGCGCCCCACGCTTCGAGCTCGCGCACGCGCGCCGGCGCTTCCTTCGCGTGCAGCTCGGCCATCCGCCAGTTGTTGAGGTACTGCCCGCCGCGCATCGTGTCGGCGAAATGCACCTTCCAGTTGTCGCGGTCATCAACGTTGGCCATCGCCGCGGCCATGCCCCCTTCGGCCATGACCGTGTGCGCCTTGCCGAGGAGCGACTTGCAGACCAGCGCGGTCCTGCACCCCGCGCCCGAGGCCTCGATCGCCGCGCGGAGCCCCGCGCCGCCGGCGCCGATCACCAACACGTCATGCTCATGGGTCTGGAACGGCGTCGTCATGTCAGATGATCCTGTAATCCGTGATCAGCCCCACCGAGCACATCCGCACGTAGAAGTCCGTGAAGCCGACCCAGAACAGGCTCAGCCATGCGAACAGCATGTGCCGGCGATTCAGGCAGCTCACGCAGTCGTACGCCTTCCCCCCCGCCGCCGACTTCGACACTTCGTCCTGCCGCCCGCCGATCAGGTGCCGCATCGAGTGGCACCCGAACGTGTAGCAGCCGAGCAGGATCGGGTTGATCGTCAGCACCAGCGACCCGACCGCGAGGCCGAACTCGCTGCCCCCGCCCGGGCGCTTGAAGATGTACGAGATGATCGCGTCGTACGAGAGAATGAAAATGAACAGCACGGCGAGATAGAAAAAGTACCGGTGCGCGTTCTGGAGCACCAGCGGCAGCCACCGCTCGCCGCGGTAATTCTTCCCGCGGAACCCCGGCTCGCCCACGCTGCACGAAATCGGATCGCCCCAGAAGGCCTTGTAGTACGCCCCGCGGTAGTAGTAGCACGTGAAGCGGAACCCGCCGGGCGCCCAGAGGATCAGCAGCGCGGGCGTGAAGAACGGAATGCTCGCCATCCACCCCGGCGCATCGCCGAACCACGCATGCCCCGAGCGCGGCCCGCCGGGCATGTCAAACAGCAGCGGCGAGTACATCGGGCTCAGGTAGTTCGCGCTCGAGGCGACGCCCGACCAGAGCGAGACCGTCGGCTTGTCGGCGTAGAAGTTCTGACCCTGGAACGCGGCCCACGTCGCATAGACGATGAACGCCGAGAAGCCGAGGAACACCAGGATCGGTTCGAGCTTCCAGTTGTCGGTGCGCCGAGTCTTGCACAACCCGCGGGGCTCGGGGAGCACCTGCGGAAGGGGGAGATGAACCTGCGCCATTTCCGTCTCCGGGAAAAGCGGAGCATAGTCACCCGAAGCAGGCCGAGCGCGCGTCGTGCACGCGCCGCAATTCCGCACGGTTCAGCGGGCGCCGCCGGCGCGAACGGACACCATCACCCCGCGCTGCGCCGCAACGACGCGACGAAACCGCCTTGCCTCTGCTCCGCGACACGCCGGCTCAGGCGAAGTGCGCGAACGCCTTGTTCGCCTCGGCCATGCGGTGCGTCTGATCACGCGTCCCCATCGCCTTGCCTTCACCCCGGGCCGCGTTGAACAGCTCGTCGGCGAGCTTGTTGGCCATCGGCCGGCCCTTCTCGCTCCGCGCCGCATCGATGATCCAGCGGAACGCCAGCGACTGCTGCCGCTTGCTCTTCACCGGCAGCGGCACCTGGTAGTTCGCGCCGCCGATGCGCTTCGAGCGAACCTCGACGAACGGCTTCACGTTGTCGATCGCGCGCCGGAACACGTCAATCGATTCCTTGGGCGCGGCGGGGTCGGTTTCCTTCGCGAGCTTGGCTTGGATCTGGTCCATCGCGTCATAGATGATGCGCTGGGCCGTGGCCTTCTTCCCGCGCTCCATGATGCAGTTGATGAACTTCGAGAGCACCCGGTCATTGAAGCGCGGGTCGGGACGAAGCTGGGATTCCGATGCGGTGCGGCCCTTGGACATGTTCGACTCCTGCGATCAATGACGCGGCCCTCGAAGGCGTCTCTCGCGGGGCACTCGCCCGCGGGACTCGACGCAACCAGGCCGAACCAGACAACTTTCAACGATCAGACGACCAGCAAATCAACCCTTGCCCACCTTGGCGCCGTACTTCGAGCGGCCCTGCTTGCGCTTCTCGACACCGAGGCAGTCGAGCGACCCGCGGACGATGTGGTAGCGCACGCCGGGGAGGTCGCGGACGCGGCCGCCGCGGACCAGGACGATGGAGTGTTCCTGGAGGTTGTGCCCTTCGCCGCCGATGTAGGCCGTGACTTCCTTGCCGTTGGAAAGGCGCACGCGGGCGACCTTGCGCATGGCCGAGTTGGGCTTCTTGGGCGTCTGCGTGCGGACGATCGTGCACACGCCGCGCTTCTGGGGCGACTTGTTCAGGTCGCGTGTCTTGAGGCGCTTACCGGGCGAGCGGCGGGGCTTGCGAATGAGCTGGTTGATGGTCGGCATGGGTCAGCAGGTCGAAGTTCGTGGTCTCGAAGCGTGACGCGGGCGGAGCGCTGCCGGGCCAGGCCCGGGCAGGGTGGGAAGCATAGACGCGTCGGCACGCAAAGAAAAACGGCCCGAGCCGCCGGGGGCCCGGGCCGTCCTCAGCGTCTGCAAGTGCCGATCACCAGGCGCCGCTGGGTGGCTCGTCGCCGCCAAAATCAATGCCCCGCAGTCCTCGGTAGGTCCAGCGGCAATACCCCTGCAAGTCGTTGGGGATCACGCCGCCCGGCCAGAGCGGGTACCCCCATTGCGTGCGAGGGGTGTAGGTCAGGGCGATCGCCTGGCGAATGCCGTTCGGTCTGGCATACGCGCCGGGGTTCACTTCGTTCATCTTGAGGACCCGCACCTGCCCGTCAAACACGCCCACGCTGATGTTGGCGTTGGGGTGAAAGAGCGGGTACTCCGTCTTGCAGTCCAGTCGTCCGACATCTTCCATGAGCAGGACTTTCTGCGCCGGGAAAATGACCTCATTGAGCGAGCGCCCGCCGAGGCGGTAACGTCCGGTCCCGCCGTTGTAGTTGTAGTAGATCTGATCGTCGCCCTGACGGAGGAATCCGCCGTCGTAACCCTCCTTGTCCGGCATGTACGACGCGGGGGCAAACTGGTAACTGCTGCTGAAGGGCCAGGTCTGGCGGATATCGCCCATTCGGCCCGGAAGCGAAAGGCAGTACTGAAGCTGATTCGGAGCCGTGCGGTACTCCTCCGACATGTTCTGGCGAAACTTGTCGCTGGGGTTGTGCAGCATGGGCTCAGGAAGGCGCGCCGACAGGAAGTCCATGAGCACGAGGTGCGAGTAGGTCGGGTGCGGAATCCAGTTAGTCTGCACGGGCATCCCCACGCACTCGGGCTGGCTCCGTCGGCGGATGATGTCCAGTGCCTGCGCACCCGACGCCAGGAGGTCGCTGTTGAAGCTCACGGGCGAATACGAAAACGTCCCGTCGGAATTGATCCCCGACGCCTGCTGGTACGTTTGATTGGCACGCCAGGTGAACGCCGCGATGCCGTCCTTGAAGTCGCCCCCATAGTTAAACACGGCGGTCGAAAGGTTCTTCAGGTTCGACACGTTCTGGGTCTGCCGCGCCATGCACCGCGCGGTGACCAGGCTCGGCAGCAGGATCGAGATCAGCAGCGCGATGATCGCAATCACCACGAGCAGTTCGACCAGCGTGAAACCGTGGGCTCTTCGCTCGGTCCGCGCCGCGACCAATCGCGCCAGGGTCTTCGACATGTCACGCTCCCTGTGAGAGGCGTTCAGCACCGCAGGTGCCGGGCGGCCGCAGAACGCGGACCGGCACCACATCACAGGGAGATTACCACCGAACGAAGCCCGCCGCAAGGGTGGCCGCCGTGGAAAACGGAGATCGCCAGGGGGTCGGAGCCGTCCTGATCAGCGATCCCGAGGCGTGTTCAGCAGGCCGGAACACGCTTCCAAGGCCGAAACCAGCTTCGCCGCAAGCGCGCCGGAGCGACCGCCGGGCTCGGGGCCGCCTTGGCCGACCGGCGGAAGAACCACCGGTAGCCCAGAATGCCCGCCGTCAGGAGGAGGACCAGACCGATCAGGGGGGTGATCAGGAACATGATCGATAGGGAGGCGGCGCCGGCAGTTTCGGCTGTCGCGACCACCGGGTTGGCGAGGCCGCCGGTGGTTGATGTTGAAAGAGCACGGGTCCCGACGGTCAGAACCTGCGTTGAGCCCGCCGCGGCCGCCCCAGAGAGGAGCGAACCGGCCCATTGCCAGCCTGAAATGCCCGTCGCACCGCTGGGGCCCAAAGCCTCGGCAGCGCCGCCGGTCAGGGCGAGATGGGCCTCCGGCGGCAGCATCACGGCCGATGCGGCCAGCGCGCCGGCGACCGCCGCCAGGGGCGTGGCGATCGAGTCCAGGGCGTTGTCAACCCAGGGGATGTAGTACGCGATGACTTCCACGACGGTCGCGGTGGAAAGAGTCAGGAGGGCGGGCCATGTGCCGAGCCACTCCATGGGCCCGCCGGGCGTCAGAACGCCCGTGTGGGTGGCGATGCTCATGGCGAGCAGGGGTAGAAAAACCCGCATGCCGCAGGCGGCTGCGAGGCCCAGACCGACCACGATGGAAAAAAGAGCGTCCATCGGGAGGGTTGTTGGGAGACGGGTCGGTTAGATTTCGGGCCTCGCCGGGGGCACTCGCAGCATCAGCCGCGCTGGATGTATTCCTCGAGGGACGTGACGGCGATTTCAAGGGTTTCGGCGTGCCAGGCGTTGACGTCGCCGATGGAGATGAGGCCGCAGAGCCCGGTGCCATCGACGATGGGGACGTGCCGGATTCGACGGGTGTGCATGATTTCGCGCACGTGGTCGAGGCGGTCGGTCGGGGCGGCGGTCACGACGTCCCGGGTCATGACCTCCTCGACGGTCGTGGCGCGGGGGTTGAGCCCCCCGGCGACGACGCGGGTGAGGATGTCGCGCTCGGTGATGATTCCGCGGAGCGCGGTGTGCGGCCCCTCGACCACCACGAGCGAACCGATGCGCAGGCGGTTCATGTGCTGAGCGGCATCGAGCACGGTCGCGTAGGGCGCGATCGAGGCGACGCCGTGGCCCTTGCGAAGGAGCACGTCGGTGACGGTGGCCATGATGGACTCCTTGCCGCTGGCGCCCGTGGGTGAACGTGGGCGCGAGCTGAGCGGTGAGGGTGCGAACCGAATCCTCTCACTCGCTCCGGATCTCTGAGAGTATCTCATGGGGATTGGGGAAAGCCCAGTCCCCACTGGCCGATTTTGCCTGAAACCGCATTCAGGCGGAAGCGACAAGCGCACGACATGCGAACGGGCTGCGACCCTTGGCGCATCTAGCCGGTACACTGAATCCCTTGCCGACCGCCGCTGAGGGCGTTCCGTCATCGGTCCAACGGCAAGTTACGGAGTGTTCACGTGAAGAACCGCTCGACCGGGGGATGTCATCGTCGATCACGCAGGTTGGCCATCTCGGCGATCATGCTCGCGGCCGGCGCGATGAGCGCCAGCGCGGATGTGCAGCCCGCCGCGACCATGCTTCGGTACCCCGACATCAGCGCCACGCACCTTTCGTTTGTGTACGCCAACGACATCTGGATCGCGCCGCGGATGGGCGGCCTGGCGACGCGCCTGGCCAGCCCGCCCGGGGCCGAGTCGTTCCCGCGCTTCAGCCCGGATGGAAAGACGATCGCCTTCGTGGGGAACTACGAGGGCAATCGCGACCTGTACACCCTGCCGCTGACCGGGGGCGTCCCGCAGCGCGTCACGCATCACCCCAGCGGCGAAACGCTCTCGGACTGGACCCCGGACGGGTCGCGCCTGCTCTTCCTGAGCAATGGCTGGGCGGGTCTGCCCCGGCAGACGCAGCTCTTTTCCGTGCCGGCCGGCGGGGGCATGCCGGAGAAGATGCCCATGCCCTACTCGGGGTTCGCGGCCCTGAGCGCCGATGGCGAGTGGGTGGCGTTCACGCCGCACTCGACGGACACGCGCACGTGGAAGCGGTATCGCGGCGGGATGGCCACGGACGTGTGGCTGCTGAACGTCAAGACGGGGCAGTCGCGGCAGATCACCGACTGGGAGGGCACGGACTCGCTGCCGATGTGGGGCCACGGGCCGGCGGCGAGCACGGTGTTCTACGTGTCGGACGCGGGGCCGGAGCACCGGTTGAACATCTGGAGCTTCGACACGCGCTCGGGCGCGCGGGCGCAGGTGACGACGTTCGCCGACGATGATGTGAAGTGGCCTTCGATGGGGCCCGGCCCCGGCGCGCCCGCGGGCCCGGGCCAGGACGCGGTCGCCCGGTCGGGCGAGATCGTCTTCCAGCTCGGGGCGACGCTGCGCGTGCTCGATGTGCAGTCGCGCGCCGTGCGCGAGGTGCAGGTGACGATCCCCGGCGACCGGCCCCGGATCATGCCGACCGACGAGGACGCCTCGGACACCATGCAGGGCGCGGGGATCTCGCCGACGGGCAAGCGCGTGCTGGCGGTGGGCCGCGGCGACCTGTGGTCGCTCCCCGTGAAAGAGGGCGTGGTGCGCAACCTCACGCGCAGCGACAACGTCTTCGAGCGCGAGGCGGCGTGGTCGCCCGACGGGCGGTGGATCGCCTACTTCAGCGACGAGAGCGGCGAATACGAGCTGTGGCTGCGCGCCGCCGATGCGCGCGAGCCCTCCCAAGACAAGGACGAGTCCACGAGCGACACGGGCGACCAGAAGGGTGATGACGCCGGCGCGCAGGCGGGCGGCGCAGGCGGCGAGAAGGCCGGCGACGAGGCGAAGGCGCCGCGCCCGCTCGAACCGACCCGGCTCACCGACCTGGGGCCCGGGTTCCGGTACACGCCGGTCTGGTCGCCCGACAGTACGCACCTGGCCTTCACCGACAAGGCGGGCAAGGTGTTTGTCGCGAAGATCAGCGTCGACGCGGGCGTGGCGAAGGCGGAGGTGAAGGAGATCGACGACGATCCGGGGCGCGACCGGCTGCCGCTCTCGTGGTCGAGCGATTCGGGATGGCTGGCGTACACGCGCGCCGACGATTCGAACATGAACCCGGGCGTGATGCTCTACGAGGTGAGCACCGGCACGGGCACGCGCGTGACCAGCGCGATGACCGGCGTGGGCAGCGTGTGCTTCGACCGCGCGGGCGACTTCCTCTACATGAGCTCGAACCGGCACTGGTCGCCCATGTATTCGGATGTCGACACGACGTTCATCTACGCCGGGAGCGAGGTGCTGCTCATGGTGCCGCTGCGGGCGGACCAGAAGAACCCGTTTGCGCCCAAGAACGACGAGGAGGAGATCCGCGCGAGCGCCGAGAGCAAGCCCGCCGAGAAGAAGAAGGACGACGCGGGCAGGAAGCCCGACGCCGCCGCGCCCGATGACGGCATCTCGGGGACGTGGGAAGGCCGGGCGACCGGCGGGCAGCTCCCGCCCGAGGGCCTGCCGTTCACGCTGCGGCTGAAGCTGACCGACGGCAAGCTCACCGGCAGCGCGACGTCGGCGATGGGCTCGGGGGCGGCGAGCGGGACGTACAACGCCGCCGAGAAATCGTTCGAGGTGACCTTCACCGTGAACAACGCCCTCGTCTCCTTCGCCGGGACGATCACCGGCGACGAGGCGAGCGGGACGTGGAGCGTGGGCGAGGACGCCGGCGCGTGGACCGGGAAGCGCACCGGCAAGCAGGCGCCCGCCGACGAAGGCCCGGGTGGGGGGGGGGGAGGAGAGGGCGCTGACAAGAAGAGCGAGAAGGACAAGAAGAAGAAGGTGAAGATCGACCTGGAGGGGCTCGAGGCGCGGGCGGTGCCGCTGCCGGTGGCGCCGGGGTCGTTCGGCGACCTGGCGGTGAGCCACGACCACAAGCTCGTGTACGTGCGCGGGACGTCGCGCGGGCAGGGCGGTGAAGGTGGCATCAAGATCTTCGACCCCAAGGAGGACAGCCCGGAAGAGAAGAGCGTGACCTCCGGGCGCGGGTTTGACATGAGCGCCGACGGCAAGAAGCTGCTGGTCGGCCGGGGCGGGTCGCTCGTGGTGGTCGAGGCGGCGGCGGGGGGCGGGAAGGCGCAGACGGTCTCGACGGGCGGGGGCGTGATGCGCGTGCGCGTGCGGCCGCGCGAGGAGTGGAAGCAGATCTTCCACGACGCGTGGCGGCTGCAGCGCGACTTCTTCTACGAGCCGACGCTGCACGGGGTCGACTGGCCGAAGATGCGGGCCCACTACGGCGCGATGATCGACGACTGCGCCAGCCGCGAGGACGTGACGTACGTGATCGCCGAGCTCATCAGCGAGCTGAACATCGGGCACGCGTACGTGACCAACCCGGGCGACATCGAGCCGGGCCCGGGCGGGGTGAGCGTGGGGCTGCTGGGGTGCGATTTCGCCCTCGAGAACGGCGCCTACCGGATCACGCGGATCTACGAGGGCGCCCCGTGGGATTCCGACGCGCGCGGCCCGCTGAGCCGGCCCGGCCTGGCCAAGGACCGCGTGCACGCGGGCGACTACCTGCTGGCGGTGAACGGCGTGCCGGTGGACGTGACGCGCGACCCGTGGGCGGCGCTGGTCGGCCTGGCCAACCGCCCGACGATGCTCACCGTCTCGAGCGCGCCGGCGCTCGACGGCGCGGCGCGCCAGGTGCTCGTCACGCCCGCGGGCAGCGAGATCACGCTGCGCTACCGCGCGTGGATCGAGGCCAAGCGCGCCTCCGTGCACGAGAAGACCGGCGGGAAGGTCGGCTACATCTACGTGCCCAACACCGGCGTCGACGGGCAGAACGACCTCTTCCGCCAGTTCTTCGGGCAGACCGGCACGGCGGCGCTCATCATCGACGAGCGCTGGAACGGCGGCGGGCAGATCCCCACGCGCTTCATCGAGCTGCTCAACCGCCCCGTCACCAACTACTGGGCGCGGCGCGACGCCGCCGACTGGCGCTGGCCGCCCGACGGCCACCCGGGCCCCAAGTGCATGCTCATCAACGGGCTGGCGGGCTCGGGCGGCGACATGTTCCCCTGGCTCTTCCGGCACAACAAGCTCGGCACGCTCATCGGCACGCGCACCTGGGGCGGCCTGGTGGGCATCTCGGGCAACCCCGGGCTCATCGACGGCGGGGCGATCTCGGTGCCGACGTTCGGCTTCTACAAGACCGACGGCACCTGGGGCGTCGAGGGCCACGGCGTCGACCCCGACATGCTCGTGATCGACGACCCGGCGAAGATGCTCGCCCCCGAGCCGGTGCCGGGGCCGGACGGCAAGGGCGGCTGGCTGGGCGGAGGCGACCCGCAGCTCGACGCGGCGATCGCGCACCTGCTCGCCGAGATCGAAAAGAACGGGTACCAGCCGCCGCCGCGCCCGGCCAGCCCCGACCGCAGCGGCATGGGCATCCCCGAGCGGGACCGGTAGGCGAGACGCGAGACGCGAGACGCGAGGCGCGAGACGCGAGGCGCGAGGCGCGAGGCGCGAGGCGCGAGGCGCGAGACAACTTCGCACTCGCGACTTCGCACTCGCGACTTCGAGGGGCGCGAGGCGCGAGACGCGAGGCGCGAGGCGCGAGGCGCGAGGAACGAGCTACGAGTCACGAGTCACGAGTCACGAGTCACGAGGCGCGAGACGACTTCGCACTCGCGACTTCGAGGGGCGCGAGGCGCGAGGCGCGAGGAACGAGCTACGAGTCACGAGTCACGAGGCGCGAGTCACGAGGCGCGAGACGCGAGGCGCGAGACGCGAGGCGCGAGGCGCGAGGCGCGAGACAACTTCGCACTCGCGACTTCGCACTCGCGACTTCGAGGGGCGCGAGGCGCGAGGCGCGAGACAACTTCGCACTCGCGACTTCGCACTCGCGACTTCGCACTCGCGGCACGTCGTACATCATCTTCCGCCGGCTGCCCGGCGAGGCCGCGTTCGCCTTCGTCGGCGTGAGCGGCACCAAGCGCTTCGTCGACAACACGTTCTTCGCCGGGCCCGACTCGGTGCAGTACGCCGTGCAGGGCCAGCGCGCCGACTCGGCCGGGCCGGTGAGCGGGCCGGTCACCGTGAGCTTCGGCCGCGCCCCCGGCGGCGGCGGCTTCGTCATCGCCTCGCAGAGCGCCGGGACCGGCGACGGCCCCGACGGCCAGGTCCGGATCGCGGCCTGAGGCGCCAAGCGGAGCGCGCGGCCAGTGCGGCGAGCGCGGCGCGCGGCTAGTGCGGCGAGTGCGGCGCGCCCGCCGGGGCCGGCGCGCCGACCACGAGCGCGCCCTCGCGCAGCTTGAACGAGCCGTCGGCGGCGACGCGCTCGCCGGCGGCCAGCCCGGACGTGACGATCACGCCCGCGGGCGTCGTCCCGCCGAGCTTGATGAACCGCTGATGGGCGCGGAGCCCCGGCGCGGGGGGGGCGGGGGGCGCGGGGGGGGCGGGGGGGGCGGCGGAGGCGCCGGGCGCGGGCGCAGGCTCGATGACGAAGACGAAGTCGCCGAAGGGCGCGTAGCGGATGGCCGTCGGGGCGATCGTGACCACCGTGAGCGGCTCGCCGAGGGGGACTTTGACATCGACGAACATGCCGGGGACGAGGCGGCCGCCGAACGAGGGCATGGTGGCGCGGAAGCGCGCGTTGCGCGTGGCGAGCTCGACGGTGGGCTCGATGGCCGAGATCGTCGCGGGCAGCTCGGGCACGCCCGGGAGGCCCACGCTCACGGTGATCTCGCTGCCGACGCGCAGGGCGGCGGCCGGGAGCTGGGGGACGGCGAAATCGACATGCACCTGGTCGGAGGACTCGATGAGGTTGGTGATCTCGCGGCCCTCGGCGACATACTGCCCGGGGTGGATCTCGCGCAGGCCGACGATGCCGTCGAACGGCGCGAGGATGACCTTCCTGGCGATCACGGCGCGGAGCTGCTCGACGAGGGCGCGGGCCTGGAGCTCCTCGGCGCGCATGCGGTCGACGTCCATCCGCACCACGGCGCTCGCGGGCGCGCTCTCCATGCGCGCGAGGTTCGCCTCGGCCAGCTCGGCGGCGGCGAGCGCGGCCCGCAGGTCGGCCTGCTCGGTCGAGTCATCCAGACGCAGGAGCACCTGCCCCTTCCGCACGGTCGCGCTCGACTCGAATCCGACCTCGACCACGCGCCCGGCGACCTCGACGGCGAGCACGACGTGCCGGATCGCCCGCACCGTGCCCACCGCGGTGATCTGCCGCTGGAACGGCGTCTCCTGCGCCTCGATGATCTGCACCGTCTCGGGAAACTCCGGCGGCGGGCCCGAGGGCATGGAGGCGCGGATGGAGGCGTACTTGAGAGAGCCCAGGGCCCCGGCGGCGGCGAGCACGCCCAGGGTGACGACAACGGTGGCGATGACGGTCTTCAGACGCATAGATGGATCTCGAAATGATGGTAGGCGCGGACGGCCCGGACCCGGGCCCGCGGCCGCGCGGGCAGGCGTTCAGCCGGGGAACCGAGGGTGGGGGCCGAAGGCTGCGAAGCGCCAATGCCGGAGGAGGGAGTTGAACCCACACGCCTTTAGGGGGCGACGGATTTTGAATCCGTTGCGTCTGCCAGTTCCGCCACTCCGGCGAGCGGGAAGGGTATGCGACGTGCGCGGCGGGACTGCGCGAGGAACGCCGGACGCCGCCGAGCGCGCGGCGCCGGGGCGCGAGCCGAGGTGCGCCGGGCGGGAAGTGCAGTGCTTTGGGAGCGGCGATTTGGTGGGCCCGAGGCCTGTTCGGGGTGATCGGCGCGCCCCGGCTCATGCACGACTCAGTTGCGCGACGGAAACGGTCGATAACCCGGTAGACTCCGGGCCAACGGTTCGCGCATCCCGAGAACCCGCACATGGTGCGCGCGGGGCTCGATGGATTCGCCGGGGGTTCGGCGGTGCGCCGTTTCGAATCACACGCTTCTTGGACGGGGAAGGGATGCTGATGAGTTCAACACCAATGACGGTTCGCGGCGCTTCGGTCGGCGGCCCCTCCCGGGCGTGGTGGCGCAGCCGGGCGCGCCGCCTGGGCGTCATGTCGGGGCGGGCGGCCCCGCTGTGGGAGGCGCTGGAATCGCGGCACATGCTCGCGGTCGATCTCACGGGCGCGTTTACGCTCGCGCCGATCAACGTGCGCCCGGGCGACACGCTCATCGATGTGCCGTACTCGGTGACGAACCTGGGCGATGAAGCGTCGGCGAACGTGCCGCTGCGCTTTGTGCTCTCCAGCAGCGGGAACGCGAGCGACCCGAACAACGTGGTGCTGCGCGACTTTGCGATCTCGCCGGTGCCCGCGGGGCAGAACAACGCGGGCGTGGCGTCGCTGCTCATTCCCGCCGACACGGTGGCGGGGAGCTACACGATCTTCATGCTCGTGGATCCGGACAACCAGATCAGCGAGACGAACGAGAACAACAACACGTCGTCATCGCCCGCGAACGCGGTGACGGTGGCCGGCACGCCGGTCTTTGCCGACCTGAGCGCGGCGATCAGCGTCACGGGCGGGTCATTCCTGCCGACGCAGGAGCTGCACATCTCCCTCACGTCGCGGAACCTCGGGCAGGCCGCGGCGATCGACTTCATCACGCGCATCGTGCTCTCGCGGAACACGATCTTCGGCGACGGCGACGACATCGCGCTCGAGGATCTGCAGGACGGGCTGCTCCCCGGCGACAACTTCACCGACGCCGGGACGGTCTTCATTCCCGAGGTGATCGCGCCCGGGGCGTACTACGTCATCGTCAAGATCGACGCGGCCAACCAGATCGACGAAACCGACGAGAACAACAACGAAGCGCGCACGGCGTTCGCGAGCGTGACGATCGCGCCGCCGCCGGTGGTCAGCATCATCGCCAGCCGGCCCACCACGAGCGAGACCGCCGGGCTCGGCGGGCAGTACACGCTCATCCGCACCGGGTCGCCCACGCTGGGGCTCACGGTGAACCTGCTCATCGGCGGCACGGCGACGAGCGGCGACGACTATGTGCCGCTGCTGGCGATCGCGACGTTCCTGCCAGGCTCGTCGGTCGCGACGATCGACGTGACGCCGATCGACGACCTGCTCGTCGAGAGCAGCGAGACGGTCATCGTGTCGCTCACGGTGGGCGACGGGTACACGGTGAGCACGACGCAGGCCACGGCGACGGTGACCATCACCGACAACGAGCCGACGATCAGCCTGGTCTCCACGCGCAACGCGGGCGAATCGCCCGCGAGCACCGGCCTGTTCACGTTCACGCGCACCGGCGGGACCAACACCGGCCCGCTCACGGTCTTCTACAGCCTCCAGCTCGGGACGACCGCCAGCTCGGGCGTTGATTTCGAGCCGCTGTCGGGCATGGTGACATTCGCGGCCGGGTCGGCGACGGCAACGGTCGTGGTGACGAGCATCCAGGATCAGCTCGTCGAAGTCACCGAAAGCGTGGTCATCGCAATCTCGGCACACGAGAGCTACCGCATCAGCACGACGCAGAACGCCGCGACGGTCACGATCGCCGACGATGAGCCGACGATCACGCTCGCCGTCACCGACTCGGTGGCGAATGAGTCCGCGGGGAACACGGCGACGTTCACGTTCACGCGCTCAAGCGGCGACACCACCTCCGAACTCACGGTGTTCTACACCTACGTGAACGGGCTGACCGCGCTGGCGGGTGTTGATTACCTCGCGCTCTCCGGGTCGGTCACGTTTGCCGCCGGCGCCACGACGGCGACGGTCACCGTCGTGCCCATCGACGATGCGCTGGTCGAGCCGACCGAGACGATGGGCATCATGCTGCTGGGGAACCTGGCGTATCGACTGGGCACGGCCACGTCGGCGCAGGCCACGATCCTTGACAACGAGCCGACGGTGACGCTCACGTCGACGGACACCGTCCTGAGCGAGACCGCCGGCGACACGGCGATCTTTACGTTCACGCGGAGCAACGGCGACATCTCCGGCCCGCTCACGGTGCTGTACGCGATTCAGCCCGGGGCGACGATGTCGGGGCCTGACTATCTCGCCACGCCCGGGCTCTCCGGGCAGATCACCTTTGCCGCGGGCGCGGCCACGGCGACGATCACCATCAGCGGCGTCGACGACTCGATCGTCGAGGCGACCGAGACGCTCACGCTCGCGCTTGTTTCTCAGAACAGCTACCGCCTCGGCGCGCAGACAAGCGTCACCATCTCGATCCTCGACAACGAGCCGACAGTGACGCTCGTGGCTTCCGACGCTTCGGGAAACGAAACGCCCGGTGACGGCGCCACGTTCACCTTTACGCGCGGTGCCGGCGACATCTCCGGGCCGCTCACGGTGCTCTACTCGATCTCCGGTGCGAGCACGGCCAACGGCGCCGATTTCATGGCCTCGCCCACGCTCTCGGGTTCGATCACCTTCGCCGCCGGGTCGGCCACCGCGACGATCACCATCTCCGTTATCGACGACACGTTCGTCGAGGACGACGAGACGATCGTGCTCACGCTCATCGCGCAGAACAGCTACCGGCTCGGTTCGCAGACCACAGCGACCGTCACGATTCACGACAATGAGCCGACCGTCACGATCACCGCCAGCGATCCGACCGCGAGCGAGACGCCCGGCGACACCGGCACGTTCACCTTCACCCGCAGCGGCGGCCCGATCACGGCGCCGCTGGGCATCCTCTACACCATCAGCGGGGCCAGCACGGCGACGGGCATCGACTTCGGCGCCACGCCCGCGCTGACCGGCATCGTCACCATTCCCGCGGGTCAGACCAGCGTCACCATCACGATCAACCCCAGCGACGACACCACGCCCGAAACCGACGAGATGGTGATCCTCATCATCACGCCGCAGAACAACTACCGCGTCGGCGGGAGCGGAACCGCCACGGTCACAATCATCGACAACGAGCCGCGCGTCTCCGTGACGGCATCGAACGGCGCCGAAGGCGGCACGCCCGTGGTCTTCACGCTCTCACGCACGGGTCCGACCACCGGCGCGCTGGTCACCACTTTCACGCTCACCGGCGACGCGGTCATGGGCACCGACTACGCCAACATTGCCCTCACGGCGATGTTCGCGGCGGGTCAGTCGACCACCACGGTCACGCTCAACATCACCGACGACGCGCTGGTCGAGCCGGGCGAATCCGTCATCCTCACGCTCGTCGCCGGCGCGACCTACAGCGTCAGCCCGACGGCGGGCAGCGCGACCGCCATGATCGTCGACAACGAGCCGACGATCTCCGTCGTTGCGTCGACGCCGACCGGCAGCGAACAACCCGGCGGGGGCGGGCTCATCCGCTTCACGTTCAGCCGGGCCGAGGGATCCACCAGCAGCGCCTTGACTGTGAACTTCACGCTCGGCGGGACCGGCACATCGGGCGTTGATTACGCGGGCATTCCGCTTTCGGCAACGTTCGCCGCGGGCGCGAGCACCACGGTCGTGACCATCAACATCCTCGACGACGTCCTCGCCGAGGCGACCGAGACGGTCATGCTCTCGCTGACCGCCTCGACCAGCTATCGCGTCAGTGCGACCAACGGCAGCGCGACGGGGAGCATCATCGACGACGAGCCGGTTGTTTCCGTCGCGGCGAGCACGGGGAACGTTGGCGAAGGCGACGGCAACCCGGTCGTCTTCACGCTCAGCCGCACCGGCCCCACCGGCGGCTCGCTCATCGTCTCGTTCACGCTCGGCGGAACGGCCAGTGTCGGCAGCGACTACCAGGCTGTCCCGCTCATGGCGACTTTCAGCGCGGGCTCATCAACCGCGACGGTTTCGATCATGGTCAACGACGACGCCGTGGCCGAGGCCGGCGAAACGATCATCCTCACGCTCTCAGACGGTGCCGCGTATCACGCGAGCCCGACACAGGGATCGGCGACGGCCACGATTGTCGACAACGAGCCGACGGTCTCGGTGGTGGTCATCTCGGCGACCTCGGCCGAAGGCGGGTTCGGCGCGGCCAACCAGCTCATCTTCCGCCTCTCGCGCGAGGGCGGGTCCACCGCTTCCACGCTCAACGTTGCCTTCACGCTCACCGGCTCGGCGATCATGGGCGAGGACTTCTCGACCATTCCGCTCATGGCGACCTTTGCCGCGGGCGATGCCACGACGACCGTGACGCTCAACGTGATCGACGATGCGCTCGCGGAGGATCTCGAAGCGGCGATCCTGACCATCTCGCCGAACGCCGCGTATCGCGTGAACCCGGCGCAGGCCTCCGCCAGCGGGACGATCGCTGACAACGAGCCGATCGTGTCGGTGCTGAACTTTGTCCCGCTCGCCACCGAGGGCATCGCGAGCCCGATCCGCTTCCTGCTGCAGCGCACCGGCGGGTCGATCAGCGGCCCGCTCACCGTGAGCTTCACGTTCTCCGGCGCCGCGGCGATGGGCGACGATTTCCAGACGATGACGCTCACGGCGACATTCGCTGCGAACTCCGCCGTCGCATTCGTGGTCGTCAACGTGCTTGACGATCAGCTTCCGGAATCACCCGAGTCGCTCATTCTGAACATCGCACCCGGCGCGGCGTACCGCGTGAGCGATGTCCGCGCCAGCGCGACCGCGACGATCAACGACAACGAGCCGGTGGTGGCGGTCATCCCGCTGACGCCGCGACTGCCCGAGGGCGGCTTTACGCCGGCGCGGTTCATGCTCCAGCGACTGGGCGGATCGCTCGCGCAGCCGCTGACGGTGAACTTCACGCTCGGCGGCACGGCGACCTCGGGCGACGACTACGAGGCCATCACGCTGAGCGCGACGTTTGCCGCCAACACCGCCGTCGTGTTTGTGACCATCCCCACGATCGATGACACCGCCGTCGAGCCGAACGAGACGCTCATCCTCACCGTCGTCGCCGGGCCGGGGTACACGCCCGACGCGACGCGCGGCTCGGGCACGGCGATCATCACCGACAACGAGCCCGAGATCAGCGTCATCGCCGTCGATCCCGCCGCGGGCGAGGCCTCGCTCGGCGGACGGCCCAACACCGGGCGCGTGATGTTCCTGCGCACCGGACCGTTCACGCAGGCGCTCACGGTCAACTACGTGCTGCTCGGCACCGCAACGAGCGATCTCGACTTCATGGCCCTCGACGGCACCATCACGTTCGCCGCGGGCTCGCCCACGGCGTTCCTCGACATCACGCCGGTCGATGACGTCATTGCCGAGGCGCCCGAGACGGTCATCGTGCAGGTGGGCTGGGGCGCGACCTACCGGCTCAGTTCGTTCCGCTCGTCGGCGACGGTCACCATCACCGACGATGAACCGGTCGTGTCGATCGTCGCGATCGCCCCGGCCGCCAGCGAGACCAACGCGCTCACCTCGCGATTCCTCATCTCGCGCACCGGCTCGATGACCGGGCCGCTCACGATCTCGTACACGCTCGGCGGGACGGCCACGAGCGGCGACGACTACCTTTCTCCCACCGGGCTCATTGAGATTCCCGCGGGTCAGCGCAGCGTCACGCTCACGATCACCCCGATCGACGACCTGCTTGCCGAGGACTCCGAGACCATCATCGTTTCGCTCGTCCCGACCGAGTCGTACGCGCTCTCGACGTTCCAGCCCTCGGCGACGGCCCGCATCGCCGACAATGAGCCGCTCGTGTCGATCATCGCGGTCGATCCGATCGCCGGCGAAGCGAACAACCCCGGCCGGTACCTCATTCGGCGCACCGGCCCCACCACCGGCCCGCTCACCGTTTCATACACCGTGGGCGGCACGGCCCAGGCCGGCAGCGACTATCAGCCCCTGAGCGGAACAATCATCATTCCCGCGGGCGCGCTCACCGCCGACCTCGACCTGGCCGTGCTGCAGGATTCACTGGGCGAGGGTGATGAGACGGTGATCGTCACGCTCAGCGAATCCGCGGGCTACCGCATTCAGGCGCGCCTCGACGTGGCCCAGGTCCGCATCACCGATGACGAGCCTGTCATCCTGCTCTTCCCGCTCACACCGGTCATTTCCGAGGGCAGTGCCACGCCCATGCGCTTCATGCTCCGCCGCATCGGCGACCTCTCTCAGGCCATCACGGTTTTCTACGACCTGGGCAACGGCACGGCCCAGCCCAATCTCGACTTCGTCGCGCCCTCCGGTTCCGTGACCTTCGCGCCCGGCGCCGCCATCGCCAATCTCGAGATCACCCTCACCGATGACGGCGTCGGCGAACTCTCCGAAACGCTCTCGGTCGAACTCGTGAGCGGCGACGGGTATCGACTCGGCACAACCCTGACCACGGCCTCCGCCACCATCACCGACAACGAGCCGACCATCTCCGTGTTCGCGAGCATCCCCTTCATCACCGAGGGCGGCACGCTCGCCGGTCGCTTCACCCTCCAGCGCAGCGGCAGCACGGCCCAGGAACTCATGGTCGCCTACACGCTCGAAGGCACCGCGACCGAAGGCGACGACTTCGAGATGGTCTCGGGCGTCGCGGTCTTCGCGGCGGGCCAGCTCACGACGACCGTCACCATCACAACGCTTTCCGACACGGCGGGCGAGCCGCGCGAGACCGTCATCCTGCGCGCGAGCGAGGGCGCGGGCTACCGCGTCATCACGCCCTTCTTCCCGCCGACCGTGACGATCAACGATGATGAGCCGCAGGTGACCGTCTTCGTGCTCGACCCGCGCGCGGGTGAGGGCACGACCGACCGCGGGAGCGTGATGTTCCGCCGGACCTCAAGCACCAGCCCGCTCACCATCGCCTACACGGTTTCGGGCACGGCAAGCTCGACCGATTTTGAACCGCTGAGCGGATCGATCATGTTCGAGGCCGGGCAGCTCACAACCACGCTCTCGATCACCGCGCTCGTCGACGCGCTCGCCGAGTCGGACGAGACAGTCATCATCTCGATCATGGGCGGCGAGGGCTACGCGCCGGGGCTGCAGAGCTCGGCGACGGTCACGATCGCGGCCAACGGGCCCGAGGTTTCGGTCCGCGCGATCGACCCGGTGGCGGGCGAGACCCGTCCCGGCGCGCTCCAGAACCCCGGGCGATTCATGTTCACCCGCACGGGCGATGTCACCCAGCCGCTCACCGTCTTCTTCCACCTCGAAGGCGACGCGACGTCCGGCGCCGACTTCGTGAACCCGGGCGCCTCGATCACCTTCGGCGCCGGCGAGCGCACCGTGATGCTCGACCTGGACGTGATCGATGACGACGAAGGCGAGCCCGGCGAGTTCGTTCAGCTTGTGCTTGACGCGTCGGATGCGTACCGCCTGTCGTCGTTCTTCGCCAGCTCGCGCGTCAACATCACTGATGACGAGGCCCGCGTCATCCTCACCCCGCTCGACACCTTCTCCAGCGAGACCGGCGCCGGAACCGACACCGCCCGATTCATCATCACGCGCCTCGGCGCCTTCACCGACGACCTGATCGTCAACTACACACTCGGCGGAACCGCCACCAACGGCGACGACTACGAGATGCTCAACGGAAGCATCCTCATCCCCGCCGGGCAGCGCACCGCCATCATCACCGTCGCGCCCATCGGCGACAACACCGACGAACCCCAGGAGACCGTCACCATTGCGCTCGCCGGCGGGCCCGGCTATGCGCTCGGCTTCATCACGTCGAGCGCCGCCGTCATCAACAACCTTGTCGCGTCCGATCTGCGGCTCACATCCCTCACGTTCCTGCCCGCGAGCTACTCCGCCTCGACGCCCGGCCAATCGCTCTCGATCGAGCTCGAGTTCGAGAACGCGGGCCTGCTCTCCGCCGCGGTGTACTTCATCGAGATCCGCCTCTCCTCGGACACGATTCTCGGCAACGACGATGACCTGGTGCTCTCGGCGATCGCGCAGCCGGGCCTCGCCGCGGGCGGCAGCGGAACGCTCATGCTCACGCTGCTGCTCGATTCCGCAGGCACGCCGCCCTCGCCCGGCGGCTACTACGTCGGCGCGCGAATCGACTCGGCCCGGCGCGTCATCGAGAGCAACGAGAGCAACAACGACTTCGTCTCGCCCGCGCCGTCGATCACGATCGTGGCGTGACGCCGATCATCGCTTCGACCCGATGAGCGACAGCATGCGCCCCGTCACGCCCGCGTCACGCCGATGCGAAAAGTAGTGCGCCGGCGACGCGAAGGTGCACTCGCGGATGCACTCGACTTCCTCCACGCCCGCCTCACGGAGCTGAAGGGCCAGCGCGCCCTGCAGATCGAGCAGCATGTGGCCCGTCCGCCCGAGCGAAGGCCGCGCCCGCGCCGCCTCCAGCAGCCCGGCCCGCGCAAACGCCGCTGCCACCTCCGGCCCGACCTCAAAGTGCTCCGGACCGATGCACGGCCCGATGCACGCGATCACCCGCGTGATGCCCTGTCGCCCGCGCATCGCCGACACCGTGTTCCGCGCGACGCCGTCGATCGTGCCGCGCCATCCCGCGTGCGCCGCGGCGACCACGCGCCCGTCGTCACCGGCCAGCAGGATCGGCGCGCAGTCCGCCGTGCGGATGCCCAGCATTCGCGCTGCGTCGTCGCTGAGGATCGCATCGGCGCGGGTGTCGTGCTCGCCGGCGTGGGCCGGTCGCCCGCGGCACACCTCGTGCACGTTTGCCCCGTGCACCTGATGCACCTCAACCACTTCGCGACCGACACAGCCGATCGCCGCCAGGACTCGTCGCGTGTTCTCGCGAATGTTCTCCGCGGCATCGCGCCGGGCGGGCTCCAACTCGCCCGGGTTGCCGAAGTTGAGCGACGCAAACACGCCTGACGACACGCCCCCGACGCGTGTACAGAAGGCATGAGGAACGCCGCAGGCTTCGAGCAGCGCGGATCGCCGGAGAACCGGCTCGGCGCTCCTGCCCGCCGGGGGCTCGCCGCCCGCCCGCTCTGCGTGCGCGTTGGCCGGCGTCATGGCGCCGCCTTGCCCAGCGCGGCGTCCACGGCCTGACCAATCGCCCGCGCGCCGGCCTCGCCGCCGCCGTTCACGACCCCCGCGACGCGCCCGTCGGCGCCGACGATGACGGTCGTCGGCAGATCGCCGACGGCGACTCGACGGGCGAACGCGTCGGCCTCGACAAGCATCTCAAACGAGAGCTTGAGCTCGGCAAACGTGCGGAACGCCTCCACCCGATCGCCCGTGCTCAGGGCGTACACCGTCAGCGGCCTGCCCTCGCGCTCGCGCACGAGCGACTCGATGCGCGGAAGCAGCTCGGTGCACGGCTTCGACCAGCTCGCCCAGAACACCAGCACCACCACCCGCTCGCGCACATCCGACAAGCGGCGCTGCTGCCCCGTCGGCGTCGCCAGCTCGAACTCCGGCACGAGCGTGCCCGGCGCCAGCGGCGATCGCACACGCGGTCGGTACTTCGGCACCACCTTCGACGGGTCGAACTCGATCGGCTCATACTGCAGCGGCATGGCCCGGCGAAACTCCTGCGGGTCGATCGGTGCGCCCGCCTTCAGGTCGCTCAGCACCAGCGACACGATCCCCACGCCGCGATCGGTGTGGATCAACCGGTCCACGCGCCGCGGCAGGCGATCGTTGATCGAAATGAACCACCACGTGTCGGTCTCGACATCATCGACCGCGCTCGCATCGATCCGAACGACCTCGCACAGCTCGCCCGCCACGCTCCGTTGACCCGACGAGAGCACGCGATACCCGCCCTGCCCTGCGGCCGCCGGCGTGACCACGCGGAGCCACTCGATGAGCCACCACACGGCTTCGCGCCCGCCGCCATCTTCAAGAATGCCGGATGCATCCGCGCTGCGCCCCGAGAGCAGCTCGCGCGTCGCGTGCCGGAAGACCATGGCGTCGCCCGTGTCGATGTAGCTCTCAAAGAGCCCGGAGCGCGCCGGGTCGCTCATCGCCATCGACCCGCGCAGCGCCGCTCGCCACTGATCGGGTTTCCCGAGGCGAAACTCGTCGATCGCGACGGAAGCGCGGACAAGCGGTTCAGTCGCGGCGAACGCGCCGGTCCCCTGCGACTCGGCCTGGAACGAAAGCGTGCGCGCCTCGGCAAGGGCCGCGCCCGCCTCGCGCAGAAGGACACTCGCGTCGACCGCCGCCGCGCTCGTTCGCATTCCCAGCACCGCGGCTACCGCCATGCACACGCCGACAATGAGCGACCGTGCGTTCGTCTTCATGGCCCATGGTAAGGGCGGTGCGGATTGCGCCGTGGACTACGCGCGGCGACCCGCGGCCTTCGCCGCCTCGCGCTGTGCCAGAATCTGTTTCGCCTCGCCCACGATGTAGAATGAGCCGGTGATGCACAGGGCATCGCCCCGATCGAGCGCCCGTCGTGCGAGCTCCAGCCCGTCAGCGAAGGTCTGCGCCACCTGTGCGACCTTGCCGCCGCTGATCTCCGCGTAGCGGCGGGCCAGATCAGACGGGTTCGCCGATCGCGGGTTGCCTGTCGCGCGAGTGAAGATCACCTTGTCCCCGCCCGAGGCAAGCGCTCGGAGCATGGAGTCGATGTCCTTGTCCGCCGCGCACCCGAAGAGCACCACGAGCGAATCGAACTGCACGTACGCCCCCAGCGCTTTCATGAGCGCCCGGATCGACTCGGGATTGTGCGCGCAGTCGAGCACCACGCGCGGCGACTGCCCGACTTCCTCGAACCGGCCCGGCAGACGGGTTGATTCCAGCCCGCGGAGCACCCGGTCCTCCGGGCAGTGAAATCCGCGCTCCGTCAGTTTGTCCAGGATCGCCAGCGCCAGACCGCAGTTGACGGCCTGGTGCTCTCCCTTGAGCGGAACAGGTACATGCTCGTAGTTGCACCGGTCCGAGGTCAGGCTCACCCGCGCCGAAGGGCCATCGCCCGCCTGCCACTCGAATCGGAATGAATACTCGATGTCCGTCCCCACGACCTGGAGCGGCGCCCCCACTTCGCCCGCCACCCGCCGGATCGCCTCCAGCGCCGACTCCTCCTGCTCGACCGTGAGCGCGGGCACCCCGGGCTTGAAGATTCCCGCCTTCTGGGCCGCGATCTCCGCGAGCGTCGATCCGAGAATCTGCGTGTGATCGTGTCCGATCGTCGTGATCGCGGCCACTTCGGGCGTGATCACGTTCGTGCAATCGAGCAGGCCTCCCAGCCCGACTTCGATGACGCCTACGTCCACGGCCTGCTCGGCAAAGTAGAGAAACCCCGCCGCCGTGAGCACCTCGAAGAATGTCGGTTCACCCATTCCGGCCTCGGCGCTCGCCTGGGCCACGCGCGCGATCACCCCCGTGAAATCCTCCTGAGAGATCGGACGACGGTTCAGGCGAATCCGTTCGCGCACATCACACAGGTGAGGACTCGTGAAGAGCCCCACCGTGTAGCCGCATGCCTCAAGGCTGCACGCGGTCATCTCGCAGGTGCTCCCCTTCCCCTTGGTCCCGGCGATATGCACGCAACGCACCGATTCCTGGGGGTTGCCCAGCGCGGCGAGCATGGCGCGCATCCGGTCGAGCTTGTACTCGTGCCGCGTTTCGCTCGTCACGCGGATGCGTTCGAGGTCAACGCGGTCGCGCAGGTACGCCTCCGCCCGATCGAACGTACTGATCTCGGGCGTCCCGCGCGGCTTGGGCTCGATCTCCAGCGACGCGCGCCGCCGGGGTACCGAGGTTCGTGCTGTGTGTCCGCGCTTGGGCATGATCACCGGGCTCCCACGAACATCGAGCGGCAGGATCGAGACGGCTTCGGTCGCCGCCATCGGTTGCGAAGGGCGAATATAGCCAAACCGCGCCGTTCCGCCAGCCGAGCGAAAGACGAATCTGCCGAAGACTCTGACGCGGGGAATTTACCCGATGCCGCGCGCCGCCATCGTCGGCGCGCCGGCGCCTGATCCCGGTGCAACGCCCGTGCCGCCCAGCGCCTTTTCGAGCGCTCGAAGCGTTTCGGGTCGCGCGGGGGTCATGGGCAGACGCATGATGCCGCTGTCCCGCCCCAGAAGCTTCATCGCCGCCTTCACGGGGATCGGGTTGGTCTCCAGGAACATCGCCCGCGTCAGCGGCATGAGTTCGCGGTGGACCCGCAGCGCCGCGCCGAAGTCGCCCTCATTGCACGACTTGCACAGCGCTGCCACGCGCTGCGGCACCACATTGCTCAGGACCGACACCACCCCCACGGCGCCGACCGCGGCGAAGGCGATCGTCAGACCATCGTCACCCGACAGCACCGCGAGTTTCGGGCATCGCGCGGCAATCTCCGCGCAGGAATCCACCGATCCGGTCGCCTCTTTCACGCTCACGATGTTCGGATGTTCCGCCAGCCGCACGATCGTGTCGGGGTGCAGCGCCACGCCCGACCGCCCCGGAATGTTGTAGAGCATCACCGGCAGGTCCGCCGCCTCGGCCTGCGCGACAAAGTGCTGATACAGCCCCTCCTGCGTCGGCTTGTTGTAATAGGGGTTCACCGAGAGCGCCGCATCCGCCCCCGCCGCCGCCGCCTGCCGCTGCAGTTCAATCGCGTGGTGCGTGCTGTTGCTCCCGGTCCCGGCGATCACCGCCAGCCCGAGCGGGCGGGCGACCTCGATCGACCGCCGAAGCAGCTCGCGATACTCAGCCTCCGAAAGCGTCGGCGATTCACCCGTGGTCCCGGCAACCACGATGCCGGCGACCCCGCCCGCCGCCTGAAACTCGATCTGTTCCTTCAGCCGCCCAAAATCGAGAGCGGAACCATCGCCGGCAAACGGCGTGATGATCGCGGTGTATGCACCGCGAAAGGCAAACGAGGACTTCTTGGACATGCCGAACCGTATGCCCGGCAACCTGACTCGCCCCCACCCGCCTGCTACACCCGGCACACCTCCACCGCCTCGCGCAGCGACACCATCGGCGTGCGCGAGGGGATGAACTCCTGCGCCAGGAACCCCGCAAACCCCGTGTCGGCGATCGCCCGGCAGATCGCCGGGTAGTGCAGCTCCTGTTTCCCGTCCAGCTCATGCCGCCCGGGCACGCCCGCCGTGTGGAAGTGCCCGATGTGCTTGATGTGGTCCGTGATCGTGCGGATCACATCTCCCTCCATGATCTGCATGTGGTAGATGTCGTACAGCAACTTGAACCGGGGCGAACCGACCTCCTCCACCAGCGCCACGCCCCACGCCGTGCGATCGCACTGATAATCGCGATGATCCACTTTCGAGTTCAGCAGTTCCATCACGAGCGTGACACCCAGCCGCTCGGCCAGCGGCGTGATCCGCTTCAATCCCGCCGCGCACGCCTTCAGGCCCTCGGCATCGCTCACGCCGCCTCGATTCCCGCTGAACACGATCTGCTGCGGCACACCCGCCGCCGCGACCAGCGGCAAGCGCTCCTCCAGTTCGCGCACGATCGCGTCATGGTTCGGCGTGCGATTGAACCCCGAACCGATGGGGTTTGACTTGACGTTCGTCGCCAGCGCGCACACGAGCCCGTGCCGCTTCGGCGCTTCCCACTCCTCGGGTCCGAGCAGCTCGACTGAGGCGAGCCCCATCGCCGCCGCTTCCCGGCACAAGTCGTCCAGAGGCATCGCGCCGAAGCACCAGCGACAGACCGATTGCTTGAGCCGGCCCGCCGACGGGCTCGCCGACGCTCCGGGCGGGCCTTCGGCCGCCTGTGCCGCGCGCTCGTGCAGCATGAGACCCCCCACTGCCGCACCCGTCGCGCTCAGAAACGTCCGCCTCGGCAACGCTGACATCTGCCCCTCGCTTCCAGCACGCGTTTGGCTCGCCGTGCTCCGCCGCCACCGATCCCGTTCCGCTCACGTCGCTCTCGATCACACCAGCGGCGTCCGACCCGGAATCGCCACTTCCGCCACCGGCAGGCTGCCCATCTCGTACTTCGCGGGCGAAAGGTCGAGTTTCGAGTTCATCGCCTGCGCCCACGCGAGCGACTTGCCCGTGTACGCCGACATGCGCCCCATGATCGCCGCGAGCGTGCTGCACGCAATCTGCTCGGCCTCGTTCATGTACGGCCCGGTCCCCGTGATGCTCGCCACCAGGTCGCGGTGCTCCTCGACATAGGGGTTCGGGTTGTCGCCCTGATGCTTCCACTGCACGTGCCCGTCGGCTCCGCGGATCTCCGCGCGGCCGGAAGATGTGATGACCGTGCCCGCGGTGCCGACGATGACTTCTTCGACGCGCCCGTGGCAGCCGTCGACCTGTCGGCAGTAGCTCTGCACCGTGACGCCTTCGGGATGCTCGAAGTCGATCGCGAAGTGGTCATAGATGTGCCCGTAGTCGGCCCCCGTGCGCGATTGCCTGCCGCCCATGCCCGTCGCCCGCACCGGCGTCGACCCCAGGAACCACTGCGCCACGTCGAGATTGTGCACGTGCTGCTCGACGATGAAATCACCCGAGAGCCACGCGTGATACAGCCAGTTGCGGAGCTGCCACTCCATGTCGCTCCAGCCAGGCTGGCGGTTGTGCATCCACAGCCCGCCCTGGTTCCAATAGACCCGCGCCCCCAGCACGCGCCCGATCGCCCCGTCGCGCACGCGCTTGACCGCCTCGTGATAGCAACGCTCGTGCCGGCGCTGCGTTCCCGCGACCACCGACAGTTTCTTCTCCTTCGCCTTCCGGCCCGCCTCGATCACCGCGCGGATGCCCGTCGGATCCACCGCCACCGGCTTCTCGAAAAACACGTGGCACCCCGCCTCGATCGCGCGCGTGAAGTGCGCCGGACGGAAGTGCGGCGGCGTCGCCAGGATCGCGATATCCGGTTTCAGCGCCAGCAGCCGCTCGTGCGAATCAAACCCGACGAAACAGCGTTCACGATCCACCCGGGCGCGCTCGGCCACGCCCGGCTCCTGCTTCGCAAGGTTCGAAGCACACCCCTCCACCCGCTCCTGGAACACGTCGGCAAGCGCGACGATCTCGACATCAGGCGACGCATTGAGCAGGTCGACGGCGGCGCCGGTCCCGCGACCTCCGCACCCGATCAGGCCCACACGCAACCGCCCCGCCCGTCCTCCGGTCGCGCCGAACGCGCTCGTTCCCGGAACCGTGAGCCCCGACAGGAACGTTGCCGTCGCCAGTCCGGCCGACGCAGTGAGGAAATCGCGACGCGTGTTCATGGGATGCTCCCGCTGGTTTGCTCTTCGCTGCTTGCCGCTCGGCCTTCCAGCCGACTTGCCCCCCCACCGGCACTGCTCAGCATACCACACCAACGCTCCGTTGCGCCTGTCCGATTCGCGGAGCGACCACCCCCTAAAGCGGCCTGCTGGCGGGCTCACCGTCCCGACGCGGATACGCCCCCGGCGTCGGCCGCACTTTCGAAATCACCACCACCCGCCCCGTCGGCGTCTCGATCGTCTGCTCGTGCTCGCCCCCGAGCGTCCGCGCGCCTTGACCGCCGCCGCCAGCTCCTCCTCCGCCTTGGCGCCCTTGATCGCCAGCGCCACGCCCCCGACGCGCACCAGCGGCAACACCAGTTCCGCCAGCACCGGCAGCGCCCCCACCGCACGCGCCATCGCCACGTCGTGCTTTCCGCGATGCGCCGGGTTCGTCCCCACGCGCTCGGCACGATCATGCACAACCGTCACGTTCTTCAACGCCAACTCACCCGCCACGCGCCGCAGGTATGCCGCCTTCTTCCCCGTCGCGTCAACGAGCGTGAAGTCCGCGCCCGGCATCGTGATCGCCAGCGGTATCCCCGGCAACCCGCCTCCTGAACCAACGTCAATCACGCTGAGCGCTTTCCCCGGCTCGCGCGGCTCCATCGCCGACAGCATCGGCAGCAGGGTCAGCGAATCGAGCACATGCCGGATCCACGCACTCGCCGGGTCCGTGATCGCCGTCAGGTTGAACGACTGATTCGCCTCCAGCAGCAGCGCCAGGAACCGCCCCAGCCGCTCGGCGTCGCCCGGCTCCAATTCCACCCCCATCGCGCCGAGCCGCGTGTGAAACTCCTCCGGCGGAATGAGCGGATCGACAGGCATGGCGCCACGCACAGCAACCTCGGTGCGGCGCGCCCTTCCCCAGGACTACCCGCCGCACCGGTCTCTATTGTCAGCCGCCCGCTTCACTTCTCAAGCTCCCGGAGGCGATTCATGATCCGAATCCCGCTCGCGCTCCTCCTCGCCGCCGCCATCCTCGTTCCGCCCGCCCCCGCCCGCGCCGATCGCCGTGAGCTCACCCTCCAGCTCGATGGCGGCCGCACGCTCACCTATCAGCGCATCACGCCCGACGGCTTCAAGCCCGGCCAGGTCGCCCCCGTGCTCCTGGTCTTCCCGCCCGGGGATCAATCCGCCGACATGGTCAACGCGGGCCTGCGCTCTTTCGATCCCGAGTGCCGGGCGCGCGGCTGGGTCGTCATCTCACCCGAGGCGCCCTCGCGCCGCGAGCTGTTCTTCGAGGGCGCCGAGACCCACATCCCGGCGCTCCTCGATGAGCTCCAGAAATTCGTCAACTTCGAAGGCCAGCGCGTGCACCTCGCCGGGGCCAGCAACGGCGGCATCAGCGCCTTTCGCCTGGCAACCCTGCACCCTTCACGCGTCGCCTCGGTCCTCGCCTTCCCGGGATATGCCGTGCGCGATGATCTCCTCCGGCTCGATCGCCTCAAGGGCATCCCGGTGCGGATCTGGGTCGGCTCCGACGACCTCGTGGAATGGACCGACGCGGGCCGCCAGACCGCCGAAACGGCCCGTGCCGCCGGCGTGGATGTCGAGTTCGAGCTCCGCGGCGCCCAGGGGCACGTGATCAGTGATCTCCGCGGCGATGCGCTCCTCGACGTCCTCGACAAGTTCCGCAAGCCGGGCAACACGCTCACCGGCCCCGACGCGCAGATCGCTCGCGAGCTTGACGACTTCCACGCCGCCGCCGCCGCCGCCGAGTTCGACCGCTACTTCGAGCACTTCGCCCCCGAGGGCGTCTTCATCGGCACCGACGCGCGCGAGCGCTGGACCGTGGAAGAGTTCAAGGCCTACGCCAGGCCCCACTTCGACAAGGGCAGGGGCTGGACCTACACCCCGCGCGACCGGCACATCGGCCTTTCGCCCGACCGCCGCTTCGCCTGGTTCGATGAGAAGCTCGATCATGCCAAGTACGGCGAGTGCCGCGGCACCGGCGTCCTCCGCAAGATCGGCGAGTCATGGAAACTCTGCCAATACCACCTCACCGTGCCCGTCCCCAACGAGATCATGGATCGTGTCGTGCGGCAGATCAAGGCCGAGCACGAGCGCCGGCAGAAGTAGCCCCGCGGCGCCCCGGGCCGCACAGCACCTGCTCGAGAATCTCGATCGGGTGCTTCGCCTCGCGCCCGCCAAGCTCCCGCACCTGATGCCGGCACGACGTCCCCGGCGCCGCGATGATCGCCTCGGGGCGGCCGCGCACCTGCGCCAGCAGGCCGCCCTCCTCCGCCGGCAACTCCGCGATCGCGCGCGACACCTCGTACTTGTCCGCCGCGTAGCCGAATGACCCCGCCATCCCGCAGCACCCGGTCTCGAGCACGCGAAGCCTCTCTCCCAGCACGCGCCGCAGGGCCCGCGCTGAACTCTCGACGCCCCACAGCGCCTTCTGGTGGCAATGCCCATGCAGAAGCACCTCCGGCTCAGTGCCGTGATGCCTCGGTGCCTCGATGCCTTTCTCGACCTCGACCCGCCGCGGGTGCGCCTCCCAGAATCGGTCCACAAAGTCCTCGACAGGCATCGCCTTCGCCGCGAGCTTCCGGCGCAGCGCAACCGGTGCTCGGCAGCGCAACTGGAGCCAGTCGTCCTTCACCGCGCTCAGGCACGACGGCTCAACAAACAGCACCGCCTTCACGCCTTCGTCCTCGATCACCCCGCGCAAGCGCGCCATCGTCGCGTCCACCGTTTCGATCGCCGCTTCGAGCATCCCCACCGAGATCATCGACCGCCCGCAGCACCCCGCGCCGGAAACCTCGACCCGATACCCCAGGCGCGTGAGCACGCGCGCCGCCGACACGCCGATCTCCGACTCGTTGTACATCGTGAAGCAGTCGCCGAAGAGCGCCACCCGCGCCGCGCCGGGTTCGGCCGACGCCCCGCCGCGCTCGTCCCATTCTCGCCCGCGCCGATCCAGCGCCCTCGAAAACCGCGGCAACGCCCGCCGCGCGTGCATCCCCATGGCCTGGCCGATCAACCATCGCAAAGGCGCCAGCCCGCTCGCCCAGTTCGCCAGCCCCGGCGCGATCGACCCGAGTCGATTCAGCACGCGCACGTGACCGGTCAGCAGCGCCGCCAGCGGCACCCGGCCCGTCGCGCGATACCCCTGCGCCACATACTCCGCCTTCAGCCGCGACATGTCCACGTTGCTCGGACACTCCGTCTTGCACGCCTTGCACGACAGACACAGGTCGAGCGTGCGCAGCGTCTCGACGTCATTCCAGGCGCCCGCCTCGGCGCCCCGCCCGCCCGCGCCAAACTGCCCCGTGATCGCCAGGCGCAGCGCGTTCCCCCGCCCGCGCGTGCTGTGCCGCTCCTGGCGCGTGGCGCGGTAGCTTGGGCACATCGTCCCGCCGAGCGTCTTGCGGCACACCCCCGCCCCGTTGCACATCTCCACCGCGTGATCAAACCCCTCCTGATCCCCATAGTCGTAATACGTCTCAACCGCCGGCACGTACGGCTTTCGCGCGTGAGCCCCGTCCCCCGCGCCCGGCTCGATCCGCGTGTGCTCAGTGATGCTCTCGATCGGCCCCGGCGCGACGATGTTCCCCGGGTTCAGCAGGTGCTTGGGGTCGAACGCCTGCTTCACCTCGCCGAACGCCCGCATGAGTTCCGGCCCGAAGAACCGCTCGAGCAGCGGCCCGCGCACGCGCCCGTCGCCATGCTCACCGCTCATCACGCCGCCGCATGCTCGCGCCAGATCCGCGACTTCGACAGCGATCCGTCGCAGCACCGCCAGCTCGCCCTCATCATGCGGGTTGAGCATCGGGCGCACATGCAGCACGCCCACGCTCGCATGCGCCCAGAACGCCGCGCGCGTCCCTTCGCGCTCCACGATCTTCTTGAACTCACGCACGAACCGCGACAGTTGCCCCACCGGCACCGCGTTGTCCTCGACAAACGTCAGCGGCTTCCGCGGTCCCGGCAACCCGTGCAGCAGCGGCTCCCCCGCTTTCCGCAGCTTCCACGCGCCAGCCATCTCCGCCGCGCTCGTCAGATATCGCCCCGGCACCGGACCCACCACCCGGCGCAGCGCCGCAAACCTCCCCTCCACCGCTTCGCTCGACGCCTCGTGGTATTCGACATACAGCACCGCCGACGGGTCGCCCTCACCCGTGCGCGGAAACGCGTCGACATACCTGGAGCACTCGATGTTCCCCCGCGCCGCCTCGATCACCACGTCATCCACCAGCTCCACCGCACTCGGCCCCGTCTCCAGGATCGGCCCAACCGCCTCGATCGCCGCCTCCAGCGTGGCAAACGCCAGCAGCGCCAATCCCTTCCCCTTCGGCACCGGATGCAGCCTCAGCCGCGCCCGCAGCGTCACCGCCAGCGTGCCCTCGCTCCCGCACACCAGTTGCGCGAGGTCGAGCGTCTCAGGCGTTGCCCCCGCATCAATCTGACTGAGCATCCGATCGAGCGCATATCCCGCATTCTGCCGAAGCGTCTTCGGATAGCGCTCGCGGATGAGCCGCTCGTGCCGGCGTGTGATCTCGACGACCCGTGCCGCAAGCTCGCGCGCCGTCGAATCGCGCCTCCCCACCCCCGGACCAAGCGCCACGCGCGCCCCGGTCGCCAGCACGCAGTCCAGCCCGAGCAGGCTCTCCGACGTCCGCCCATATCGCACCGAGCGCGCGCCCGCCGCGTTCGTCCCGATGTTCCCTCCGATGCACGATTGCGCCGTCGTCGCCGGGTCGGGCGCAAAGAACAGTCCGCTCCCGCGCCGCGCCAGCTCCGCATTCAGTTCATCGATCGTCACCCCCGCCTCAACCTCCACGCTCGCGACGCCGTCGCGCACCTCCACCGCCCCGATCCCCCGGCACCGCGCCGAAAGGTCCACCACCAGCGCCCGGTTGGTCGTCTGGCCCGCCAGCGCTGTCCCTCCGCCCCGCGCAAGCATGGCCACCCCGCGCCCAGCGCACCACCGGACCACTCCGGCCGCATCCTCCACGTCCGCCGGCGTCACTACCCCCAGCGGCTCCACCTGGTACATCGACGCGTCCGTCGCGAACAGCATGCGCTCGTGCCGGCCGAGCCGAACCGCTCCCCGGCACACCTGCCGCAACTCGTCCAACCCGGCGTGCATCTCCCCCGCCTGATTGCCCTCGTCCGCATGCGTGTTGTTGAGCACGTTCAGCCGCACAGGTGCAGATCATTCGCACCCGCCGCGCCCATCGCACCCCGATTTTCCTCCTCGTCGTGCGACCGCTCGTTCGCCAAAACCCGCCCCGCCTATCCTCCCACGAGCATGCTTCTCACCCTCGCCGCCACCTCCCTTGCATCCAAGCTCAAACCCGCCAAGGGCTCGGGCGCCTCGGGCAGCCCCAAGGGCTCGCTCACCATCTTCGACATCCCCAAATTCGCCCGCGAACAGCTCGACCTCCACGGCATGGTCCTTTCGACCTCCCTCCTCCAGGGCGCCGACCGCGCCTTCCTCCAGAAAATCGTCGAGAACGCCGACAAGGTCGGCTGCCCCTGTCTCACCCTCATCGAGTCCACCCCCCAGCCCGTCGGCGACCCCGACAAGGCCGGCCCCGCGGCCGACCGCATTCTCCGCGTCGTGCAGGCCGCCCATTGGCTCGGATGCAACGCCGTCGCCATCCCCGTCGACTGCCCCGATGATGACGACGCCATGTCCGACGCCGCCGAGGTCCTTCGCCCGATCCTCCGCAAGGCCGAGAAGATGGAGCTGAACCTCTGCATCGCCTCGGGCGCCTCGGGCCTGACCGCGCGTCCCGAACGCGTCACCGACCTCCTCAAGAAAGTCGGCGGCTTCCGCATCGGCACGCTCCCCGACTTCGATTCCGCGAGCCGAATGTCCGGCAAGCCTGATTCCCCCGCCCCGGCCGCCAAGGGCAAGGCCGCCGCCGCCGCCAACGACGCCAGCAGCTACCTCCGCCGACTCGTCCCCTACGCCTCGACCGTCCTCGCCGTCGTCCGCGAATTCGAGCCCGGCAAGGGCAAGAACGCCGCCCCCGCCCACAAGCCCTACGACCTCCTCGACTGCGTCCGGACGGTGGCCGCTGTGGGCTTCGACGGCTCGCTCGCCATCGATTGGCGCGGCCCCGCCAGCCAGGACCCCATCGAGAATATCGTCGCCGCCCGCGATGCCATCCGTTCGATCATCGGCGGCGGCACCATCGTGGACGAGGACGATCTCGACGAACTCGCCGGCGTCGAGGCCGACGTCGACTCTGACGACGAGAAGGACCCCAAGACCGACCGCGAAGACGAGGCCTGAGCCATGCCCGTCCCTTCATCCGCTTCCGCGACTCCGCTTGCTCTCACCCTCCCGCCCGCCGCCCCCGAGGCATCAGGAGATCGGCTCCCCGTGGACGCGCCGAGCCCCACTCCGCACACCACCAACCCGGCGCCGTCGCGCGATCGACTCATCATCACGATCGACGGCCCCGCCGGCACGGGCAAATCCTCCGTCGCCCGCTCGCTCGCCGCGCGACTCGGGCTCGAGTTCCTGGACACCGGCGCCATGTACCGCGCCGCCGCGGCTCTCGCCCTCGACGCTCGTCTCACCCCCGCCGACGTCGCACCGGTCTGCGCCCTCCTGGCCGCCGCTGATCTCCACTTCGATTGGACGCGCGACCCGCCGGAGATCCTCGCCAACAACCGCTCGCTCGCCGCCCGCATCCGCGACGCCGACGTGACCGCGCTGGTTTCCCCCCTCGCGGGCATCGCCGAGCTGCGCGAGCACATGGTGCGCAAGCAGCGCCTCATCGGTGCCCAGCATCCGCGCCTCGTCGCCGAGGGGCGTGATCAGGGTTCGGTGGTCTTCCCCGACGCCGACGTGAAGTTCTACCTCGACGCCGATCCGCGCGTCCGCGCCGCCCGCCGGGCCGATCAGCTCCGCGCCTCGGGCGCGCCGGGCGAGATTCAGGAAGACGCGCTCCTCGCCGAGATCATCCAGCGCGACCGCTCCGACCGCTCGCGCCCCGTCGGCCCCCTCGTTCAGCCCAGGGACGCGCTCGTCGTCGACACCTCCGCCCTCACCTTCGATCAGGTCGTTGATCGCCTCGAGCATCTCGTGCGCTCGCGCACCCCGGGGCGGCTGCGCCCATGACCGGCTCACCCGCCCGGCTCGGCCCTCTCTCCCGACGAAACCCAGGCCGGCCCCGCGCCGCCATCCTTTTCTACGAACTCTGCTGGTCCTTCCTCTGGATCGCCTTCACGCTCATCTACCGCCTGCGCATCACCGGCCGGCACAACATCCCCCGCTCCGGTCCCCTCCTCGTCGTCGCCAATCACCAGTCTCACCTCGATCCGCCCTGCATCGGCATGGCCTTCTCCCATCGCCATCTGAACTTCATCGCGCGCGTCGGCCTCTTCTCCTCCCGGCTCTTCGGCCTGGCCATCTCCACGCTCAACGCCGTCCCCATCAAGGAGAACGGCTCCGACACCGCCGCCATCCGCACCGCCCTTCACCAGCTCGCCCTCGGTCGCGCCCTCCTCATCTTCCCCGAAGGCACGCGCTCGCCCGACGGCACCATCCACGACTTCAAACGCGGCTTCTGGCTTCTCATGTCCCGCGCCAAATGCCCGGTGCTCCCCGTCGCCATCGACGGCGCCTTCGACGCCTACCCCCGCGGCACCTCGCTCCCGCGCCTTTGGGGCCAGCGCCTCGCCGTCAACATCGGCCAGATCATCCCCTACCAGCGCCTTCACGCCATGGGTCCGGAAGCCGGGCTGCCCTACCTGCGGCAGGTGATCGACGACCTCCGCGCCGATGCCGAACACGAACGCCGCGCCGCACTCGGGGACACAGCCGCAGCGACGCCGGCGATCGGACTCGACACCGCGCGCCGCGGGATGCATCGAAGCGGCATGTCTGATGTTCGATCCCTCAGCCTCCTGATCTCCGCCGTGCTTATCGCGTCGACCGGCGGCGCGGCGGGCATCGGTGGTTGCGCCGCACCCGTCGCCTCCGGGCGCACTCCAGGGGTCGCACCCCCCTCATTGCTCGACGATCAACAGGCTCGCGACGCCGCTCGAGCGTGGCTCGCCGGCGCAGGCATCACGCTCGATGACGCCTCGACCGATTGGGGCACGCTCGTCGCGACAAGCCGCGGGCACGCACTCGCCGCCCATGAGCGGGCCGGCCGCACCGATACCGGCGCCGCCATCATGCGATCCTTCTACTTTCATTTTGAAGGCGAGTCGATCGTCGCGGCATGGGGCCCCCGCGCGCTCGGCTCCGGGTGCACCTGCCACTACCCCGCCGTGTCACGAATCCCGTCGCCCTGAATATCCGTACGCCGCTACGCCGCCGCACGCTCCGCGGTCGTGGCGGCAAGCACCGCATTGACCTGCGCCACAAACTGCGTGGGCACCAGCGGAGCGGCCACGGCCCGCACCACCCGCCCTCCCCCCGCGCCCGCCGCGCCCGGTTCCAGTTCCAGTCTCCCCAGCGGCGAAATGACCAGCACCGGCAGCGGCCCCGGCCCATCGCCCGCTCCCTCGCCCGCTGACAATCGCTCGTCGGCCTCGCGCAGCAGCGCGCTCACGCGCGACCGCTCCCGAGTGTGCGGAATGTGCACCACCGCCACGTTCGGCCGTTCGCCCACCTCGCCCCCGCCCCCACCCGCCGCTTCCGCCAGACGCCGGCAGAACACCCCGTACGCATCACACGCCGGCTCGGGCGACACAAAGAGCGGCCGAAACGGCGCCTTGAGCTGCCCCGCGAGCACGTCCACCTGCGCGCGCCACCCCCCGCCCGCGTCGGCGCCCGCGGTGAGCATCACGCACTTCATCGCCGTCGCCTCGCCCGGCACGCGCTCCACGATCTCCGCGATCGTCCCCTCACGCACGCGGAGCAACTGGCACAGCTCCTCCGTCGGATACACCACGTCGTTCGAACTGCTCCCGATGAGCATCGCGTGCGTCAGCCGGTTCGCCAGCGCCAGCACCGCCACCGGTTCCATCTGCCGCGGCACCGTCTGCCGGATGCCCCCCGCCGACAGGTGGTGAAACACGATCGGGTTGATCATTTCCTTGGAGAACTTCCATCGGTGCAGCAGCCGGTCGGTCACGTCCGCGTGGTTGAGCAGGAGCATCCGCGATTCGACGACCTCCAGCGGCAACCGCGTCGCGCGCGCCGTCGCGACCACTTCCTGGTACGCCGAGCTCATCTGCTCGAGAAACACGATCCGGCCCACGTCGTGCAGCAGCCCCGCCGTGAACGCCGAGTCGGGGTTCAGGCCGCCGGTCGCCTTCGCCAGGTGCGCCGCCGTCACCGCGCACCCGATGCAGTGCTCCCAGAACATGGGCAGGTTGATCAGGTTCGCCGCTTTCGAGTCCGCCGCCCCGAACTGCTCCACCACGTTGATCCCCAGCACCACCTCGCGGATGCTCTCGAGCCCGATGCGCATGACCGCCGTCTTCACCGAATCGACCGAATCCCCCCGTGCGAATGCCGACGAGTTCGCCAGCTTCAGAATCTTGAGCGCAATCGCCTGGTCGCTGCTGATCGTCCGCACCACCTGGTCCATCGAGCATTCCGTCGAGCCCGTGAGCTTCAGCAGCCGCCCCACCACCGGCGAGAACGCCCGCAGCCGATCGCACGCGTCTACTCGCTCGAGCACCTCCGACCTCGTCATGAGCGGCTTGAGCGCCCGCGTCAGCTCCGCCGGGTCCACCCCCTCCGCCGCCCGAGGCGTGCTCGCGCCCCCGCTGTTCGAGCCACCCCCCGCCTGGGCCGGGGCATCCGTCTTCGACAGCTCCGCCTGGGCGCTCCACGCCTCACGCTCAACCGGCACACCCTTGGTCTCCGCCACCGCTCGGCCCGCCCCGCCGGTCCGGCTGGTCACTCGCGACCCCGTGCCCCCCACCGCCGTGCGGACCATCTCCGTCAGACCCGCCAGGTCGAGCTTCGCCTTGAGGATGTACCCCATCGGCCGCAGCTTGGCCGCCTCGAGGACCGTTTCGCGCTCCGCGACGTTGGTCAGAATGACCACCCGCAGCCCCTTCAGGCGCTCATCCGACCGGGCCAGCCGGATCAGGTCCAGGCCACCAATCCCTTCGAGTGCCAGCTCGGTGATCACCAGCGAAGGCAGCGACTCGCGCAGCTTGCTCAAGGCTTCCGTCCCCGTTGAGACAGAGTCCACCTCACACCCCGCATGCTCGAGGAGCTGACGGGAGAGCTGGTCGCGAAGCACCGAGTTGCCGTCGACAATCAGTACCACGGGTGTCTCCCGGGCGGATCGACCGGCATCCAAGGCCCGTGGAGCGACCCTGGAATTCAATGTGCAAATCACCCTGACGCCTGTTCAGGTCAGCCCATCCCCCGATCAACCGGGCGAAGGCTGCCGACCGTACGGACACAATCAGCCTTGAAGGCTGATTATCGATCAAGCACGACTTGCCAGCCCGTGGATTCAATCCCAGACTTTGGAGCCGGGGCCGCTGAACGCCCGAACAAAATAGATAGCTATTTGTTTGGTATCTGGTGGCCCGGGCACAAGTTCACGCCTACAAACATCCTCGCGGGCTCGGGCGAACGGACCCGCGGATTCAGAGAAACCACTGTGCGTACCCACAACCACAAACCTGAATCACTCGAAGCTGTCAGTTTCCGCACTCAGCTCAGCCAGGCGGCCCTCGCCGTGGCGACGCTCGCGCTCGTCGCGGCGTCCGCCATCGTCGTCAAGGAGCTCCGCGCCGGTGACCGCAGGGGTTCCCCTGCAGCCCCTCTGGCGATGCTCGATTCTTCCGCGCCGGCATCAAGCGGTGCTTTTGAATCGCCCGAGGCCGTCATCGATCCGCTCACAGAGGTCGCAGAAGCGGTCGTTGTTGCTCCCGACGAGCCCGCCCCGGCGTTCGAGCCATTCGACCCGGATCGCTACGAGGCCGACACGTCCATTCGCTGGTTCGGCGGCCGCCCCGTCCGCCCCGTCCGCGAAATCTGGATGACCGTGACCGCCTATTCGCCCGACTGGCGATCCTGCGGCGACTCCGCCGATGACATCACCGCTTCCAACCACCACGTTCAGACGAACTCCTACCAGCTTGTGGCCGCCGACAGCCGAGTGCTTCCCCTCGGGTCCATGATCTCCATCCCCGGGTACGCCGGCTCGCGGGTCGTGCCGGTGCTTGACCGCGGCGGCAAGATCAAGGGCAATCGCCTCGATGTCCTCTTCCCCACCCACGAAGAGGCGCGCAAGTGGGGCGTCAAGAAGCTCCGCGTGGTCGTCTGGGGCTACGCCGACGGCAAGGGCAAGGAAGACTGGCGCCGGACGCGCGACGGCCGCTGAACCACTCGCTGATTCACACCTACTCCGGCCGGTCCGGCACATCCGCCGGGCTGTACGGCATGGCAAACATGCCTCGCACCACGCGCTCCCGGGCTCTTCGCCCGCGCTCGGGCATTTCCGCGGCGATCAGACGGCAATCGAGCCCGATGACAGGCACCGAGACCCCCAGCGGACCGGGCACCACCAGCCACCCCGCAACCACGGACCGGCAGCGCACCTCCACCCGGTCATTCTCCGGATGGTTCGGGTCGTACACCCGCAGCACCCAGCCGCGATCTCCCGCCGACGGGCCGCCCGGAATCGGCTCCGCAGCGAATGCCAGCACCTGGTGATTGTGCCAGAGGGGTTGCCCTGAGCGTGCGTGGACGAGTCCGAGGACCACGGGGCGCTGCGCGCGGAGTTCATCGAGCATGCCCGGCACGCACGCGGCGGTCAGGTGCTGGACGCCGAGCGGCCCGCGGTCGGCACGGGCCATCCAATCGGCAAAGGCCATGGGGGCGGCGAGCCCGTCGAAGGACTCGACCTGGCGCCGGTAGAGCAGATCGAAGAGTGCGTCGCCGCGACGCGGTGCCTCGGCATTCTGCGGAATCTCCCGCCGGGCAAGAAAATGATCGGCCGCGGCAAACGACATTCCGCCGCAGAGCCCGTACCGGGAAGGCGCCCCGGCGAGGGCGCCGACGGCTTCGAGCCCGGTCGGCAGGGGCGATCCGGCGAAGGCATTGCTGAAGCGGAAACCGTGCCTCGAGGGGATGAACTCGCTGATCGGCCGCCGGGGCCTGGGTTCGGGCGGGTCACCCGCGTGAGAAGAGGCGCCCAGCAAGGCGATGCCGACGCAGCCCGCGACGATCGCACCGACCGCGCCGACGGGCGCGCTGCATCGGCATGGCGCGTGGTGGGGCGGGCGGGGCTCACGCATCGGGGCGCGTCTCCGTGACGGTCTTGCGGTCGCGGTCGTAGACGTAAAGCGTGCCGGGCTGTTCGGCGCGCGTGGGCTTGTGGCTTCCGTCACAGAAGGGGAAGTTCTGCGAAAGGCCGCACTGGCAGATGAAGATCATTTTGCCCGCAGGAACAGACGCGGGATCGACCTTGAGCGGATCGGAGAGCGTGAGACGGACGAGTCGGGCCATGACATCTCCTTCGGGCGAAATTCGATTGCTTCGAGAGTAGTCTCGCCCGCCCGCGAACGGGCGCCTTGGGTCCTTCTACTCCGCCAGCTCCAGAGGCGTCATGAGCGCCGGGTCGAGCGACGTGTCGGTCAGCGACTTGAGGAATTCGATAAGGTCGGCGATCTCGGCGGGCGACAGGTCGAGCCGTCGCAGGACCTGTTCGCTCTCCGCTCCGCCGTGGGCGTGGGGTCGAGATGAGCGGATGGGGCTGACGGGGCGTTGCCGCACTTTTTCGGCGATCGACGCGCGGAGTTCGGCATCGTCCGGGGGCGCGCCGAGGGTCGAGTAGAACCGGATCACACCTTCGAGCGTGGCGATCTGCCCGCGGTGCATGTAGGGCGCCGTCGTTGCGACGTTGCGGAGCGTGGGCGTCTTGAAGTGGCCGCGCCACTCGACGGAGTTGACCAGGAACGACGTACGGTGGCGCGTGCGGCCCTCCGGGTCGTCGGACATCGGGCCGAGGGCGTTGAACGGGTTCGACAGCAGCGCGTTGATTCCGCCGAAGCGGCCCGGGTCGTGGCGATCGACGCGATCAAACGCCTCGGCGACCCCCGTGTCGTGAAACTCGGCGTCGGAGAAGTTCGGCCCGCCGTGGCACGATCGGCAGTCGGCCCGGCCCACGAACAGGCGCAGTCCGCGCTGGGCGGCGGGCGAAATCGCGGCGGACTTCTTCGCGTCGCCTTCGCGCAGACCCTCGACGAACACGTCGAACGGCGCCCGGCGCGAGACGATGCGGCGCTGATAGGCCGCGAGGGCCTTGCCGAGATTTGCGAAGGTCATGTCAATGTCGGCGGCGGCGGGCTCGGGCGCGGCAGGCGAAAGGGAGCCGAAGACGTGTTGGTAGGCCCTGCGGAGCGGCGCGTCGTCGCGCACGAGTTGCTGGAACTGAGCCCGAGACCCCGCGTGTTCGCGCGGGTGCTCGAGCGGAACGAGCGCCTGCGACCAGAGCGAATCGGCCCGCCCGTCCCAGAAAAACCAGCGGTTGTACGCGACATTCCAGAGCGTGGGGACATGCCGGAGATCGGCGCCGAAGCGCTCGGGCGGAGGAAGGGCTCGCCCGTCGCCCCAGCCCTTGGCGGGATCGTGGCACGATGCGCAGGAGACCGTGCCGTCGGCGGAGAATCGCGGATCGAAGAAGATCGCCTGCCCCAGTCTGGCCGCGCGAGGGTCGTCGGCGACGCGGTTGGTCGGGTCGGGCGGCGGCGGCGGAAGCGGGGAGAGCGTCAGGATCGCCGCCCGCTCCCCGGGTGTGAACTCGACCGGCGCTTCGATTGTCGATCCCGGCTTCTGTTCATCGCGCGGGTCGTCGGCGGCGCCGGCGGCGCTGCCGCAGACAAGCATGAGCGCCACGAGCGCGTGAAGTCGGCGGATCACGGGACGAGCACCTCGAAGCGGGCGCGCTCGCGGGCGGTCGAGCCGGCGCTCGCGGGCGCGAGCGATCGCACCTCGATCACGATCTCCCATCGGCCCGGCATGTGAAAGAGCATCCCGCTCACGCGGAAATGGCCGGCGCCGATTCGCCGTGATCGCGGCACCAGGTTCATGCCGTGCCTGTGCGCGGGCATGTCGGCGTCGGCGATGATCGCGATGTCGTCGGCGGGGCGGGTCATGCCCCGATCTGCGAACACCCGCACATCGAGATCAAACATCTCGTTTGCGGGAATGGGATCGGGAATCGGCGCGCAGGTGACGTAGTACGTGCCGCCGGCCGTGGCCGACGTGCGTGATTCGCCCGCTTCCTCCACCGACGCGGGCGCGTGATTCGGCCGCGTGCCACGGCAGCCCGAAAAGGCCGCGACCAGCAGCAGACCCGTCCAGGCAAGAAGCCGCATGGCGGATGGTAGAGGCGGGGCGACCGCCGGCCCGGCGGAGCCGGCCAAAAGCGCCAGAAAACCCGTGTCGCGTGCACGATTGCGTCGAGCGCCGGATTCTGGGATACTCACGTCGAGCACCGCACCACCACCCTGTCCCCCTCCCTCCGGAGTCCAGTCATGTCCACTGCCACGGCCGACCATGTCCCCGCCCAGGCGCACAGCGAGTCAATGAAGAAGGCGGAGTTGCTGACGATCAACACGATCCGGACGCTGAGCATGGACGCGGTGCAGGCGGCCAACTCGGGTCACCCGGGGACGCCGATGGCGATGGCGCCGGTGTGCTACACGCTGTGGAACGAGTTTCTGCGGTTCGACCCCGAGGATCCGATCTGGCCGAACCGCGACCGGTTTGTGCTGAGCATGGGTCACGCGTCGATGCTGATCTATTCGCTCCTGCACCTGGCGCAGGTGAAGGCGGTGAACAAGGCGTACGAGCAGGTGGGGAGCCTGAGCGTGCCGCTGGATGACATCAAGCGGTTCCGGCAGATGGACTCGCGCTGCGCGGGTCACCCGGAGTATCGCTGGACGAGCGGGATCGAGACGACCACGGGCCCGCTGGGGCAGGGGTACGCGACAAGCGTGGGCATGGCGATCGCGAGCAAGTGGATGGCCGCGACGTACAACCGCCCCGGGTTCGACATGTTCGGCTACGACGTGTACTCACTCGGCGGCGACGGGTGCATGATGGAAGGTGCGGCAAGCGAGGCGGCGAGCCTCGCCGGGCACCTCAAGCTCGACAACCTCTGCTGGATCTACGACAACAACAAGATCACGATCGAGGGGCACACCGAGTGGTCCTTCAGCGAGGACGTGGCGACCCGGTTCATCTCCTATGGCTGGAACGTCACGCGCGTCGGCGACGCCAACGACCTTGACATGCTCCGCCGGTCGTTCCGCATCTTCAAGGAAACGCACGGCCGGCCCACGCTCATCATCGTGGATTCGCACATCGGCTACGGCTCGACCAAGCAGGACACGCACACCGCCCACGGCGAGCCGCTGGGCGAAGAAGAGATCAAAAAGACCAAGAAGTTCTACGGCTGGCCGGAGAACGAGAAGTTCCTCGTGCCCGCCGAAGCGATCAAGTGCTTCAAGGACGGGCTGGGCGCGCGCGGCGCCAAGGCCCGCGGCGAGTGGATGAAGCTCTTTGACCAGTACAAGGCCAAGCACCCCGACCTCGCCGAGCAAACGACGATGATCCAGAAGCGCCAGCTCCCCAAGGGCTGGGACAAGGACATCCCGACTTTCCCGGCCGACCCGAAAGGCATGGCCGGACGCGACGCGAACGGGAAAGTGCTCAACGCCGTGGCGAAGCATGTGCCGTGGCTCATCGGCGGAGCGGCGGACCTGGCCCCGAGCACCAAGACGCGGCTGACGTTCGACGGCGCAGGCGATTTCCTCAATCCGCGCGAGCCGTTCGACCATCATGCGCCCAAGTCGACGCTCGGCTGGGGCGGGCGCAACATGCACTTCGGCATCCGCGAGCTGGCGATGGGGTCGATCCTCAACGGGCTGTCGCTCTCGAAGATCCGGCCATTTGGCGCGGGGTTCTTCGTGTTCAGCGACTTCTCGCGACCGGCGATCCGACTTGCCGCAATCATGGAAATTCCGGTGATCTACTGCTTTACGCACGACTCCATCGGCGTGGGCGAAGACGGCCCGACGCACCAGCCCATCGAGCACTTGATCGCGCTTCGCGCGATCCCGGGGCTGGTGACGATGCGGCCCGGCGATGCCAACGAAGTTGCCGAAGCATGGAGAGTGGTGATGCAGATGCGCCACGAGCCCGTCTGCATGATTCTCTCGCGCCAGGCGATGCCGACGCTCGATCGGACGAAGTACGCGGCAGCGTCCAACGTGGCCAAGGGGGCGTACGTGCTCGCGTGCGCGAGCCCCGAGGGCAAGCCCGACGTGATCATCATGGCGACCGGCACCGAGGTGGGCCTCGCGGTCGAGGCGTATGAGAAGCTGAAGGCCGAGGGAATCAAGCCGCGGGTGGTGAGCATGCCCTCGTGGGAGCTCTTCGAGCACCAGGACAAGGCGTACAAGGACTCGGTCCTGCCGCCGGCGGTCAAGGCTCGCGTGAGCATCGAGCAGGCCGGGACGTTCGGGTGGGAGCGGTACATCGGCACCGGCGGCGCGGCCGTGGGCATGACGAGCTTCGGCGCGTCGGCCCCGCTCAAGGAGCTTCAGAAGAAGTTCGGGTTCACGATCGAATCGGTGCTCAAGACCGCCAAGGACACGATTGCCAGGAACAAGTGAATCGTGGCGATGGCGGCTTGCCCCGGCGTACCCGCGAACGCGGATCAGCGTGTGCTCCTGCTCAGCGTGCTGAGCGTGGTCAGGCCGCGCTCCACGTCGGCGCTGGCGCCTGTGAAGTTCACGTGCCCAACCTTGCGGCCCTCTCTCGGCTGCTTGCCGTAGAGGTGCACGTGCGCGCCGGGGATTCCGCAGAGGCCGTCGAGGCTCAGCGCCGGCGGCAACTCGCCCACGAGATTGAACATGCCGGCGTGAACGCCCGGCGCGAGCGCGCAGGGGGCGAGCGGGAGGCCGAGCACCGCACGGATGTGGTTCTCGAACTGGCTGGCGACGCCGGGGGCGTCGAGCGTCCAGTGCCCGCTGTTGTGAACGCGCGGGGCCATTTCGTTCGCAAGCAGGCGGCCGTCGAGCTCAAAGAGCTCGATCGCCAGGACGCCGCGGTAGTCGAGCGCCTTGAGGACGCGGGCGGCGAGCGACTCGGCGCGGGCCTGAAGCGAAGGGTGACCCGCGGAAGCGCCGGCGGCGGGCGCACGGGAGATATGCAGGATGCCCTCGGCGTGCACATTCTCGGTGAGCGGATAGAACACCGGCGCGTCGCCCCCGCCGCCGCTGAGGCCCGCACAGGCGATGATCGAAAGCTCGCGCTGAAACGGGACGAATGCTTCAAGAATCAGCCCGGTTTCGCTCGCGGCGGTTCCGAGGCGCGTCCAGGCGCGTTCGACGTCTTCGCTGCGCCGAAGAACCGCCTGTCCCTTGCCGTCGTACCCCAGCCGGCGCGTCTTGAGCACTGACGGCAGGCCGATCGAATCAACCGCGGCGTCGAGCTCGGCCCGCGTCGCGACCGGTGCGAATGCCGCTGTTTCGATTCCCAGGCGTCGGAACAGCGTCTTTTCTTCGAGGCGGTCCTGGCAGACCGCCAGCGCCCCCGGGGGCGGAAAGACGGGCACGCGCCGCGCGAGTCGCTCCGCGGCCGCGAGCGGAACGTTCTCGAACTCGTAGGTCACCACGTCGGCTCCAAGGGCGAAGCGGCCCAGCCGGTCATCATCATCGAACCCGCCGACGTGGAGCTCGCAGACCTGGCCGGCGCATGCGTCGGGTGCGGAGTCGTAGCAGCGCGTGCGGACGCCGAGCCTCGCCGCGGCCAGCGCGAGCATGCGTCCGAGCTGCCCCCCGCCGAGGATGCCGATGACGGGCGAGATCGACGTGGCGTGAACGGCGGCGCCCGGCTCGGTCATGCCCCGCCTCCGACGGGCGACGCGCCGCTGCCCGGCGCGCGGGGGTCGGGAAGCGCGAGCACGCGCTGCGTCTGCTCGGCGCGAAAGCGCTCGAGGGCCGCGCGGATGGGTTCGTGCCGAAGCGCGAGGATGGAGGCGGCGAGCAGGGCCGCGTTGACCGCGCCCGCGCGCCCGATGGCGAGCGTGCCGACGGGCACCCCCGGGGGCATCTGCACAATCGAAAGCAGTGAGTCCATCCCGTGCAGCGCCTTGGATTCAACGGGCACCCCGAGCACCGGAAGGCGCGTCTTGCTCGCGGTCATTCCCGGAAGATGTGCGGCACCACCCGCGCCGGCGATGAGCACCTCGATTCCGCGACCCGCCGCCGACGAGGCATACTCAAAGAGCAGGTCGGGCGTTCGGTGCGCCGAGACGACGCGGACCTCGTGGCTGACGCCGAGGAGCTTGAGCGTCTCGGCGGCGTGGGCCATCGTTTCCCAGTCGGAGGTTGACCCCATGATGATGCCGACGAGCGGCGAAGTCGATGATGGAGTCGGCGGGGTCATGACGGATTGTAACGGGCGTCGCGTGATTCGCACAGATCGGTCGCCCGGGCCACGGGAAGACGCGATTCGCGTAGGCTTTGGCGTGCCCACACGCCCTGACGACCCGCTCATCCTGGAGCACTGGCCCGGCGACGTGATCGAGACGGCGTGCTCGACCGTCTATCTCCTCGGACAGCGGGGATACAAAATCCGCAAGGCGGTGAAGCTGGCGTATCTCGATTTCAGCACGCTCGAGTCACGCCGGCACTTCAGCCAGGAGGAAGTGCGCCTGAACGCGCCGCTGGCGCCGGGCGTGTATCAGCGCGTCGTGCCCGTGGTGCGCGAGGCCGACGGCACACGCCGGATCGCCGACAACGGCTCGCCCGCGGGCGCGCCGACCGTCGATTTCGCCGTGGTCATGCGCCGGCTGCCGGCCGAGGGCATGCTCGCGGGCGTGCTCGGCGTGCGCGATCTGCACGATGCGGAACGCGAAGCGATCGTCTCGCGGCTGGCGGCGTTTCACGCGGCTTGCGCTCACGGACCAGATGTCGCCGCACACGGTTCGCCGGAGCGCATACGCGGCGAAATCCTGACCAATCTCGAACAGGCCGCTGGCCTGCCGGGGATCAACGAGCCGGTCCGCTCGCTCGTCGTCGAATCGATGAGTGCCCAGCTCGCACGGCTCGAGCTCGTGCTCGCGCGGCGGGTGCGCGAAGAGCGCATCCGCGAGGGGCACGGCGACCTGCACGCCGGGAACATCTGCTTCGACTCCGCCGCCCGCACCATCGATAACCCCACGGGGCTGTTGATCTATGACCGGCTCGAGTTCCGCATGGATTTCCGCTGCAAGGACGTGGCGGCGGAGCTGGCGTGCCTGGCGTCGACTTTCGACGCGCACGGGCGCTCGCGCGATGGGGACCGGCTGGTCGCGGAGTATGCCCGCGCGACCGGCGACCCGGAGCTGAGCGAGCTTCAGAATCTGTACCGCGCGCATTACTCGTGCGTGCGGGCGAAAGTGCATGCCCTCTGTGCGCGCGAGCAGACCGGCGACGCCGATTCGGCGCGGACGCACGCGGCCATCGCGCGGGCGCGGATGGCGCAGGCCGCGGGGTATGCGCTTCCCCCGAGCCTCGTGCTCACCTGCGGCTTGCCGGGGAGCGGAAAGTCCTTCGCGTCGCGTGCGCTGGGTGAGGCGCTGCGGGCGCCGATCTTCAGGGCCGACGAAGTGCGCAAGGAACTCGCGGGTCTGCGCGCCAGCGATCGCGGCGGGCCCGAGCTCTACACGCCCCGGCAGACCGAGCGGACGTACGCGACAGTGCTCGAACGCTGCGCGGAGCGGCTGCGCGCGCGCGGAGGATGTTCAGCGATCGCCGACGCGACGTTCCGATCGCGCGAACTGCGCGCGCGGTTCATCGCCCTGGCCCGGTCGCTCGGCGCGCGCGTGGCGATCGTGCACTGCCGGGCCGGAGAGGACGAGATCCGCAGACGCCTGGCCCAGCGGGCGGCAGAAGGAGCCGACGCTTCTGACGCTGATATCAGCGTGTTTGAGAAGATGCGCGGCTCGTTTGAGGACCCCGACCCGGGCGAGGCGCCGACGGTCGAGATGTCGCCCGAGGTCTCGACGCCGTACCTGGTCGAGCAGGTCGTGCTCGCGCTGGGCCGTCGCGGCGCCTAAGGGTCATTCGCCGCCCGGACGAACGACCCGGAATCACACCGGGGCCGGCGAGCGAGACTGCCCCTACCGTTTCGTCCGATGTTTGACCGAATTTCTGAAGCATTCTCGGGCCTTGTGCGCACGCTGAGCGGCCAGGCGGCGATCAGTGAGACGAATGTCGCCGAGGCGATGAACCAGGTGCGCCAATCGCTGCTTGAGGCGGACGTGGCGCAGGAGGTGGTGAAGAACTTCTGCGCCGACGTGCTGGCTGACGCCGTCGGGCGCGAGGTGACCAAGACGCTCAACCCGGCACAGGAGATGATCGGGATCGTCTACGACCGTCTGGTGGCGCTGCTGGGGGAGATGCCCAGCATTCCCGAGGGTGCGAGCCATGATGAGATCGCCCGCATCATGATGGCCGAGGGGCCGGGGATCATGCAGGTCGCGCCCGGGCCGACGGTGGTGATGCTCTGCGGCCTGCAGGGTTCGGGAAAGACGACCACCGCGGGCAAGCTCGCGGGCTGGCTCAAGAAGCGCGGCCGGAGCGTGATGCTCGTCGCCGCCGATCTCCAGCGGCCCGCGGCGGTTGAGCAGTTGCAGACGGTCGCGGAGACGGCCAATCGCGAACTGCCCGGCGGGGCGCAGGTGCACTTTTACGGCGAGCCGGAGAAGTCGGCGGAGTACGGCAAGGCCGTGGGCGTGGCCGTGCAGGTGTGTCAGCGCGGGCTCGAGGCGGCGCGGGCCCGGGGCGTCGACACCGTCATCCTCGACACCGCCGGGCGTCTGCACCTCAATGACGAGCTCATGGGCGAACTGCAGCAGGTGCGGATGTCGCTGCGCCCGCACCAGATTCTGCTTGTCGTCGACGCCATGACCGGGCAGGACGCGGTCCGCTCGGCCAAAGCCTTCCACGAGCGGCTCACCATCGACGGGCTGATCTTCACGAAGTTTGATTCGGACACGCGCGGCGGGGCGGCGATGTCGGTCAAGTCCATCACCGGCGCGCCCATCCGCTTCATCGGGACGGGCGAGAAGCTCGACAATCTCGAGGAGTTTCATGCGACACGCGCCGCCGGTCGCATCCTGGGCATGGGCGACGTCGTCTCGCTTGTCGAGAAGGCGCGGGAGCATGTGAGCGAAGAGGATGCGGCAAAGCTCGAGGCGAAGATCGCCAAGGGCCAGATGACGATGGACGACTTCCTCGGGCAGATGCGGTCCATCCGCCGGATGGGGCCGATGAAGCAGGTGCTCGGCCTCCTCCCGGGGCTCGGACCCATGCTCAAGAACGTCGATATCGACGACAAGCAGCTCGACAAGCTCGAAGGGATGATCAACTCGATGACGCCCGATGAGCGGCGGCGGCCGGACGTGCTCAACAACTCGCGCCGGCGCCGCATCGCGCAGGGCTCGGCAACCCGCCCCGACGACATCAGCCGCCTGGTCACGCAGTTCCAGAGCGTCAGCCGCGTCACTCGGCAAATGGCGGGAATGAGCGCGGCACAGAAAGTCGCCGCCGTCAAGAACATGGGCGGCGCCGGCGCGGGGTCGATGATCCCGGGGCTTTCCGGACTGCCGGGCCTGAACTCGCGCGGGAGCAGCTTCTCCCCCAGCGTCAAGGACCGGTTCAAGAAGCGCAAGCGCTGATCGGAGCAGAACCACATGGCACGTACACCCTCGACCATGCTCGAACTCGGCACGCGCGCGCCCGATTTCTCGCTCCCCGATGCCGTGAGCGGCAAGATTGTCTCGCTGCGCGACTTCGCCGACCGGCCGGCGCTGCTCGTCATGTTCATCTGCAACCACTGTCCATTCGTCAAGCACGTGCGCGCCGAGCTGGCGCGGCTGGGGCGCGATTATGGCACGGGCCCCGGCGGCAGGGGCGCGGGCATCGTCGCCATCAACTCCAACGACATCACGACGCACCCCGATGACAGCCCCGCGAAAATGGCCGAGGAAGCGCGGGCCGCGGGGTACACGTTCCCCTACCTGTTCGATGAATCGCAGGCGGTCGCAAAGGCGTACCGGGCCGCGTGCACGCCCGACTTCTTCGTCTTCGGCCCGTCACCCCAGCAGCGGCTGGTCTATCGCGGCCAGCTCGATGACAGCCGCCCGAGCAAGTATCTCGATGGTCGCGAGGTGCCGGTGACGGGTCACGACCTCCGCGCGGCACTCGACGCGGTGCTCGCGGGGCGCAGCCCGAGCGAGAAACAGTGGCCCAGCCTCGGCTGCAACATCAAGTGGAAGTCTGGGAACGAGCCGGACTACTTCCGTTGACGCCTGGTGACGCGGGGCCGGGCGGGAGGCTGGCGATGCCGCCCACGGCACCGGTCCCGGCGCCGGCGCTCAGGCCGCCGGACCGGCCCTTGTCGCCGTGCGGGTCGGCCGAGCGAACCCAGACGATCGGGGCGGCGACGGCGATCGACGAATAGGTGCCCACGCTGATGCCGACGATGAAGGCGAAGGCGAACGCGCGGACAGCCTCGCCGCCGAAGATGTAGAGCGTGAACGCGGCGAGCATGGTTGTGCCGCCGGTGATGAGCGTTCGGCTGATGGTGTCGTTGATGGCGCGGTTGATGATCTCGCGCGAGGCGTGAGGGAGCTTGCCGCGCTTCTCGCGGATGCGGTCCATGACGATGATGGTGTCGTTGAGCGAGTAGCCCAGGATGGTGAGCACCGAGGCGATGACGTTCAGATCGACCTTGAACGGCAGGATGTAAAGCGCCTGCGCGACACCCTCGAAGTTCACGTAGATGACCTCGGCCAGCGCGATCAGGCCGACGGCGACAAGGCAGTCGTGCAGCGATGTCGCGATCGCCGCCAGCGAGTAGCGGATCGAGGCGAACCGCACCCAGATGTAGATGACGATCGCCAGCGACGACAGCAGCACGGCGACGAGGGCGCGAGCGCGGAACGTGGCCGCGACGGTCGCGCTGAATGATTCGACGCTCAGCGTGGTGGTCGTCTGGCTCAGCGCGTCGCTGAGGAGGCGCCACGACGGGTTGCGCAAGCTTGCCGTCCACGATCCCTGGTCGCTCAGGTAGTTGAGGTTGTCATCGCGGATGAGCAGCACGGCCTTCTCGACGGCCTGGTCGGTGCCCGCGAGGCGAACCCAGCGGAAGCCGCGGGCCGCCGCGTCGATGTATTCCGGCTTGGCGCGGATGTCGCGCACGCGCTGCTCGAGACCGGCCATGGTCGGCGCGGGCTGCAGGTTGTCGACGACGATCGCGACGCCGCCGACGAAATCGGCGATCTTCATCGCCTGGTCGACGCCGGGGATCTCGGCGAGCTGATCGCTGATGATCGGGTAGGCCGGGGCCTCGCGCAGGTCGAGCTTGTTGCCCTCGAAGGCGACGGGCTGGAGCACGTCCATCACGTCGGCGAACTTGCTGGACAGGGCCGTCTTGAGGAGGTTGGCGTTCTGGATGTCGGTCTTGAGCTCGAAGGTCGATGAACGCACGCCCTGCGGCCCCGGGTTCACCACGCGGATCTTGGAGTCGCGCAGCGTCTGGAGCGAGCGGAACTCGGGGTCGGTCGACTTGCCGGCTTCCTCGGCCAGCTCAATCACGCGCTGGTTGACCTCGGCGCGGGTCATCTCCATCCGTTCGCCGGCCTGCCCGCCCAGGAGCTGCTTGAGCATGATCGTGATCTTGGTCCCGCCCTTGAACTCGGTGTCCAGGAGATCCGACCCGCGGCTGATGATCGTGCCCGCGGCGAGGGCCGTGAGCAGGAGCGAAATCGACAGGAACACGTAGCGGTACTTCATCCAGTCGATGTGAAGGTGGAAGATGCCCTGGATCGCCGGGACCTTGAGCGGGAGCATCGACATGGAGCGGAGCCCCACGCGGTCGATGAGCAGCGAGAAGATGAACCGCGTCGCGTAGAGCTGCGTGAAGAGCGTGGCGACGGCGCCGACCGACATGGTGATCGCAAAGCCCTTGATCTCCTGCGTCCCGACGATCCCCAGCACGACGCACACGATGAGCACGGTCATGTGCCCGTCGACGATGGCGGCGAGCGCGCGGGCAAAGCCGAGCCGCACGGCGTTCTTCAGATCCTCCCCGTGCGAGAGCTCCTCGCGGATGCGCTCGTAGATCAGCACGTTGGCGTCGATCGCCATGCCGAAGGTCAGGATGACGCCCGCGATGGCCGGGAGGCTGAACGCGGCGCGCTGCAGGGCCATCGCCGCCAGCACGATCAGGGCGTTCATGAGCAGCGCGACGACCGAAATCCCGCCGCAGAGGAAGTAGTAGAACACCATGAACGCGCTGATGGCGACGAACGAAATGACGCCGGCGAGGAGGCCGGCCTTGAGGTTGTCCACGCCCAGGTCGGGCGCGATGGTGGAGACACTGATGGGCTCGGGCGTGAGCTTGGCGGCGAGCGACCCGGCGGACAGCACGCGCACCACGTAGCGGATCTCCTCTTCGCCGAAGCTGCCGGTGATCTGCCCGCGGTTGCCGATCTTGCTCTGGATCACCGGCGCGGTGTACACCTCGTCATCGAGAATGACGGCCATCTTGAGGCCCTTGTTGGCCTCGGTGAGCTGGGCCATCTTCTCGCCCCCGAGCGCGTCCATCTCGAAGGCGATGCAGGGGCGGCCGATATCGTCCACGCTGCGCCGTGCCGAGCGGAGCGACCAGGCGCCCTCGGCCTGGGTGAGGCGCTTCCCGCGCGTGTCGTGGCAGAGCATCCAGTACTGGCTGTCGAACTCCTCGACGACGTACCCGCGCGAGTTGAAGAACGCCGACGGGTTCTCGAACATCGCCTCCTGCTCCTGGCGGTTCTCGAACCAGGCGTCTTCCTTGTTGATGCGATACCAGCGGTACTCGGGCGAGCGGACGGCCCGAGGGCCCTTGGCCTGAAGCTCGCTGCGGAGCGTCGCCTCGTCGGCCGCCTCACCCGGGTTCACCGAGATGCGGAACGAGAGCACGCCCGCGCCGCGCAGCAGGCGCTGCAGATCGTCCGGATCGTCGAGCGTCGAACGCTGCGACTGGTAGAAGTCATACTCGGCGACGAGCGCGTCGATGCGCGGTCCGGCGGCGGGGTAGCGCTCCTTCAGGCGGTTGAGCGCTCGCTCGCGCGGGCTGGCGAGCGATTGCCACGCGCCGGCCGCGTCCTTGTAGCGCCGGCCCGTGTCGGAGAGGCTGAGCGCCTGGCGCAGCTCGGTGATCGAGATCGTGGTCGAGAGGGCCTCGTCGCGCTTGAGCTCGTACGCACGCTCGGCCTGGGCGACGCCGAACGCCGCGAGGTCGATCGCTTCGCGGGCCGCGTCGCGGGCCTTGGTGATGGCGGCGATGGCCTCCGGGGGCTCGCCGCGGGCCTGCGCCGCGGTGATCTGCTGGTTGAAGTCCTCCACCGTGCGCTCGAGCGAGGGGACCTGCTCGTTGTACGCGCGGCGGCTGCCCTGCGCCTCGTCATAGAGGCGCGCCGCCTCGGCAAGGAGCGCGATGCGGCCGGCATCGCCGCCGGCAAAGTCCTCGAGTTCCTTCCGCCGCTCCGCTTCGGGCAGAGCGAGGATGCGGTCGAACTGTTCGGGGCTCAGGTTCGCCTGCCCGAGCGCCGCGAGGCTGGCCTCGAACTTCTTCTTCAGCTCGCGCACCTTCTCTGTCGGCAGCGGCATCGTGATCGACACCCGGTCGTTGCCCTGGGCCTCGATCGATATTTCCAGCAGCCCCGTCGGGTCCACGCGCTTCTTCAGCAGGTCGATCACGCGCGAGAGCGTGTCGGGCGGGTCCGTCGGGCGGATGTCCACCTGGTACGTGAGCGTCGTGCCGCCGGCGAGGTCCTTCCCCAGCCGGAGCTTGGCCGCGGGGGGATAGATCGCCCAGATGGCGATGAGCACGGCGGCGAGAAGCAGGAACGCGTGTCGGGCGTGGTTTCGCATTGGAGCGCCGGGAGCGGAGGGAGCGAGAGGATCAGGAAGAGAATCGCGGAACTGTCGAGATTGACCGGAAGCGGACGTCGAGCAACGAGCCGGGCCGCCGCGAGCGGAGCGACGTGGCGGTCAGGCGCGCACGGGCGTGCCGGCGGCGGGCTTGGCCTCGGCGGTCGCCGCGGCGCCGCTGGCGTCCTTGTTGAGCACGTGCACGATGGCGGAGCGGACGAAGCGGATGCGGGTGTTGGAGGATTCGTCCACGCGGAGCACGACGTCCTTGTCGCCGACCTCGACGACGGTGCCGATGATCCCGCCGGTGGTCTGCACCTTGTCGTTGCGGGCGAGCCCCTGGCGGAGCGCGTCGAGGCGCTTCTGCTCTTTGCGCTGCGAGCTGGACATGAGCCAGAACATGCCCACCACGACCGCGAGCATCACGATCATGGGCGTGAGGCCGAGCCCGCCGCCCCCGGTCGGCTGAACCGGCCCGAGCGGGCCGCCGTTCGCGCCGGTCAGGCCGGCGCCGTCTCCCGCCCCCCCCGTCCCCCCGACTCCACCCGCCCCCCCCGCCCCCGCCCCGCCCGCAGCCCCCGCCCCCCCCGTCGCAGCACCGCCCGTCTGCGCCGCGCCGGGCACGCCGGCGACTTCAACGGGACCGCCCGCGGGCGCCTGGGCGAGGGACAGGAACAGGGGCGACACGGGTGCGTTCATCATGACGGGTCCAGTCCGGCAAGGGCGATGCCACGCGCGCGCGATGTCGTCACGCCGATCCGCGCATGGGAATGAGGATTCTAGGAGCCCGCCGGCGCGCTCGCCCCGTTTCCGGTCCTGTCGGCGGCCGCCGCTCTGCCGATCCGGCGCACGCACCCGGTCAGGGCGTCGCGTGCGCGCCGTTCTTGACCGGGGGAGCGGGGGGGGAGGGGGGGGAGGGGGGTGAGGGGGGTGAGGGGGGGGCGGGGGAGGAGGGGGGGGAGATCTCGTGCGGTTGGGGCGGGTGGTCGAACTCGTCGCCGCGGAAGAGCGACCCGAGATAGACGCGCCGGACCATGTCGTCGTTGATGAGCTCGCGCGGCGTCCCTTCGGCGAACTTCCGGCCCTCGTCGATGATGTACGCCCGGTCGCACACGCGGAGCGTCTGCTGCACGTTGTGGTCGGTGATGAGGCAGGCGATGCCCGAGGCCGCGAGCCGGCGGATTTCCTTCTGGAGGTCCTCGACGGCGATGGGGTCCACGCCGCTGAAGGGCTCGTCGAGCAGGATGATCTTCGGGCCGGTCACCAGGGCGCGGGCGATCTCGAGCTTGCGGCGTTCGCCGCCGGAGCAGGTGCGGGCCTGGTGCCGGGCCTTGTGGGTGAGGTGAAACTGTTCGAGCAGCTCGGCGGCGCGGGCGCGGCGCTCCGCGCGCGAGAGTTTCAGGGTCTCGAGGATCGCCAGCAGGTTCTGCTCGCACGTGAGCCGCTGAAAGACCGACGGCTCCTGCGAGAGATAGCCCATCCCCAGGCGGGCGCGCTGGTACATGGGCAGGTCGGTGACGTCGCGCCCGGCGAAGCTCACCGCGCCGCCGCCGGCGCCGTCGTCGGCGTCGATCATGCCGATGGTGAGGCGGAAGCTGGTGGTCTTGCCCGCGCCGTTGCGCCCGAGCAGCCCGACGACCTCGCCGGGCATGACGTGAAAGGAGACATCCTGCACGACGGCGCGCCCGGTATAGGTCTTGCGCAGGTTGCTGGCACGGAGCAGGGCCGTCACGCGCAATGGTACGCGGAGAAGGCCTCGGGCATCGGGCCTCGGGCCCTGGCAGGAGGCCGCGTTCCTTCTCCCCTGGCTGGCCATCCGGCCGGCGTCGCGCCTCTTTTCCTCTTCCAGCCCCTGCGCGGCCGATGATCGGAGCATGAGCAGCGCCGCGCCGTGGTCGTGCCCGATGATGGTCCGCACCGCCGCGCTGGCCGCAGCGGCCGCGCTCCTCGCGCCCGGCTGCTCGGCGCCGGCGCGTACGGGTGAAACCGGCACGAGCGCCGGCGCCTATTTCCTCGGCACGCTCCGGGCCGACGTGGACGCGCGGATCGACGTGCTCACGGCGGCGAGCGCGGCCGAGTCGGCGCTGCGGGCGCGGGGCTATGTGATGACGGGGCGGAGCGAATCGGGCGACTGGGCCTACCTGCGCGGGCGGCAGGCGCGGGCGCTGGCCGTCGACGCCGTGCGGATCGAGATCCGCCACAGCCCCTCCGGCACGCGGATCGCCGTCAGTTGCGAACCCTTCGGCGACGAAACCACCAGCCGGGTGCTCATGGAAGCCATCCTGGCGCGGCTGGGGGAGGGGGCGGGAGTGACGAATCGCGGGGAATGAATCACGTGTGAAAAGGAACGCGTGACCAAAATGAATCAGCCCATCGGCGGAACAATTGGGATCGTGAACCGCAACCGGCTGATCACCTGATTACTTTGCGCGGTCATGCCGCCGCCACCAATATTGACCCAGGCCACGGACACTCCTGCGGCGCCTGACATGTCCGAGGATTCGGTCACGGTCACCGCGAGGTCGAACTCGATAGGCACTGGATGGGCAGCCCCCGTTCCGTCGTACTCAGGCTTCCCGCTTTTCGAGCTCCAGTACACCTGACTCCGCGGATACACGAACGCGCCGCTTGCGTTTGTAGCAACCTGCGCCTCATGGACACCCTGAACTACCTGTGAAATCGTATTCTTGACGAACTCTCGCACGTCCAATCTGACCTCCCGCGAATTGCTAAAGAGTGACCGCTCGCTTGCCGCGAAGATATTGCTCGATCTGCAGGGCGAAGACGCTGATCTCCGCAAGGGACTGGACGCAGCACTCCCCGCCCTGCCCTTCGCGGATATCGACCGCCGGGGGTGCCGTTTGCGCGAACGCGGGCCACAGTTCGATCGCAAGAATCCTCATTCGATTGTAGTCATGACCCATTGCCGCGCTTGGCGGGTTTTCGCGCTCCTTGTTGGTAAGCGTCGAAAGCGATTGGACATAGGCGCGCGCTTTTCGATAGAGTTTGTCGTTTAGCTCGCCCGATGACATACACAACCCTAGGTCACTTCTGGGCGACGGCCCGTCCGCGCGCGTGGCTCTGAACGAACCCACATGCTCCCAAGCGTTCACGTTGCCATCTGCCCCTGGACATGGCGCGAGGCACGGATTTTCCGGCGCGCGGGGTAAACCGCTCGCGTCCGCCGCGTTGGGCCGCGACGCCCGGCAATACTGCGGTCGAGTAACCCACAGCCGGACCATCTCCTTCTCCTGCGCCGTCTCCTCCCCATCCTCCTCCTTCCCCGTTCTTCACGATCGCGTGTCAGCGTCGATCGCGGCCGCACGGTCGCGGCACCGAAGCAGCACGGCGTGAATCACCGCGTCCTCCTCGCGGGTGAAGTGCGAAACGCTCACGCGGACAACGTCGATGCCGGCGGCGCGCATCCACACATCTCGTCGCGCGTCGCGGTCGCGGCGCTCGCGGTGCGATTGGCCGTCGAGTTCGACCACCAGCGCCGCGCGGTGGCAATAGAAGTCGGCGACGTACGGCCCGAGGGGGTGCTGCCGGCGGAACGGGAACCCCAGCCGCCGCAGATCACGGATGCGGTTCCAGAAGACGCGCTCGGGCATGGACGCATCGCGGCGGAGTTCGCGGGCGCGATCCGCCACGCGCCACGACGGACGGACCGTGTCGCGGATGGGTCGGCGAGCCGAGTCGGGCGCGGGCATCGCGGCAGCGTATCAGGAAGGCCGGGGCGGCCGGCGGGAGGGGGGGACTTGCGTGCGCGTGAGGGCAGTATTCCTGCCCCCTCTCCCGGCTCGGCGGGAGAGGCAGGGTGAGGGCTACACCATCTACCTCTTCTTCACTTCCTCCTTCTTTTCGTTCCCCTGGTTCTTCTCCGGCCGTTGTCGTTCGGCTCTGAGGACGGTCACGTTTGAATGGAGCAGCCGGTGGTAGAGCCGGTAGCCCTCTCCCCACCCTCTCCCGCCGAGCCGGGAGAGGGGGCAGAGCGCCGCCCGTTCACTTTGCCCTTTGCCATTTCCCCGCCCCTCCTATCCTTGGCCCTTCCGTCCCCCACCCCCCCCCCCCCTCCCCCTCCCCCCACTCACCCCACCACCCCACCATGTCGCAGCGACTCTTCACCTCTGAATCCGTCTCGATGGGCCACCCCGACAAGGTCTCGGACCAGATCTCCGACGCCGTGCTCGACGCCATGCTCGCCGATGATCCCTTCAGCCGCGTGGCGTGCGAGACGCTCTGCTGCACCGGGCTGGTCGTCGTCGCCGGCGAGATCACCACCAACACCTACGTCTCCATTCCCGACCTGGTCCGCGAGACCATCCGCGAGATCGGCTACACCTCCGGCGACATGCGCTTCGACGCCGACTCGTGCGGGGTCATGGTCGCCCTCAACAAGCAGTCCAACGACATCGCCATGGGCGTCGACCGCGAGGGCGCCGGCGACCAGGGCATGATGTTCGGCTTCGCCACCAGCGAGACCCCCGAGTTCATGCCCCTGCCCGTGCAGCTCGCCCACCGCCTCGTCGAGCAGCAGGCCCACGTCCGCCGCGAGAGCCTCGTCCCCGGTCTCCGCCCCGACGCCAAGAGCCAGGTCACCGTCGAGTATGACGGGCCCCCGGGGGGGAAGCCCAAGCGCGTCGACACCGTCGTGCTCTCCACCCAGCACGACGCCACCTGGAACGACCGCCAGGCCGAACTCAAGAAGCAGATCACCGAGCACGTCCTCAAGCCCGTGCTCAAGAACTGGTGGAACCCGGGGATCACCGTGCACGTCAACCCCACCGGCCGCTTCGAGATCGGCGGGCCCCACGGCGACACCGGCCTCACCGGGCGCAAGATCATCGTCGACACCTACGGCGGCATGGGCCGCCACGGCGGCGGCGCCTTCAGCGGCAAGGACCCCACCAAGGTCGATCGCTCCGCGGCGTACATGGCGCGGTACATCGCCAAGAACGTCGTCGCCGCCGGCCTCGCCGACCGCTGCGAGATCCAGCTCTCCTACGCCATCGGCGTCGCCGAGCCCACGAGCGTCTATGTCGACTGCTTCGGGACCGCCCGGGTGGATGAGGACAAGATCAGCAAGGCCGTCCGCGAGGTGTTCACGCTCACCCCGCGCGGGATCATCGAAACGCTCAAGCTGCGGGCGCCGATCTACGCCCCCACCGCCCGGCACGGGCACTTCGGCCGCGCCCACTACGAGGGGCAGTACACCGACCCCGTGAAGCGCACCCAGCGCGGGCCCAAGCTCGACTTCTTCTCGTGGGAAAAGCTCGACAAGGTCGAGGCGCTGAAGAAAGCCGTGCGGTAGGAGGTCGCCGACGCGGGGCCGCCCCTACGCTCCCCGCCGATGACCACGCCGAGCAACATCGCCGGGCGCACGCCGATCCAGGTGCGGGTTCCCCCAGCCGCGGAAGCGCCCGCGCGGCTCATTGACGTGATGGACGGGCAGTCGCGCCGGCAGATCGACTGCTACGACCACGGCTTCGTGGCGCTCATCGACGTCATGCCGCGGCTCATCCCCGAGGGGACCACCGCCGACGCGGCGATCGTGCAGGCGGCGCGCGTGAGCTACGGGCAGGGGACCAAGAAAACCAGCGAGGACCGCGGGCTGGTGCGCTATCTCCTGCGCCACCGGCACACCACGCCCTTCGAGATGGTCGAGTTCAAGTTCCACATGGCCATGCCCATCTTCGTGGCCCGGCAGTGGATCCGGCATCGCACCGCGAGCGTGAACGAATACAGCGGGCGCTACTCGATCATGCCCGACCGCTTCTACCGGCCCACGCTCGACAACGTCCGCAAGCAGTCATCGAGCAACCGGCAGGGCGGCGAAGAGCGCTTCGTGACCAGCCCCGACGCCGATCCGGGCGAGGCGCGCACGGCCGAGGCGTTCCTGGCGTTCCTCGACAAGACCGAGGCGCTCTACGCCGAGTATCTCGCGCTTGCGGAGAAGGGCGTGACGCGCGAGCTGGCGCGGATCGGCCTGCCCGTGAGCCTGTACACCGAGTGGTACTGGAAGTGCGACCTGCACAACCTGCTCCGGTTCCTGTCGCTGCGGATGGACGCGCACGCGCAGGAGGAGATCCGCACGTACGCGACCGCCATGCACGACCTCATCGCGCCCATCGTCCCGATCACCATCGAGGCGTGGCGCGATTACGAGCTCGAGTCGATGCGGCTCACGCGGCTGGAGATCGAGGCGATCCGGCGGATGGGTGCGGCTCGCGGCGCCGGCGGCGAGGCGCCGACGCTCCAGCCCATGACCGTGAGCGAGAACAAGCGCGAGCAGGCGGAGTGGGAAGCCAAGCGGGCGCGACTGGGGCTGTGACGCCGCGACGGGAACGCGTTCATCGATCCATCGAGCGCCAGGAAGCCTTCTGATCTTTCGCATCGGCGGCGGCGATCTGGGCTTCGCGGCGGTTGGCGGTCCACCCGCCGGTGCCGGCGCCACGTTGGGTCCGCGGACAGCGACAATCTTGATCGCGAGTCTCCCGATTCGCTCGGTGTCTGCAAGGGAATCCTGAGGAGTTACCTGAGGACCCTGGTCAGTAGACCAAGCCGACGGCGACGTCGCACAGATTTGTGCCGGTCGCGCCGGGCTTGAACACAGTTGTGTGCGGCGTGTCGGCCAGCTTGCTCAAGACCGTGTACGAGTCGTTCCGCTCGAGCGCGCCGGCCGGGTCGAGCCCGCGCCGGGTGGCCTCGGGGATCGTTTCGCCCGTCACCATGGCGCCCGCGGCGTCGGTGGGGCCGTCGATTCCGTCGGTCCCGAGGGTCATCACGGCGACGCCGGGCGTGCCGGCGAAGGCGAGCGCGGCGGCGAGGGCGAGTTCCTGGTTGCGTCCGCCGATGCCGCGTCCGCGGACCTCGACGGTGGTTTCGCCCCCGAGGATGATCGCCGACCCGCGCGCACCGTCTCGGCGAAGATCCAGCAGCGCGCGGGCGAGGGCCGCGCCGGCGTCACGCGCGGCGCCGCTCAGCCCGTCCCGGAAGACGCCCGGGCTTTCCACGACGGCGGATTCGCAGCGCGCGACGCGGAAGCCGAGCCGTTCGGCCTCGGCGGCGGCAGCGGCGAGGGCGTGCCGGTTGCTGCCGACGATCGCGTGCTGGACCGACGCGAGTCGCGGGTCGCCCGGCTTGGGCGTTTCGGGAAGCGAGCCGTCGCGTCCGCGTTCGAGAAAGTCGGCGATGCGTGGGAGGCGGTCTTCAAGGCGGAGCGCGCGAAGGGTCGCAAACGCTTCGCGGAAGGTCGTCGGGTCGGGCGCAAACGGGCCCGAGGCGATCACGTCGGGCGCGTCGCCGATGACGTCGGAGAGCACGAACACGCGTACGTCGGCAGGGCCCTTGGCGCCTCCTCCCGCCGTCGCGAGCACGCCCAGGCGGCCGCCCTTGAGCTTCTCGACGTGCTTGCGGATGCAGTTCATCTGCTCGATGGTGGCGCCGGCGGTGAGCAGGGCGCCGATCAGGCTTCGAAGGTCGTCGAGTCCGAGGCCGTCGGCGGGGAGGGCCAGGTGCGCCGAGCCCCCCCCCGAGACAAGGGCCAGGAGCGTGGCCCGCTCGCCGCGCCGCCCGGCGTCGCTGAACTCGCTGACGGCGAAGCGCACGGCCTCGGCGGCTTCGAGGTTGTCGAGCGTGGGAAGAGGGTGGTCGGCGCGCATGATGCCGACCGTGCTCGGGAAGCCCTCAGGGCGCGCAAGTTGATCCTCGCTGCTGACGCAGATGCCGAAGCGGATGCGGTCGCCGAGGGCCGCGCCCGCCGCGGCGCACATCCGCCGCGAAGCCTTGCCGAACGCGATCAGGTGGACCGGCCCGGGCGGCAGCGAGGGCCAATGGGGCTTGAGCAGGGCCACCGGATCGCAGGCGCCGAGAACGCCCTGCATGATGCGGAGAGCGTGCGATTGGAGTTGCTCGAACGGCGGCGGATCGCGCGTGCTGGGAGGCTCGCCGGACATGGGGCAGTCTATCGCCCCGGCGTGATCGGAGCGGGGGAGTCAGGCGCGGGCGAGGACGCCGCCGGCGGAGCGCGCCGAGAGCATGAGGCGCTGGAGCGTCGAACCGGGGCAGGCGGTGCGGTCGAGTTCCTGGTGGGTGAAGACGCGCGCGAGGGGAATGCGGTGCCGGCGCATCTGGGCGGCGACGATCGCTTCGAGAGCCGCCTCCTGCGCGCGATTGGGCGCCTGCTTGTCGTAGTTCCCGAGCATGACGATCCCGATATTGTGCTCGTTCTTCCCGTCAACGTGCGCGCCCTGGTAATCGAGTGAGCGCGCCTCCCATACGCGGCCGCTCGGATCGACCGCGTAGTGATATCCGATATCGGCCCACGGCTCGCCAGCGCGGCTGACGCGACCGAGGTGCGCGCGGCGGATGTTCTCGAGCCGGCGGGCGGCGTCGGCGTCACTGGTCGAGGTGAAGGCGTTCATGCCGTCGTGGTGGACGGTGATGCGCTCGATCCCGCGCATGGGCTTGATGTTCAGCGGTCGAGCGACGCCCGCGCTCGTCCACGCCGATCGCGGTCGAACGTCCAGGCCCTCGAGCGCGGCGGAAACCGGCGCGGGCGTCGGCGGCGGAAGAGCCGTCGGCGGCGGGTCGATTCCCTGCGCGACGGGCCCGGGCAGGGCGGCGGAGGTCCGCGAACTCGAAGCACACCCGCCGAGGTACACGAGCGTGCAGGCGGCGCCGGCGCCGAGAACAGCCCGGCGTGACCACGGTCGCGATGAGCCCTCGAATTCCGGTGCGGTGGTCATGAAAGCACCCAGGCGGCGGGCGCGCCGCTTCGCACGGCGCGCGAGCGACAACACTAGCACATCGGTCCATCGGGCGCGCCGACTTTGGCCTATCGTGCGCGAGATGTTCAGGCTCTGTCGAACTGTGCGATTTGCGATCAATCCGAACGGGCTGCGCGGGGCGGGTGAGGACGACGCCGTACGCGGCCCCAACGGGTACGCCGGCGTGCCCTCGATCCGCGGGCTCGGGGCGCACTATGAGCTCGATGTCACCTGTCGCGGACCGATCGACCCGGTCTCGGGGTATCTGATCAACATCAAGGACGTGGACGCCTCGGTGCGGGCGCATGCGATTCCGCATATCGCGCGGGCGGTGGTGGCGGGGCGCGGACCGGTCGAGCCGGCGAGGTTGCTCGGCGAGATTTTCGGGCCGGTCGATGCCGCGCTGCGCGGGTGCGTCGCGAGCCTGCGGTGGCGGCTGTCACCGTACCATTCCCTCGAGATGGCCAAGGACGCCCCCACGATCGTGCTCGTTCGCCAGCGATTCGAGTTCGCCGCGTCGCACCGGCTGCACAACCCGGCGCTCTCGGACGACGAGAACCGCCGGCTGTATGGCAAGTGCAACCATCCGAGCGGGCACGGGCACAACTACATCGTCGAGCTGTGCGTTGAGAGTGAAGTCGGCCCATCGGGCGCAACGGGGCTTTCGCTCGCGGAGATCGAGCGGATCGCCGGCGAGCGCGTCATCGACCGCTTCGACCACAAGCACCTGAACATCGATGTGCCGGAGTTTGGCCCGTCGGGGCTGAACCCGTCGGTCGAGAACATCGCGCGGGTGGCGTATGAGCTGCTGGCGCCGGCCATCGCGGGGGCAGGCGGTGGAGCGGGTGGGGCAACGGGCACCGCGGGCCGAGCGCGCCTGCGCGAAGTCACGGTGTGGGAAACCGAGAAGACGGGGTCCACGTATCCGGGCTGAGAGCGCGGTGTGCGGCATGAGTGCTGGCGCGGAGAAGCGGATGGAGAGCGAAGCGATCATCCGGCGGCTGGCGGCGTTTCCGGAGGCGCTTGGCGCTGCCGTCGGCGCTGTCACGCCCGAGGAAGCTGGTTGGAAACCGGCCTCGGGGGCGTGGTCGATCCTGGAGATCGTCTGCCACCTTGTCGACGAAGAGCGCGACGATTTTCGCATGCGCGTGCGACTGACGCTTGAAGACCGCGCAGCCGCGTGGCCGCCGATTGATCCGGAAGGGTGGGCGCGCACGCGCGGGTACTCCGCTCGGGACCTTGGCACGATGACGGCGGAGTTTGCCCGCGAGCGGGCGGCGAGCATTGCGTGGCTCAGAGCCCTGCCGGGCGGGCCCGCGAAGACGGATTGGTCAGTCGCGCACGCGCATCCGAAGTTCGGGCCGATCCGCGCGGGCGATCTGCTCGCGTCGTGGGCAGCCCATGACGCGCTGCACCTGCGGCAGATCGCCAAGCGGCTCTTTGAGATCGCCGGGCGCGATGCCGGGGCGTGCTCGACGCGCTACGCCGGCGACTGGGGGCCGTGAGCGGAAATCGCGGGAGTCGCGTTGGGGCGGCGTCGCGCGAGCCACCACGCGGGGAGCGTGAGCGCGGCAAACGCGACGTGCACGATCAGAACGATCCACACGACGCGCATCGGCCAGGGGCCGAGGAGGTCGAGCGCCGTGGGCACGCCGGGGCGATCGCGCCCGACGTAGCCGTAGTTTGACCCGAGCGCGGCGTTCACGGACAGGGCCATCGCGAGATAGGCGTAGCTGATGCCGATGGCGATCCAGTAATCGCGCCAGCCGGGCCGGTAGCCGCGGACGGCGACTTCATAGACCGCGCCGCCGACGATCGCGGCGTGCTGATACCAGAAGATCCAGAAATAGAGGTCGCCGGGCCCCTGGGCAAGCGTGGGCGTGGCGAACGCCTGGCTCGAGAGGCCGAAGCCCCAGAAGAAAAGCAGCGTGGAGAAGAGGCGTCGCGGCCAGAGCATCGTGATGGGCGCCAGGAGCGCCGCAAGGTCGCAGACCTGGAGCGGAAGCGCCACCTGCCAGGTGAAGTTCGACGGTCGGAGCCACCACGCGGCGATGAGCACCCAGCAGACGAGATTGAATGATCCGAGGGCGATCTCGACGCGGCGCACAGCGGTGCTGCCGCGGCGCGGGCGGGCGTAGAGGACGAGGGCGATCGTGCACGCGGCGAAGGCGACCACGGCCCACGCGTGGGTCGGGCTGAACGGGACAAAGGCAGGCGTCGCTGACGTGTTCACGCGGGGGCTCGTGCCGGGTGGAGCGCTTCAGGTGCCCGAAGACGCGAGGCGCTCGGAGCGCGATTCGTGGCGCAACTGCCCGCAAGCCGCGGCGATGTCGCGCCCGCGGCTCGCGCGGATGTGCGCGTTCACGTTTCGGGCGCGAAGCACACCCTGGAACGCGAGCACGGCGTCATCGGCCGGGCGCTGGAAGGGCATGCCCGTCACCTCGTTGTAGCGGATGAGATTGACGTTGGCGCGCAGCGTGCGGGCGAGGCGCGCGAGCTCCTCGGCGTGCTCGCGCTGGTCGTTGACGCCGCGGAGGAGCGTGTACTCGAGCGTGATCTCGCGCCCGGTTTTCTCGAACCACTTCTGGCAGGCGTCGAGCAGGTCGCGGATGGTGGTGTACTCGGCCCAGGGAATGAGCTCTCGCCGCAACTGGTCCGTCGGCGCGTGGAGCGAGAGGGCGAGCGTCACGGGCAGGTCAAGCTCGGCGGCAAGACGCTCGATGGCCTGCGGCAGGCCGACGGTCGACACGGTGACCTTGCGCGCCGAGATGCCCAGCGCCCACAGCGAGTTGATCGTGCGGATCGCGGGAATGACGTTCCCGAGGTTGGCGAGCGGCTCGCCCATGCCCATGAACACGACGTTGGTGACGCGGGTTTCGCGGCGCGACAGGGCGGCACCGACCTGCGCCTCGCCCTTCGCCGGCGTCTCCAGGGTGTGCAGTTGCCCCAGGCGCCAGACCTGTTCGACGATCCGGCCCGCGCTGAGGTTGTGCTCAAGGCCCCCGATGCCCGACGCGCAGAAGCGACACCCGACAGGGCAACCGATCTGCGATGAAATGCACGCGGTGCGCCGCGCCGGCCCGCCGTCGGGCTGCACCGGGATCATCACGCACTCGGACGTCGCGGCGGCTCGCACGCCTGCGTGGGCCGGATCGAGCACGGCGAGGGGAAGATCGGCGGGGAGAGTGGTCGCGGCTTCCGGCGCAGCCGCTCGACCTGGCCGCCACTCGATGAGCAGCTTCTGGGTGCCGTCGCTGGCGCGCTGGTGGGCGCGCAGGTCGCCGCTCAGAAACGTGAGCCCTTCGTGCGGATCGGCGAGCAGGTCGCGATCGCGCTTGGAGAGATTGGACATCGCCGCGGGATCGACGACGCCTTTTTGATAGACCCAATCAAGGACCTGAGCGGCGCGGAACTTCTGCGAGCCGCGCGCGACCAGCCACGCGCCGAGCGTCTCGGGCGTGAACTCGAAGATGTGATTCGCCGGTTGGGGTTCGCGGGCCTGCACGGGCGATCGTAGGTGAAGCCGCGGCGCTACAGGTCGGGCTTGAGCACGGCGTCGTCCATGAGATAGAGCCCCAGCAGCCAGCCGCCCTCTTCGTAGGCATCAACGCGGAACCGGCCCTCGAGCGTTCCGTGGACCGCGAGGCGATCGTTCCCGGTCGCGGGCTTGATGAGCTTGACCTCGACCGCGTCGTAGGCGGTGGGTGGAACGCCGATGCAGCACCCGTCCCACTGGTTGAGCATGACGAGGCATTCGCGCGGGTTGCCGCTGGTGATGGGGAAGGCGACAAAGCCCGTGAGACGGACGTACTTGCCGTTGAGGAACGTGACGCGCTGGGGAAGGCGCTTCTGCCCGAGGCGGGGCTTGTAGACGTCCTGGGCGGATTCGAGAAGCTCCCACGTGACGCGGTAGGGGTCGTCCTTGGTGCCCTTGCCCTTCACCACGAAGCGATCATCGAGCAGGAGCGTCCCGTCGGCGCGTTCGAGCGCGGTCGAAGGAACGACCGTGTCAGCCGGAAAGGCTTCGTCGGCGGGGAAAGCGAAGGGGCGAGTGCCTGCCGAGGTCGTGGATGGAGCGTTGGACGCGGGCGCCGTTGCCGAGCGCGCTGGCGCGGAGGCGCTCGCGTCGGGTGAACTCGCGGCATCGGTCACAGGCTTGGTGGCGGTCGCCGCGAGCTCTGCGAGCGGATCACCCCCGGTCGCCGGCGGAGGCGCTTCGGGCGCGGACGGAAGAGTCGACGCGGCGGACTCAGCCGGTGCGGGCGTCGGTGCTGCGGGCGGCGAGACGGGCGGTCGCACATCCGCGGGTGTGGAATCGACCCGGTCAACGGGTGTCGCGGGGGCGGCGCGGGTGCCGGTGCGCGAGAACGCGAGCATCGCCGCCGCGATCGCGGCCAGACATGCCACGATGATCCAGAAGCCTCTCATGAGATTGCCGGCGCCATCGAAGGTGATGGTAGATCGCACGGGCGTTGGAGTCCGCGCGGATCAGACTTCCTGCTGGGCTTCCTTGGCCTTTTTGCCGCGGGGTGCGGTCTTCTTGTGAAGATCAAGCACCTCGGCGGAGAAGAGGATGCACTGGCAGTTGGCGCAGCGGACGAGCGTGCCCTTGACGATGTGGTTGAGCGTTTCGACGGGCAGGGTCATCTGGCAGGCGCCGCAGGTGTACTCGTGAGCGCGGCGGTCGAGCACCTCGACCGGCGCCATGGCCTCGTCGCCGCGGGCCCGAACGAGGTCTTCGAAGACCTTGAGCGCATCGCTGGGGACGTCTCCTGCGCAGACGGTTCGTTCCTGGGCGAGCTCTTCGAGCCGGCCCTTGATCTCCGACTCGCGCTCGCCGCGGTCGGTCCGGGCCTTCTCGACGACCTTGACGCGTTCCTCCCGCTGGGCGGTCAGTTCGGCGAGCTGCTTTTCGAGGCCCTGCAGGCGCTCCATCTGCTCGAGTTCGCGCTTCTCGATGGCGTCCTTCTGGCCCTTGAGGGTGTTGAGCTCGGTCAGGAACGCGGAGTATTCCTTGTTGGTCCGGGCCGAGTTCATCTGCTCGCGAAGGGTGGCCATGCGGGCATCGATCGCGGCGGTCTCGGATTCATCGGTCCCGATCGCGGCCTTGGCGCTGCGAACCTGCGTCGAAAGCGACTCGGACTTCGCCTCGAGCTCGGCAAGCTGCCCGCTTTGAACTTTGAGGAACCGCTCAGCGGCGTCCAACCTGGTTCGAAGGCCCCGGAGTTGCTGATCAACCCGGAACAGCTTCAACAGCTTCGCGGTCACCGTCATGCCAATCGCTCCCGCCCGCCGAACAGGGGCTCGGTCGGAAGGCATTGTAGCCCGTCGGCACGCCGCGCGACGGGTGCGCGGCGAGCGCTTGCGGATCTGGTGCGAACAAACCCGCGTCACCCGCCTTCCGCCCCGCTTGCGGGGCTGCCGACTCCTAAAGTCTGAGGCTCGAGTTCTCGGGCCCAAGAGCCGATGGCCAGAGGGCCAGAAGCGGGTGACAGCCCGGCCCGCGATCTGAAATACTCGTCACACCGTCCCGGAGCACGCCATGAACCGATTCCCCCCCCCTGCTTCCCGCACTGTCCTGGCCCTGCTGGCGGCCGCCCTGTGTGCGGGTCCGTTGAGCGCTCAGCCGCAGAGCGAGCAGGAGCTGAAAGAAGCCGAGGCCGCGCGCCTCGCCGCGGAGAAAGCCAAGCAGCAGGAGCAGATCGCGGCACAGGAGATGGAGGCGGCACGCGCCAAGGCGGCGCTGGGCCAGGGCCCGGTGGGGGTGCCCGGGGTCAAGCCGGCGCTCACGTTTGACGAGCCGGTGCGCGATCTGGGCCGGGTGACCGACGACGCGCCGGTGCCGGTGACGTTCACCTTCAAGAACACCTCCGACCGGCCGGTGAAGATCACCAACATGTCGGGCTCGTGCGGGTGCACGGTCCCGCAGAAGCCCGCCAAGGACACCTACCTGCCGGGCGAGTCGGGCGAGGTCGTCGCGACGTTCAACCCGGCCAACCGCCACGGGAAGGAAGTGAAGCACGTCTACGTCGACACCGACTTTGCCGCGTCGCCGCGGGTCGAGCTCACGTTCCAGGTCGAGACGCTTGCGCGGGTGAAGATTGATCCGGTGAACGTGTTCATGGGCGAGGTTCGTCGCGGCGAGGGCCGCTCGCAGATCGTCAAGGTCATCGGGCGCGAACCGGGGTTCGACGTCACCGATGCGCGACTGACCGACTCGTCAGGCAGCTTCAGCATCAAGCGCCTTGATCGGACCGAGGTCACCGACCCCTCCGGCGCGATCCTGAGCGAAGTGCGCTACCAGATCGACCTTTCGCCGTCGCTGCCGATCAACACGTACCGCACGGCGGTCGCGTTCTCGACCAACGACGGCAAGCGCCCGAACGTGACGGTGCAGGCTCAGGCTTCGGTCGTGGGCGACCTGCGAATCACGCCCGATCGGGTCTGGGTCGTGGGCAACCAGCCCGACGTGCCCTGGGTCCGCGAACTCCGCATCGATCATCGCCGAGGCGAGTCGTTCTGGATCACCGGCGTCGAGTCGGTCGACGTGCCCAAGAACCTGAACGTGGTCTTCGACATCGTGCCGACGCAGGGGAGCGCCGGGGCCAACAGCGGGTACATGATCAAGCTGTCGGGCGTCATTCCGCCGGCGAGCGGCGTGCTCACCGGCAAGTTTGTCCTGCGGACGAGCGTCGAGGAGCAGGCGACGATCGAGATTCCCCTGCAGGGGAACGTGCAGATTGTCGCGCCGCAGCAGTGAAGTCGATCCGGTTTCGAGCTCTGGTCCCGTGTCCGCCGTATGAATCTTCGGAGCCGCCATGCGCACACGTCTTGCAATCGTCGCGTCGGTCGGGTTGATCGTGCTCGCCGGCCCGGGGCTGGCGCAGACGCCGCCCAAGACGCCGGTGCTTCGTCCGATCGACAAGCCGCCGTTTGATCCGAACGTGGCGTTGTCAAAGGCCAACAAGGCGCGAGCGGCCCGGACCGCCTCCCAGAACCGGTACGACGAGCTCAAGGCGCGCTGGGAGGCCGGGTACGTCACGCAGGGCAAGGACACGGTGCCTCTCGCGTTCGACCAGCCCGTGCAGAACATCGGGGTCGTGAGCGACGACGGGAAGATCGACATCACCTTCTCGTTCCGGAACACCTCGGGCCAGACGGTGACCATCAAGCAGGCCAAGCCGGCGTGCGGGTGCACGGTGGCGAACCTGGCGAAGAACATCTACGAGCCGGGTGAGGCGGGCGAGATCAAGGCCTCATACGACCCGAAGAATCGCGAGGGCCTTGAGTTCAAGGATGTCGATGTGACGCTGGAGGGGGCCAACTTCCCCAATGTCAAGATCGGGTTCCTCGTGGACACGCGTCCGCGCGTTTCCAGCGACCCCAAGGCAATGAGCCTTGGGGAGGTGCGCAAGGGCGCGCCGGCCAAGCAGTCGATCACCATTGTCGGGCGCGAGCCGGGCTTCGATGTGTCGAGCGTCACCATGGCCAACCCCAGCGCGCCGTTCACGATCACCCGCGTCGAGCGCACGGAGGCGACGGAAGAGGGCGCTACCGAGGGCGCCGCGACCACCGTGACGAGCGTCCGCTTCGATGTCGAACTCCGCGCGGGCATGCCGGTCGGTCAATACTCGACGGCCCTGGCCTTTCACACCTCCGACCCCCACCGGCCGACCCACAGCGTGCCCATCAACGCCATGGTCGTCGGCGACGTGCGCACGGTGCCCGACAAGGTGTTCATCCTCGGCGAAGCCGGCTCATCGTTCCATCGCGAGGTGCGCCTCGACCATCGCACGGCCGTGCCCTTCAAAATCCTCGGGATGCACACCGAGGGTCTCCCGCCCGGCTTCGGCGTGGCGCTCGATTACGCCGTCAAGGACACCACGGGCAACCCCGGCGAAGTGACGGGCTATGCGATCCAGATCGCCGGCTCGCTGCCGACGTCGGGCAACGCGACCGGACGGCTGATCGTCCTGACCGACGTGCCCGATCAGCCCCGGATCGAAATCCTTCTGCAAGGGATGGTGACCGGTGCGAAGCGCTAGCTGCTGCGGAACATCGTGCGCGACCGGATGGATGTGCGTCGCCTCCAAGGCGGTGATTGTCACGGTCATCGCGTCGGCGATCGGCATGGCGGACGTGTTCGTGGTGCGCAAGAAGAACCTGGAGATCGCCGCGCCGAAGGCGAGCCCCGTGGTCAACACGCCCGCGGGAGCCGCGAACCCGGGCGAAGCCGACCCCACGACGCCCGCCGCGCCCGCGGCCAAGCCGAAGTCCGGCGCGTCGGCTCCGGGTGCGGCCCGTCCCGCCGCGGGCGGTCCTCGGCCGGTCGCACCGCCCGCGCTCGATCCGAACATGATCACGCTGGCGCAGACGATCGAACTCTTCGGGCGCATGATGACCGCCGGCGACGTGCGCTTCGTCGACGCGCGCAACCCGGAGGACTTCGTCAAGGGCCGCATCCCCGCGGCAGTCTGTCTCCCCCCGACCAAGTTCGGCGGCACGATCCCCCCCGAGGTCGACATGCTCTCGCGCGACGCCACCATCGTGATCTACTGCGGCGGCGGCGACTGCGACGCGTCGAAGCTCACCGCGCTGCGCCTCAATGAACTCGGCTTCGGAACCACCCTCATCTTCCACGAAGGCTTCCCGGCGTGGGAGAAGGCGGGCCAGCCGGTCGAGAAGTAGCCTGTTTCCAGCAATCACCCTTCACATGAGCGAACACGACGCCCATCCGGTTTCGACTTCGTCAGCCCCCGCGACGTGCGCCCCGCGAACGTCGGTGCTTTCGCCGCTGGCGCTCCCGCTTCGGCTCGGGCTCGGCGGGCTCATGATGTTCAGCGGGTGGATGAAGCTGGGCATCCGGGCTCTCGACGGCGTGCTGCCCGGACCCGTGCGCGACAGCCTCGACTTCTACTTCGCCATCAAGGCGTTCAAGATGGGGATCTCCGAAGACATGATGCGCGCCCTTTCAGGCGTGATTCCGTGGACGGAGTTCATCGCCGGGGCGCTCGTGCTCGTGGGCCTGTGGACGCGCTCGGCGGCGCTGCTCATCGGGCTCATGATGATCGGCTTCATCGGCGGGATCGCCTCGCTCCTCATCCGCGGGATCGAGGCCGACTGCCCGTGCTTCGGGTCGATCAAGCTCTTCTGCGGCGCGCAGATCGGCGCCTGCCACCTCGTGCGGAACACGATCATCCTGATCGCGTCGATCGTGCTCGTGCGCGTCGGCGGCGGGCTGCTCTCCCTCGACCGGGCCTTTCGCCCGCGCTCGGCCTGAACGCCGGACTTCGCGATTCTCAGTCTGAGAGCAGCAGCACCGTCAGGCGCACCGTGAGCGTGGCGTCGGCGCGATCGCCCAGCTCGGCAAGCTCCGGCCCGCGGGCGCGCCAGAAGTGAATGGCGTTGCTGATGTCTTCGTCGAGAGCGCCGTTGCCGGAGGTGCGCACGCGGATCACGTCCTTGACGACGCCGGAGCGCGTGAAGACGATGTCGAACGTCGGGTTGCGCTGGGCGCCGCGGAGGCGCGTGAAGGTGGTGGACTCAGGACGCCGGGTCACGACCAGTTCGATGCCGTCGCCGGCGGTCACGCGCCCGTCTCGGTACTGCGCCGAGCGGCGCTTGGAAGTCGCGTCGGAGACCTTCTCCGAGAGCCACGCAATGTCGTCGAGCCTGGGATCGCCCGTGAGGCCCGACCCGGGCTCGGCGGGTCGCGGCGTGCCGGACGCGCCTGCGGCATCCGGCGCAGCCGGCGCGGGCGGAGGCGTCGCGGTGGAGGTCGCGGATGGGGCCAACGGGATCACCGGCGGCGTCACGCTTGGAATCGGGATGGTCAGGGCGGGAGCCATGGGCGTCGGTCCGATCTCGGCACGCGGATCGCGCAGGAGGTCTTCGATCACGGCTCGCAGGTCTTCGCCCTCTTCGCCGCGTCGGGGCACACCTTCGGGCACCTCATCCGCGGGGCGTTGGGCGTCGCCCGGCGAGCGCTCGGCCTGCCCCGTGCGCGGCTGATCGCCCTCGCGCGGCGTGATGACCGGCGCTTCGGCTGCGGGAGCGGGCGTGGGCGCTGTTCCATCGGGTGCGGGCATGGCTTCGACGCCTGAACCAGTGGCCGTGGGAGGCGCGGGGGCCGGCGCGGGGGCGGGAAGGCCCGGCTTTCCATCCGTGCGCGTCGGCTCGTCGGGCTTGCCGACGGCGGGGGGCGGCTCGACGGCTCTGGTCGATTCGCTCGGCATGGCCTCGCGCGGCGGCGACTCCTTCGGCGCGGGCGTCGGCTGCAACTCCGGCGGCAGCTTCGGCAGGGCCGGGTCTGGCGCGGGCCCGGGTCGAGAAGGCGCCGAATCGGGTTGTCGAGCGTCGCTCGATCGGTCAGGGGGAGACTTGCTCGGTGCGCCCGGAGCACTCGGCGCGGATGGGGCGGATGGCGCTGGCTTTGTGCTGCCGGCGGCAGACCCCCCACCGCCACCACCTCCACCTCCACCACCGCCGCCGGGCTGATTGGTCAGCGCTGGCTGCTCGACCCTCGAGAGTTTGGCGGCGTGCTCTTCCTCCTGCGGGGAAGAGAGAATCGAATCGCTTTCGGGGTTGCCGCCGGACTCGCCGACGCGGATTTCCTTCTTTTCCGGCGGAACGGGCTCGACCTCGGGTTCGGCGCGTGGAGCCGGCGGAGGAGACTCAGGCGGAGGAGGCGGCGGGGGCGCCGTCTCAAGCCAGGTCATCGCTCCCGAGTCCGACCGCCACGGGTCGCCGGCACCGAGGCTGGGGAGGGCGGCGTCGCTCGGCACGATCTTCAGGCCGACGTACCCCATCGCACCGTGGAGGAGCAGGCTGACGACCGTGGGCCACACGGTGAGGCGCAGGTTGGCCCCGTCGCGATCCATCTCGCGGATCGTAGGTTACCATCGGTCCGCCTACTCCGCGGAACGCCGCACGCGTGAAAGCGGCCGGGCGGCCCGGGACAGCCGGTCCGCGACGGCGTGCCAGAGCTCGGCCTCCCCGCCGCAGTGTGGGTCGGGCGCGGGCGGGGCCTCGATGGCGATGAGCGCCGGGCGCGAGGCGTCGGCGGACCGCAGCGTGCCGTAAAGGCTCGCCGCGTACTCGTCGGCAGAGGCGGGCATCGGCCAGCATGAGGCGGCGTCGGCCACGAGCATGTCTCCGAAGCTGAGGAGGGCGATTGGTCCGCCGCGGGCGAGCTCGACGACCAGTCCCCATTCGTGCCGATCAAAGAGCACGGCGGGGGCCGCGGGGGCGTAATGCTCGGCAAGTTGCCCGGGGCTCTGGAGCGGCTCGGCGAGCGCGGCGGGAGCGGCGGCGGAGGGCGCAATCAGTCGCACACGACTGGATTCGATGGCGAGTGCCGCGGCCAGGGCGCTGGGGCCGATGACGCCGGGGCGGAGGATTTCGAGCGTGGCGTCGCGGTCGTTCCAGCGCACCACGGTGGACTCGATCCCCGCGGTGCATGGACCGCCGTCGACGACTTCGACCTCTGCGCCGAAGGACTCGCGCACGTGCTCGGCACAGGTGGGTGAGACGCGTCCGGAGCGGTTGGCGCTGGGGCCGACGAGCGGCCCGCCGAGCGCGTAGAGCAGGGCGAGCGCGGCGGGGTGATCGGGCGAGCGGACGGCGACGGTCGGGCCGCCGGCGGTGACGGCAGGCGGAAGCGGGCCGCGTGCGGCGGCATCAGCGCCGGATCGGGTGCGTGCGGGGAGGACGAGCGTGAGCGGTCCGGGCCAGAAGGCGCGGGCGAGGGTCTCGGCCCAGTCGGGCCATGATGACGCGACTTGCCGGGCCATGTCGGGGCCGGAGACGTGCACGATGAGCGGGTTGCTGGCGGGGCGGCCCTTGAGGGCGAAGACGCGTGCGACGGCGGCCGCGTTCCAGGCATCGGCGCCAAGGCCGTAGACCGTCTCGGTGGGAAAGGCGACGACGTCGCCCGCGCGCAGGCGAACGACGGCACGGGCGATCGCCGATTCGATTTCGCCGGGCTGGCTGGAGTCGGAGCACACGCGTGATTGTTCGCTCGCGCGGGAGAACAAGCCGGAATAATGGACTCTCATGTCCTCCCCGCTGCCCGCCGCCGATGCCGTGACCTATTCGTGGAAACTCCTGCGCGCGGGCGCGTTCCGGCTCGACGGGGGCTCGATGTTCGGGCTGATTCCGCGGGTGGTGTGGTCGCGTGCGTGCCCGCCGGACGAGCGCGGGCGCATGCCGGTGCAGCACAACTGCCTGATCCTGGAGCGCACGGGGCCGGTCGGCGGCGGGAGGCCCGGGCCGAAGCGAATCGTGATAGAAGCGGGGACGGGCGACAAGCTCGATGCGCGCAGCCGGGAGCTGTTTGAGCTTGAACCGCGGTCGGTCATCGACGCGCTCGGCGAAATCGGCTGCGACCCCGCCTCGATCGACGCGACGATCGTCTCGCATCTGCACTTCGATCACGCCGGCGGGCTCACGCGACTGGCCCGGCCCGGCGAGACCCCCGACTGGACCGGCCCGGCGTCGTGCTTCGCAGGCTCGCGCGGTGATCACGGCGTGAAGCTCACGTTTCCCAACGCGCAGGTCGTGTGCCAGAAACGCGAGTGGGAGGATGCGCTGGCCAACCGATCGGTGATGACGCGAACGTACTTTGTCGACCACCTCCTGCCGATCCGCGAACGGGTGCGGCTGGTGGACTCGCCGCCTCCGTTTGCCCCGGGAACGACGCCGGATCGAGACGACATGCCGCGGGCGCCGCTGGAGGCGCGCGAGACGGAGGTTTATCCGGGCGTGTGGGTCTTCCGTGTGCCCGGGCACACGTGGGGTCAGCAGGCGGTGCGATTTGCCGGGCCCGACGGGAAAAGCGTGGTCTTCACTCCCGACGTCATGCCCACGGCGTGGCACGTCGGACAGGCGTACTCGCTCGCCTACGACGTTGAGCCGTACACGAGCAGCGTTTCGCGGCACTGGTTTCTCAGCGAGGCCGCGGAGCGCGGCTGGACGCTTGTGCTTGATCATGAGCCGGGCAACCCGGTGCGGACCGTGCGGCGGAACGACAAGGGGTGGTTTGACCTGGTCGAGGCGGCGGGGCCGGGGTAGGGCCCACGTGCCGCGTGCGGTCAGCGCCGTCGAGCGCGTCGCGCCTTGCCCGAACCCGCCAGCCCGGGCGCCACGAGCATGACCATGCCGGCAAGCACGCCCGCGCCGCCCGCGGCGAGCAGCAGCACGCTCTCTTTTGTGGGCGAGCCGGAGAAGAGGCGAGCGACGCTCGAGGCCATCGAGTCGTGCGCGCGCAGGCCGAGGATGGCCAGCACGAGTCCGGCGCCGACCAGGGCCGCTCCGAGCAGGCGGAGTAGCAGAGTCATCGCTGAGTTATCGGCTGGGCCGGCGCCGGGAGAAGATGAACACCAAGGCTCGCGGCGCCGGGAGGACAGGCGGCTGGGGCGTGACCCTTCGCCCGGTGGCCGCGTCGAGCGTTCGGATGATCCGCTCCGGCTCGGGCCGACTACTCTTGGTTCCCGCATTTCGAGGGTTACCCCATGCAGATTGCCGATCGCGTCTCGCGCCGCCTGTCCATGTTGGCGCTTGTCCTCCTGACCGGCGCGGGCGTCGCCTGGAACGCATCGGCGCAGCAGGGCAACGGTCACGCCGAGCCGACGACAGGTGAGCCGTCTCGCGCCGGTGCCGGGGGCACGGCACTGCTCGCGGCGTTCGCGGAGCTTTCGCCGGAAGAGCGCACCTATCTCCATCACAACGCGACGCTCTCGAACCCATTCTTTGAGGGACGGGCGCCCGGCTCTCGGGGCAACGAACTCGCGGCGGAGTACTGCGCGTTCTACTTCCGCACGCTGGGGCTGGAACCGATCTTTTCGCCGAGGACCGAGCCGGTCGCCGAGAACGCCGGCGACGAACAAGCGGCTGGATCAGCGAAATCGGCGGAGTCCGGCACGGTCCCGGCCACGGTGGTCGTCGCGCCGTCTCCCTCTCCCGCGGGGGCGGCCCTGGCCTTTGAGCAACCCTTTCCCGCGGGCTCGCGCCTGGTCCTCACCGATCAGATCCTGCAGGCAACGGTCGGCTCGGGCGAGCCGATGACGATGGCGCTGGGCACTGACTTTGTAGTGACGCCGCAATCGACCGACGGTGAGGCGACGGGCGAAGCGGTGTTCGTCGGCTATTCGATCGAGCGCGGGCCGGACGACTACTCGACGTATCTGCTGCCCGACGGCAAGGACACGGATGAAGCCGATCTGAATGGGAAGATCGCACTCGTGCTGCGCCTCGAACCCAAGAACGAGCACGGGAAAAGCAAGTGGGCCGGGGGCGAGGGCGCAGCGGGCGGCGGGCGCGGGGAGGGCGGGGGCGATGGGCCTGCCTGGTCGGACAACGCACGGCTCGCCGGCAAGCTGCGTCGCGCGGTGCAGCGCGGCGCTGCCGGCATCGTCGTCATCAGCCCGCCCGGCGCCGACGACCCCAGGCTCGAACGCCTCGACGACCTGCGCACCGCCGCTCGGTCCATGGGCCGCGTGCAGGAGGTCCCGGTCGTGCAGATGTCGATCGCGGCGGCGGCGAAGATGCTGGCAACCGCGGGGGCCGATCTCGAATCGCTCACGCGCGCAGCCGACGAGCGCGGGTCGATCTCGCATCTGCCCAATCTGAAGCTCCACCTGCGCGTCGGCACGCGGCAGGAACGCACGATGTCGAACAACGTGGGCGGGCTGCTGCGCGGCCGCGGCGCGCTCGCTGATCAGTACGTCGTGATCGGGGCGCATTTTGATCACGTCGGGTACGGCGCGTTCGGCTCGCGCGACGCACAAGGGCAGGGCAAACTCCACCCGGGCGCCGACGACAACGCCTCCGGCACGGCGGGCATGCTGCTGGCCGCCGAGATCCTGAGCCGGCAGTACGAACAGCTTCCCGAAAGCGCGTCGGTTCGGTCGATCATCTTCGTGGCGTTCTCGGCCGAGGAGGGCGGGCTCATCGGCTCGCGGTTCTTCGCTCGAAACAGCCCCGTGCCGACGTCGAGCATCTACGCGATGCTCAACATGGACATGATCGGGCGTCTGCGCGACGACCTCGGGCTCGAAGTGAGCGGCGTGGCGACGGCGGAGGGATTCAAGAACCTCATTCAGCCGATTCTGGACAGCTTCAGCACCAAGGTGGGGACGCTCCCGGGCGGGGCGGGGCCTTCGGACCATGCGAGCTTCTACGCCGCGGGCGTGCCGGTGCTGGCGTTTTTCACGGGCTTTCACGCCGATTATCACATGCCGAGCGATCAGTTTCACACGATCAACACGCCCGGCGCGGTGCGCGTGGTGCGTCTGGTGACGGCGTTGGCGACGATGCTCGCGGGGCGTCACGAGCCGCTCACCTTCACGCGGGCGCGCGGGCCGTCGAGCGCCCGCGACCTGGGCGGCGACAACCCGACCGGACAGACGCGCACGACCTTCCGCGTGCAATTCGGCATCCGCCCGGGCACGTACGAGGACGACAAGCCGGGCGTGCCCGTGGGCGACGTGACCGAGGGCACGTCGGCCGCCGAGGCCGGCATCAAGACCGGGGATCGGCTCGTGCGCTGGAACGGAGAGGACATCGAAGACATCCGCGGGTGGATGCGCATGCTTCGCGCCGCCGCCCCGGGCGACATCGTGCACGTGGTCGTGATTCGCAACGGCGAAGAACTCACGATCCCCGTGACGATGCGGGCGCGCGACAATCCGGGAGAGCGCTGAGCGATTGGTCCTTTGGTGCCTGAACGCCGCGCGCGCCCGGACGCAGGGGTTGGCCGCCGGTATCATGCTCAATGCCAGCGTTTGACTTGAACAGCCTGATTGGAGTGATTGCGCAGACCCGGGGCGCCGGCGACGCCGAGAGCGGGGCAACAACGGGCGCGGCCGCTGCCGGACCGCTTCCGCCGCCGCCGCCACCTCCGCCGGGGACGATCCGATCGTTCCTCCCGCCGGAAGTGGCGAAGGTGCTCGAGCGGGAAGTGCTCGGCAACACGATTTACGTGTGGATCGTCGCGCTGGTCATCGCGCTGGTGGTGCTCGTGGTGCTGCCGATCATGCGGCGCTGGCTCATCGAGCGGGTGAAGCGCGGTGAGCCGAAGGACGGCGCGAGCGCCTCGCCCACGCTGCGGGGGCTGCCGATCGCGGTGCTGAGCGATCTGCGCGCGTGGTTCATCGCGGGGATGGCCCTGTTCGCCGGGCTCTCGGTGCCCGTGCTGCCGGAGTTCGCGTGGAAGGTGGTCAAGCTTGTCGCGATCGTGATCGCCGCGCTGCAGGTGCTCATCACCAGCCGCCTGGTGGTTGACGCGGTGCTCGCGGCACTCATGCAGGCTCGTCCGACCGAGGACGGGCGCCCGGACCCTTCGATCCAGTCGGCCTCGGGCATCATCCGCTTCATGGTGATGCTCGTGCTCATCACGCTGCTCGTGCTCCTGGCGATGAGCAACATGGGCATGCAGATCACGCCGCTGCTCACCGGGCTGGGCATCGGCGGCATCGCCGTCGCGCTGGCGGTGCAGTCGGTGCTGGGTGACCTCTTCGGGTCGCTGACCATCGTGCTCGACAAGCCGTTTCTTGTCGGCGATTTCATCATCGCCGGCGACAAGATGGGCACCGTCGAGCGGATCGGGATCAAGACGACGCGCGTGCGGGCGCTGTCGGGCGAACAACTGGTCTTCTCGAACAACGACCTGCTCACGTCGCGGATCCAGAACTACAAGCGCATGTTCGAGCGCCGCGTCGTCGTGACGCTCAACGTGGTCTACGAAACGCCGATCGAAAAACTGCGCCTCATCCCCGGGTTCATCCGCGAGAGCATCGAGACGCAGGGCTCGCGCGTGCGCTTCGACCGCTCGCACTTCAAGACCTTCGCCGGCTACTCGCTCGATTTCGAGTACGTCTACTGGGTGATGGGGCCCGATTTCAACGTGTACATGGACATCCAGCAGGCGATCAACTTCGAGATTCTTACGCGCTTCAAGGCCCATGGCATCGAGTTCGCCTACCCCACCGCCGTCGAAATTCAGCGGCCCGATCAGCCCCGCTTGCCGGCGGGATCGGCGCGAGAAGGTCGCCTCGAGCCGGCGGGCACAGGCTCGGGGAATCAGTCGCCGCGCGCGACCTAGGGCACGCTCGGAGCTGGCGGGCCGAACCCGCCTCCGCCCGGAGTGCGGATCGTGAGCTGGTCGCCCGGACCCGCGTCAAAGGCGTCGGCATGCCGCAGCGGCGTCAGCACACCGCCAGCGCGCCGGAGGGACTGCTCGCCCGGCGCGCCCGGAAGCCCGCCCTCGAGCCCGCGCGGGCCGGCGTGTCGATTGCTCGTGAGCAGCGACACGCTCATCGGCGCGAGGAACGTGATCTGGCGCTCGAGGCCGTCACCGCCGGCGTGCCGGCCCGCGCCGCCCGAGCCGCGGCGGATCGCGAACCGGTCAAGCCGCACCGGCGAACGACTCTCGAGGATCTCGGGGTCGGTGATGGCGGTGTTGGTCATGTGGGTGTGCACGCCCGAAGCGCCGGGCGCGTGGGCTGAAGCGCCCGCGCCGCCGCCGATCGTCTCGTAGTACCCGCTGGCGGCACGCTCCGGCCCGGTGCCGCGCTCGGCCGCGCCGAAGAGCAGGTTGTTCATGGTGCCCTGGCTCTCCGCCGCGATCCCGAGCAATCGCACGAGCAGGTTCACAACCTGCTGGCTGGTTTCGACGTTGCCGCCGGCAACCGCGGGGAGACGTGAAGGGTCGGAGCCGAGCTGCTCCCACGGCGGACTGAGCATGCCGCTCGGCACCATGAGCCGCACCGAGCGCATGAGCCCGTCGTTGAGCGGGATGGACAGCGCGTGCGCCGCGTGCTCGCCCACGTTCACCGCGCCCGCGAGCAGCCTCACGACGTACATGACCGCCGAGTGGATGACGCCTTCCGGCGCATTCAGGCTGCGCGGGTGCAGCCCGGCAGAGCCTGCGAAATCGATGAGCAGGTCGCCCGATCTGGTGCCGGCAAGACGCACGCGCAGGACCGCCCCGTCGTCAAGCTCCGCACTCCCCTCGGCGCCCGCGAGCGCACGGGGCGCACGCGCGATGGCCGAGCGCGCCGCATGGGCCGCGCGGTCGAGCAGCCGCGCCATCGCGCGCTCCACCGCCGACGCTCCGGCTTCGCGTGCCGCGAGCAAGAGGCCCGACACGCCCAGGCGCACGGCGGCCAGTTGCGCCCGGAGATCCGCCAGGTTCTCCTCGACCGCGCGTGAAGGCCATGATCCGCGCGTCAGTTGCCCGCGAATCTCAGCCCACCGCGGGTCGCCCGCGCGCACCAGGTGCATCGGCGCGATCACCACACCCTCCTCGGCGAGGCGGCGCGCGTCCGGCGGCATCGAGCCGGGGCGCGTCCCGCCGATCTCCGCGTGATGTGCCCGGCACGCAACATACCCGATCACGTCTCCGGCATCATCGTGCGCCGGCGCGACGAGCGTCACATCGGGCAGGTGAGACCCGCCGAACGCGGGGTGGTTCGTGATGAGCACGTCGCCCGGTCCCATCGGCGCCTCCGGCAGCGCCCGCAGCGCACGTACGCAGACGCCCAGCGCGCCCAGGTGCACAGGCACATGCGGCGCCGAGACGACCAGCCGCCCGTCGGCGTCGAGGATCGCGCATGAGTAGTCGAGCCGCTCCTTCACGTTGGTCGAGAGCGCCGTCCGCGCGAGCATTTCGCCCATCGCTTCGCCGAGTGCTTCGAGCCGGCCGGCGAGCAGCTCGGCCCGCAGCGCTTCCCCCTGCTTGATCGGTCCGCTCGGCGCACCGATCGCCGGTTCGACACGGGCCGGCGCCAAGGACTCGCCCGCCGTCCGCTCGAGCACGAGGTCTCCGTGCATGCTCGCGCGCGCGCTCCATCCCGGCTCCACAACGACCGTCGTGTCATCGTCAACGATGAGCAATGGGCCCGCCACGGTCGCGTGACCGACACCTGATCGCTCGATGGTTGGCCAGGCCTTCGAGCCTTCAGCCGGTGTTGATTGGCGCGCGTGCACCGCACCAGGGCGAGTTCGGGAGGCGCCTGCCTTCTCAGCGTTCGGCATCGCCTGCGGCAACTCCCCGTGCCCTTGCGTCGCCACGACTCGGATCGATTCGATCTCGACCTCGCGTTCGAGCACGTATCCGAACGTTTCGCGCGAGCGCGATTCGAAGCGCCTGCGCAGCGTCGCCGGCGCCAGCCCCGGCTCCCACGGCACATCGAGCGTGTGGTCCTGCCCCTTGAATCGCAGCCGCGCGACGCGCGTCTCGATCTCCCGCGGCACGTCGGCCTCATCAGTCGCGCTCGTGCGGGCAAGCTCTTCAATCGCCTCGCGCTCAATCGCCTCGAACGCACGCGCGAGCGCGTCCGCATTCGAATCCAGCAGCGCCAGCACCTGGCGCTCGCGCACGCACTGCCGGCGAGACGCCAGCAGCCCCGCGGCACTCAGCAGGCTCCCATCCGCCGGGCACAGGATGGTGCGGATGCGCAGCTCGTCGGCGACGGCGCACGCGTGCTGCCCGCCCGCGCCGCCGAACGCCACGAGCACGTACACCGACGGATCGAATCCGCGCCGGAAGGAGATCGCACCAATCGCGGCACTCATGCGCTGGTTGGCGATCGCGCGGAATGATTCGAGCGCCGCTGCGCGCTCATGATCGTCGATGAGCACACCGGCTTCGCGGGCGCGCCGGCACACGGCCTCAAGTGCGCGCTCGGCCGCCGCGACCGACACGGGAATGCCGAAGCGCTCGGGATCAAGCCGCCCGAGGAGCAGGTTGACATCAGTGATCGTGAGCGGGCCGCCGCGGCCGTAACAGGCCGGCCCCGGATCGGCGCCCGCGCTGCGCGGCCCGACGAGCGGCCGGGCGATCAGGCGCCCCGCATCGTCGCACGTCACTTCCAGCTCGCAGATCGATCCGCCGCCCGCCGCGACCGAATGCACCGGCAGCGCCGGCGCGAGCAGTTCGGCATCACCCACGCGATGCACGCTCGTGAGTTCAACGGCGCGCTCAATCCGCGTCACGTCGGTGCTCGTGCCGCCCACGTCGAAGGTGAGCAGACGTTCGCTGGCGCCGGGCGGGAGCGCCCCCGCTCGCTCGGCTCGCGCGGCCGATGCCGACGCGCCGCGCACGCCCGCCGCCGGGCCGGAGAGCAGGCAGTCCTTCGGCTCGAAGCTCGTCCAGGGCACAAGCCCGCCGGCCGAGGTCATCACATCGAGGCGCACCGGTGTTGGCCAGCCCCCGGCCGTCGCCCGGAGATACCCGCCGATCTCGCCCGAGAGCGCCGCGTTGACCGTTGCCGTGCGGGCCCGATGCACCACTCGAATGCGCGGCGAGAGCGCCGCGGAGCGCGACACGTGCTCAAAGCCAAGCTCGCAAAGACGCGCGGCCAGATGCTCCTCGTGCGCCGGGTTGCACCACGAGTGCAGCAGAGCGATCGCCGCCGAGCGCACGCCCAGCGCCAGGGCACGGCGGGCGCGCTCCGAGCACGCGTCAAGATCGATCGATCGGAGCACGGCGCCCGAGGCATCCAGGCGTTCATCGACTTCAATCACCAGCGCGTAAAGCGGCGCGCCCCGCCGGATGTCGATGGCGTACAGATCCGGGCGGCGCTGGTCCCCGATCTCCAGCAGGTCGCCGAACCCGCGGGTGACGAAGAGCGCCGTCGGGGTCAGCCGACGCTCGAGGAGCGCGTTGGTGCCGCGCGTGGTGGCGAAGCGCACCTCGCCGGGAGGGAGCTTGACGCCCGGGGGCGCGTCCGCGAGCAGCCGCGCGGCCAGCACCGTGCCCGGCTCGCCCGTGCCGACATCGATCGCCGCGGCGTCGGGTGGTCCGATCGGCGCTTCGAGCTCAAGCTCCGGCCCATCGTGCCGCACGATTCGAGTCGACGCGCCGCTTGCCGGATCGGTCGCGATGAACCCCGCGAGCGAGCATGGAAAAGCCCAGGCGCGCGTCAGCCTTTGCCGGCGCGGGTCGGCATGAGCACCGGAAATCACCCCCAGGCGCAGCGTACCCGCCGACAGCACCTTGGCCCGGCTCGTTCGACCGTCGGGCGCGACGGCGATGCAGTCGGTAAACGTGCCACCGGTTTCGATGCCGAAGCGCCACGCTCGCGCGCCTTGTGAACAGGCGCCCTCGCCTGCGCTCGCATCATCGCCGCTTGCCGCTTGCACGCTCCGCGCCGTCATTCAGTCCTCCAGCGGCTGCCAGTGGCGCTCGGGCACGGCGAGCCCGGGACGCGGGCCTTCGCCGCGGCGCGGAGCGGCCTCGCCGGCACGGGACATCTCCACTCCTTCCGGCAGCGCTTCCAGGAACCGGCGTCCGTAGACGGTGGTGATGACGCGCGCGTCCATGATGACGACGCGCCCGAAGTCGTCGCGGGCGCGGATCAGCCGCCCGAAGCCCTGCTTGAACCGAAGAATGGCCCGCGGCAGCGCATCGTGTGTGAACGGGCTGAGCCCGCGGGCGCGCAGCCGCTCGCCGCGCGCTTCGACGATCGGCCGATCCGGCGGCTCGAAGGGCAGCTTCACGATGATGACATTGCGGAGCCCGCGCCCGCGCACATCGACCCCTTGCCACAGGCTCGCCGCCCCGAGCAGCACCGAGCGCTCGTCGGCACGGAAAAGCTCGACCAGCCGGCCCGCCGGCCCGTCGCGCCCCTGCGCCAGCAGCGGGAGTCCCTCGCGATCCATCACCGGCCCAAGTCGATCGGCGACTGCGCGCAGCGTCGCGAAACTCGTGAAGAGCACGAATGCACCGCCGTCGGTCTGCCGGACGTGATGAGCGATGCGCTGCGCCAGGGCGTCGTGATAGTGCTCGCGGGCCGCCGCATCGGCGCTGCGCGCATCCGGCACGCTCACGTCGATGATCACCTCGGCCTGCCGCGCGTAATCAAACGGCGAACCGAGCATGAGCGTCCGCGCCTGATCGCAGCCCAGCCGCTCGGCCAGATGCACAAACGCCGGATCGACTCTCGGCGGGTTCGCGCCCGGCATGGTGTCGTGAGGTCCGTCCGCGGGCTCGTCCGGGGCTTCAACGTCCGCGCTCGCCGAAGCGGTCCCGTGGCGCGCCGGCGCGCCCTTCACGGCGAGCGTCGCGCTGCACAGCACGATGCCCAGCTCCCTGCTCCAAAGGTGCTCGCGCAGCGCCGGACCGACCTCGATCGGCGAGCACGCCAGCTTGATCCGCGTTCGCCCGCGGAAGAGTTCGGGGCCGCGCAGGGACGCATCGGCATCCTCGTCCGGCCCCTTGCCGCCGACCGTCGCCTGCTCTCCTTGCCCGGCCTCGAGCCAGTACACGTATCCATCACGCGATTGCGCGATGAGCACGTCGGCATCGAACGCGATCGCGTCGGCACGGATCGAATAGGCGTTCAGTTCATACTTGTCCGGCTCGCTCGGGGCCTGCTCGCGCAGCGCGCGAAGTCGAGCCGCCAGCACGCGCAGCGCCGGCGAGAGCGCGTTCTCAACCACGTCCGATCGAATCAGCCGTCCGCCGCGGAGCAGCGACGGATCGCCCCGGCGAGCCAGCATGAGCAGCGCGTCGAAGAACGCCCGTGACGCATCCAGCGCGCGCAGCGTGGCGTGAGCCGCCGCGTCCACGGCGCTCTTCAGCCCCGCGCCCGGTTCCCGCGCGCCCGCTTCCGCCGCCAGCGCATCGAGCTGGCTGAGATACCCGCGCCCGGTCTTCCCGTGATAGAGGATCCCCAGGAAGTGCTCGACGCGCGACTCGGTCAGCCCGAGGCCGAAGTGGTCGCTGGCGACATCCTCGACGTTGTGCGCTTCGTCGAGGATCACGTGCTGATAGTCGGGCAGAAACCCCGCGCCGGAGGCTCCCGCCCCGCCCGCGTCGCCCGCCCGGCTCGAACCGTTCAGCCCCGCCGCCCGCATCGCCAGGTCGGCAAAGAACACCGCGTGATTGCAGATGAGCAGGTTGCCCGCCTCCATCTCGCGGCGCGCCTGCTGATAGAAACACTCGGCATGGTGCGGGCACTTCCGCCCCATGCAGTTGTCGCTGTCGCTCCGCACGCGGTCCCACACGCTCGGGCGCTCGATCGCCGGCAGCGTGCTGAGCGTCCCATCGAGCGTCTCGGCGGCCCAATCCTCGATCACGTGCAGCGATTGCCGCGACGGCGCGTCGGCCAGCAGCCGGTGCTGCCGCTGCGACGCGAGCTTGAGCCGGCGAATGGAAAGGTAGTTTCCGCGTCCCTTGACAAGCACGGGCCGCAATGGTCTTGCGGCTTTCGGGTCAAGGCCCCACGCCGAGCCGTCGCCCAGCGATTCGGCGAGCAGCGGGATGTCCTTGCCGATGAGCTGCTCCTGCAGCGCGATCGTGTTGGTCGCGACGACGATCCGTTCGCCCGGGCCCGGGCTGCCGGGCTTGCCGCTGCTGATGCACCGCAGGATCGCCGGGACGAGATACGCGAGCGACTTGCCCACGCCCGTGCCGGCCTCGACGAGCAGGCGACCGCGCCCGGCCAGCGCCGCCTCAACCGCCCCCGCCATTTCAAGCTGCTGCGGCCGGGGCTCATACTCAGCGCCCGCGCCGGCCGCGCCGAACGCCCGCGCGATCGGGCCGCTCGCTCCCAGAATCTCACGTGCATTGACGGGCACCAGCGAGTGTAGGGTCGAGCGCCCGGACTCAATACTCGCCGCGAATCCCGCGAAGCTTGGGCACGATCACCTTTTCGACGAGCGGCTTGTCCTCGTGATCGTTCCCGAAAATCCGCGTCAGATACGCGGTGAACTGGCGGTTGAGCGTCTGCCCGTCAGGCTCGCGGAGCTGCGCGGGCTGTGCCTTCCCGATGACCCGCCCGATCTCTTCCTTGATCTCGTTCCCGCGCGATTCCAGCACCTTCTTCACCTGGTCCGCGTTCTTCTTCTGCACCTGCACGTACACCGCGATATCCCAGAACCACACCTTGCCCTGCTGCAGGTTCTGGAACTTCTCCTCCGCCACCAGGACCTCCTGCACGCCCTGCATGTCGTCCTGCTGGATCATGTGCGGGTCCGGGGCGGCGTGCGTCGCCTTCGGGCCGATCATGCTGAAGAACATGAACACCACCACCGCCTCCACCACCATGATGGCGCCCACCACGCCGATCATCATGATCGGAAGGCCCTTCTTCTTGGCGGCGCCCGCCTCAGCGGCCGGGGCGGCAGGCGGCTTTTCCTTCTTCTCGGACATGAGATCGATCCCCGTGCACGTGCCAGTCAGCTCAGGCGCCCGCGGCGCCCGCCGCGCGACCTCATCGGTGCGCCGGCCACCTCAGGCAAGCCCGCAGCCGCACACGGTCTCCATGTCGATCCGTTCGGCGCGGTTGGTCAGGCTGCGCGCCGGTTCTCGGACGTTCGCTCCCTCGCGCCGGCCTCCACCGCATCCGCTTCGTTCGCCATCGACACGCGGCACGCGGCCGGCTCCGGATGTGCGAGTTCCTCGCAGCTCTCGCGCGTCAATCCGCACACCCCCAGCAGCACGAGCGGGAGCGCCGCCGCCGTCACCGTGCCCGGCGTCAGCCCTTCCGTCACGCACTCGCCCGCGGCATAAATAAGCAGCAGCAGCCCGGCGATGCCCGCGGCATGCGCCTGCGACGCCACCGATCGTGCCCCGCCCCGCGCCGTGCGCAGCACGAGCGCCACCACGATCGCCGCCGCGCCCGCCAGCAGCGACGCCGCCAGAATGCCGACCGCCAGCGACGATTCCCCCCAGCGCAGCAGCGAAACCGATGGTCCCATGGGCACCAGCATCGGTTCGATCGATCATCGAGTTTATCGGAACCGCGGGCCGGGCCGTCGCGCTCCCGACCCTGCCCCGTTTCGCGCCGGGATCACCGGCCGAGGACCAGCAACTGCTGGAAGAGCTGGTCGGTCGTCGTGATGACGCGCGACGCCGCGGAGTAGCCCGTCGAAGCCTGGATGAGCTTGATGAACTCCTCGGCGAGATCGACGTTGGATTGCTCGAGCGCTCCGCCGACGATCCGACCGGCGCCGAGCGTGGTCGGCGTGGCCACCACCGCCGTGCCGCTGTTCGGTCCCACACGGAAGAGGTTGCTGCCGATATCCACGAGCCCCTCGGGGTTGGCGAACTTCGCCAGTGCGAGCTGCCCGATCGTCCGCGTCCGGCCGTTCGAAAACGACCCCGTGATCAACCCATCCTGCCCGACGGCGAAGCTGCTCAGCGACCCCAGCGGCGCGCCATCCTGAAACGTCGACGCCAGCGTCGAGGGGCCGTCGGCGTTCGCGCTCACCGTCGCCGACGGCGACGTGAACTGCAGGTTGAATGTCAGCGGCTCCTCCGCACCCGTGTTGGCCCGGTTGATCGTCACGCTCAGCCCCGCCGCCGGCGGTATGAGCTGCCCGAACTGGTCGAACCGCAACTGCCCGCTCCCCGCGAGCAGCGCCACGTCGCTGTCGTCGGCGGATTCAACCTGGTAGGCCCAGGTCGTGCCCCCGCCGGTGACCGTGCCCACCAGCGACAGCGTCAGCTCCACCGTCACCGGGGCGCCGAGCGAGTCGTACACCACAAACGAGCTCCGCACCGATTCCCCATCCGCCGACGCGACGTTGCTCGGCGTGAAGGGCTGACCCAGCACCGCGCCCGCGGCATCAAGCCGCCGGATGTCTCCCGCGTCGATCGTGATGCTGTTGCTCGCGCCCAGGTTGCCCACCACCGTAACCACGCCCGTCATCGGGTCGAACGACGCCCCCGGCGTGAACCCGTCCGGGTTCGGACCGGCCGCCGTATCGATCCCGAGCGCCGCGTTCAGGAAATCCAGGTAGTCCTGAATCGTCGTCGTCGCGGTGATCGCCAGCGTCGCGTCGGGAAGATCGCGCCCGCCCTTGTTGATCCCCGTGAGGCTGATCTGCTCGCCCGCGGCAAAGAGCGACTGCAGCCCCGCCTGCACCGGGTCGTCGATCTCCGTCAGCAGCGATGCCGTGGTGAGCGAGCCGCCGGTCCCGGTGAGCGCGGCAAACGTCGTGCGCGATCCTCGCGTCGACACAACTCCGTCGGCCCGCAGATTGCCCGTGAAGCGAACGTTCTCCGTCGCTTCGGCCAGGCGCATCTCGCCCAGCGGGAAGTTGAGCGATGTGAGCTGTGGCACGACGTTGTAGTTGGAGTCGACGCCGTAGCCCATGAGCCGCTCGCCGGTGATGGTCACCAGGTCGTTGGCGGAGTTCTGCCGGAAGGCGCCCGCACGGGTGTAGAGCTGGTCAGCGCCCCGCCCGACGATGAAGAACCCCTCACCCTCAATCGCCAGGTCGCGCGCATCGCCCGTCGTCGCGAGCGAGCCGGTGGAGAAGTTGCGCTGTGTCCCGGCGATGGTGACGCCCAGGCCGATCTGCGCGGGGTTCGAGCCGCCGTCGATGTCGGATGGCGCCGAGCCGAGGCTGAAGTTTCTTGAGAACTGGCTGGCGAAGAGCAGCCGGTTGGACTTGTACGCCGTGGTGTTCACGTTGGCGATGTTGTTGCCGATGACGTCGAGGTTTCGCGCGTTGGCGGTGAGCCCCGAGAGGCCGGTGAACATCGCGATGGTGGAGGCCATGATGAGTCCTTTCGTTCGTTCGTCCGCCCGGTCGTCCGATCAGCCGCGTGTACCTTCAAACCCCGGCTCCCGAGTGTTCGGCGCGCCTGCAGGCGCCCACGCGGGCGGTGCGCTCGGCGCCAGCGCCGCCACGAGCCGCGTCGCGGCCCCCAGGTCGCCCGATGCCGGCGCCTGAGCGTTCGCGCCGCTCAGCCCCGTCGCGCTGGCCGGCGGCACAAACACCACGCCGTCGATCCCCGAGGCCACCGGAGCGCCCTCGTCGACGCGCCGCGTGATCCGCCGCGACGCCACGTCGAGCACGAAATTCATCCCGTCAATGCTCACGACCGCGGTCGCGAAGCCCTCGGCCTCGGCACGATCCGCCGCCGCCGCCAGACGCTCGAGCTGCTCGGGCGAGAACTCCACGCCGACGCCGTCATCCACCGTGACGAGCCGATCGCTCGAGAGCTCGCCCGCCCGCGCCTTGGCGAGCAGCCGCGCAAAGTCGATGCCCCCCGGGGCGATCGTCGCCGACGATTCCGGACGCGCACCCGGGCGGATCGGCTGCGCCGGCGTGACCGGCGCGATCCGCGCCCCGGCCCCGGTCAGTCGCGACAACATGTCTTGCGCTGCATTGCTCATGTCCGACTCTCTCAGATGTTCCCGCCGATCGGAAAGATGCCCGGCGACGTGTCCGGCACGCTCGGGCCGCTGCGATCACCCTGCGTCGGTGGCGCCGGCCGCGCCACCACCGGCGGCGAAGGCGGGTCGGCATCGTCGCCCGGGTCGGACGGCGGGTCGGGCTCCACAAACAGCCGCGGATCGATCACCTCGTCCACGTTCCGCAGCGCCACGCGCTGCCCCGTGTGCAGGTTCAAGACCGGCCCATCGGCCGTCCGGCTGATCGAGATCACCAGCCCTTCAACGCGCTCGAACCGCTCGTTGAACCCGCTGATGTGCGTCCCCATCAGGTTGCCCGCCGAGGCGAGCTGGTTCTCCGTCACGAGCGTCTTGAGCTTCGCCGTCAGGTCGATGTCCGACTGGATCGAGCGCAGGTTCGCGAGCTGCTGGATGAGCTGGTTCGAGTCGTTGGGCGCAAGCGGATCCTGGTTGGCCAGCTCGGCGAAGATGATGCGCACGAACTCCTCGCTGCTCAGCTCGGAGAAGGCGCTCTTCGGCGCGCCCGCCGTGGTCCCGCTGCCCGAAATCGCGTCAACGGTCGACATCGTGTGCTCCTCTGCATCTCACGCCACCGTGTTCAGCCGCCACGCCATCATCCCGGCGTCTACGCCCATCCCACCCGGCTCCGCCGGGAACCACGCACCATCGTCTCGCTCGCTCGCGCCGTCCCCGGCCATCACATCGCCGGAGTGCTCGGTGCCGGCGCGCCCGCCTCGGCCATCTCCACCCGCATCCCGCCCGTCCTCAGAGTGCCCCCCACTCCCCTCCGCCCCCGCGCCCGACTCGCCCGAGCCCGCATCAGGAGCGCCGCGCGGATCACTCGCGTGCTCCGCTCCGCGCGCATGTGGATCGTGGCTCATGGCCAGGCCATTCGCGTGCCCCGCGCCACGTCCCTCGCTCGCCACGCGCGTCGCCGCCTGGCGCAGCTCCAGCCCCTTGTCCTCGAGCCCTGCTCGCAGCGCCTGCATCGCCTCATCGAGCCGACGCGCCGTCTCCGCCGTGCGCGCCGTGAAACGCACCGTCACCGCCGATCCCTCAAGATCGACTTCGATCAGGAGCGGCCCCAGCGCCCGTGGCGTCAGCCGGAGCGTCACGCTCCCGGCGCCGCTGCCGTCCACCCGCTGCGTGATCGCCGCGGCCAGCCCGCGGGCGATCTGCTGCTCAAACGCGTCGGCGTTCGTTCCCTGTGCGCCGGCGCTCCGCGCCGTGGGCGTGAACACAAACACCTCTCCCGGACGAGCCGCCGCGCCCACGCCGGACCCTCCCGCAATCATCGCCGGGGCCGTGGACGCCGGGGCACTCGCCGGAGCCGTGAACGTCACACTCGTCGCGATCGGCGCTGCACCGCCGTTCGGCGCGCCCGCGGTCGGCGCAGCCGTGACGCCCGAGCGCGCCTGGTCGGGTCGTGCCCCGCCCTCGCGCCAGAGCCCGTCGTGCGTCGAACGATCCTGGGAGCCAGCGTCGTTCCTTCGGCCGGCATCCTGCGAAGTTCGACCGGTCCGACCTTCTGCTTCGCCGGCCCCGAAGGCGCGATCTGCGCCCGCCGTGTCTGCACTGGCGCGATTCTCGGGATTCCATCCCACCCGCGAGGCTCCAGGGCTCAGCAGCGGTTGACCCGCGTTGTCGCTCGCCGCACGCGCCCCAAGCCGCAGATCATTCAACAGTCCTTCCGGCGCCGCGTGCCGATCCAGCCCTTGCAGAGCTCGATTCAGCTCTCGGATCGTGAGCGGTCGGCCCGCGTCGGGCACCCCGCCGGCAGGCGCCGACGCGTCGTTCGGGTCGTGCTTCGCCGCCTGATCCGCCTGGCGAGCTTGCCCCGCCTTGCCCGCCAGGTTCACCGCCGTTTCGCCCGGTCCCGCGACCGCCCCTGCGCTCTCCGCAGGCGCTCGGCCGTCGATCGCGGTTCCAGTCGGTGGGGCCAGGGGCTCATCTGCGCCCGTGCCGGCCGAGAGATCTGACGGCTCATTGGCCGCGCCGCTGTCGTCGGTCACAGGCGGAACGCTCGATTCCTTCTCTGGCTCCGTGCCGGGTTCCAACGCGGACGACGCATCCTCCGACACCCGTGCCGGGGGATCGCTCTCGCCACGCGAGGCGACGGTTTCGCGGTCCTCATCGCGCGAGAGCGGCTGGTCGCTGTCGCCTGGCGCATGCGCTTTCTGCGCAAGCAGGTCCAGCTCATGCTTGAATCCGCGCTCCGGGGCCTGATTCAGGTCGACCTTGCGCGATTCGTGGCTTTGTTTCGCCTCTCGCGGGCCCGCCGGCGCGCGTGAGGCCTTCCGCGCCAGGTCCAGCGGACCCGTACCCCGACCCGGCCCGGCGAGCGCCCGGGAACTCTGATCAGCGATGAAAGGAAGGCTTATCTTGGCGATCATGGCTTGTCGGCATCCGCCTGCATCGGCGCGGTCACGCCGCGCAGGCGGAGCTGTTCAAGCAAACTCGCTGCCAGAGTCTCATCAGCCTTGATGAACTCGGCCATCACCTTCGACCGCGGACGGTCGTCCATCGCGCTCAAATAGGCCACCGCCTCCTCGTTCTTGCGCCCGTCGATGAGCGCCTTGAGCACACCGTGCGCGTCCTTGGGTTTCTGAGCCTCCAGCGTCGCCAAGGCCTGCTTGAACTGTTCGTCGCTCGTTCGCTTCTCAGCGTCCGCGCGCGCCTCCTCAAACCGTTTTCGCTCCATCGCCAGGGCCGACTTGTCGGCATCGAGCGACGCCCGCTCCATCAGCAGCGACCGCCGCAGATCGTCAATTTCTCGCTCCATCCGGAGCCGCGCCTGCGCGTGCGCATCGTCCTGCGATTTCTGCCGGGCGATCCGCTCGGCGCTCGACTCGGGCGGACCCTCCATCCGCGCCTTCTCGGCCATCTCCGCTTCCGCCTTCGCCTCCTCCTTCGCCTCCTGCTCCGCGAGCGCCACTTCCGCGGCGATCGTCGGTGCAAGCATCTCCCGAACCTTGCGCAAACGCTCCATGTTCAGGCGATCGGTCGCGCCGAGCCACCCCACAAACCCTCCCAGGGCCAGAAGGTTCGCCAGCGCAATCACACAGACCATGTTCCAGAGCTTCTTCATACTGCCGCCTCCGCCTTTCGACCGGCCCGCATCACCGCGAGGTCATCCAGCTCCGACTCCTCCAGCCGGTTCATCCGGCGCTTCCATTCCGTATATCGGCGCGTCCGCAGCGTTTCCACGGCCTTGCGGCTGACCGTCGCCGCCAGCAGCCGCTGCCGCGCGCCCGCGAGCCGCTGATGCACCCCCGCCAGTTCAATCGCCGCCCGCTGAAGCCGCACCACGTCGTGCAACGACGAGTTCGCCGCGATCCGGGCGGCGTCGATCCGCACGGGCCGCGACCGCCCCTCGGCCCCCGGCTCGCCCGCACCCACTCCGCCGCCCTGCAGCGCATCGCGCAGGTGCCGCCGTCCATCACTCATCGCCTGCTGAATCCCGCGAATGCGCCCCTCAATCGCCATCCGCTCGCCCTCGATCCGCGCGACCTCCCCTTGCCGCGCGCGCTCGAGCCGCTCGCGATGTTCGAGCACCGCCTGCAACTCAAACTCGAACCCGCGCGCCACGCGTCACCTCCAATCGATCACCCGGCACGTTTCGCTCCCGCCGCTCCTCCCGCGCCCCCAACCCCCCCCGCCTGCGTTGATTCCATCGCCAGCTTGACCAGCCGCGCACGCGACTGCTCGAGCGCCTCATACTCCCCCGGCTCCTGTCGAAGCAGCTCGACAATCCTCGGGTAATACGCGACCGCCAGATCCGTCTCCGGCTGCGACCCCTTGGCATACGCCCCGATCTGCAGCAGGTCCTCGATCTCGCGATAGTTGGCCAGCAGCCGGGCGATCTGCCTTCGCGCCGAGCGGTGCGCCGCATCGATCACCCCATCCGCCACGCGGCTCACCGAATCGAGCACGTCGATCGCCGGGAAATGCCCCTTCTGCGCGAGCGCGCGCGAGAGCATGATGTGCCCATCCAGGATGCCCCGCGCGGCATCGCTGATCGGCTCGGTCGCCTCGTCACCTTCAACCAGGATCGTGTACAGCCCCGTGATCGATCCTGATCGCGCCGCGCCATCCGCTCCGCCCGCGCCCGCCACCGCCCCGGCGCGCTCCAGCAGCCGCGCCAGCCCCGCAAACACGCTCGGCGTATACCCCTTCGTCGCCGGCGGCTCGCCGATCGACAGCCCGATCTGCCGCTGCGCGTGCGCAAACCGCGTGATCGAATCCATGAGCAGAAGCACGTGCAGGCCCGCGTCGCGGAAGTGCTCCGCCGCCGCGCACGCCACCTGCGCCGCGCGCACGCGCATGAGCGGCGATTCATCGCTCGTCGCCGCCACCACCACCGATCGCGCCAGCCCCTCCTTGCCGAGCGCATGCCGGATGAAGTCCTTGACCTCGCGCCCGCGTTCGCCGATGAGCGCCACCACGCACACGTCGCACCCCGCGTGCCGTGCCGCGCTCGCCAGCAGCGTGCTCTTGCCCACGCCCGGCCCGGCAAAGATGCCCATCCGCTGCCCGCGGCCGATGGTCGTCATCAGGTCGATGGCGCGGATTCCCGTCTGCATCACCTCCGTGATCCGCTCGCGCCGCATCGCTCCGATCGGCCGCGGATCAACCTCCCGCGGCTCCGTGTCATGGATCGCCCCCAGACCATCGATCGGCCTGCCCAAACCATCGATGCATCGCCCGAGCAAGGCCCGCCCAACGCCCACCGTCTGCGCCGCGTGCAGGGCCACCACGCGATCACCGGGCCGGATGCCCGTCGTCGCGCCGAGCATCATCACGATCGTCTCGGCGCCGCTGAACCCGACGATCTCGCCGTGTCGCGTCCCATCCCCGGCCGTCGCCGCCTCGTCCGCGTCCCGCGCCCACGCTGCGCCCATCACCCCGACCGCCGGAAATGCGACCAGCGACCCCACGGGCAGCGGCAAGTCACGCACGTGCACCGTCAGCCCGCGCAGAGCTGAGACGCGCCCCGTCACCTCGATCGGCTCGAGCGCCGCCACCGTGCGGAACTGGGCTTCGAGCACGCTCATGTTGCGCCCCTGTCCCCTGCTTCGCCCGGCGGCGCGGATCCCGGCTCCGGCGGCGCTGCCGACGCTTCAGCTTCCGCGGGCGCCGCCGCCGACTCCGCCAGCTCCACCCGCTCGCCCGGCAGGAGCGCCTCGACCATCCGATCAAGCTGCGTCCGCAGCGTGGCGTCGATCATGCCTCCAGCGGCCTCACCCGCCGCGCCGCGCCCGGCGCCCGCATCCGCACCGACCAGATCAAGCACGCGCGCCACGCACGACCCGCGCTCCAGCGCCGGATCGTTCACGAGTTCAACGTGCCGCGCGCTCTGAGCCGCGTGCGCGATCGCGGGCAGCGCCTCCTCCACCATGGTCCGATCCTCGGGATGCACCGCGACCACCAGCCGCGCCGGGCGCGTCACCATCGCGATCGCCGCTCCGACCTGGTCCACCACGACGTCCGGGTTGAGCCGCACGAAGCGCTTGACGACACGCGACGCGATCGCCGCGGCAAGCCGCACGACCTCGCGCCGGCCGTCCGCCAGCAGCCGCTCGCGCTGTTCGACGAACCGCTCGAGCACCCCCGTCCACGCACCCGCCAGGCGCGTGAGCGTCTCGCGCTGCTCGCCCAGCGCCTCGGTTCGCCCGAGCTCGCGCCCCTCGGCGCGCCCCTCGGCCAGCCCCTCGGCGTGCCCCGCCGCCCGCCCCTCCGCCGCCGCCGTCGCCATCAGCCGCTCGCGCTCCGCCCGCGCCTGCGCCACGATCTGCCCCGCGCGGTCCCGTGCCTGCGCCAGGATCGCCTCTCCCTGCCGATGCAGGTCGCCCAGGTCGAGCACGACCGCGTCCTTGGGCAGGCTCGCCGGGTTGGGAAGCTTGAGCACGGGCATCGATCAGACCACCATCTCGGAATCGCCGCCGCGACCGGCGATGATGATCTCGCCCGCGTCTTCGAGCCGGCGCACGATGTCCACGATCCGCTGCTGCGCCGCCTCGACGTCGCTCACTTTCACCGGCCCGCTGAACTGCATGTCTTCCTTGATGAGCGCCGCTGCGCGCTCTGACATGTTCTTGAAGATCTTGTTCTTGAGGTCTTCGCTCGCCGTCCGCAGCGCCAGCCCGAGCTCGTCGTTGTCCACTTCCTTGAGCAGCGTCTGGATTCCCTTGTCGTCGACGAGCTTGATGTCCTCGAACACGAACATGAGCCGCCGGATCGACTCCACAAGCTCCGGGTCGTCCGACTCCAGCCCCTCCATGATCGACTTCTCCGTCGAGCGATCCGCGAGGTTCAGGATTTCCGCCACCGTCGGCACGCCCCCCGCCTTCTCCATGCTCTGCGTCAGCATGCTGCTCAGGCGGCTCTCCAGCCCGCGCTCCACTTCCTTGATCACCTCGGGGTTCGTCTGCTCCATGTTCGCCATGCGCTTGATGCATTCCACCTGCTTCTGGATCGGGAGCCCTCCCAGGATCTCCGCCGCCTTGTGATGGGGCAGGTGGCACATGATGAGCGCAATCGTCTGCGGGTGCTCATCCTGGATGAACGTGAGCAGGTTCTCGCTCTCGGCCTTCTGCAGGAACGCAAACGGCGTCTTCTGCACCTGCGTCTGGATCTGGTGCAGCATGCGCTCAGCGATCTTCGGGTCCAGCGACTGCTGCAGCAGCACCTTGGCGTACTCGAGCCCGCCCTCGTTGGCATACTGGCTCGCCAGCGACAGGTTGTAGAACTCCTCCACCACCGCGTCGCGCAGGTTGTCCGGCACGCGCCCCAGGCCCGCCAGCTCGCGCGTCACCTCCTCAAGCTGCTCCGCCGGCATGTGCCGGAGCAGCTCCCCCGCCAGGTTGGGCTCCAGCGTCAGCAGCAGGATCGCCGCCTTCGACAGCCCGTCCAGGTCCTTCGGATCGCTCGGCAGCTTTTCGTTGGGTTTGCGCGCCATGAGAAGTGAATCATCAACCTCAACCGTCGACCTGCAGCCAGCGGTTGAGCAGGCCCGCCGCGTCCGACGGCTTGTCCTTCACCATCTGCCCGATCGTCTCGAGCATTTTCTTCACCTTGAGCTGATCGTCGTCGAGCTCGACGCCCTCCATCGCCGTCGCGCCTTCATCCGCCTCGCCCACGATGTCCCCGCCCGCCTCCAGCGCCGGCGGCAGGCCCACGATCTCCTGCGCCGAGGGCAGCTCTACGGGCTTGGCCGCCTTCTTCACGAGCATGAGCATCATCCCCAGCGCCCCGACCGAGAGCAGCCCGAGGAGCACGTTCTTGACCAGCGAACCCATCGTCAGCTCGCCCAGCAATCCGCCGCCTCCGCCGCCCGAGCCCGCCCCCATGCTCGCCATCGTCGCCCCGCCGAGCCCCATCGTGGTGATCGCGCCCCCGAGCGCCCGCATCGACACCACGACCGTCCCCGGCTGCGTCTGCGCGAGCGCCTCGCTCGCATCCACCGCCATCGTCTCCACCAGCGGGCGGATGTCCGACTCGATCCGCTGCTTCTCCGTCGCGAAACGCTGATCGATCTCCGCCTGGTCCGGCTCGGCCTTGTCGTCCTTCTTTTCCTTCTGGATCAGCTTGATCACGTAGTCCCGCGGCACATTGATCGTCACGTTCAGCTTCGTCGGCATCCCCCGCGGATCAATCGTGTTCTGCTGCAGCCGCCCCACTTCGACCCGGAACTCCGAGTCCTCGCTCGCGTCCGCCGTGCGCGTCCCCGTCGCGCCCCCCGTGCTGATGTCGGCCTGCACGTTCGACCGCACCCCGGCGTCGGCCCCCGAGCTCGCATTGCTCGATGACGTCTCCTTCGTCGTCGTGCGCGACAGGATCGACACCGACCCCTTCTTGTCCGGCAGCATCCTCGTCTCGGTCGACGACACCTTGCGCACGTCCGCGTGCGCATTCACCGCCACGATCACCCCGTCGATATAGCTCAGCGTGTCATGCAGCTTGTTCTGCACGCGGTCCTCGATCCGCGCCACGTGCTCCATGTAGTCGCCCGCCACGAACTCGCCGTCCGCCTTCATGCGGTGCTGCCGCCCGTTGCTCGCATCGACCACCCGCACGTCCCCGGGCATCAGCCCCGCCTTCGCTCCCGCGACCAGCCCCGCGATCGCGTCCACCAGCGGCTGCGACAGCGGCTTCCCCCCTTTCGTGAGCACCGAAACCACCGCCGTCGGCTTCCGGTGCGCCAGCCCGATCCCCACCGCGTCCGGCGCATCAATGAAGACGCTCGCGTCCGCGACGTTGACAAACGTCTTGATGCTCCGCGCCAGTTCGTTCTGCAGCGCCTGGCTCGCAAGCTGGTTGTTCATCTCGCGCGAGTTCATCCAGTTCTGATGCGCCGCCAGGTTCGCAAACAGGATCGTCTCTTCCGAGATCTTCCCCGATTCGCGCAGCGTCGACAGCAGCAGTTCGCGCTTCCCCGTCTCCACCTTGAGCTGCCCGCCCTCGAAGCTCGTGCGGATCCCCATCGACGCCGCCGTCGCCTGCGCTTCGCGCTGCGCCGCGGGCGGCAACCCCTCCAGCAGCGGCACATACGTCTCGCGCGACGTGAACACCGCTACGAGCACGAGCATGAGCACCACCACCGTCATCGCCAGCCCGATGGCGACGCGGCCCACCGTCGACAGCCCGCTCAGGCTCTCCCCGATCGAGGCCAGTACCTGCCTCAGCCTGTCCATGCGCAACCTCCTGAGCGCTCCGGCACGGTCCCCGTGCCCCGGCTTCAACGCGACCGCCGCTGGTCTTTCGTCGGCTGATGGGCCAACGGGCCTTGAAAGCCGGACTCAGAAACTGCGCGTCGGCGCACGTCCTGCGGCGCACGGTTTGCGCTTCGGGACGCCCTCCGCCGGCTTCACACCCGGACTTGCTTGATCTCTTCGTACGCCGCCTGGACCTTGTTCTTGAGGGCCAGCAGCATCCGGAAGGCCGAGTCGGCCTTCTGCGTCGCGAGCATCACGCCTTCGATGTCTGACCGCTTGCCGGTCGCCAGGTCCTCCGCGGCCACGCTCGCTTCGGCCTGAAGCTGGTTCACCTCGTCCAGGCTCTTGGAAAGCACGTCCTTGAAGGCCGGCCCGCCGTCAGCCGGAACGCCCGCGTTTCCGGGCAGCGGCGGCTGATGCGCGCGGAGCAGCCCGCTCGTCGCCGCCGGGTTTCCGATCAGTCTCAGTGGGTCGGCCATCGCTGCGCGTCCTCGTCCGCCGCCGGGGCATCCCTGCCCGGGTCGGCGAGGTTGGGGTCCGAGGCCCGGACTCCGTTCCAAGCGTAGTCATCGGTCGCAAACGGCTTGCCAATCCACAACCACGGGAATTCCGCCGCCGCAACCCTTGCCTTCCGATCGCGTCCGGGGATCGGCCGCGCGGTGCCCGCGCGCGCGATTCCTATGCTTGGCCCCATGATCCTGCGCACCCATACCTGCGGCGAACTCCGGGCCGCTCACGTCGACCCCGCCGCCACCATCGCCCTCAACGGTTGGGTGAACTCCTACCGCGACCACGGCGGGCTCATCTTCATCGATCTCCGCGACCGCTTCGGGATCACCCAGCTCGTCTTTGACCCCGATGACGGCGCCTCCAAGGGCCTCATGGAGACCGCTGACAAGCTCCGCAACGAAGACTGCCTCGCCTGCCGGGGGCACGTGCGCATCCGCATCGGCGGCGAGAATCCCAAGCTCGCCACCGGCAAGGTCGAGCTCGTCGTGACCGACCTCGAAGTCCTCAGCAAGACCGACAACCCGCCGTTCCTTCCCGACGATCAGCTCGCGCTCCCCAACGAGGAGCTTCGTCTCAAGCATCGCTATCTCGACCTTCGCCGCCCGAGCATGCAGCGGATCATGTCGCTGCGCCACCGCGTGTCGAAGACGACGCGCACCTACTTCGACGAGAACGGCTTTCTCGAAGTCGAGACGCCCGTGCTGTACAAGAGCACGCCCGAGGGCGCGCGCGAGTTCCTCGTTCCCTGCCGCAACGTCCCGGGGACGTTCTACGCGCTCCCGCAGTCGCCGCAGCTCTTCAAGCAGATCCTCATGATGAGCGGGTGCGACCGCTATCTCCAGATCTGCCGATGCTTCCGCGATGAGGACCCGCGCGCCGACCGCCAGCCCGAGTTCACGCAGATCGACCTCGAAATGAGCTTCGTGCGGCGCGAGCAGATCATGCAGATGATGGAGGGGTTCGTCCGCCGCCTCTGGAAGGACGTCGCCGGGTTTGAGGCGCCGCCGTTCCCGCGGATGGATTATCGCGAGGCGATGGAGAAATACGGGATCGACCGCCCCGACACCCGATACGACCTTTTCATCAAGGATGTCAGCGAGCTTGCCGCGAAGATGGACTTTGCCATCTTCAAATCTGCGCTCGCCAAGGGCGCCGACCGCCCAAGGTACAACAGCAAGAAAGGTGTCGTCAAGGCGCTCCGCGTCCCCGGCGGCGCCGACAAGCTCACCCGCAAGATCACCGACGGCTACACCGAGTTCGTCAAGACCTTCGGCGCCGGCGGCGTCGCGGTGGTGAAGGTCATCGCCGGGGACGGCACGCAGCCCAAGCTCGACACCGGCATCGCCAAGTTCCTGGAACCCGTGAAGGCCGACTTCCTCGCGGCCGTCGGCGCGACCGTCGGCGACACCGTCCTCTTCGTTGCCGACACCTACTCAGTCGCCACCAAGGCCATCGGCGAGCTTCGCCAGAAGGTCGCCCGCGACATGAACCTGATCCCCAAGCCCGGCGTGGAGGGCGGCCCCTGGAACTTTCTCTGGGTTGTCGATTTCCCGATGTTCGAGCGCAACAAGGACACCGGCAAGTGGATCGCGATGCACCACCCCTTCACCGCCCCGCGCGACGACCAGCGCGATCTTTTCGTCGCTGCCGCTGAGGATGACGAGGTCGCCCTGGAGTCCATCGTTTCCGCCGGGTACGACATCGTGCTCAACGGCAGCGAGATCGCGGGCGGCTCCATCCGCATCCACGACCGCGAGGTCCAGTCCAAGGTCTTCAAGCTGCTGGGCATGTCCCCCGAGCAGGCCCGCGAGAAGTTCTCCTTCCTCCTCGAAGCCCTCTCCTATGGCGCCCCGCCCCACGGGGGCATCGCCTTCGGCCTCGACCGCCTCGTCATGCACCTGGCCGGAACCGAGAACATCCGCGACGTCATCGCCTTCCCCAAGACCCAGGTCGGGGCCGACCTGATGACGCGCACCCCCAGCACCGTCACCGACGCCCAGCTCAGGGAACTGCACGTCAAGAGCACGTGGGAACCCCCCGCCCCGGGCTCGCCCTGAGGTCGCCACGAGCCTTCAGCCGTGACGGCTCGACCGCTTTCCGGTATGCTCTCCGCCGCGATCCGTATCGCCCGGTCGGGTCGCCCGAAAGACCAACCCATGGCCAAGAGCAAGCGTAAAGGGGCCCGTCCGGTTCGCCGCTCTCGTGCGCGCGGGCGCGGTCAGAACACAAGCCCCAAGACGCACACTCGCGCCGCTCCCGCGCGCTCCAAGGCCAAGGCCCATCGCGCTCCGCCGGCGCTGCGAAAGTCCGCCCGAGCCGCCAGCGCCTCCACCCTTCGCCTTCCTTTCTATCTCGTCGACGCCTTCACGCGCCGCCGCCTGCACGGCAACCCCGCCGCCGTCGTGGTTCTGCCCGGCCCCGGCGCCTGGCTCCCCGACGACCTGCTCCAGGCGCTTGCCATCGAAACCAGCGCCCCCGCGACCGCGTTTGTGCTCGAACGCCCGACCCGCGCGGGCACCGTGGGCCTGCGCTGGTTCACCCATCGCGGCGAGCTCTCGCTCTGCGGGCACGGCACCCTCGCCGCCGCTCACACCCTCTGGACCCACCGCGGCGTCCGCGATCGCGCCGTCTCGTTCGCCACCGCGTCCTCCGGAACAATCGGCGTCGAACGCATCGGCGAGATGTACGTCCTCGACATGCCTTCCATTCCCGGTGCGCAGGTGCCTCTCACGGGCCAGCTCTCCGCCGCGCTCGGGGTCGCGCCCACCGAGGTCTATCACGCCGGGTCCAAGCTCCTGGCGGTCTTTGACAACCGCCGGCACGTCTACGCCCTCACGCCCAGTTTCGCCGCTCTCGCCCAGCTCGACGCTGACGGCGTGATCGTCACCGCGCCCGGCGCGGGGCACGATTTTGTCAGCCGATATTTCGCCCCGCGCCTCGGACTCCTCGAAGATCACGTCACCGGTTCCTCTCACTGCACGCTCATCCCCTACTGGTCGCGCCGACTCGGCAAGAAGACGCTCTTCGCCCACCAGGTCTCTCGCCGCGGCGGCGAGCTCATGTGCGAAGATCGCGGCGAGCGCGTCCGGGTCGGGGGTCACGCCATCACCACCGCCGAGGGCACGCTTTCCATCTGATCAGCCTCCGGCGCGCGGGGTCCGCTGTGCCGGGAATCGGCTGGAAACGGCGCGACCCGCTGCCCGTCCTATGCTCGGGCATGACCCCGCCCTCTCTGCCTGCCCCCGCTTCGAGTGAAGCGCCGGGTGCTCCTGCGGACCCGCTCGCGCCGGCGCGCGAACCCGCTCCACCTTCGCCCGGGCCCGACCGTCCCTGGCGCGAACGCCTCGACCACCTCGTCGACACCATGCGCGAAGTCTCGCTGCACGCCGACCCGCAGCAGATGGTCGAGGCCTATGCCAACCGGATGCGCGGCTACTTCCGTTATGACCGCCTCGTCTCCGTCTCTCGCCGCGAACTCGCCTGGCCCAACGTGCGCATCACCCGCTCCACGACCTGGAAGCAGACCCTCGACCCCTGGCGCCAGCGCGATCGCCTCCCCACGATCAAGGGCGGGCTCATCGCCGACCTGATCTACGGCGACGAGCCGCGGATCATCAACGACTTCACCGTCGCGCCCGACGATCCCGGCTTCGAATACCTCCAGGGGATGCGCTCGATCATGGCCATCCCGCACTACGACACCGGCGTCGGTCTCAACATGGTCCTCACCATGCGGAGCCAGCCCGACGCCTTCGACCCCGAGCGATTCCCCGAGATCTTCTGGATGAGCAACCTCTTCGGGCGCATGGCGGGCGGCCTCGCCGTCTCGCGCCAGCTTCGCGAAGCCACCGGCGTCATCGAGCGCGAGCTCCGGGTCGTCGCCGACATCCAGCGGTCCCTCCTCCCGGTCAATCTCCCACGCCTCGCCACCCTCGAACTCGCCGCGTACTACCAGACCAGCAAGAACGCCGGCGGCGACTACTACGACTTCTTCGATCTTGGGGACGGGCGCCTCGGCATCCTCATCGCCGATGTTGCCGGGCACGGCACCCCTGCCGCGGTGCTCATGGCCATCCTCCACGCTATCGCCCACCTCGCCCCGGTTCAGGAATCCAGCCCCGCCGCGACGCTCGAGTTCATCAACCGGCACCTCTCCCCGCGCTACACGGGCGACGGCGGCACGTTTGTCACCGCGTTCTACGCCGTCTACGACCAGGCCACACGCCTCCTGACCTACAGCAGCGCCGGACACCCCCACCCCCTTGTCGCCACGCGGGCCCGTCCGGGCGTGCAGGCCCTCGACCGCGCTCAAGGACTCCCGCTGGGGATCGATACGACCTCCGCGTACAGCCAGGCTGAGCACCAGCTTTCCGCCGGGGACACGCTCGTGCTCTACACCGATGGAATCACCGAGGCCCGTGAGCCCGGGGGCCGCATGTACGGCGAGGCTCGCCTCGGCGGCAACGTTGCCTGCTGCCCCTCCACCACCGACCCTCAGTGCCCCGCCGAGGCCCGCCTGAATGCCATCCTCGAAGACATCCGCACCTTCGCGGCAGGCCATCCGGCCAATGACGACCGCACCCTCGTCGTGGCACGCATCACCTGAGGTCGCCGCCACCCTCCCCCCAAACTTTGGGGATGACACCCGGAGTTGACGCGACGCCGGGGCGAGGGCCTCCATACCATGAAGGCGGCCGGGGACTTCATGCCCGCCTTCGTTTCCCGGCCACAAAGGGGATCTCTTGGAACCATTCGATCGCATCAAGCAACTGATCGCCTCCTGTGAGGAAGACCTGGCCAAGGCCAAGGGTGGCAACAAGGCCGCGGGCGTTCGCGTGCGCGGCATCATGCAGGACGTCAAGGCCGCCGCCCAGGAGGTGCGCGAGGCCATTCTCACCCTGCGCGCCCCCGAAGCAGGTGGCAACCAACCTCAATCATGACAGCCGTAGATCGCACCATGTCAGCGGCGATCCCTCCATCTTCACATGCCAGCACGCCGGCGTCCGCGGGCGACCGGGCCGGGGCCGCCGCTCCGACTTCACGCTCGCTGATTCTCGACCTCGGCGCTCTTGATCTGAGCAATCGCTCGCTGGGGCGTGAGCACATTGAGCGCATGAACCCCCATCGCGGGCACATGGCGCTCATTGACTACATCGTCTGGGCCGCCGACGACTCGACTTCGGGCGTTGCCCTCAAGCGCGTTCGTGACGACGAGTTCTGGGTCGCCGGACACTTCCCGGGTCGCCCGATGCTTCCCGGCGTCCTCATGGTCGAGGCGGCGGCACAACTCTGCGTCTACCTCTTCAACCGGCGGTTCCCGGTTCCGAAGACCGCGGCCTTCACACACATCGACGAGTGTGCGTTCCGCAATGCGGTTGTCCCGGGCGACGATCTGTACCTCCTCGCTCGCGAAATCCGGGCCACCGAACGCCGCTTCCAGTCGTCCATCCAGGGCGTGGTGAACGGCAAGATCGCCTTCGACGCCAAGATCGCCGGCATGGCCCTGGGCGGCTGATGGCCGAAGTCGTCCGGCGTCGCGAGGCCTTCTCAATTCCGTCGCCGGCCCGGCCGATAACATCGATCATGGGCACTCCGCACACCGGAATCCTGAGCCTCTGTGTACTCGCGGCGACGCTGGCGGTCGCCTCACCGCAGGCGGATGCTGATCCGCCCGCCGGCGCGCCGCCCGCGCTTCCGCGCGAGATTGAAATCATGCCCCCGACGGGGGAGCTGGACTTCGCCGCCGAGCCGTTGCGCATCGAGAGCGTCGGGCTGACGATGCGACTGCCGGTGGGCTCGAGCGTGACCACGACGCAGACCGGGTCGCTCGTGCGCGCGACGATCCGCGACGGGAAGCGCAACTGGATCATCAACGTCGAGACGCCGCGAACCGAGAACCCGCGGGTGACAGTCGAAGACGCGGCCAGGCAGACCCTCATGACGCGTCTGAAGATCGACGAGATCAAGGACCGCGCCTCGGGCGAACAGATCGGCAGCCTCGGGCTGGTGATGGACCAGGTGCACAATCTCCGCGTGCCGGGATGCCCCGTGCCGGGCGAGCGCTTTTACCTCTCGCTTCCGCAGGGGACGACGGACCGGATGGTGCAGGGGTACACGCTGTTCAAGATTTCGGCCCACCAGTTCATCGCGTTCGAGCTGATCTGCGCGGAGGGCCTTTTCCCGACGGCCCGACGCGCGTATGAGAGCGCGATCGCCACGCTCCAGGTCGAGGACCCCGCGACGCTCGACGCGCGTCGGCGCGCCGCCATCACCGCGGGCATCTCGTTCTTCGAGGGGCTCACGCCCGCGGCGTATGACCAGGCCGTCGAAACCCCGGCGCAGCTCTACCGCCTCTACGTCCCGGCTTCATCCGGCTCGCCCGCCGACGCCGAGGAGCGCGGCTACCGCGTTCTTCGCTTCTTCAAGGGCACCCGCGCCGAGATCGATCCCAAGGCCAGTGACACCCGGCCGGGCAGCACCAACCCCTCGGGCTACCTTGCCGAGCTCAAGGCCCGCCTGCTCGACAAGCTCCCCACCGGCGACTTCGGCGTGACCGACGTCGAGGCGACTTACTTCGTGAGCACCGATCGCCGCGAAGAGGCCTGGACGGTCCGCATGGTGCACCAGCCGCAGGCCAAGGCCGCCCCGGTCGTCTTCAGCGAGACCGGCACGCGATCGGGCACGAGCATGACCGTGATCGTGAATCGCCCGGGCCTCACCGACCCGACGCTGCGGCCCATGGTCCCGCCCGAGGGGTACATGAGCCAGGCGGAGGCGTTCCTGCTCCCGCGCCTGATGATCGGCGCGGGCGCCGAAGTCGACATCGGCACTTACGCGTACAACTGGTCCACGCAGAACGTCACGCTCCGGCGCGATTCGATCGCCCAGGATCCCGCCATGCCCGGCGTGTGGAAGGTCTCCACCATCGTCCGCGAGGGAGTCGCCCCGATGACCTACCTCTTCCGGAAAGACGGCGAGCTCATCTCCGCGGTGCTCAACGACGGCATCCACATGGAGCCGGCCTGGCCCGATGAGCTCGAGCGCCTGTGGAAGAGCAAGGACCTGCCGACGGAGCGCATGTCGTTCCCGAAGGCCACGCGCCGGCGCTGATTCACGCTGGTTCCGCGTCGGCGACCGGGTAGCGCGCGAGCACGCCGGCCCAATCCCCCGTGGGGATCGCCGCGCGCACGTCGCGCATGAACCGCTGAAAATACCGCAGGTTGTGCAGGCTCACGAGAATGGGCCCGAGCATCTCGCCGGCCATGAACAGGTGCCGCAGGTACGCGCGCGAGAACGGCCGGCCGTCGGGTCCTTCGCCCGCGCACGCGGAGCAGTCGCACCCGGGTTCGATCGGCTGGCGATCTTCGGCGAATCCGGCGTTGCGCAGGCGGATCTGGCCTGTCGGGGTAAAGGCGTTGGCGTTCCGTCCGTTGCGCGTGGGGAGCACGCAGTCGAACATATCGACACCCGCGCGCACCGCCGCGAGCAGGTCGCGCTCGTAGCCCACGCCCATCAAGTATCGCGGCGTGCCCTCGGGCAGCAGCGGCGCCGTGTGCTCGACGACACGCCGGATGTCGTCAAACTCTTCGCCCACCGCGACGCCGCCGATCGCGTAGCCGGGCAGGTCGACGCCCGTGACGCGCTGGGCCGACCAGGTGCGCGCGTCGAGGTCGGTCCCGCCCTGCACGATCCCGAAGAGCGCCTGATCCTGCGCCCGGGCGTGCGCCGAGGCACATCGCTCCAGCCAGCGGATCGTCCGTTCGTTGGCGACCCGCAGCCGCGCCGCATGATCCACGACACGATCCCGCCGCGTGGCGCGCGAAAGGCGCGGATCGCTGCTCCCCTCGCCCGATCCCGCGTCGCGATCGAGCACCGAGGGCGGACAGTCGTCAAACGCCATGATGATGTCGGCGCCCAGTTGGTTCTGAACGGCGATCGCCCGCTCGGGAGTCAGCCGCACCATCGATCCGTCCACGATCGACTTGAAGGTGACCCCGTCATCGTCGACGGCGTTCAGGTCGGCCATGGAATACGCCTGGTACCCGCCGCTGTCGGTAAGGATCGGTCGCGGCCAGTTCATGAACGCGTGGAGTCCTCCGAGTCGCGCCACGACCTCCGACCCCGGGCGGAGCAGCAGGTGATAGGTGTTGGCGAGGCAGATCTGCGCTCCCGTGCGTGCAAGCAGGTGCGGGAGCACGCCCTTCACGCTCCCGCGCGTGCCCACGGGCATGAACGCGGGCGTGTCGAAGCTCCCGTGCGGGGTGTGCACGCGCCCCAGGCGCGCCCGAGCAGGCCCCGGGGCGGTCGCCAGCAGTTCAAAGCGCACGGCGTGCGTCACGCGCGGGTGCCCTCGCGCAGACGCCGATCGCGCGATTCACGGTCGAGCAGCGCCCGCTCCGCCGGCGTGAGCGATTGCATCCCGTGTGCGCGAATCCTGTCGAGAATCCGGTTGATCTCCACGGGCGAAACCGGTTCGCCGGCACGCGCCCCCCCGCTGCCGCCGCCGTCCGGATCACGTCCGAATACGTCGAAGAAGTCTCGCAGCAGGTGCGTCCGCCGGATGAAGAAATACCCGGCAATCGCTCCGCCGAGGTGGGCCGCTTCGCCCCCGGCGTTGGCGCTGCCCATGAGCAGGTTGATGGCGGCGATCCCGATGAAGACGTACACCGCCGGCCTCATTCGCGCGGGGAACAGCCCCATCACCCAGATGATTTCGTTGGGCGCGATGTACGCCGCGGCCATGAGTATTCCGAAGATTCCCGCCGAGGCGCCGACCAGCGGGGTGCTCGGATCGTCAAACAGCAACCCGGGGATTCCGGCGTTGGGGAAGACGTAGTTGCCCAGGAAGTTCAGGATCAGGTACGACACCGCGCCGAAGATGCCGCACACGAGGTAGTACGCGGCGTAGCGCTTCGACCCCAGAAAACTCTCGACCAGTCCGCCGACGAACCACAGCCCGAGCATGTTGAAGAGGAGATGCGTGAAGTTGGCGTGGAGAAACTGGAACGTGACGAAGCGCCAGACCTGGAGATCCCAGAACGCGCGCTCCGTCGAGAAGTGACCCCAGTAGTCCGACCAGGGAACCATCTGCACGCGCACACGCCCGACCGGCACGATCTTCGTCCGCCCGTCGGCTGTCTTTGACACCGCCAGGATCGGGATCGCCGGGTTCTGGCCCACGTCGCGGCGAAACTGCTCCGGCTGGCGGCGAAAGCGCTCCCACGCGCCGTTCTCCGCCTCGCGGAGCAGGTCGCGGTGGCTCGCCGCCGGCACGCTGGGATCGAACTGAGCCCCGAAGAACATGGGCCGCTGCAGCGGCGGCGCGTTGAACATGAATCCCGTGAGCAGGAACACGCCGACGTTGACGATGATCAGCCACGTGTTGAAGGAGAACGCGCCGAGCGGGCCGACCGGTCCACGGGGCCCGCGCGCGCCCGGCCGCCAGCGGCGCCCGCCGCCTCCACCCGGCGCGCCTCGAGCCTCGTCGTCGCGCGATGCCCGCAGATAGTCTCGGTCGGCAAGGGCCATGGTGAGCGGAGTCCTGAGGGCTCGCCGGGCGAGCGGGCAAAAGGCAACGCGGGGATCACCCGCCACACGAACGTTCCACAAGCGCCACGAGAGCCTTGGGATCGGCGAAGCGTATCTTTCGGCCCGCGGGCCTTCCGGGCTACAAGCCTGACTACAAGAGCCCGACGCGGAGCAGCCGCAGGTCGCCCGCGGCGATCACCTCGGTCACTTCGCTCCCCCGCGCGGGAACAAGCACAACCTGCCCGCGCACCAGCCCTGTCGGCTCATAGCACGCGTCACCGGCGATGAGCGCCCCCGCACCGTCGAGCACGATGAGCACCACGCACCCGCGCCCATAGCCGACGGTGTACGTCTCGTCGACGCGCAGCCGCACCTCGTCGATGTGAAAGAACTCCGTAGTCGAAAGGCGGGCGGCCGACTGATCCGGGAGCAGCCGCGTCCCGCGCGGGGCGGGGCCGAACTCCACGTTCTTGAGCGCCTCCGTCACGTGCAACTGGCGGTTCTTGCGCCCCCAATCGAAGATTCGGAACGTCGTGTCGCTGGCCGTCTGCACCTCGGCGACCACGACCCCGCCTCCGAGCGCGTGGCAGGTTCCGCTGGGCAGGGTGTGGCACGTGCCCGGAACCGCCGCGATGGCGATCAGGTCCTCCGCGACCGACCCGTCCTCGATGTGCGCCTCGAAGTGCTCCTTCGTGACCCCGAACTTGATGCCCTTGTAGATCACCGCGCCCGGGTCGCAATCGAGGATGTACCAGCACTCGGTCTTGAGGTGCGCGTCGGGGTGCCGACGGGCGAAGTCCGGGCTCGGGTGCGTCTGCACCGAGAGATTCTCGCGGGCGTCGAGGAACTTCACCAGCAGCGGAAAATCGCCTGACGGCGTGAGCTGCACATCGCCCATCAGGTCGCCGCCCCACACCCGGATCACCTCGCTGAGGGTTCGCCCGGCCATGGCGCCGGAGGCAATCACCGATCGGGCCGATCCGCCGCCTGCGCCTGAAGGCGAGGTCGAAGCCATGTCGGCGAGCTCCCACGATTCGCCGTAGCGGGCGGTCGGGCTGGGCAGTTCCTTGCCGAGGTCGGCGAGCGCGCGTCCGCCCCAGACTTTTTCGTAGAGCATGGGGACAAAAGTGAGGGGGTAGACGCCGGGCATGGCTTCGAGCGTAGCCGATCTGCTCGCCGCGCGTCGCGCTGTTGGGCCGTTCGAGGCGGAAAGCCGGCGGGATCAGGCGGAATGGAGCTCGACCCGCCCCCCGCCGCGGGACCCCGCGCCCGGCGCGCCGCCCGACTCCTTCATCCACCCGAACAGCCGCTCCGCCGACTTCCCCAGCACCTTGTCGGCGGGCGCGAGCCCCGGGATCCACGCACGATCCCATTCCACGATCACCGGCACGCTCGCACCGGCGCGCGCGGCACGCGTCACCGCCTCTCGCACCGGCACGTCGCCGTCGCCCAGGGCGCACGCCTCCTCGCCCTTGAAGTCCTTCACCCGCAGCGAGAGCAGCCGATCGCCGAGGACGTTCAGCCCATGCTCGGGCGCCTCGCCTGCCGCTGCGGCCACGGCCACGTTGTAGCTCACGCCCAGCAGCGGGCTGTCGACCGCGTCGATGATCGCCATGAGCCGCGCGGCGGTCGCGAAACGCCCCCCGTTCTCGATCGACACGCGCACGCCCGTGCGGAACGCATGCCCCACCACCAGCTTCAATCGCTGCGCGATCCGGGCCGTGGCCGAGCGCGTCGACTCCCTCGGCGGCGGATCAAACGCGAACACCCGCACGAGCGGCGACTCGAGCGCGATCGCAAGGTCGATGTGCCACTTCGCCTCGCGGATTGACCGCTCCACGTCGGCGATCGCCCAGCCGATCACCGGCGGCCACACCGGCTCATCGAACCGGCACGATGTCCCCAGCGAGCAGACCCGCACGCCGAATCGATCGACCAGGGCCCGCACCTTCTCCGGGGCCGTGAGCGCCGGATCGCTCGATGGCCCACGCGACGCCGCCCCGAATGTGCGCAGCTCCACTCCCAGGAACCCTGCCTGCGCGGCCAGCTCAAACACCTCGCTCATCGAGCGCTCGGGGCAGGCAACGGTGCTGAAGGCGGGCTGGAGCATGGAGGTTCCTTGACGGGCGACGGCCGGCGACGGGCCGAGAGCGGACAGGTATCGGACCCATTATTCGCCCCTGCTCGGCCGCCGAGCGGAGGGCCCTGGGCTTCCGTTCTCGGACCCCCGCATTCGGCTCCTCTCCACGTGCCGCCGTCCCGGGTGCCTCAAGACCCGCCCGGGGGGTGTCGATCTCACTGGAGCAGGGCAATGTGGACCCTTGTGAGGCCGTGGCGAGCGAATCATGACGCCCTGCTTCCGCCCTTCACGCACTTCCAGCTTTTCGTTGCGCGCCCCCCCGGGCCGGCCGGTCCGGGAACGCCGCTCACTGCGTGCCTCATGCCTGCTGGCGGCGGCGGGCGGCGCGCTGCTTGTGAGCGGATGTGCGCCCGGCGCGCGGGAACGCTGCCTGAGCGCTCGCGGGGCCGTGGTTTCGTCGAGCGAAGGAAGCCGCGAAGTCGCGTATTTTCACGTGATCGAAGACTTCCCGCGCACGAGCATTTCGCAGCCCGCCACCGCGATCACCACCGCCAGCGGCGAATGGATGGGCGTGCGGTAGCGTTCGGCGCGGGCGCGCTTGACGGCTTCATCACCTTTGGCGCCGTGGGGTCATCGCCTGCACGTCTTGGCGCTCTTCACTTCGACGCCTGCGAGGCATCGCGCACGTACTTGTCGAGCCAATCGATCGTCTCGGCGAGCACGTGCAGCGCGCTCTCGCGCGCCGCGTAGCCGTGGCTCTCTTCGGGGAGCATCACCAGCCGCGCCACGCCTCCATTGCCCTTGATCGCCTGGAACAGCCGCTCGCTCTGCATCGGGAATGTCCCCGGGTTGTTGTCCTTCTGCCCGTGGAACATGAGCAGGGGCGTCTTGATCTTGTCGGCGTGGGTGAAGGGCGACAGGCGCATGTAGACGTCGGGCGCCTCCCAGAACGTCCGCCGCTCGCTCTGAAACCCGAACGGCGTGAGCGTGCGGTTGTAGGCCCCGCTCCGCGCGATCCCGGCCTTGAAGAGGTCGCAGTGCGCGAGCAGGTTGGCCGTCATGAAGGCCCCGTAGCTGTGCCCGCCGACGGCGACGCGTGCGCGGTCCGCCACGCCCATGTCCACGGCCTTGTCGATCGCCGCCTGCGCGCTCGAGACGATCTGCTTGACAAAGGTGTCGTTCATCGTCTCGGGGTCGCCCACGACCGGCATCGACGCCGCGTCCATGATCGCGTAGCCGCTTCCGCCCGCCATGAGCAGGAAGAGGTGGCTGATCCCGCTCATCTGGACGAAGCGTTTGTCGTTTCCGCTCACCTGTCCCGCCGTCGATGGATCGTTGAACTCCATCGGGTACGCCCACACCAGCAGCGGCAGGCGCGTGCCTTCGACATATCCCGGGGGCAGATAGAGCGTCGCCGAGAGCGGCACGCCGTCGTCGCGGGTGTATGTCACCAGTTGCCTGCGAATCCCGCGCAGCTCGGGCATCGGGTCGGTGAACGCGGTCAACGGGCGCATCGATCCGGTCTCGAGGTCGCGCAGGAAGTAGTTGGGCGGCTGCGTGGGCGACTCGCGCGACGTGATGATCGCGTTCGGGCTCTCGCGCGATACATCCACCACCGACTCGTACGACTCCTCGTCACACCGCCACAGGCGCATCGGCTTGAGCGTGGCCAGGTCGAACCGGTCGATGAACGGCCGATCACCCGCGGGCGAGGCCCCGCTCCCGCGGAGATGGATGTGTCCCGCCCGCACGGGAATCACGCTGCGCCCCCGCGCGTTGGTCTGTGTGAGCGGACGGCCCGGATCGTTGTACCGATCTCGCACCGAGCGATCGAACACCACCCGCGGCGGAAACCTCTCATCACCCGGCCGCAGAAGCGTCGAACGCGTCCACCGCCGGTCGCGGTCAAACTCCGACACCAAGGCCGCGCCGTCGTAGGGCGCGCCGGCCGGATCCTCGAACCAGTCCATCCCCGTGTAGCGGTGCTCCACGCGGTGCATTTCCACGGCTTCGCCCGCAAACGGCGCGGCGAGCCGCATCAGCCGATCGCGGTGCGGCACCTTGTTCTTCGGGTCGCCGCCGTCGAGCGCTTCGGCCCAGTAGAGCGTCGCGTCCGCCGTGTCCTGCCACTGGAACCCGCGCGGGCCCGTCTCGACGCCCTGGATCGGAATGTTCTCCCGCAGCGGCACCCTCGCGACCTCGCGCACCATCCTCCCCGCGCGATCCCACACTTCCACCACTTCCGGAAACTCGCCCCAGGCCACCTGGTACGAGAACGGCTTCACCGTCCGCGAGACCAGCAGATACGCCCCGTCGGGCGAAGGCGACACCGTGCTGTAGATCGCCGGCGCGCCCAGCGGCGTGAGTTTCCCGCTGTCGAGATCGAGCGTGGCGAGCTGCGTGGTCGTCAGCCATTCAAACACGCGCTCATCGTGCTCGCATGTCAGCAGGTCCTGGTACGTTCTCAGCGGCGCCTTGTCGCCCAGTGCATCCTGCACCACCGGCCCCGCGGGCGCGCTCGGCGCCACGGGCATCGTCCCGCGCTGCTCGGGCACGAACCGGCACAGGAGCGTCCGCCCGTCGGGCATCCAACTGATCGGCGAGCCCCCCAGCGGGTTGAGCCGCGGCGGCGTCACGGCCCGCGCCGTCGCGCTGGCTACATCGAGCACCCATCCCTCGATGCCCGCATCGCGCGCGAGCGTGAACGCCACGCGCCGCCCGTCGTGCGACCAATCGAGCGTGATCAGGTGAGTTTCCGCCGGCAGATCGACGCGGCGCTCGCGCCCGTCCATCCCGCGAACGCTCACCCCGACAAACTGCCGCGGACGGTGCGGACCGTTGGTGCTCGGGTTCACCCGCAGGCCCGCGAGCCTCAACATCGGCTGCGCCAGATCCGCGATCGGAGGCAAGCCCACTCGATGCAGCAGGAGCATCTGGTCGCGCGTCGGCGACAACGACACGATCGGCGTCGGCGGCGCATCGACCAGCCGCACCAGGTTCGCATCCGGCTGGCGATAGGTGGTCTGGCCGAAGGTGCTCGTCCCGCCGAACATCATCGCCGCGAATCCTCCACCCAGCACGAGCATGGCCCGCACGGATCGACCGAGTTTCGTACGCATGGTTTCACCTCAACCGGGATGCTACCCGAATCGGCCGCGGACGGGCGTCCGAAACCTCGACCAGCGCCCAAGAATCCAACGTCCATGAGTGGATGCCCACCCGGCAGTCCTGATTCGCGCAGGCGCTCTTCTCCCATGAACACGTCGCTGACCAGCCCGCCGCGGCCCGACCCCGCCCACGCCAACCCGGCTCCGCCCGAAGCCACGCCTGCCGAACAGGCCCGGGCTGATGCCGGGGACGCGGGCGAGCACGTCATGCAGTGCATGGAAATCTGGGGCGGCAACGAAGCCATCGACGCCAAGGTGGACATGCCCGGGCTGCGCGCGTGGGTCTACTCCAAGCCCTACAAGGGTGAATCCGCCGGCGGCGACATCCACTATGTCTCCTCCTGCGCCACGGGGCGCATCACGCGCCTGCTCGTCGCCGACGTCTCGGGTCACGGGACCAAGGTCGCCGACCTCGCCGTCAAGCTCCGCGACCTCATGCGCCGCTACGTCAACTACCTGGACCAGTCCGCGTTTGTCCGGCAGTTGAACCGCGAGTTTGCACAGGTCGCCAGCCTGGGCAAGTTCGCCACGGCCATCGTCGCGACCTACTTCAGTTCGTCGGACTGCCTCGTCGCCAGCAACGCCGGGCACCCGCGCCCGCTCTGGTTTCAGTCGCGCACGCGCCGGTGGTCCATCCTCAAGGACAAGCCGCGCGAGGGCGACACGCGCGAGGAGCCGTCCAATCTACCCTTCGGCATCGACGACATCTCCGGCTACGACCAGCTCAAGGTGCACCTGGCGCCGGGCGACCTGTTGGTGATCTACACCGATTCGCTCATGGAAGCCCAGAACTCCCGGGGCGAGCTGCTGGGCGAAGAGGGCCTGCTCCGCCTCGCCGAGACGCTCGACCCGGGCGACCCGCGCCGCTTCATGAGCGACCTCATCGACCGCGTCATCGCCTTCGCCGGCGGCGAAGTGCCCGGCGACGACATCACCCTCATGGCCCTCGCCGCCAGCGGCCGCAAGCCCAGGCCCTCTCTCGGCGCGCAGGCCGGCGCCGTGTGGGAGTTCATCCTCGCTCTTGCGAACTCGTGGCGCGCGGGCGCTCCGCCGGTTCCCTGGCCCGACTGGAACCGTGCCAATCTCCTGGGCGCCTTTTCCGAACGCTTCGGCCGTAGCTGGAACGGCTGACCAAGCCGGTCGACCGGCCGACACGCCGCCTTTCAACGCTCTCGCCCGCCGCCGCCCACCTCTCCCGTACAATCCCGGGTGTCCGCTGAATCCCGCATCGTGCTCCTGTCCGGCGGCCTCGACTCGGCCGTTTGCCTCGCGATCGCTCGCGCCCGCGGGCACGTCTGTCACGCCCTGAGCGTCGACTATGGGCAGCGCCATGCCCATGAGCTCGCGGCTGCCGCCCGCGTCGCCCGGGCTCACGGCGCCGCGACACACCGCGTGGTCAAGCTCGATCTCCGCGCCGTCGGCGGATCCGCGCTCACCGATCACATCGATGTTCCCAAGGATCGCGCCGAAGCGCCGGGGGCCGCGGACATCCCGGTGACCTATGTCCCCGCGCGCAACCTGACCCTTCTCTCCATCGCCGCCGGGCTCGCCGAGGTCACCGGGGCCGCGGCGATCGTCATCGGGGTGAACGCCGTCGATTATTCCGGCTACCCCGATTGCCGCCCCGAGTTCATCGAAGCCTTCGAGCGCTGCGTCGCGCTGGGCACCAAGGCCGGCGTCGAGGGCCACCCGGTACGCGTCGAGACGCCGCTGCTCCGCTTGAGCAAGGCGGAGATCATCCGCGAAGGGGTCCGCCTCGGCGTTGACTTCGGCCTCACGCACTCGTGCTACGACCCGATCGTGTCGCCGGGCGGCGAGGTTCGCCCGTGCGGGCACTGTGATTCCTGCCGAATCCGTCGCGAGGGCTTCGAGCGGGCCGGGGTCGCCGACCCGACATGCTCCGCGCAGGCCGCGCATCGATGACCGACTCCCTGCCCATCGCCGAGACGTTCCTGAGCATCCAGGGTGAAGGCAAGCGTGCCGGTGTTCCGTCGTTCTTCATCCGCGTGAGCGGCTGCAATCTGCGCTGCACGTGGTGCGACACGCCGCATGCGAGCTGGGACCCCGAGGGCGCGCCCGTGCCGATCGCGGAGCTGGTGCGCCTCGCGCTGGATTCCGGCGCTCCCGACGTGGTGCTCACCGGCGGCGAACCGATGCTCTTTGACGGCATCGAGCCGCTCGCCCGCGCCCTCTCCGAGGGCGGCAAGCACATCACGATCGAGACGGCGGGGACGATCCACCGGTCACTCACCTGCCACCTCATGAGCATCAGCCCGAAGCTGAGCAACTCAACGCCTGCGCCCGGCGACCCGCGCGACGCGGACGGCTCATGGCGCGCTCGGCACGAGGCGCGGCGCATCATCGTGCCCACGCTGCAGAAACTGCTGGACGATGAGCGTCTCCGCCAGCGCCAGCTCAAGTTCGTCGTCGGCTCACCCGCCGACCTCGTGGAGATCGACTCGCTGCTCGCGCAACTGCGCGACTGGTCCCGCGACGACATCCTGCTCATGCCCGAGGGGGTTGTCGTGCCCGCGCCCGGGTCGCAGCAATGGCTGATCGACGAGTGTCTCCGCCGCGGGTGGCGATTCTGCCCGCGCCTGCATATTGCGCTCTTCGGCCATGTTCGCGGCACGTGAAGGCCGGGTGAAGCGTTGCCGGGCCGCCGGGCCGCGCCGTCGCGTCGATTCTCCCGTGGGCGCGGCCGCCCGAGGGATTGATCTGGTATCGTGCACGCATGGAAACGCCCCGGCAGACGCTCGCGACCATCGTCGCCACCATCGGCCCCGCCAGCCAGTCCGAAGACACCGTCCGCCGCCTCATCCTCGGTGGCGTGAACGTCTTCCGATTCAACTTTTCTCACGGCACGCCCGAAGACCACGCAGCCCGCGCCCGCGTCGTGCGCGAGATCAGCGCTGATCTCGGGCGCCACGTCGCGATCATGGGGGATCTGCCCGGCCCCAAGATCCGCGTCAGCCGCGTCCCCGATTCGGGCATCTGGCTCGAGCCGGGACAGGATGTCATTCTCGACCCGGGACTCAAGGACGCGACGCCCGCGGCCGGCGCGACGCCCGCCATGCTCGGGTGCACCGTCGAGGGCATCGACGAGGCGGTCTCCCCCGGCCACAAGGTGCTCATCAACGACGGCGCGATCCGCCTGCTGTCCGTCGAGCGTGCGCCGAGCGACCCGGCGGGCAGCATTCGTTGTCGCGTGATGGTCGGCGGGCTCGTGACCACCGGCAAGGGCATCAACTTTCCCATGAGCCAGCTCCGGGTGCCCGCGCTCACCGACCGCGATCGCCAGTGGGTGCAGTGGGCGATCGAGCAGCGTCTCGACTTTCTCGCCTTGTCGTTCGTGCGCTCCGCCGGCGAGATCATCGAGCTCAAGTCGATTCTTGCGAAAGGGGCCGACACCGGCCCCGACAGTCCCGGCCCGATTCCCGTCATCGCCAAGATCGAGAAGCCGCAGGCCGTCGAGGCGATCGAATCGATCGTGCAGGCCTCCGACGGGATCATGGTCGCGCGCGGCGATCTCGGTGTCGAGACGGACGCCGCCCTGGTGCCGGTGATTCAGAAGCGCGTTGTCGCCGCGGCCGGCCGCTTCGGGAAACCCTGCATCGTCGCGACGCAGATGCTCGAATCGATGATCGAATCGGCCACCCCGACGCGCGCCGAAGCCAGCGACGTCGCCAACGCCATCTTTGACGGCGCAGACGCCGTGATGCTCAGCGGCGAAACCGCCATCGGCAAGCATCCGACCCTGGTCGTCGAGACGATGAAGCGCGTCGTCGCGGCCGCCGAGGCGTTTGATGCGCTCTCCAGGACCGAACCCAGTCCGTCATCGCATGACCTTGCGACCGGCCATCGCACCGCGGCGCTCTCACTGGCGGCGTTCCATGCCGCCCGAGGTGTCGCGGCCCGCGCTGTTGCCGTGTGGTCGCAGCGCGGCGGCTCGGCGCGGCACCTCAGCCAGACCGGCTTCCAGATCCCCATCATCGCCTATTCGTCCGCCGTCGAAGTCACCCGACGCATGCAGCTCCTCCGCGGCGTCATCGGTCGGTGCGAGCCCGTGCCCGACTCTCTCGCCGAGTGGAACGCCCTTGTCGTGCGCGACATCCGCGACCTCGACCTGTGCCGGGACGGCGACGCCGTCATCCTCGTGGCCGGGCTGCCGCTCGGCGTGCAGGGAAGCCCCAATACCATCGCGTTCTACCGCCTGGGCGAAAACGTCGGCGGATTCCTCGGCGCGGGCTGAGCGGCACCCGTGCTCCGGCAGTGAGTTCATGACCTCCAACCCCGCACGCGATTACGAGCCCGCGCCATGAGTGCCTCCGAAGACAGCCCGCCGCGTTTGTCCCGGCGGCGCTGGTCGATCGCCGCGTTGATCGGCGCGGCGATGCTCGCAAGCGCCGTGTTCGTTGTCGGCCGCCTGGCGATCGGACCCGCTCAGCCGCGCCAACACACGGTGCGGTCTGCGACCGGTTCTTCGTGGACGCGCGGGCCCATCGCCCTCCGGCGATTCGAGCGCCTCACACCCGACGGCCCCATCCGCGGGCTCGTCGCGCGCCTCGACCTGCGCGACCCCATGCTCGAACTTGTCACCACGGAGCCGCTTTCACCCGACGACGCCAGCGCGGACGGCCCCGGCGTCGAAGCCCGCCTGCGTCGCCTCGATGCGTGGCTCGATGACACCCGCGCGTGCTTCGCCGTCAACGCCAACTTCTACGGGCGACTCCCGCGCCACGATTCCCTGCTTGCCAAGGCGCGCGGGTGGACCGACGGCGAGCCCGTTGACATTCTCGGCCTCGCCGGCCGCGGCGACGCCCTCGTCTCCTCTGCGCGCCAGTGGAACGGCCGCCCTGATCCCAGCCTGCTCATCGGCTCCGACCGCATCGCCCGCATTGGTTTCTTCACCGACGACGATGCCCGCGGCGTCACCGGTCCGCTCGCACACCTCCACGCGCCCGCGCTCATCGCCCTTTCCGGCCTCGGCCCCGGCGCTGACGATCCCGAACGCGGCACGCTCCTCGTCGAGAACGGCCGAAACCTCGGCGCCACCGCTCGACCTCAGCCCGACAAGCGTCATCCGCGCACCGCGTTCGCCACCACGCCCGACGGCCACACCCTCATCATCGCCGTCATCGACGGCCGCCAGCCCGACCACAGCATCGGCATCACACTCCCCGAGCTCGCCGAGCTCCTGATCGACGAAGGCGCAGACAGCGCCATCAACGCCGACGGCGGCGGGTCCACAGGCATGATCCTCATTCTCAGCGACGGCTCGCGGATCACCAATCTGCCCAGCGAAGGCCGCTTCCGGCCCATCGCCAACCACTTTGGGGTGCGTCTGCGATCACCCGCCCCAGAGTAAACCGCGTCTGAGCGCGAACTTTGCAAGCACGTGCCGCCCGCTTTCACGGCTTTTGAGGCTCCAAGCCCTTCATCTTGCCCGATTGTTCGAGAAGTTTCACCGAATCGACCAGCGCCCGGTGGAATCCTGACCGCGCCGGGGCCGCTCCCGGTACACTCATTTCGTGGGTCTGAATTCGACCAGGTCAAGCGCTCGATCAGTGGCCGTCGCGCCCGCCGTGGCGACTGCGTGGTCAAATCACCCGGACAGCTCCCGCGCCGCGCAGGCCGTCTCCGAAGAGCTCCTCACAACGCTTGAAGCCGCGGCTCCGGGCCAGGCCACCTCGCTGGCGATCGTCTGCCTCTCGCGCCATCACCTCGGTGGGTCGAGCAAGATCGGCGCGATCCTGCGCCGCCGGCTCGGCCTTGGGTCCATCATCGGGTGCAGCGCCGAAACCGTCATCGGCGGCGCCCAGGAGCACGAGGGCGTGGCGGGCGTTTCGGTCCTCGCCGCCCGACTTCCGGGCGTGCGCGTCACCACGTTCGGCGTTCACGACCTCCCGCTCGTCTACTCGGCTGCCGGCGCGACACAGACCCCCGGCACCGACGAGGCGTTTGACGACGCGGAGCTCGATCGCCTCGCCTCGGCGTGCGGCATCGACGCGCAGCACCGCGCGACCTTCCTGCTCGCCGACCCCTTTACGCCCGTCCTCACGCGGCTCCTCCCCGCCTTCTCGCTCGCGCGCCGCCGCCTGGTGTCCGGCGCCGGGACCGACCCCGCCGCGCTCGACTCCCACCCCTGCCCCGTCGTAGGCGGCATCGCCTCCGCCTCCTCCCGCCCCGCCGGCAACGTTCTCATCCTCGGCGACCGCGTCCTCAACGCGGGGCTCGTCGGGCTCTCGCTCAGCGGCGCCATCCGCGTCGACCCCGTGGTCAGCCAGGGGTGCAAGGCCTTCGGTCAGCCCCTCATCGTCACCGCGGCTCACGGCAACGTGATCCGCACCCTCGGCCGGCGCTCCGCGCTCGAAGCCCTCAACGCCGCCATCGAGCACCTGAATGAGCGCGATCGCGCCAAGCTCAGCAAGGGCGTCTTCCTCGGCCGCGTGGTCAACGAGTACCAGGACCGATTCGGTCGCGGCGACTTTCTCATTCGGGGTGTCATGGGCGTCAGCCGGGAGAGCGGCGAGATCGCCATCAACGACGCCATCCGCGTCGGCCAGACCGTGCAGTTCCACCTGCGCGACGCGCGCTCCGCCACTGAAGACCTCGAGCTCGCCCTCGACGCCCAGCGCCTTCACGCCCCGCCGATCGGCGCCCTGCTGATCACCTGCAACGGCCGCGGGCAGCGCATGTTCGACGAGGCTCATCACGACGCTCGCGCCGTCGCTCGACTCTTTGAACTCCACACGCCCGCCGAGACGCTCGCCAAGTCCGGCACGCCGATCGCCGCCGAGATGCGGGCGCCCATCGCCGGTTTCCACGCTTCCGGCGAGATCGGGCCCGTGGGCGAATCGGCGTTCGTGCACGGGTTCACGGCGTGCGCCGCGGTGTTCCGCCCCCCGATCGAACCCGCGTGATGCCTGTACCCGGGCGACGCGCCGCTCACGCCCCCGCCGGGCGCGCCGCACCCGCGACCGGAGCGCCGCCCCCCGCGCGCACCGCCCGAAAGAACTCCACGTACTGCCGCTCGATCGCTTCGGGCGCGTGATGCGCTTCTGCGTACGCCCGCGCCCGCGCGCTCACCGCGCGGTAGTGCTCCGGGTCGTCGTGCAGACGCACGATCGCTTCCACCCACTCACGCACCGCATCGCGCGTGACCGGCTGCATCGTCGACGGCGTGATCCCCCGCGGAATCGGCACGATCAACCCGCCCGCGGCCTCGCCCGCGCCGCTCTCCGCTCCGTCAACCTCCCCGCCTCGAGCCTGACCGCCGACCGCCTCCGCCAAGCCGCCTCGCCCGGAGACGATCGCCGGCACGCCATTGTGCATGGCTTCGACCGCGATGCGCCCGAACGCCTCCGTCCACACCGAGGGCACAAGCATCACGCGTGCATCGGCATACACCTCCCGCGACCGCGCCCGCGTCCCCACGACGCGCAGGTTGGGGTGGCGCGACAGGTCGAACCCGCCGAGCGCGGCCGCCTTGAACAGGTGCTCACGTGTGCCACGACCTTCGATCACCTGCAGCGGGATGTCGGGCCGCGTGCGCCCCAGCACTTCCGCGAGCGTGACAAAGAAAAACAGCCCCTTGGGCGGCGTCGGGTTCACGAACGTGCAGTACCGCGCTTCATGCCGCCCGGGTTCGACCAGCGCTTCGGAGAGTTCGATCGGCGGCGCGATCGCCGTACTCCGCAGGCCGATCTCCCGCGCGTAGAGATCACGCATGAAGCAGCTCGGCGTCAGCACCGCGTCCACGTGCTCAAACGCCAGCGGATGCAGATACGACAGGTTGCTCACGGCAAACACGACCGCCGCGCCCGCCGCCCGGCACATGTACCGCCTCGATTGCTCCGCCGGCTGCCCGCCAAACGTGAGCACCACGTCGGGCGAAAACGATTCGAGCTCGTTCATCACCAGCCGGTTGAACTGCGCCCCGTGCAGAAACTCCCAGTCCTTGAGCGCCACCTTCCCGACGTCCAGGATCGTGCAGTGCACGCTCCCCGCGCCACCGTGCGCGCCTCCCTCGTCACGAAACCGGACCACCGGCCGACCCTTTCCTACGGCCGCGCGCCGATCGACTTCGGCCCGAATGCCGCGGCCCGCCAGGAGTGGCAGGAGCGCCAGAGGCGCCGCCCCTTCAATCGCCGAGGTCGCGATCGCGCGCACGTTCATCCCCGCTCGTGCAAGCAGCCGCGACAGTGCCAGCATCGTGAGCGCCGCGCCGCTGGTGGGGTCATGGGGCAACTGCGATAGGAGCAGCAGCACGCGCCGTGCCGAGCCCCCCGCCGCCGCGACCGCACCGTGCGCCCCGTCATGTGCTGATCCGCTCATGCTCGTCGATCATACCGCTCGCGGGGGGCGCGGTCGCGCCGGATCGGCCCGCGCGAGCGCCCCGCGGACTATCCTCGACCCATGCGCCGCCTCGGCTGGCTCCTGGGCATCCTGCTCCTCACCGCCTGCGAGCGCCGGCCCGCCGCTCCGGCCGATCAGACCCTCACCGTCCACGCGGCTGCCTCGCTCCGCAACGCCTTCCAGACCATCGCGCGCGATTTCGAACGCGCCCGTCCCGGCGTGCGCATCACCCTCAACACCGCGGGGTCGAACCAACTCCGACTCCAGCTCGAGCAGGGCGCGCCGGGCGATGTCTTCGCCTCGGCCGATTCGGTCCAGATGGACGCCGCGATCGCTTCCGGCCTCTGCGATCGTGCCGACGCCCGCGTCTTCGCCCACAACACGCTGGTCATCATCACCCCGGCGCACGGCGCCCGGGCCATCGAGCGCTTCGCCGACCTTGCCCATCCGGATCGGCGGCTGCTCATCGCCGAGCCCGCGGTGCCCGTGGGCCGCTACACCGAGCGGTTGCTCGACACCGCCGGTGGGCACGCCCTGTTCGGCCCTGATTTCGTCGCGCGCGTCCGCGCGAACGTCGCTTCGCGTGAGCACAGCGTCGCGGCGATCGTTGCCAAGATCCGCCTCGCCGAGGCTGACGCCGGGCTTGCGTACGCCAGCGATGCGACGGGGCTTGCCGCCGACGAGCTGCGCGTCATCGCCCTGCCGGACGATCTCGCTCAGCGCGCCGACTACCTGATCGCCCCGGTCACCCGCTCGACTCAGCCCGACCTCGCCCGCGCGTTTGTCGCGTTCGTCCTCCGCAACGCCCGCGGCACGCTCCGCGATGCCGGCTTCTCCACGCCGACCAGCCCATGACCACTCCCCCGGCTCGAGCACGCCCGGCTTCGCGATCGGATCGCCTCTGGCTGCTCCCGGCGATCCCGCTCGTGCTGTTTCTGTGCGTTCCGATCGGCGTGCTTGTGTTTCGGGCCTCGCCGTCGGCGTTTGCGACGCAGCTCGGCGAGCGGGAAACGCTGCAGGCAATCGCCCTCAGTCTCGGGACCACGCTCGCGGCGCTGGCCATCACGCTCGTGCTCGGCTTGCCGCTCGCGCTGTGGCTGGCGCGATCGCGCTCGCGGCTCCGGGGAATCGTCGGGCTCATCATCGATCTTCCGATGCTCATTCCGCCCGCGGTCGCCGGGCTGGCGCTCCTGCTGGCCTTCGGTCGCCGCGGCCCCTTCGGCCCGCTCCTCGCCTCCATGGGGATCGAACTCGCCTTCACGCCGGCCGCCGTCGTGCTGGCGCAGGTCTTCGTCTCGGCGCCCTTCTTCATCCGCTCCGCCCGCGCGGGCCTTGAATCTGTGGATGTCGAGCTCATCCAGGCCGCGACGGTCGATGGCGTTTCGGCCTGGGGCCGCGCCATGCGCGTGCTCATCCCGCTCGCGTCACCCTCGATCGCGGCCGGCGCGACCATGGCCTGGGCCCGTTCGCTCGGCGAGTTCGGCGCCACGATCATCTTCGCCGGCAGCATGCCCGGGCGCACGCAGACCATGCCGCTCGCGGTCTACCTGGGCTTCGAGACAAGCCTTGACCGTGCGATCGTGCTCTCGGTGGTGATGATCTCGCTGGCCATCGCCTCGCTCGTGCTCGCGCGCGTGCTCGCCGGCCTCACCCCGAAGTAGGCCGCGGCACGATCCCCCGCGCGGGTGATCACGCTTCGTCGAGCAGGGCCACCGTCGTGAACGGCTTGCCCGCCAGCATCTCCAGGCTTGCTCCGCCGCCCGTCGAAACGTGGCTGAACTTTGACGCCAGCCCGAACTCCTCGGCCGCCGCCGCCGAGTCGCCGCCGCCCACGATCGAAATCGCCCCGTTCTTCTGCGTCGCCTCGACGATCGCGTCGGCCACCATCTTCGTTCCGACCTTGAACGGCATCCATTCGAACACGCCCATCGGCCCGTTCCACACGATGGTCTTCGCCTTGCGCAGCGCCAGCGCAAACGCCGCCTGCGTCTTGGGCCCGATGTCGAGACCCATGTACCCGTCCTTGATGTGCTCGCCGAACGTCTCGATGTCGCCGCTTCGCTCGGCGAACTGCGTCGAGCAGATGTGGTCGCTCGGCAGATGCAACTGGCAGCGCGTCTTTGCCGCCTGCTCCAGCAGCCGCTTCGCCTCCGCCAGCTTGTCGGTCTCGACCCTGCTCGTCCCGACGTTCCGCCCCAGCGCCGCCAGGAACGTGTACGCCATCGCCCCGCCGATGATGAGCGCATCCGCCTTCGGGAGCAGGTTCTCGATCACCCCGATCTTGTCCGACACCTTGGCCCCGCCCAGGACCACCACAAACGGCTTGGCCGGCGACGCCAGGTGCTCGCCCAGGTACTTCAGCTCCTTCTCGAGCAGCAGCCCCGCGACGCGCGGCTTGCCGCCCATGGCCTTCGGCACCGCGAACATCGACCCGTCCTCGCGGTGCGCCGTTCCGAACGCGTCGTTCACGTAGATGTCGCCGTAGGACGCGAGCGTTTCCGCGTAGGCCTGCTCCCCCTTCTTCTCGCCCTTGTTGAACCGCACGTTCTCGAGCAGGATCACTTCGCCCGGCTTGAGCGCCTTCACCGCCGCCTGTGCCGCGCCGTCCACGCAATCGCTCGACGGGAACGCCACGGGCTTGCCGAGCAGCTCGCCCAGTCGCGCCGCCACGGGCTTGAGCGAGTACTCCGCCTCGAACCCCTTCCCCTCCGGCCGACCGAGGTGCGACATGAGCACGAGCGCGCCGCCCCGATCGAGCACGGACTTCAGCGTCGGCAGCGCCTCCCGGATGCGCCGATCATCGCTGATCGAGCCATCCTCGATCGGCACGTTGAAATCCACGCGCACGAGCACGCGCTTGCCGGCGACAGGAACACTCGCGATGGTCTTCTTCATGGGTCACCCAGTGGCAATGAACACAGGCTCAGGGTCCGCCGGGAGAACGGAATCCGGCGCGGCGAAGTCTCGACGCGTGATCCCGTTTCGCAAGAGCGGCGCATGCAGGTTGATCAGCAATCCTAGCGGGAACCATCAGTGACCGTTGTCGCTCGGGTCCGTCCGCATGATCCGGTCCGTCGCCGCACGCACCGCCGGGAGGCCGTTCTGCGTGAGCTGATCGCGGATCTTCCGAAGGGCCGTCGACACCGACGCGTCGATGAGGCGGTCGGCGATCTGCAGCCGAATGCCCCCGATGATCGACGCGTCCGTGTACGGGTGCAGGATCGGCTCCTTGCCGAGCACGCCCTTCAGCTTCGCACGCAGGGCCTGCTGATCGTCGCCCGACAGCGGCGTCGCCGTGAACACGTCCACTTCAACCCGTCCAAACGAGTTCTGCACGAGGCGGTCGAATGCCGACACGATTCCCGTCAGCGCCACGAGCCGCCCCCGGCTGTTGAGCAGGCGCAGAAAGTTCACCACCGCCTCGGACGCCCGCCCCTGGAAGATCTTCACCAGACTCGCGTCGCGGTCCTTGCTCGCCACGATGCGGCTCGACAGAAACTCCCCGAACTGCCGGTCCGATCGCGCCAGCTCAATGATGTCCTCCAGCTCCGCCAGCACTTCCTCCGCGCGCGGCTGCCCGCCCGCCTGCATCGCCAGGTCGAACAGGCTCTGCGCATAGATCTGTGCCACGGCGTCGGGTTGCGTTTCAATCAAGGGCATGAGTTCCGTCCAATCGCCAGTTCAAACCAGTCCAGAAAGTTCACCCATTCAAGTCCATCCGGCCGCCGCGCCCGCCGCCATCAGACCCCGGCTCAGCGCGCCCCGGCCGTCCGCAGTTCCGCCAGGGCATCATCCACGAGGCGCTGCTGGTCGTTCGACGTGATGTCGCGCCGCAGAATCTTGCCGGCGACGCTCGTCGAAAGGTCCGCGGCCTCCGAATAGATCTCCGAGAGCGCCAGCCGCTTGGCGGCCTCGATCTCCGCAAGGGCCTTGGCCTTCATCGCCTGGATTTCCGTCTCATTCCGCGCCTTCAGCTCCGCGCCGATCGCCTGGGCCGACGCCCGCGCCTTGTCGATCTCCTTCTGCGCCTCCACCCGCGCGTCGGCGAGCGACTTCTCGTACTGCTCCAGCGCCGCGCGCGCCTGCGCCCGCGCCGCCTCCGCCGCCTCGATCTCGCTCTTGATCTTCTCCGCCCGGTCGTGCAGGCCCTTGGTGATCGTCGGCCAGACCTTCACGCTCAGCACCGCGAAGACCAGCCCGAAGACCACGAGTGCCGTGATCCCCGTCGCCAGCCCCTCGTTCACGGTCGCGATCGCGTCCTTCTGCGCCGTGTCCGCTGCGCTCAGGAGCGCCGGCAACCCCAGGACGCTCAGCGCTCCGACGAGTTTCATGTTCCGCGAGTCCATCAATCGCCTCCGTCTGTTCCTGCCGCGGCCGCGGCCGCGCTTTCGTGTGAGATCCGCAAAACCAACCGGCGCGCTCTCACGCGCCGGCGGGGGTCAAAGCCTTACTTGGCGCCGAAGCCCGCGAAGACCGCGAACAGCGTCGCACCTTCGATGAGCGCGGCCGCCAGGATCATGTTGATCTGGATCTTGCCGCTCGCCTCCGGCTGACGCGCGATCGACTCGACCGCGCCCTTGCCGACGAGGCCGATCCCGATCCCGCCGCCGATGAGCGCCAGGCCCGCGCCGACGACGGCGAGACCCTTGCCGATCGACGAGGGGCCGAACGTCAGGGCCTCAGCCGCGGCCTTCGCCACCGGCTCGGGCTCGGCGAGCGCCAGGGCCGGGAGCGCGAGCAGCGCGCCCGCCGCGAGATACACCGTCTTGCTCAGAATCTTCGACATCGCAAACCCTTTCAAGCAAATGCGCGAGCCATCGACAGCCCGGGGCACACCCGGGAATCGGCCTGTTTTCACGCGTGCGCGTGCTCGTGGCCGTGTGCATGGTCATGCTCGTGCTCATGGCCGTGCTCGTCATGGTGATCCATCAGTGAGATGAAGATCGCCGTCAGGAACATGAAGACAAACGCCTGCAGAAACGCGACAAACAGCTCCAGGAACGTGAGGGCGAAGATCGCCCCCGCCCCCACCACCATCGCAATCCCGTTCCCCGCCACTGCCTCGCCCTGGAACAGCTTCGACGCCGCCGGGCCCGCGATGAACAGCAAGGCCGCGATCAGCACGTGCCCCGCCGTCATGTTCGCAAACAGACGCAGCGCCAGCGCAAACGGCTTGATCAGGAACTGCCCCGCTGCCTCGATCACCAGCAGCAGCAGCGCGATCGGCAGCATGTAGAGCGGCAGCCCGCCCATCATGTGCTTCACGAATCCGCCCACCCCCAGCCGCCGGATCGCCGCACCGTTGAACACCACCGCCGCGATCACCGCCAGCACCGCCGTCACCCACATGTTCTGCGTCGGGGTCCCGCCCACCAGCGGCGGCAGGTGCAGAATGTGCAGCACGTCCCCGATCGGGATCAGGCCCAGCAGGTTGTTGATCAGGATGAAGAAAAACACCGTCCACAGGAACGGCATCAGCTTGTCCGTCCGGTCATGCAGCAGCGGCCGCGCCACCTCATCGCGCAGATACGTGCACATCACCTCGATCAGGTGCGCAAACGAATTCCGCGTGACATACGCCTCCGCCCCGGCGCTCGTATCTCCCGTCCTGATCCGGTTCGCGGCCCACGACCCCACGAAGATCGCGATCAGCCCCGCCAGCACCAGCGTCCCCTGGTTCGACGACCAGATCCACCAGTCGCCGGCTTTCAGCGCCACCTGGTTCACCACGTGCGACATCGGGTTCCCCTCGGCGAGGAACGGCGCGGGCAGATCGGCAATGTTCAGTGCAGTCAGCATGTGTCGCCAGGTCGGTGAGTGTCCGTCAGGATCAATGCGAGGTCGTAGGGGAAGCACCCGCAGGCAACGCGCCGGCGCGCCGGTGCTCCTGCGCGCGGTCGAGCCGGGACAGGATCGAAATGCACAGGGCCGTCTCGATGATGAGCAGGAGCACCGCCCCCGCGCACACGCCCATGAAGAGCGGCCGCGGCTCCAGCCCCGTGCTCGTCTGCGTCAACAGGAACCCGACCGCCAGGGCCAGCATCGCCCGAGCCACCCCCGAAAGCAGCACGGCAAACCCCCAGTGATCCACCCCCACCCGCATGAGCGCCGGCCCCAGCGTCGCAATCGAGCCGATCAGGAGCGCCAGCACCGCCGCCCGTGCCGAGGCCGGCCCCGCCGACTCCAGAGGCGTCCCCTGGGCGATCCACACCGCCACCATCCACGTCAGGCCCAGCGCCACCGCGGTCGATACCCCCATGACGAGGCCGAATGTGCGTCGCGGAATGGCGGGCGTGTCGCTCATGGATCGATCGAACCCCGTGCCCGTCGGCACCCGGCGCCGGCGGGTCAAAAACAGGGCCGAAGGATAGCCGCGGCCCGGCGAATTGGCGAGCCGCGCGCGCCCTCACGGCTTCCGGCGCTTCTGCTGCTCGAGTCGCTCCTGACGAAGCGTCGACCGCACGATCCGGATGAACGCCACCACAAACCCGACCGCCAGGCCCCCCATCATGCCCTTCGGCTCCGTCCCCTGCCAACGGTCAAAACCCCATCCAAGCGCCGCCCCGGCGACGATCGTGAAAATGAAGTCCAGTGCCGTCCCCCACGCCTTCGCCATCCCCCACATCCCCGCGTCCGGGTCCTTCTTCACCGGTGCGCCCTTCGGCCGCTCACGCAGCTCTTCCGGAATCACCGTCGGATCTCGTTCCGGTTCCGCCATGCCCACAGCGTACGCGCCACTCACATACCATCGCCCGTGCACCCCGCGTCCACCCTCCCACGCGCCGATGACCCTGCCGCCGCTGCGGCCACGGACATCGCCCAGTCGCCTTCCGACCTCCGCTGGTCCGACTCCTCGCTCGCCGACCCTCACGCCCAGTCCGACAAGCCCGCGCGCGTCCGCGCCATGTTCGCCGCCATCGCCCGCTCCTACGACCTCAACAACCGCCTCCACTCCTTCGGACGTGATCAAGCCTGGCGACGCTTCGCCGTCCGCGCCGCACGCCTTCGGCCGGCCGATGAAGTCCTCGATTGCGCCTGCGGCACCGGCGACCTCACCCGCCTCTTCGCCGCCGCCGGCGCTCGCCGCGTCGTCGGCCTCGACTTCACCGCCGAGATGCTCGACCTCGCCCGACGCAAGCCCACGCCCCCTCGCGCCCAGGCCCCCATCTCCTACATCCACGGCGACGCCCTGCGACTCCCCTTCCCCAATGCCTCCTTCAATGTCGTCTCCATCGCTTTCGGCATCCGCAACGTTGCCGATCCCGCCCTCGCCCTGCGTGAGTTTCGCCGCGTCCTCCGGCCCGGCGGACGACTCGTCGTCCTCGAGTTCGATCGCCCGGCCTCCCCCTTCCTCGGCGCGCTCTCCGATTTCTACACCCGCCGCGTCATGCCCATCACCGCCTCGCTCATCAGCGGCGACCGCACCGGCGCCTACCGATACCTCCCCCGCTCCGTCGCCACCTTCATGACCCGCGGCGAGTTCGCCGCCGCCATGCGCACCGCCGGATTCTCCGGCGTCACCAGCACGCCCCTCACCTTGGGCATCTGCGTCTGCCACGTCGGCGTCGCATAAGGCGCCGCTGACGCCCCGATGCCGCCTTGCCCTGACGCCTGCTCCTGCCACCCCCAAACCCGCACCGGTCCGCTTCGCGCCTCATTCCACGCCTCTCGTGCCCGTCTGCACGCCCCTCGGCCCCTACCATCTCCTTTCGCCGAGACCGCTTTCATGACCACCTCGACCATGGCCCGCTCTTCCTCCGAAACCGGCCCGCAGACCACCCCCGCAGGCGGCACCGCCGCGCCGGCCCTGCCCCAGGGTTCCAGCCGGCTCGTCGCCCGTTATGCGCAGCCCTCCGGCACCAACGGCGACCACACCCCCGCCGTCCCCAGCACGGGCGAAGCCTGGCCTTTCCCTTCCACGACCCCCCGCACCGGCCCCTCGGCCTCGCTCCCTAATGCCACGCTCATCAAGTGGCTCAAGGACATGATCCTCATCCGCGAGTTCGAGAACCGCTGCGCTCAGGCCTATCAGCAGGCCAAGATCGGCGGATTCTGCCACCTCTACATCGGACAGGAAGCTTCCGCCGTCGGCACGCTCGCCGCCGTCAATCCCGATGACCCCGTCGTCCTCGCCTACCGCGATCACGGGCACGCTCTCGCCCGCGGCATGCACCCCCGCGCCTGCATGGCCGAAATGTTCGGCAAGCTCGCCGGATGCGCCAAGGGCAAGGGCGGCTCCATGCACATGTTCGACAAGCCCCACTGGCTCTTCGGCGGCCACGGCATCGTCGGCGCGCAGACGCCCCTCGGCGCCGGTCTCGCTTTCGCCGCCCGATACGAATGGGAAGTCCTCAAGCGCTCCGTCGACGGCTCCGCGCCGAAGAAGAAAGTCGCGCTCTGCTACCTCGGCGACGGCGCGCTCAACCAGGGCGCGCTCCACGAAGCCATGAACCTCGCCGGCCTCTGGAACCTCCCCGTCATCTACATCGTCGAGAACAACCGCTACTCCATGGGCACCGCCATCGAGCGCGGCACCACCATGGCCCACGACCTCGCCGCCAAGGCCCGCGCCTACGGCATCGCGTCGCTCGAAATCAGCGACAAGCACGCCAGGAGCTACCCCGGCGGCGAGATGAACCTCCTCGCCGTCTACGACCTCTTCCGCCCCTTCGCCGAGATGTGCCGCGACAAGCAGGTCCCCGGCTTTGTTGATCTCTACACCTACCGCTACCAGGGCCACTCCATGAGCGACCCGCAGAAATACCGCACCAAGGACGAAGTCGACGGCATCAAGTCGCGCGACTCGATCGAGCTCCTCAGCCTTCACCTGCTCCACGAGCGCAAGTGCCTGAGCGAGGGCGATCACCAGGCCATCATCGACGAATGCAAGGCCGCCGCCGCCGACGCCCTCGAGTTCGCCGAAAAGGCCGAGCCGCCATCCCTCGACGAGCTCTACACCGACGTGTACGTCAACCCCCAGCCCGGGCTCTCCCCGACGCGCGAGTACACGAGCGGCGCGAAGAACCCGCTGCTGTAGGAAGTGCCGCTCAGCGCACGCCCAGGCAACCGCGCCGCCAGACAACGAAGACGACTCGCCCGAACGCTCGGCAACTACCCGATCCGCTCCCGCCCGCCCATGTACGGGCGCAAGGCCTCCGGCACGCGCACGCTGCCGTCGGCCTGCTGGTGATTCTCCAGGATCGGGATCATCAGCCGCGGGCTCGCCGCCACCGTGTTGTTGAGCGAATGACAGAACGTCGTTCCGCCCGCGCCGCGATACCGCATGTTCAGCCGCCGGCACTGATAGTCATACAGCCGCGATGCCGAGTGCGTCTCGCCGTACGCTCCCAGCTTCCCCTCGCCCGCCTCGCGCCCGGGCATCCAGCTCTCGACGTCGATCATGTCCGCGTTCTTCGGCCCCAGGTCCGCCGTGCAGCACTGCAGCAATCGATACGGAATCGCCAGGCTCTGCAGCAGCTCCTCGACGAACCCGATCATCTTCGCGTGCCACGCGCGGCTCTCCGCCTCATCGGCCTTGCAGATCACGACCTGCTCGACCTTGTCGAACACGTGCACGCGGTACAGCCCTGCCGTGTCCTTCCCCGCCGCGCCCGCCTCGCGACGGAAGCACGTGCTCACCGTCACATATTTCAGCGGCAGCTGCGCCTCGTCGAGAATCTCATCCTGGTGCAGGCCCATGAGCCCCACTTCACCCGTGCCCGTCAGGAACAGATCCTGCCCGCCGCCGCGTGATTGCTCGGGAATGTGATACGCCTGCTCGCGCCCGGCGGGGAAGAAGCCGGTGCCGACCATGCACTCCTCGCGCACGAGCACGGGCACGCTCACGGGCTTGAACCCATGCCGATGCACCATGAAGTCAAACGCGTAACGCTGGATCGCCTGGTGCAGGAGCATCCCGTCGCCCGTGAGCACGTACGAACGTGTGCCCGACATCTTCACGCCCCGCGGCACATCCGCCAGCTTCAGCTTCTCCACCAGCTCGATGTGCGACCGCGGCTTGAACCCCCGCTGGCTCTCAAACGGCTTGCTCGGATCAAATCCCGCGGGCGACCAGTGCTTTGTCGCGACGTTGTCCTCCGCCGACTCGCCCACGGGCACGTCCGCGTCCGGCGGCTGCGGCACCGTGAGCAGGTGCCGATGCAGCTCCGGCTCGATCCGCGCCACAATCGCGTCGAGCTCGCCGATCTGCTCCTTGAGCGAGGCCGGCTTGTCCAGCAGTTCCTTGAGCTGGGCCTCAAGCGCCGGACGCGAGCCGTCCTTCGATTTGCCGATCGTGGACTTGAGCTGCCCGATCTGCGGGCCGATTTCCTTCTCGATCTTCTTCTGCTCGGCCCGGAGCGATTCGCGCCGCGTGAGCGCGGCACGGTGCTCCTCGTCAAGACGAAGTATCTGCTCGAACTGGACTTCGATGCCCTTGCGCGCGGCGCCCTCGCGGAAGCGCGCGGGGTTCTCGCGGAGTTGCTTGAGGTCGATCATGGGGGCGAGTGTAGGTGTTCGCGCCGAGGCCCCGGCACATGGCCGCTTACGCCGCGCCGGCCCGCTCGGCTCGGACCACGCGCTCGAGCCCGTCGCTGTCTTTCAGGATCTCGACCTGCGACAGGCCCGCCTCTCGCGCGAGATCGGCCGCCTGCGCCGCCGTGCACGCCGCCACCTCGACCAGCACCGCCCCGCCGGGCTTGAGCACCCCCGCCGCGCCCGCGAGAATCGGTGCGACCAGTTCGAGCCCCGTCGGGCCCGCGCGAAGCGCCCCGTGCGGCTCGTGATCCCGCACGTTCGGCGCCACGCCGCCCCACTCGTGATCCGGAATGTACGGCGGATTGGCCAGCAGAAAATCGAGTGGTTCACCCGCGAGCGGCACAAGCAGATCGCCCGCGCGAAACTCGACGCGCTCGTGCACGCCGTGTCGACGCGCGTTGTCCGCCGCGGCGGCGAGCGCGTCAGGCGAGAGGTCCGTCGCGATGAATCGGGCCGAGCCCAGGTTCTTCGCAAGCGCCACCGCCACGCACCCGGAGCCGGTGCAGACGTCCGCGATGAGCAGCCCCGCGCCCGCAGACGCGGCGGCACGCGCACGACGCCCGCTCGGCGGTTCGCTCGCCCCGTTCGATTCAGCCTTCGCTTCGCTCGCGGCGGGCGACACCGGCACCGTGCCGCGCTCGCGCGCCCGAACCGTCTGAATCACGCTCTCGACGATCGTCTCCGTGCTCGGCCGCGGGATCAGCACGCGCCGATCGACCGTGAATGGCAAGCCGAAAAACCACGCCTCACCCGTCAGATACTGGATCGGCTCATGCCGAAGCGCCCGCGCAACCAGCACTCGCAGACGCTCGAGCTGCGTCGGCTCGGGCTCGCGCTCGGGGTCCATATACAGCTTGAGCCGCTCGCACCCGAGCACGTCGGCAAGCAGCATCTCCGCACACAATCGCGGCGAATCGACATGGTGCGACGTCAGCGCCTGCGCAATCCACGCCAGAAGGCGACGAACAGTCCAGGGCTCGGCGACAGGAGGCGTCGCCGCACGCAGTGGCGGCGGAGTTGGCGAGGACGTCGGCACATCCAGAGGATAGAAGCGCCGGCGACCCTTGAGCCCGGGTTCTAAATCTGCTTCAGGAACCGCAAGTCGTTCTCGAACAGCATGCGGATATCCGGGATGCCGTATTTCCCCATCGCCAGCCGTTCGATCCCGAATCCAAACGCAAATCCCGTCCACACCTCGGGGTCGATCCCGCACGCCCGCAGCACGCGCGGGTGCACCATCCCGCAGCCGCCCAGCTCCATCCAGCGCGGCGGCTGGTCCGGCCGAAGCTGGATCCGCATGTCAAACTCCGCCGACGGCTCAGTGAACGGAAAGAACGACGGACGCAGGCGGACTTCCGCGGCATCCCCGAAATACGCCCGCGCAAACTGCAATAGCGTGGTCTTCAGGTCCGCCATGCTCACCCCGCGGTCGATCGACAAGCCTTCGATCTGGTGAAACATGAACGAATGCGTCGCGTCGACCGCGTCCGGGCGATACACCCGTCCGGGAGCAACGATCTTGATCGGACCGGCAAGGCCCCCCACCGTTCCCGCCTTGCCCGAGGCCGCGGCCACCGCCGCTTCCATCGTCCGGATCTGCACCGTGCTCGTCTGGCTGCGCAGCATGCGCGGGCGCTGCGTACGCGCAGGATCGTCAACGTAGAAATTGTCGATCGGGTCGCGCGCCGGGTGATCCGCGGGAATGTTCAGCTTGACGAAGTTGTGCTCATCATCCTCAAGCTCGGGCCCCTCGGCAGCGGCGAAGCCCATGCGCGCGAACACCTCGACGAGCTCCTCGCGGACGCGCATCAGGATGTGCCGCCGGCCCAGGTCGTCGGAATGAATGATCCCCGGCTCAGTGACGTCCACGCCGGGGCCCTTCGCGGGGCCCGCCGAGACGCCCAGCGCGCCGCGACGGCTCTCAAACCGCGCTTCCAGCGTCGCGCGCGATTCGTTCAGTCGCGCGCCGACCGCCGGCTTCTGGTCCTTCGGCACGTCCTTGAGCCGGGCCATCATCGCCTTGGCCCGGCCGCTCGGTCCGATGTAGGCCGAGCGCCAGCGCTCCAGGGCTTCAGGCGAGTCGGCGGCGGCAAGCTCCGCGAGCGCGGTCGACTCAAGCTCGTTGATTTCGTCCAGCATGGGGGAGGAAGATAGCCCCGGTTCCGGTCCGTGCCACTCCGCCGCCCTCTGCCCCGGCTCTCCCCACACCCCCGCCTCCGCCCACGGTCCCGCCGCCGCCCATGCCGACGACGCCCAGAATGTCGGCCGGGGCCGCTTCGCAGGCTTCGCTCAACGGACCTTCATCCGCGTGAGAGACGCGCTCCGGCCCTCGTCCGGTGAGCAGCCACTCACCCGAGCAGCCGAAAAGCTCGGCGACACGCGCGACAAACTCGATGTCCGGGCGCTGCCCGAGCATGTAGCGCCGGGTCGTTTCGCGGTTGAAGCCGGTCTGCCGAGCCAGGTCGGAAACCGAGCAGTCGCCGCACGCGCGCCGAAGGCGCTGCCGCAGCGCGAGTGCGTACGGTCCGGCGTCCGCTTCGGACGACGCAGGATCGGTCGTCGGTGCGGCTGGGTCGATCGGGTCCGGATGCGGGTCGAATCGCGTGGGCATGCAAGAACCTCCCCTGGCCGAAGCCGAAGGCGGCCGGCCGCGTATAGGAAGTCGCTGAGCGTCCCAGGCGTGTGAGTCAAATCGCCCAAAAATGTGCGAACTGGCGGCAGGGCTGAAGTGGATCATTGCGTTCGCCGCACAGAATCCTAAATTGCACGCGAGCCTGCCTGGTCAGAAAACGGCGCTCACCTTCGCGGCTCGTTTCGTTGGGGGTCTCGATCGACAATCGCGCGTCTCAACTCGGCGAAGCAGCGCCCGGCAGGTCCGGTGGCCCGGGCGTCGATCCCGCCGCAGGCACCGAACCGGCCATGGCCGAGGTCATCGCACGCCTCCGCGCGGGCGATCGATCGGCCGCGGGAGAGTTCATCCAGCGGTACGGGCCGATGGTCCGCCGGCGCGTCCGAGGCAAACTCGGCACGTCGATGCGCCGCCTGTTCGACTCGCAGGACATCCTCTCCACCGTGTCGCGGCGGCTCGACCGCTACGTCGCTTCGGGCCGGATCAGGGCCGCCACGGAGGGCGAGCTGTGGCGGCTGGTCCTGCGGATCGTCGATGCCGCCCTCGTCGACAAGATCCGCCTCATCAAGCGACTGAAGCGCGGCGTGGATTCCGGCGGCGAACGCGACGATTCTGAACTCGCGCGACTCCTGCTCCGCCGCCTCGAGACCTCCGACACGACTCCGGATGATGACGCCGAGCTCCTCCTCGACCGCGCCTTCGGATCCCTCGAAGCGCCCGCCGATCGGCAGATGCTTTCGCTCTGGCTGCGCGGACATCGGCACACCGCCATTGCCGCCACGCTGGGCATCTCGCCCGACGCGGCGCGGCAGCGATGGGTCGCCATCCGCGCGCGGCTCCGACGCACCCTCGGGTCCGATGCCGAGCGCCGCGACCCGGGCGGAGGCGCCGCGTGAGCGGGCCGGAGAGCACGACCGCCGCGGCACACGTGGCGCGGATATATCGCGCGCTCGCCCCAGGCGCCGATGTACCCTTCGGCACAATGCTCCGGGATGGCTCCGCCGCCGCGGCGGATGACGACTCCCTGGCCGACCTGATCGACGCCGACGGTCGCGCCCGGCTCAGCGCACGCCTGCCCATCGCGCTCGAGCGCTACACCGAGTCCGTCCCCGGAATCGCCCAGCGCCCGGTCGTGCTCGACGCCGCCATTGATTTCGCCCTCCGCGGCGCGATCGCGGGCGGGCGAAGCGAGTCAGACGCCGCCGCGGCCCTCAAGGCGCGATATCCCGCGTGGTCGACCCAGATCGACGCGGCGCGGGAGTTGAGCCGGGCGCTCCTGGCAACCGGCGGGGCCGCGGCCCTCCTGGATGGCGCCGAAGGATCCGCACGAACGCCCGAGCTGGCCCTTCCGTGCGACGTCGGGCCGCTCTCGATGATGGGAAAAGCGCGATATCGGCTGGTGCGGCAACTGGGTCGCGGCTCCCACGGGACCGCCTATCTCGCGGAAGATCGACAGCTCTCGTCCGCCGGCCAGCCCCCGGCGCTCGTGTGCGTCAAGATGCTCGCGATCGATCCTTCTCACGAAGCGCGCGCCCTGAGCGAGGCGTCGCGGGCACGCCGGATCAACCACCCCGCGGTCGTGCGCGTGCTCGATCGCGGCGCTCACCAGGGACGCGAATACATCGTGTACGAATTCATCGAGGGCCGCGCGCTCGATGCCCACCTCTCGCGGCTCGGGCGGCCCATCAAGCCGCGTGAAGCTGCCGCACTCATGATCCAGATCACGCGCGGCGTTCAGGCGGCGCACTCCGCCGGGTTGATCCATCGCGACCTCAAGCCCGACAACATCCTCATCACCCCGACAGGGGAACCGAAGATCACCGACTTCGGCGCGGCCGCCATCGTCGAGCTTGACGGCTCTTCGCCCGACTCCCCGGCGCTCGCCCTCGGACGCTCAGGCACCCCCGCGCCCATCGGCAACCTCGCCTTCATGGCCCCCGAGCAGTTCTGGATGAGCCGGGGAGCCATTTCGCCCGCGGCGGACCTCTACGCACTCGGCGGCCTCCTGTATTTCCTGCTCACCGGATCGCTGCCCAACGGGTCGACTGCCGAGGAAATTCGCGATCGGCATTCCGGCGTCGCGCCGCGCCCCATGAGTGACGGTGCGGTGAATGCCCGGTCGGGGCGTCGGCTCGATCCAGACCTGCTGGCAATCTGCCGGCGGGCGCTCGACCCACGCGCAGAGGCCCGCCAGACCTCAGCCGATGCCCTCGCCGCCGACCTGGAACAGTGGCTCGACTGCCGGCCCATCGCGTGGACCAAACCCACGCCGGCGCGGCGGGCCTGGCTCGCGCTCAAGCGACAGCCCCTCCTCTACGCGCTGCTCCTGGCCCTGCTCGTGATCGTGGCGATCTCGGTGCGGCTCGTGGTGATCGAGCGGGCCGTGAGCGCAACCGAAAGCGACAACAGTGCGGCAGTCCTCAGCGCTCGCGCGACAGCACCGTCGTCGGGCTCGCCGCGCCGGTCGCGTCGATCCAGAACGCCCCCACCGCCTGCAGCTCCGCATCGCCCGCGCCGGGCGGAATGAGCACGCGCGGGCCCGTGCCGCGGATCACGCCGACGGCCGCGAGTTGATCAGCAGGAAAAAGGTGGAACCCCCAGCCGCGCGCACGCTTGTTCCAGATTCCCCACCAGCGGGCGTCGGGCGCTTCGGGAAGCGCAATCTCCAGGCCCCCCGACGCCGGCACGATGGAGAGCGCGGGCGGCGCGGGTGCTGTGGGCGACGCGTTTCCGGCAGGCGCGCGCAGCCACGGCGACGCGGGAACCAGCGCCGGAGCGGCAAATGGGCCCTCCGGCGTGACCAGCGCATCCGCAAGGCCGCGACGGTTCTGCACCAGCGCGACCGCGCTGAAAAAAATCGACCCGCCCCCCCAGGGCGAGCCCGCCCGGTCCAGCGGCTCAACCGCCGTGCGGATCCGCACCACCTGGTTGACAATCTCCCCGGGCTCCCAGCTCGCGGCGGGCGCGCCGCCTTCGCCCTTGGCGGACTCTGCCAGAATGCGGCTCGCGTTCAGCCCCGGCCAGATATGCCGGTTCATGTCGTTCTGATCGATCCACCAGTCCAGCAGACGCCCAAACGGCTGGCCCTTGCTCTCGATCGGCCAGTAGAGCTGCGGCGCCGCGTAATCGAGCCAGCCGCTGCGGAGCCAGGTCCGCGCATCGGCGTACAGGCTCGCATACGCGTCGAAGCCGACAACGCCCGGCGGCGAGCCCGGACGCCAGATCCCAAAGGGGCTGATGCCGACCTTGACGTGCGGCTTGGCGCGCTTCACGCGCTCGTAGAGCGTGCGGACGAACAGATCGATGTTCGCACGCCGCCAGTCGTCGCGGTCCAGGTTCGGATTGGCCGCGCGGGCGCGGGCAAACGGCTCATCGTCGGGAAAGGGCTGCCTGGCTTCGGGGTAGGGATAGAAGTAGTCGTCAAAGTGAAGGCCATCGATGTCGTAGCGGGTGACGATGTCCAGCGCGACCGCGAGCGTGTGCTCGCGGGCACGCTCTTCGCCCGGGTCGAGCCAGAGATAGCGCCCGTAGCGGCGGACCAGTTCGGGCCGGGCGTTGCTCACGTGCGCGGGCGCTTCCGGCTCGCGGCTTTCAAAGTGCCGCGCTCGGAAGGGGTTGATCCACGCGTGGAGTTCGAGACCGAGCGCGTGAGCTTCACGAATCCACTCCACGAGCGGGTCGTAGGTTGAACCCTCAGGCCCCGCTTCGGGTTCCGCGGGCGGCGGGCGGCCGGATGCACCAGTGAGAAACTCCGACCACGGCTCGAGATCGGAGCGATACAGGGCGTCGCACGCCGGGCGGACCTGCAGAACAATCGCGTTGAAGTTCGCTCGCTTCGCCGCGCCGAGGATCGTCATCATCTCGCGTCGAAGGTCGGCAACCGGAAGCCCCCGGCGCGAAGGCCAATCGATGTTCGCAACCGACGCGACCCACAGGCCGCGAAACTCGCGGCGAAGCGCGGGCGGGCTCACATCGTCACGCCGACGCCATTCCGAACCGGCGGACGGCTGCGCGGCGCCCGCCAATCTCGCCGCGCCAGGCACGAATGGGCACGCCACCACGGTTGCGGCGAGAAGAAGGACACAAAGAATCAGGCGCGGCGTCATGGGTTCAAGCTCGGAGCGGCGACCTACAGAATGACGCCGATGGTGCGTTCGAACGCGATGCCCTTCTCAGGGCCGAAGCGCTTGAGGCCGTCGGCCCGCAGCGCGGGGGCGTGCTGCTCAAGATAGCGATCAAAAATCTCACGCGTCGAAAAGACGTAGCGAACCTCGATCCGCTCCGACGAGGGTGCAGCACCATCAAGCCGGATGACTGTCGCCGAGTGTGCCCCGCCGGCGATCACCTGATCAATGTGCCCGTCGTCAAGCCACGCGACGTACTCGTCGGCGAGGGCACGCGAAGGAAACGTGGCGCGAACGGTGTAGGCGATGCGCTGCACGGACGAGCGTAGCCGGCGCAACCCCCCCGTCCGCCTCGATGCCGTGCTCGACGAGGCCTTCTTCGTGCCGCCCAGGTCCCGCCGCTCCAGCCAGGGGGCCTGCGAGCCGATAACCTGTGCATGTCCAGTCACGGTTCCATGCCGACTCCGCCTTCGCCCGCCACGCCATCACCTCGATTTGACGAGAGGAATCCCCTGCACGAGATCCCGCTCAGCAAACCTGACCTCGGCGAGCTTGAAGAGCAGGCCGTGCTTTCGGTCCTTCGCTCTGGCCGACTGTCCATCGGACCCGTGCAGGAACAGTTCGAGAAGCTCGTCGCCACGCGGACCGACCGGCACTACGGAATCGCCTGCTCCTCGGGCACCGCGGGGCTGCACATGGCGCTCCTCGCGCTGGGCGTCGGGCCGGGCGACGAGGTAATCACGACGCCGTTCAGTTTCATCGCGTCGTCAAACCCCATCCTCTATGTCGGGGCCAAGCCCGTCTTCGTCGACATCTGCCCCAAGACCCTCAACATGGACCCGGCAGGACTCGAACGCGCCATCACCCGCCGGACCAAGGCCATCATGGCCGTCGAGACCTTCGGCAACCCGGCCTATTTCGACGCCTACGTGCAGATCGCCGCCAAGCACGAAATCCCCATCGTTGAGGATTGCTGCGAAGCGCTCGGCTGCACCTTGCGCGGGCGCCCCGCCGGGTCGTTCGGACGCATCGGCGTCTTCGGCTTCTACCCCAACAAGCAGATCACCACGGGCGAGGGCGGCATGATCGTCACCGACGATCGCCGGCTCGCCGACCTGTGCCGGAGCCTCCGCAGCCAGGGACGCCCCGTGCCCGCCATGCCGGGAACGCCCGGAGCCCACAGCGGCGTCGCCGTGGGCGTCGGCGGAACGGGCGCGGGACAGGGGCCCGGCTTCGGCTCGTGGCTCGTCCACGAACGCCTCGGGTACAACTTCCGCCTCAGCGAGATTCACGCCGCCATCGGCGTCGCCCAGATGCGCCGCTTCGATCGGATCATCGAATCGCGCCAGCGCGTCGCCAACATGTACATGCAGCGGCTGATGACCAACCCGGACCTCATCCTGCCGACCATCCTGCCCGATTCGACCATGAGCTGGTTCGTCTTCGTCGTGCGCCTCTCCGCCCAGTACACCCGCGACGAGCGCGACCGGATCATCGAAGGCATGCGCCGGCACGACGTCGGCGCGGCAGACTACTTCCCCTGCATTCACCTCCAGCCCTTCTATCGCGACCTCCTCGACCATCGACCCGGCGAATTCCCCATCGCCGAGAGCGTGAGCGCACGAACCATCGCCCTGCCGTTCTTCGGCGGCCTGACCGAGCGCCAGGTGGACTTCGTGTGCCAGACACTGGAGCTGATGATCAGCCGCGAGAACATCAAGCGTGGGTAAGCCGGGTGGTCCGACGGTTTCCGCCGGTTCTCAGATGCTCGATCCGGCAGCGCACCCGGCGCGCTCCCTACGCTCCGCTCGATGTTCGGCTCGCACCTCTCCATCGCCGGCGGGATGCACAACGCGCTCCTCGAAGCCGAGTCGCTCAAGCTCGATTGCGTGCAGGTCTTCACCAAGAACCAGCAGCAGTGGAAGGCGCCGCCGCTCCAGGCCGACGCCGTCGCGCAGTGGAAGTCGGAGCTCTCCCGGCTCGGGTGGGCCGGCCAGCCGCGGGTCACCAGCCACGCGTCGTACCTGATCAACATGGGCTCGCCCGATGACGCCCTGCGCGAGCAGTCGATCGCCCTCATGCGCGAAGAGATCGAACGCTGCGAGACGCTCGACATCCCGCTGCTCGTCTTTCATCCCGGCGCGCACACCACCGCGCCGCGCGAGCAGGGGATCGCGCGGATCGCCGACGCCTGCGCGCGGCTGCTCCGCGAGACGCCCGGCTACCGCACCGTTCTCTGCCTCGAAAACGTCGCCGGCGCAGGCTCGCACATCGGGCGGACGTTTGAAGAACTCGCCGACCTCCGGGCCCGCATCGCCGGCCGCGGCGCCGCGGCCGAACGCGTCGGCTTCTGCATCGACACCTGCCACGCTCACGCGGCGGGTTACGACCTCTCGACCCCCGAGCTCGCCCGGGCAGCGCTCGATCAGCTCGACGACGCCCTCGGCATCACCTCTGTCCGCTGCATGCACCTCAACGACTCCAAGGGCGCCGCAGGCTCGCGCCTCGACCGGCACGAGCACATCGGCAAAGGCACCATCGGCAAGCGCAAGGGCGGCGGTTTTCCGGCCTTTCTGCAGCACCCGCACCTCCGCGGCGTGCCCAAAGTGCTCGAGACGCCCAAGGGCGAAAACGCCCGCGGCGTGGCACACGACACCCTCAACGTGCGGCGGCTCCGCGCCATGATGGCATGAGCCCGCCTTTCCGCACGGATGGGGGCGCAGGATTCCGGGTGCCCCCCGCCATATATTGGTGCATGCTCTCTCGCTGTCTCGGCTGGCGCGTGCCGCTGTTCATCGTCGCCTGTGCTCTCGCCGCCGGCACCGGCGGGTGCAACTCCTCGGGCGAGCGCGGACGCGAAACCGCGGCGCCGAGCGAGATCATGAGCGAGAACCTCGTGCTCGCGGGCGAGGCCGCGGCGGCTCGCGGCGACCGCAACGCCGCCCTCAACCAGTTCGCCCGCGCCATCGAGATCAACCCGCGCTTCGTCCGGGCGCACATCGGCATGGGCGAGGTCTATCGCGTCGAGGGCAACTACACCAAGGCCGAGGCCAGCTATCGCACCGCCGCCCAGCTCGAACCGACCAACTTCGAGGCCCAGTACTTCCACGGGCTCATGCTGCACGTCCTCAACCGCGTCTCCGAGTCAGTCGCCGCGTATCTCCGCGCCCTGGCCCTCCGGCCCAACGACTTTCAGGCGAATCTGAACCTCGCCACCGCGTACTACCAGCTCAGCGAGCATCGGCAGGCCGTGCCCTACGCCGAGTCGGCCGTGCGCCTCAGCCCGCGGAGCGGGCCGGCGCGCCTCAACCTCGGCGCCATCTACGCGGCACTGGGCCGGGACCGCGAAGCCCTGGCGGAGTACCAGCAGGCCAGCGAGTACATGGAGCTCACGCCCGCGCTGATGAACAACCTCGCCGAGTCCTACGGCAAGCTCGGCCGATACGAGGAGATGCGCAACACGCTCCTCGAACTGATCAAGAAGAAGCCCAGCGCGCAGGCGTATGAGCGGCTCGGGTACGCGAGCTTCAAGCTCGGACGCGCCCAGCCGACCATGTACGCCGCGGCACTGGCCAACTTCGAAAAATCGATCGACACCGACCCCGACTACTACCCGGCGCTCAACGGCCTGGGCGTCTGCATGCTCAACCTGTGGCTCGAGAGCGATCGGCGCGATGCCGCCGCCAAGGACAAGGGCCTCGAGTGCCTGAGGAAATCGATCCAGATCAACGGCAACCAGCCGCGCATCCTCGAACTCCTCAGCCGCTACGGACGTTGAACAGTTGAACAAGACAGCCAGGCCGTGAACCGGCGCCTTCTCGGTCTTCGGACTTTTGCGGGCGCAACCTGCCTTTGATTCCCCATCATGCCCGACGCCTCACTCCTTGAAGCCTTCCCCACGCCCTCGGCGACCCCCATCGTCATCGAGCATGTTGCCGAGGAGTTCACGTCGCTCTGCCCCAAGACCGGTCACCCCGACTTCGGCGAGATCACGCTCCGCTATCAACCCGTGCCGCGCGGCAAGTCCGGCAGCAAGACCGGCTGCGTCGAGCTCAAGTCGCTCAAGCTCTACTACCAGTCGTTCCGCACCGAGGGCATCTTCTATGAGGCCGTCACCGGCGTCATCCGCGACGACCTCGTCCGCCTCATGAAGCCCGCGTGGCTCCAGGTCATCACGACCTGGCGCGGCCGCGGCGGCATTCGCTCGGTCATCCGCGCCGAGCATGGACGCGTGCCGGAAGCGTTCCGCCGCGCGTGAAATCGACGCGGGCGCGCACGAAACCTGCGTCGCGGGTTCGGCATCGAACCCGTCAGACACAGGAGACTTGCACATGAAGCTTGATCGATTCGCAGCGGCCGTTTCCTTGGCGCTCGTGGTGGCCGCGCCGGTGTTTTCGCAGGAGTCCAAACCCGCGCCGGCGGCGCCCGGCTCGACGCAACCCACGCCCGCAGCCGACGACGGCACCGACCCGGCCGTCAAGCGCAACACGGGCAGCTACAACCTCGCCAAGGACAAGTCCAAGCCCGCGATCGAAGGCTACGACCCGGTGGCCTACTTCCCCGAGGGCGGCGGCAAGGCGACCAAGGGAACCAAGACCCACTCGTTCACCTACCGCGGCGTCGTCTACTGGTTCGCGTCGCAGAAGAACCTCGACGAGTTCACGAAAGACCCGCGGAAGTACGAGCCGGCGTACGGCGGCTGGTGCGCCTACGCGATGGGGGCGACGGGCGAAAAAGTCGAGATCGACCCGAAGTCGTTCACGATCACCGATGGTCAGCTCTTCCTGTTCTACAAGGACCTCTTCACCGACACGCGGTCGAAGTGGAACAAGGACACCGCAAACCTTCACCCCAAGGCGGACAAGAACTGGAAGAAGATCAGCGGCGAAGACGCGCCGGCAAAGTCAGAGTCGAAGCCCGACAAGAAGTAAGCCGCGCCCGGGCTAGAAGAGCCGCTGCTGGTCCTTGGCGTCTTTCACGCGGCGCTTCATGTCCGCCAGCTCCAGCTCCATCTCGCCCAGGTCCTTGAACCGGTGATACTCGCTGGCGAAGCGGATGTAGGCGACTTCGTCGACATCGCGCAGGCGCGAGCAGACGGCGGCGCCGATCGCCGCCGACGGCACCTCGCGCTCAAACTCCCGGTGCAGCTCCTCTTCGATTTCATCGATGATCTTGCGCTTGGCCTCATCGCTGATGGGGCGCTTGCCGCAGGCGGCGGTGATCCCGCGGAGAATGTTGTCGCGCTGGAACGGCACGCGCGTCCCGTCGCGCTTCACGACCGTGAGCCGCGAGAGCTCCTCCACCCGCTCGTAGGTCGTGAAGCGGCGGTCGCACGCCAGGCACTCGCGCCGGCGGCGGATGACCCGCCCGGCTTCGCTGGCGCGGCTGTCGATGACCTTGTCGTCGGATTTGCCGCAGAACGGGCAGATCACGCGCACCTCGCAACGGGTCGGGAGCCCGCGGGGCATGGTACCACAAAGCGTCCGGACGCGTCTGAAACCGGCCATCGACCGCACTTCGCGGCGCGATGACAAACCGTGCCGCAGCACCTAGGCTTGGGTCGCTGGCGCGCCGGTTCTGGCCGCGGCGGACTCATTCGCGGTCGAGCGGGGCATGAGCGACACCCTCCTGGTCAAATGCGAACGCGGGCCGAAGGCTCTGGTCATGCGCCTCGAAGGCGCGGCGGGCATGGCCGAGATGGACGAGCTCACCGAGCGCATCGACGAGGTCATCGCCGAGAAGCCCAAGCTCGTGATCCTCGACCTCAATCAGCTCTCGTTCGTGAACAGCCTCGTGATCGGGGCGTTCGTGCGCCTCAACCGGGGCGTTCGGCAGGGCGGAGGCGCCATGCGCATCGCACGCCCGCCGGAGTTCGTCCGCTCCGTGCTCATCGCCATGAACATGCACCGGGCCATGCCGATTTTCCCGGACGTCGAAGCGGCCATGGCGTGAATCGACCCCGGCATGGGCCGAGTCGGGTCCGGGCCTTGTCTCAGACCCGCGCGGCAGGCGCTTCGCTCACGATCGCATTACCGCCCGCCGGGGACGCGCCCGGCGGCATGGTCCTCGGGCCCCGGCGCACCTCCGCGGCGAGTTCCTGGGGCATCGTGGCGCATGGACCATCGGCGCGCGCGAAATGGCGGTACTCGCTGCCGAATTGTCCGCGCTGGCACGCCGCTCGCACGGAGCGCGGTACGATGGCCTCGCACGCCTCACCTTCGGCGTGAGCGCCCGCCTCCCAAGGACCATGTCGCTCTCGGTGCTTCAGACCGCGTCGCAGTTGATCGCCGAGGGGCGAGCGTTTGTGCTTGCGACCGTGGTCTCGGCGGAAGGGCGCACGCCGCGGGACGCGGGGGCGCGGATGATCTGGCTGCCCGGCGGCGACGGGCCGGCGACGGGGCGGATCATCGGGACCATCGGCGGGGGCGGGCTCGAACAGGCGGTGATCGAAGCGTGCGCGCGACGGTTTGCGGCGCGCAGCGCAGGGACCGAGCGCGTCTCGCTGCTGCAGGATGCCGATCAGTGCTGCGGCGGCGCGATGGAGGTGTTCCTGGAATACGTCGGCCCGAGCGGGCGGGTCGTGATCTTCGGCGCGGGGCATGTGTCGCTGGCGCTGGTCGGGCTTTTGCGCGAGTCGCCGCTGGAGATCGTGGTGGTCGACAACCGGGAGGAGTGGAACTCGGCTGAGCGGTTTGGGGGGCCGCGGTGCCGGCGGGTGCATGACTGGCGCGAGGGCGTGGCGATCGCGCTCGAGAAACCGGCGGAGACGAGCGCGTGCATCATGACCTATGAGCACGATACGGATTTTGAGATTCTGCGGTCGCTGCTCGCGGCGGAGGGCGCGGCGCTGCCGGCCTATGTCGGACTGATCGGCAGCCGCTCGAAGCGCGCGTGCTTCTGGGGGCGGCTGAGCGCGAGCGGCGTGGAGGCGGCGCGGGTCGAGCGCGTCGAATGCCCGATGGGGCTGGGGGACATGGGGAAGTCGCCGCTGGAAGTCGCGGTGTCGATCGCCGGGCGGCTGCTCCTGGAGGCTCGCGCGCGTGCCCGCGTCGAGTGAGCAACCGCGAGGAGAACTGCATTCGGCGCCAGTGATTGTCCTGGCGGCGGGGCGCGGCACGCGCATGGGCGGGCCGAAGGCGCTCATGGATGTCGGGGGGCGCGCGTGGTGGCGCGTGCAGGAGCGGCGCCTGCGGCAGGCGGGCGTCACGCCGTGGTGGGTGATCGTGCCGGGGGACTGGACCACGATGCCGACGGGGCGCTGGGTGGCCGGGCGCGCCGGGTCGCCGATGTTTGAGAGCGTGCGCGCGGGCGTGGCGGCGGTGCAGGCCGCCAGCGCGCGATCGGCAGGGCCGGTGCCGGTCGGCGTGTTCGTGCTGCCGGTGGATGTGCCGGCGGCGAGCCCGGAGGTGTGGAGCGCGCTGCTGGAGGCGCTGACGTCGCCGCCCGGGCCAAGGCCGATCGTGCCGGCGTTTGACGGACAGACGGGGCACCCGCTGCTCTTGCCGTGGAACTGGGCGGTCGAGCGGGTGCTGCCTGCGCCGGAGGGCGCGAGGCTGGACGAGATGATCCGCGAGAGCGTGTCGGCGATCGAGGTGCGCGACGCGAACGTTCGGGCGAATCTGAACACCCCGGCGGAAGCGGCGGGGTGGAATGAAAGCAACCCGCGGGGCTGATGCCGCGGGCTGCGCGCGATGCATGACCGGAACTTGAGAGCGGGGGAATCAGGCCGCGCGGCGCTTGGTGCGGCTCTTGCCGACGGTGCGCTGATCGTCGACGGCGCGGCGCTGCGGCTCCTCGATGAGGACCTGGGCCATTTCGAGCGGGTCGGATGCCCAGATATCGGCGCCGATCTCCTCGGCCAGACCATCGGCGCGATTGAAGACGCCCGCGCCGACGGCGATCTGCGTGTTCGGAGCGGCGGCGATGGTCCGGAGCGTGTCGATGAGCTCGCGGATGTTGGGGAGGTCGCTCGGCGCGGAGGCGAACATGAGGAGAACGTCGGGCTTGTCGCTGTTGATGAGCGAGAGGATTTCGTCGTTGGCGACGCCGCCGCCGGCGAAGTAGGTCTTGAAGCCGTGGCCTTCGAGGAGGTCGACGGCGATCTGGGCGCCCATCTCGTCGGCCTCGGTGGCGCCGCAGAAGACGTAGACGGAGCGGCCGTTGGGCTGCGGGCGCGGCATGGCGGCGGCGGTCTGGTCCACCAGGACGCGAAGGAGGCGCGTGGCCATGTGGTGGGCCATGGTGGAGAGCTGGTCGGCGCGGTGGAGGCGGTCGATGGTCTCGTAGGTGGGCCAGTAGATGTCGGTGAGGAGGCGCTGGGCGTCGTAGCCGCTGGTGGCGAGGTCGCCCACGAGGCGCCGCGCGGCCTGGCGGTCGCCGGTGATGAGGACTTCGAAGAACCGCTCGTTGATCTGATCGCACGCGGGCAGGGGGTGAGACGCGGACATGTGGAACGCTCCGGTGGGTGACCGGGCCGGTGCGAGTTCCACTCTTGCCGACCAGACTTGTTGAACCGTGCGACGCGTCCCGCGCCGCCCGCCACGTTGGCTCCTGTCTATCGAGATTCGCGTGAGCGGATTTGCAACTTGGGGGTCGCGGCGATCGAGGCGCAGGGTGTGCGCGGAAAAGAGGGGTGTGCGTCGATTCGGCCCGCGCCATGACGCGGAAAGCGGGTTGGTGCAGGAGTTGCGCCGCGGAGATTCCGAGAACGCGCGCGGGCGGACGGGTGCGGCGGAAAGCGCGGGCGAGCGCGGGCGCCGGGGCGTGATCTCTCCCGAGGGATGGGGGGATTCGCAGCGCGGCGCCGGCTCAGAAGCGGATGGTCAGGCCGAGGAAGAGCCCGGCGAGGCGGCCCGTGTACTCGAACTCGCCCGCGCCCGCGCCGTCGGCGAGGTCGAAGGCGAGCTGGCGCCAGCCGATCTGGAGGCCGACGGCGTCAACCGGGCGCCAGGTGAAGGCCAGGGCGACGTCGATGGAGAGGACGCTGTGATCGGAGGCGCTCCACCCGCCGCCGGTGAGCTCGGCTTCGACGGAGAAGTCGCGCGCGACCTGGAGCTCGACATGAGCGCCGGCGAAGAGCTCGGCGAAGGTTTCGTCGACGCTCGTGGTCGTGCCGGCCGAGGAGAAATCGATGTCGACGTCGTAGTAGCGGCCGCCGGCGAGGACGTCGAGCCAGAGGACGGTGCGATCGGGGGCGTCGCCGCCTTCGGCGCCGAAGTCGTAGGACCAGACGCGGTAGCCGAGTTGAATCTGAAGGCTGGTGAAGTCGAGTGAGGTGTTGAAGGCGCCGCCCGGCGCGACGATGGTGTTGCCGAGCTGGAAGCCGGCCCCGGAGCCGCCGGACTCGTTGAGGGAGTTGTTGAAGCCGCTGAAGGAAATGCGGAAGTCGCCGAGCTTGAGATCGAGCTGGCCGAAGGGCTCGACGCGCGGATGATCGAGATTGAGGTCCTCGACGCGGATCTTGCTGCCGGCGGGGCCGTTCGAGGGGAGCTTGATGCGGCCGCTGGGCGAGACGAGCCAGATGCGCGGCGTGACCTGAAGGGTCCAGTCGTCGGGGCGGACCATGTCGGGCCACTCGGCGCGCGGAGCGGCGTCGATGGGGTTGGCGGCGGCATCGGCGGCGGGGTCAGGGGCGGCGCCGGCGGGATCAACGGCCTGCCCGAACGCGGTGGCGCTGAGGGCGAGCGCCAGCGTGCAGGCTGAATGAGTCGCCGCGGAGCGGTGGTGAGTCATGGTGCGGAGTGTACCCGGGGGTGTCGGGGGGCGCTGGCGCGAACATCACACGGGGAGATCCTCGCGGCCTTGATCGATGGCGCGAAGGAGCGTGGTGAGGAGGCGGCGTGCGGCGGGGCCGGGGGAGCCGGTGCCGACCGGGCGACCGTCGAGGCGCGTCACGCTCGTGACGAGGGTGGTGGTGCCCAGGAGCAGGATTTCGGCGGCCCCGCGGAGATCGGACTCGTCGACGGGGCGTTCGAGGAGCGCGGGGTCGAGATCGAGGAGGATGCGGCGGGTGACGCCGGGCAGCATGGGTGCGGAATCGAGCGCGGGCGTCACGAGCTCGCCGCTGGGCGTCGCGATGACGACGTTGGTGTAGGTGCCTTCGGTCACGAGGCGGCGCGGGCCGACGTCGCGGATGAGGATGACTTCGTCGGCGCGGGACTCGGCGCCGGTGAGGGACGCGAGGATGTTGGCGATGAGGGAGGTGGACTTCATGCCGCCGCGGAGCCAGCGGAGATCGGCGGCGGTGGTGGCGGTCTTGATGGGCGGATCGGGGTTGGGGAGCGCGGGCAAAGCGGTGAGGGGCGTGCAGTAGCCGAAGACGGTGGGGCGTGTGCCGGGCGCGGGGACGCGCGAGCGGACGGGAGCGCCGGCGGGCGGCGTGCCGCGGGTGACCTGCCAATAGACGAAGGCGTCGCGGAGGTTATTGGCGGCGAGGAGCGCGTCGACCAGGGGGCCGAGGTCCGCGGGGTTCCAGTCGATGCGCGCGTCGCGGAGGCCGTCGGCCATGCGGCGAATGTGCCGGCGGAGGCCGATGACGCGAGTGCCGGAGGGGCCGGGGGAAGGGACGGAGCGCAGGCCCTCGTAGATGCCGTCGCCGAAGATGAAGCCACGGTCGAAGACGGAGACGCGGGCGTCGTGGGCGGGGAGGAGTCGGCCATCGAGGTGCACGATCACGCGGGGAGGGTACACAGGCGGCCCGGGTGCATGCGCTGCGTGATCGATACAGGCTGTGGCGTCGGCACAACAGGCACAGGCGGCGGGTGTTGCCAGGATGCCGCAGGCGGAACGGGCGGTGGCACGGCGAGGCTGAGCGGGCCGTATTACCGGTCGCCGGGACGGGCATGAGTCTCGCAAGGCGCGAGGCATGGCCATTCAGCCCGTTCAGTCGTCAGGTCTGAGCAGTCTCTTTGCCGCGCCGCCCGCGAGCGCGGGTGGGCTCGCGGGATTGTTCGGACCCGCGGGCGCGTCGAAGGGGCCGTCGGCATTCGTGCTGGCGGCGAGCGAGACGCCGGCGGATCGGCCGAGCGCGTTCTTCAGCTCGCCGGGGTTGTCGGGGCTGTTTGAGGATTCGGGTGAATCGCTGACGGGCGCGAGCCTGTCGGACCTCTTCGGGAGTCTGCAGGCGCAGTCGATCGGCGCGCGGCTGCAGGTGCTGGGGCTCGGTGATTTCGCCATCGCGCCGGGATCGGGCACGGTCGCGGACCTGTTCGGGAGCCCGGCGGCGCCGACGGGGAGCACGGTCACGCCGGGTGATTTCCTGCTTGGGCCGCGGGACCCGAAATCATCGGCGGCGGGGTCGATCCTGGACGCGTTCTTCCGGCCGCAGTTTGAACTGCTGGGGGACGTGATCGACACGTTCGGCTGAACGAGCGCGGCGAAGGAATGCAGCTAGATCGCGGACATGAGCAGCGCGTAGACGGCGAGGAAGGCGACCGTGGCGGCAAGCTGGAACCCGACGAGGGGTCGCGTGTTCCACGGACGTCGGCCCTTGAGCGCGTACCAGATGCCCAGCGCAGCGAGGGCGACGACAAAGAACAAGGCCGAGACCCAGGCGTGGGCCGCGTCGTAATCGACTTCGATGCGGAGTCGACCGCGCGAGAAGAGATCGGGCACGGATTGGAGAAAGGCGACGGCGACGACGACGCCGGGGGCGATGGTGGCGCCGGCGAGGAGCATGCCGACGGCGACCGAGCCGGGGCTGATGATTTGGCGCGGTCCGACGACGAGGCGGAGAGGGGTGCCGCACTCGGGGCAGACGGGCGCGCGGAGGCCTCTGAGGTTGAAGCCACAGGCGGGGCAGCGCGCGGGGGTGGAATCGACAAAGCGGAGAAAGAGCTCGTCGGCGGGTGAGGGAGGCATGAGGGGAGCGTACCGCGCGAGGGGCCGCGCGCGGCGGGAGATTCGCGAGGAGCATGGGGCGTGCGCGAGAGCCGCATGCGAAGGAGGCAAGAGCGAAGTGATCGCCGGCGAGATGAGCATCGCGAGGTTTGGAAGGCCGGAGGCCGGGCGAGCGCGCGGCCTATGCTTCGCCTCACCAACGGGGTGTAGCGCAGCTTGGTAGCGCGTTTGACTGGGGGTCAAAAGGTCGTGGGTTCAAATCCCGCCACCCCGATTTTTCGCGAGACAAAGCCCTTCGGCGAGCACGTCGAAGGGCTTTCTCGTTGTGGGGCAAAGGGTTGCGCCGTCGAGGCGGCAGTTCAAACAGACGATTTCGAGGATTCTCCGCTTCGTCGCGTAATCCGCTGAAACCCACGTGTTTTGCAGCGTTTGTGAGAGTTCAAACACTTTCGCGGCCAGCTCCGCCGTTTCGTCGTGGGAGCGGTCGAGAACGTCCAGTTGCAGCTTGATCGATGACAGCCGGTCCCGCAGCTCGGTGTGCTTGCGGGCGAAGGTGTCCTGGTCCACCTCGCCCCCGAGCCGCAGGTTGAGCAGGCGGTCCTGCTGGGCGACCAGGAGCGACGATTGCCGCGTGAGCTCCTCCCGCTGCGTGCGGGCATCCTGCTGGGCGTCGCGGGTCTGCGAGGCAAGCACGAGGCGGAACCAGTCGCGAACCTCCGGGTCTTCGATCTTCATACGGCCGAAGAGGTCGAGGATCTGCCGGTCGAGCGCGGGCTCCGGCACGCGGTCGCGCGGATGCCCGGGGGCGTTGTAGCCGCTGCACCGGTAGTAGACGTATCGCCGCTCGCCGCTCTTGGAACGCTTGACGATCTGCTCGCCGGTGACGGTCCTGCCGCAATGTCCGCAGGTCATGAACTCGCCGGCGAATGTCATCTGATGCGCGTGGTAGACGTGCCCGCCGAGCAGGGCCTGAACCCGGTCCCAGGTGGCACGGTCGATGAGCGGCTCCTGCCGCCCGGGCAACCACTGGCCCTTGAACGGAAGCTCTCCGATGTAAGCGCGGTTCGTAAGGATTGAGTACAGCTTGCTCCGCGAGAAGCGCGGCGCCTCGGGGCGATAGGTGATGCCGTCCGCTTGGAGCCGGTCCCGCAGCGCGTCGAGCGTGAGCGGCTCGTAGGCGTACAGGTGGAAGAGGCGCCTGACGACTTCCGCCGCGGGCGGGTCGAGCTCGCTGACGCAGCGTCCTTCGCGCCGGACGTTGCGGTAGCCGTACGGCGCCTTGCCGACGAACCAGCCTTCCTGCACGCGTCGCGCGAGACCTTCGCGCACGTCCTGCGATTGCTGCTCGGTGTAGAAACTCGCCATGTTGGCGAGCGTTCGGCGCATCATGCGGCCTGCCGGGTTGTTCTCCATCGGCTGCGATACCGAGATGAAGGGCACGCCGTATTCGGACTCGACCCGCTCCAGCTCCACGAGGTCGTAGAGGTTCCGCACGGCCCGATCGACCTTGTAGAAGAGCAGCCCGTCGAGCTCGTGCGCGCGCCGCTTGGCTTCGGCGACCAGCTCTCGGAAGGTTTTTCGCTCCTCGGACTTTGACGCCGTCTCCGCGATGCGGTAGAGATGGACGATGCGGCCGCCGGAACGCTCGGCGAAGCTCCGCAGGGCATCTTCCTGCACCTGCAGCGAAAACCCTTCACGCTCCTGCTCACGGCTGGAGACTCTCGCAAGCGCTAGGTAGTTCTTCATGGGTCGTGCTCCGATGGCTCAAGGCTCCCGCCAAGCGCGAAGCCGCCATCAACATGGCGACGGCATCGGCGGAAGTGAGCTTGGCACGGTAGTACGGCTGCCACACGCGAATCGTCTCTTCGATCAAGGCGGGAGTGATCCACGTCGCTGTGGGCGTGACGTGTGGATGCGCTTGTGGAGGAGAAATGGCGCCGGCGCCGGGCGGCGGAGGGATTGCCGCAGTGTGTCGATGCGCCGCTCGTGCGCCAGCCGCTCTCAGTCGAGCGCATGAACTGCGCGCGACGGGCCGATCGCCGTCGATGCCAGCATGCCGGCGCAGTCTTTTGCCGAACGTCTCGATGCGCTGCTCCTACTCGCGTTCGGGCGCGGGGGGTTCGGGCGGGCGCGCTTCGCGCGAGGCGCGCTCGCGGGTGGAGCGGGACTCGCGCGAGGCTTGATCGATATAGGCGTCGAGGATCGGCGTGTCGTCCCGGTCATCGCGCGTCGGCGGGTCGCCGACGCCGTAGATGCCGTGCTCCAGGTGCCGCTGGGTCACGTTGCTGTCGGCGGTCAGGGCGTTGCCCAACTCGGCAAGACCCTGGTATGCCATCGCCTTGGCGTGATTCGCGCCGAACTTCTTCTTGCTCATGGTCGCCTCCGGCAGTTGCGCCGATCGCCGTCGCCCCGGTGCTCGTGGAACCGCTCCGCGAGCATTTCCGCTTCGATGGCGGCGTCGGCGAGGTCGAGCATCGCACGTCGATCCCGCCCGTGCAGCAGCTCGGATTCGAGCTTCATGCCGAGCGCCGTCCACACCAGGTACCAGCCCGCCGCGGGCGCGACGAGCATCGCCGGCAACCCGACCCCGAGCATGAGCGCCGGCTCGACGAAGCGCTTGATCGACGCTTCCGAGAGCCTCGGCAAGACGCGGCGGAGCAGGGGCTCGCCGTTGTAGCGCGAGTGGCACGGGATCGGCCGGTACCCGCGTCTTCGCGCGCGCCACGCGGCCGCCACGACGCCGATGCGGTGCGCGATGCAGCGCACGATGTAGAGCGCCCAGAGCAGGAACAGCCAGCCCGCGTTGCCCGGGACTTCCGACCAGATGCCGGCGAAGATCGGGAGGAGGGCGAGGGGAGCGGCGGTCCGACTGCCCTCAAAGAAGCGCGAGCCGAACCGCCGCCGGAGCATCACCTCGCCGAACACGGAGAAGCACCCCGCCAGCACGGCGATGGCGTTGCTCGCCCTGGCCGTGCGGGAGCCGGTCGGAGAGGCGTGAGGGATATCGGTTGAGTGGTTCGTGTGCATGGGAACCGATCTCACGCCCCGCGGCGCATGTCTGTGTCCGGGTGTTGCGCAAACCGCACGGGCAGGAATGGTCGATTCGTGGCGGGGAACGTCTTGCCGCCCTGGTAGAGGAGCGCCTCGATGGTCCAGCCGAAGTCGGGTCCGCCGCGGGCGAGGTCGAGGAAGTCGCTCGCCTGCACCATCCAGTCGACGTGCTCGGAGAACCCGGCGCTGCGCCCGGGCGGGGGTCCGCCGAAGCCCAGCGCGGCCGAGGCCCAGTCGTCCTGGCGCTGGTTCATCCCGCCGTTCATGAGCAGCTGGCGGCGCTTGCCGAAAAGCGCCTGCGCGTACTCGACGGTCTTGGTGTCGGTGGTCTGGTGGAAGAGGTGGCAGGCCAGGTTCGTAAGCAGCGCATGCACCCGGGCCTCGACCGCTGCGGACCCATCGCCGTGCTCGCCCAGGTAGTTGCTGATCGACTGGGTCGCGTAGACCGTGCAGGTGCGCGTGCCGCGCGCGGTCGTCTGGAACGCCGCGTCGTGCTCCAGGTCGGTAAGCAGGTGGCTCTCGTCGACCACGAGGGCGACCGGCCGCGGGCTGGCGCGCACATCGCGGCGGCTCTGGGCAAGCTGGAAGCAGTGCTTGAGCACGAGCTGCACCAGCCGGCCCATCGACTGGTGCACCAGCACCGGGCAATCGACGATGAGGATCTTGCCCCGCTGGAGCATCGACATGTCGAAGCTCGGCTGCGGCGCCGAAAGGAGCTTGCGGATCACCGGTCGGTTGAACATGTCGAGCAGGGCAGTCGCCGAGGCCTGCACCGTGCTCTTCGTGCGCGAGCTGAGGGTGGCGAGCTCGAGCAGGAAGTAGTCGCAGAGCCGGCGGAACTCCGTCTCGTCGTCGGGGCCGCTGACGTCGAGCTCGGCTTCGCGCAGGCACGCGTAGACGAACGATCGCTCGCGCCATCCTCCGTCGGCGACCTGTTCGCGATCGGCGGGAATGCCCGTGACCAGCCGCTCAAGGCCCAGCGTGGTCACCGGCTCGCCGGCACGGATGAGCAACTCGGCGCAGCACGTCAGCAGCCGGGATTCCATGAGCATCCAGAAACGGCCGTCCTCCCGGCCGCCGCCGTGCTCGCCGCCGAGGGCGATCCGCGACACCGTGCTCAGCATCGCGGTGAGGTTGCCGATAAGGCCGGCGCTGCCGAGCGCCGCTTCGCTGATGAAGTTGAACGACGCGTCGTGAAGCGGGCCCAGCATCACGACGTCCGCCGATCTGCCCGCCTCGGCGCAGAGCCGCCGGTAGGTGGCCGCGTCGTCCGGCTTGACCGTGAGGAGCATCATCCCGAACTGGTTGCGCAGATACGCGCGCAGGAGGGCTGCGACCGAGCCCGTGCTTTTGCCTGACCCGGTGGTGCCGAAGACCTGAACGCCGCAGACCGCATCCGCAAGCCGAAACACCTCCTCCTCATTCCATGCCAGAATCGGCATGGAGAGCGGCCACGGGTTCGCGTCGGTCGCGCCGGGTTGCGTCGCCTCTCGGTGCGCCCGCAGCCACGGCTGCCAGCGGCCGATCTTCGCGAACCAGCGTGTGACTCCGACCATGCTCGATCTCCGGTGAAGGAATGCCGTCCGCGGCCGTCAGGCCACGGAAGGCGAGAGTGCTTATGCCCTTTGCTCGGCAGCCGGCGGGGCGAGGGCACCCTTCACATGGCCGCCGCCGTTTGGCGCCGCCCCGATGTCGGGGGCGGTCGTGGACGCGCGGAGCGCAGCCGCGAACTCGCTGCCCTCCGCGCGGAGCCGGCCGAGGCGCCATTGCAGCCTCGCGACGTACGCGATCAGGTCGTCGAGGGCGACGCGTTCGGGTGTGGCGATGGCGATCGTCGCGCCGGCGCCGAGGCGCAGTCGAAGCGTCTCGGCGCGTGGCCGCGAAGCGGCGTGACGGCGAACCGGCGCCTTGCCCGACGCACGAGGAGTACGCGAAACGCCTTCGCCGGTGGCGAGCCTGTAGGCCGCGGCCATGCCGAGCCTGCCGTCGCGCACGCGCTGCTTGTCAGCGTCGGCGAGCAGCTGGAGCGTGAGCAGCTTGCTGACCTGGCCTTCGGACTGCCCGATCTCCCTGGCGACTGCTTTCGCCGTGCTCCCCGAGATGCTCATCAACCGGTGGATGGCGTCGCTGCAATCCATCGCGTTGAGGCCCTGGCGGCAGAACGATCCGAGCTGCTGGCGGCTCACGTCGGCGTCGCTGATCTCGTCCTCGCGAATGATCACGGGGATGTGCGTCAATCCCGCGAGCACTGCGGCTCGATGGCGGCGATGGCCATCGATGATGACCAGGCGGCCGTTGATCCGGCGCGCGATGATCGGTTGCAAAATCCCAAGAAGCCGGGCACTCTCGACGAGCAGGTGCAGATCATCGCCGTCAATCGAATGGCGGGGCTGAACGGAGCCTTCTTCAACTTCGTTGATCGGAACGAGGTGGACACGGTTCTCCTTCATGTCGGGTCTCCTGAGATGGAATGGCTGAATGGGTGAATGTCAGTCCTGCATTAGCGCGCGCTTCTGGTGTTCCTGCCACGCGGAGCGCGCGGCCATCACGCCTCCGACGATGTAGCCCAAATCGTCGACCCAGCCCAATACGGGCACCACATCCGGCACGACATCGATCGGGCTGATCGTGAGCAGGAGGAGCGCGGCGGTAACCAGCCATTTGACCGTCTCCAGCACCACGGAGCGCAGTTTCGACTGCGGGAGCGCCAGCGCGCCGATGAACGCGATGAAGAACACCGTGCCGCAGATGACGATCGTTTTGAGTAGACTGATGAATTCAGTCATGGGGCCACTCCTTAGTTCCAATCGCTATCCAGCATTCCCAAACAGCATGCAAAGGCAGTCGAGGAGGACAGGGTGGAGAATATCTCCACCTTTGAAAAAAGCAAGTACGACTTACAGGATTTTGGTGATTGTCCCCTTCCTGTATCAATGCCAAAGCGCCAACGGACTTCGAACGGTCTGATATTGGTCGAGTCCGCGCGATGACATTGCCAAAGGCCGGATTCCCCCACGTCAAGACAGGATCATTCAGCACGTTGCGAGCGGATCGGAACTGCACACAGACTCCGCCCGGCTCCCCGACTGGCGCAGGGCCTGTACACTCGCCTGTGCGTCAATCATGGCGCGGGCGGGAACTTCGTCGACGAACGCGCTTGAAGGGTTCTTCAACTGTCTGAGGAAGGGCCTCGAAGGCACGCACACCCACGCCACGCCGGAACACCCGTCGGCCTATGCCGATGAACAGGCCTGGCGGTTCAACGCCCGGAAGCTCGGCGAGTGGGAGCGATTCAACGATGTCATGCGGCTTATCATCGGAAAGCGGTTGACGCGGTCCGAGTTTACCGACGGGGCGACCCGTTAGCCCCGCTTCTTTGCCTTCTTCACCTTCACGAATTGTTCGCCAACCTTGACGAAAGGAGGCGCGTCATCGTCCGGCAGTGCTCTGGCGATGTACTCGGCGAGAACCAACATCGCCGCCGTTGCCTTGTCGCCTCCGGCCTCCTCAGACATGTAGTGGTCGAACGCTTCCTTTACTTCTTTGACGGCCTTCTTCATGATCGCGCTCCCTTGATTCTGGAGTCTAATCACCAGAATTCTTTACTGACATTCATCAGCGACTTCGCTTGGAACGGCTTCCGTAAGGAGCGCGCGAGAGGTCGTCGGGCATTAGTTTGAGATCGGGCAGCTCGACGGATGTCAATGCGTGCATCCTTCGGCCGGCAGCATCCGTATAATCTAACACAAATCGCCCGTGCTCGGGTCGATTGCCGGGATCGCCGACCAACAAGCAAGGATTGCCTGTTGCGGGATCCATCAAGGCCAGTCCGAGCGCTCGCAAGTCGGCATTGATAACCTTGGCTAGTTCCTTCTTTTGTTGGTATGTTTCACGGGGCATCGAACGGGCAAAGTCATTTAGTGGCTCCTCTAAGTGCCTCGCAATTTCTGACTGCACTAGTCGCAGCACGCGCAGCATGTGACAACTATAAATAATATAGTCATCTCGTGGAATTGTTCGCACGTACGCCTCAATTGATTCCGTCAGTGCGCGGACTATTTGGTTCTCCGACATCATTCCATCTTGAAGCGATTCTGGCAACCGGCCATCTATGAATGTCAACCAGCGAAGAGCTTTATCACGACTGTCGAACATCTGCAACTGGCATTTATAGTTCTGCGACTCAACTATCACGGGTGAGTTGTTCGTGCTGAGCCTTGTTGTCTGTAGCATTCTCATGAACATTGATCGCAATGTAGCATGGAGCGTTTGAGATGTATTAGTATGTTCAACGCAAATGCCTGCAATGCCCGCAGGCATTGAGGATGCTTGCGTGGCAATATGTGTTAGGAAGAAGCGAAGCCACTCGGATGACAGCGATTCACCGCGCAATGAAGCGACGTACAAGCCTCCGCTCGGAAAATGCACTACGGCACAGAACCTAGACAGCTGCCCATCCATCGTCCCAGAAGCTTCGAGGGCTTCGCTTTTGCTACTTTCTGTCGGTCTATTCAAGTTAGCCTCCTCTAGACTCTTATCCGCGGCACGGCCCAATCGGAGGGCGACCACTGCACGGTTCCACCGTGCCGCGAGTGTAGTCCGGAGTATGGCGTCGCTTTGTCTTGAGCCACTATGCCAGAGACTACCACTCAATCCCGTCGATGACGATGGCGTGGGCGTTGTCCTGGCCGCTCATGCAGCGGCTATCTTCCTTTATCCAGGGCACTCTGGCCCGCGCGATTCCCTCGAACAGCCGCATGCCGCGGCCGCAGTCGGAGTTCAAGTTGCGGCCGGTGATGCGGATGGTTCGGCCGGAGGCGATGAGCGTGATGCCGGTGGAGGGGTCGAACTCCAGGCGCTCGATGTAGGCGTAGGGGATCGCGACGATTGAGCCGTCCTTCAGCCGCAGCTCGAGACAGACCGCCTTCGTGTTGATCCCGCGCAGCCAGCCGAAGCAGTGCTCATCGACCGCTTCCCAGTCGGTGAGATCGGCGGCGTACCACGGCTTGTCGGCCGACTCCCGGAGCCGGCCGGTGTATCGGTCCAGCGTCCTATCGCTCATGGACTTGCTCCTCGGCCGGCTCGGCGGTGCGTTGGCGCTCCCGCGGGCGGTGGTGATCGGCGTCCCGTTTCGACGGGTGGGCGGGGTGCCGCGCCGTCACCAGCTCGGTCGCCGTCATGCGCCCGTCGCCCTTGCTCGCGGCGTCGAGCAGGGCTTTGCGGTCGTCCGTGAAGATCACGGCCTGTTTCTTTCCTCGGGAAATCGACACATACAGCTGCTCGCGGCTGGTCGCGGGGTACGAGTCAGCCGACTGACCGATGATGACGCGATCGACCGACTTGCCTTGCGCCGAGTGGCTGGTGACAACGTAGCCGTAGTCGAGATGGCCCCAGTTGCCGGGCAGCGCGGCGCCGTTGCTCAGGCCGATCGCGCCGTCGGGAGCGAAGCCGGTGATGGTGAAGATGTCGCCGTTGTTGAGACGTTTCTCGCCGGGAGGTGATTCCTTCGTCGGCACGCGGTTCCGGGTGATCCGAATCCGGTCTCCTACCGCCAGGCGGATCGCCTCGGGACGATACACCGTGAAGCGGTCCGCATGTTCGAGCGGCAATGTGCGCGCGGCATCGCGGGCATGGCCCACCGACAGCCGCACACCCTTCGGGTGCCCGGGCGCGTGCTTGTGAAACACCAGCACGTCGCCCGGCTCGTAGTTGACGCTGTCACGCCGCTCGGCTTCGGTCATCGCGAGCGGCCGGAGCTTCGTGAACTCTCGCGACTTCCCGAGTCGGCCAGATTCATGGAGTCGCCCGCGAATTTCTACGGTGATCTTCGCCGCTTCGGCGTGCGTCGGCGAGATGACGAGCGTCTCGCCGGGCTCACGCCTGCTCTCCAGATACGCCTCCGCGAGTTGCCGGTAGCGCTCGCCTTCGCCTAGCTCCCTGAGCCAGCCCATGTCGGCGAGCCGCCGCAAGCCTTCGCCGACCTTGCCTTCGCTCAGCGCCGTCACGGCCTGGCGATACTCGCCCGACTGGCGCCGCACCTGCCGGAGCTCCGCCGGGATCAGCCCGGCTTCTTCCTCCAGCAGCCGCAGCGTGCCCCCGCGTTCAACAGACGAATGTTGGCGTTTGTCTCCGGCCAGTACGACGCGCGCCGACATGCGCTCGGCGATGTCGAAGACCTGCTTGGTGACGCGCGAGCCGAGCAGGCCGGCTTCGTCGATCCAGATCACGTTGCCCCGGGTCTTCTCCTGAAGCGGGGGGTTGACCAGGAGCGCGGCCACCGTGTCGGCGTGCTCGAAGCCGGCGTCCTGCTTGAGCACGCCATGGCTGGCGGCGGACGAGGGCGCGAAGACGAAGATGTCCTTGCCTCCGGCGCGGATGCCGTCGGCGGCCTCCTGCATCATCGTCGTCTTCCCCGTGCCGGCGGCGCCGCGCACGAGGATCACCGCGTCGGTGGACGAGAGCACGTGACGCACCGCCGCGCGCTGCTCGTCGGAGAGCCAGTCTCGCCGGAAGGTGTAGCGGTCCGGGCCGAGGGGCGTGCGCGTCCCGCGCCCGCTTCGGGCGAACTCCAGCATGGCCTGCTCTTCGCGCAGGACCTCGCGGCTCGTCACCATGCGGCGACCGTCCAGATCCCGCGTGATGAGCCCTTCGGCACGCACGGCGTCGTGCACGGTGCCGTGAGACGAGCGTCCGACACCTCGCCGCAGCGCCTCTGCGAGCAGCACCCGCTCCGGCACGACCGCGCTTTGCTCGAAGCAGTGCCCGATCGCGTGCCTGGCCGCGAGTGCGGCCGATGCAGGGTCCTCCGGCAGCGCGCCCGAGCCGACTTTCGAGGCCAGCGCGTCGAAGGTCGCCGCTTCGTCCGGATCGAGGCGGCTGTGCCAGAGCGCCTGCAGCTCCGGCATCGAGAGCGACCCGGCCTTGCGCTCACGCGTCAGCGCCCCGAGCTCGCCCTTAGCGGTCGGATCGACGATGCCCTCCGCCTTGGCGACATCCTCGATGAGCGCGGTTCGCCGCGAGAAGGCGCGCACGGTCGCGGGCGACACGCCGGCAAGCTCCCAGCCGCGGCGCGTCCGCTCCACGGGCAGGCCGAGCTCTTCCATCTTCCGCGCCAGCCGCGAATGGAACATCGCTTCGAAATACCGGGCGTCGCGCTTGATGTTCCCGAGCTGCGCCGCCTTCCAGCGGCGCTCCTCGGCGTCGTACGTGGCGTTGAACAGGAATGCGTGCACGTGCAGATGCGGATCGGGGACGCCCCCGACCGGCCGGGCCGTGAAGTGGAGGTACTGGCCCCACACGGCGTTGCTCGTGGTACGGTCGGCGTCGCGCCCGCCGCCGCGCACTCGTGTCTGCACCTCCTGCTCAATGTCCCGCATCGTCTCCCCCACCGAATCGTTCAGCGCCGCCGCGATCCGCTCGTCGCGCGAAAGCCCGAAGAGCACCGAGACCGACTTGGGCACGTGGAAGTTGAAGTCGTACCCCACGCGCCGCTCGGCCTTCCGCCGCACCGTGAGCGGCTCGCCGGTCGCCGGATGCAGGTTGTCGCACAGGCGCTCCCACGCTTCTCGCGTGACCGGTCCCGCGAGCCCGAGCAGCGCGGCGCCGCGGCCCTTCCACTCGCCTGCGAGCTCCTGCCCCTCGCTGTAGTAGTCGGCGGAGGCGAAGTACCGCTTCGCCCCCGCGCTCGAACTGCTCTGGACGATCCGCAGCATGCGCCGACCCTGCTCGCCCACGGCCCGGCGGTCAACGGCGACGCCGTTGGACTCCGCCAAGATTCCATTGGATGTAGCCGAGATCAGCGTTGCGGGTTTCAGAGCGGGGGAGGAATTTTCATGGCGCAGCGATTCGTGTCATCCGCTCAGGAACGCGAGGAGCGCAGCGAGCGCAACGAGCACGCCCCCTAACGCCAGCATCTTCTCGATCTCGGAACCCGCCTTGGCGGCCTCGGACTGGAACCGCCGCTGGCTTCGTGCCTGCTCTAGTCGGCCCTGCAGGCCCATCAGGATGCTGCGAGGCAGCCCGTCGATGGGCGGACACTGCTTGCCAGCCAATTCCCACCGGTTGAGCGTAACCGGGTGGACGCCAAGCACTTGCGCAAACTGTCCGATCGACAGGCCGAAAGCCTCCCGCATCGCTCGAATCTGGTTGCCCGTCAAGCCCGAATGCATGCCATAGTCTATGCTAGAGTCTGCGGTGACATCGACCTACCACAGGGGGAGACTTGTCTGCTTTGCCTCCCTCGATATTGGAGATCACGCGATGCTTTCAACACCCGCCTCCTACGCTCCGCCCATTTTCTCGACCCAGCGACGCGAGCCGGACCCCTGGGCCGGCTTCTCCCGCGGCGAACACGTCCGTGTCTGGCGCGGCTTGTACTGGCATCATGCTATCTACATCGGCAACGGCTGGCTGATCGAGTTCGGCGGCGGCATTTTCGGCGGAGACGTTCACCATGTTCATTGGGGCATGTTCGCAAGGGGCGAGGCTGTCCAGCGCGTGCCGCACGCGGCGACATTCGCCGCAGAGGAAGTTGCGCAGCGTGCTGAAAGCCAGCTCGGCCTCGGCGGGTTCGATCTCGTTCTCAGGAACTGCGAGCATTTCGCCCACTGGTGCGCGACCGACCGCTGGGAGAGCTCTCAGGTCAAGACCGTTGCCGTGGTCGCCGCCACGGCCGTCGGATGCTTCCTGCTCGCCGGTGACAGCCGTGTCGCGCGATTGGCCTGAGGCGTTTCTCGCTCACAGTTCATGGCCCGCACCGGCTCGTCACCGCTGTTCCTCGAAGTACGCGTTGATGAAATCCCCCAGATCGTCCGGATCGATGTTCCCGTCGCCGTTGATGTCCGCCAGAGCGCAGGGTGGTGCAGCAAAGAAGCAGTTGATGAAGTCGCCGAGGTCATCCGGATCGACGTGGCAATCTCCGTTGAGGTCCGTCATGAATGGGAAATCTCCAAACTCCCACATATCACCGCGGAAGACATTCCCGAGTTCTGATCCTCCGAACAGCAGCACTCGGTTTGCTGACTCGTCATACGCCATCGCCGCGGCGTAGCGCGCGGGCGGCCCGGCGGTCAAAACCTCATGCCAGCCGGAAGTGTCCAACTCCCAGGTGTCGGAGGCGAGGTTCGTTCCGCCGTGAAGCACGAGCCGATTGACCTCGGCCCGGTCGACCAGCGACGCCGAGTACCGGGGCGGAGGGCCGCCGGAACCCTGCGTCCACTGTGCCCCATCCCATCGCCAAGTCTCATGCTGGCCCGGCGTGCCTCCCACAAGAATCACGCCGAGAGCCGGCTCGGAACACATGCTGGCGTTGTACCGCCCGGGTCCGCCGGTCGATCGCCGCTCCCAAGCGGTTCCATCCCACTCCCAAGTGTCGCTCGCGATGGAGCCGTCAGACACCGCTCCACCGAAGAGCACCACGCGGCGCCGCGTGTGGTCATACGTCATCATGGTCTGACTGCGACGAGACGGACGCGATTCCGGAAAGAAGGGACCGATCCAGCTCGAACCGTCCCATTCCCAGGTGTCGTCGAGATTCGCTTCTCCGGCACCGTCGTTGCGCGTGTTGCCGCCGAACAAGACCGTGCGGTGCCGTTCCTCGTCGTATGCAAGTCCGAATGCCTGCCGGGCGACCGGTCCGCACTCAGCGCAGCGGCGCTCCCAAGCGCCGTTCCTGAACTCCCAGGTGTCGCCGAATCTCTGCGTCTGGTCCTGTCCGCCGAAGAGCACAATGCAGCCGCGAGACCGGTCGTACACCATCGAGTGCCATCCGCGCGGTTCCGGAAGTTCTGCAAGATCGAGCGGCTTCCATCGCGCGGGGCAGTCTTGCCCCCGTGCCGATGAGGCGGCGGCCACCAGGAGAATGGCGAAGAACATGGAATCAGCTCTTGACATGGACAGCTCCCGCGTTCATTCGGTGAATGCACGGCGTCTACGGACACCCTTGGAAGTATGCGTTGATGAAGTCGCCCAAGTCGTCGGGATCGATCAGGCCGACATCATTGAAGTCGGCACATTCGCAAGGCGGCTGAGCAAAATAGTCATTGATGAAGTCGCCGAGATCGTCGGGATCGAGTTGGCCGTCGCCATTGTAATCCGCAGGGCATGATGGCTCGGGATCCGTAATGACAAACTGCACCTGGGCCTCGTTGTTGCCTTCATTGCTCTCGGCAACCGCGTTCAGCGGATCAAGACGAAGGAGGATCGTGTGGGGACCTGGCGCCAGCGAAGCTGAGGGGATCAAGATGTCAAGCTGGGTGCGACGCTCATTTGCGCCGAGCGGCGAATCAGGGAAGTCGAAAACCACGAGAGCGTCGAGCAAAACCTGCACACGAGCGGCCGGAAGCGGAAGCTGCATCGCCCCTCCGAAGTTCTGGTAACCGATGTCGACGTACGCGGGCGAGCCGAACGGGATCAAGGGTTGCGTAGTGGTCGTACCTGTGACACCGGAAACGACAATCGGGCCGCTCCAGCCCAGGGGTTGAACGGGCGCCAGATCGGGCCGCGGCGGACCGGTGACGGTGACAAAGGCGCTTGCGCTGTCTGAGATGTTCCGAACGTCGGTGATGCGTATGGTCACTGTGGCGTTGCGAGATGAGCCGGCGGCAACCGGTGGCATTGGCGCAGGCGCGCTGAAGTCTCGGCTGTTCCCCGGACTGTTGAAGACGATGAGCGAGGACGTGGAGGATTGAACCGCGCCGTCGACGATCACTTCGTATCGTGAGAGTTGCCCCAATCCCGGCCCTTGGTTGGTCACCGTGAATGTCACGACGACGGCCTGATTGCTCATCGCAGGCGACGGCGACACGCGAACACCCGATACATCCAAACTGCCTGTGACTGGCTGAGCAAGAGATGCAACACTCGTGCAAAGCGCTGCGAGCCAAACAACGAAGAATCGAACGGTGTTCATGTGTGCTCCTGCCCTGAGAGGCCCAGAACATCTCCACAGGACAGCCCATAACGAATACGTCCGCTCGCAGCAGGCAGATGCATCGCTGTGAGCCCCTTCACTGAACCGTCATCGAAGCGCAAGTTCACTACTCAGTGCTTTCCCATCCCCTTCGCAGGGGTACAAGCTCGCTCGCCAGAGCTGTTGAACCGGGATGCTCCCTGGGAAAGCGTCCCTCCCGCGTCGGGCCGCGCTGGGTTGCGCCGTCCCCGCCGTCCTGCGGCTGGCGCGCGGCGCTGTTGTCGTGCCAAGCGCCGCCCAGGGCCGCGGCTACGGCCTGTCACTCCGCTCGCTTGCGCGCGGGCGCCTTCGGCCGGCGGGTCCGGGGGCACGAGCTTTCTCCGCGCCGCCTGTGCTCACGAAGGCGGCGGCTCCGAAAGCATGTCGGGTTCATGTCGAACCTGACCGGAAGCTGCCCCGGCAAAGGAGTCAGGCATGAACGTGTCCATTTCCAAATTGATCGCAGGCCGTCAGAACCCCCGCCGCGTCAAGCCCGAGCGGGAGGCCCACCGGCGGCTGGTCGCCTCCATCCGGGCCCACGGGCTGCTGGAGCCCCTGCTTGTGCTGCCCGAAGGCGACGACGGCAGGCACCGCGTGATCGCGGGCAACCGGAGGCTCGCGGCCCTCCGCGAGGTGCATCGCGGCGAGGATCAGGACGAGGTGAAAGTGCCCTGCATCACCAAGCGAGTGGACGAGACCACCGCCTCGGCCATGAGCCTCGCCGAGAACTTCGCCCGCGAGCCCATGCACCCGCTCGACGAGGCGGAGGCGTTCTCCCGGCTGGCGAGCGACGAGTGCAAGGGCGTCGCCGCCATCGCCGAGGAGTTCGGCGTGACGGATACCTATGTGCGGCAGCGGATGAAGCTCGCCGACCTGTGCGGCACCGTCAAAGCCGCGTTCCGCGAGGGGCAGATCAATGTTGGGATTGCCGAGGCCTTCGCCGCCGTGCCGCCGCAGCGGCAGGAGGCGTTGTGGAAGGAGATCGGCAGCGTGCCGAACTCGGGTGATCAGGTCCGCCGCTACATCGAGAACGAGTGGATCGCCGCCGCCCACGCCCTGTTCAACGTGGCGACGATCGACCCCGCCCTCGTGAGCCACGACCTGTTCGGAGGCAGCGTGATCATCCACCGCTCGGCCTTCATCCCCGCCCAGCAGACAGCCCTCATCGCCGAGCGAGAGCGTCTGGCCGATGAAGGATGGAGCGAAGTCGTGGTGGCCGACCGCGAGCAGGTGCGGGAACGGCTCTACGCGATGAGTGAGGCCGAACCGGAGTACGAGGCCGCGACCGCCGCCAAGCTCAGGAAGCTCCGCGACAAGCGGGAGAAGCTCATCGCCACCGAGGCACAGGACGAGGCCGCCGAGGAGCGGACCGCCGAGGAACTGGACGAAGTGGACCGGCAGGAGCGGGAGATCGTGGAGGCCACGCCGGGCAGGTTCGGCGAAGTCACCAAGGCGAAGGGCACGGTGTTCCTGATCCCGTCGCCCGACGGCCGGGTGGAGCGGCGCTACTGCCTGCCCCGCAAGGGCAAGCGGAGTAGAGAGACTGTTGCCGCCGAGCCGGAGGCCGAGGCGCCCCTCACGTCCGACACGCTCATCGCCCGCCAGGCGGCGGACTACTACGCCCATCACGCCCTCGCGGTCCGCGAGGCGGTGAGCAAGGACCGGCTGGTCCGCAAGCGGCTCATTGTGCTGGCCCTGCATCCCAAGGTGCGATCCGACGGGCTGGCTGTGAGCCGCGAGGCCAACGCCACCACTCACCACGCTCACGACACGGAAGGCTTCCAGTCCGCGGTGCAGGCCGAGCAGGCGGCCCGCTTCAAGGACGCCGACCCGTTCGCCAAGCTCGCGTCGATCGACGAGGCCGACGGCTACAAGAAGCTCGCCCGCCTGAGCGAGAAGGAACTGGACGCCCTCATCGCCGTGCTGATCGTCGAGAGCCTGACCGGCCATCCCTTCCGAGCCACGCCGCTGCTTGAAGCGATCGGCAAGGAGCTGGAGGTGTCGGTTCGCTCCACGTGGACGCCCGATGCGGCGTTCCTCTCCGGCTACAGCAAGAGCCAGCTCGCCCATCTTGCGGGCGTGCTCAAGGGAGCGGCCCCCGACTCGGTCATCGTCACGTCGGCCCTGACGCGGAAGAAGTCGCAACTGGTCGATGAACTCGCCGCCCTGTTCAGCCAGGCCGCCCACGCCCCCGCCGGGATCGAGGACAAGGAACTCGTCAAGCGGGCCAACGCGTGGGTGCCGGACCTGACTTCGGAGAAACCGTCATCCGCCAAGGCGGCCTAGCGGCACCAAACATCTCGGAAAAAACGAGCCGCCGGGCGATAGCCCGGCGGCTCTCTTTGCCTAGACAACGGCGGGCACATCGAGAACGCCCGCAACATCGCGGCGCATGTCAGCCAGATCCGCCTGCAGTCCAGACCCTGGTAGACGCCCCCCAGATTCTGTGTATACTAGGTCGCCTAGTCATACCCCCACGAGACGGACCCATGGCAGCACTGGAGTTGATAGCGGGAGGCGGCCTAAAGACGGGAACGTACTACCGAATTGCCGCCGGTAGTCATTCTATTGGGCGGCTTCCGGGAACGAGAGTTCAGGTTCCGAATCCGAGCGTTTCTCGCCTGCAGTGCGTCATCGACTTTGATGACGAGCAGAACTGCCATTGGATCACGAACAAGAGCGCCACCAATCCCACTCTGATAAACGGCGTGCAGATATCGGGACGAACCCGACTCGGGCCAGGAGATCACATAACGATTGGGTTTGCCGAATTCCGTTATCATGACCCTACGCCTGAAGACGTCTCGATCTCAAATGAACTGATCGATCGAAGTCAGACCGAAATCGACACCATTCTGATTGAGAGCAGCAGGTCAGTTTAGTTCCGATAACTGGCGATCGCTCCGGACCAAGTTCTTCTTGACAAAGGGAACGCAATGGCCGACAAGTTTGCCGTGATGGATTACATAGACAGCTTGTCTCACTTCGTTATGCGTTTGCGAGAGTCTTGTGGAAAGACTGTCGAATCGCTCGCTGCGGAAACAGGGATACAGCCGGAACTCATCGAAGCGATAGAGTCAGGAGACAGGAAGTCGATTCCTCGGTCAGTTCGAGAACGATTGGCCATTGCCCTTCAAGTCGGCGAAGACGAGCTCGCGATTCGGGAGTACTCGCGTTCCACCGACCACGTGGACGGCCCCAACTTCTCCCGATAACATCATCGGTGCTTCTAACTATCGATTGTTGGCCTTTGCGCCTGCCATAGAGCCATATGGGAAAGGACAAGACCCCATCGCTTCTCGCCTCGCCACTCGGGCTCGATCTCTCTAATGTCGACTTTCAAGGCTGCCGCCTCGACAACTACATCATCGAACAGAGACTGGGTCAGGGTGGCAGTGCGCCGGTTTGGCGCGGCGTTGATCCTTCGACGAAACGGAATGTCGCGATCAAGATATTTGCTACGGCGAAGTCGCGTCGCGATGAACTGTCACGGATGATAGAGCAGGTTCGTCGAGATGTCACTCCTGCGGTAATCCTGGAGGGCAAGGACTGCATCGTCCCGTTTCATCATCATGCCCTCATCGAGGACGGGGTCATTCGCGGTCACGACGTTCCGACTGATGAGTTCTTGTATCGCTTCCATAGGGGTAGTCAAAGCGATAGTGCGGTTGAAGTCTTTCTGGCTGTTTTGGAATTTCAGTTTATCGAAAGCGGCCACATCAACGACACGGCAATTGAGGTTGCATCGGGCAACATGCCGGAGTTTCTCAATCAAGTTCGGAAACTGGCTCAACTGCTCAAGTCCGCGCACAGTGAAGGACTGATTCACTGCGATATCAAGCCCTCTAACATCTTATGGAAAGCGACGGAAGACCACAGCATTCAACTGTATTTGGCAGACTGGGGGATTGCCGTAAACGTCGCAAAGCTGATGGACGTAACCTATCATCCACTAGGTTCTCTGCCCTATCTGTCGCCTGAGTCATTTGGTCCTGGTGCTCGGCCAATCAGCGTGCGGGATATATACGCCTTCGGATGCACCCTTCATCAAATCTACTGTGGCAATGCGCCGTTTCCGCCACCAGCAGCGGATGCGACGTTGCCGCAGAGCATTGAGCATTACAAGGACGCTCATGCCACCGCGCCGCGGCCTCGTGCCTTCGGACGCAGTCGGCTTCCCCTATCCGCGGATTTCGATGCCTTCATTGCTCGAATGATGGACCAAGCGCCGGGTTTGCGGCCGACAATTGCCGAGTTCATCGCCGAGGTCGATCGCGAGATCCGCCGGGTGCAGGACCCAGAGGCGACAATCACTTCGATCGAAAGCCCGCGAGGACTAACTCGTCCAAGAAGTTACAATTCCATCGTGATTCATCCGGAATATCGACAGCGGATTCTGCAGCAACTGCCGAGCTTCTTGTTTTTGGAACTGCCGGATCGCGGCGCCGGGCAGGTTGAGAAGCTATTCGGCACTCTAAGTCATTTCTATTACGAGTCTTATGTATGCGTTGAGGTGTATGGACAATTCGATTTCGTTGTTCGTGTCTGGGATTCGCTTGCTACTCCCCGCTTATCGGCCTTGTGCCGTACGCTCGTGTCAAAGGGTGTCGTCGCGGAGCCCGGTTCTATTCAGTCATTGAAGTGCTCGGGGGTGCGCACGCCACATCTGCCGGCACTTGATTTGCGCGACGAGGAAGTTCAGGCTAGCTTTGGAGCGATCTACGATGCCCAGCGTTCGAGACGCGAAAACATGCGTCAGGCCGCGATCAAGTGGCTTGGTGATCGAGGGGTCGCCTGGAAGCGTGACGTTGATCCGTTTTCTGGCAACTTGATTCCCTGCTTTTGCTTGATCCGATCAGGAATGCGTCAGCGGCCGGCACTAAAGTCGTTCACGGTTGGCATGATTGGGGCAATTACAGAGAGGATCGGCAGGAGGTGGGTGATCGCGCCAACTGTGCAAAAGGGCGTCTCTGTGTATGAACGGGCGGATGACGTAGTGAGAGAGGCGGCATCGGTGGATTCCGAATTTTTGTTGGAGTTCACCGCCACGGAATTTGATAATGTTCGCGATATTCCACAGATTGTTCTGTCTCATTTTTCGAGTCAGAGATTGCGTACGTCAACAATGCTCGCCACGAAGAAAATTGGTGTCATCAGCGAGTTGGCGGAGCTGGGGGTTAGGGGAGGCGAGTAGAGAAGTCAGGTGTCAATCGTTTCGATGATCGCGACGGCATCCGTGTCGTTGTGGGTGTCGCGTCCAGCTTCGGCGATCCACGGCACTCGCTGACGCGTGAGACCCTCGAAGATCCTTCCGGCGCTTGTGCACCCGCTACGAAACGGCCGCCCTATTCTTACAAGGTGTCCTCTGCCTCGTCGTGGATTGGTGGAGGAATACCCCTTGCGGGCATCGTCACCACAGGGCAGGCGCACGAATCAAAGCACTTCGTCGAAGTGATGAAGAAAGTGCGTCCGCCGCGCTGAGTGGGCTGGCCGCTGACGGTGGCTGGCAACAAGGGGTACAGCCACCCGCGCGTGCGCGCGTGAGTGGAGCGGCGCGTGATCGAGCAGGTGATCCCGCCGCGGCGCGATCAGCTCACCTACGAAGGCCGGCGCTGGTTCGATCGGCATGCGTACCGGCGTCGGACGCGCGTAGAGCAGTGCGTGGGCTCAGTTCTCGAACCGCCCGAGTAGACTCTGGGCCCACTCGCGCCATTGCGGAGTTGTGCCGCGGAGCGCGATCTCGCGCAGATAGCGCGGGGTCTCGTCGTCGGTGCGGTCGCGGCGGAGTTGGAGCCGGGCGAGACCCTGCATGGCTTCGATGTGCTCGGGGGAGACTTCCAGCGCCGCGCGGTAGCTCGCCAGCGCGTCGCGCGTCCGGCCGGCCCGCTCCAGCACGATGCCCAGATTGACCCGCGGGTCGGGCGCGCCCGGCATCAGCTTCCGGGCCCACTCGCATTCGGCCGCGCTGTCGTAGAGCCGGCCCTGCTTGAGGTAGACCACGGCGAGGTTGTTGTGCGCGGGCCCGTAGAAGAGATCGGCGGACAGGGCTTCACGCAGGAGCGATTCGGCCCTGGACAGTCCCTCGGGATCGTCACCGCCTTCGTCGAGGACTTCGAGAGCGCGCATGGTCAGTCGCTCGGCTTGCAATGGGCTGCGTGTGCTTTCGGTCTGGGGCGTGTAGGGCCCGCTGTGAGAGGCACGGCAGGCGGTCAGGAAGCAGAGCGTTGCCACCAGCAGGATGGTCGTTGTGCGATGAGCGTTCATGGTTCGGTCCGATCGAGGGAGCTCGCGACCAGCGTGATCCGAGGGCTGAACATGCCCGCTTCACGCGCGTCGCTTGGGCCGCGTGGTTCATTGACCTGGAGCTCGATCTGTGCGACGCTCCACTCGGCGTGTGCCGCGCGCCAGCGGTCGAGGAAGCTGCCGAGATCGGGAAGCGGGAGTGCGTGCAGGCGGACAAGCACCGATTGTCGGCGCCACACAGCGCCAGACGCTTCAGCGGCAGTCTTGATTACTGTCGATCCTTGCGGCGCAACCTCGGCGAGCAACTGCACCGGCAGGCCCGCGTCGCGCATTGCTGATTGGACGGCGGCCGCTACGTCTCCCTCGGGCGGTCGAGAGAGCAACCTGCTTCCGATGGAAGCGCGAAGGCTGGCGATCTCCTGCTCGATCTGGAGCGCTTGGCTGAGCGCCGATTGCGCCGCGCGCTCGCGCTCCAGCGCCCGGACGAGCCGGACCAGCGGCCAGGCCAGCACGACCGACGCGACGACCACCACGGCCAGTCCGGCAACGATCATGCCGCGTCCGCTCACGATCCACCTCCGACCAGAGGTGCCTGTCGCTGTGGAACGAGACGGAGCGTCAACCGGGCTAGAGCATTCTCGCTGGTTGCACCGCCGCCCCCACCACTCCCGCTCGCCGAACTGCGCTGGCTCTGCTGCAGTGTCCAGCCGGGCAGGTCACGCAGCGCGGCGACGAGCGGTTCGGCGTCTGCTTCCGCGGGGATCAGGGCGGTGATGGTGATCCCCGACGCCGTCACCTGGAGCGATTGGGTCTGGACATGGAGCCCGCTGGCGCTCGCATCGCGTGGCCAGCGGGAGAGGAGTTCGGCCAAGGTGGCGGCGGCATCCACCGACCGTTCGACGAGGCTCGGGCCCTTCTTGGCGGCCCTGAGACGACGGAGTTCGGCGGTCAGCCCAGATGCAGCCGCAGCCGGCGAAGGAGCGTTGGGGACCAGCCGCGCATGAACATGCCCTGCAGCCTCCTGCAGGGCGTCGGCTCTCTGCTCGCTTGTGCTTGTCCTGCGGAACAGGCCTGCCGCCCCCACGGCAATCAGCAGCAGCGCGATCACCACCGCAAGCTGTGCCGTTCGATGGCGCACCTGAGTCAGGGGTGTCGGCTCGAACTCCTCGGCAAGAAGATTGAACGCGGCAGCGTCCGGCGGTCCCTGGAGGCGATCGAGGAGTACCTCCGGGAGCGCGTCAGGCACGAGCATCAATAGCTCATCGCCCAGATGCTCAAGCACCGTCCGATCCACGCCGCACGCAATGACCACGGGCTCACTCTTGGCGTCTGACGCGAGCTGATAGACAGCATGCACCTGATCCGGCGGCACGGGCAGCCAGCGCTCAAACGCCGCGTCCAGCGCCGGCGAGCGAGATCGCACCATGGCTTCGAGCAGTCGGCGATGGGCCACGCCGAGAGAGGGCGCATCGAGGATGGCCCAATAGCAGCCTTCGCTGGCGATCGTCGCCCGCCACGTCTCTCGATCCGAGATGGACACCGGTGTATGGGTCACGGGTCGCTTTCCTGGCTCGACGTGCCCGCGCCGCTCAGGAGCTTCAAGCCGGTGATCGGCCTGCGCGCCTCACGAAGCACCAATCGCCGCGGACCCGACGCGTCGATGAGCTCCACCGCTTCAGACGTGATCCGCGTGACCCGGGGCAGGTCGCCTGCGTCAGCACTTGAACCAATCCGATCCCCATCCCTGAGCAGCATGATCCTGTCCGCGGTCTGGTCGTAGATGGCCGCGACGAAGCGCTCGTTGCCATCCTCATCATTCTGTCGCACGATGCCGAGCAATTGGAGCTTGAGCGGCGTGGGAGGCGGGACCGGAGCAGGCGAAGTCCTGGCGAGATCGACCTTCGGTGGCTTTGGCGGCGGGTCCCAGATCGGGGCACCGAAGGCGGCCAGGTCGAGCATCTCGCGCTCGCCGGAGTTCGGAGCCGCCACTGCCGCACGTGTCGGGGGCTCGGGCAACTCCACGGTGGTGCCGCCGAGCGGCCAGCATGCCCAGCCAATCGCGCCAGCCAGGGCGATGCAGCCGGCGACAAACATGCGACGCTGGATGCGGCGCGGTCCTTCGAGGGGATGAGCGGCATGGTCCAATGGAGCGTCCATGGCCATCAACCCTCCGTTCCGAGCGTGACGCGGCGGACTTCGTCGAGGGTGGTGAGGCCGGCGCGGGTGAGTTCGGCGCCCTGGTCTTCGAGGCGCTTCATGCCGCGCGGGGCAGGAAGAGCGATGGCCGCGTCGCGGATGGCCGTCGCCGACGCGCGGCAGGAGATCATCTCGCGGATCGTGCTGTCGATGACAAGCAATTCGAAGATGCCGCGGCGGCCCTTGAAGCCCGAGTGCAGACAGTCGGCGCACCCCGCACCGGAGCACGGCTGGTGCGTGAGGCGCACGAGCCGCTGCGCGAGGACGCACGAGAGCGACGACGCGACGAGGTACGGCTCGATGCCCAGATCGAGCAGGCGCGTGACCGCGCCCGGCGCGTCGGCGGTGTGGAGCGTCGAGAAAACCAAGTGCCCGGTCAGGCTGGCCTGGATCGCGATGCGCGCGGTGTCGAGATCGCGGATCTCGCCGACCATGATCACGTCGGGGTCCTGGCGCAGGATGTGACGAAGCCCGGTGGCGAAGGTGAGGTTCTTGCGCGGGTCGACTTGCGTTTGCGAGATGGGGAGCGAAGGCGCGAGGCGGGGGGGCGGGGCTTGAGGCGCGAGGGAAGAGACGCCGGCGCCGGTGTCTCCGGACTCGGCACTCGCGTCTTGCGACTCGGTTCTTATGTCCGGCGTCTCATTCAGGCTCGACAGGTCGTACTCGATCGGGTCTTCGATGGTGAGAATGTTCACGGGCGTGCCGCCGGTGGTCGCGCGGCTCGTGCCGGCTCCAGCTCCTCCAACATGCGCCGCGATCCAGCGCAGCGTGGCGTAGAGCGTGGTGGTCTTGCCGCTGCCGGTCGGGCCGGTGACAAGCACGATGCCCGACGATCGTGACGCGCGGTCGCGGTACGCGGACGCGACATCAGGCGGCATGCCGACGCCGTCGAGCGAGGAGAGCGAACGGCCCTGCTGCGTGTCGAGAAGGCGGATGACGACGCGCTCGCCGTAGGCGGAGGGAAGCGTGGCGATGCGCAGGTCGATCGCGCGGGCTTCGCTTCCGCCCGCACCGCTTCCGCCGCGATGGCCGGCGCGCCCGATGGTCACGGTCGCGCGTCCGTCCTGCGGCGCGCGTCGCTCGGCGACATCGAGACGCGCCATGACCTTGATGCGGCTGACGATCGCGGGGGCGAGGCGAGGGCTCACACGACGCGCGGTGAGGAGCACGCCATCGACGCGGAAGCGGATGAGCGTGCAGTCGGCGAGCGGCTGAATATGGATGTCGCTGGCGCCCCCGCCGCGGCCGATGGCGTCGAAGAGGATCGAATCAACGAGGCGGATGACCGGGCCCTTGTCGGAGAGGCTGAGCAGATCGCGCTCGCCATTAGCGGCGAGGCGCTGGAGCTCCTCGTCAAGGTCAGCGCTGCCGCCCGCACTCGCTGCACTCTCCGAGCCGATCTCGATGGTCGGGATGCCTTCGCGGTCCGCACGCGCGGCGTGCGCATGGTCAGGTTCGCGCGCCTCGCGCGCGGCGTACGCCTCGTCGATCCGACGGGCAAGCGACTCGGCATCGGCGCACGCACAGGCCGTCGCGACGCCCAGACGAGCCTGCACATTGTGCAGAATGAGCGGATCGGTCGCCGGCCCGTGCGCGAGCGTGATCAGACCGTCGGCGGGGTCGCGCTCATCAAGCACGCTCTCGCCGAGTACCAGATGCTCGCGCGCGAACTCGCGCGGGATCAACTCCATGAAGCGCGGGCTGGCTTGGAGGTTCGGCATTGATGAGGGAGGGGGATTGCGGCGGAGCAGCGGAGATACGGTGCTACCTCATGAGCAGCGGCTCCAGGTCGGGGAATCCGTCATCGACGCCCGCGTTCGACGTGGCCCGATCGCTGGCGTACTTGAGATCCTCGAAGGTGGTCTGACGCATCACCTCGGCGCGGATGAAGACGTAGAACCGGGTGCGGCTGGAGTTGTTGCTCCGGCTCTTGAACACCTCGCCGATGATCGGCAGGTCGCCGAGAAACGGTACCTGCGTCGTTCCCTCTCCCGTTGTCGTGAGCTCGATCCCACCCAGCGCCACCGTGTAGGCGTCGGGGATGAGCACGTCGCTCTTGATCGTGTTCTCCTGTTTGGGCGGAGGGAGGCCCATCGAGCTGGTTCCGGTGAAGGCGCTCAGCGTCACGGAGTACTTGAGGCCGAGGTGATCGCCCTCGGCGATGCGCGGTTGCACGGAGACGGTCGTCCCCGCCTGTTCGTATCCGCCGAAGGTCGTCGTCGTGACCTGGCTGGAGGGCGTGACCGTGGTGGTGACGGGCTGCTGGAGCACCGACAGGAAGTCGCCGACCTGGTTGTTGCCGACAAGCAGCCGGGGGATGGAAAGGGAGCGGCCCTCATTGAGCGTCTCCAGCGCACGGATGAGGATGCTGAACTCGGCGGGGCTGAGCACGGTGACCGTGCCGCCTGTCCCGCCCGGGGGCGCGGTGGGCGTGCCGGCGTTCACCATCGAGAGGCCGAAGAGCGAGGAGAGCCGGAACTGGGCATCGCCCGCCTTGGTGAGTCTTTCAAGCTCGATGCCCAGCGCGAGCGTCTGCGTGTCGGTCAGACTGAGCAGGAGCACTTCGAGCATGACCTGCGGCTGGCGGACGTCGATGGTCGCCAGCAGCGATTCGATCTGCCCGAGCACCCGCGGCTCGGCGACGGCGATGAGCGTGTTGGTCTGCTCATCAGCGGTGAGCGACAGCGCTGCCCCGCCCGTATGGGGCGATCCCGCCGAGGATGCGTTCACGGCGGCATCAGCACCGCCCCGCCGCGGCCGCGCCGAGTCCGGAGGCGTCGGCGGCGGCATGCTCGCCGCCGAACCGCCCGCGAGGATCGGCTGGTCGCGCGTCGCGGGACGATCGGGCACACCGGATGACGGCGTCCCCGGTTCGCCTGCGGGAGCACTTTCGACGTCGCCCTCCAGTGCCCCGGCCTGCACCAGGTTCTGAATCACGCTCATTACCTCGGCCACCGGGCGGTTGCGCAGCACGAAGGTCCGGACGGGACGGCGCGCCGCCGGGGAGACGCTGTCGAGCCGCGCAATCAGGGATGCGATGCGCTGATGCTGCGTCGGCGTCGCCGTCACGATGAGCGTACCTGTCAGTTCGTCCAGCACGACGCGCAGCCGCTCTTCGGCACCCGTGCCTGTTGTGGCCGCCTTGCCGGATTCCGGCGCGGGGGGGGTGTCACGTACCGTCTGCTCAATGAGCTTGGCCACGTCCTTGATGCCGAAGGAGCGCGGCGCGTAGTTCACGACCTCGACCGGCTCGCGGCGGTCGAGCTGCGCGATAAGCTCTCGCCAGAGCTGGGCCTGGCTCGCGGGAGCGAGCAGGAGCACCGCGCCGCCGTTGGGCGATGGGAGCACCTCACCTGCGAGCTTGCGGCCGGCGATGGCGCCTTGACGGGTGGCCACCTGTGTCGCGAGGGCCGCCATCTGGACGCCCCCGAGGTGCTGGAGTGCTACTTCCTCGACGAGCGTGGCTTCCGCCGGCGAATCCACCAGATCGAGGAGACGCAGCGTCTGTTCCAGTCGGGCCGTAAAGTCGGAGACGATGAGAAGTCCGCCCTGACCGCAGATCGCGGCGGGTAACACAGCGGACAGTCCCGATGCCGTACTTGTGGCGATCGGGCTCGCGCCTGCTGCCTCAATGACGACGGCGCTGCCGACCGTGGATGAACCTTGCTTGCTCAGGAAGGGCTTGATGGCCTCGGCCAGTTCGCGTGCCGATCGGTGCGCCGGCCGCACGAGCACCGACTGGAACCCCGGCCGCGGGGCCTGATCCACGTCACGCAACGACTGGCGCTCCACGACTCCGGCGACGCTCGCGGCCTCGCTGACCTTGACCACGCTGAGCGCGCTTGCACCCGCCGCCCGGACGGTGGTCAGCCCGCGCGCGGCGAGCAGCTGGTTGACGAGCGACCAGAGCTGCTGGTCCGAGAGCGCCTCGCCCATCCGCAGCGTTGCCTCAGCGCCGCGCAGCATGCCCGGGTCGTACTCGATGTTCAGCTTGAGGCGATCGGCGCACAGGTCCAGGAGCCGGGTGAGCTCGATCTGCTCGGTGAGGGCGGTCACCGGCTGGGGTGATTGCCCCATGAGCGGACGCTCGCTGAAAACAGGTAACAGGCACGCGACCGAGAGCGTGCGCCGCCACACCGCCCGGCGACGTGCCCGATCGAGATGCTGAGGCCCTCTGAGCATGATGAACGATCTCTAACATGGGCCTGCGCGGAGTGTGGGCGCTTAACTTGCAACGCAGCCACACAACGACGGCTCAGCACACAATTGTGTCAGATTGGCCACGGAAAAATCATGCGATTCTTACAGACTAGGGATTGTGCCAAGATGAAAACGTGCTAATCTAGGCAAGTGAGCGTGTGACGCAGTTGGGTCGTGGGTGGAATGTTGTTGCAGCGCGAAGCCGAGAGAGCTGACTTTGGCGGTGCCGTGGACCGCCCGAGGAGGTTCGTCCGTGTCGATCCGGCCAGCCAAGTCGCCAGGGATGCAGCGCGTGACCTGGCTGACGGAACTGCTCCGCGCACCGATCCGCCTGGAGCTTCTGGGAGCTCTGGCGGGCGAGCCCGGGGGCGTCGAGGCGGATGTCGGCGCGCTGGCGGTGGCCACGGGCCGTGAACTGTCGCACGTGAGCCAGCATCTGGTGCAGCTGCTTGCGGCGGGTCTGGTTGAGCGCCGCATCGTCTGGAAGAGGCACCACTACCGCCTTGCGGAGGGAGTGCGCGTGGAATCTCGGAACGGTCTCTTCACGATCGCGGTGCGCCACGCCGACGGCGGCGCGACTTCCGTGTCCGACGTAGCTCCGGTACGAGTCACGAAAGAGACGGATCCACGCGGCGCAGATCGCGATCGAGCGGGGCGTGCCGGGTGAGGGCGCCGCCGGGCCAGTGAACAGTGATCGAGCGCGGGAAGACCGAGCCCGGCTGAGATTCCCAGGCGTGCACTCGACCGATGGCGCGTGCCGAGACACCGGGCTGATCGATGCGGACCCCGTTGGCGAGTCCAACCGGCTGCCCGCGACGCAGCTCACGCGTGGTGAAGGGCCGCTCGGGTCCGCGTGGAAGATCCACCAGTTCGGCAAGCAGTCGGGACATCTCGCTGGATTCGACGGCGATGGCAATGAGTTCGCGGTCCTCGGGGGTGAGCCGATCAAACGCCCCCATTGCGTCGTGAGTGCGCCGGTCGGGGTCGAAGCGCCCGCGCTTCCAACCGTCGGCGCGGCGCGAAGCACGCCAGCACGCGTGGGCCAGGGCCGCGATCTGCGGCACCAGGCGCGAATCGAGGGCGTGCTTGGACATGCCGGAAGCATAGGTTGGGCCGGAATTCGAATCAGTTGTTCACCGCTGATTCCCAAGCGGCGGCGACCGCAGCGGCTGATTGGAGGCCCTGAGACGCGGCCACGACCGCCGACTCCTCGCCCGCTGCCTGGAGCAGCGCCGCGGCGTTGGCGTCGGGCGCGCCCGCCTCGGTCGAGACGCGCAGCTGGATCAGGGCGTTGCGGAGCGCGATCCACTGGGCGTCGGAGCGCTCGGTGGTCCGGAATTGGACGGGCACTTCGCGCCCGGCGTTCGTCCGGAGCATCGCGATCCGGGAGCGCTGATCTGAAGTCAGGCCAGTTGTGGCGGCGGTGAACGCCGCGGCGTGGAGCGTGTCGCAGGCCGCCTGGGCGGTGGCCAGCTCCGAGCGGGCGGTCTCCAGGCTGGTGAGCTGCTGCTGCGTGGCCCGTCCGGTGGACGCGAGCTGCTCGAGGGGGGCGATCTGGGCGCGGAGATCGGGCACGGTCGAGCGCGCATCATCGAGCTGAACGAGGTTCCCGGCGTAATGCTCGCGCGCGGCAGCCACGACTGCCGAGGCCTGCTCGGCGGAGACGCCGGCGGCGGCGAGATTGACCGGGTTGAGGCCGAGGTCGTAGAGGAGCGAGCTCAGGGCCCGCTCGCTGGGTGAAGGGCCTGGTGGCTGGAGGCGCGCCATGGAAGCGACCACCGCCGCCAGGATGGCCGCAAACGTGGCGGTGAGCAGGATGCCGTTGAGGACGGCGCCGAGCGGGTACTTCATGAAGCGTGGCATGACGGCCTCCGGAAATGTGAGGAGCGAGCGGACGGCGCAGCCGGGCACGGCTGCGGAGCACGAGCATCACAAGAAGTGACGTTGTGCAACGCCTTCATTAGAACACACGATCTGGCTGCGAGTTGTCATTCGTCATTTTAGTAAAATGAGGAATGACGACCGGGCGAGCGAATTGAAGTCATGATGGACACACGAGTTGGTCCGCGTACTGCCGCTTCTCAGCAGTACGTACGACCGCCAATGGGAGTCCTTCCATGCCGAACTGCTCTTCCTCGCTCCTTGCTCGCTGCATCGTCATGAGCGCCGCCATCGCCGGTCTGTCGACCGTGGGGTCTGGGCAGATTCTCTCGCAGACCGTGGGAACGATCTTCACTTCGTACAACGCTTCCGCGACCCCCGTGCAGGGTGCCGCGCCCGGGGTGGGATTCCGGGGCGTGGGCGTGAGCGGCGCGGCCCGAGGCTGGAGCGGCGCGTTCGCCCCGGCGGCGGGCGTCGGTCATTCGTGGGACAGCAACCGGTATCTCGGCTCGGTTCGGCTGGACAGCCTGAGCTACGACGCCCACACCATCGACCTGGCGCTCCCGGCGGACGTCCCCTGGGTCATTGGGCGGACGTTTAACCAGATTGCCACGAGCAATGGGCCGCAGGGCTACAACTGGTTCCAGACCTCGCAACCCGAGATTGTGCTCTACGACACCACAGGGACGAGCGACGACATGCTCTACCTGGTCTACGGGAACGATCGGTATGCCGAGTTCCTGTACAACAGCGCCTCGGGGGGCAACACGTACTACAAGGGCACCAACGGTGCGAACGGCGTATTCAAAAACATTCCCGCGGCGGGGAGCGATCCGGCGCTGTGGGTGTACTACAACAGCCTGGGAACCACGATCACGTTCTTCGGCGCTGGCGGGAGCGACACGCGCGCGGCGTGGCAGATCTGGAAAATCGAGGATGCCGCGGGCAACGTCGCCTATGCCGGCCACGCCAGCACGATCAGCACGGCGATCTCGAGCGGGTACAACGCCGACGGCACTTTGGCGCTGGCCTACGACAGCGCTGGTCGCAGGTTCTCGTACACGTACTCGACGATCGACAGCACGCAGCGGCTCACGCAGGTGAAAGCAGAGATCGACAGCGGCGGCTGGGTCGAGGTGGGCAAAGTGGACTACGCGTACTGCTCGACGACCGAGACGGTCTCGGGGCTGAAGGTGGGTCAGTCGGGCGACCTCAAAACAGTGACGCGCACGATTCCGCTCACCGACTCGGGCGTGAGCCTGGTCGCCAAGCAGTACTACCGCTACTACGTCGACAGCTGGTCGGACGAGAACGGCAAGCGCGGCGCAGCGCACCAGCTTCGGATGGTGCTCGACGCCGACGGCTACCGCCGATACGACTACAGCGTGGGCTCGGACCTCAACGACGACACGCTCTCGGCTTCCGATGACACGCTCAAGCCGTACTCCTCGGCGTACTTCGAGTACGGGAGCGGGGACGCCAAGATCGTCAAGGCGTTCTTCAACGGCCAGTGCGGGTGCGGCGGCGGGTCGAGCAATGGCACCTACGAGCGCATCGCGTATCTGGACTGGGACGATGCGATCGACTACGACCACAATCAGACCCGGCGCGTGGTGATCAAGCGCCCGGACGGGATCTACATCTCTCAGTACTTCGACAGCAACGGGCAGCCGCTGTCGCGGGTGCTGACGATGACCGATCCCGCCAGCAGCGTTTCGACGCGGTGGACCGACGAAGTGACGCGGACCGCGGCAGGAACGGTGGCCGAGCATCTGACGCCGGAGGTCAACAGCGCCTATGACCACTCGGCCAGGACCTTCTCGCACGCGGGTACGGGCGACGCAGTCTACCCCAAGCACGTCTCGGGCGGAACGCTGAATGGGTTCGTGCAAGCAACGCGGAAGTTCACAACCCAGACCGGCGATCCCGACAGCGACGCTTCGTATACGAGCGCGAGCATCTGGCTGTCGAGCACGCCGAAGTTCGAAGCCGTGGCGTCCGGGGTGGGTGTCGAGCGCCCCACGATCGAGAAGCGGAGGGCGTACCACACGGCGGGGACGAACATCGCTTCCAATAACGATGAGACCTCGATTTCAACGACGTTCTGGAGCAACACGGCGACGAACATCCTGAGCATCGTCCCCAAGCAGGTCACCATGACCTTCCCGATCGTGAGCACCGGGAACAACGGCTCCAACAGCGCCACGAGCCAGGAACGGTACATCCGCAAGAACGGCACGACCGCGTTCACGGTGTCGCCCACGAGCATCACCACGTACACCCAGTACACCAACGGCCTGCTCGTCAAGCGGATCGACGACTGTCAGACCAACCATGGGAGCGACTTTGCCGGCGGCGATGATCCCAACGGCGACTTCGGGATCACGGAGAGCGCGTCCGGGCTGCGGGTGATCACCACGTACACCTACGACAACCAGGGACGGCTGGACACGACGACGCACGCGGACGGGCTTGTGACGAAAATGTACTACAGCAAGCTCAAGGATGGGCGCATGGTGACAATCGCGTGTCCGCGCGTGGTCGCCGGGTCGCCGACGTACTACGGGCCGATGAGCTACACCGTGACCAACCTCGCGGGCATGACCGAGTTCAGCGGGACGGTGGCGATCAGCAACTCCGGAATCACCACGGTCTTGACTTCGTGGATCGATGAGACCGACGGCGACCCGATCACGGCCCTCGACATCGGGACGCTCTCGAGCATGAGCACGAACATCTGCTCCAGCGATGGGCATCGAGTCGACGAGTCCCGGCTCTACCACACGATCCCGGGCTCGGGCGCCGGCAGCGCCGGAACCAATTATGATCGGACGCTCTACGGGTACGACCCGATGGGCCGACAGTGGCGCGTCAAGAGCCCCGCGGACACGATCACCAGGACCGTCTACGACAGCCTGGGTCGGTTCAGCGCCCGATGGATCGGCACCAACGACAACTCGTTCACGGGCGGCGAAGGGTCACCCACCGACAACATGGTCAAAGTGGAAGAGGTCGAGTATGACGGCGGTTCGAGCAACAAGAACAGCCGCGTGACCAAGCGGACAGCCTTCGTCGAAGGAAGCACAACCGACCGGCGGGACACGACGTATGCCTACGACGCTCGCGGCCGGCTCATCGTACAGATCAACCCGCAGGCGCCACACGCACTTCATCTCTACGACAACCTCGACCGGCTCACGGCGACAGCGATGTACTCGTCGGACTCCGGGCTCGACGCCACGGACAATCCGACCAGCCTCGGGACCAATCGCGTGAGCCTGAGCCGCACATACTATGACGAGAAGGGTCAGGTCTACGAACAGCGGACCTACGAGATCAACCAGTCCAACGGCGACATCGTCACCAGCACGGGCGACGTCTACCTGCCGACGCTCACCACCTATGACGCCCAGGGTCGCGTCATCCGCACACGGGGGACGAGCCTGAGCAAGCAGTTCTATGACCGGCTGGGAAGGGTCACGGATCAGTTCACGCTCGCCAAGGACAACGACAGCACGTACGGCGACGCCGCCACCGTGAGCGGCGACACAGTGCTGGAAGAGACGCACACGTACTACCAGGACAGCACGGGGTTGCCGCTCTTCACGCATTCGATCGCGCGCAACTTCGACGACACGAGCACGACCGGGGCGCTGGATTCGGGCGCCGATGCGGACACCGCGACCGTGACCGCCGCCAACATTAAGGGCCGCGTGAGCATCACGGCCTTCTACTACGACGCCTGGCGCCGCCAGACCGACGTGACGGCCTATGGCACCAACGGCATCGTGGGCGACGGCTCGACAAGCACGGGTACGTTCACACACCCCGGCTCGGTGGCGACGCGCTCGGATGCTGAGCTGGTCACCTCGACCACCTACGACACCGACGGAACCGTGCTCGAGACCACCGATCCCAAGGCGCTCGTCACGCGGTTCCTCTACGACGACGCCGGACGCAAGATCGCCGACATCCGCAACTACGTCAACGGCACGCCCTCGGGCGAGACCGGCGACGACGACGTCTACACGCGCTACGTCTACAGCTCCGGGCGGATGACCCAGATGTGGGTCGACTTCGACGGCGACAACGTGCAGGACGCCGGGCCGCCCGCCGATCAGGTGACGACGTACACGTACGGCGTGACCAAGGGCGCCAGCGCCGGGGACAGCAAGATCAGCAGCAACGACCTGCTCTGGAAGGCGACGTATCCCGACACCAGCGGCGGGACCGACCTGGTGACCTTCGCGTACAACGCGCAAGGGCAGGAGATCTGGAAGAAGGACCAGGCGGGCAACATCCTGGAGACGGTGTACGACACGGGCGGCCGCAAGACCGACACCAAGGCGACGACGATCAACACCGGGGCGGGGTTCGACGACCTGGTGAAGCGAATCAGCCTGACATACCTCTCGCGCGGGCTGGTCGACAAGGTGAAGCAGCATGACGCGACGAGCTCGGGGAACGTGCTCAACGCGCTGCAGTACCAGTATGACAACTGGGGCAACATCAGCAAGATCCTGCAGGATCGCGACGGCGACGTCTCCGCCGGGAACAACGAGGCGCAGGTGACGTTTGCATACAGCGCGGTACGGACTTCCGACGGAACCGGTCGGGCAAGCGTGCGGCGCACAAGCATGACGCTGCCGAAGACGCTGGGAACAAGCGATGGGTCAGCGGTCGCGTACAGGTTCGGCACGGGCGGCAACATCGCCGAGACGTTCGGACGCGTGAGCAAAGTCTCGGTCGGTGGGACCGACGTGGCGAGCTATCAGTATCAGGGCGCCGGGATGCTCGTCTCGACGGCTCTGCACACCGCCACGGCGGACACTTCGTATCGGATGCACTCGGGAACGTCGGGGAGCGGCTTCTCCGGCTACCTCGACAACTTCGGCCGGGTGACGCGGAGCCAGTGGAAGAAGCTGCTCGGTTCGCCGGTGACGCTCTACGACGTGACGCTCACGTACGACCGCAACGGGAACATCACGAGCGCGGATGACGCCGTGACGGGGAGCGGCGCGGGGTGGGATGCAAAGTACGCCATGGACAACCTGAACCGGCTGCTCGACGCCGACGAGGGGACGCTCACGGCGGGCTCGATCGGCAGCCGCACGCGCCGCGAACGCTGGGATGAGAACAGTGCAGGCTATGGCCTCGACCAGGTGGGCAACTGGAAACGCCGCAAGCTCGACCTCGACGGCGACGGGAGCTACTCGGGCGGCGGTGAGCTCAACGACACCGGTGCGTTCAACGCCGCCAACGAGTGGCTGACGCGGGATACCGACTCGAACTCGAGCGTGAACTACACGCTCACGCACGACGCCGTCGGCAACCTGACCGACGACGGGCAGAACTACAAGTATGTATATGACGTGTTCGGGCGGCTGGTAAAGGTGAAGAACCAGTCGAACAACACCGTCGCCGAGTATGCCTACGACGGACTCGGTCAGCGGATCAGCACGCACACCGACGTGGGCGGCAACGGCTCGGTGACGACGGCGGATCACACCTACTGGTTCATCTACGACGACCGCTGGCGGATCATCGCCACCTACCGCTGCGAATGGGACGGCGGTTCGAGCACCTACCTGCCGGACACCGAACATAAGGAGCAGTTCGTCTGGCACAATGTCGGTATGGACGGGCGCGGCGGTTCGTCGTATATTGATTCCGTGATCCTGCGCGACCGGGACAACTCGTCAGGATGGCTGGCCGCGAGCGACGGCGATCACGAGGAACGGCGCTTGTTCGGACCGAACTGGCGTGCGGATGTGTCATTGGTGATGAACACGAACGGCCGCCCGCTGGAGCGGGTCAAGTACACCGCGTACGGCACGCCGATCACGCTCACCGACATCGACTACAACGACGACAAGTCCATCGACCCTGACGACCTCGGCGACTTCGTGAACACGCCCTACGACTGGGACCTCGACGGCGACACCAACTCACCCGCCGACAGCGACAACGACGCCTTCAGTGACGACTACTTCGCCGTCGCCGGCAACAGCTACGGCCGCGGCGTGCTCTCGCTTGCCGGCATCGGCAGCCGCATCGGCTACGCGGGTTACATCTACGACCGGTTCATCAGCGGAAGCGATGGCGGCAGGTGGTTCGTGCGGCACCGCGTGCTGAACAGTGGGCTGGGGAGGTGGACGCGACGCGATCCGCTGGGGTATGTGGACGGGATGGGGTTGTATGAGTATGTGCAATCTGTTCCAACTCGTTACATGGATGCGTCCGGGCTTGGCATCTATGAGCCCAACGACATCGACCCCAAAGATCCCTGCGCGGCGCAGAGGCAAAGACTACGGGAATTGTTGGATCGCCAGCGAACGGTGCCCCCTTTTGTCGACATCCCGGTTCCGCCTTTCTACATGCCGAATCCCCTTTGGATTCCACTCGCATTTGAGATTCTAGAGGCGTACCGAGATTTGATGCGTTGCCTTCTTCGGCAACCGATCACACCATCGCCGCCCGGACCGCCGGCCAACCCCGGCGTGCCGGGACGATCGCCAGGTCGGCGCATTCAGCCGCCCCGTGACTGGGAACCGGGTCCGCGCCGAGCACCTTTGCCCGGTGGCGTTCCCCCTCCCCCGTGTACATCGCCTTCGTTGCCTGATCAACCGTGCGCATGGGCTGACAACCTGTTCACCTCACTTACCCCGTGCGACTGGGCGAAAGATTGCGGTTGCGGCATGCAGCTTGGCTACAACCGGCAGATTTGCGGCAGGTGCAATGATGGAACACCTGCTGACAAGGCACTATGTGAAGAGGGCGCCGCAGGAACATACACCGTTTGTATGGCCACTTGCAGGTGGTATGACTGGTGGGATCGCAATCCGGACGGAACATATCCACCGAGTGACCAGCCGCCGCCTGCAGTTCCTCCTGGACCGAGAATTCCTTCCGGAAGTTGACTCGAATGAACGCCGAGATTGTTTTCTACCTGTCTTCGTGCAGCATGCTAGCGATCTTAGCTGTGATCCAGCTTCGCTGGCGAATGGCACGGTTTGGAACTTCGGCGCATGCGTGTTCGTGGTGCCGATACGAACGAGCTAGCACCGTTGGAGTGGATTCACCATGCTCGGAGTGCGGCTTTTCACCGTCGCAAGCCAAAGTTAGAGTGAGGAAGCGGTTTTGGTGGCGATTTAGCGCTGTGACCTGTGGGTTCTGCTTGGCTCTGGGACTAGCCGGTGCTGGGTATGTGAGTTCGATGCGGTGGGTCAAACATGCTCCTCTTGTATTCCTCGTTCACGGTCATCGATGGCGAATCGACGACCAAGCGATCATAGCTGCAGTACGGACGAGGCTCAGTGGAATGGAAGCGAATGCTAAAGATGCATGGGTCGACTCACTGCTTGCTCCGAGTCGACCGCTCTCAGACCAGCTTCTTGCCATTCGCTGCCTTTCGTCCATGGAGGCATTGTCGGACCAAACGCGCTTTCGTGTTGAGCGCTTGGCCTTGGGGCATGGACCCGAGCTAATGCGGCGTGACGCACTATTTGCGTTGTCGGATGCAGATCGGGCGCTGATGAAGCGCGGTGCGCAACCAAAGAGCAATTCTACGATCATTGCCGCTCTCGGTGATAGCGTCGCAAATGTGCGGATTGGTGCCCTTGCTGCTGTGCTCGGTCACGATATCCTACTTAATGATCTGGAGGTCACTGAAACCGTTCGTCGGTTGGCGACGTCTGATCCTGATCCTAGTGTTCGAGCCTATGCACTTGGCGTTATTGAGTTTGCTCCAGGAGGGCCTCATCATGACGCGGAGCGAAAATAGACAAAGAGCGTGGCACGCCCAAGTGATCCGTGACGACGTGCCATTCACATCTCGCGCTTCGACGCGTCGCGTTCCGGCGACGTGAGCGCCGGGAACGACGAGGCGCAGGTGGCGTTTGCGTACTCGGCGGTGCGGACGGCGGACGGGTCGAAGCGGGCGCGGGTGCAGCGCGACTCGATGACGCTGCCGCTGACGCTGGGCACGAGCGACGGCGACGTGGTCGACTACGGCTTCGGCTCCGGCGGCGACATTGACGACACCTTTGGACGCGTGAACAAGGTCAGCGTCGATTCGACGAGCGTCGCCGAGTACCAGTACCAGGGCGCCGGGATGCTCGTGACGACGCACCTGCACACGCAGACGGCCAACACGAGCTACCGCCTGCACTCGGGGACGAGCGGCGGCGGGTTCAGCGGGTACCTCGACAACTTCGGCCGGGTCACGCGGAGCCAGTGGAAGAAGCTGCTCGGTTCGCCGGTGACGCTCTACGACGTGACGCTCACGTACGACCGCGACGGGAACATCACGAGCGCGGACGATGCCGCGACGGCCGGCAACGGCGACGGCTGGGACGCCAAGTACGCGATGGATAATCTCAATCGGCTGCTCGATGCGGATGAGGGGACGCTCTCCACGGGCTCGATCACGTCGCGCACGCGCCGCGAGCGCTGGGACGAGAACAGTGCCGGCTATGGCCTCGACCAGGTCGGCAACTGGAAGCGGCGCAAGCTCGACCTCGACGGCGACGGGAGCTATTCGGGCGGCGGGGAGCTCGATGACACGGGCGCGTTCAACGCGGCCAACGAGTGGCTGACGCGCGACACCGACAGCAACAGCAGCGTGAACTACACGCTCGCGCATGACGCCGTCGGCAACATGACCGACGACGGGAAGGACTACACGTATGTCTACGACGTCTTCGGCCGGCTGGTGAAGGTGAAGGCGCGCTCGGGCGGTGCCACTGTCGCCGAGTACGCCTACGACGCCCTCGGCCAGCGGATCAGCACGCACACCGACGTGGGCGGCAACGGCTCGGTGACGACCGCGGACCACACCTACTGGTTCATCTACGACGACCGCTGGCGGATCATCGCGACCTACCGCTGCGAGTGGGACGGCGGGGCGAGCGCCTACCTGCCGGACACCGAACATAAGGAGCAGTTCGTCTGGCACAACGCCGGCATGGACGGACGCGGCGGTTCGTCGTATATTGACAGCGTGATCCTGCGCGACCGGGACAACTCGTCAGGCTGGCTGGCCGCGAGCGACGGCGATCACGAGGAACGGCGCTTGTTCGGACCGAACTGGCGTGCGGATGTGTCGCTGGTGATGAACACCAACGGGCGGCCACTGGAGCGGATCAAGTACACCGCCTACGGCACGCCGATCACGCTCACCGACATCGACTACAACGACGACAAGTCCATTGACTCTGACGACCTCGGCGACTTCGTGAACACGCCCTACGACTGGGACCTCGACGGTGACACCAACTCACCCGCCGACAGCGACAACGACGCCTTCAGCGACGACTACTTCGCCGTCGCCGGCAACAGCTACGGCCGCGGCACGCTCTCGCTCGCCGCGATCGGCAACCGCATCGGTTACGCGGGGTACGTCTACGACAGGTTCATAAGTGGCAGTGACGGCGGCAAGTGGCATGTAAGGCATCGTGTGCTGGACTCGGGGCTGGGGCGGTGGACTCGGAGAGATCGGCTGGGGTGGATCGATGGCCCGTCGCTGTATGCTTATGTTCGTTGTAATCCGGTGGCTAACGCAGATACTGATGGGTGCTTCACCCGGTTGCGAGGAGCATTCTCGGAAGCAAAGTGTGGAGGCTTCACACAGCAATGGACGTTCTGGTGGCCACCTGCCCTGATTGGGGGAGGCGGTGGTGCCCCGTGCAACGGATGGATCGTTCAACTAATTGACGAGACGGTGACCTATTTGCCATGTGACTCGAGCCCTCCGAGATCCACCCGAACACAATACTGGGAGGTTTGGACGGTGACCAAGGGTCGCACAACACCGAATCAGCGGATGAGGCCGCCGCTTCAAGTCGTCGGCGGTGGTGTATCAAGCGATGTGTGGAACCGAGGACCAAGGGTCGGAATAAGAGCCACTCGAGAGATAGTCGGCACAGCAAAGTACTACTGTACTGATGCGCCGGGACTTGAGAATTTTAGACCGATCGATTGGTTGGACCTGCCGCTCGCCCCGCGCGAACCGCACGATCGGCCACGCGAGCTCGTTCCATCGTCCCCCAGACCATGGGATGTATATCCGACTGACCGCCCGCCAGCCCCGTTTCCGCAGCGGGTTCCCGCCTCTGGCGGTTTACCATCGACCACTTGGCGTCCTTCTTTTTGGGATACGGCGCCAGCGCAAGCTGGAGATCAAGTACGGGCGATCTCCGTATGGAAGTGCTGCAACCGGCCCTACATGGTTGGAAATACTGTGATCATTCAATGATGCCCAAACGTGCGCTTGCATGCTTCTGCGTGTTGTGCGTGCTCATCGCGGCGTTGTTCGGATGGGCTCGGAAGGGTACGACGCCAGCTGTGGGAGTTGCATTTGGAGCTGGCGGCGAGATTGACGCTGGTGTGGTCGACGGTGTGCTGTGCGTCATGTACTTCGACACACCGGGCGTATCTGACTGGGGAATTGGCTTTGCCAGGTCTATGCCATTTGCTGGATGGTCCCCGAAGAGTTGGTGCGTTCTCGAGTGGAGGTTGGAGCGCGGCAGCGTGCCGGGAGGGAGTTACACTCGATTCGTCGGTTGGATGCCGACATGGCCACTCCCGGTCTTTGCTTGGCTTACGATCGCGGGAGCACTTCTTGTCTGGAAGCGCGTCATTCGGCGTTTTCGCCGGCGTCACGGACTGTGTTTGGGTTGCGGATATCCAATGGCCGGACAGGGCATATGCTCAGAATGTGGAGGACGAAGCGTGGCACGACCCGACACGCCCTAGCGTGCACGAAGTCCGGTTCTGCGGTTGTCGCACAGGAACCGCCTCACTCCGAACCCGGGGCAGCGGGTTCAGCGGATACCTCGACAACTTCGGCCGGGTCACGCGGAGCCAGTGGAAGAAGCTGCTCGGTTCGCCGGTGACGCTCTACGACGTGACGCTGACGTATGACCGCAACGGGAATATTACGAGCGTGGATGATGCCGTGACGGGGAGCGGCGCGGGGTGGGATGCAAAGTATGCCATGGACAACCTGAACCGGCTGCTCGACGCTGACGAGGGGACGCTCACGGCGGGCTCGATCGGCAGCCGCACGCGGCGGGAGCGCTGGGACCAGAACACCAGCGGCTACGGCCTGGACCAGGTGGGCAACTGGAAACGCCGCAAGCTCGATCTCGACGGGAACGGCTCCTACGGCGGCGCCGGCGAGCTCGACGACAGTTCGGCGTTCAACGCCGCCAATGAGTGGCTGACGCGCGACACCGACTCGAACTCGAGCACGAACTACACGCTCGCGCACGACGCCGTCGGCAACATGACCGACGACGGGCAGAACTACAAGTATGTTTATGATGTGTTCGGGCGGCTGGTGAAGGTGAAGAACCAGTCGAACAACACCGTGGCCGAGTACGGGTATGACGGGCTCGGCCAGCGGATCAGCACACACACCGACGTGGGCGGCAACGGCTCGGTGACGACCGCGGACCACACCTACTGGTTCGTGTATGACGACCGCTGGCGCATCATCGCGACGTATCGCTGCGAATGGGACGGCGGCGCGAGCAAATACCTACCGGACAGCACGCACAAGGAGCAGTTCGTCTGGCACGCGGCGGGTATGGACGGGCACGGCGGTTCGTCGTATATTGACTGTGTGATCCTGCGCGATCGGGACAATTCGTCCGGGTGGCTGGCCGCGAGCGACGGCGTCGTCGAGGAACGCCGCTTCATCCTGCAGAACTGGCGAGCCGATGTGAGCGCGGTCTGCAACACGAACGGCCGCCCGCTGGAGCGGATCAAGTACTCGGCGTACGGCACGCCGATCACGCTCACCGACATCGACTACAACAGCGACAAGTCCATTGACTCTGACGACCTCGGCGACTTCATCAACTCGCCCTACGACTGGGACCTCGACGGCGACACCAACTCACCCGCCGACAGCGACAACGACGCCTTCAGCGACGACTACTTCGCCGTCGCCGGCAACAGCTACGGCCGCGGCGTGCTCAGCCTCGCCGGCATCGGCAACCGCATCGGCTACGCCGGTTACATCTTCGACCGCTTCATCAGCGGCTCCGACGGCGGGAAGTGGCATGTGCGCCACCGCGTGCTGGACAGCGGGCTCGGCCGCTGGACGCGACGCGATCCGCTGGGATATGTGGATGGGATGGGGTTATATGAGTACGGACGCGCAAATGCTGCTTCAATAGCAGATCCGAACGGCACTGACTGCGTGCGAGTGCCTAGTGGATCGTTTTCTTACGTCGGAGGATTTGCGATCTGCCATATCGCAATTAATTGCTCTCCAGCAGGGCCGTCTGGAGTCTTTGAGCATTGTGGACTGACGATTGACTCCGGATCACCTTCGCGTGGTGGCGGCGGGGTCTTCGAGTATCATGGAACTGGAGGTTGTGAGAATCAAATATATCAATACCCGGCCGTTACACCGCCATCCTCGGGCTTCAAGGCCTACCCAATCGAAGTCTGCAAGTGCCTAATGGCGCACATGCGTCGATGGAATTCAGTTGCATATACCTCGCGACCACTTGAATCATAATAGTAATTTTACACTGAAATGTGCCATGAGGGCGTGCGGCGTCGCGTGGCCGAGCAAACTGGAAAGGCCGATCGGATATGATAGCTACTACAAATGCGTGCGCAGAGACGATGGAGCGGACCGACGTTTGCGTGGTCCGTGCATAGAATCTCAGGAGTGTCCGTAGTGCATACTGACCGTTCGCGACTGCGCCCCAGAGGCGTTCTTGTGTGGGCATCATTAGCATGCCTATTCGCGCTAGCATTGCTGCTTCACGGCGATTTCAATCTCTATGTCCACCGCCCGGGTGAACGGATGCTCAAAGATCAAGCGACGTTTCCGCAGCGATTGGTGTATAGTATTGTGCTCGGATCGATATATGCAGCGATTGCCGCATACGTCTTGTATTACTTGCCTCCTTACTTCGTGCATGCGGGCAGTCGGTGCAATAATTGTGATTATCCGATTGACGGCCTAACGTCAGCGAGGTGCCCAGAATGCGGCGCGCCGCTCAAGGAGACTGAGCGTGGCACGCCCGAGTGATCCGTGACGACTTGCCGGGTGCCGTGGTGGTCGGCTCTGCGACCGCCACGCTGAGGCCCCATCCAGGCACACACCGCTTTGACGGGGATGGCGAGAAAAGGTAGGCTCACTACATGGTCCTGCGCGACCGGGACAACTCGTCGGGGTGGCTGGCATCTTCGGATGGAGTGCTGGAGGAACGCCGGTTCCTCGGCCAGAACTGGCGTGCCGACGTCTCGCTGGTAATGAACACCAACGGGCGCCCGCTGGAGCGAGTCAAGTACAGCGCCTACGGCACGCCGATCACGCTCACCGACATCGACTACAACGACGACAAGTCCATTGACTCTGACGACCTCGGCGACTTCATCAACACGCCCTACGACTGGGACCTCGACGGCGACACCAACTCACCCGCCGACAGCGACAACGACGCCTTCAGCGACGACTACTTCGCCGTCGCCGGCAACATCTACGGCCGCGGCGTGCTGAGCCTCGCCGGCATCGATAGCCGCATCGGCTACGCGGGGTACATCTATGACCGGTTCATCAGCGGAAGCGACGGTGGCAAGTGGCATGTGCGGAATCGGGTGCTAGATAGCGGGCGCGGGAGCTGGCTGACGAGGGATCCGCTGGGGAATGTGGATGGGATGAGCCTATATAGGTACGCCGCTAGCGCGCCAGTCATCAGCTTGGATAGTGACGGTCTATGTTCTGAGCGCAGCTGTGAGCCACTCGACCCAAACGGGGGCCCCGCATCCCCGCCTGGTCCTTGGAACCCAGGCGGATGCATGCAGAAGTGCCGATTCCCGCACGATGGCTTATCAAATGCGCCGGCTTGCCTTCAATGGGCGCGTTGCATGGCGAATTGCTTGGGAATCCAGCTTTCCGATCCGTGTCGGCAAGCTTTCATTGATGCTGCCTCGGGATGGTGCGCCGGTTCGTACGGCAACAGTTGGGGCGCAGATCGCGGCCCTGGTTCTTCCTACGACCAAGGGCACAGAGCGTATCGCGAGTGCCGCGCGTCCCAATTCAGACCATCATACTCTGCTTGCTATACAGCGTGTGTAACCTCAGGATACGCTAATTGCACGAGTAATACCACCGGGTGCTATTCCGCCTGCAATGCCTTGGCGGCAGTGTGTGTTATTGGATGTACGATCTCTACCGGCGGGCTGGGGCTCCCCGAATGCCTGATTGCCTGCGGCGCGGGATTGGGCGCCTGCCATGTCGGTTGTTTGACGGTGGAATACACGTGCAAGGGGGGCGTGACATTGTTTTGCGCCGCATACTGCGCGGCCTACCGATGATGATCCATCAGTCGAATCATAGTCAGTCCTTCCCTAGCGAAGGCACTCTGATACTTCGCTTGGGCGCACCGCGGGTACTGTCTTCCTCTCGCATCCATCGGCTTATTCGATCTGTCCTGTGGAGCCGTGGGATCATTTTCGTATGCACCGTGAACTTGGCCGGTGGATTGCTAGCGGGTCATTTGATCGCCTTTGGTCCGCGCGTGGTTTTCAACGGAAGCCACCCGTGGAGTCTTATTCAAATAAAGATGACCTCTGCGGTTGTGGTGCTGTGCCTAACGCCGCTATGGTGGCTTGCGCTGGGTGGTCCGCGTCAATTATTACTCGAATTGCAACACCGCGACGTTGTGCCATCGCGAGTTATACTCGCAGGTCGAATGCAATGCATGCGATCCATGTTTGTCGATTCGCTGGGCCGTTTCGACGGAATGTTCATGCTGGTTGCTTCCTTGTACGCTTTGCACGCTGCACGGGAGCATGCTGGTCTGGACACGACGATTTTGTTGGCAGCGGTTCTCTGTATGATGGCAAGCTGGCTCACGATGCGTAGCCAGTTCGGTCTCCGTCACCTGAAACGCGCCAGATCGTGGGCTCGCGACGGCCGATGCGTGGTTTGCGGCTATGCATCGGAGGGATCTGATCGTTGCTCTGAGTGCGGCACTCGTTCCCTGCCAGCGGAAGCGTGGAAATGAAGTTTCCTAAGCGAGCGTGCCACGACCCTCGACGGGCTTTGGCGGCGAGGGTCGTGTCCTGCGTGGCGCGGACCAACGCGAAGGCCTCCACTTGCCCATGCCTCACCGGATATGCTCTTCCTCATGACGCGACGGGCAGTCGGCCAGTCTGCGCGTGAAGCAAGGTTCCCCGCCGGGCGCGGCGATGCGCTTCGAAGAGCGATCCGAAAGCGCCTCCGGCGCAGGGACTCGGTTCCTGGTCCGCGGTTCATCACGTTTTCGTGCTTTCGGCGGGTGGGGCTTTTCGGGCGCGTATCGCCGCCGGCGGGAGGGGGGGCGCGGCCCTCGGCGCAGAGAGAGTCTGTGCGGGCCATGGCGGCCGCGCGGCGCGAGCATGCCAGTTCTCGCGCCGGCCGGTGCGAGGGTCTCACAAGCACCGACTGGAACCCCGGCCGCGGGGCCTGATCCGTGTCACGGGACGACTGGCGCTCCACGACGGCGGCGACGCTTGCGGCCTCGCTCACTTTGGCTACGCTGAGCGCGCTCGCGCCGGCCGCCTGCACGGTGGTCAGTCCACGCGCAGCGAGCAGCTGGTTGACGAGCGACCAGAGCTGCTGATCGGAGAGCGCCTCATCCTACCTGCTATGTCCCGTCCCAGAGATCCGCAAGCAAGCCCGCATGACGCGGCCGAGAGCATCGCTTTGGTGCCCGACGCTGCACGCGATCGAGAGCCAGCCGGATTGCGTCTCGAATCAATTGTGGCAGAGCTGCCTGTCGCTGCCCGCGCCGCCCCATGGTCTTCTTCTTGGCGTTGCAGATCGCTGCAGGGACGCCAACTTTTCCACGAGTCCACCTGATTTTTCGACGAGTCGACCTGATCCGACACACACGTGATCTGTACACGCGTGCTCTCTGTCGCATGTCAGCGCCCGTCATTGTTCCTTTCGCCGGCGTCCTCGCCCATGCGCGACCTTGCTGCTGGCACGTTCAAGCCGCCGCCGGGCCGTCAAGCGGAAACCCGGCTCCTCCCGCGGCTTGCAGCGCGCGGGTCCCTCCCATTTTCCGCTGGACGGTGAAGCACTCTGTGCCCCGGCCTGAGCGGCTTGAGGAGGGTGCCATCAGGTCGCGATGGGCGCGGCCTGCACACCATCGAAAGGAACTGCTTATGACGAACACCGCACAACCCGCTTCCAAGGCCCCCACGCACGCCGTCTACCACGTACGCGACAGCAAGGGCGACAAGGGATTCTGGACCCGCATCGGCGCCGCCTGGCCCCATGCCGACGGCAAGGGCTTCAACCTCCAGGTGGACTGCGTGCCGCTCGACGGCCGGCTCACGCTGCGCGTCATCACCGAGAAAAAGGACTGACGCATTCACGCTCGCCCGCCCGAAAGGGCGGGCGGGCGCTTCGTTTCAACCAGCTACAGGAGACTTCCATGACTGCTCAAGAACCTGCCGACCTCAACCGCGAGCGCGCCGCCCGGTGCCTTGCGGTCCTCTTCAGCTACACCGACTTCGATCCCATGACCAACCTCATCGATCTGCTCGCCGACGCCATGCACTGGTGCCGGTTCAACGACCGCGACTTCGAATGGGCGCTCTCCAAGGCCCGCGATCACTTCCGGATGGAGATCATCGAGAGCGGCGGGGGTCAGCCATGACCACGACCGTCAACCCGTTCTACGCCCCACGGCGCATCGCCCGGGCGCGGACGATGCCCGTTCCCGCGGGCATCGAAAAGGTCGTCATCGGCAACGCCACGCTCTATCGCGGCGATTGCTTCGATGTGCTGCCAGAGCTCTCCGGCATCGGCGCCGTCGTCACCGACCCGCCCTACGGCATCGGCTTCGCCTACCGCAGCTACGACGATGCGCCCGAGCGCTACGACGACCTCATGCGCCGGCTCGTGCCCGAGCTCATCCGCGTCACGGGCAACGGCCCGTGCTTCGTCTGGCAGAGCCCGCTCAAGGTTGCTGAGTGGCACCGGCACTTTCCGAAGGGCTTTCAGATCGTCGCAGGCTGCAAGCTCATGCGCTCAACGTTCCGAACGCCATGCCTGAGCTGGGACCCCATTGTCTTCTGGAGCGGCCGGTCAAGACTGCATCACGAACTCCCACGCAATTGGCACGTGACTGACCTGCGGTCGGAACCGTACCCCGTCGCAAGTCCGGTACCGTGTCCCAAGTCGCTCATGCAGGTCCGTTTCATATGCGACAGCGTTCAAGCTGACTCCATTCTCGATCCCTTCATGGGCAGCGGCACCACCGGCGTCGCGGCGATCCTCGCCGGCAAGCGCTTCATCGGCATCGAGCGCGACCCGGTGTATTTCGAGTATGCGCGCCGGCGCATTGCGGACACGCAGGAGAATGTCCTCAAAGAAATGTCTTGACCTCATTCCAGCGATATGGCACTATCGATCATGAGCAATTGGCGGTGAGGTCGACATGGGAGAGATACGGGTGCGCAACCTGGACGATGCGGTGGTCTTGGAGTTCCGAGAGCGGGCGAAGCGAAGCGGGACCAGCGTCGAAGGATTGTTGCGGCAGTTACTGATCGACGAGGCAGGCCGTCCGCGCCGGGAATGGGCCGAGCGGTTGCGGCAGCAGCATGACAGGTTTCGTGCCGAACACGGCGAGCTGCCGGATTCGACGCCGGGCATTCGTGCCGAGCGCGACGGCCTTGAATGACCATCGTGGTTGACGCGAACGTCGCCCTGAAGTGGCTACTCACCGAGCCGGGAACGAGCGCGGCGCTCGCCTTGCTGAGCGGCGGCGAACCGCTGGTTGCTCCGGCCATCGTCCATCTTGAGGTTGCCGGGGGATTGGTGCGGGCAACGCGTGACCAGCGCGTGTCGGGCACCAAGGCGCTCTCTCTACTGGACGATTGGAATCGGATGCTGTCGGACGGCGTGCTCGTGCTGGTGCCGAACGAACAGTTTTTCGACCGCGCCTTTCGCATCGGTATCGAGGTTCGCCACACGCTGATCGACTGTCTCTATGTCGCTGTCGCCGAGAGCCTAGATGCAACGCTCGTGACGGCCGACGAGCCCATGCACGAGCGCTGCCGCTCCGTTCACAGCCGGATTGAGCTTCTGAGCCGGGCCGCCTGATAGCCATCCTTCGATTCGCCTAGCGTTTGCACCATGGGTTGGCCTTCCGCCATCGCGACATTGATAGCCGTCGTCATCGGCTCTGCTCTGACCTTGGCCATCCAGTTCTTCTTGTTTTACCACAACACCCGCAAGGAACGCATCTTCAAGATGCGCGAAGCCCTCGCGGAGTTCGGCGCCGCAGGGCATTTTTATCTCGATGTCATGAACAACCTGGCCGGGCTCGTACAGCGCTCCATGCGGCCGCCGAATCCGGCCACGACCGAGGAGGAGAAACGGTGGGATCGACTGACCGAGGATCGCGAGCGCCAGGCAGGGATTGCTTACTACGCCTCGCGCGACCGGCTACACAGCGCCAAGGCCAAGCTGTATGTCCTGGCCGACAACAAGGCGATTCAGGCGAGCGTGCATCGCATGTGGCAGCAGTTGATTGACGTAACGCCGTCAACCGGCCCCACACAGACGACGGACCGCTCGCATCCGCATTTCGTGGCCATCCCGGCTCTGCGGACGGAGCTGGAAACGTGGCTTGCCAAAACCGCCTCGGAGTTGGCAAGCCTCTCATGGTTTCGCCCGCCCGAACCTCCGATGCCTGTGAAGACTTCTTGACCGACACGGCGCCGGCTTCGCGCCGAACATCTCTGTCCCACCAATCCCGCAGGCAGGCGCCGGGCCCCCCAACGCCCGCCTGCTTTCAATCCTCCCGCCATCGATCAGTCAGCCAACTGCCAAAGCCAATCTTTGCTTCAGACGTCTCCCCTATCGCTGGGGCGATAGGATATTTCACAGTGAAAGCCGTGGCAGGAATTCCGATCAATGTGCGGTGAGCTGAAGGCGGTTGCGGAGGATGTGCGATGATGCTCGCTCAGATGGAAATGGGGCCGGTGGTGTGGCCCGTGTCTCCGGTGTGGATTCTGGCGATTGTCGCGTTCTTCGGAATGCTCATGTTGAAGGTGAGAGCTGCCCTCGGTGAACAAGCGTATGGGCCGCGCCGTCCGAAACGTCGGCGGTAGCAGTGTCCTATTGACCTTTGAGCGCCCTCAAGCGCCGGGCTTCCTGCTTGGCTTCGTACGCGGTCATGTAGGCGAGCACTTTGCGGACCGTCTTGCCGAAGCACATGCGGCCCTTGCGCAGGTCGAACACGAAGCGCGAATCGTCCATCGCCCAGATGCCGAAGGTCGTCGGCGTCAGATTGTGCTTCACGAGGAAGCTCTCGACTTTGGCGTGAAATTCTTCGTCGGTCATGCACGTGCAGATAGATGTTGCGACGCGAAGAATCAACCGCCGAGTTGTTGGACGCTCCCAACCGACAATGCGACGACGACCGTCATTGCGCAGAGAGCGCAGCGCCGCGGGCTGATTGATCTTGGCGCGCTCCAACAAATCGGGTATTGCTGTGGAAGATGGTGCTGCGATAGCGTCGCGAAGCAGTTGGAGGCGCTAGACGTGACGGCATCGGAGGACAACGGGAATCAGCGATCGCTCGCTTCGCTTGAGCGGCTGATTCGCCTCATCGCGGAGATCGAGGTGGATCGCTACTTGAAGAGCGTTCAAGTGAAGATGGACGGCAGGGACGGAGAGAATGAGGGCGGCAATCTACGCGCGCTATAGCGGCGACCGGCAGCGCGAAGCATCCATCGACGACCAGGTGCGCAACTGCAACCGCCACGCAGCGCGCGAGGCGTTCACGATTCACCACATCTATCAGGACAGGGCCGTGAGCGGCGCCGTCGCGGCGCGTCATGACTATCAGGCGATGCTCAAGGATGCCGTCGCCGGGACGTTCGACGTTCTTCTCGTCGACGATCTCTCTCGCCTTTCACGCGACGACTACGAGATGAAGGGGCTCCTGCGCAAGTTCGCGTGGCAAGGTCTGCGCGTGATCGGCGTTTCAGACGGGTACGACAGCGCCAAGCGAGGGCACAAGATTCACGCGGGATTCAAGGGCCTCATGAACGAGGTGTTCCTCGACGATCTTCGCGAGCGAACCCATCGGGGGATGACCGGTCAGGCGCTGAAGGGGTACAACTGCGGGGGCCGAACTTTCGGATACCGCAATGTGCCGGTCGAAGATCCCTCGCGCCGAGATGCCTACGGCCGCGCGGCGATCGCTGCGGTGCGCTACGAGATCGACGAGGCGCAAGCAACGATTGTGAGACAGATTCACACGTGGTACGCCGACGGATACTCCTACAGCTGGATCGCCGCGGAGCTGAACCGGCAGCGCCTGCCGGCTTCGCGCGGCGGAACATGGGCGGTGTCTGCGGTCAAAGTCGTCCTCGAAAACGTGATGTACGAGGGGAAGCTGGTTTGGAACCGGCGCGTGTGGATGAAGCATCCGGAGACCGGGAAGCGCACGTATCGGAAGCGGCCCCGCGATGAGTGGATCGAAACCGCGAACCCGGAATTGCGAATCGTTCCCGAGTCGATCATCGAGGCGGTGCGCTCGCGGCAGCATCGGAACAAAGGCGCTCGTCCGTGGGCGATTGCCGAGGCGCCGGCGCAACGGTATCTGTTCTCGGGACTCATGGTGTGCGCTGTGTGCGGCGGCAACTTCGTGCTCGTCGCCAACGGTCGATACGGGTGTGCCGCGAGGAAGGCTCGCGGAGCGTCGGTGTGCACGAACGGGATGACGGTGTCGCGCAAGATTGTCGAAGTCCGGTTGCTTGAGAGGATCAAATCGCAGCTCATGGCGCCGGGTCATGCCGAGAGATTCGCACGGGCCGCGAAGGCGGTGCTCAAATCGCGGGCGTCCGCCGCGAGTGTGGACCAGGTGCGAAAGCAGTTTGAAGCCGCGGAACGAGCGCGGCGGAACATTCTCGAAGCAATCAGGCAGGGCATTGTCACCGCATCCACAAAGGAAGCACTCGAGCAGGCCGAGAGTGAAGTGGCGGCACTCCAGCGGCAGGCGGCGCAAGCGAGTGAATGGACCGTGACCGACGCGTTGCCCGGAGCCATCGAGCGCTATCAGGAAGCTGTGGAGCAACTGGAAGCACGGCTTGCGGGTCACGTCGAGCCCGCCCGCGCCATCTTGAAGTCGCTGTTTGGTGCGGGCATCCGGATACACCGGCGACGCGAATATTTAGAAGCAGAAATCCCGAATCACGTGCCGGCGATTCTGACCAAGTCACTGAACTTCCAGGTCGATTTGAGTGGTTGCGGGGGCGGGATCTGCACCAAATCGACATTTGTGCCGCTCACGCCCGCTGGCCGCGGCTCTCGGCGCGGCCAGCGGGCAACTCTTCCGTGAGCAAGCTGACTGACTTGGTCCGTTTGGATCGCGTCCACTACCGCCGCCGGCGGAAAGCGGCCAGCACTCCCAGCCCAAGCACGGCGGCACCCGCGGGAGCCGGCACGGCATTGAACTGGAAGTTGGTGATGACCTGCTCGCTGCCCCGCGAGAAGGTCGTGAATCCGACGAAGGCGGTCGAGGCGCCGAGGGTGCTTGCGACCGGGAGGAAGGTGGGGGATGGGGCGTAGACGGCGCCGGAGAGCGGGTCCGACAGGGTCAGGTAGAGGAAGTTGGGAAGGTCGCCGACCTGGTTGTAGCGGACGGTCACGTCGATCGGATGATCCGCGCCGAGGTTGACCATGCCGGTTGAGGGCAGCGAGCCTCCCACGCTGCCGTTGGTGTAGAAACCCGCCCCCGAGCTGTTCGGCGAGCTGGTGGGAGGAAGGCCCAGAACGAGGGCGACGCTCGGGTTGAGCCGGTTCTGGTTCGCGGGGTTGTTGTTGGGGAAGACGAGGCCCCAACTGCCCCCGTTGCCGCCGGACGGCGTGCCGTTGGATGACGCGGCATTGGTGAAGAGCACGAACGACAGGCCCGAGTCGAGCGACTGAAGGGCGTTGGTCGCGCCGGCCCGGTAGGTGAACGACGCGACGAACCGCGTCACGTCCTGCGGATGCAGGTTGTAGTAGTTGCGGCGCTGGTCGCCGCCGGTCGACGTGCTGAGCTGGATGCCGTTGCCCGACGGCGCGAACGGCGGGGCGCTGTCGAGCCGCTGGAAGTTCCAGTCGGTCGAGTAGTCGCCGAAGCCGGAGATGTCGGCATGAAGAGTGGGGGTCAGGGCGGCACAGGCCGCCGCCACGACGGACACGAGCGCGGAATGGGTCTTCAAGTGGTTCCTCCTTGACGGCCCGGTGGGCGGGGCCGGTAACACGACGCGGGGAACATACCTCGCAGACGCCACTACGCCAGACGCGATTTGCGATGACATCGTCCGTGATGACATCACGACCGACGATCACCCGGCGCGTGGACGCGCGCGACGATGTTCAGGATGAGCTCGACGCGGTCGCGCACGCCCAGCCGCACGAATACGCGCCCGAGATACGTGCGCACCGTCGGAACGCTGATCTCGAGTTCCGAAGCGATTTGCTTGTCCTTCATGCCGCGCAGGATCAGCTCGACGATGCGGGTCTGCTGGGGCGCGAGCTTCAACTTGGCGACGATCCCGGCCCACACCTCGGTGGGAAACGGCAGAGGGTGTGCCTCACTCAAGGAGTCGGAAGTGGAGGTGCGGCGAACCATCGGGATCATTGGGCTTGGAGGGTGTCCCACAGCAGACGGCCGGCGCCGGCCATATTCCAACTATAGTTGGCAGACGTAGCCGGAGGCGACCTTTAGCCTTGGCACGGTGCTTGGCGATGAACTACGCGAGGAGCGGGTGCGGGCGAAGATGACGCAGGAACGTCTTGCGGCAAAGGCGGGTGTCTCGCGCAACTACGTGAGCCTGCTCGAACTGAATCAGAAATCGCCGACCGTGCAGATGCTCTTCAAGCTCTGCCGGGTGCTGAAGGTGCGTCCCTCGCACATCATCGCCCGCCTGGAGGAATCGGACGGGCGTTTCAGGGCTGAATAGGCATTTCAGAGCGGTAGCGTAGAGTCGGGCGGTATTGAACGGGTCCATTGTGTCAAGTTTTATTGCAATAAAACTTGACACAATGCCGAGAATTTGCGATCATGACCGCATGCAGGACTCCCTCAGCACCGGCAGCCGGGCCGGCCACACCGCGATCGTCCGCGAGCGCATCGCTCGCGGCGGCGAACGCCTCTGGCGGGCCGAGGACTTCCAGGGTCTGCCGGTTTCGGCGGTCGCCCAAGCGCTCTCCCGCCTCGTGCGAGCCCGCTATCTCGAACGCCTGAGCAAAGGGGTCTACTACCGGGCGCGTCCGACCGCCTTCGGCCCGAGCAAGCCTAATCCCGCGGCTGTGGAAACGCTCGCGAAGCGGCGAGGCGGCGTCTTTCCCGCGGGGATCGCCGCCGCCGGCATGCTCGGCCTCACGACGCAAACGGCAAGGCGAAAGGAAGTCGCCACCAGCGCCCTGAGCTTGCCGCGCAAGCTTGTCGGCTCCGACACGGTAATCCACACCCGGCGGCCCGAGGCGTGGTCCTCGCTCACGCCGACGGAAGCGGCCATCCTCGACGTGCTGCGCCGAGGCGCGCGATCCAGCGAGCTAACCCCGCAGGAAACCGCAAAGCGGCTGCAACGGCTCCTGCAGGAGGACAACCGGCTGAAGCGTCTGCTGCGCGTCGCCCTGTCGGAGCCGCCGCGCGTACGAGCCATGCTCGGCGCGCTTGCCGAGGATATAAGACCCAAGCGGAGCGAGCTTGTGCGGCTACGGGCGTCGCTCAACCCGTTCTCGCGGTTTGATTTTGGCTTGCTCGGCGTCCTGCCCCATGCGAAGAAGTGGCAGGCGAAGGGGAGCACGCGGCCATGAAGCTCCACCAGCATCCTGAGTTCGAGCAGGCGATCCTCGCCGCGGCGGAGCACTTCAAGCCCCGCGGCCTGCGCGCGTCGTTCATCGAGAAGGACTACTACGTCACCGAGGCGCTGCGGGCGATCGCCGAGGCCGCCGGCGATAAGGTCATCTTCAAGGGCGGCACGAGCCTCTCAAAGGGTTGGAACCTGATCGAGCGTTTCTCGGAGGACATCGATCTGTTCCTCGACCCCGTGGCATTCACGCCGCCGCTCGGCACCAACGCCATCGACCGCAACCTGAAAAGACTCCGCGACGCCGTCACCGCTCGCGTGCCGCTTGCGTTCGTGAAGGATCAAAGCAGGACGTTCGGTGGGCTCGGGCGCAACGACCAGTTCGCCTACAAGTCCCGCTTCGCCGGCGCCGGCGATGTGGCGCCACGGGTGCTGCTGGAGTCCGGGATCGCCAGCGGCCGCGAGCCGACGGCGACCGTCGAGCTTCGCTCGTTCCTCGGGCAGTTCCTCACCGAAGCCAGCCGATCCCTCGGCGCGGAGGACGAAGGACAGTTCGCGATGCGGCTGCTGCACTTCCGCCGCACGTTCGTGGAGAAACTGTTCGCCATCCACAAGAAGGTCGAGCTGTTCAAGCGAGACGGCACGCCCGTCGGCGGGCATGCCCGGCACTACTACGACCTCTATCAGCTCGCCGGTCAGGAGGAGGTCCGCCGCATGCTCCAAACCGAGGAGTACGACGAGATCAAGACCGACTACGACCGCATCAGCCGCGAGTATTTCCCGGAGCACTATTTCTACCCCGACCAGATGCGCTTCGCCAATAGCGAGGCGATCTTTCCCGAAGGCAACCTCGCCGAGATGCTTGGTGCCGAGTACCGCCGGCAGTGCGAACAGCTCTGCTACGTGCCATTCCCCGAGTGGCGCGAAGTGCTGGGGCGATTCGACGGCCTTCGGGATCGCCTCTAGCGCCTCTGCCCGCTGTGTTGGGCTTCCTCGACCGGTGCGAGCACCTCGAATGGGACGACTCGGTGGCGATCATCGAGTCCGTCCGGCGGCATTGACACCCGCACCGTCCGGTGCTAGGCCAGCCCAGGAGCAACCCAAGGTCGCGGCTCGCGCTGTTCCGGCCGGCATGGGACAGGCAACCGGATATCCTGTCCGGGCAATCAGTAGACAGGTCCGCAGCATGGTCACCCGTGCAGTCCAGCGGTCCGTGAGGCGGAGTACGGCAGTGATTACACGACTACAGCTGCTCCGGAATGTCGGACAATTCGACAACGTCAATGCCGCCGCAACCATCCCTCTCACGCGGCTGACACTCGTCTACGCCGAGAACGGACGCGGCAAGACGACACTCTCTGCCATTCTTCGATCGCTGGGGACCGGTGACACGATTCCCGTCACCGAGCGTCATCGATTGGCGGCAACCCACGCGCCGCACATCATCGTCGAGTGCACGGGCGGTCCGCCGGCGGCGATGTTCCTCAACGGCGCGTGGAACCGCACCCTGCCGGACATCGCCGTCTTTGACGACGTATTTGTTGACCAGAATGTCTGCTCAGGTCTCGCCGTTGACCCGGCTCACCGGCAGAACCTGCACGAACTGATACTGGGCGCCCAGGGCGTCGCGCTGAACCGGCAGATGCAGACCCATGTCGAGCAGATCGAGCGCCACAACACCGCGCTACGCACGCGGGGGGACGCAATTCCCGCGACTTCACGCGGCGGTTTCACCGTGGACCAGTTCTGCGAACTTCAACCACGGCAGGACATCGACGCCGCGATCCAAGAGTCCGAGCGCAAACTCGCCGCGGTCCGCGCCCAGGACCCGGTTCGAGCCGCGGCGCTTTTCGACACCGTCTCTCTGCCGCTGATCGACGCCGACGCCATCGACTCTCTGCTTGCCCGCGACGTCACCGACATCGACGCCGCCGCCGTTGAGCGGGTTCAACGTCATTTCTCCACCATCGGCAGGGGCGGGGAGGAGTGGGTCGTGGCCGGTATGGGGCGCGTGTCTGCGCCATCGAACACCTGCCCCTTCTGCGCCCAGAACCTTGCAGACTCTGCTGTGTTCATGCATTACCGGGCCTATTTCAGCGCCGAATACACCGGGCTCCTGCGCGCCATCGGCGAGTCGCTGATCGAGTTCAACCGGCAGCACAGCGGCGACATGCCATCGGCATTCGAGCGCGCTATCCGCGTCGTCAGCGAACGGCGCGCGTTCTGGTCGCGATTCTGCGAGCTTCCGCAGGTCAGCGTCGATACCGCCGAGATCGCTCGCGCGTGGCGGGCAGCCCGCGATGGGGTTACCGCCGCGATCCAGGCCAAGCAAGCGTCGCCCCTAGATCGACAGAGACTCTCTGCCGAAGCGAAGGCGGTCATCGCCAGCTACGAGACCCACCGCCAGGCGATTGAAGCTCTGAGCGGCCAACTGACCGCCGCCAACCAGGCGATCCGGCTCGTGAAGGAGCAAGCGGCAGGAGGCAACGCCGCCGCCATCACGGCGGACCTTGCGCGTCTCCAGGCAACGAAGGCGAGGCACACGCCCGAGATCGCTCCGCTCTGCGAGCGGTATCTCGCCGAGAAGGCCGCTAAGGCGCAGACGGAACACCTGCGCAACCAGGTGAAGGGGCAGCTTGACCATTATCGTGAAAGCGTCTTTCCGGCGTACGAGACTGCGGTCAATCTCTACCTTCAGCGGTTCAACGCGGGATTCAGGCTCGGCAGTGTTGCCGCCGCCAACACCCGGGCGGGCCCCGCATGCAACTACAGCGTGCTCATCAACAACACGCCCGTCGCCATCGGTGCCGCCGCCGCCGCGGGCGGGCCGTCCTTCCGCAACACGCTCAGTTCGGGCGATCGGAATACGCTGGCCCTTGCCTTCTTCTTTGCCTGCCTTGACCAGGATCCGGCACTGGTCACGAAAGTCGTGGTCATCGACGATCCGATCACCAGCTTGGACGATCACCGTGCGCTGACCACTGTTCAGCAAACCCGGCGGCTCGTCGATCGCGTGAGCCAGGTCATCGCGCTCTCCCACAACAAGTCGTTCCTGTGCCGCCTGTGGGAGGATGCGCCGCCCAACCTGCGGACGGCGCTCGAAGTCGCGCGTGACGGGGCAGGGTCCACAATCCGCCCGTGGGACGTGACGCAGGACTGCATCAGCGAACATGACCGCCGTCACACTCTGCTGCGCGACCACACCCGCGCCGCCGCGGGCAACACGCGCGAGGTCGCACGGGCCATCCGCCCGACTATCGAGGCCTATCTGCGCGTCGCCTGCCCGGAGCACTTTCCGCCGGGTACCTTGCTCGGTCCATTCCGGCACCTCTGCGATCAGCGCGTCGGCACGCCCCAGCAGATCCTCGACCGCGCCACGACCGACGAGCTACGCGACCTGACCGAGTATGCCAACCGGTTCCACCATGACACGAACGCCGCGTGGGAAACCGAGGTCATCAACGATGCGGAGTTGCTTGGCTTCGTGCAACGCACGCTTGCGTTCGTGCGACCGTGACGCCGCCACGTTCGAAGTTCGCCCCTCACTCGCCTGACCTATCAAGGCTCCACAATGCAACGCCTCTTCGCCCTTTAGCGCTCAGTATGTCGGCCGGCGGGCCGCGCGGGGCGCACGGGTCAATCGAGCTGTTCCCTCTGCACGGGGCCACCACCAGCGGGTAACGGTTCGTCGCTTTGCCTCACTCCGGGTCCGGCTCATGCGGGCCGTCGGCGAATGGATTGTCTAACGGCTTTCAGTCGCGGCGCTCCGGCCGTCACCGCTGCGCTTCCCGCGTCCAAGTCATGCACGCCTCACGCCAGACGCGGCTGCGCCGCCGGGCCGGTTCCGTCCGTCATTCGTCCTGCACCGCTGCGCGGGACTCTCCGGCAGCCTGACGCCCTCCGCTCCGCTCGCTCCGTTGCACCCGCGAGTGGCCCCTGTCTCTCGCGAAGGGGCCGCACGTCGCGGGACCCGCAAAGGAGCAAAGACATGAAAGCCGAAGACGCCAAGAAGATCGCCGACCAAGCCCTGCAGAACCTCACCGACGCGCTCAAGAGCGGCAAGAGCGAGCGACTGACGCAGTACCTCGCGATGCTCGCCAAGTTCCACCGCTACAGCTTCGGCAACGTCCTGCTCATCCTGTCCCAGAAACCGGACGCGACCCACGTCGCCGGGTTCAACACGTGGAAGCAGATGGGCCGCTTCGTCAAGAAGGGCGAGAAGGGCATCGTGATCATCGCGCCGATGAGCATCCGGCCCAAGGAGGAGGAGTTGGCAACGGAGCCCGCAAAGCCGGCACGACCGATCCTCCGGTTCCGCGGCGTGTACGTCTTCGACGTGTCGCAGACGGATGGCCAGGAGCTTCCCGAGCCGGCACGCGTTAGCGGCGATCCCCGGCACCACCTGGAAAGCATCCGCGCCCTGGTCGTGGCCCGCGGCATCACGCTCGACAACGACGACTTGCCCCAGGGCGCAGACGGCGTGTCCCGCGGCGGGCGGATCAGCATCCGGCCAGGCCTGAAGCCGGCCAACGAGTTCTCAGTCATCGTTCACGAACTGGCCCACGAGCTCCTGCACCGCGGCGAAGACCGCCCGAAGAGCAAGACGGTCCGCGAGACCGAAGCCGAGGCGGTCGCCTTCGTGGTCAGCCAGGCCATCGGGCTCGACACCGGCACCGCCGCGAGCGACTACATCCAGCTCTACGACGGCAAGACCGAGACCCTCGCCGCGTCCCTGGACCGCATCCAGCACATCGCCGCAGACATCATCGCGGCCCTGCAATGCCCCAACGAGCAGGCGGCCGCAGCCTGACTCGACGGGCATCTCCGTATGTTCGCATCTTCTCGCGCAGAAGACGATCGGCTATCCATTCGGTGCAGCTGAGCGCGCAGGCGCCGTCGAAGTGACAGGTTGCGCTTCTTTGGGCGGCTCACCCTTGGGCTCAACGACGGATGTGACGGGTCCTGGTATTGGTGCTGTCGATGTTTCGCTCATTCGTTCCTGGGTGGCCAGGCGCCCGGCATATCGCAGACGCTCCAACTGCTCCTTGAAGGCGGCAAGATCGCCGATGGGCTCGGTCAAGTTTACGTCGAGCTGGAATTCGCGCCGCAAGCGCTGCACGTGGTTGCGGACCTCGTCGCTCTCGAAGGTCTGGTCGAGTACCGCCTCGATGTCTTCGAGCAGAAGGGCCGCTTGCTCCTTCGTGGCAATCTTCGGGTGGTCAAGAACGAACGAACGCTTGGCACGTTCGACGCGGCTGGAGACGCGATCGCCCCGCGACTCTCGTTCGGCGTCGCGACGCATATGGTTGAGCTTCGCAAACAGGCCACGGAAGTTGTGGTCGAAGGACTCAACCAACGCCTTCGCGTCCATGTTTCCGCTTGCGCCATTGATCCGAAGGCTCTGCGTTACTTCCAAGACGCTGCGTGCGAAGCCCACCTTGTCGAGGTGCGGCCGTTCGTCCCGAACACCGGCAAACACGCCTGCCAAGGCCTCGAAGACCCCGCGCGCGGGGTTGAAAGCATTCCGTACCGCTTCCGCAGTGATTTTTGCTCGATCGTCCGCGTCGAAGTCGCAGAACTCTTTGCCATATGCATGGGCCGCCCGCACCGCGATATCAAGTGGAATCAGGTCTTCGACGGAGACGACTTCTCTTACCGCGGCAGCCACGCCGGTGACCGCAGCGACCTGAATGACGAGCTCGTTCCGCAGAAGCTGTTTGCGTCGCGGACCGCCCCGCTTGATCGCCTGCACGGCCTCATCACCGGCCGTGTCGCTGTCCAGCAGCACGATCACCGCAGGCTGCTCGATATCCCGCCCACGCGCAAGGAACACCAAGTAGGGAACGTGCGACGCTGACCCCGCTGGCACGATAGTGAGGTGGTTGAGGTCGAGCGTCTCGGACTCCGCACTCCTGGACTTGCGCAGTTGAGTAGCGGCCCCGGCCAGCAGCACCTGGTCCGAAAGGCCCTCCACGACCAAGTTGCAGTTGCCGATGAACGTGGTCTCACCCACGAACGCTCCGAACGCGGACCGCAGCGGCTCATAGTGGTTTCGGGCCGCGTCCCTCACGATCCGCGTCCCCTCTTCTGACACCCCTTTCTCCAGCACGCGGATGCGCTCGGCGTGGTTTTTGTCGATAAGGAATGGCGAGTGGGTGACGTAGACGATCTGCACCGCCCGACGTCCATCCATCGGATTCGCAAACGCGTCGAAAATCTTGAGTAGGTCCTGCTGGCCTTCGCTCGACAAGTGCGCATCTGGTTCGTCCATGAGCAGAATCTCAGGACGGGTGTCGACCGGTGTGTGAGCGCGGTACTGGACGTAGTAGCTCAGGAAGTACTTCAGACCTCCGCTGCGTTCCGAGAACGAATAGTCCGTTCCCGTTCGGTCCCGAATCGTGAGCACCAGGTCATAGTCCCGCGGGGTCACGACAAGTTGGAAGTCCCGGTCCTGCACCCACCAATGTGGAAAATTCAGCGTCGCGGCCAAGTGCTGATTGATCTTCTGAACCAGGCCGTTGGCGTGCCCGTCGTTACCTTCGCGAAGCGCGTCGTAAAGATCACGTACCGCACCTCGGTCTACCTTAGCCACTTTGAAGAGCATGTCCCTAGCCAATTCGGTTGCGCCGTCGCCGTTCCCTGCCGTGCCGCGATCGACCGTACGTGCGGCTTGCAGGATCGACGACATAGAGGCCCGTATTGCCGGCGCGTTGCTCTTGACTGCCTCGTCAGTCGCGAACATCGCCGATTGGCCCGCCACGGCGGCGATTTTCTCCAGCACGTCGAACCTCTTCTCTCGTGAGATGTTCGCCGCGGAGGTCTTGGTGCCGTCGCCAGTGTCACCGAGAAGTGAAAGGATGGGCACGCCATCGGGAAGTGCCACATCGGGCTTGATGCGAAACACGCGAGGAAGGACCGCAATCAGCCCCCGTTCCTTGCCCGCAATCACCGGATGGTTCGAGTACTTGTCCCGACTTGGCAGATAAACCGTCAGATTGCCCGTGGTCGTTCGGAACAGGAGGAACCGGTCGAAGCCATGATCTGCGATGCCGCAAGCGTCAAGGACGGCCTGCGTGTCGGCGGGCTGGAGGTCTACGAACTCAAAACCAAACTCAGGGGAACGCGTCTTGCCGTCTTCGACTGTGAAAAACTGAGAGTAACGGCAGAAGTCCTCACGCTCGATTCCCTCTCCGGTCAGTCCTTTTTCGATCGCGGACAGCAGGTGCGACTTGCCCGATTCATTCGCTCCAACCACCGTGGTCACTTCCGGGTCCAGAGCGATGCGGAGGTACGGGTACGGCGAGCCGTCGAGCATGTCCCACGGGTCGAACCGCGCTTCCGCGTGAACCTTTCGAAGATAGTCGAAGTTGAACGACTTGTAGCAGCGAACGTAAACAGTCTTCAGTTTCATGGGGCCTCTCGGTAACCGCGGCGGTCTTTGGCACCCAATGGTACCCGTACCCATACTGTTCGGGTTTCTCCTAGTGCTGCGGTTTTTAGGGGCTCCCTTCGAGGAGGAGCCGCGTTTCTGAGGCCCAAGAGCGGATTTCGTGCACGAAAAGTTCAACTGGCGTACTGTCACCCCGATTCAGAAGACCAGATGGCCTCGGCAAGTGCCGAGGCCATCGGTGTTTATGGACGAGTTCAACTGCATCCGCTTACCACCAAATATCTGGAGGGTCTTTGAACCAATGGGCGAGGATCCGCGGAAGCACCTGTCGGCGGGCCGAGGGCTGAAACTACACTTGACCCGCACGGGATCCACTCACCAAACCCATCCGGCCCCGTCGACTCCAACGCGCTCGCGCGGAGACTGCTCAGTTTGAGCGCGGCGATGGATAATCCTGAAAACAACCACCGTTGACTAAGCGACAAGGCACGACGCTAGAGCAAGCGCGTAGACCGATCCACGCGAAACGTCGAGGGGGCTACGGTCGCTTGGAGCGAGCGGCGACGAGCGCCGACCGATATCGCCACAGCGAGGTCGTGTTCCCGCTCAGGCTCCCGTCCGGTGGAACGATCCCATATGGATACCATATAGTACCGCCTCAGATATGGAGACCATATGTCCAAGAACATAGCCGCAGTCGTCACGAAGATGGTCAATGAGTTGGAGGGGCTCAAAAGCGATGAGGAACGAGAGCGCGCCTTTGCCGGAGCCCGCGCGGTCTTGGGCATGGCCGGGGCGATCCCTGCATCCTCCGCGGTCGGGGGGCAGAGTGCGTCGGAATCGTCCTCCCACGACGGTGCCGCTATCGACGGCATTGCGAGTCACGGCATGACCTGGGTCAAGCGAAGCGGCCTTTCCCAGGGCGATATCGAGAAGTACTTCCACATCGATGGCGGAAAGGTGACGTTGATTGGCGAGGCCATTGGGAAAGGAAAGCGCGAGCAGTCGATCAATACCTATCTCCTGACAGGGGTTGCCTCGCTCCTGGAGACTGGCAGGGCCGAGTTCACCGACCAGACCGCGCGTGACTATTGCACTCAACTCGGGTGCTATGACCCCGCCAACCACTCAGCCACGCTCTCCCAATTTGGCAACAGGATCACCGGTTCGAAAGCCGCAGGTTGGAAGTTAACCGCTCCAGGACTCAGCGTTGCGGCAGCGATGCTGAAGCCGAAGGTGCAGGAGAAGAAATGATCCAGCCCTCACAGGCGCTGGCCGCTATTCCAGCTGGCCTTCGCGATCCACTTATCGCCTGCTTCGCCGAGATCGCGAGGAATTTCGCCGAGCGACGTTGGGAGCCAGCAGAGCTGAACGGCGGCAAGTTCTGCGAAGTGGTGTACACAATTCTAGACGGCTCCATCTCAGGCTCATTCGCAGCAAAGCCCTCTAAGCCGCCCAAAATGCTCGACGCTTGCCGCGCCCTTGAAGGAAAGCCCGCGAACGCGGCCCGTCTAGGTGACCGGAGCCTCCGCATCCTCATTCCGCGGCTCCTGCCCGCGCTGTACGAGATTCGAAACAACCGCGGTGTTGGGCATGTCGGTGGCGACGTTGATCCCAATTTTCAGGACGCCGTGGCGGTCTACCAGATGGCCTCCTGGATCATGGCAGAACTTGTGCGAATTTTCCACCAAGTCTCGCTCGCAGAAGCACAGTCGATCGTCGACGGGCTGGTCGAGCGAAAGCACCCCATCATTTGGCAACGCGGAGACATTCGTCGGGTACTTGACCCGTCGCTCCCCAAGAGCGACCAGGCGCTCTTTCTGCTCTATGCCGCGAATGGCTGGGTTGCTGAAAAGGAGCTTGCCACGTGGGTGGAGTATCAGAATTCAACCGATTTCCGGAATAAGGTGCTTCGCCCGCACCACAAGGGGAGGCTGATCGAATACGACGAAACCTCTCAGCGGGCACATCTTACGCCGCGCGGATCCGAGGATGTCGAACGTCGGATCCTGCCCAAGTACAAGATTTGAATCCGGAGGGGCATGCAGATGTCACAGCAGCCTGATCCCAAGACGGTCGCGGCGCTTACGCAGCAACTGGTGAAACTCCTGGCTGACTCGGATGCTGAGACGCGCCGTCGAGCGGTTCAAGCGGCCATGACGGTGCTCGGTGACTCGCCGCTGCCCGAAGCCTTCAACACAACGCAAGCGAAGTCCCGAGGTGAGGCACGATCGGATGAAGCTGCTGCTTGCCCCGAAGCCTTCTTCAAACGCGATGGAAAACTGAAGCCATCCGACCGTGCTTTCCTGTGTGCTGCCTACCACTTCTCGGTCTATGGCATGGTTCCCTTTGCCGTCACCGAGCTCCGAAAAATTGCCGAAGATGCGGGGGAGGTTCTGCCGGACCGCGTTGATATGACTTTGAACAAGGCAGCGTCGAAGGGAAAAAAGCTCTTCCAGCCGGTGAGTCGTGGCGTATTCAAACCGACCGTAGCTGGAGCGCTGTACTTCAAAGAAGAGTTCGACGTGAAGCCTGGGCGGCAGACCAAGCCGGAAGCGTGAGTGGGCCGTTTTGCACGAACCAAGATCTCTCAAGCGGCTGACGTGAATGGCTGATTTCATCGAACGGGGGGCGATAGAAGGCAAATGCAAGGCCGCCGAAGTTCGGTCGCCCAAACCCTAACACCATCCAAGAAAAGTTCTATTGGTGTACTGGCACCCCGATTTGAGCATGCGTGATGGCCTTGGCGAGCGCGTCGAGGCCGTCTGCGTTTTTGGGGGCGCCATTGGGCGCTCAACGCCGGTGAGACTCGATTGAAAGCGGCCTTCAGACGAAGTCCGACTCTTCGAAGAGCGGGCGGATTTCGACTTCGGTATCGGTGCCGGGGTGCGGGTGCGGGCAGCGCTTGACCCAGGCGATGGCGTCGTCGAGCGAGTCGACTTCCCAGACCCAGTACCCGGCGATGAGGTCGCGCGTGTCGGGGAACGGGCCGGGGAGCATCGTGCGTGAAGAGCCGGTGAATCGGACGCGTGCGCCCTGCGAGGTGGGCTTGAGGCCGGCGCCGTCGAGCATCTTTCCGGCCTTGACGAGGGCTTCGTTGAAGGCGCCCATCTGGGCGAGGAGCTCCGGGGAGGGCATGACGCCGGCTTCGCTGTCGCGGGTGGCTTTGATGATGACCATGACGCGCATGGCGGGTCCTTTCGGAGTGAGCGGGCCGGGCGAATGGCGAATCAGCGTGCGAGAGCGCGGGCGCTTCAGGCTGAATCGGGGACGGCGCCGGCGGGGGTGCGATCGAAGGGGATCGGGGAGAGTTCGAGGCTTGGGTTGCGCTCGCTGAAGAAACGCAGGGGCCACTGGTCGGTGAAGAGGACCATGCCGCGGCCGCGATCATCGAAGACGAGGCGGGAGCCTTCGGGCTCATCGGGGAGGGAGAGCTCGGCGAGGCGGGCGCGGGTGGGGGCGGGCTGACCCTTGACGCGCCACCAGCGCGCGATGGACCAGGGGGCGGGCTCAGCGCGGGACTCGGCGCCGTACTCGTTGGCGAGACGATGGACGAGGACTTCGAACTGGAGCGGTCCGACGGCGGCGAGGAGTGCGGCCTTGGTCGAACCGCCCACGGGCTCGAAGCGGCGCGCGACGCCTTCGCGCAGGAGCTGTTCGAGGCCGAGGTTGAATCGCTTGCTGTTGCCGGCCTGCGGGTTGTGCAGGTAGGTGAAGCATTCGGGCGTGAACTCGGGGATTTCGTCGAAGATGATGGAGCGATCGGCGGTGAGGGTGTCGCCGATGCCGAAGAGATCGTTGCCGACGAGCCCGACGACATCGCCCGCGACGGCTACTTCAACGGTTTCGCGCTGGTTGCCGAAGAGCTTGGTGGCGTTGCCGAGGCGGACGCGCCTGCCGCTCTGGGCGTGGACGACGAACATGTCGCGTTCGAAGGTGCCGGAGACGACGCGGACGAAGGCGATGCGGTCGCGGTGGCGGGGGTCCATGTTGGCCTGGATCTTGAAGACGAACCCGCTGAAGCGCGGGTCGTCGGGCTGGATGGGGCCGGCGCTGGAGGCGCGGGGCGTCGGGGCGCTGGAGTACCTGAGAAAGCCGTCGAGGAGGAGCCTGACGCCGAAGTTGTTCATGGCGCTGCCGAAGAACACGGGCGTGACGCGGCCGGCGAGGACGGCGGAGGGATCGAACGCGGCGCCGGCGCCGCCGGTGTCGTCGAGCATGCGGATTTCGTCGAGAGCCTCGGCGTGGACGGGGGAATCGAGGCGAGAGAGAAGGGCGGGATCATCGAGGCCGCCGACCTGAACGGGCGCGACGAACGCGCCGCCGCCGGACGTGCGCTCGAAGACGTGGACGCGTCGATCGAGGCGGTCGTAGACGCCGCGGAACGTGGGGCCCGACCCGAGGGGCCAGTTCATGGGGAAGCCGCCGATGCCGAGGACTTTTTCAAGCTCGTCGAGGAGATCGAGGGGCGGGCGGGTGGGGCGATCGCACTTGTTCATGAAGGTGAAGATGGGGACGCCGCGGCGCCGGCAGACTTCGAAGAGCTTGCGCGTCTGGGCCTCGACGCCCTTGCCGGCGTCGATGACCATGATGACGGCGTCGACGGCGGTGAGGACGCGGTAGGTGTCCTCGGAGAAATCCTTGTGGCCCGGAGTGTCGAGCAGGTTGACGCGGAAGCCGTCGTAGTCGAACTGGAGGAGGGTGGAGCTGATGGAGATGCCGCGCTGCTTTTCGAGCTCCATCCAGTCGCTGGCGGTGGCGCGCTGGTCCTTGCGTGCGGTGACGGAGCCGGCGAGAGCGATGGCGCCGCCGTAGAGGAGGAACTTCTCGGTGAGCGTGGTTTTCCCGGCGTCGGGATGGGAGATGATGGCGAAGGTTCGCCGGGGGAGTTGAAGCGGATTGGCGGTCATGGTCGAGGGGAACAGCGTGCCGCGGGTCGCGGCGGGCGCCGAGCAGAGGTGAGAGGGTGAGCGCGACGGAAGCGGAAGGTGGAGTGAACGCGCGGCGGAGCGAGGTCAGACTTTCTGAGCAAAGCGGAGCGGCAGGATTGCCCGGAGGCGCGGCTCGCGCAGGACGAGCGCCGCCCACACGAGCACGCCGAGGACGATGGGCGTGATGAAGGGGTCGCTGACGCGGACGTGGGTGGCGACGGCGCCGCCGAGGTAGCCGGTGAGGAGGATGGCGCCGAGGATGGCGGTCTGAGGAATCAGAAGGAGGATGACACAGGCGACCTCGGTGACGGCGATCCAGAGGAGGGCGGGGGCCGGATAGCCGAAGCGGTCGACGAACTGCTCGGTGACCATGGGCGGCGCGGAGAACTTCATCGTGGCGCTGAGCAGGAGGAGGAGCGAGGCGAGCACCGTGATGACCCATCCGACGATTCGCAGAACTCTCTGCTGCATCGCGAGCTCCTTGTTGCTTCGAAATCGCGTGGGCGGAGTTTAGGAGGGAATGAGCGCCGGTGGGCGCCTGGACTGAGAATCAGGCCCGGCCCGCGACGCAGACGATGTAGCTTTCGGCGAGCTCGTCGGGGGATTCAATGGGGCGGGCGTAGCAGCGGCCGTCGGAGTCTCGGGCGTCGGGGAGATCGGCGTAGACCGCGGAGGATCGGAACCCGGCCTCGCGCATGGCCTCGCGCAGCTCGGCGATGGACCAGAGTCGCCACCGATAGGCGAAGGCGTCGGTGCAGGTCTGAATGACTTCGCCCGCGCGCTCGACGCGGAAGTGAATGGCGTTGGTGACCATGCCGGTGAGGGGGTCGGCTTCGCGCTGCTCCCACGTGTAGCGGATGCGGAGGGGGGCGGAGGCGGCGCGGGTGGGGAGGGTGTGGGTGCGCTGGACGGAGCCGCGCGCGAAGGCGGATGCGCCGCCGTAGGTGTCGCAGATGAAGGCGCCGCCCCTGGCGAGGCGCGCACGGGAGGCGCGGAGGTAGCGGAGGAGCGATGGGCGGTCGTGGAGTTCGCCGATGGAGAAGTTGCCCACGAAGATGATGTCGGCGCGAGCGCCGCGCGGGGTGGCGGTGGAGAGGGCGTTTCCTGTCAGCAGGGTGACGCGCCGGGGCCGGCGCGCGCGGGCGAAGGCGAGCGGGGCGGGGTCGATGTCCACGGCGACAGCGGCGGCGCGAGGAACCGTGCGCGTCCACTGGCGTGAGACGGCGGCGCTACCACAGAAGTCTTCGCGAAGGAGCCGGGGCGATCCGGCGTGAATGGCGCGCAGGAGCTGAACGAGAAGCGAGGGATTCTGGGTGCAGGCCTCGTAGAGCCGGAAGCGGGAGGTTCGTGAGGTCAAGGGGAGGGCGCTCCGCCGGGGACGGCGCCGCCGCCGAGGACGCCGCCGAGAATGGCGGAGCCGACGCAGGTGAACCAGGCGCACATGAGGAGGATGCCGATGCTTCCGATGATGACGCCGATGATGGCACAGGTTCGGCCCGCGCGGGAGATATCGAGGGCGCTGGGCGCGGCGATGCCGCGGGCGACCTCGGCGGGGACCCGCTCGGCGAAGGAGAGGGCGATCAGGCCGAGGACGAACCCAATGGGCCCCAGGAAGACCAGCGAGCAGATGCCCAGGACGAGGACGATCGTGGCTGAGCCGTTGCCCGGCTGGCGCGCGGGCCAGGCATCGAGCGGCGCGGGGCGATTCGGCGGGGCATGGGACACGGTGCGGCTCCGTGCGGCGCGGGATGGTCAGGCCATCCACACCCAGCGGGCGAGCGTGCGGAAGTTGGGCGGCTTGCCGAACATGAGGACGCCGATGCGGAAGATCTTGGCGGCGGCCCAGAGGGTGGCGAAGGCGGTGGCGACGCCGATGACGAGGGCGACGGGGTGCTGCCACGCGGGGACGGGCTCGCTGCCGCCGAGGCGCAGGACCATGACGAAGGGGCCCATGACGGGGACGAAACTGAGGCTGGTAGCGAGGGAGGAGTTGGGAGCGCGCTGGATGAGGAACCAGATCATCCAGGGGAGGACGGTGAGGAGCATGACGGGGGTCTGGAGCGTCTGGGCCTCGCGGAGCTCGTTGACGGCGCTGCCGATGGCGGCCATCATGGCGGCCATGGTGACCGACGCGACGATGAAGTAGGCGACGAGCAGGAGGAGCGTCATCGGGGTGACGATCTGCGTGAGGGCGAAGGCGATGAGGCCGAAGATGCCCGCGCCGCCGTAGATGCTCACGATGAGGACGCCGACGGTCATGTGCCCGAGGATCTTGCCGCACATGAGCTGCATGGGCGAGACGGCGGAGAGGAGGACTTCCATGACGCGGCTGCCCTTCTCCTCGACCACGGTGGTGAGGAGATACTGGCCGGTGGTCATCACCGAGATCATCATGAGCATCATGAAGAACACGGGGATGAGCATCTGGAACTCGCCGAGTGATTTGCGCTCACCCGAGGTGGTCACGGTGACGGCGTCGACGGTGGGTCGCTGAAGGAGCGCGCGAAGCTGGGCGGGCGTGAAGCCGGCGGCGGCGACGCGTGGGTCGGAGGCGATGCGGGCGTCGATGATCGCCTCGCCGAGGCCGCGGGCCATGTCGCGCTGAATCTGGATGTCGAGCTTGGGCGCGACGAAGAGGTCGAACTTGCCGAACCGGCCGTCTTCGCCGGGGACGATGGCGTTCTGAGGGACAACGGCGACGGCGAGGAGCGGGTTGGGATCGGCGCCCTCGCCGCGGGCGCGAATCTGCGTCTTGCTGAGCGAATCCTTGAGCGCGTCGAGGTCGGCATCGGACGGGGCGAGCTCGATGGCCAGCTCGACCCGGGGCAGGACCATGTCCATCTGCGACCCGCTCATGCGCTGGGCTTCGTCGAGCTGCTCCTTGGGGAGCTTGAGGTCGCCGGCGAGCTCTTCCATCTTCTTGGCGGCGGCGGCGGCCTGCTCGGCGCGTCGGCTGTCCATCTGCTCGGGGATGGTCGTGCGGGCGCGCTCGCCGACGATCTCGGAGTGATCGATGATGACCAGGCGTCCCTGGACGCGCGGCCCCTCGACGTTGCGCATGAGGTAGATGGCGCCGCCGGCGACGACGGCCATGAGCGGCGGCAGGAGGATGCCGAGGAGAAATCCCTTGGTGAAGACGACGGAGGCGAACTCGCGCCACGCGACGAGGAGCACGCGGTTCACTGGCCCTCCTCCTGCCCGGCGAGGGCGAGCTGGTTGCGGAGCGATTCGCGTTCGTCGGGTGAGGCGGTGGAGGCGGCCCCGGCGCGGTTGGTCCCGAGCACGGTGTCGATGAAGATGTCTTCGAGGGAGGGCTGGGTGATCTCGATCCGGCGGACGGGGAAGGCGGCGACGACGCGGCGCATGACCTCGCCCGGGTCGGCGTGTTCATCGAGATGCGCGACCAGAGCGCCGCGAGCGCTCTCGCGCCCGGCGCGGGAGACGTCGCGCACGCCCGGGACCGATCGGAGCGTGGTTTCGCCGTCGCCGGCGACGGCTTCGACGAAGAGCGAGCGCGGGTCGAAGCGAGCGACGATGTCGCGGAGGGAGCCGTCGAGCACCTTGTCGCCCTTGTGGATCATGAAGATCTGATCGCAGAGCTGTTCGGCCTCGAACATGGCGTGCGTGGAGAAGATGATGGTGCAGCCGCGGCGGTGCTGCTCATCGATGAGCTCGCGCATGAGGCGGCGGTTCACGGGGTCGAGCCCGCTGAAGACTTCGTCAAGGATGATGAGGTCGGGCTTGTGGATGACGGCGGTGATGAACTGGACCTTCTGCTGCATGCCCTTGGAGAGCTCTTCGCAGCGCTTTTTGTAGGTGTCGGCGAGCCCCATCCGCCCGAGCCACTCGCGCACGGCGCGGTCGCTGGCGGACGGATCGATGCCCTTGAGGCGGGCCATGTAGTTGAGGAAGGCGCCGACCTTCATCTTGCGGTAGACGCCGCGCTCTTCGGGGAGGTACCCGATGCGGTCCTTGCTTTCGACGGCCGAGGCCTTGCCGAGCACGCTGATCCGTCCCTCGTCGGGGAAGAGGATCGACATGATCATGCGGATGGTGGTGGTCTTGCCGGCGCCGTTGGGGCCGATGAACCCGCAGAGAGCGCCTTCCTGGATTTCAAGGTCGAGCGAGCGAACGGCGACCTTGGGGCCGAACGTCTTGGTGACCTGCGCAATGGAAATGGCGGGCGTGGGCACGAGTGAGGGTAGACGGAGATCGGCGAAGAAGCATGAAGCGCGGTCGTCGGCGCTCAAAGAGGGCGAACGACGAGCTCGCTGCCGTCGATGCGAGAGACGGCGACGCGCTGCCCGGCGCGGAGCATGCCGAGCTCGGATCGTGCGTCGAAGCGCTTGCCCTCGACGCGGACGACGCCGATGGGCCGGAGGTCGCTGACGACCTCGCCCTCGCGGCCCACGAGCGCCCGGAGCGCCTCGACTTCGGCGGAGTCGCGCTTGGGCGCGCGGTCTTCGGCGTCGACGACGTCGCCGAGGATGAGCCGGCGTCCGAAGGGCGTGTGCGGCATGATCTTGAGACCGAAGAGCCCGATGATCGGCCCGCCGACGATGACGGCGAGCGTGCCGATCACGCCCCAGACCGTGTCGTAGCGATAGAGGCAGACCACACCGGAGACGGCGAGGACGCCGGAGGACATGAGGAGCACGCCGGCGGAGGGAATGAACAGCTCGGCAAAGAGCACGAGAAAGCCGGCCGCGAGCAGACCGAGACCCCAGAGCAGCAACGGATCCATCAGGTGGTTCCTCCGCCGAGCCCGTTCGAAGCCGGGGAACGCGCCACGCCCGTGGCGGGCTCGACGACGATGCGGAACGGCGACGCCTCGACGACGCGGACGGACTGTCCCGTGGCGATGTAGCCCGATTCGCTGACGACATCGACGATCGTGTCGGCGAAGCGAGCCCGACCGGCCGGCCGCAGGGGCGAGAGCGCGACGCCAATTTCGCCCACGGGGACGGGCGGTTCATCGGCACCGATGGCTTCGAGGAGCGAAGCGGAGCCCGCGGCGTCGCCCGGGGTGCTCAGCACGAGCTTGTTGAGCATGGGGATCGAGCCGAGGTTGCGCGCCACGAAGTAGATGACGGCGGCGGCAGTGGCGGTGGCGACCAGGAGCGTGAGCACGACGGAGATGGCGTCGCCTCGGCCGGGCGAATCGGGGAAAAGCGCGCCGCCGATGGTGAACGTGCCGACGAGTCCGCCGAAGAGCGAAAGCAGGCCGAGAACGCCGAAGATGCCGAACCCGGGCAGAATGAAGACTTCGACCGCCAGGAGCAGAATGCCCAGGAGGATCGCGCCGACCTGCCACCAGGCGCCCAGGCCCATGATGATCGCGGGGGCGACGAGGAGCACGAGGGCGATGGCGGCGGCGCTGCCGGGGAAGATCAGCCCCGGGTGAATGAGCTCGATGAAGAACCCGATGAGGAAGATCGCGATGAGGAGGCCCTTGACGACGATGTGGTTGAGGAAAGCGGCGGTGGCTTCCAGCGCGTTGCGATCGAGGCGGGCCAGGTGCGAAGCGCCGAAGAACGCTTTGAGTTCTTCGTCGTTGTTGATCGTGCCGGTGCTGGTGCTCCCGTGGGCAGCCAGGCCGTACGCGAAGAGTTCGCGCTGCTTGAGCGTGTAGAGCGATCGCCCGTCGGAGACGTACTCCTTGAGGCGCCATTTGCCGCGGTCCTTGGCGGCGGTGAGGATCGGCCGCCCGGAGGGCGTTTCGAGGCCGTCGCTGACATCGGCGCCGAGCGCGCCGGACATGTTCGGCGCGGCGGGGACGAATCGCGTGGCTTCGTCATCGGGCGGTGCGGATGAGTCGTCGGGACGGGGGACGGGCGCGCCGGAACCGCCGCGGCGCTTTTTGCCCAGGTTCTTCTGCACGCCGCGGAGCACGTCTTCGACGGTGCCGGGCGCGGGTTCGGGGGCCTTGCCCATCCCCTCGGGCTTGGGCGAAGGGCCGACCAGCGTGGGCGATGCGACCTCGGGGTCGGCGTCGAAGAGGATGCGGAACTCGTTGCGGTCGACAAAGAGCATCTCGCCCGGGCTGTCGATGCGCTCGACGAGCCAGAGCTCGACGCCGAGCGAGACGAAGCCCTGCACGAGCTTTTCGTCGTAGCCGCGGAGGCGGGCGGAATCGACCACTTCCTGGAGGAGCGGCGCGAGGAGCTTGGCGCGCTCAGCCTCCGGGAGCGAGTTGAGGAACATCCCGAAGCTCACCGCGATCGGCGCGGCGTCGCCCATCGTGGCGGCGTCGCTGATCACGATCTCGCGGCAGGCAAGCGCCATGATCGCGCCGCCCGAGTAGGCCTGCGGATTCACCCACGCGACCGTGTTGGCGATCGGGCAGCGCTTGATCTCGTTGCAGATGTTCAGGACGGCGCCCACTTCGCCGCCGGGCGAGTCGATCTCGAAGACCAGCGCGTTGGCGCCCGCGGCGATCGCTTCGCCCATGCGCCGCTTGATGCTCAGCTCCTGGTCGCCGTCGATCAGGCCCTTGACCGTGATGATGGCGACGTTCTTGGCCTGCCTTGCCGCGGGAACGACCATCGAGCCTGCGGCGGAGGCGGGCTGGTCGGCGGCGTGCAGCTTCAGCCCGCCGCCCGGGAGCATCTCCGAGAGGGTGAGCAACAGCGAGATCAGGAGCAGGAGACTCCGACGCATCAGCACCAGGGATCGGGAGCCGATTCGCGCACCGGTCATGGTCGATTTTAGCCCGCCTGCTCGACGGCCAACGCGCAGCATCATCGGCCTACGCCCCAGAAGCGCGCCCAGTTCGTGAAGCGGAAGCCCTCGACCTCGGCCCCGGTCCAGCCCTTGAGGACAAGCGCCTGCGCGAGGCGTTCGAGGTCGCGTGGGCGGTCGATTCCCTCCGGCAGGCGGGCGGCGGAGAATCCGCCGTCCATGTCCGAGCCGAGGCCCACATGGGCGCGGTCGCCGGCGAGGCGGCAGACGTGCTCGATGTGCCGCACGCAGTCGTCGATGGTCGCGCGGGTGGGGGCATCGGTGTCGGCGGCCGGGCGCAGGAACCTGGAGAACAGGTTGATGCCGATGACGCCGTCGCGGCGGACGATTTCGCGTATCTGATCGTCGTGCAGATGACGCTGGTTCTCGCCGCGGCTGCCGCCGCCGACGAGCGAGCGGCAGTTGGAGTGCGAGGCGATGATCGGGCGGTCGGTGCGATCGGAGAGTTCCCAGAAGGCGCGGTCGGAGAGGTGGGAGGCGTCGTGGACGACGCCGAGCCGGTCCATCTCGAGGGCGAGCGCGCGGCCGAGGTCGGTGAGGCCGAGGTCGGTGCCGTTGCCGCCGGCGTATCGGGAGGGCTTCCACCAGGCCATGCCGATGGCCACGACGCCGCGTTCGCGCCATTCGCCCAGGTCGGCGGGCTCGAGGATCGGGTCCGCCCCCTCGACGAGCACGAGCAGATTGGGCGACAAGCGCGGATCGGGCGGCGGGGGCTGCTCGCCGCTCGCGGCGGCGAGGCGCCGGTAGTGGTGCGGGCGGTCCCAATCCTGGTAACGCTTGAGCTGGCGGAGGCCGGCCTGGTTGGCGGCCTCGGCGTCGCCCGCGGGGTATGCGTGGGGCTCGCTCGGCTTGCCGTCGGCCTCGGTGAAGATCGTGCCCAGGCAGTGCGTGACACCGCCCTCGGCGAGGGAGGGAAACGTGACGGCGGCGGGGAGTTCAGGCCCGCCGCAGGCCGATGGATCCTGCTCCATGTCGCGTCCAAGCTCGGCGAGCATGGCCAGATCGAGGTGGGCGTCGAACCAGGGCATGAAGCGAACGGTAGCGGCGTGCGGCGTGGCGCCGAAAGCGGGTCGGACAAAGTTTGGCGCGTTCGCGCAGGATTGACCGATACCACCCACACTATGACCAGTTGGACACTTCGCTCTGTTCGCGGCCGCCATGCCGCTGCACTTGTCGCGGCGCTTGTCGGCACAACCTTCCTGGGCTCGTGCGGCGGAACCGACGCGCGGATCGGTGATCGCGCGGGCGAACCGGCAGGTGCGACGCGCGGGGCGAGCGCGGCGATTCCTCGAGGAATCGCTCCCGGCGTGGCGGGCGAACCCGAGATGCTCGTTCGGCTCCTTGCGCAGACCGACCTGGTCGCGGTGTCGAGCCTCTCGCGCATGGTGTGGGTCGCGCCGCTGGGCTCGATGCAGCCCCCGGCCCGCATGACGGCGCCCGTTCGGGCGGTCCTCGGGCCGAACGGATGGGAGCTCACCGACGCGAGCCGCCTCGTGGCTCGATTCAATCGCTCGGCGATCGTCGCCTTTGCGGCGGAGGAAGGGCTCGTCGGCGCAGCGCCGGAAGTCGCCGGCGTCGTCGCGGGGTCGCCGGTGGTCGGGCGCACAGGCGATTCGACCTGGAGCCGAAACGCCGGTGCGGCCAGCGCAAGCCCGGTCATCGTCAACGGAAAGTCCTACCCCGGCATCGTAACGCTCACCGCGCGCACCGACGGTTCGCTGTCCACTTTTGACGTGATCGATCGCCTGCCGCTCGAGGACTACTTGCGCGGCGTGGTCGCGGCGGAGATGTATTCGGGCTGGCCGCTCTCGGCGTACCAGGCGCAGGCGGTTGCGGCCCGGAGCTACGCGCTCTCGGAGCGTGCCCGTGCCCGCGCGGCGCGGCTGCCGTTTGATGTCGAGAGCGGCGAGCGCGACCAGGCCTTTGGCAACGCCGACAACCCGCTTGCGTCGCGTGCCGTCGCCGAGACACGCGGGGTCATCCTCTCGTGGCGCGGGCACCCGATGCGTGCCTACTTCTCATCGACATGCGGCGGGCGTCCCGCTTCGGCGCGCGACACGTGGCCTTCCACCGGCGACATGCTCTTCAACCTCGATGGACCGATCCAGGGCTCCACGCGCGATCACGCGTGCACCGAGTCGCCGTCGTATCGATGGTCGGTCACGCGCGGCACGCGCGAACTGGTTGAGCGGTTCCGCGCGTTCGGGCGATACCACGGGTCGCCGCTGAAGAACCTCTCGGGCATCGACAGCATCCGGCCCGCGGGGGTCAACGGTTCGGGCCGGACCAACAGCTTTCTGATCGTTCAGCCGGGCGGGCAGTCGATCCTGATCACGGGCGAGGAACTGCGTCGTGCGGCGAACTTCGAGACGCCGGGCCAACCGGCCATCACGGCACAGAGCCGCGTGCCCTCCAGCGACGCGGAAGTCGTGATCGCGGGTGACCGCGTCGGGCTGAGCGGTCGAGGGTTCGGCCATGGCGTGGGCATGTGCCAGTGGTGCGCCAAGGGCTTCGCGGAGAAGGGCCAGACCTGGCAGAGCATGCTGGCGCGGTTCTATCCCGGCGCGAAGCTCGAACGCGTGTATTGACGCGGGCTCCACTCGTCCGCCACCTCTCCTGCGCCCCGCCCCCCACTCTTCGCCCCGGTTCTCGGACGCCCTCCGTGAATCTGAGCCGTCTCGATGGCACGCTGGGGGGGCTTTTGGCCTCGGGTTGACACTCGCGCTCAACCATCGGCGGGGACGATGCCGGGGCACGCCGATACCTCCTGCACCGGCGGAGTCGCCGGTTCACGAGGAGGGAGGAGTCACATGCAACTCCAACAGGTGATGACGACCGAGGTGGTGACGATCTCCGCCGACGAGAGCCTGGAACGGGTGCGCGAACTCTTCGAAGAGCACGGGTTTCACCACCTGCTGGTGATCGACAAGGGTCGCCCGGTGGGCGTGGTCTCGAATCACGACCTGCTGCGCAACCTGAGCCCCTTCATCGGGAAGATCAACGAGCGGGCCCAGGACGCGTTCCTGCTGCGCCGGCGGGCGCACCAGATCATGGGGCGGCGGCTGTTGACCGCGCCGCCGACGATGCCGGTGCGGGACGCCGCACACCTCATGCTGGAGCGCAACCTGAACTGCCTGCCCGTCGTCGACGACCGCGGGCACTGCGTGGGGATCGTGACCGGGCGCGACCTGCTGCGGTACCTGGCCGACCATGCGATCGAGTCGGAAGTGGCGGCGTAGCGCGACCCCGAGCCGCGGCACCTGCTCGGCGCGGAGATCGAAGTACCCGAGGGGCGCGACCGCCCATACCGTTGCGGACCATGAGCCACGAATCGACCGCCGGTTCCGCCGCCCACCGCTTCGGGACGCGCGCCATCCATGCCGGGCAGCAGCCTGACCCGACGACCGGCGCGATCATGACGCCGGTGTACATGACGAGCACGTATGTGCAGGCGTCGCCGGGGGTGGCGAAGGACGGGTACGACTACGCCCGCTCGAAGAACCCGACGCGCACGGCGCTGGAGCAGAATCTCGCTTCGCTCGAAGGCGGGAAGCACGGGCTGTGCTTCTCCTCGGGCCTCGGGTCGATCGACTGCGTGCTCCACACGCTTACCAGCGGCGACCACGTCGTGCTCTGCGACGATGTCTACGGGGGCACGTTCCGGCTCATCGACAAGGTCTTCAGGCACCAGGGCATCGCGTTCACGCGCGTCGACATGACCGACCTCGGCGCCACCGAGCGGGCCTTCACGCCCCGGACAAAGCTCGTCTGGATCGAGACGCCGACAAACCCGATGCTCAAGGTCATTGATATCGCCGCGGTCGCGAAGCTCGCCAAGAGCGGCGGGCGCTCGGCGATCACGGTGGTCGACAACACGTTTGCCACGCCGTTCCTGCAGACGCCGCTGAGCCTCGGGGCTGACGTGGTGATGCACAGTTCGACGAAGTACCTCGGCGGGCACAGCGACGTGGTGGGCGGGGCGCTCGTCACGAGCCATGACGACCTGGCGGCGAAGCTGCGGTTCCTGCAGAACGCGGTCGGAGCGGTGCCGGGGCCGATGGATTGCTTCCTGCTGCTGCGCTCGACCAAGACGCTGCACGTCCGGATGGAGCGACACGGTCAGAGCGCGATGCGGATCGCGCAGTGGCTGGAGAAGCACGCAAGGGTGGAACGGGTCATCTATCCCGGGCTCGCCAGCCACCCGCAGCACGCGATCGCCAAGCGCCAGATGAGCGGGTTCGGCGGGATGATCACGGCGACGCTCAAGGGCGGCCTGGGCGAATCGCGGCGATTCCTCGAGCGCGTCAAACTCTTCTCGCTTGCCGAGAGCCTCGGGGGCGTCGAGTCGCTCATCGAGCACCCGGCGATCATGACGCACGCGAGCGTCCCGCCGGAGAACCGCGCGGCCCTGGGCATCAGCGACGGGCTCGTCCGGCTGAGCGTGGGGATCGAGGATGTCGAGGACCTGATCGGGGATCTGGAGGGGGCGCTGCGCTGAATGCGCATTGACCGACGCTGAAAAAGGAACGCTCTCATGCCCACATCCCCCGTCGACGCCCGCGTTCTCGCCTGGTCGAACCTGCCGACGGACACGCCCATGCCGAAGATCACTCGGCAGCGCGTGATCGGCGCGCACGTGATGATCTCCAGGGTCAGGCTTTTAAAGGGCTTCGACCTCCCGTCGCACGCGCACTTCAACGAGCAGATGGTGTGCGTGATGTCCGGGCGGGCGGAGTTTGTCCTGCACGAGGGGACGCCGAAGGAGCGCCGCGTGACGGTGGGTGCGGGCGAGCTGCTGCACCTGCCGCCGGACGTGCCGCACTCGTGCACGGCGCTCGAGGACACGGAAATCTGGGATGTCTTCAGCCCGCCGAGCGAAAAGACCGGCGTGGATCGGTAGACACACGGCACACCGCGCGGGCCGGTCGAGCGGAGGAATGGGGAGCCCATCATGAGCACATGGCCCTGGGTTGAGCGGACGTTCACGTTTGATTTTCCGGTCGCGAAGCATCCGGAGATTCTCGAACGCTATCGCGGCACGCCGGTGCGGCTTGAAGAGCGCGTCCGCGGGCTCTCGCGCGATGTGCTCACGCGTCATGACTCGCGCGGCAAGTGGAACATCCTCGAGAACATCGGGCATCTCCTCGATCTTGAACCGCTCTGGGAGCGCCGGCTCGATGACTATCTCGCAGGCGCCGAGCGCCTGAGCGCCGCCGACATGACCAACGCCGCGACGCACGCCGCGGGTCACGGCGATCGCGACGCCGCCGATCTGCTCGCGGCCTTTCGACGCGCGCGTCTCGGCGTGGTCGCGCGGCTCGAACGCCTGGGTGACGCCGACTGGGCACGCGTGTCGATCCACCCGCGCCTGAACCAGCCGATGCGGCTCGTCGACGCCATCGCTTTCACGTGCGACCATGATGATTACCACCTCGCGCGGATGGCGCGACTCATGCGCGGGTGAACGGGCAAATCACGATCGCTCCGGCGGGCCGCCGGCGCCTGTGCCGCGCTGGCCGCCCGGACCGCCGACCGCCAGCATTTCGCGCACGCGCGGGTCGATGTCCGTTCCGCATTCCGGGCAGCGCCCCGCGTGCAGGCCGCGCAGCGGGTAGCCGCAGCGCAGGCACACGGGCACTCCCGCGGCCACGAGATGCCGGCGGATGACCTTTGGCCACCCCGCGGCGCCACGCCCACAGCACGCACGCCACGCCGAGGGCCACGATCACGGCGATCACGCCGAGCGTGAGCCAGAGGGGCGTCTTGCCGGTGATCAGGCCCGTTCCTCGGGCCATGATGGGCACCAGCGCGAACGATGCGTTCACGAGAACGGTCGCCGCGATCGAGACTGCGATCACGCTCCACGAGAACACGCTGGATCGATCAATCTCGGCGTCCATTCGCTCGACCGCCGATGCGCGGGTCGCTTCGTCCTCAAAGAGGCGCCACTCGGGCAGGCCGCGGAGCAGCCGGTTGGTTGACCAGCGCTTGGAACGCGTCCAGAACGATTCGTGCTCGCCCCGCGGCGCCGCGTCTCGCCCCGGTTCGCGCTCTGCACCGACCCGCTTCGGATCACTCGTCATCATCGTCGGCATGTCCGGCGTCGGGCTCATCCGGCTCTTCGAGCTCGTCCGGCTCAACTTCACCCGGGTCGAACTGCTCCACGCCACCATGCTGACCCCCCGGACTGGGCACGATGTTGTCGCGCCCGAGCACGAGGAAGTCGGCAATCTCAATCGCCTCGGCGAAACTCGCCTTGGCCGCTTCGAGGTCGCTCGCCCAGGGCACGATCCGCCCCGAAGCCAGATGCTCGACGGTGGGCAGCGCGTCGCCGCAGATCAGCGTGGTGCTTTCGCGCCCGCCGATGAGCAGGCCGGTCATCCCGGGCGAAACGCCCGGAAGCGGGAACACGTCGACATCCTCAGCGAGCGATTCGGGCGCTTCTTCGCAGCGTTCGAGAATGGCGACCTCGCTGCGCACGGCGTCGTGCAGCTCGGCGTTCCCCTGCTCCATGGCATGCCGGAGCGCCGTGACGAGCGGAACACCCACGCCCTCGCGCTCGGGCTTGCTCACCAGCCACGTCGCGCGCTCGAACGGGGCGATGCCCCGGTGGGTGTCGGGGTGAAAGCTCGTCAGAAAGACATGCGTGACGGCTTCGGGCGCGAGGTTCGCCCGCTCGGCCAGGCGCTGCACCATCGCGCGATCGGGCAGGCCCGGGTCGATGAGCATCACCACGTCGCCCGCGCGGAGCAGCGTGCACGTCGCGTGGCCGGTGCGCACGGGCGCTCGCTCGCCCCACAGCGGGTGTGCCGCGAGCGTTCCGATCGAGATGATCCGCAGGTCGGCGTTCATGCGTGCCCTTCAAGTCCGCTCGCTACGACTCCGCCGCGGCGTCCTTCTGATCCATCAGCCGCAGCAGCGCCGGATGGCGCTCGCGCTTCTTGCGCGCCAGCGCCCGCGCCACCAGCGGCGGCACGACCTTGCGCAGCGGATGCAGGTCGCGCCCCATCGCCGTGAGCTGCTTGATGAGGCTCGACGACGAATACGCAAAGCTCTGCCCGGCGACGACGAACGCCGTCTCGAGCCCGGCGACCTCGCGGTTGGTGACGGCCTGCTGCACCTCGTTCTGGAGATCGGAGAGATTTCGAATCCCGCGGAGGAGCACCGTGGCGCCCTCGCGCCGGGCGAAATCGACCGTCAGGCCCTCGAACGCGAGCACCCGCACAGGCGCGAGATCAGGCTCGCGCCGTACGAGCTGCGCAACCAGCTCTTCCGCAAGTTTCACGCGCTCGCCGGCGGTGAAGAGGGTGTCCTTCCCCGGGTTGCGTCCGACGGCGACAATCAGCTCGTCAAAGATCGCGCGGCCGCGCGCGATGACGTCGAGATGCCCGAACGTGATGGGGTCGAAGGAACCGGGGAACACCGCCCGGTGCCACGAGCCGGATCGGGTCCGAGAATGGCGTGATTTGGAGCGCGAGCCGGGCACGGAGGACCGAGTTTATGCCCATCGCGCGGCGCACGCCGCACAGCTTCCGGGCGGAGGCGGCGCATCCCTTGCGTCGGGGCGGGTCGAATCGGAAGCTTGAAGGACAACAGTGAGGGCGGATGGAGGAGACCGCCCTCGCTCCCAGCCCCTGCCAAGGCCCTGCGTCGGAATGCCTCCCCGACGTGGGGCTTTCTTACGCGCTCGAAACCGCCGGCGCTGCCTCCGCCGGATCGGCGCGCATGAACAGCGGCTCGCCCTTGGCGATCGGCGCGCCGGGCTTGAGCGCGTGGGCGCCGCCCCACGCCGTCACGTGCGCGAGCGTGTCGCCGGCCTTTGGGTCGATCGGCGCGCACGACCAGTTGGCAAACACCCGGGCCGCGGCATCCGGAATCGCCGGCGAGAGCAGCAGCGTCGCCGTCCGCAGGGCCTCGACGCAGTGGTAGAGGATCGCCGCGAGGCGGTCTCTGGCGCCCGGCTCGGCGTCGAGCCTCTTGGCGAGCTTGAACGGCTCGGTTGCGTTGATGTACGCATCGACCTGCCGCGACAGGGCCACGCCCTCGGCGAGCGCGCCGGGAGTGTCCATCGCGTCGGCCTTGGCGATGCACGACTCGACGTGCCGGCGCACGATCGCCGGCCAGTCAAACCCCGCGTGCTCGTTTACGCCCTTCGGGTCGGGACAGCACCCGTCGAAATACTTGACGATCATGTTGCCCACGCGGCTCGTCGCGTTGCCGATGCCGTTGGCGAGATCCGCGTTGTACACCTCCACGAATCGCGCGTGACTGAAGTCGGCGTCGGTCGCGTACATCGGACCCTGGGCGGCGAGGTAGTACCGCACCGCATCGCGAGAGTACTTCGCCACGTACGCCCCGAGCAGGTCGATGTCCACGAAGTTCCCCAGCGACTTCGACATCTTCTTCCCCTCGCGCACCCAGTAGGCGTGCGCGTACACCTGCCGCGGCAGCGCCCGCTCCAGCGCCATGAGCAGGCACGGCCAGATCACCGCGTGGAACCAGAGGATGTCCTTGGCCATCACGTGCACCGTCGGCGGCCACCAATCCACCCGCCCCGGCTCATCGACCGCGCTCAGGTAGTTGAACAGCGCGTCGATCCAGACGTACACGCGCTGCTTCGGGTCGCCCGGCATGCGGATGCCCCACTGCGTCGCCGGGTCGTCGGTGATCGGCCGCGACAGGGGCACGTCCTGCAGTCCCTCGCGCAGGCGCCCGAGCACTTCGTTCCGGCGCGCGTCGGGCTGAATGAACTCGGGGTTGGCTTCGATGTGCTCGCGCAGGCGCGACGCATACGCCGAAAGGCGAAAGAAGTAGTTCTTCTCCGTCTTCTTCACCAGTTGCCGGCCCGTCACCGGACTGGTGTACGGCCCGTGCGGGCTCTCCTTGGCCACGGTCTCGGTGAGATACTCATCCTGCGACTCGTCGTACCAGCCGACGTAGTCACCCAGGTAGATGTCGCCGCGGGTCTGAAGCTCGCCGATGTACCGGAGCACCTTCGACTTGTGCCGCTCCTGCGTCGTACGGATGAAATCATCGTACTGAAAGCCCATGAGGGCGAAGGCCTTCACAAACTCCGCGGCGTTGCGGTCCGCCCACTCGATCGGCGAGCACCCGTGCCTGGCCCCGCTCGTCACGACCTTGTCGGCGTGCTCGTCGGTCCCGGTCAGGAGAAACACCTCCCGACCGAACAGCCGCTGATACCGAGCGGCGATGTCCGCCACGAGCGTCGAGTAGCAGTGCCCGATGTGGGGGCGGTCATTGACGTAGTAGATCGGGGTGGTGATGTACGAGGTCGACATGAGCCGCAAGCGTAGCGTCCTGTGCCCGAACCTCGCCCGTCCGGGGCACATCCGTCGTCGCGGCGCGGCGGATCGTCCACTGGCGCGCATCCTGTGCATAGCATCGCTGTCGACCCGGGAAACTCGCCTGACCGTCGCCCGGCCCAGCAGGCCCCGAACAGGACAGGAGCGATCGCCCGCGGTCTGATCGAGCGGGCGCCGGCCGCCCGCAGGAACGGAGTCCGCGTGTCGGGGCAGACGCACAACCCAGCCGCCAACGCGCTTCCCGGCGCCCTTGGTGAAGCCCCGGTGCTCGCCGCCCCTCCGGCGCAGCACACCGTGCCCGAAGCTTCCGTCGGCGAGCCCGAATCACGCCTCGACGAGCCCGAGAGTCCGTCCGCGGGCTTGCCCCCCAATGCCGCACACGCTCCCGCACCGCCTGACCGTGTTCCGCATGGCTCGGCGGCCCCGTTCGCCGTCCTTCGTCACTCGCACTACCGCAACATGCTCCTGGCCCAGATGACCTCGAACATCGGGGGCTGGATGGAGCTATTCGGGATGCAGTGGCTGGTCGCTCAGAAGACCGGATCGCTGCAGGCCATGGGGTATCTCGGAGCCGCTCAACTCTTTCCGATCATGTTCTTCGGGCTCGTGGGCGGCCTCGTCTGCGACCGGGTGAACCAGAAGCGCCTGCTCATCATGACGCAGTCGCTGCTCATGCTGGTCGCGGCCGCCGTCGCGGTTCTTGCCGCGCTCGATTTCCCGATGCCCGACTGGGCCGAGCCGCTGTACCTGCCGATTGCGCGGTTCTGTCACGCGGAGAGCGCTCCGGGCGTGGTTGTCCCGCTTGTCTTCCTCTCGATCATCAACGGCATCGTGGTCGCGTTCAACATGCCCGCGTGGCAGGTGCTGACGCCCCGGCTCGTGCCGCGCGAGGAACTCACCGCCGCCATCACGCTCAACGGTGTGCAGTTCAACCTGACGCGCGTGATGGGCCCCGTGCTCGCCGGGCTCGTCATGGCCCAATGGGGCACGACGCCGCTGTTTGTCGGCAACGCCTTGAGCTTTCTCCTGGTGGCGCTGGTTGCGACAACCACGCCCGATGCGCCCGCGCGCGGCTCCGACGGGAGCCACCCCTGGGTGCAGATTGAGCGTGCCGCCGGATGGGTCTTCCGCAATCGCGGACCGCTCGCCGTGTTCATCGCCATGGCCCTCATGAGCCTGCTCGCCGCCCCGCTCGTGCGCGTGCTGCCGCTGTTCGTGATCGATGTTTTCGGCGTCACCGGGAGCGAAGGCGAGTGGGCGGGCGGATGCCTGCTGGCGGTGCAGGGCCTCGGCGCCGTCGCCGGGTTTCTCGCTCTGCGTCACATCCCCGCGTGGTATCCCCGGCATCATTTCATTCCGCTCTCGGTCTTCGGCGCGGGCCTGTCGATCTCTGCGTTCGCCGCCACCTCGACCCTCTGGGCCGGGTACCTCACCATGTTCGTCTGCGGATTCTTCTGGATCTGGGCGTTCAACCAGTCGTGGGCCGTGATGCAGCACCTCGTGAGCGACGCGATGCGCGGCCGCGTGATGGCGCTTGTCAACGTCGCCGCCTTCGGCGCCACGGCGATCGGCAACGTGCTCATCGGGTGGATCGGCGAAGGGCTGAAAGATTCCGGCGAGGTCTCGGCACGCGTGGCGACGCAGGCGTCGATCGCCATGCTCTCCGTCCCGCTCATGTGCGCCGGGCTGTTCATGCTCTTCCGCCGAACCCCCGAGGTCGACGGCCTGCCCCGCGGCTCCGGCCGGCCCGACATGAGCATCCGCGAGGCGTTCCTGGCACGCAGCCATCGACCGATGATCGCCGGCGAGAACGATCCGCGATCCCGGAACCTGGGCGAGCGGGCGGCGAACAGTTCGAGGTGAAGATCGTGCACGACGATGGACGGGTGCTTCGGCTGTACGGGGTCGTGCTCGGGCTGCCGTGGGTGCTCGTGCTGGTGACCATCTGCGGGACGGGGTGGGTCGTCTTGCCGATGGTCGCGTTCAACGCGATATCGCGAGGGCCGTGGTGGCTGTCGATCGGGCCGCTGGTGGGAATCGGAGTGATCGGGTTGCTCACCGGTGCCGGGTTCATGGCCGCGCTGCAACGGGAGTCGCTCGAACTGGACAAGGCGACGGGCGAAGGCGTGTTTCGCACGTGGTATCGCGTGATCGGGCGGGAAGAGCGGAAGGCGTTCGAGCTGGCGCGCGTGGACAGCGTGTCGGTCGAGTACTCGCAGGAATCTCGCGGCGGCGGACGGGGGTTTCCGGTGAACGTGTGTCGCGCCCGGCTCCGGCTCGTGTCGCCACGGCGCGCGTTCACGCTTGACGAGGTCCGCGACTCGAACGTCCAGCGCGTCTGCAACCTGGCTGAGCGGGTGAGCGCATTCCTCGGCGTGACCGTGGTGCAGGAGGGATCGCCGGACGACGAGCAGCCATAGCGATCGCGGTCCCGGGAGAGAGCGAAATAAGCGGAGTTCGGGCGGCCGGAAGTCTCTCGGGCGAACCCTACCATCATCGTGTGAGTTCACAGGGAGCCAAGCCCAAGGTGCTCTGCGCGATGTCCGGCGGCGTCGATTCGTCCGTCGCCGCCGCCCTGCTTCAACAGCAGGGTTTCGACGTCGTGGGCGTGTTCATGCGCCTCGGATCGCCGGGCGAAGAGCTCGACGCACTCACGCCCGACGGCGCCTCGTGCCCGCCCGGGGGCGGCACGAGCGAGGGAGGACGTT